>NZ_KE386871.1:0-53666 GCF_000429265.1 Actinomyces gerencseriae DSM 6844
AGCCCCTGGTAAACCCCGCGCGTGGGGATGATCCCCCAACGACGTCCCACACCGTTACTCGAGACCTCGCAATTCTCGATCTCTCACGATCTGACCGCGTCGGGTGGCGACGGCACCGGCGCTGTAGTATCTCTCCCCGAACCTCAACAGCACTCAATAAAATAAAAGCAGAACCCAGTCACCCATGACCGACCACCCTCCGCGGCAATGATATCCCAGCGCACCGCAATCACCACAGCCGTCCGCGTACCCGGCACCCCCGCCCCTCATCAGGCGCGGCATCGTGGCATGCAGGCCTGTTGATATTCTGCCTCCTTCCCTTCATCAGCTCGGTCGTCGCGCCAATCGTCATGATATGCGTCGGACTGATGTACAGGCGTCAGAACCTCGAACCGACACGCACCGTCGGCGCTCGCGCAGCCAGCTGGGGACTGACCTACCTGCTCGCAACGCTCCTATTCCTCGGTCTCCACTTCTATCTTCTATTCGTCTTGGACGGCACGGAAGCGACAGACTCCTTCTTCCCGATCGGAATCCCCATCACCATCTGGCTCCTGATCTCAGTTCTCCGCTTCTCCCTGAGTATTGTCGGTGGACTGAAGGCCGGGAGAGGACGGGCCATGGGGTTCTACGGGGTACCGTTGGCACGAGCACGCCCCCGCCGACCGGAATCTCGCATACGCCGAACCTCGTCACGATCCACCGGACTCTCCGCGAGTATCCTTATCGACTGGCGCGCCGTAGACATGATGGAAATTCTGGCGCTCACGCTTCCGTCTTCCCGCGGCCCGGATCCCACCATAGATCGCGAACACCAGGAGAAGCACAAGCAAAAGCCCGCAGAGCACGAAGAAGATGAGCGCACCATTGAGCATTGATATCCTCCCACATCTCGTTCATTCCTGATCGCGACGATATGACGGACAATCGATTCCGTCAAGCAACGGCGACGATCCCCTCTTCCCCGTCGCGCCGCCCGCCCGACTCCCGTGCCATCCGCGACCTGCGGTAGCCTGCCACGGTTGCACCCAGCTTTCTCGAGGAGACGTCCGTGCGCGTCCTGGCCGCCCTGTCCGGAGGAGTCGACTCCGCCGTCGCCGCCGCGCGCGCCGCGGACGCCGGTCACGACGTCGTCGGAGTGCACATGGCCCTGACCCGCAACCGCGCCGTCACCCGCTCGGGCTCGCGCGGCTGCTGCTCCATCGAGGACGCCGGCGACGCCCGCTGGGCCGCGGAGATCCTCGGCATCCCCTTCTACGTATGGGACCTGTCCGAGCAGTTCGAGGAGCGCGTCGTCGCCGACTTCCTCGCCGAGTACCGCGCCGGTCGCACGCCCAACCCCTGCGTGCGATGCAACGAGCGCGTCAAGTTCGACGCCCTGCTCGAGCGCGCCCTGACGCTCGGCTTCGACGCCGTCGTCACCGGCCACTACGCCCGCCTGAGCGGCGGCGCCGCCTCCGGCCGCCCCGGAGAGACCGATGGCCTGGAGCTGCGCCGCGCGGTCGATACCGCCAAGGACCAGTCCTACGTGCTCGCCGTCTCCGGGCGCGAGGGCCTGTCCCGGGCCCTCTTCCCGCTCGGCGACGCCCCGTCCAAGGCGGCCGTGCGGGCCGAGGCGGAGCATCGCGGTCTGCCGGTCGCCGCCAAGCCCGACTCCTATGACATCTGCTTCATCGCCGATGGCGACACCCGCGGCTTCCTGACCCGCGGCCTCGGCGCTCGCCAGGGCGCTCTGGTCTCCCCCAACGGCGAGGTGCTCGGCACCCACGACGGCTACTTCGGCTTCACCGTCGGCCAGCGCAAGGGGCTGGGCCTGACTCGCCCCGCCCCGGACGGGCGGCCCCGCTACGTCATCGAGACCCGACCGGAGACCAACGAGGTGGTCGTGGGCCCGGAGGAGCTCCTCCGCCGCAGCGCCATCGACGCCGGCGCCCCGGTCCTCCTGGCCGAGCCCTCCCCCCTCGAGGACGGCGGGATCGGCTGGCGGGACGTGACCGTGCAGGTGCGCGCCCACGGTCGCCCCGTCCCCGCCGACGTCACCATCGATCTCGGGACCGGAACCCTGCGGGCACGACTGCATCAGCACCTGCGTGGCCTGGCGGCGGGGCAGTCCGTCGTCGTCTACAGCCCCGGGGACGCCCCCGACGGCGACCGAGTCCTGGCCCAGGCCACAATGACCTGACCCTCGCGCTGCCATGCGCATGCGGACCGGATGAGGAGCCCGCCCGCATCACTCGTGGAGGCCCCGACGCTCGTGCTCCCGTGCGAGCCGGATTCTCCGGTCACGCACGGGAGCGACGGAGCCGCGGGGACCGCCCTCAGCGCAGGCAGGTGTGCCGCTCGATCGCGCGCACCGCCCACCAGGCCAGCACTCCCGCCAGCAGCGGGCCGACGACCACGGATCCCATGCCGATGACGGTCGGCTGGACACCGGTCCTGAACGTCTCGAGGAACTGCGACAACATCATGCGGGCCACGACATCGCCGGTGGTGATGTCCAGGGACACGGGCAGGAGGAGGGTCGATGCCAGGGCGAGCACCTGGTTGCCCACGTAGAGCAGGACGATCCCGATCAGGGGAGCCCCGATATCGAGGTGGTTGAATCGCCCCTGCGCGCCAATGCTCATCACGGCGCCGATCTCGACGATCACCGTCAGGAGTCCGACCAGCGAGGAGACGATGAAGAACGTCGCGAGGGCCGGGCCCGACCCGCCCACGGTGAGAGCGTCGCGCAGCGGCGCGAGGACCTCACCGAGCGTCGTGCCGGTGGCGTGGGCGAGCACGGCGAACCAGGCGACCAGGCCGGCCAGGTCGAGTGCGCCCGCCACCAGAGCCATAGCGCAGGCGTAGAGGGCCTTGGCCGTGAAGAGCACCCGTCCGCGCACCGGGACGGTCATGGTGAGGTAACCGCGCTGCCCGTACATGGACTGCCAGTACTCGACGGCGATCTGAACCAGGACGATAGCCGGCATCGCGATGATCACCGCCATGGACGCCATCTGCATGAGGACGGCCAGGGGCCCGACGCGGGCCAGGAGCCACCACAGCCCGAGGAACCCGAGCAGGACGACGGAGCAGATTCCCATCACCGCAGCATTGCGCGACAGCTGGGTGCGGGCCTCCTCGGCGAAGAGCGTGCGGAACATCAGCGGTACTCCTTCCTGAACAGGGCGTCCAGGCTCATCGAATGGGCCTGACGCAGGTCGTCGGCATCGCCGGCCAGCAGCAGACGCCCGTCCTTGAGGAAGACGGCGGAGTCGATGATCGACTCGACGTCGGCGATGAGGTGGGTGGAGATGAGCATGAGAGCATCGGGGTCGAAGTCGCGCAGGACGCCGTCGAGGATGATCTGGCGCGCCGCGGGGTCGACCCCGGAGATGGGCTCGTCGAGGAGGTAGACGCGGGCGCGGCGGCTCATGGCCAGGGCGATGCGCAGCTTCTCCCCCATCCCCTTGCTCATCTCCTTGATGGAGCGGTCGGCGGGCAGGTCGAAGAAGTCGATCAGTCCGCGGGCCTTGACGGCGTCGAAGTCGGCGAAGAAACGGGAGAACTGGGCGACGGCCCGGGGCGGGGTGAGACTCGCGGCCAGGAACTCGGCGTCGGGAAGAAAGGAGACCAGCGCCTTGGACGCCGGCCCGGGGGCGTGGCCGGCGACACGCACCCGGCCGTCGTAGTCGGCCAGGACTCCGGCGAGGATCTTGAGCAGGGTGGTCTTGCCGCAGCCGTTGGGCCCCATGAGACCGACGATGCGGCCGGCGGGCAGCGCGAGGCTGAGATCGTGCAGGGCCGGCCTGCCGCGGTAGCTCTTGGTCAGGTGGTCCACGACCACCAGGGGCGGGGCGTCGTTCAGGGACGCGATGACGTCGGGATGGGCGTCGGGACCGGGGTCGGGGCTCTGCGCGCCCGACGGGGCCGCCGTCGACGAGGTGCTCATGAGGACTCTCCTGATTCTGATTCCTGGACGGGGGTGGCCGGCCACCGCTCGGCCAGGATTCCGCTCGCCTGAGCGTGATCCATGCCGATGGCGGTGACGGCGGTGATGAAGGTGTCCGCGGCTCCGACGGCGAGTTCGCGACGGACGGCGGCGAGCGCCGCGGCGTCCGCGGTGACGAAGCGCCCGGCAGTGCGCTCGGCGGCGGTCAGGCCGCTGCGGTCGAGCTCGACCAGGGCGCGTTGGACGGTATTGGGATTGACTCCGGCCTGCGTGGCGAGATCGCGCACGCTGGGGATCCGGGTTCCTGCGGGCCAGGCACCGGTGACGATCCGCATGCGGAAGTCGTCGACCAGCTGGACCCAGATCGGACGGGAGTCATCGATCGGCATAGGCCCTCCTCAAGCAGATGGGCTGGACATGGATGGAATGCGGATGGGAGGCGATGGAGCACGACCCGGCGGTGCAGTCGGGCGGTCTCCTCGGACCATCTGTATTACTGCACTAATACAGTGACACAGTTGGTCGGCGGCGTCAAGTTCTCGAGCCCGCTCGGCTCCCGGCCCGTCGAGGGCCCGCGCCCCGGGCTGTCCCGCGGTCCCGGACAGCCCCGGAAACAGGTTCGGCTCACCTGTTAAGCGAATTCCGGACGCGTGTAAGAACTACGCCCGGATGCTCGGGAACGACGCGCCGCACGCTCACGCGATCCGTCGTCTTCCTTGCAATGACGCCGTTCCAACAGGTCGTGCGCGTATATCCCCAAGCCGCTGTTGCCACTGCCCGGACGCGTCCCTACCGTGAATTACGTCAGTGATCGCACCTCGTCGAAGGAGCACCCATCATGTCGACCGTCACCGCCATCAACTCCTGCGCCACCACCGCCTGCGCCTACAACCGCGGCGGCTGCACCGCCTTCGCCATCACGGTCGGCGGCGACGCCGCCACCCCGGCATGCTCCACCTTCGTCAGCCTCGACGCCCGCGGCGGGCTGCCGGTGGCCGAGGGGCACGTGGGCGCCTGCCAGCGTCTGGAGTGCGTCCACAACAGCGACCTCATGTGCACCGCCGACGCCATCACCATCGGCGAGGACACGGCCTCCTGCCTGTCCTACGAGGCCCGCTGAGAATCCGCCGGCGCCCGCGTCCCCGGGGCGCCGGCTTCGACGCCGCAACGGGTCACGCGGCAGGGCCTCCACGCACCCGCCGCTCCATGGGACGTGGTAGTCCGCGGCGGCGCGGCAGAAATGAGGCGGAGCGAGCGGAGGGGCTCCGCGACGAGCCTGCCCGCTATCGAGTCCGACCGGCGGCCGGGGCGCTCACGGAAGGATTCCGCCGACCAGGGCCTCCTGGACGAGGTACCGCAGGTGGCGCCCGGCCTCGTGAGCACGGGTCGTACCCGCGGGCAGGAGGATCTGAAGAGTGTCGGTGGTCTCGCGCCCCAACCGCAGAAGGGTGACCGCGTGCGGGGACACGTCCACGCACAGCACTCGTCCCCACAGGGCCTCGTGCAGTCCGCCGGACGGGCGCCTGGAGCAGATGATCCCGGGGACACTGCCCTGCTCCACACCATCGCACAGAACCTCGAGCGCGCCCTCGCCCAGGGCCTTGACCTCATCCTGCGCGCCGAACGTCTCGGAGGCGGACCACAGCAGCGGGCGAACGCCCTTGGCGTCGGGGTCGAGCACCTCCTCCATGGTGTGCCCGCTGACGCCCATGGCGTCGTGGACCATGATCCGGCTCGTCTCGACGACACCCAGCCGCCCGCCCGGCGCCCTGGCGAGCTCGGCCAAGTCCGTGAGCGGGTCCTCCCCCGTGATCGCGCAGTGGCACCCGGCCACCGACCCCGACAGGACGGCGTCGCGCCCGCCGTCGTCGAGCCAGGTGAGCACGCCCAGGAGGTGGACGGTGGCGGTGGTGATGCGCAGGCCGGGCTCGGCCGCCTCGAGGGCGACGTCGAGACGCACCTCGACCGGGGCCTCGCACGGCACGTCGACCATCGGATGGTCGGCCGCCGGGTGGGCGGCCACGATGATGCTCCCCGTGACATCGAGCGCGTGGAGGACGAGCTGGGAGGGAGCGCCGTCGTCGAGTCGGTAGGCGGTCAGGGAGGCGCAGCCCGCCCCGGACAGGAGGCGGCGCGCCATGCGACGCGAGGAGATGGCGGCCTGCGGCGTGCGACTCTCGCTGGTGTACGTCACGGCTCCCCCCTTTCCGACTGCGGGAGCGGCGCGAGCAATCGAGGTAAGGTTAGCCTGGCGAGCATACGAAGGCGAGGAGAGACCGCTCACCGGACGCTCGCGCGGAACCGGTGCGCGGCCGGTGCGGAACCGCTGCGATCCGCGCACCGGTGGACGGATCGCAGCGGTGTCGTCGGCTCATCGTCGCCTCACCACCGAACTCGCCACATGACTCACCACGGTGAGGCGTTCTTCTCCCAGTCGGAGTCGTAGGGGCCCAGGGCGGCCAGAGCCCTGTAGTCGGCGTAGCACTCGGCCAGCAGCACGGGCGGCACCTCACTCAGCGGGACTCGATCGCCCCGCTTGAAGCTCAGGCCTGTGGTGGCGCAGGGGATGTTCTCCTCGGGCACCCAGGAGCCGGTGAAGCCCAGCACCGCGGTGAGTCCCGCGGAGGAGAAGACCTTGGCGTAGGTGTCGAAGGCGCCCCCGTCCAGGACCTCCCCGCGCCTGTAACCGCGTGCGGCGGCGGTGCCGCGGAAGGCGAGGGTGTCGGTCACATGGCCCTCGTGGTCGCTCACGACCTCCTGCCCTTCCTCGACCCTCGGGGCGGTCGCGCTCAACTGGTCGAAGAGGGGTTCCACCTCGTAGTCCGCCAGGTGCTCGCGCCAGGCGGCCGCCAGCCCCGGGTCGAGGAGCGTCCCGTGGGCCACCCCCACCCGTCCCCGCTCATCGAGCTCGATGACGGCGTCGTCGGCCCCCACCAGCGCCCCGTCCTCGGTGGGGCGGAAGGTCAGGACCCCGCCGCCCGTGGACGAGATCCCCTCGACGCCCCCGGGACCGATGAGCGCGTCGTCCTCGTCCTCCGCGGGCGGGGCGGCCGTCCAGATCAGGCGGGTGACGAGCCTGCCCACCAGGGGGTGCGCCGCCAGCAGCTCGCGCCACTCGGCCGCCGTCCATGTGCGACCGACGCACATGGCCTCGTACAGTCGCTCGGACTGGAGGGCCAGGATCGTCCTGGCCTCCTTGCGAGAGGCGGTCAGCCGCTTCCTGGCCGCCTTGACGGCGTCCTCGTCCTCACCGGAGCGGGCCGCGGGCAGGGACCGGCGGGACCTGCCGTCGGCGTCCGTCAGCGCGATCGTGAACTCAGGCGTCAAACGGCCCACGAACTCCCGCCGACCGTAGGACAGGCGCAGCAGGCCGTCGTCGTCGAAGCCGGCCGCCGGGATGGTGCGGTCCGCCAGCTCCTCGGCGCTCCACCCCCGCTCCTCGGCGGCGTCCCGGGCCAGGGCGGCGGCCGTGGACCGAACACCGGCCATCGTGTGACGCCGTGCGATGGACAGCAGCACCTGCAGCGCCTCCGGGCTCGAATTGGCGTGCAGGCAGCGCACCAGGGCGTCGAACTGCGCCCGCCGTCCCGGGTTCGCCCGCATGTAGGAGCGCACCAGCTCCGCCAGCTCGGCCCCGTCCATGCGCACGGCGAAAGCGAGCAGTCCCTTGTCCGTCATGGCCGAGCCCAGATAGGTCCGCTGGTGCTCCGCATAGGCCCGTGCGACCCGCTCCTCCAGCGGGATCGCGGCCTCGGCCTCGGCCCTGCTCAGAAATCGCGCCGAGTGGGCATCCGCGCGGCAGGTCGCGAGCCACCGCTGAGCGCGGTCGTGGGCCCGCTCACCGGCGGTCCGCGCGTGCGCCCGGCTCTCCTCCTGCGCCGGGTGACGGGTGTCCCGGACGACCCAGGCGCGCACCACGTACGAGGCCAGCACCGCGGCGTCCGCCGGCTCCAGCAGGGACAGGTACAGGTCGATGATCCCGCGCCCGGACGGATCCTTCAGTCTGTCCGCCAGCACCACCCACCAGCGGATGACCGTCGAGTCCACGGGGCTCGCGGAGCGGGCGCCGACGCCCCGCCAGCGCACCGCCGGCAGAGCGTCGAGGTCGAACCAGGCCAACGACGCCGGTGCCCTCCTCCTGAGCCCCTCGGCGGCCTCGACGCCCAGCGCCCCGGGCGACAGGAACTCGTCCGTATCACCGCCGCAGTCCCTCAGGGCGGCCAGCAGCCCGGCCCGCACGACGTCCCGCTTCTCCCCGCGCAGAGCCTCCGCCAGCGCCGGCGCCGACGCCGATTCCCCCAGGGAGCCGACCCAGGCGGCCGCCGAGGCCCGTATCTCCGCCCTGCGGTCCGTCAGGCCCTGCTCGGCCAGATCGCGCACCCGCGGGTGACGGCGCAGCACGGCCTGGGCCAGGGGGCGGTTCACCTTCGAGGAGCCCACGGCGACATCCGCGACCGCGGGCAGCAGCTCGACCGGAACACGGGGGAACCCGCGCAGGATCTCCAGGGCACGGGTCGCCGAGCACGTGTCTGCGAGCGCCTCGCGGAGCAGCTCGGGATGCTCCGCGTACCACGGCCAGGAGGTCTCGGGCTCAACGCTGTGGAAGACGTGGCCGTGGAAACCCGCGACGAGGGCGTCGGAGTCGCATCCCAGGCGCGTCATGAGCTCCTCGACGGCTCGCGGGTCGGCGCCCCGGCCCGCGTAGCGGCTCAGCGTCATCCCGTACCACCAGTAGCCGGGGCTCCCCACCGCCTCCACTGCGTGGAGCCGCAGCGCATGCGCGAGGGTCAGGCTCGGGGCGTGCTCGGCGATCCAGCGGACGTCGAACCGGCCCAGGAGCGCAGGGCGCTCGCGGGTCTCGCCGTCGGCCGCGGCCACCAGGGCGTCGAGATCCGCGTCGGTGGTCGTGCGCGCCCTGTCGACCGCGGCGCGGATCCACGAGTTCTGCTGCGCATCGGTGCGCCCGGCGAGCCGGTCCAGGGCGGCGCGCAGCTCGACCTTGACGGCAGCGGCGCTCGGGCCCGTCTCCAACGGCGTGAAGGGCGGCAGGATGATGGGCTCATCGGCCCCCTCGGCGCTGAGCGCGTCGTGCCGGGCCCGGGTACGGCAGATCACCTCCGCCAGCCGTCGATTCGCCTCGGCCGCCTCGGCGAGCAGGTCCGCACCGCCCTCGGAGACCGACAGGAACTCCACCAGCTCCGTGGCCCGGGAGGCCGGAGCCACGGCCAGCACCGGGACGAGCGCCGCATTCCTCACCGGTGGGTCCAGCTCCCCGAGCAGCTCGATCGCCTCCCGGCGCACCTCCTTGGACGCGCCCGCGGCCAGGGCCGCGATCAGGTGGGCTCCGGCGCAGGCCCATGGCGCGTCGACCGCCATGTGCTCGAGCACGTGGCGCCGCCCGTCGAGGTCCAGCTCGCTCATGACGGAGGCGGGCAGCGCGTCCGCGTGCCCGGTGAGGTAGTCGGTCACACCGGGCAGGTCGGCCGGTGACAGGCGCCTGAAGGTCGAGTAGGAGTAGGTCGCCAGGAAGAGGGCCGCGGGTATGCGGTCCTCCCCGTCATCGCGGGCGTCCTCCTGCTCGTCCCCCTGGTGGCCCTCCTCAGTCAGCAGGGTCACCAGGCGTCGGGCGTCCCAGCCCGACCGGTCCTGTCCCAGCCGCTCGGCATGGGCGCGGAGAGTCGTCCCCACGTCCTCGCGGTCGATGGTCCACACGACGTCCCCGAGGAGCGCCTCCAACCAACCGGGAGCGCGCCCCGAAGGCGGCTCGCGATCGGTGCCGGCCCGCAGGACGGCGTCCAGGAGCCGTCCGAGTCGCGCCCACTGGCGCGGGAGCACCCGGTCGCTGCGGTAGAGGGCGTCACGCAGGGCGAGGACCGGGCCCACCGTGTGGTCCGCGGGCCTCCACCTGATCCCCACGGCTTCGAGACGCCCGCGCCGAGAGCCGTTCCCCCAGAGGAAGTGGGAGGCGCCCATGACCGCGGGCACAAGGAGGCTCCTCGGATCGTCCCCGTGGGAGGAGATGTCGAGCAGGACCTCCGAGCTCGCGCCGTCGACGACGTAGTCGACCGCGCGGACGTGCAGAGACTCGTCCACCGCCCTGAGCGGCAGCAGGGCGCGGTCGACGAGCCGGCGGACTGCGGGATCGGTCATGGAGGTCACGGGGTCTCCTCGTCTTGTTCCTGCTGCCGGCCCTCGCACCTCGCCGGTGGAGTCGGCTTCTGCTGCTCGGAGGATAACGGCGTGCGACGACACGAATCCGACGGCGCCGCCGCCCGGAGCCCTACCAGGCCTTGACGTTCTTCCTCCAGTCGGGGTCGTAGGGGCCCAGGTCCGCCAGAGCGGCGTAGTCGGCGCCGCACTCGGCCAGCAGCACCGGCGGCACCTCGGTCAGCGGCACCGGACGGCCCTCGTGGGTGAAGGACAGGCTCGTGATGGCGCAGGCCCTGTCGCCCTCCGGGACCCGGGTCCCGGTGAAGCCCAGCACCGCGGTGAGCGCTGCGGAGGCGAAGTCCTTGACGTAGGTGTCGAAAACGCCCTTGTCCCCGATGTCGCCGCGCTTGTAGCCGCGCCTGGCGACCGCGCTTTGCAGGGCGAGGGTGCCGGTCACGCGCCCCTCCAGGTCCCGCAGCTCCCTCTGCCCCTCCTCGATGCGCGGGGCGGTGGCGCTCAGCTGGTCGAACAGGGGCGTCACCTCGTAGTCGGCCAGGTGCTCGCGCCAGGCGACCGCCTCCTCATCACCGAGCCGGATCCGGTGCGCCAGGCGGACGACGGAGCCCGGTGCGAGGTCCGCGAGGTCGACGGCGGCGTCGTCGACCCCGATGAGCGCCCCGTCCTCGACGGGCCGGAAAATCAGGGTCCCGGGGGATCCGCCCGCCTCGCCGGTCCCGCCGATCGGATCGCCGTCGGTCATCTCCCCGCCGGCCCGGTCGGGCGGTGCCGCGCCCCCGGGCGGGACGGCCGCCCAGATGAGCCGGGTGACGAGCCGGCCCATGATCGGGTGCGCCGCCAGCACCTCGCACCACTCGGGGACCGACCACGTCCGACCCGTGCACATGGCCTCGTGCAACCGCTCCGTCTGGAGGCCCAGGACCGCCTTGACCTCCTTGCGCGCGGCCGTCAAACGCCGTTTCGCCTCCTTGACCACCGCGGCGTCCTCGCCGACCCTGGCCGCCGGCAGGGACATGCGGGCCCTTCCGGAGTCGTCGGCCAGCTCGATGGTGCCGCCCGGCCTCAGACGCCCCGTGAACCCCCGATCCCCGTAGGACAGGTGCAGCAGGCCGTCGTCGTCGAAGCCCGCCGTCGGGATGGTGCGGTCCGCCAGCTCCTCGGGGCTCCACCCCCGCTCCTCGGCGGTCCTCCTCACCAGGGCCGCGGCGGTGCCCCGGATACTGGCCATCGTGTGGCGTTGAGCGGCATCGAGCAGCACCTGGAGCGCCTCGGGACTGCCGTGGGCGTGCAGGACGTGCAGGAGCGCGTCGAGCCGGACGCGCAGCCTCGGGCCCGCCCGCATGCAGGAGCGCACCAGCTCCACCAGCCCGGCCCCGTCCATGCGCACCGCGAAGGCCAGGAGGCCCTTCGCCGTGGCCGGGCCCGGACGGGTCGGGGCGGCCCAGGCGCGCACCACGTGATCGGCCAGGGCGTCGGCGTCGGACGGCTCCAGCAGGGACAGGTACAGGCCGATGATCCCGCGCCCGTCGGGCTCATTCAGTCCGTTGGCCAGGACCACCCACCACCGGATGATCCGCGGGTCGACGCCGGCGCCGTCCTTCCAGTGCACCTCCGGAAGGGCATCGAGGTCGAACCGGGCCAGGGACGCCGGCGTCCTCCTCTTGAGCCCCTCGGCGGCCTCGGCGCCCAGCACCCCGGGCGACAGGAACTCGCCCGCGTCCCCGCCGCACTCGCGCATGGCGAGCAGAAGGGCTGCCCGCACGACTCCCTTCCTCTCCTTGCGCAGGGCGGCCTCCAGCGCCGGGACCGAGGTCCGCTCCCCCAGGGAGCCGACCCAGGCGGCCGCCGAGGCCCGCGCCTCCGCCCTGCGCTCCGTCAGGCCCTGCTCGGCCAGCTCGCGCACCCGCGGGTGGGAGCGCAGCGCCGCCCGGGCCGGAGGGCGGCTCATCTCCGAGGAGCCCACCGCCCTGGCCGCCACCGCCCCCAGCAGCTCGGCGGGAATGCACGGCATGGCCCCCAGGATCTCCAGGGCGCGGGGAGCCTGCGAGGAGTTCCCGAGCAGTGCGCGCAGCAGCTCGGGGCGCTCGGCGAACCACGGCCACGACACCCGCGGATCACCGAAGTTGAAGAAGGCGTTGCCCATGCTCCTGGCCATCTCGCTCTCATCCAGATCGAGGCGCACGGCCAGATCCGACAGGGCGCGCGGATCGATCCCGTGCTTCGCGCAGTACTCGGCCGCCGAGTACGGATCGCCCCATGCGGTGGCGATCCGCACCACGTGGACCGGGGCCAGGCTCGGCGCGCTGCTGATGACGTCGATGACGCCGTACGTCCACCACGAGTCGAGTCGTCTCAAGTTCCTCGGGATCCTCCGGCTCCTGCCCTCGGCCACCGCCAGCAGGGCGTCGAGATCCGCGTCGACGATCCTCGCCCGCGACTCGCCCCTCTCCCTGGCGCGCTTCTCGAGCCGGTTCAGAGCGGATCGCAGCTCGGCCCTGGCCGGGGCCGCGGGGATGCCCGTCTCGATCGGGGTGAAGGACGGCATCTCGATGGGCGTCTCCTCCCCCGCGAGGATGTCCCGGCGGCTGAGGGCCCGGCGGACCGGCTCGGTCGGTCTCCTGCCAATCTCGGCCGCCCGGACGAGGATCTCGTCCCCGTCCTCGGCGACGGACAGGAGCTCCATCAGCTCGGTGGTTCGGGAGGCGGGGGCCTCGGCCAGCACCGGGGGCAGCGCTCTCAGGAGCACCGGTGCTCCCTGGGCCTTGAGCACCTCGATGGCGTCCCGCCGCAGCTGCCCCGACGCATCCACGGCCAGGGCGCCGACCAGGTGGGCCCCCGCGGCGGCCCATGGCTCACTCGCCCTCGCGCAGACGACCACACCGGTGCGGCCCCTGGGACTCAGGTCGCCCAGCAGGCGGGCGGGCAGGTCGGCGGCGTGCTCCACGAGGTAGTCCAGCGTTCCGGGCAGCACCACCGGCAGGGGGTCGAACGGGCGCCAGCCGTAGCCGGAGACGTCATCGACTCCGGTGAAAGCGGTCAGGAAGACGGCGGCGGGCAGGTCCTCCTCGCCGACGCCGTCCTCGGAGAGGAGTGCGATCATGCGGGGGAGGTCCCAGCCGGGTCTGACTCCCGCCAGCGGGTCCCTCGGCATCGCCGAACGCTCATCGAGCTGGATACGAGCGCTGCGCAGCACGTCGGAGATCAGCATGCACAACCAGGCGGGCACGCGATCGGGACCGGAATCGCTGCGCGACGCGCCGGCGCGGTCCACCGCCTCGAGAAGCCGCCCCAGACGCACCCACTGGTCGATGGTGAGGGTATTGCTGCGGTAGAGGCGATCCCGCAGCCCCATGATCCCCTCCTTCCTGCTGTAGAGGTATTCGGGATTCTTCATCGGGACGCCGGCCCTCCGGAGGCGGAGGCACCAGGAGTCGTGAGCGCTGAAGCCGGTCCCGGCCGGCCCCAGGCATTCCTGCGGTCCGGCTCCGGAGGACGCCACGTCCATGAGCACGTGCGAGTCCGCACCAGTGACGACGTAGTCGATGCCGCCGCGGTGGAGCGCCGGATCCACCGCCTTGAGCGGCAGGAGGGCGCGGGAGACGAGCCGGCGCCGGAGGGGGGCGAGGAGGATCATGGGCCATCATGGGCACGGCGTTCTCATATCGCCAGGGCCCGCACCCGGTCGACCACCGCGCAGGCGCGCAGGACCGCCCGCGGCCCGGCATCCTCCCCCGTCCCATCCAGGGCCGCGGCCAGGGTCTCCAGCCGGAGCTCGC
Organism: Actinomyces gerencseriae DSM 6844; assembly: GCF_000429265.1. Taxonomy (GTDB): domain Bacteria; phylum Actinomycetota; class Actinomycetes; order Actinomycetales; family Actinomycetaceae; genus Actinomyces; species Actinomyces gerencseriae. The sequence goes on from NZ_KE386871.1 coordinate 13,879, forward strand.
GGGCGGTGCGCGCACGGGTGGTCAGCACGTGCGCGGTCATGCCCTCGGGGCGCAGGTCCCCGCCGGAGGCCGCGAGCGCGGTGAGCGCCTCGTGCGCGTCCCGGCACAGGGACTCCACCACCGGCACCGAGTCGGGGATCGGTGCCGGAGCGGTCGCCCCTGCGCGCAGCCGCTCCAGGCGCTCGGCGAGACGCCGGTAGAAGCGAGGGGCGCCGGCTCGCACCGAGGAGATGCTGGGCGACAGCAGGGCGAGAGCGCCCCGGTCGCGCACGTAGATCCCGGTGGGCCGGTCCCCCTCCACGGTCATGGCGACCACCGGGACGTTCCGGGCCAAGAGGTCGGCCACCAGGCGGGCCTCCATGCCGTCGGGGTCGAGGCGCAGCACGCGGGTCTCCCCCTCGATGCCGCGCACGGGCCACACGTACTGCTGGTGGATCTCATCCAGGTCGATCCTCCCCAGGCCCGACGAGCGGGTCAGCAGCAGCCGGACCGGCGGGGACGGGGGCTCGAAGCTCGCCGCCCGCGGGCCGCGACGGAACTCCCGGAGCTCCCGGGCGACGGCCGCCAGGTCAATGCCGTCGTAGCCGTCGTAGCCGACGCAGCCGTAGCGGCCATCGGCGCCATCGCCGGCACCACCGTCATCCCTGCAGCCGTCACCGTCGCACCGGCTGACCGTGGTGCGGGTGGACGGGGCCAGGGTCCCGTCCGGTCCGCGGCTGGCGTCCTGAAGGCGCAGCGGGCCCGACAGCAGGACTCCGACGGAGGCGCCCCACACCAGGGGGACGTCCTCCGAGCGTCGGAAGGCGGGGTCGGCACCGGCGGCCCGCCCCGTCGTCACCGACTCCAGCCGGCGGCGCTCCAGGTCCCAGAAGCGGGCGGTGAGGCCGCGGCTCCCCGAGGGGGCGGTCCACCAGGCGGCCGACAGGGGCACGAGCAGGCCCGGCCGGGTCCGCTCGACCTCGGCGCTCCCGAGCAGGACGGGATCCAGGGCGGCGGCGTCCAGCGCCCGTGTCAGGGACCAGGCGGCGGCCAGGGCGCTGAGGGCGGCGCTCTCGTCAACGGCGTCGTCGCGGCGGGCCACCGCGTGCACCGCTCCGGCGGCCAACACGAGCAGCCTGGCCAGGCGCGGGACCTCCTCCAGGCGGGCGACCTGGGCGAGGCGGTCGAGCTCATGGGCGCTGCGAGGTCCGGCGTGGGAGATCCCGGCGGCGATGACGCCCTCGATGGTGCGGGCGGTCGAGGCGAGCAGCCGGCGACGGCCGGCGGTCATGGCGGTGCTCCGGGCCGCCCAGGGCCAGGCCCTGCCCGCCCGGGCGAACAGGCGCACGACGGCCTGGAGGCGCCAGGCCGCGTGGGCGACCCGGGAGTGGCGCCCGGCCACGATCATGTCCCTGGGACCCAGACCCGCGACGACGACGACCTCGGGGGCGTCCGGCCAGGTGACGCTCAGGCGTCCCGGCGCGCGGGTGATCTCGAGGTCCGCGGCGAGCCGGGCCGGGTCGGCGTCCGCCAGGGCGGCGGTGACGCGGCGCAGCGCGGCCGCTCCCAGCGCCTTCTCGACGGCGGCGGGCTCCCAGGCGAGCACCTCCTCCAGGACCGGGTCCTGCGCGGGGACGGGCGCCGGGACCGCGGGCCCCGGAGCTCCCGAGGGCTCGGCGGGCTCAGAGGGCTCAGCCGGTTCGAAGGGCCCCGGTGCCTCCGCGGGGCCCTCCGCCGAGTCGGGCCCGGCGGGGTCGTCGGCACCGGGATCGGCTGCGCGAACCGCCTCGCGCATCCACAGGCAGGCGGCGACGACGTGAACGCACGTCCCGGCGACGGGGCAGGGGCAGCGCGCGTCCCGGGGCCCGTCGGTGGTGAGGACCACCGGCACCGGCGGCCGTCCGACCGCGACCGTCACGCTCCCGCCGTTCGCCTTCGCCTCCGCGTCCCGGACCTCGACGTGTCCGGCGGCCACCTCGGCGCGCCCGCGTCGCACGAGCCCACGGCTGGCCAGGGCCGCCAGGGCGACGTCGTCGAAGGCCGCATAGATCGAGTAGGCCGAGTAGGTCGAGCGGACCGGGGAGGTCGAGCGGACCGGGCGCGCCGGACCCCGGGAGGTCGAGTCGGTCATGCGGTCGCCTCGGCCAGCCAGGCGGCGAAGCGGTCCGGGGTCATCGCAGCGATCCGCATGCCGGCCGCGGCGAGCCTGTCGCCGACCGTCCGGTTGAACCAGGGCTCGCCGTCGTCGCCCAAGGATGCCAGTCCCAGCATGGTCACGCCCGAGGCCGCCAGATCCCGCACCCGGGCGACGAGCGCGGACACCGAGCCGCCCTCCCCGAAGTCGCTGATGAGCGCCAGGACGGTGCGGGTGGGCTGAGTCACCCGAGCGGCGGCGTAGTCCACGGCGTTGGCGATATTGGTGCCGCCGCCCAGCTGACAGGTCATGAGGACCTCGACGGGGTCGTCGGCCAGGTGGCTGACGTCCACCACGGAGGTGTCGAAGAGGATGAGCCGCACGGACAGGCCGGGCAGGGACGCCAGGATCGAGGCCATGACGGCGCTGTGGAGCAGGGAGGAGGCCATGGAGCCGGACTGGTCGACCAGGATGATGACGTCCCACTGCAGGTTCTGGCGCCGCTGCCGGGACATGAAGCGCACCTCCTGAACGAGCATGCGTCCGGTGTCCGGGTCCACGTTGCCCAGGTTGGCGGCGATGGTGCGGCGCCAGTCGAGGTTTCGCGCCGAGGCGCGGGGACTGCGCCGATTGCGCCGGCGGGCGCCGGTCAGGGCGGTGGTGACGGGGCGGCGCAGCCGCTCGATGGCGTCGGCGACGATGCGGGCGATGAGCGCCCGCAAGCCGTCCGCCAGCCGGGACGGGATCGTGCCCTTGATGCGCAGCAGCGCGGCGCCGAGCTCGGGACTCGTCCGCACGGAGTCCACCGCGGCGGGGTCGGCGAGCAGGTCGGTCAGCCCGTAGCGGGTCAGGGCGTCGGACTCCATGCGCTCCAGGGCGGAGGCGGGGAGGAGGCGACGGGCCCCCTCGAGCCAATCGATGGTCCGCAGCGCCGAGGGCCCCAGTCCGCCGTCGCCGTCGGAGTCCCCCCGTCCCGCCGCATCCGGGCCGCCGCGGCCCAGGCGGTGGCCGCGCCCGGTGTACTCGCGGTCGTAGAGGTGGCCCAGGGCGTCGTCCAACCCGGCGTCCGCGGCCTCGCGCGGCAGGGCGGACTCGGCGTAGCGCCCCAGGATCATGCGCCAGCGGCGCGCCGCCAGCTCACCGTCCAGCTCACCGTCCGGGTCCCCGCCCGAGCCCCCGGTCGAGTCGCCGTCGCGGTCCCGGTCGGGGTCTCCGGGAGGCGCCGCCATCGCGGTCATCGGCCCACCCACTGCTCCAGGCCGTCGCGCACCAGCGAGGCGACGAGGTCCTGCTCGATCCGCCATCCGAGTGCGGCGTCGGCGGGGCTCGCGTTCCGCACCACGTCGATCCGGGCGGCATCGACGCCCGTGAGCGCGGCGATCCGCTCGGCCAGGCGATGCGTCTCGGTGGGGCGCAGCGCGGTGAAGGCGCGCCGCAGGTCGGGAAGAACGGCCAGGAAGCCGGACTCCCCCAGCCCGGACAGGGTACGGGTGACCGCTCTCAGGATGTCGGGGTCGTGGAGGACCACGTCCGGGGACGTGCGCATCAGCCCCACGAGGAAGTCGGCGACTCCGGTCCGGTCCGCTTCCGGGTTCAGGCGCGCGACGATGGCACCGGCCACCTCCCGGCGGCTCAAGGATCCGGTGGACGACGCGATGCCGGTGGCGCACCCCACGAGCACCGGTGCGGTGGCCCGTGCGCGGCGCAGGACGTCGATCTCGCGCAGAACGGCCTCGCGGCCGGGGCCGACGTCGCCTGCGGCGTCGGCGGCATGAACAGCGCCGTCGGCGACGGCGAATCGGACGAGCAGATCGCGCACGGCGATGAGCGCGTCCACCGCCCTCGCCGCCTCGTCGTCCGCCATCCCGACCAGCTCGGCCACCAGGCGGGCGATCTCCGCCGTGCCCCGGCGCAGCATGGAGCGCAGACGCGGCGCGGCACGGCTGGCGCGCTCCAGGCGCAGTCGCCCCGTGCCCTCCACGAGGGAGGCCAGGCGGTGCAGGACCTCGACGAGCTCGGCCAGGTCGCTCACGTCGCTCACGGCGATCTCGAGGACGTCGCACACCCCGACCGCCTCCTCGTCGAGCCCCATGACCGCCAGCTCGGCGAGGAGCTCGGCGAGGGCGACGGCGCGCCGCTCGCCGTCCAGGCGCTCGGCCAGGCGGGTGCGCACCAGGACGTCGAGGGTGGGGGCCTCCTGGGCGGCGCGCACCAGGGCGGCCTCCACCACGGGGGTCCAGGCGTAGACCCACTCCTCGACGAACCGCCCCAGGCCCGTGCCCGCCACGAGATCGGCCCCGCCGACCTGACGGGCGAAGCCCACCTCGGCGAAGCGCAAGCGGGCGAGCAGCTCGCGGCGCTCGCGGTGACGGGGCCTGCGGGCGGTGTCCAGGGCGACGCGGCGCTCAACGGTGTCGTCGAGCCGGAAGCGCAGGGCCCTGAGCCGCTCGCGCACCTCTGCCACGAGCGGTGGACTGGCGGTGCCCGCGGGCACCCGCCCGAGGTCGGAGGCGGCGAAGACGGTGGCGACGGCGGCACCCAGGTTGCCCGACAGACCGGTGTCGTCCTTGACCAGGCAGCTGGTCAAGGCGTCCAGGAGGTCGGTGCGTCCGGGCCAGGCACGACCGCGCAGCGCGGCCAGGCCCAGGGCCTGCTCGACGGTGGCGCGCGCCTGGGCCGTGCCCAGGGGCTCCCCGAGCCCGCGCAGGGCGTTGACGACATCGAGGACGACGGTGGTGGCGAAGCCACGGGGTCCCGCGGGGACTCCGGGGTCCGCGTGAGCACCGGTGCGGGCGCGCCAGGCGCGCCGCCACAGGCCCGGGGAGGACATGCCCGCCCCGTAGCCGCGCAGGGAGTCCAGGCGGGAGAAGTCGTAGCGGATAAGCCAGCTCTCCCCTCCCGGCCGGGGGTCGGCGGAGGGCAGCCAGGCGGCCTCGGGGGTGTTGTCGAGCGCGTCGAGGAGGGCCAGGGCGTGGAAGGCGCCGGTGACGACGACGATCGGGCCGCCGTCGCGTCCGCCGCCGGTCGCGCGCGGCAGGCGCTCGCGCAGGGCGGCCGCCATGACGGCCTCGCGGGCGTGGGTGCCGTCGGAGTCGAGGACCTCGCGCTCGGCGTCCAGGCGGGCCAGCCCCGACCAGGCGAGCGTGTCGGAGAAGAAGTCCCGCCAGGCGCGGATATCGGCGGTGCCGCGGTCCTCGAAGAGCTGCTCCCAGACCTCGTCGTGATCGCGGCAGCCGAGCCGCGCGGCGAGGGCGTCCAGGGCGGCGGAGCGGGCCAGGTGGTACTCGGCCTGCAGGGTGCGGGCGGCGACGCCGTGGCCGTCATGGGAGTCATCGCGGGACTCGTCGCGGCAGTCGTCGTCCGCGCCGGGGCTGCGGTCGATGAAAACGGCCTCGGCGCCGTGCTCGCCCGCCCAGCGCAGGGCGATCCACTCCGGCGAGAACTCGGCGAGCGGGTAGTAGGAGGCGGTGCGGTCGGCCAGGGAGAGCACCGCGACCGGGGGAACGGTGTCCGGATCCTGGAGGGCGGGCAGCAGGCCGGTGTACTCGGCCGGCCCCTCGATGAGGACGACAGCGGGACTCACCTGCTCCAGGAGCGCTCTCAGGGCCAGGGCGCAGGCCGGCGAGTGGTGACGGATCGGGGCGAGATGGACTCCGGCCTCGCCCCAGGCGCGCTGGGCCCCCAGGGCGCGCCGGAGCCGTGGCGGAACCGGGGTTGCCGCGCCCGCCGTCCTCACTCCCACAACCCCTGCGCGGCGGAGAGGAAGTCCTTCCACGCGGCCGAGGATCGTGCGCGCTCGCGCACCACGGAGTCGACGTAGAGGCGCATGCGCCGGGCGTCCTCGTCCTCGCCCTTGAGGGCCACGCCGACCAGCTGACGGGCGATGTCGGCGGCGCGCACGGAGCCGTCGCCGAAGTAGCGGGCGCTCATGGAGGCGGCCACTCCGACGTTGACGGCCTCGGCGGTGGACATGACCGCATCGGGGCGCTTGACCGGGGATCCGGAGGCGGTGGCGCCGGTGCGCAGGTCCGCGAAGGCGGTGACCAGCACGTCGAGCACTTCCGGGCTCATGGGGGCGCGCCGCGGGCCGAGCTCGCAGTCCAGGGCCCGGGTGATGAGCTCGGCCTCGAAGGCGCGGTCGGCGATGGGGCGCACCGTCTCGAAGTTGAAGCGGCGCTTCAGGGCCGCGCTCATCTCGTGGACACCGCGATCGCGCAGATTCGCGGTGGCGATGACGTTGAAGCCCGGCGCCGCGGCCACGCGGAAGCCGTCGCCCAGCTCGGGCACCATGAGCTGCTTCTCGGACAGGACCGACACCAGGGTGTCCTGGATCTCGGGCGGGCAGCGGGTGATCTCCTCGAAGCGCATCAGGCGCCCCGACTCCATGGCCCGGTAGACCGGGGAGGGCACCAGGGCGCGGCGCGAGGGGCCCTCGGCGATGAGGAGCGCGTAGTTCCACGAGTAGCGGATGTGGTCCTCGGTGGTGCCCGCCGAGCCCTGGACCGTCAGGGTCGAGACCCCCGAGATCGCCGCGCTCAGCAGCTCGGAGAGCATGGACTTCGCAGTCCCCGGCTCGCCCACGAGCATGAGCCCCTGGTGGCCCAGGAGCGTGACGACGGCGCGGTCGACCAGAGGATCATCGCCGTAGAACTTGCGGGTCACCCCCAGGGCCTCGTCCCCGACGACGAAGGCGCGCACCGAGCGCGGGGACAGCCGCCAGCCTGCGGGGACCTCGGCGCCGGAGGCCGTGTCGGCCGCGGCCAGGGCCGCCAGCTCGCCCGCCCAGCGGTCCTCGGCGGCCGGGCGCAGCTCGGCCGCCGGGGCGTCGGGGCCGGTGCCGGATCCATCGGGAGCGGCACCGTCTCCGGCGGGCGACGGCCCCGCCGACGTCGGAGGGGCGGTGCGCTCCCCCGTCGGGCGCGCGGAGCACGCGCCGCTCCCGGAACGGGGGGCGGGCCCGGCAGTCATCAGTCCTCCTTCAGGACGCGGTGCTGGGCGGCACCGTGCAGGTCATGGGCGGTCATGAGCAGGTCGTGAGCGGGTACTGAGCCGCGCCGCGAGGCACTGAGGCGAGACCCCGGCGGCTGGCCGCCGAGGAGCGCTCAGCCACGCAGGCGGGCGAGCTCGGAGACCAGCTGGGGCACGACCTCGGTCACGTCCCCCACGACGCCGAAGTCCGCCATCTCGAAGATCGGGGCCTCGGAGTCGTCGCACACCGCCACGATGGTTCCGGCGCCCTGGATCCCGCTGGTGTGGTGGACGGCGCCGGACACGCCCAGACCGATGTACAGCCGCGGGGAGATCGTCTCCCCGGTCTGACCGATCTGCGCGGACCGCTCGACCCATCCCTCGTCGCAGGCCACTCGCGTGGCGCCCACGGCCGCGCCCAGCGAGTCGGCCAGGGATCGCACCAGGTCGAAGTCGCCGTCCACGCCGCGTCCGCCCACGACGACGGTGCGCGCTCCGGCCAGGTCCGGACCGGCGGTCGCCGCGGCGCGCTCGCGGGAGACGAGCCGCACGGCCGCCGCCTCCGCGCTCAACGGGACGTCCAGGGGCTCGGCCCGCAGCGCTGCGGAGCCGTCGGCCGTTCCATCCGTCGTCCCCCCGGAGGCGACCTCGACGGATCCGGGGCGCACGGCCACGACCGGCGCGCGCCCGTCCCGGGCGGCGGCCGGCGCGATCGACACGGTGACCGCCCAGGATCCGGACAACGCGAGCCTGGAGGCGCGCACATCGCCGTTCGTGACCCGCAGGTCGGTCACGTCGGCGGCGCAGGCGGAGTCCATGAGCACGGCGGCGCGCCCGGCGACCTCCTTGCCCCGGTAGTCGCCGGAGACCAGCACCGCACCGGGGGCGGTCTCGCGCGCGGCCGCGACGACGGCGTCGGCGGAGGCGGGGGCCTGCGCCCGCTCGCCGCCCACGTCGGCGATCAGCAGGCGGGTGGCGCCCGCAGCGGCCAGGGCGGCCGAGGCGGCGGCCTCGACCGGGCCCAGGACAAGGGCGACGACATCGCCGGCGGTCAGCGTCCGTGCGGCGGTGACGAGCTCGAGGGCGGGGCCGGTCGGGAGGGCGCCGTCGAGGTCGGCGAGCACGAGCACGGGCGCATCAAGAGTCTCGGACATGATCTTCTCCTTGTGGTCCTCGGTGTACGCGTCGGCCGCTCAGACGAGCCCGCCGTCCACCAGCCAGGCGGCGAGCTCGCGCCCGGCCTCCCCGGCGTCGGTGCGGATGATGCCGGCCTGACGGGCGGGCCGCTCCTCGGCCTCGACGACGGCGACGGCGGCCCCGCGCGGCTCGATGCCCAGGTCCCCCAGGTCCCAGGCGTCCACGGGCTTCCTCCGGGCGGCGCGCATGGCGGCGAAGTTGGGATAGCGCGGCTCGTTGGCCTGGTCGGTCACGGACACGAGCGCGGGCAGGGGGGCCGAGAGGACCTCCTTCAGCGCGCCGGTGGCGCGGGTGACGGTGATCCCCTCGGCGCCGGCCTCCAGGGAGCTCGCCAGCGTCAGGGCGGGCACGTGCAGGGCCGCGGCCAGGGCTCCGGGCAGCATGGAGGTCATGGCGTCCAAGGAGGCCATACCGGTGACGACCAGGTCCACATCACCGGTGCCGGCTCCCGGTCCCACCCCGCCGATGCGTCCGATGGCGGCGGCCAGCGCACGCGCAGTGGTCACGACGTCGGCCCCGGCCAGGTCGTCGTCGCTGACGACGACCCCGGAGTCGACCCCCATCTGGAGCGCGCGGCGGACGGCGTCCTCGGCGTCCTCGGGCCCCATGGTCAGGGCCACGACCCGACCGCCGAGGTCCTCGACGAGACCGACGGCGGCCTCGACTGCGTTCTCATCAAGCTCGTTGAGGACATCGTCCTCCCCCCGGACGAGGCGGGAGTCCTCGAGGCGTCGCTCGGACTGCACGTCGGGGACGTGCTTGATGCAGACCACAATTTTCATGCGTCCAAGATTGCCATATCCGGATGCCGGCGCCGGTGAGCACTGGGTCACGCATCTCGGGCCACCGCGCCCCGGCCCGCACGCACTCGCACCGAGCGTCCACCGCACGCCCGCCGCACGAACACTGCACAATCCCTGCATATCCGCTGCGCGTCCACTACGCTCCCACCAGTTCACGGAGCTCGAGGCGTGTGCCACGCCCGCCTCGAGTGGCCGTCGCGCGACTGCGCCTCGACAATAGAGCCCATGTCCCCCACGTTAGAGCCGCAGCCGGCCGCCCGAGCAGCCTCCGACGCGTCGGACCGCATCCGCCTGGGCGCCACCCTGACCGGGGACGGCGCCGATTTCGCCCTCGCCGCGCCGCACGCGACCGCCGTCGATCTGTGCCTGATCGAGACGGACGCCGCGGGCGGGATCGTCTCCGAGCGCAGGATCGGCCTGCGCGGCCCGAGGCTCGGCATCTGGGACGCCCATGTGCCCGGCGTGCGCGCCGGGCAGCGCTACGGCTACCGCGTCCACGGGCCGTGGAACCCCTCCGAGGGCCTGCTGTTCAATCCCCGCAAGCTTCTTCTCGATCCCTACGCGCGCGCTCTGGACGGCAAGCCGACCCTGGGGCCCGAGCTGTACGCGCACGCCGTCGACGACGACCTCTCCCCCGCCTTCGTGCCATTCGCTCCCTCCGAGCTCGACTCCGCCGGACGCGTCGCCCTCGGCGTGGTCACCGGTGAGCAGTTCACGGTCGTGCCCGGCCCCAGGGTGCCCTACGGCCGCACCGTCATCTACGAGACCCATGTCAAGGGGCTCACCCACGACATGCCCGGCGTGCCGCCCGAGCTGCGCGGCACCTACGCGGGTGTGGCCCATCCGGCCACGATCGAGCACCTGCGCTCGCTGGGCGTGACCACCATCGAGCTGCTGCCCATCCACGCCGCCTTCTCCGAGACCTTCCTGCTCAAGCGCGGACTCACCAACTACTGGGGGTACTCGACGCTGTCCTACTTCGCCCCGGAGCCCGCCTACGCCACCGCCGCGGCGCAGGCGGCCGGCCCCCAGGCGGTCCTGGACGAGGTCCGCGGCATGGTCTCCCTGCTCCACGAGGCCGGCCTGGAGGTGATCATGGACGTGGTCTACAACCACACCTGCGAGTCGGGGGCGGACGGTCCGAGCCTGTCTCTGCGCGGTCTCGACAACCTGGAGTACTACCTCCACGCCCCGCACCGCCCGGCCCAGTACATCGACGTCACGGGCACCGGCAACACGGTGGACTTCCGCTCCACGCGGGCCGTCCAGCTGGCTCTCGACTCACTGCGCTACTGGGCCGGCGACGTCGGCATCGACGGCTTCCGCTTCGACCTGGCGGTCGCCCTGGGGCGGAACGCCGCGGAGTTCCACGCCCGCCACCCGCTGCTCATCGGCATGGCCACGGACCCGATCCTGGGCGGCGTCAAGCTGATCGCCGAGCCGTGGGACATCGGCCCGGGCGGCTGGCGCACCGGAGAGTTCCCCCTGCCCTTCCACGACTGGAACGACCGCTACCGGGGCACGGTGCGCTCCTTCTGGCTGCGCGACGCCTCGGAGATGTCCAAGGGGCGCCCGGGCTCCGACCTGCGGGACCTGGCCACGCGCCTGTCGGGCAGCGCCGATACGTTCGGCTACGGGGAGTGCCCCGGCGGGCGAGGACCGCTGGGAAGCGTCAACTTCGTCACCGCCCACGACGGCTTCACCCTGCGCGACCTGGTCTCCTACGACTACAAGCACAATCTCGCCAATGGCGAGGACAATCGCGACGGCACCGACGACAACCGGTCCTGGAACCACGGCTTCGAGGGGCCGCTGCGCGAGGGGATGGACGGCGGCCCCATCGAGATGCTGCGACGCCGCTCCTCCCGCAATATCCTGGCCACCCTGTTCGTCAGCGCGGGCATGCCGATGCTCCTGGGCGGCGACGAGATGGGCCGCACCCAGGACGGCAACAACAACTCCTACTGCCAGGACTCCCCGATCTCCTGGTACGACTGGGACCTGGCGCCATGGCAGTGCGACCTGCTGGCCACCGCCCGGTTCCTCGTGAGACTGCGCGAGAGCCACCCCGTCCTACGGCCGGAGGCCTTCGCCACCGGTGCCGCGCCGAGGGGCGACACGCTGCCCGACCTGTCCTGGTTCCGCGCGGACGGCGTCCCCATGGACTCCGACGCCTGGCACGACCCGTGGACGCGCGTGATCCAGATGCTGCGCAACGGCGGACCGCTGGCGGACAACGACCTGCTGGTGGTCATCAACGGCTGGCTCGATCAGGTCGACGTCACGCTGCCCGACGGCCACGGCACGGACTGGCACCTGTCCTGGGACTCCACCTGGGCGGTGCCGCGCCCGCACACCTCCGCCTTCGCACTGGCCCACCGGGTCAGCCGCGGAGCGGCCCGCACCCGGGCGATCAGGCCGGCGCAGGACAGACCGCCCCGCTCCGCCGAGTGCCGACACGACCGCCCCGGGGACACCACGACCCTGGACGCGCTGAGCATGCGGATCTACCTGTCCGGTGAGGTGCTGGAGCCCCGGGAGGGCCGTCCCACCACCCCCTGACGCCCGAGCCGACCGGTGCGCCCCCCGGTCGGGCCGCCCCCGGGCGCCCCCGTTCTCGGGAGGCCTTCGTCGCCGGCTCGGAGTTCCCAGGCGGCCGGATCAGTCCGAGCGTCCCTGCGGACGGCGGGGCGGGGGGGGCGTCCGATGGGGCCGGCGCCGCGGTCCGCCTGCGAGACCTCATCGTCGCGGAGGCCCTCACAATCCCCGCCCTGCCGACCACTCGGTGCGGGCTCCGGCGGGCACCGCGGGGCGAGTCCCCTGCTCGCGGCGCTCCCGCGCCCCGCTCGGGGCGCACCAGGGCGTACGCGAGTCGCACTCGCGGGCGACGTCGGGAGGTGGGCGGGCGCGCACGCGGCACCGTTCCCGGGCTCCTCCCCGAGCTCATTCAGTGGCGATGGCCTGGAGGACCGGCAGCCGGAGGGCCCGCAGCGCCGGCCACAGGGCGGCGAGGACCCCGACGACGATGGCGGCCGCGAGCATGATCATCAGCTGCGGCCACGGGATGGCCAGCTCGGTGAGCCCCCGGTCGGCCAGGACCGAGCGCAGCGCCCCGGCCAGCAGTACGCCGACGGCCCCGCCCAGGACGGTTCCGTAGACGGCGGTCAGGACGGACTCGCACATGATCTCGCCGGTCACCTGGGCGCGGCCCAGGCCGACGGCCCGCATGAGCCCGATCTCGCGAGTCCTCTCACTGACCGACAGGACGAGGGTGTTGACGATGCCGAGCACGGCGATGACCAGGGACAGGCCCAGCAGTGCGTAGAGCACGGCCAGCATCTGGTCGGCGGTCTGGCCGACCTGGTCGGAGAGCTCGTTGGCGTCCAGGACCTCGAAGACGTACGCCGGCGCGACGATCTCCCGGATCTCGGACTGCACGGCGCCCATGTCGGCGCCGTCGGCGAGCGAGATGAACAGTCCCTGCGGGGAGGCCAGGACCTCTCCCGGGTCGGCCGATATCGGCACGGTCCACGAGCCCACCGCGGCCGCGACCCCGGGCGTGGCGTAGAGCGTGCCGATGAGCCCCTTGGAGTCGGCGACCGCCGAGACGGTGGCCGTCACCGAGCCCGTCGGCCCGGTGATCGTGACCCGGTCGTCGAGCTGCAGGCCGGAGTCGGCGAAGGCGGCCACGTGCGTGTCGTCGAGGGAGTCCAGCGAACCGGCGGTCACGCCCGGGTCGTAGAAGTCGGAGTAGCGCTGCGGGTCGATCGCGACCATGTAGCCCGTGCTCTCGCCGCCGTCCGGCATCGTGGTGGTGACCGAGGAGACGGCGTAGCCGGTGGCCTCCTCCACACCGTCGAGCGCACTGATCCTCTCGGTCATCTCGGCGGGCAGAGGAGTGAGCTGCCCCGACGAGGTGGGCGCCCGCACCAGGAGGTCGGCGCGCATGGAATCGTTGACGATCCCGGAGATCGAGGCCTGCATGGAGGCCGCGATGATGCTCCCGGCGCACACGAGCGCCATGCCGACGACCAGCGCCGCCGAGGTCGCGGCCGTCCGGCGGGGCGCCGCGGCGAGGTTGCGCGCCGCCAGGCGCCCGACGGGGCGCATGAGGCGCAGCGGCATGGCCAGGACGGCGATGGTCCGGCGGGCGAGCACCGGGGAGCAGACGAGAAGCCCGAGGACGAGGGCACCCGCACCGGCGCCCAGCACGGTCGTCCGGCGGGACAGGTCCTCGTCGACCCAGGCGACGATCACGACCGCCAGGCCCGCCGCCGCGAGGACGGCCCCGATGCCGCCGCGGACCCACAGGGGCTTTTCACGCGCCCCCGCGGTCCCCCGCATGGCCTCCACCGGCGGGGTGAGGGCGGCGTCGCGAGCGGGCAGGAGGGCACCCACGATGGTCACCAGGAGACCGATGGCGATCGAGGTGGCGATGACGCCGCTCGTCATGGGCACCCCGCCGCCCGGCAGGGGCATGCCATAGGCCTCCAGGCCGGCCACGAGCAGCCGTGTCAGGCCGACTCCGCCCGCGACGCCGATGAGCGAGCCGACCAGGCCGATGACGACGGCCTGGAACAGCACCGTGCCGAACACGGATGCGGGCGAGGCCCCGACGGCTCGCAGCAGGGCGAACTCCTTCTGGCGCTGGCGCACGCTCATGGCGAAGGTGTTCATGATGATGAACGAGCCGACGAACATGGCCAGGACCACGAAGACCAGGAGGAAGGTCTGGACGTAGCCGAGGATCGACTCGACGTAGGCGTTCTGCTCATCGATGCGCTCGGCGCGGGTCTGCAGACGCGCGGAGTCGGGGAGCAGGGCCGTGATCTGCTGGCGCACGGACGCGGCGTCCGCGCCATCGGCCATGTTGATCTCGATCTGCGAGACCTTGCCGTCAGGGGCGGCCAGTCCCATGATCCAGTCGGGGTCGCCGGCGACGAGCGTGGCTCCGGCCATCGAGGTGCCGAAGGTGAACTCCCCGACCACCGTGACCTCGGAGGGGGTGCCGTTGACGACCAGGTGGGTCTGATCCCCGACGGCCAGGCCCGAGCGCTTCAGGGCGTCGGACTCCAGGGTGATCTCATCGCTCCCGGAGGGGGCCCGGCCCGCGACCACCCTCCGCTCCGGCTCATCGGGGAAGGCCGGGACGATGATGGTCGGAGCGCCGGTGGAGGTCACGGGGGACCCGTCGGCCCCGACGAGCGTCCCGTTCAGCGACGAGGCCGCGTGGGAGGTGCTGACGCCGTCGATCCCGGCGATCCGCTCGGCGAGCGCTCCGTCGATCTTCTCCGTCAGGACCCCGCCGCCGCCGCTGGACTGCGCGCTCCGGATCGGCTGCCCCGTCACGTAGAGGTCGGCCGTTATCGTCGAGGACATCAGTGCGGAGAAGGTGTCCGACAGGACTCCGCGCAGGGCGAGGGTGCCCGAGAGGAAGGTCACTCCGAGAACGACGGCGAGCGCCGTCAGCAGGAACTGCCCGGCGTGAGCGCGCACCGAGCGCAGGGCGACCCGGATCATAGCGCCGCCCCCTGCGCACCCGCGGGGCCGGCGGCGGGGCCATCGCCCGGAGGAGTCGGGACGGCTCCTGCGGTACTACCGGCGGTGCCGGCGGACCGCCCGCGCCCGATGCTCCCGCCTCCGGGCGAGCCCAGGTCGTGCAGGGCCTCCAGGACCCGGTCGCGGTCCGGATCGTTCATCTCCGCCACGACCCGCCCGTCGCGCAGGAAGAGCACGGTGTCCGCCCAGGCCGCCGCCTCAGCCTCGTGAGTCACCATGACGACGCTCTGGTCGAAGTCATCGACGCTGGAGCGCAGGACCCTCAGGACCTGCTCGGTCGCCCGCGAGTCGAGGTTCCCGGTCGGCTCGTCGGCGAAGACCACCGCGGGGCGGCCCACGATGGAGCGGGCGCAGGCCGTGCGCTGGACCTGGCCGCCGGAGAGCTCGGCGGGCCGGTGGGACAGGCGGTCCGACAGACCGACCGCCTCGACGACCTGGTCGAAGCGGCTGCGCTCGACCTTCCGACGGGCGATGTCCAGGGGCAGGGTGATGTTCTCCCCGGCCGTCAGGGAGGGAACCAGGTTGAAGGACTGGAACACGAAGCCGATGCGCTCGCGCCGCAGCCTGGTCAGTCGCCGCTGGCTCATGGAGGTGATCTCCTGCCCGTCCAGGGCGATCGTCCCCGAGGTGGCGGACTCCAGGCCCGCCAGGCAGTGCATGAGGGTCGACTTGCCCGACCCCGAGGGCCCCATGATCGCGGTGAAACGGGCGCGCGCGATGGAGACGTCCACCCCGTCCAGCGCGGTCACGGCGTTCTCGCCGCGCCCGAAGACCTTGAACAGGGCGCGCGCGGTGACGACCGGGTCATCGACCGGGGCGTGCTCGATCAGACCGGTGCTCCCCCGGTCGCGCCGCCGAGCCGGGTCGGGTCCCCCGCGGCGCCCTGCGGAGAAGTTGTCACTGCGATCCTGCGCGTGCCTGGTCATGACGGAAGTCTGTCACAGGCCCGCCCCTGAGACGCATCAGGGGGTTCCCGGACCCGCGTCCGCATGCGCGACCGCATTCCGGAGAGCGGGACGGAGTCGGGCACCGGGCGGATATGGTCCAGGTATCGTGTGATGCCGCTCCCAGCAACGCCATTGAAGCCGCGGCGCCCCATGCCCCCTGGGCCGCATCCGGGACCGCCGGCGCCCCGACCCCGCGGGTCTCGTCCTGGGCACCGTGTTCTTCATCCTGGCCCTGACGCCCTCGCTGCTGCCCCGCGACGTGCTCTCCCAGGGGGCGCCCTGCGGGCTGTGCGCGGGGACCGGTTACCCGCTGGGGGTCTGGCTGTCCTGGAACTGGCGCACCTGAATCCGCGCGGCGGCCGGGATCCTGTGGGAGTCCAGCGGCCGGAGTCCGCCCGAGTGGCGGCCGCAGTGGAAGCGGCGCGCGGAGATCGCCCTGAGCACGGTGGTGGTTCTGGCGCTCAACGGGATCCCCCTCCGCGCGGTTCACTGGCAGCAGCAGGTCGCCGCCCTGGTGGTCGAGGAGCCGAAGCGCACCGGGGGCGGCCTCCCGCTCGGCAATCATGATCGCTCCGACAACGGGGACCGGCTGGGTGGACCCGGTGGCCGCCCTGTCCCTGGAGGCCCTCTACGACGGCGATACGGCAATCGCCGCCGCCCAGTACTCCTATCTGCCCTCGGGCGTGCAGTTCATCGCCGACACCGATAGGACGCGCGCCTCGGGCAGAGCACTGGTCACCGCCGTCGTCGCCTGGTGGAGGACTCTCCCGGAGGAAGAGCGCCCCAGGCTCCTGCTGTACGGGGAGTCACTCGGAGTCGTGGCGGGCGAGGCCGCCTTCTCGGACCTGTCCGATGTCCTGGAGAGCGTTGACGGCGTCCTGTGGGTGGGACCTCCCAATTCCTCCCGGCTGTGGCGCGACCTCGTCACCCGGCGGGACCCGGGGACTCGTGAGGCGGATCCCGTCTACTCCGCGGGGCTGACGGTGCGCTTCGCTCAGGACCGCGACGAGATGGAGTCCTTCATCGGGGACGGCGCATGGGGCGATCACCGCATCCTCTACGTCCAGCATTCCAGCGATCCGGTGGTGTGGTGGTCGCCTCGGCTCGTGCGCGATCAGCCCGACTGGCTGCGCGAGCGGGCGGGCGCGGACCGCTCCTCCGCCATGCACTGGATGCCCTGCATCACCTTCTTCCAGGTCAGCGCCGACCTGCCGCGAGCCACGAACGTCCCTCACGGTCACGGGCACCACTACGGCACCGAGATCCTGGACGGCCTGGCCCTGGTGTCCCACGACGGGTCCTTCACCGCCGAACGCGTGGTGCAGGCGCGCCACGAGCTGGATCTCGCCCTGACCGGCCAGCCGGCGGACGACCGACGCCCGGTCGCGAGGGGCGGGGAGCGGCAAGTCCCCCTACGACCACCCGGACATGTGCTGACGCCCGGTCGCGAGGGGCGGGGAGGAGAACGGTGCGCGCCGGGCGCGCCATCCGATGCCCCGGGACGATTCTCTAGGATGACCCCATGACTCAGACCCCCACCGCGGCCGAGGAGGCCCTGGCCACCGCCGTCGACGACGCGTCCCTGGCCCGCTCGATCGCCCGCTCCACCGAGATCGAGGCCGACATCGCCGTCAACCCCGGCCGCTACCGGATGTTCACCGGGGTCCGCCCCACCGGGAACATGCACCTGGGCCACTACTTCGGCACCATGCACTCCTGGAGGACGATTCAGGACGCGGGCGTGGACACCTGGATCCTCGTGGCCGACTATCAGGTCATCACCGACCGCGACGCCGTCGGCCCCATCCGCGAGCGCGTCCTGTCCCTGGTCACCGACGCCCTGGCCGTGGGCGTGGACCCGCGGCGCTCGACGATCTTCGCCCACTCCGCGGTCCCGGCGCAGAACCAGCTGATGCTGCCCTTCCTGTCCCTGGTCACCGAGTCCGAGCTCCACCGCAACCCCACGGTGAAGTCCGAGCTGGAGGCCACCGAAGGACGCGCCATGAGCGGTCTGCTGCTCACCTACCCCGTCCACCAGGCCACCGACATCCTCTTCTGCCAGGCCAATCTCGTGCCGGTGGGCAAGGACCAGCTCCCCCATCTGGAGCAGGCCCGCCTCATCGCCCAGCGCTTCGACAAGCGCTACGGGCGGGCCGTCGAGGACCACCCGGTCTTCCGTCGCCCCGAGGCGCTGCTCAGCCGGGCCCCGATGCTGCTGGGCCTGGACGGGGAGAAGATGAGCAAGTCGCGGCGCAACACGATCGAGCTGCGCATGAGCGCCGACGAGACCGCCAAGGCCCTGAGGAAGGCCAAGACCGACTCCGATCGGGTCATCACCTACGATCCGGCCGCCCGCCCGGAGGTGGCCAACCTGCTCACGCTGGCCTCCCTGTGCGGTGCCGGGGAGCCGCAGGAGATCGCCGAGCGCATCGGCGACGGCGGGGCGGGAATGCTCAAGAGGATCACCACCGAGGCGGTCAACGAGTTCTTCGCCCCGATACGCGCTCGACGCGCCGACCTGGCCGCCGACGAGGGCTACCTGCTCCACGTGCTCCACGCCGGGAACGAGAGGGCGAACGCCGTGGCGAATGAGACGCTGGCGGCCGTGCGCGCCGCCATGGGCATGGACTACCGAGCCTGCATCGAGCCCCTGCGAGCCCCTGCGAGCCCCTACAGAGTCCGCCGGGATCCGCCCATGACCGACATCGTCCTGCACGACCTGGAACCGGAGGAGCTCGATTCACCCGAGCTGCGGAGCCTGCTGCGGCTGGCGACCGACTACGACGATGCCCGGCTGTCCCGTCTCCTCGTCGAGGAGCTGCCCCGACTCACGGTCCTGACGGCGATTCCCGCGGCGGTCGGCGAGGGGCCGCCCGTGGCCCTGGCCGCCTACGCGCCGCCGGCCCCCGGGCCGAGCCCGTCGCGTCCCTCGGCGACCATCGAGTACCTCGCCACCGCCGAGACCCATCGGCTCCGGGGGCTGGCGAGCGCTCTCATCGCCGAGATCAGGCGGCGGCACCCGGGGGCCGCCGTGCGCGCCCGGACCGATGACGACGCGATCGGCTTCTATCGCGGGATGGGATTCCTCGTCCGCCCGGCCCCGGCCGACCCGCGCTGGCCGGGGCGGAGGCGCTACGACTGCCTGCTCGCTCCACGCTCCCCCCGCTGACATCGCGGCGGCGAGGCCGGAATCATCCCGACTCCTCGGGCCCGAGGGGCCGAGGGGCCGAGGGCGAGTCGTGAGCCGCTCAGAACCGATCTCGACACGGAACTCGACCGATCTCGACGAAGAGACGCGCGGGGCAGATGTGACTCAACCGAGTCCGACCCCGTAGGCTTGTCCTGTGACTGCGAACACCACGCGCAACGCCGCGCCTCAGCCCCCCGCCCCCCCGACCGACGCAGCCGCGCCGCAACCAGCACCCTACGCACCGGTTGGCCGCATTCCGGTGACCGAGGTCTTCCCCGTCGTGGAGGACGGGCGGTGGCCGGCCAAGGCCGTGCCCGGCGAGGTGATGCCGATCCGCGCCACCGTCTTCCGCGAGGGCCACGACTCCTTCGGCGCCACCGCCGTCCTCGTGCGCCCCGACGGCACCGACGGACCGCGCGCCCGCATGGTGGAGATCCTGCCCGGCCTGGACCGCTACGAGGCCCGTCTGGCCCCCGACGCGCCCGGCGACTGGGGCCTGCGGGTCGAGGGCTGGTCCGACCCCTACGCCACGTGGGCGCACGCCGCGGGCATCAAGGTCCCCGCCGGCGTCGACGCCGTTCTCATGCTCGAGGAGGGCGCGCGCGTGCTGGACCGCGCCGCCGCCCTTCCGGGCCGCGACCCGGACGACGCCGCCATCCTGGCGCGGGCCGCCGAGCGTCTGCGCGACGAGTCCCTGCCCGACGGCGAGCGCCTCGACGCCGGCCTGGCGGACGCCGTCGTCGAGGTCCTGGACCGACTCCCGCTGCGCGACCACGTCTCCCCCTCCGCCACCTACCCGCTCCAGGTGGACCGCGAGCGCGCACTGGCCGGATCCTGGTACGAGATCTTCCCCCGCTCGCTCGGCAGCGGCTCCGACTCCCAGGGCGTCTGGCACACCGGCACCCTGCGCACCGCCGCCGAGCGGCTCGACCGCATCGCCGCCATGGGGTTCGACGTCCTCTACCTCACCCCGATCTCCCCCATCGGCGCCACCAACCGCAAGGGCCGCAACAACACCCTCCACGCCCGCCCCGACGACCCGGGCTCCCCCTACGGCATCGGCTCCCCCGACGGCGGTCACGACGCCATCCATCCCGACCTGGGCACCTTCGACGACTTCGACGCCCTGGTCGCACGGGCCGGCGAGCTCGGCATGGAGGTCGCCCTGGACCTGGCCCTCCAGTGCTCCCCGGACCACCCGTGGGTGAAGGAGCACCCCGAGTGGTTCACGATCCTGGCCGACGGCTCGATCGCCTACGCGGAGAACCCGCCCAAGAAGTACCAGGACATCTACCCCCTGAACTTCGACAACGACCCCGAGGGCATCTACGCCGCGATCCTCCAGGTCGTGCGCACCTGGATCGACCACGGCGTGACGATCTTCCGCGTCGACAACCCGCACACCAAGCCGTTGACGTTCTGGCAGCGCCTCATCCGCGAGATCCGCTCCACCAACCCCGAGGTGCTCTTCCTGGCCGAGGCCTTCACCCGTCCGGCCATGATGCGCACCCTGGGCGAGATCGGCTTCCACCAGTCCTACACCTACTTCGCCTGGCGCAACACCAAGCAGGAGCTCATCGACTACGTCGTCGAGCTCTCCCAGGACACGGCTCACATCCTGCGCCCCGCGTTCTGGCCGACCACCCACGACATCCTCACCCCCTTCATGACCGACGGGCAGGTGCCGGCCTTCAAGCTGCGGGCCGTCCTGGCGGCCACCCTGTCCCCGACGTGGGGCATCTACTCCGGCTACGAGCTGGCCGAGTCGATCCCGCGCCCCGGCTTCGAGGAGCAGATCGACAACGAGAAGTACGAGTACAAGCCGCGCGACTTCGCCGCCGCCCGCGGCAACGGCATCGAGGACCTGCTCACGCGCCTGAACGCCGCCCGCGCCGCGCACCCCGCCCTGCGTCAGCTGCGCGACATCTGGTTCCACCCCACCAGCGACGACGCCCTCATCGCCTACTCCAAGCGGGTCGACGCCGCGCACTCGCCCACGGGCGAGGACGACGTCGTGCTGACCGTGGTCAACCTGGACCCGCACAGCGCTCGCGAGGGCGAGGTCTACCTCAACCTGGTGCAGCTGGGTCTGCCCGGGGACACCGACGGCTCGCTGCCCTGTCTGCGGGTGACCGACGAGCTCACCGGTGCGGAGTTCGAGTGGAGCGGCACCAATTACGTGCGTCTCGACCCGTTCGCCGGGCACGTCGCGCACGTCCTGCACGTCGAGCCCCTCTGAGCCGGGGCGCGTCGTCGGGGCGGTGGGCCCCGACGACGCGCTGCGGCCCGACTCCGCTCGCCGCCCTCCCAGAAAGGTCACTCCACTCCCGAAAGGTCACCGTGTCCGTTCCCGCCTCCCCGGTCTCCGGCACCGCTCCCGTCCCCGGCACGCGCCCCATCACCCGCCCCGTGCCCGTGGTCGCACCCGTCTCGGGCGCGTCGAACGCGCCCGCCATGACGGGGAGGGCCTTCGCGCCCGCGACCTTCATCCCCGGCGTTCCCGATCTTCCGCCGCAGCCCCGCCCCGGTCTGTCGGCGGATCCGCAGTGGTTCCGCACCGCCGTGTTCTACGAGGCGCTGCTGCGCTCCTTCGCGGACTCCGACGGCGACGGCATCGGGGACTTCCCGGGACTGGCCTCCCGTCTGGACTACCTGGCGTGGCTGGGCGTGGATGCGATCTGGATCCCGCCCTTCTACCCCTCCCCCATGCGCGACGGCGGCTACGACATCTCCGACTACACGGACATCGACCCGCGCTACGGCACCATGGAGGACTTCCGCGACCTGGTGCACCAGGCCCATGAGCGCGGCATCCGCATCATCATCGACATGGTCCTCAACCACACCTCGGACGCCCATCCCTGGTTCCAGGCCTCGCGCAGCGACCCCGAGGGCCCCTTCGGCGACTTCTACGTGTGGGCCGACGACGACTCCGGCTACGCCGACACCCGGATCATCTTCATCGACACCGAGGAGTCGAACTGGTCCTACGACGTCGAGCGCGGCCAGTTCTTCTGGCACCGGTTCTTCTCCCACCAGCCCGACCTCAACTACGACAACCCCGCCGTCGTCGAGGCCATTCACGACGTCATCCGCTTCTGGGCCCGCACCGGCGTCGACGGCTTCCGCCTGGACGCCCTGCCCTACCTCGTCGAGAGCGAGGGCACCAACTGCGAGAACCTGCCGGGCACGCACGCCATCGTCGCGGGAATCCGCGAGATGCTCGATCACGAGTTCCCCGGCGCCATCACGCTCGCCGAGGCCAATCAGTGGCCGGTCGACGTCGTGGAGTACTTCGGCACCCCCGAGGCGCCCGAGTGCACCATGTGCTTCAACTTCCCGGTGATGCCGCGGATCTACTACGCCCTGCGCGAGGGCTCGTCGAAGGCGGTCCGCGAGGTCCTGGACGCCACCCCGAGCATCCCGGCGCACGGCCAGTGGGGCACCTTCCTGCGCAACCACGACGAGCTGACCCTGGAGATGGTCACCGACGACGAGCGCACTATGATGTACCAGTGGTACGCCCCCGAGGACCGCATGCGCGCAAACATCGGCATTCGTCGGCGCCTGGCGCCGCTTCTGGACGCCTCGCGCGCCGAGACCGAGCTCGCCATGGCGCTGCTGCTGTCGCTACCGGGCTCGCCGTGCCTGTACTACGGCGACGAGATCGGAATGGGCGAGAACATCTGGCTGGAGGACCGCGACGCGGTGCGCACCCCCATGCAGTGGGACGTCTCGCCGAACATGGGGTTCTCCTCGGCGCCCGATCCCGGAGCGCTCACCCTGCCCATCATCCGGGCGCCCGGCTACCGGCACATGACGGTGTCCACGGAGCTCCGGCGCCCCGACTCGCTGCTGCACTGGACCCGCCGCATGCTCCACGTGCGCCGCGCCCACCCCGTGCTGGGCCGCGGCGAGTTCCTCATGCGGGACACCACCGACGACGCCGTGCTGGCCCACACGCGCCACGAGGAGGAGGGCCCCAGCGGAGAGCCCGGGGAGACCCTGCTGTGCGTGGCGAACCTGGCCGACTCCCCGCGCTGCGCGATCATCGCGCTGCCCGATCTGGCGGGCCGGACCACCACCGACGTCCTGGGCGGGGCGGCGTTCCCGGCGGTCGGGCCGGACGGCCGCCTGACACTCACGCTGGGCGCCCGCGGCTACTACTGGTTGACTGTCGATCCCGAACGCAAGGAGGCGATGGGCGATGACACCCACCGAGTCGACTGATTCACCTGAACTCACCGAGCCCGCCGGGCGCCAGGCCGGCCCGGCCCCGGTCTGGCCCGCCGACGCGTCGCTCCTGGCGGCGCTGGCCCCGTGGATGGCGCGGCGGCGCTGGTACCCGCTCAAGGGGGGCTCCTCGCCGGAGCCCCGCGACCTGACCCTGATCGGCGACCGGGAGCTGGCCCCGGGTGTGCGCGATCTGCTGGTGGCCGTTCCCCGCGCCGGGGCCCCGTCCGTGCTCGTCCACGTGCCGCTGGTGCTCGAGACCGGCGACGCGCTGGCCCGCTACCGGGTCGACGGGGAGGCGCCCGGCGGCGAGGGGCTGACCGTCACGGGGCCCGACGGCGCCGAGACCGCCCTCATCGACGGCCCCCACCACCCCGCCTTCTGGCGGGCCTGGGCGCAGGCCGTCCTGGAGGCGGGAACCGTCCTGGACGCCACCGGCGCGCGCGCCATCGGCCAGCGCGCCGAACGACTGCGGGTGACCACCGGCGAGCAGTCGAACACCAGCGTCGTGCTGCCCGCCCCGGCATCCGACCGGGACGCGGGAGGGCCGGAGGACGCCGCGACGGACGGTCTCATCGTCAAGCTCCTGCGGGTGCTGGCACCGGGTCGCAACCCCGACGTGGAGGTCTCGGTGGCGCTGGCCGGAGACGGCTGGGACCGGGTACCCGCGCCGGTGGCCTGGTCCACCTTCGAGTGGCACGATCCGGCCACCGGCGCCCGCAGCTCGACCGACTCGGCGGTGGCCTGCACCTTCATCCCCCGCGCCGACGACGGCTTCGAGCTGTTCTGCTCCCTGGCCGCCGACGACGACGGGCCGCACGGCCCGGTGCGCGCCAGGGCGCGGGCCCTGGCGGCGGATCTGGGGGCGACTACCGCCCAGATGCACCGGCACCTCGCCGCGGCCCTGGGCGCGGGCGCGCCGCAGCCGCCGGCCGAGCTGGCACGGGCCCTGCGCCGACGCGCCGCCTGGGCGCTCCAGGAGGTCCCGGCACTGGCCGAGCGCCTGCCCGGCCTTCACGAGGCGGTCGAGGAGGTCCCGGACCGGGTGGCCGGGCTCGACCGGCTCGACCCGCCCACCCGCATTCACGGCGACTACCACCTCGGGCAGGTCCTTCACGAGGTCGCGGACCCCGAGGCCGGCGAGGGCCGCTGGTTCGTCCTGGACTTCGAGGGGGAGCCGCTGCGCCCCCTGGCCGAGCGCAGCCGTGCGGATCAGCCGTTGCGCGACGTCGCCGGAATGCTGAGGTCCTTCGACTACGCGGCCGCGGTCGGCGGGGTCGCCGACCTCGGCTGGCTCGACGCCGTGCGCGCGGCCTATCTCAGCGCCTACGAGGAGTCCTCCCCCGAGCGCGATGGAACCGGTCGGCGCGTCGCGACCACCCTGCTGGCCGCGCTCGAGCTGGACAAGGCCCTCTACGAGGCGGTCTACGAGGCCCGCAATCGCCCCGACTGGATCGAGATCCCCCTACGGGGCCTGCAGCGCATCCTCGACGCTCCCGCAACGGCGTGAGTGGGGGGAGATAAGGACCTCATCGCCCGCCTCCCAGCACGTCCCGATAAATCTCAGCACAAAGACTCCCCTCACCCGCCCCCCACATGGAAGAGTGTGACCATGACCGATGTCGCCGCACCCGAGCCCGTCCCCGCCCGCACACCCGTTCACGTCGACCCCTGGGTCCTCGCGGATGTCGCCTATGCGCGTTACTACAATCCGCATGAGGTCCTCGGCGCGCATGTCGGGGAGGAGGGCGTCACCATTCGCACGGTGCGTCATCTGGCCGACGCCGTCGCCGTCGTCACCGCCGAGGGCACCTTCCCCGCCGAGCACGAGCAGGACGGGGTGTGGGTGACCGTGGTGCCCGGTGATTCCGTGCCGGACTACCGCGTCAAGGTGACCTACGGGGAGGAGACCACCACGGTCGACGACCCGTACCGCTTCCTGCCGACCCTGGGGGAGATGGACACCTACCTCATCTCCGAGGGCCGTCACGAGGGCCTGTGGGAGGTCCTCGGAGCGCACCTGAGGCACTACTCGGGCCCGATGGGCGAGGTCGAGGGCGTCGCCTTCGCCGTGTGGGCCCCCAACGCCCGCGCCGTGCGGGTCGTCGGCGACTTCAACTACTGGGACGGCACCGCCTCGGCGATGCGCTCACTGGGCTCCTCCGGCGTGTGGGAGCTGTTCGTGCCGGGGGTGGGCGTCGGCGCCCGCTACAAGTTCGAGATCTGCTTCGGCGACGGCTCCTGGCACCAGAAGGCCGACCCGCTGGCGCGCGCCACCGAGGTGCCCCCCGCCACGGCGAGCGTGGTCACCGACCGCTTCCACGAGTGGGGCGACGACGACTGGATGGCCAAGCGCGCGGTCACCGACCCCCATGCGGGGCCCATGAGCATCTACGAGGTGCACGTCGGCTCCTGGCGCCAGGGGCTGGGGTACCGCGGGCTGGCCGACGAGCTCGTGCCCTACGTCAAGGAGGCCGGCTTCACCCACGTGGAGTTCCTGCCCGTGGCCGAGCACCCCTTCGGCGGCTCCTGGGGCTACCAGGTGAGCGGTTACTACGCGCCCACCGCGCGCTTCGGAACGCCGGATGACTTCCGCTACCTGGTCGACCGGCTCCACCGAGCGGGCATCGGCGTCATCCTGGACTGGGTGCCGGCCCACTTCCCCAAGGACGAGTGGGCCCTGGCCCGGTTCGACGGCACGGCCCTGTACGAGGATCCGGATCCCCAGCGCGGCGAGCACCCGGACTGGGGGACCTACGTCTTCAACTTCGGACGCAATGAGGTGCGCAACTTCCTGGTCGCCAACGCCCTGTACTGGATGGACGAGTTCCACGTCGACGGACTGCGCGTGGACGCCGTCGCCTCGATGCTGTACCTGGACTACTCGCGCAAGGAGGGCCAGTGGCACCCCAACCAGTTCGGGGGCCGGGAGAACCTCGAGGCGATCAGCTTCCTCCAGGAGGCCACGGCGACGGCCTACAGGAAGAATCCCGGCACGGTCATGATCGCCGAGGAGTCCACCGCCTGGCCCGGCGTCACCGCCCCCACCGAGTACGGCGGGCTCGGCTTCGGGCTGAAGTGGAACATGGGGTGGATGAATGACACCCTGCGCTACCTCGCCGAGAAGCCCATCAACCGGCGCTACCACCACGGGGAGCTCACCTTCTCCCTGGTCTACGCCTTCTCCGAGCAGTTCGTCCTGCCGATGAGCCACGACGAGGTCGTCCACGGCAAGGGCTCGCTGCTGTCCAAGATGCCCGGCGACCCCTGGCAGGAGCTGGCGGGCATGCGCGCCCTGTTCGCCTACCAGTGGTCCCATCCCGGCAAGCAGCTGCTGTTCATGGGACAGGAGTTCGGTCAGGGCACCGAGTGGAACGCGGAGAACTCGCTGGACTGGTGGATCCTGGACGACCCCGGCCACCAGGGCCTGCTCCATCTGGTGAGCGACCTCAACCGCTTCTACACCGACTCCCCCGCGCTGTGGGCGGACGACTTCTCGCACCGGGGCTTCGAGTGGATCGAGGCGGGCGACGGCGACCACAACGTCCTGTCCTACCTGCGCAAGGGCACCGGGCCCGACGGTCGTGCCGACCTGGTGGTCTGCATCATCAACTTCGCGGGAACCCCGCACGAGGGATACCGGGTCGGTCTGCCCTTCGCGGGCGAGTGGGACGAGGTCATCAATACCGACGCCCCCGAGTACGGCGGTTCCGGCGTGGGCAACCTGGGGCGCCTCGAGGCCGAGGAGCTTCCCTGGAACGGTCGTCCCGCATCGGTGCGGCTGCGCGTGCCCCCGCTCGGCGCGGTGTTCCTGCGCCCCTCGCAGAGCTGAGACGGCGAGCGGCCGACGCAGCGGCCGCGATCCGGCGACCAACGCATGCGTCGCGAAGGGGGCGGCGACCGGATCATCCGGTCGCCGCCCCTCCTTTCGCCGAGATCGGTTCAGTTCCGCATCGAGATCGGTTCGTACTCGCACCGAGAAACTGCGAACCCCGCACGAAGCAGAGCCGATCGGCGGATCCCGTCGGACCCGCGCATGCATTCCGCGGTCGATGCTGGAGCCGATCCCATAGCCGGTCCGACCGATGGACCCGCGATCGATGCCCCGGCCGCCCCCGTGGCCGATTCCTGTGAGCCACCCGTGTCCGGAAAGACACCACCTCGACGAGCAAGCCCCGACCCGGGCCGCTAGGCTCATGATGTCGGCGAATGGGCCCGGTCGGTGGTGCTTCCGCGCCGCTCGACCCGCTCCTCTCTCGTTGTACACCTTTTCGGCACACCTTTTCGCCGCCGTTGCGCATCCGCAGCAACGATGTCCCCAATGCAGTCTGACAAGGGAAGAAAGATGACGCAGAACCTGGTCCAGACCGTGCCCTCCCAGGTGCGGTCCGTCTCGGGTCACCCCGCCGACGCCTCGACTCAGATGGAGGTGTGGCAGGGCCTGTCCGCCGCCGTCGTCGACGCCATTGCGGGCAACTGGCACGCGACCGAGCAGAAGTACCGCGCCGGCCGGATGGAGCACTACTTCTCCGCCGAGTTCCTCATGGGACGCGCGCTCCTGAACAATCTGACCAACCTCGGCCTGGTCAAGGAGGCGGAGGAGGCGGTGAGCGCCTTCGGCCAGAACCTCTCCGACATCCTCGAGCAGGAGCCCGACGCCGCGCTGGGCAACGGCGGCCTGGGGCGCCTCGCCGCCTGCTTCCTCGACTCCTGCGCCACCCTCGATCTCCCGGTCGCCGGCTACGGCATCCTCTACCGCTACGGCCTGTTCAAGCAGCTCTTCTCCGACGGCTTCCAGACCGAGCACCCCGATCCGTGGATGGAGGAGGGCTACCCCTTCATCATCCGCCGCGAGGAGGCCCAGCGGGTCGTGCGCTACAACGACCTGGTGGTGCGCGCGGTCCCCTACGACATGCCGATCGTCGGCTACGGCACGAAGAACGTCAACACGCTGCGCCTGTGGCGAGCGGAGAGCATCGAGGAGTTCGACTACGACGCGTTCAACTCCCAGCGCTTCACCGACGCGATCGTCGAGCGCGAGCGCACGGCGGATATCTCCCGCGTCCTGTACCCCAACGACACGACGTACGAGGGCAAGGTCCTGCGCGTACGCCAGCAGTACTTCTTCTGCTCGGCCTCCCTCCAGGAGATCGTCGATGACTACGTGGCGCACCACGGGGACGATCTCACCGGTTTCGCCGAGTTCAACTCCGTCCAGCTCAACGACACCCACCCGGTCCTGGCCATCCCCGAGCTCATGCGCCTGCTCATGGACGAGCACCACCTGGGCTGGGACGACGCCTGGGGAGTCGTGTCCAGGACCTTCGCGTACACCAACCACACGGTGCTCGCCGAGGCGCTGGAGACCTGGGAGATCTCGATCTTCGAGCAGCTCTTCCCGCGCATCATGGAGATCATCCGGGAGATCGACCGTCGCTTCCGCGCCGACCTGACCGCCCGCGGGATCGGCCGGGACGTCATCGACTACATGGCGCCGATCTCCAACTCCAAGGTCCACATGGCCTGGATCGCCTGCTACGCCTCGTACGCCATCAACGGCGTCGCCGCCCTGCACACCGACATCCTCAAGCGCGACACCCTCAAGGACTGGTACGCGATCTGGCCGGAGCGCTTCAACAACAAGACCAACGGTGTCACCCCCCGCCGGTGGCTGCGCGAGTGCAATCCGCGCCTGTCCGCCCTTCTGGACGAGGTCACCGGCTCCGACGCCTGGGTGAAGGACCTCTCCCTCCTGGAGGGCTACTCCGGGGCCGCCGACGACGCCGTCCTCGACCGCCTGGCCGAGGTCAAGCACGCCAACAAGACGGATTTCGCCGCCTGGATCGCCTCGCGCGAGGGCGTCGAGATCGACCCGAACGCGATCTTCGACGTGCAGATCAAGCGCCTCCACGAGTACAAGCGCCAGCTGCTCAACGCGCTCTACATCCTGGACCTGTACTTCCGCATGAAGGACGACCCCGACCTGAAGGTGCCGAAGCAGGTCTTCATCTTCGGCGCCAAGGCCGCCCCCGGCTACGTGCGCGCCAAGGCGATCATCAAGCTCATCAACACGGTGGGGGATCTGATCAACAACGACCCGGTCATCTCCAAGACGCTCAAGGTCGTGTTCGTCCACAACTACAACGTCTCCCCCGCCGAGCACATCATTCCGGCCGCCGACGTCTCCGAGCAGATCTCGATGGCGGGCAAGGAGGCCTCGGGCACGTCCAACATGAAGTTCATGATGAACGGGGCGCTCACGCTGGGAACCCTCGACGGCGCCAACGTCGAGATCCTGGACGCGGTCGGGCAGGACAACGCCTACATCTTCGGCGCCACCGAGGACGAGATCCCCGCCCTGCGCTCGACCTACGACCCGCATGCCGTCTACGAGACCGTCCCCGGCCTCAAGCGCGTCCTCGACGCCTTCATCGACGGCACCCTGGACGACAACGGCTCCGGCTGGTTCGCCGACCTGCGCCGCAGCCTGCTGGAGGCCTCCTACGAGCCCGCCGACGTCTACTACGTGCTGGGGGACTTCGCCGCCTACCGCGAGACGAAGGACCGCATGGCGGCGGACTACGCCGATCAGCGCGCCTGGCAGCGCAGGGCGTGGATCAACATCACCGGTTCCGGCCGTTTCTCCTCCGACCGCACGATCAGCGACTACGCCAGGCTCTGGAACATCCGGCCCGAACCGATCGCCTGATCCGTTCCGCGCCCCTCAGCGCCTTCTGCGCGCCCTCCCCCCCCCATCAGCGGTGGCGGGTCGGCGCGGCGCACGACCGGCCCGACGCCCCGGATCGCGGGCGCCGGGCCGGCCCGGTCACCGGGTGTCAGTCCTCCCGGCTCTCGCGCGCCTCCTGCGCCCGTGCGACGGCGTCCGCATCGAATCGCATGACGAGCGTCAGGACGAAGGCGATGGCCGCGGCACCCAGGCAGCCCACCGTGAACATCCCGAAGCCCGGTCCCAGGAAGATCGGCAGGGTCGTCAGGCCCGGGAAGGCGAAGCTCATGGCGGCCGCCCCGCTGGCCCCGGCGACACCACCACCCACAGCGCCCGCGACGCACACCGCCGCGAGCGGCTTCCTCAGCGGCAGCGTGACACCGAACATCGCCGGTTCCGTGATGCCGAAGCACGCGGAGATCGCAGCGGAGACGCATACGGTGCGATACGCCCGGTTCTTCGTCCTCAGGCACACGGCGAGGCAGGCGCCGGCCTGGGCGAAGACCGCCGGGGCGAAGAACGCGAGGATCGTGTCGGACCCGAAGGCCACGATATTGCTGATCGCGATGGGCACGAGCGCCCAGTGGAAGCCGAAGAGCACCATGAGCTGGATGAGCCCGCCCAGGGTCGCGCCGGCGAGCACGGGGCTCAGGGAGTGGACCCAGCCGTAGCCCTGCGCGAGCCCCTGGCCGATGGCACTCCCGACGGGGCCGAGGACGACCAGGACGCCACCGGCCGCCACGACGAGGGAGACGAGGGGCACCAGGGGGCCGCGCACCACCTCCGGGAGGCAGCGCCCGGCGACCCTCTCCGCACCGGCGAGGACGAGGACGCCGAGCAGGATCGGGATGACGCTCGACGGGTAGGTGACCGCACCCACGGGTGCGCCGAAGAAGGTCACCCGCTGCCCGGACTCGAGCGCCGCCGACAGGTCCGGGTAGAGGACGACCGCGGCCAGGAGGACGGCTGTGACACGGTCGGCGCCCACGAGCGCGGCCGTCGTCGAGGCGAGGAAGACGGGCAGGAAGTAGAACAGGGCAGAGGCGATCGCGTCGCACACGACGTAGGCGGGCGAGCTCTCCGCGAGCCAGCCGGCGAGGACGGCCGCGGCGAGCGTCCCCTTGAGGATGCCCGCGGCCGACAGCACGTTGACGATGGGCAGGAAGATCGCGCTGATCGCGTCGATGGCGGCCTGGTACAGGGGCCGGTCGCCCGCCTGACGGCGGGCACCGCGCCATTCGCGCCACCGGACGAGCAGGCCGCGCGCACCGGTGGGACCGGGTGCACAGGTCCGGGTCTCGGCGCTCACTGGAACATCAGCTCCGCCGCGCCGATGATGCCGAAGTCGTCGCCGAGCTCGGCCTGGCGGAAGTAGACGGGGGCGTCGTTGTCGTTGTACTGGTCGAAGTAGGCCCGCACCTTCGGGAAGAGGCGATCGCCGAGGTTGAGAAGGCCGCCGCCGAAGACGTAGCAGTTGATATTGAGCAGGACGTAGACGTTGTAGATCCACAGGGCGAGGTAGCGCGCCATCTGATCGATGGCGCTGCGGGCCATCTCGTCGCCGAGGTCGTAGGCCTCCTGGAGGGTGCGGCACGTGATGTTCTCCGTCCCGTCGACGAGCTCGACCATGGTGGTGCCCCGGCCCTCGTCGATCCACTGCCGGATGTGCCTGACGATCATGGCGCCCGAGCAGTAGGACATGAGGCAGCCGCGGTTCCCGCAGCCGCACTCGATGCCCTGACCCGGATTGACGATCATGTGGCCGGACTCCCCCGCCCATCCGTAACGGCCGCGGAAGAGCTTGTTGTCAATGACCATCGCGGAGGAGATTCCCGTGGACACGGGGCAGTAGAGCATGTCGCGGAATCCCCGACCCGCGCCGTAACGGTGCTCGGCGAGGGCCCCGGCATGCGCGTCGTTGTCCAGCAGCACGCGGACGTTGCCGCCGATGCGCTCCTTGAGGTACTGGCGCGCCGGGACGTCCTTGAGAAGGGGCAGATTCGCCGTCTTGACGATGCGGCCCTCCTCGTAGTTCACGTAGGACGGCATCGCCACACCGATCCCGCGCAGGTCGCTCGTCTCGGTACCGCTGTCGCGCACGAGCTCGAGACAGGCGTCGATGATGCCGTCGAGGAACGCCTCGGGGGCCAGGTCCTTGTCAGCGGGGAACTGAGTGCGTCGCAGGAGGACGTGCTCGTTGTCGAACATGCCCAGCGCGACCTTGGTGCCGCCCACGTCGACGCCGATCGTGCAGCCGGTTCTGCTGGGCAGGCCGGGGGCGTCGAAGAACGGGCGCGGATTGAGCGCCTCGCGCTGAGCGGCGGCGAGCTCCTCCCGGGTGGTCAGAGGCGCTCGGGTGGTCGCGTCGGCGCCCGTACCGGTCAGTGTGCTGGTCATGGTGACTACTCCTTCGTGGTCGTGCGGGCGTCATCGCCCGCGGGATGGGGATGGCGGCGCCCCCGTGCACCGACTCGATCGGATCGCACGGCGGGCGGATGAGGACGCTGCTCGACGACGTTGTCGAACGGCCCGGGCCGCGGCATCATCGTCGGGCGGGCCTGCTGCTCGACGGCGTTCGAGCAGGTCATCGGGATCGTGGTGCTGCCGTCGGTTTCGAGGGATCGGGGCGACGGCGCCCCGGAAGTCCGCCCCCACCGTTGCGCGACCGGACGCGGGGCGCGGCGATGCGATGGCGGATCGGTGGATTCAGCCGGTCGGTCGGCCGCCCTCAGACGATCTCGGCGGCGCCGAAGGCCTCGCGGAAGTCGTCGGCGAAGGCGTCGACGGCCAGGGAGACCAGGGGCAGGGCGAGCATGGAGTCGAGGAGGTCCGCGCCCACCGTGACGGCGTGCGCGCCGGCGGCCACTGCGTCGGTGACCTGCTTGATGTTCTTGAAGCTCGCCGCCAGGATTCGCGTTGGCACCCCCTCTCTGTCGATGTCCTCCCGCAGCGCCGCGATGACGCGCAGCGGGTCGATGTCGGCGTCGGACATCCTGTTGACGTAGGGGGCCAGGTAGTCGGCTCCGGCCGCCGCGGCCAGCAGACCCTGCGCCGTCGAGTAGACGGCGGTCGCGGTGACCCGCACCCCCTGCGCCTTGAGCGCGGTGATGGCGGGGAGGCCGGCCGCGGTGGTCGGAATCTTGACGAGAGTGCGCTCCCCCGCGATCCTCCGGATGACCCGGGCCTCCCGGAGCATTCCGTCGGTGTCGCGGGCGACGACCTGGACGTGGAGGTCCCTCTCCCCGACGAGCCCGCGCAGGCGGGCCAGGTCGGAGGCGAAGTCGCTCGGCTCCGCCGCCCGCAGAATGGTCGGGTTCGTGGTGACGCCGAGCAGCGGGAAGGCCGCCAGTGCGCGCTCCACGCGCTGCGGGCGGGCGTCATCGATGAGGATCTTCATGGGTCGTCTCCCTGGGGTGGTTCGTGTCGCCGTTCAGAGGGTCTGCTCAGAGGGTCTGCTCAGTGCGGGCGATGATGTCGTCCTGGGTCTGCTTGGACAGGACGACGAAGAATGCGCTGTACCCGGCGACGCGGACGATGAGGTCGCGGTGCCGCTCCGGGTGCGCCTGCGCGTCGATGAGGACGTCCCGATCGACGACGTTGTACTGGATGTGGAAGCCGTGGAGCCGGTTGAAGAAGGCGCGGAGCATGGCGATGAGCTTCACGCGGTCCTCGGGCTCGGCGAGGATCTGCGGAGTGACCTTCTGGTTGAGCAGGACGCCTCCGGTGATGCGGCCGGTGTCCAGCTTCGAGACGGACTTGAGCACCGCCGTCGGCCCGTTGGTGTCGGCGCCGTGGCTCGGCGAGCAGCCCTCGGCGAGGGGCTCGCCCGCGTGGCGCCCGTCGGGGGTGGCGGCCGTGGAGGCCCCCTGGGGCACGTTCGCGGAGATCGAGGACGTGCCGGCGTAGTAGGTGCCGCCGATGGGTCCGCGCCCGTAGCGGGAGTTCCGGTAGGTGAAGATCTCGTCGATGTCGGTGGCGTAGGCGCGCACGAGGAGCTCATCGACATCGTCGTCGTCGTTGCCGTACTTCGGGGCCGCGACGAGCAGCTTGCGGATGCGCTCGCCCTCCTCGCCGGCGAAGTCGTTCTGGAGGGCCTCCCAGAGCTCCTCGCCGGTGATGGCCCGGTCCTCGAAGACGGTCTTCCTCAAGGCGGCCAGGGAGTCGCCGAGGTTGGCGATCCCGACCTGCAGGCCGGAGCAGAAGTCGTAGATGGCGCCGCCCTCCTTGAGGGTCCTGCCACGGCCGATGCAGTCGTCGACGAGGCCTGAGCACAGCACGTCGGCGGTCCTGTGCTCCAGCGCCAGGTCGCAGGAGGCGTCCAGCACGATGCAGTGGCGCTGGAACTCGCGGATCGTGGTGTCCCAGGCCTCCATGACCTCGTCGAAGGAGGTCATATCGCGCAGGTGCCCGCGGGAGGGCGCCAGTCGGATCCCCGAGGCCGGGTCGAGGCCGTCATTGAGGGCGACCAGGAGCGCCTTGGGGAAGTTGAGGAAGCTCATACCGGTGCACCGGTAGCCCCAGCGGCCGGGCACGGCGACCTCCACGCAGCCGATCGCGGAGTAGTCGTGGGCGTCCTCGGAGGAGACGCCGCGCTCGATGAGCGAGGGGATGATGATCTCGTCGCTGTTGAAGGCCGGCATCCCCGTGCCCAGACGCATGAGCTCGACGGCCTCGTTCATGAAGTCGTCGCTCAGGCCCCTGTGGTAGCGGATGGTGAGGTTCGGCTGGGGCAGATGGGTCTGGGCGACGGCCCTGATGATGAGGTGGGACAGGCGGTTGACGGCGTCGGAGCCGGCGGCGTCCTGCCCGCCGATGGTGACGTTCTGGTAGAGGGGGCTGCCGGCGGAGAACCGGGTGTGGCTCCAGGAGCGGATCTTGTTGACCGTGAACGTCTTGAGCCACAGGTTGGAGAGCAGCTCGACGGCGGAGTCCTCGGTCTCGCGGCCGGCCTCGAGGTCGGCGCGCAGGTGGGGCCACAGGTACTGGTCGAGACGGCCGTAGGACAGGGAGTGGCCGTTGGACTCGATCTGCAGGGCGACGTGCACGAGCCAGATCGACTGCACGGCCTCCTGGAAGGTGGTGGCCGGGTGCTCGGGCACGACCTGGAGGATCCGGGCCATCTCGCGCAGCTCGGCGCGACGAGTCGGATCCGTCTCGGCCAGGGCGAGCCGGCCCGCGAGCTCCGAGTAGCGGTGGGCGAAGGCGATGACGGCATCGAAGGAGATGAGCAGGGCCCGGTAGAAGGGCGCCTTGTCGAGCTCGGCGGAGTCGGTGAGGTCGAGCGCGTCGAGGGCGGCGCGCGTGCGCTCCTTGTAGCCGGCCAGGCCCTCGCGAAGGAGACGACGGTAGTTGACGGCCAAGTGGGCGTCCCCCGAGGTGATGTTGCCCTCGGGGTGGATGATGCCCAGGTCGTAGAAGCGCCTGGAGTCCTCGGGCATGAGGGTCAGCGCGTGCTCCTTGAGGGTGCGCCCCCTCCAGAAGGGCGCGATCCCGCGGAGCGTCTCCTTGGCCTCCTCGGAGATGGTGAAGCGGTCGCCGGGGCGCTCGTCGAACTCGTCGAGCTCGGCGATCACCCAGTCCATGGCGTACTCCGGCATGATGGGAGCGGCCCGGTTGGCACTCGCCTGGTTGCCCGCGAGGCGCGAGGAGGGTTCGATGTAGATCGTCATCCTCTCCAGGACGTTCCTCAGCATGAGGGCCCGGATCATGACGAGCGGCTGGTCGGCGTTGTCCCGGTAGGTGTCGGTTGCGATGACGGCGCGCTCGACGCACACGGAGGGCTCGGCGCTGAGCAGTTCGTCGCGCCAGGCCTCCATGCGATCGGTGAGTCCTCCGAAGCGGGGGCCTCCCAGGGCGGGGCGCGCGGGGGGCGTGGTGACGGGGGCGGTCGTGGTGGTCATGACGGTTCCTCTCTGGTGGTGAGGGCGGTGGGGCCCGAGTCCCTTCCGACGACGTGGTCCGGCTCCGGACGCGCCTGGGCGGGGTGGACGGCGGCGGTCCCGTCGGCGGCGACGGTGACGACCTCGACGCCGGCGCCCGTGAGCGCGTCGACCTGGGCATCGGGGGCGGCCGAGTCGGTCCACAGCGCGGCGACGTCGTCAGCGCCGAGAAGCGGAACGGGACCGTGGCCGCCGAGCTTCTCGGACTCGGTGAGGACGACGACGCGCTCGGCCCTGCTCGCCAGGGCGCGCACGGCGGTGGCGCGCATGTAGTCGCGAGCGGTGAAGCCGAGCGAGGGGGTGAAGCCATCCGTGCCGATGAAGAGGCGGTCGACGATGAACTGCCGGGCGCACAGCTCGACCATCGGTCCGACCAGCACCCTCGAGTCGTGCTGCTGCTCGCCGCCGAGGAGCACCGTGCTCACCATCGGATGGGCGCCCAGCCTCTGGGCGATGAAGGCCGAGTTGGTGACGATCGTGATGCCCGTGCGCTGGATCGAGATCTGCTCGGCGAGGAGGGCGCAGCACGAGCCGGCCTCGATCATGACGGTCTCGCCGTCGTTCACGGTCGCGGCCGCGGCCGCGGCGATACGGACCTTCTCCGCGTAGTGGTAGGCGAGACGCCCTGCGGGGTCGTCGGGCGAGACGAGCATCGCGACACCGCGCTCGCGCCGGATGAGGCCACGAGCCTCGAGGTCGTCGAGGTCCTTGCGGATGGTGACGGTGGAGACGTGGGCGATACCGGCGAGCTCGGCGACGGCGATGCGACCGGCGACGACGATGGACTCGAGAAGGGTGAGCTGACGAGTACTCATGGTGTCCATGCCCCCCTTCCTATCGCACGAGATCCTGATGCGTCGTCGTCCGAAGCGTTGAGAACAACGGTAGAGGGTCACGTATCTTCGCAAATAGGCCCTTTGTCCTTCATTCGTAAGTTATTATCGTTATGAACGAAAGGTCGTGAGTTCTCATGCCATCCAGGACGCCCCGCTCCGTCGACACCGGCAAGGCCCGTCCCCCGGCCCGCGGCCGGAGGCCGGCATCATCGGTCACCGGCTCGGCCCCGGTCGCCGCCTCCCGCACCGGGATGGTGTTCAATGTCCAGCGCTTCTCCCTGCACGACGGCCCGGGCATCCGTACGGTGGTCTTCCTCAAGGGCTGTCCGCTGCTGTGTCCGTGGTGCGCGAATCCCGAGTCGATCAACCCGAGCGTGGAGGAGTTCCTCGACCCGGACACCGGGGAGGTCTCACCCGCCGGCCGCACCCGCACGATCGAGGAGCTGCTCGAGACCTGCGAGGCGGACCGCGTCTTCTTCGAGGAGTCGGGGGGCGGCGTCACCCTGTCCGGCGGTGAGGCGATGATGCAGCACGCCTTCGCCATCGAGATGCTGCGCCGCCTCCAAGCGGTCGGCATCCACACCGCCATGGAGTCCACCGGTCACGTCGCGGCCCCGGTCTTCGAGCGCGCCCTGGAGCATCTCGATTACCTGCTCATGGATGTCAAGCACCACGACCGCCAGGAGCACAAGCGGTGGACCGGCGGTTACAACGACCTGCCGCTGCGCAACCTGTCGCGCGCCGTCTCCCGCGGTATCGACATCTGCGTCCGCATCCCCGTGATCCCCGGTGTCAACGACACCCTCCGAGACGCACGGGCCTTCGCCGCTCTCCTGCGCCGGCTCCGGGTCGAACGGGTGCAGCTCCTGCCCTTCCACCAGTTCGGCGAACGCAAGTACGCCCTCCTCGGCCGCCCCTATCGGATGGCGGGGATCGCCGCCCTCCGCCAGGAGGATCTCCTGGACTACCGGGACCTCATGAGAGCCGAGGGCGTCGAGGCCCACTTCTGAGCGCCGGTCCGCTCCCGATCATCAGAAGAGCAGCGCGGCCAACTGGCGACGGGCCCGCGTCACCTCGGGAGTCGACGAGCCGATGATGTCGAAGAGCTCGAGCAGTCGTAGCCGCGCGGTCTCCCGCTCCTCGCCGGTGCGCGAGCGCACCGCCTCGAGCCCACGTCCCAGGGCGACGTTGACGTCCCCCTGCGACAGAGCGGCGTCGGCCCCGGCGAGCTGATCCTCCACACTCGCCCCCGGTGCGTCCGCCGCGGCCAGGAGGGCGCGGGGGTCCTTGCCGTCCATGCGTCCCAGCATGCGGATCTGCCCCCGCGCCACCTTGAGCTCGGCATCCGCGGGGCTCTGCGCGATGGCGCTGTCGTAGACCTTCTCGGCGGCGGCGTAGTCGCCCCGTTCCATGGCCTCGCGGGCCCGGCGCTCCACCTCGGTCTCCTCGGGCTCCACCGGCTCCGCGTCCACGGCGGGCGGCGGGGCGAGGCGCCCGGTGACGCCGTTCCGGGCCGCCAGCTCAAGCAATTGGTCGAGCAGGCCCCGCAACTGGTCGGCGGGAATCGCCCCCTGGAACAGGGGCACCGGCTGTCCGGCGATCAGTGCCACGACGGTGGGCACGGCGGTGGCCTGAAGCGCCTGGACAACCTCCGGGGCGGCATCGACATCCACACGTGCGACCTGGAAGCGACCGGCGTACTCCTGAGCCAGTGCCTCGAGCCGGCTGACGAGGTCTGCGGAGGATCGGGAGCGCGCGGTGTGCAGGACGACCACCACCGGCACCTGAGTGGAGGTCTCGGCGACGTCGCGCAGGGAGGCGGCGTCGACATCCACGACCAGCGGCGCCGGTATCGCGGCCGCCGGCCCCGCGGCACCGGTCGCGGGACGCTCCGCGGGGGACTTCCCACGGCCCGGCGAACCACCGTCCGCGGCGGGAGCGCCCTGTCGGGAAGCGAGAGTGGACAGGTCCACGGCGCCGAACATGCTCATGGGAGGGCCTTTCCCGGGCTGAGCCCGCTGATGAGTCGAAACAGTGCGAGAGTAGGTGCGGCTGGGATGAGAAGGGCTTGAGAGGGGCGCGGCCCCGCGTGTCAGCCGGGCGACTTCGAGTCGTCCTTGGAGGCCGAGGCCAGCACGGCGCTCCGACCCAGCACCACGGCCGGGGAACCGGAACCGGCGGACGGTATCGAGAAGGCCACCATGACGTCGTAGGTCGACGTGACCTCGCCGGTGATCTCAGTGCCCGTCCCCAGGAGGGAGGCGACCTCCGGAAGCATCTTGAGCGTGGACTTGGCGACCGTGCGCTTGTACACGACGTCGTAGCTGAGGGTCGTGAGCACGATCGCGCCGTTGTCGGTGGTGCGCAAACCGCGGAAGCCGTCGGAGCCGGCGCGCGCCGTCACCGCGATCTCACCGGCGGAGGAGACGTCCTTGCTGCGCAACGATCCCAGCTGCTGGCGCAGCAGATCGTCGGCGAAGACCGCCCCGTTGTCCCCGTCCGGGTTGTTCAGGGCATCGACGTAGGAGTCCAGCACCTCCTGCGGCGTGGCGGCCAGCCCGTCGGCATCGCCATCCACCTGCTCGCTGCCGACTGAGGCCGTCGCGGTCGCGGGCACCTCGACGCCGGCGAACGGCCGCACCCAGGCCCACAGCCCGAAGTTGTCGCGCGCGGCGTCCTGAGTCAGCGCCAGCAGATAGGGAACATCATCGCCATCGGCGGTCTCGGTGACCGTCAGGGCGATGCGCGGGAAGCCCGTGGCCCGCCCCACGGTCCCAGCCTGGCTCAGGGTCGTGAAGTGCTCGATCTTGCCGTCGTCCTGGGCCGCCGAGGCGAGAGCATATTCCTCGGTCCGTACACGCAGAGCGGGACCGGTGAGATAGCCGGACAAGAGCTCCGGACTCTTCTGGGCATCAGCGCCGTCCAGACCCGTCTGAATCCGGTCGAGAGCGCTGGTGAGGTGCTGACTGTCCAGGACGGGGTGGGCCGTGGGGGTACTGACCTCCGGCGCCGGAGGGAGTTCCTGCGAGCATGCCGCGAGGGTGAGGCCGACGGCGGTCGCCGCGGCGGAGGTGAGAAAGACTCGGCGGCTGGTCATCATGCGTGCTCCTCATCGGACTCGGGGCCGGCGGGCAGGTCGGAATCGGCGCTGCGAGGCCGCCGGTGCTCCGCAGGCCAGCCCTGAGTCGGGAAGGAGAAGCCCTGCCCCTGCGGCCCGGGCTGGCCCTCGTAGCCGGGCTGGCC
The DNA here is from genome assembly GCF_000429265.1 of Actinomyces gerencseriae DSM 6844. Taxonomy (GTDB): domain Bacteria; phylum Actinomycetota; class Actinomycetes; order Actinomycetales; family Actinomycetaceae; genus Actinomyces; species Actinomyces gerencseriae. The sequence goes on from NZ_KE386871.1 coordinate 53,634, forward strand.
CCCGTGGCCGGCCTGCCCCTCGTAGCCGGGCTG
>NZ_KE386871.1:53976-507851 GCF_000429265.1 Actinomyces gerencseriae DSM 6844
CGTAGCCGGGCTGGTCGCCGTAGTCGGGGTAGGCGGGACCGGAGAAGCCCTGCCCCTGCGCCTCGGATCCACCGGCGCCCTCGAGGGGAGCCTCGCCCCCGGACTCCCACTGGGCGGTCTGGCGGTAGTCCCACTGAGTGGTCTGGTAGGCGGCCGCCCCGCCGGCGTCCGATTCGGGAACCGCGCCGTACGCGCCGCCGATCCCATCGGGCGATTCGCCGTCATACATGTGCTGCTCGAAGGCCTGAGGGTCCTCAGAAGCCTCGACACCGCCGAGGTAGACGCGACCGGTGCGCGGGTCGATCCACTCCTCCCCGGCGGCCTCCGCCCGTTCCTTGTCCCGAAGCTCTCTGCGCGACAGCGGCCTGTTCGGGTCGCCGATCTGCGGGATCCCGGCAGTGGTGACTCCATCGGCCTGAGCGAGCCGAGCGGCACGCTCGGCGGAGCGGGCGCGCCGCTGCTCATCCGCACGACGCATCTGGATGTCGATGAGAAGGAGGAACACGCCGACGAGCAGGAGGAGCCCGCCGAGGACGAGTCCCGGAACGAGCCAGGGCGTCGAGACCCTGCGGGGCCAGGACAGTGAGATGCTGGGGGCGGGCGAGGCCCCGTCGGTGGCCGCCAGCACGACCAGGTCGGTGTCGGCGGCGTCCAGGTCGAGTGCGACCGAGCCCTTGTCCGAGGCGGTGGTCAGCCACAGATCGGAATTGCTCGGATCCGCCCCGGAGGCCTCCAGGACGGTGCAGCCGTTCGCATCGGTGCTCGGGGCGGCCGTCGGCGCATCGGAGGCGGTCGCCTCGGCCGTCGCACCGGGAGTCGCTGCCGGAGCAGTCTCATCACCGCACCTAGTTGTGACATCGGTCGCGGACAATCTGTCCCAGCTGTCCATGCCCGTGACGGAGACGTACGGGTCGTTGGCGAGCCAGGCATTGACATCGGCCGAGTGCCCCACTGCGAGGAAGACCTGGTCGTCGCCCGAGGCGGCCGTGGCGGTGACGGTGACCTTGGAGTCGATTCGGTTGAGGACGCCCGGCTGCGTGACGACGTAGTTCTGGGCGGGGGCCGAGGCGAGAGTCGCCTCGGCGGTCGCACCGGGTCGCCAAACAGTGGCGGAGCAGACGGCCAGGATGATGGCGATCAGGCCGAGGACGGCGATGATCGCGCTCAGGATCCGTCGGTTCACGGCGTGACTCTCCTCGAAGTCGTGGACATGGCACCGCTGTCACCGGCCCCTGCGCCGAACGCTGCTCCCACAGAGCCCGGTTGCAGACATCGCCCAGAATCGCACGTTCATTCCATCCGTGCGAGGAGCCCCGCCGAAGATCACAGAGCCTGCGCCCTCAGCGGACGAGCGGCCCGCAGGCGCCTAAAGACACCTGAAAGCCACCTGAATCGGCGTGTCTCCCCGATTCCGCTCGACGTCGGAGCACAATCCGATCATGATCAGGCCCTCAGGGCCTAGGCGCGAAGGGCGCTCTCATGGCTACGATTGGGTCACAGCGGGCCGCGGCGGCCCGCCAGAAGGAGGAGTGACGTGGCCGAGGGGTCTTCTGAGGAATTCGCCATCACCATGCGGGGGTACGACCGCACCCAGGTCGATCAACGCATCAAGGCGCTGTCCCGTCAACTTGGAGATGCCCGCCGCGAGGTCGCCAGCCTCGACCAGCGGGCGATGACGCTCGCCGGCGAGCTCGCCGACGCCCAGCGTCGTCTGCGCGAGGCGGACAAGCCCACCTATGCCGGACTCGGTTCGCGCATCGAGCAGCTCCTGCGCAGCGCCGAGGAGCAGAGCACCTCCGTGCTGTCCAAGGCGAACGCCGAGGCCGACGCGCTCCTGGCTCGCACGCGCGCCAATGCCGCGCACCTGTCCGAGCGCAGCTCCTCCGAGGCGGCAACCATGGTCGCCGACGCCCGGCGGGAGGCCGCCGAGCTGCGATCCCACAGCGAGGCCGAGTCCTCCACCATCCTGGCCAACGCCCAGGCCCGGGCGGACGAGCTCATCGCCTCGGCGCAGCGCAAGGCGGAGCAGATCACCTCCGAGGCCAAGGCGAGCGCGGCCGAGGCCCGGTCCTCGGCCGATCGCGAGGCGCAGCTGACGGTGGCCGCGGCCAAGAAGTCCGCTGCCGAGCTCACCGTGACCGCCGAGCGCGAGGCAGGAGAGACCCGGGAAGCGGCGGAATCGGAGGCCGACGCCCTGAGGCGCTCCTCTCAGGACCAGGCGGACTCGGTGACGGCGACCGCCGCCGAGGAGGCCCGTATCACCGTGGACAAGGCTCGCGCCGAGGCCGACTCCCTGCTGTCGGCCGCTCGCAGCGAGGCGGAGGCGTTGAGGCGCACGAGCACGGCCGAGGCCGAGGCCGCGCGAGCGGAGGCCACGGAACTGCGCCAGCAGGCGCTTCTCGAGATCGCCGCGGCGCACGAGGCGGCGGCCGAGGAGGACTCCACCGCTCACGAGGCCGCGCGCCAGCACATCGAGGAGATGAACCGTCAGGCGCAGGAGCAGGCGGCCCAGGCCGAGGCCCGCCTCGAGGAGGCCCTCACCCGCGCGGAGGCCGTGCGCTCCGAGGTGGACGACACCCTCCGCTCCCGCCAGGAGGAGGCGACGCGCCTGGCCGAGGACACCCTGAACCAGGCCCGTCTTGAGGCGACGGCCCTCCTTGAGGACGCCCGTGCCGACGCCGAGGTCGAGAAGACCACCATGATGCGTCAGATCAAGGAACTCGAGCGCCAGCGCGACTCGGTCGCCAGCTACCTCGAGGAGATGCGCAGCGTGCTCGGCAACGTCATGCCGCAGGCTCCGGAGTTCTCCGACGTCATCAGCGCCGCACTGGCGACCGGCGTTCCGCAGGCCGCGGGCCTGTCCGATGTGGCCGGCAGTGGCGCCAGCGCCGATTCCGCAGGCTCTCCCGAGGCTGCGTCGCAGAGCGCCGGCTCTCCCGAGACGGTCGCCGACACCGATGAGGACCGGTCGCTCCAGGAGGACCTGCTGAGCATGGGCGGCCGCAAGCGCCGCTGAACTCGAACCGGCCCTCCCGGTGATCTCACGACCAGGCGCGGCGCACGAGGGCGAGCGTCTCCTCACGGGTCATGCCCAAGTTGCGCATGGTCGTCACGAAGCACATGGTCTCCCGTTCGGCCGCGGTGTCGGCGAGGTCCATGACATAGGTGCCGTGGCGACCGCGCCCCTCGACAACCCCCTCGAGCTCCAGTTCCCGATAGGCCTTGGCGACCGTGTTGACGGCGACATCGAGCTCGGCCGCCAGCGCACGTGTGGTCGGCAGGCGCACACCGGCGGCCAGGCGACCCGAGGTGACATCGACACGGATCGCAGAGCAGATCTGCGCGAAGACCGGCTCCGAGGAGTCCGGATCCAATGTGATGCGCAGGCGGATAGAGGCGGCCATGTTTCTAGTGTGCGCCTTATCACTCGCTTCCGCATCTTGAGACAGACTCCGGATTGTCAGTCGATCACCCGCCGTCGCACTCGCCTCTCAGGACGCGTCGCCGCCATCCACGGCTACCATAAACGGCGCTTCCAGCAGGCGGTGTGCCAGTGGCGGCGCTCCTCCAGACCGCGATCCGCTCCGAAGAGGGACTCGTTCGACCAGGCGACGACATGCGGCGTTCCCGGCGCGATGCTCCGGTTGCAGCCGGGGCAGGTGTAGGGCTTGTCGCCTCCGCGCAGGTGACGCACGGTGAAATCGGCTCCCCCGGGCCGGTCTGAGTGCGCGGCATCGAGTTCAGCCGCTCCACGTCGAGGGGACGGTGTCCAGCGCCGTAAGGACGTTTGGAGCTGCGTCGTGCCATGGACCCGACCATATCGCCGCGCCGCCCGGACGTCGTCCGGGACCCTGAGCCCGACGGGCACTGAACGAGCACAGAACGAGCACAGAACGAGCACAGAACGAGCACCGAATCAGCCGAGTGCCGGTCGGAGTCATGCGATGGCGCGCTGGGATGGACGACGCGGGGCTCTCCCGGGAGAGTCATTCCCGAGGGAGCCCCGATGCGCGTGTCAGCGCGATGGGACGGCCCGCGTCGGAGCGCGCCCATCGGCGCCCGGTGTCCGGGCCGTCAGACGAGACCCATCTCGGTCACGGCCTTCTTCTCGTCAAGGAGCTCGGCCGCGGAGGCGTCGATCCTGCCGCGAGAGAACTCGTCGATCTCCAGCCCCTGAACGATCCTCCACTCCCCGTCCTCGGAGGTGCAGGGGAAGGAGGAGATGATTCCCTCGGGCACTCCGTAGGAGCCGTCCGACATGATCGAGGCCGAGGTCCAGGAGTAGCCGTCGACTCCCATGCACCAGTCGTGGACGTGATCGATGGCGGCGGAGGCGGCGGACGCGGCCGAGGACGCGCCGCGGGCGGCGATGATGGCGGCACCGCGTCCCGCGACGGTGGGGATGAAGTCCTCCTCGACCCAGGCTCGATCGGCGAGGATGTCGGTGATCGGGGCGCCCTTGACCGTGGCCTGGGTGAGGTCGGGGTACTGGGTCGAGGAGTGGTTGCCCCAGACGGTGACCTTGTCGATGTCGGTGACGTGGCAACCGGCCTTGGCGGCCAGCTGAGCCAGCGCGCGGTTGTGATCCAGGCGGGTCATCGCGGTGAAGCGGGAGGTCGGGATGTCCCCCGCGTGCGAGGCCGCGATCAGCGCGTTGGTGTTGGCGGGGTTGCCGACGACGAGCACCTTGATGTCGTCCGCGGCGCCCGCGTTCAGGGCCTCGCCCTGAGGACCGAAGATGCCGCCGTTGGCGGACAGCAGATCGCTGCGCTCCATACCGGCCTTGCGCGGCATGGAGCCGACGAGGAAGGCGATGTTGGCGCCCTCGAAGGCCTGCTCGGGGTCGTCGAAGATATCGACGTCGCCCAGAGTCGGGAAGGCGGAGTCGAACAGCTCCATCGCGGTGCCCTCGGCTGCCTTGACGGCCTGCGGAATCTCGAGCAGGCGCAGGTTGACGCGCTGGTCGGGACCGAGCAGGGCACCGGAGGCGATGCGGAAGAGCAGCGCGTAACCGATATTGCCTGCGGCACCGGTGACGGTGACGTTGACGGGGGCGTTGGCCATGAAGACTCCTTCGGAATGACGTGTCACTCGGGCCGCGAGCGACGCAGCCCACGGCCCGAGCCTACGGCGAGGACTCGGCGCCGACCCGGGACGATGGGTTCGTCGCCCATGTAATCCCGATCATACGGGCCGTGGCTCGCCCAGCGGCCCGGTCCCGGCCGGCACCGGACGAGCATCCGGCGGTGCCGGGCGATGAGGGGGTGGCGGAGGGCGAGGTCCAGTGCCCGGCTCAGCTCACGGCATCGGCCCCGGCCGCCTCGGCGGAGGCGGTCAGCTCCTCGGGACTGACGAGGCCCTCGACGCTGACGCGGTCGAGGTACTTCATGCCGTCGAAGGAGAGCTCCCGGGCGTTCTCCGGGTCGCCGTCGGCGCCGATCCGACCGCCCGCGAGACGGTCGACGACGATGGCGATGGCGCCGTCACCGGTGACATTGGTGGCGGTGCCGAAGGAGTCCATGGCGATGTACGTGGCGATCATGAGGGCGACCTGCGCGTCGTCGAAGCCGAGCATGGAGGACAGCAGTCCCGTGGCCGCCATGATGGCCCCGCCGGGAACGCCCGGGGCGGCGACCATGGTGATGCCGAGCATGAAGATGAAGCCGACCCATTGCGCCGTCGAGACGCTCAATCCCTGGGTGAGCACGATCGCGAAGGCGAAGGAGAAGATCTTCGAGGTCGAGCCGGCCAGGTGGATGGTGGCGCACAGCGGGATGGTGAAGGAGGCGACGGCGTCCGACACGCCGTTCCTCCTGGTCTGGGCCAGCGTCACGGGGATCGTCGCCGCCGAGGAGGAGGTGCCCAGGGCGGTCAGGTAGGCGGGCATCATGGTCGCCAGCGCCCGCACGGGATTCCTGCCGCCGATGATGCCGGCCACGACGTACTGGACGCCGAGGATGACGACCTCCAGGATGAGGACCACGACGACGACCCGCAGGAGCGTGCGCATGACGGACCACGCCTCGCCGGTGTAGGTGAGGTTGAGGAAGATGCCGAAGATGTGCAGGGGCAGCAGCGGGATGATGATCCGCTCGATGAGCCTGGTGATGATGGCGCGGAACTCGATGAAGCCCTTGCGGAGGACGCCGCGCGGGATGAGCGACAGGCCGATGCCGACGACGAAGGAGAGCAGGAGAGCGGTCATGACCGGGACCGCGGCCGGCATCTCGATGCTGAAGTACGTCTCCAGCGCGCTGCCGGGCTCCTCGACGCCGGACAGCGATGTGCTGGCCAGCAGCCGGGGGAACAGCGCGGCGCACACGACGTAGGTGAGAAAGCCCGAGAAGAGGGTGGAGGCGTAGGCGATGGCCGTCGTGATGCCGAGCCACCTGCCGGCGCCGCGGCCGAGGTCGGCGATCGCCGGAGTCACCAGCCCGATGATGATCAGCGGGATGGCGAAGGTCAGGAACTGGCTGAACAGGGCGGAGAAGGTCGCGAAGACCCGGCCCACGGCCTGCGGGAGGAACGGCTCCCCGCCGATCCTGATAGCGCCCAGGGCGAGGGAGAGTGCGATGGCGGCGAGCACCCACACGAGGATGCCGCCGGCTGAGAGCGCCTTGCGAAGATATGACACGGAGAAACTGCCCTTTCGGCCGGGGCGGGCGGTCGGGAGCCGCCTCACTGCGCCGCAGCATGCCACAGGAAGGATGATGACCGGGGGTCGTATCTCGCGGACTGATCCCGGCGGCGGGCGAGCGGCGGGCGCGGATCCCTCGCATCCCTCCGCGCGGGACGGCCGTCAGACGACTCGCGGCAGGTCCGCGTAGTACGTCAGGATGAACAGGGCCGCCGCGAGGAGGATCCCGAAGAGGACGTCGAAGAGGCGCCCGCGCGCGGCCATCCAGGTGCCGTCGGGCCGTTGGAGACGCAGGAGCGCGAACAGCAGCACGCCCGTGCCGAGCCACACGATCGCCAGGCGACGGTGCCCCAGCAGGGAGATCACGGGCATCGCCGTCAGGCCGAGCGCCACCGCGAGCACTGCCAGCGTCCGGTAGGGCTCCTTGTGCTCGGCCGGCGGCCGGGCCACGGGAAGCCCCGCCTGCGCCCACGCGTCCTCGGCCGAGGGCCGCGGAGAGTGCGGGGCTCGCGGTCGATCCGCCGGCGGCTCCGCATCGGCGGTGCCCGGAGTGCTCTGGTCCTGGCTCACGGCCGTCATCGTACCGGTGCCCGCCGACGGATCATCAGTGGGCGAAGTGACGGGAGCCGGTGACGTACATGGTGACGCCGGCCGCCCGGGCGGCGGCGATGACCTCGTCATCGCGAATGGAGCCGCCGGGCTGGACGACGGCGGTGACGCCGGCGTCGATGAGGACCTGGAGGCCGTCGGCGAAGGGGAAGAAGGCGTCGGACGCGGCGACCGCACCGCGGGCGCGCTCGGGCGGCCCGCTTCGAAGGGCCTCGGGAGCGGACGCGTCACCGGTCGCTCGAGCGCCCAGGGTATTGGCGCGCTCGACGGCCAGCCTGCAGGAGTCGACTCGATTGACCTGACCCATGCCCACGCCCACGGTTGCGCCGTCCCTCGCCAGGAGGATCGCGTTCGAGCGGACGGAGCGCACGGACAGCCACGCGAAGCGCAGGTCGGCGAGCGTCCTCCCGTCCGCCGCCTCACCGGCGACGAGCCGCCAGGTCGTCGGATCGGCGTCCCCGGACTGATAGGTGTCGCGCTCCTGGATGACGGCGCCCCCCGAGATCGGCCTGATCTCATAGCCCTCCCGTCCCGGGGGCTCGACGACGAGCAGACGCAGGTTCTTCTTGGCGGACAGGATCTCCACGGCCTCGTCGGCGAACGCGGGCGCGGCGACGACCTCGGTGAAGATCGGCCTGATCTGCCGGGCCATCTCGGCGCTCACGGCGGCATTGGTGGCGATGACCCCGCCGTAGGCGGAGACGGGGTCGCAGGCGTGGGCCCTGCGGTGGGCCTCGGCGACGTCGCCGGTGGCCGACACGGCGATGCCGCAGGGGTTGGCGTGCTTGACGACCGCGACCGCGACGGCGTCGCCATGATCGTGCACGGCCCGGAGCGCGGCGTCGGTGTCGGTGTAGTTGTTGTAGCTCATGGCCTTGCCGTGCAGCCGGCGGGCTCCCGCCACTCCCCCGGCGGCGCCCGGAGCGCGGTAGACGGCGGCGGCCTGGTGCGGGTTCTCCCCGTAGCGCAGACCGGCGAGGCGCTCGTAGCCGGCGCCGACATACGCGGGCGGAATGGGAGCGGGGGCCCCTGACCCGGAGGCCTCGTCACCGGTCGCAGTCATGACCCCGGTACCAGTTCCGGCCTGCGCGGCGTCGTGCTCGGTCTGCTCGGCCAGCCAGGTGGCGACGGCGGCGTCGTAGGCGGCCGTGCGCGCGAGGGCCCGGGCCGCCAGGAGCCGGCGCTGGGCGAGGGTGAAGCCCCCGGCGCGCACGGCGGCGGCCGCCTCGTCGTAGGCGGAGGGCTCGACGACGACGGCGACGCCGGAGTGGTTCTTGGCGGCGGCCCGAACCATGGCGGGCCCGCCGATGTCGATCTGCTCGATGCAGGCGTCGAAGCCGGCGCCCGAGGCGACGGTATCGGCGAAGGGGTAGAGGTTGACCACGACGAGGTCGATCGGGGACACGTCCAGCTCCGCGAGCCGGTTCATGTGCTCGGTCCTGCGACGGTCGGCGAGGATCCCGGCGTGGATGGCCGGGTGCAGTGTCTTGACGCGCCCCTGAAGGCACTCGGGGAAGCCGGTGACGTCCTCGACCGGCGTCACGGGCAGGCCCGCGCCCGCGATGGTGGCGGCGGTGGAACCAGTGGAGAGGATCTCGACGTCGGCGTCGATGAGGGCGGTCGCCAGCCCGATCAGGCCCGTCTTGTCGTGGACGGAGATCAGGGCCCGGCGCACGGGGACCCTGTCCGGATCATCCGGATCCGGGCCGGTCGGCCTCCGGGTGTGCTGGTCGGGGACGGCGGACTTGGACTGAGTGGCCACGGGCGCTCCTGGTGCGATCGGCTGCGGGGACGCCCAGGCGGGCGACGTCCCCTGCTCATGATCGGCGGCCGTTCCCCGGTGGTGCCCCACCCTCGCCAGTCACGGCCAGCGCCAGTCTAGCCGCCCCCGCCCGTCCCCCCGCCCATTCCGTCTCCTCCGTGTCCGTGCGGATCACCCCGCGGACTCACCCCCCGCCATCGCCATGCGCCGCCATTCGCTCCGGGCGGTGCGTCGGGCCGGAGAGCCGGAGCGGGCGGAGAGGCCGGTCCGACCGGTCCCGCAGAGCTCATCGCGGTCCCCCGGCGCTGCGGCGGGCGGCATCAGTCCCGCTCGGCGGCGGGCCCGTCGTCGGCTCCGTCGGCGCGAGCGCGGCGGGACTCGCGGGCGGCGGCGCGTCGCTCCCGGACCGCCTCGACGCCGGCATCCATGCGCTCGCGCGTGCTGTGCAGAGAGGTGTCGGCGGCATCGGCGGTCGCCGCCATCCCTCGTGCGGTCAGTCGGCGGGTGGTGGGATGGGTGAGCGCCGCGACGGCGACGAGCCCGACCCCGACCTCCAGGGCGATGAAGAGGCATAGGTGGCCGAGGTGCGGGCCGACCCGGGCCATCCGGCCGGGACCGATCGGTCCGGAGGCCGCCAGGGCCAGGACCAGGCAGCCGAGTGTCACGACGAGGGTCGCGGTCACGGCGGCCAGGAGGGACTCGCCGAGCTCGAGCCCGAGGAGCTCCCGACGTCGTCGCCAGGCCGCGCCCATGGCGGCGATCGTGATGACCATGGGCAGGTAGACGCCCGCGGCGCCGAGCGGCGCGTCGGGCAGCAGCCCCAGTATCGGCATGGCCGGAACCGTGTCGGCGATGACGACGTCGGGCGAGAACAGGCTGCCGGTCCCCACTGTGAAGCCCGGGCCCGCAAGCCAGGCGAGCGCCCACACGAGCATGGTCGGCACCCAGCCCGCCTGCAGCGCGATGAGTCCGAGAGAGGCCGTGATCCCCCCGGCGGACAGGGCGTCGTGAAGACGTCCGACGCGTCCGGCTCCCTGGACGACGGCCACCGCTGCGACAACGGCGACCAGCATGGCCATGGCCACGGCCGTGCCGCGCACGAGGCCGAGGGCGGGATCCGCCCAACGGGGGCGGCGCGACCACCATCGATCCGCTCCGGGCAGGCCCCGCCCGGAGCGCTGAAGATGACCGAAGACGAGGAGCGCCGTCAGGGCGCCGAGTCCCGGCACCGCCGTCCACATGCGGGACTCCTCCGGGCTCGAGGCGATGATGATGAGGGCCCCGGTCGCCATCGCGGTCAGAACCGTCCACAGTCCCGAGAGCGAGCGGATGAGGTGCGAGCGATGCACGGACCACCGGATGATGAGCGCCTGGAGGATAGTGGCTCCCATCAGCGGCAGGCCGATGACGCCGTCGGGACTCGCGGGGCTCCCCCACGCACCGCCCAGGCCCAGGCCCCACAGGCCGGTGCCGGTGCGCAGGGCGGTCCCCACGGACAGGGCCGCCGCGGCGTCCATGGAGGAGGTGGCGGCGAAGACGGCGAGCGTCGGCACCACGATGAGCAGCCAGCCCGCCAGCACCGGCTCCAGACCCGCACGCACGGCGAAGGGCCAGTCGGCGGGCACCACCAGGCGCAGCCGCCCGGCGCGGGTGGTCTCGTCGGCGTCCGAGACCACCCGACCGCGTCGCGCCCGGGCCTCCCCCGCGCTCACGCCCGCTCCGCCGCGCCGACGACCTTCCGATGCGCATCGCGAGCGAGGGCGGCGGTCTCGCTGGGAGTGCGTCCCACGTGCGCGCCCGCGGCCTCCAGCGCCGCCTTCTTGGCACGGGCGGTGCCGGAGGATCCGGAGACGATGGCGCCGGCGTGCCCCATGGTCCGGCCCTCCGGAGCGGTGAAGCCGGCGACGTAGGCGACGACGGGCTTGGTCATGGAGGATCGGATGTAGGCGGCGGCGCGTTCCTCGGCGTCCCCCCCGATCTCCCCGATCATGACGACCAGCTCGGTATCGGGATCCGCCTCGAAGGCGGCCAGGGCGTCGATGTGGCTCGTGCCGACGACGGGGTCGCCGCCGATGCCGACGCAGGTGGTGAAGCCGAGGTCGCGCAGCTCGTGCATGAGCTGGTAGGTCAGCGTTCCCGACTTCGAGACCAGGCCGACAGGGCCGGAGCCGGTGATATCGGGCGGGGTGATGCCGACGTTGGAGCGGGTCGGGGAGATGATGCCCGGGCAGTTCGGGCCGATGATCCGCGCCCCGCGCTCGGCGGCGTAGGCATGGGCGTAGACCGCGTCGGCCACGGGGATGCCCTCGGTGATGACGACGATGAGGCGCATGCCGGCGTCGACGGCCTCGATGATCGCCTCCCTGGCGAAGGCCGGGGGGACGAAGATCGCCGAGACGGCGGCGCCGGTGGCCCGCCCGGCCTCGGCGACGGCGCCGTGGACCGGCACCTCGACGGTGCCGGGGCGCACGCCGAGCGCTTCGGCGCCGGGGCCGAGAGGAGCCACGTCGAAGGCGACCGTGGCGCCGGCCTTGCGCGGATTGACTCCGGCGACGACTTTCGTGCCGGCGCAGAGCATGCGGCGGGTGTGCTTGCGGCCCTCGGAGCCGGTCATGCCCTGGACGATGACGCGGTCGCTCTCGGTGAGGAAGATGCTCATGGCTCAGACCTCCCGCTCGGTGGCGGTGCTGTGGGAGATGTCGCAGGCGATCCGGGCGACGGCGTCGGCCGCGCCGTCCATGGTCCCGACGACGGTGACGCCCGGCAGGGCGGCCTCGGCGAGGATCCGGTGGGCGAGATCCGCGTTGTTGCCGTCCAGGCGCACGACGATGGGCTTGTCGACGTCCTCCAGGGAGCCGACGGCGGCCACGATGCCCCGGGCGACGGTGTCGCAGGAGGTGATGCCGCCGAAGACGTTGACGAGGACGGCGCGCACCTGCGGGTCCGAGGCCACCACCTCCAGGCCGGTGGCCATGACCTCGGCCGAGGATCCGCCGCCCAGGTCCAGGAAGTTGGCCGGGCGCATGCCGCCGTGGTGCTCGCCGGCCCCCGCGACCGCGTCGAGAGTGGACATGACCAGTCCGGCCCCGTTGCCGAGCACCCCGATCTCGCCGCTCAGGCGGACATAGCTCAGGCCGGCCTCCTCGGCGCGGGTCTCGAGCGGGTCGGCGCCGGAGGCGTCATGGAGGGCCGCGTGCTCGGGGTGCCGGAAGGACGCGTTGTCGTCGAGCGTGACCTTGCCGTCCAGGGCCAGGACGGCGCCGTCCGAGGTGAGCGCGAGGGGGTTGACCTCCACGAGGGTGGCGTCCTCGGCGGTGACGACCTCCCACAGGCGCACGATGACCTCGGCGACCCGGGTGGCCGTGGGGCCGGGCTCGAAGCCCGCCGTCCCGACGATCTCCGCGGCGACGTCGTCGGTGAGGCCGGCCAGGGGATCGACGGCGACCCGTGCGAGCGCCTCCGGGCGCTCGGCGGCGAGGGCCTCGATGTCCATGCCGCCCTCGCGCGAGCACATGGCCAGGTAGCGCCGCTCCGCCCGGTCCAGGAGGACGGAGAAGTAGAACTCGGAGTCGATATCGGCGCCCTCGGAGATGAGGACGGTGCGCACCACGTGCCCCTTGATGTCCATGCCCAGGATGTCGCGGGCGCGGTCCTCGGCCTCCTGGGCGGTGCGGGCGAGCCTGACGCCGCCGGCCTTGCCACGGCCGCCGGTCTTGACCTGGGCCTTGACGACGACCAGGGACGAGCCGGCCCCGAACAGCTCCGCGGCGGCCTCTCGCGCGCCCTCGGGAGTCGTGGCGATCGCGCCGTCGAGCACCGGCACGCCGTGCGCTCGGAACAGGTCTCGCGCCTGGTACTCGTACAGATCCATCCAGTCCATCCTTCCGGGCCCGCGCACCGCGGATCCGCGGTCGATCCTCGCGCGCCGCACGTGCGGGCCAGGCGACAAGGGTAGCGCGCCGGGAAGGTCGGGAGCCGATGAATCCGCGCGCGAGTCGGGACCAACGTCCGCATCGGGTCGAGGACCGCTCCGACGCCGGTACGGGCGGGCCGAGCCCGGCGAGCACGAGCGCCGGGGGCGCCTCCGGGCGGCACCGGAGGGATCGGACGGGCGCGCCGGGTGACGGACGAGGGGGAAGAAGCGCCTCGTCCGCGTGACGCGGGCCCCATCGACGGGAGACAATAGGGGGCCATCGGACCAGCCGGACACCGCTAGGAGATCACGTGAAAGAGGGACACCGATGACCGCCGCGCTTGCCAGCACCACGACCGCCGCACCAGGACCGGTGAAGATCGGCGTCCTGACCTCCGGCGGCGACGCGCAGGGCATGAATGCCGCCGTGCGCGCCGTCGTCCGCACCGCCCTGCGCATGGGCGCCCGGCCCTACGCGGTTATGGAGGGCTGGGCCGGCGCCGTCGCCGGGGGCGACGGCATCCGCCCGCTCGAGTGGGACTCGGTCGGCTCGATCCTCCACCGCGGCGGCACGATCATCGGCACCGCCCGCTCGGCGGAGTTCCGCGAGCGCGCCGGGCAGCTGGCCGCCGCCCGCAACCTCCTGGAGCACGACATCGACCGTCTCGTCGTCATCGGCGGCGACGGCTCGCTCACCGGTACCGATGTGTTCCGCACGAACTGGCCCGGGCTGCTCGCCGAGCTGGTCGAGCGCGGCGAGATCACCCCCGAGACGGCCGCGGCCCACCCGGCGCTCATGGTGACCGGCATCGTCGGGAGCATCGACAACGACCTCGTCGGCGCGGACATGACCATCGGCACCGACTCCGCCCTGCACCGCATCCTCGAGGCGATCGACGACATCTCCTCCACCGCCGCCTCCCACCAGCGCACCTTCATCATCGAGGTCATGGGGCGTCACTGCGGCTACCTGGCGCTCATGGCCGCGGTCGCCGGCGGATGCGACTACGTCCTGGTGCCCGAGCTCCCGCCGCCCGGCGGCTGGGAGGAGGACATGTGCCGCAAGCTCGCCAAGGGCCGCGAGGCCGGGCGCCGCGAGTCCATGGTCGTCGTCGCCGAGGGCGCGACCGACCGGGCCGGGAACCGCATCTCCGCCGACGACGTCAAGCGCGTGCTGGCCGAACGGCTGGGCGAGGACGCCCGCGTCACGATCCTGGGGCACGTCCAGCGCGGTGGTAAGCCGAGCGCCTACGACCGGTGGATGTCGACCCTGCTGGGCTGCGCGGCCGCCCGCGAGGTGCTCGTCGCCACGGCCGAGACGGAGCCCGTCATCATCGCCGAGCGCCACAACCGCATCAGTCGCCTGCCCATGATGGAGCAGGTCCGCGCCACGCGCGCGGTCAAGGAGCTCGTGGCCGACGAGGACTACGAGGGGGCGGTGGCCGCCCGCGGCGCGAGCTTCGGGGAGATGCTGCAGATCTTCGAGACCATGTCCACTCCCCCTGAGCTCGACCCCGAGGTCGTCGCCCCGCCCCAGGAGACGGGCGCCCCCTCCAAGCGGGTCGCCATCATCCACGCGGGCGGCCTCGCCCCCGGCATGAACACGGCGGCGCGCGCCGCGGTGCGCCTCGGCCTGGACCACAGCTTCACCATGCTCGGGGTCTACGGGGGCTTCCCCGGGCTCCTCGACGGCGATGTGCGCGAGCTGAGCTGGGACGATGTCGAGGGCTGGGTCGGGGACGGCGGCGCCGAGCTCGGCACGCGGCGCGAGATCCCCACCATCGAGCAGCTCTACGCGCTGGGACGCGCCATCGAGTCCCACAGGATCGATGCCCTGCTCATCATCGGCGGGTTCAACGCCTACCTGTCCGCGCACGAGCTGGTCAGCGAGCGGGACCGCTACCCCGCCTTCAAGATCCCGATCATCTGCGTGCCCGCCTCGATCGACAACAACCTGCCGGGCAGCGAGCTGAGCATCGGCGCGGACACCGCCCTGAACAACGCCGTCGGCGCGCTGGACTCGATCAAGCAGTCGGCTGCCGCCTCCCACCGCTGCTTCGTGGCCGAGTCGATGGGGCGCAAGTGCGGCTACCTCGCCCTCATGAGCGGCATCGCCACCGGAGCCGAGCGCGTCTACCTCAACGAGGACGGCCTCACGCTGGCCCAGCTCGCCCAGGACTCGGCGCGCATGGTGGAGTCGTTCCGCTCGGGCCGCCAGCTCTACCTGGTGATCCGCAACGAGCGGGCGAGCAGGAACTACACCCTGGACGTGCTCGCCAAGATCTTCGCCCAGGAGGGCCGCGGCCTCTACGACGTGCGCCACGCGGCGATCGGCCACCTGCAGCAGGGCGGGGACCCGTCCTCCTTCGACCGCATCATGGCCACCAAGCTCGTGGCGCACGCCCTCGGCCTGCTGGCGGACCAGCTGGAGGCCGGGACCCACCACTCCAGCTACGTGGGCCTGATGGAGGGGCGGATCTCCCACCACCGCCTGGAGCGCATGAACGATGAGCTGGACCTGGCCGCGCGCAGGCCCCTCCATCAGTGGTGGATGGGCCTGCGCGACGCCATCGGCCTGGTCAGTCAGAACACGGGCGTCCTCCCCCTGGAGGGCGTTCCCGACTTCGGCGCGTCGGTGAGCGCCGCGGCCACGGCCTCGGACTGACTGCACCGACCACGACCGGCTACGACCGACGGCGACCGGCCGGGCGATTGACCGCGCGACTGGCCACGCGATCGGTCTCGGGGCCGACGCGCCGGCCCGTCCTGCGTCCGGGGCCTACGCGCTCTCCGTGATGGTGGGGGCGCCGACGCCCTCGGCGCGCTCGGTCAGGGCACGGGCGAACTGGGCGGCGTGGAGGCGCGCGTAGGCGCCGCCGCGCTCCAGCAGCTCGGCGTGGCCGCCCTGCTCGACGATGTCGCCGTGCTCCATGACCAGGATCGTGTCCGCGTCACGGATGGTGGACAGGCGATGGGCGATCACGAAGCTCGTGCGCCCGTACCGCAACGCCGCCATGGCCCGCTGCACCAGCAGCTCGGTGCGGGTGTCCACCGAGCTGGTGGCCTCGTCCAGGATGAGGACGGCGGGATCGGCGATGAAGGCCCGGGCGATGGTGAGCAGCTGGCGCTCGCCGGCCGAGACGTTGGCGGCGTCCTCCTCCAGGACCGTCTCGTACCCGTCGGGCAGGGCCCGCACGATGTGGTCGACGTAGCAGGCGCGCGCGGCGTCCTCGACGGCCTCGTCGGAGGCGCCGGGGCGCCCGTAGCGGATGTTCTCCCGGATCGTGCCCTGGAAGAGCCACGGGTCCTGCAGCACCATTCCGGTGCGCGCGCGCACATCGCGCCTGCGCATGGTGGAGGTATCGGCGCCGTCGAGGGTGATGCGGCCGTCGTCGATCTCGTAGAAGCGCATGAGGAGATTGACCAGGGTGGTCTTGCCCGCCCCCGTGGGTCCCACGATGGCGACGGTCTGACCGGGCTCGACGCGCAGCGACAGGTCGCGGATGAGCTCGGCATCGGGATCGTAGGAGAAGCGGACGTGCTCCATCTCGATGACGCCGGCGCCGCGCCCCGTCGCCGGCGCCGTGGAGACCTCCGAGCCCGCCGGGGCGGCCGGCGCCCCCGGGGCCTCGGCGGGGGCCGTGCCGTCCGTGCCGTCCGCGTCGCTCTCGTCGGACTCGTCGGGGCTCTCCTCCTCGGCGTCGAGCAGCTCGAAGACCCGCTCGGCGCTGGCGGTGCCGGACTGGACGGCGATGGTCATGCCACCGAGCTCGGCCAGGGGCTGGGAGAACTGCTGGGAGTACTGGATGAAGGCCTGCACGTCGCCCAGGCGCAGGCCGCCCCCGGCGACCATGAACCCGCCGACCACCGCGATCGCGACATACCCCAGGTTCCCGATGACCTGCAGGATCGGCATCATGATGCCGGACAGGAACTGCGCCCGCAGGCTCGCGCGGTAGAGCTCCTCGTTCTCGGCGTCGAACTTCTCGCGCGAGTCGGCGGTGCGGCCGTAGGTGCGCACCAGGGCGTGGCCGGAGAAGGACTCCTCGACGCGCACGTTCAGACGACCGGTCTTGGCCCACTGCGCGGTGAAGGCCTTCTGGGAGCGCGGCCCGATAACGCCGAACAGGACGCCCATGAGCGGCAGGACGATCAGCGCCGCCAGGGTCAGCCGCCACGAGATCGACAGCATCATGCCCAGCACCCCGAGCAGTGTCAGAACGGCCCTCAGCGCGCCGGACAGCGACTGCTGGAGCGTGTTGGTGACGTTGTCGATGTCATTGGTGACGCGGCTGAGCATCTCGCCGCGCTGAACGCGGTCGAAGTAGGACAGGGGCAGCCGGTGGATCTTGGCCTCGACCTCCGCACGCAGCCGGTACATCGCCTCGATGGACATGCGATTGAGGACGAATCCCTCGAGCCAGGACAGGAAGGCCGAACCCACGTAGATCAGCAGGGCGAGAAGCAGGACGCGTCCCAGAGCGGCGTAGTCGATGCCCACGCCGGGCACGAGGTCCATGGCGCGGAGCATGTCCGCCATGTCGCCGCGCCCGGAGGCGATCAGGCCCTCGATCGCCTGCTCCTTGGTCAGGCCCTCCGGCAGGAGGGAGCCGATGGCGCCCTCGAAGACGATGTTGGTGGCCCGCCCCAGAACCTTGGGGGCGACCACCGCCAGCACGACGGAGACGACGGAGGCCAGGCCGGCCACCGCGAGTGAGACCTTGAAGGGCGTCAGGAGCGCGAGCATCCGGGTGAAGGAGGGCCAGAAGGCGTTGGCCCTGCCCGGCGGCGGGCCGGCGCCCCAGTCGTCCGAGGAGGCCCGAGCGGTGGACGCCAGCGCGAGGTCCTCCTCGCTGAGGTCGTCGGCGGCGGGGCCGGTGCGGTCGGTGGTGCTCATGCGGCGACCTCGTTTCCGAACTGGGAGATGACGATCTCGCGATAGGTCTCGCTGTCGGCCAGCAGCGTCTCGTGCGCGCCGGAGGCCGTGAGCCGGCCCTCGTCCAGGACGAGGATGAGGTCGGCCTCGGTGATCGTCGAGACGCGCTGGGCGACGACGATCTTGGTGACCCCGACGGTCGCCGGCCACAGGGCCGCGCGCAGGTCGGCGTCGGTGGCCACGTCCAGGGCGGAGAAGGAATCGTCGAAGACGAGCACCGCCGGACGTCGCACGATGGCGCGAGCGATGGCCAGGCGCTGGCGCTGCCCGCCGGAGACGTTCGTGCCACCCTGGGCGATGGGCGCCTGGAGCCCGCCGTCCATCTCGGTCACGAAGTCGCGCGCCTGGGCGAGCTCCAGGGCCTCCCACAGCTCGTCGTCGGTGGCCTCCTCCCGTCCCAGACGCAGGTTCGAGGCGACGGTGCCCGCGAAGAGGAAGGGCTTCTGGGGCACCAGGCCCAGCTGGGACCACAGCGCCTCGGGCTCGGCACGGCGCACATCCGTGCCGCCGACCAGCACCTGGCCGTCGGAGACGTCCAGGAGCCGCGGGATGAGGTTGATCAGGGTTGTCTTGCCCGAGCCGGTCGAGCCGACGACGGCGACGGTCTGACCGGGGCGGGCGACGAAGGTGATCCCCTCCAGGACGGGCTCCTCCGCGCCGGGATAGGTGAAGGAGACGTCGCGCATCTCGACGGCTCCCGGCTCGGGGAAGTCGGGGGTGGCGTCGGCGTCCACGACCAGGGCGGGATCCGTGGCCAGGACCTCGCTGATGCGCTCGGCGCACACGGCGGCGCGCGGGATCATCATCATCATGAAGCTGGCCATGACGATGCCCATGAGGATCTGCATGAGGTAGGTCATGAAGGCCACGAGCGTGCCGACCTCCACGTCCCCCGTGCCGACCTGGTGCCCGCCGAACCAGATGACGCCGACCATGGTGACGTCCAGCACCAGCATGGCGGCCGGGAACAGGAAGACGAACAGCCGGCCGACCCTCTCCCCGACCCGTGAGATGTCCCGGTTGGCGGTCTCGAAGCGCTCGGTCTCGGCCTCCTCGCGCACGAAGGCGCGCACGACGCGGATCCCGGTCAGCTGCTCGCGCAGGACGCGGTTGATGGAGTCCAGGCGCTCCTGGAAGGCGCGGAACAGGGGCACCATGCGGCGCACGGTCAGTCCCACCACGACGATGAGCACCGGCACGGCCGCACCGATGAGCCACGACAGCGAGGGGGCGTGGGTGACCGCCATGACGACGCCGCCGACGGCCAGCAGCGGCGCGGTGACCAGCATGGTGCAGCTCATGAGCACGAGCATCTGGATCTGCTGGACGTCATTGGTGGCGCGGGTGATCAGGGAGCCGGCCCCGAAGGAGGAGACCTCCCGCTCCGAGAAGCCCCCGACCCGGCGGAAGACGAGGGCGCGCAGGTCGCGCCCCATGCCCAGCGCCGAGCGGGCGGCCAGCCAGGTCGCGGCGACGGTGCAGGCCCCCTGGAGCACGGACACGCCGAGCATGAGGCCGCCGGTGCGCCAGATGTAGCCGGTATCGCCCTGCGCGACGCCGATGTCGATGATGTCGGCGTTGAGATTGGGCAGGTAGAGCGAGGACATGACCTGCACGACTTGCAGGACGAGCACCCCCGCCAGCAGGGTCCGGTAGGGGCGCAGGCGAATGCGCAGGAGGCTGATGAGCATGGGACCTCCGGGGTCGGTGAGGCGACGGTGGTGCCGCGAGCGGACCGGTGCGACCGGGCTCCGGCGAGGGAGGAGGGACCGATCACGGCGGCGGTGCCGCAGGGACGCCCCGCACTCTAGCCCTTGACGCCGTGTGAGGGTACAAGCGCCCGCCGCCCGGACCGTTCCGCGCCCGAGGGCGCGCGGCCTCGGCGCCTCCTCCACGCCGGCGATACCGTCACGGCCCGAGGCCCGAGGCCCGAGGTCCGGGAACCGGTTCCCGGGCCTCGGGCCGTGAGATGAGACCGTGGCACCGAACGGCATCGCAGAAAGTCGCGCAGAGGCGTCCTCTCCTCCTCACCCCCGAGCGTCGGTGCGATCGAGCACCATGGAGGTGATGATGACGATGACGACGCTCAGGGCGGCGCACGCCCCGATTGTGGAGATGGCGCTGACCCAGGTGAGGTCCTGGACTGCGAAGGAGGTCGCCGCCCCCTCATCGACCGCCCCGATCTGCGTCGTCCTGGTCACCAGTGCTTGGGGCAGCAACCAGGCCACCGGGACGTGCACGAGCAGCATCGTGGTACCAGCTCCCGTCAGTACCAGACCGACCGCAACGGGCAGGGCGAAGGAACGAGTGAAGGCTGACAGGCCCGTCTGGAGGGCGCACGCCGGCGCACAGGCCACGGCGATAAGCGCTCCCGCGGCCAGGCACCGTACCGGCAGGACGCCCGGGAGGCCGAGGACGAGTGAACCGACGGCGGCTGAAGCCAGAACCAGAACGAGCTGCATGACAGCTGCAGGAAGCCAGGCAGCGATGGCCTTGGCCGCGACCGTTCTCCATGTGGGCACGGAGGAGCTCATGAGGGCATTCCAGTTGGAGCCCTGGTGATCGACGCGCCAGACGAGGGATGCGAGAACGGCGAGGGACACTGGGAGGAGGGCCATGCCGTAGAAGCCGACGGAGCGTATCCACAAGAGCTGCCAGTCGGTGGGCCGGACGATGACGCACGCGCTGAGGACAGATGCCACCGGCAGCACCAGAACCACGCCCCAGCTCGCTGAGCGTCGCAGCTTGAGGATCTCGATGATGACAGGTTCCATGTCAGATCTCCCGACGGTCGAAGCGCGCGGTGATGGCCAGGAAGACCGCGCCGCCGATACCAGCAAGAACAATCAGCTTCACCGGGTGACAATCGAGGTCGACGAGGGTCGGGCCGACGAAGTCAGCGGGGACGATGAGCCCGTAGGCGGTCCACGGGCTCAAGAACCGCGCCCACAGTGGCATGACCTGGGAGAAGGTGCTCAGAAGGATACCGGCGAGCCCCAGCGCCAGCGGCCCGAGCTGATTCTCCGTCCGGGCCGAGGCGAGTAGCTGCGCGCCCAGCACGGCGAGATTGATGATTGCGAGGCAGATGAGCTGACAGCACAGTCGCTCCGCGGGCGCCGGCGCCGTGATGCCGATGCCGCGTCCAATAATGAGCACGAGTGCACCCCAGGCCACCGGCATCGGTGAGATGAGGACCCCGAGGGCGAGGAGCTTCGCCCGGCAGAGTCGACCTGGAGTAGCGCCCGCCATCGAGGTCGACACCCATCCGTGTCCCGAGTGCTCAATCTCCACCTGGCGGCTCGCCATGACGGCGAGAAGGAGTGGTGCGGCGAGCGTGACAGCGCCGTGGAGACTGACCATGAGGAGCTTCCACCCATAGCCATCGGCATCGGCCCGGTGGTCGATCAGCCCCGAGTTCATCGCCGTCAGAACGGTGAGTGCGGCGACCCCGAGCAGGAGGAGAGCGGCTACGAGGCCAATGCGCAGGTGACGCATCTTGGCGTACTCGTTGCGCAGAGTGCGAACAGTCATGGAGGTGGTCACAGTCCACCTCCTCGAGTAAGAGCCATGAAGACGTCCTCCAGGCTCTGCTCCTCCTGGCGCACTCCGTGCACGCCGATGCCCTCACGAACCAGAAGGGCCACGACGTCGGCTGTGGTTTCACGGGTGAGATTCGGGACGCGCAGGAGCGTGTGCTCGCGAATGGGCGCGCGCCCCTGGGCGGTCAGAAGACGAGCGGCAGCATACGGGTCCGAGCAGTCGAGGAGCGTATCCGGTGCGGAAGCGCTCATGAGCTCCGCACGCGTGCCCTGGAAGAGGAGCCTGCCGTGCGACATGATACCCAGAACAGTCGCAATGCGATCGATCTCCCCCAGGCTGTGGGAGGAGACCATGACCGTGATTCCGCTGGACGCCAATGATGCCAGGAGTCGGCGGATCTCCTTGATTCCGGCAGGATCAAGCCCATTGGTCGGCTCGTCGAGAATGAGCAGCGAGGGCCAGCGAACAAGCGCCATGGCGATTCCCAGGCGTTGTTTCATGCCCAGGGAGTAGTCGCGAACCCGCTTGTTCATCTGCCCGCCCAGTCGAACGGCGCTCACAGCTCGCTCCACGTGCTGGTCGGGGATTCCCAGCAGACGCTGGATGATTCGCATGTTCTGGGCACCGGTGAGGTGCCCGTAACCCGGTGGGGATTCGATGAGGGAACCGATGCGGGCCAGGTGGCGCCGTCGGGTACGACGGGTCATGGGCTCGCCACCGATGAGGACCCTGCCCGCGGTGGGTTGCACGAGGGACAGCAGCATCTTCATGGTCGTGGACTTGCCCGAGCCGTTGGGCCCGAGGAAGCCGTAGACGGCGCCCTCGGGCACGCGCAGGTTGAGGTGATCGACGACGGTCCGCCGTCCGTAACGCTTGATGAGATCAGTGGTCTGCACGAGATCGCTCATGGGTCGAGCCTTCCCGCACGACCGCGGATCCGCCTCCACCCCGGGACTCAGACCCGTCTATGCGCTGTGCTTACGGCCCGGCACCACGCTCCTCCGAGGGGAGGACCAGCAGGGCCTCGGCGAAATCGGTGCGTCATACACCCCGGCACTGGCCAAGGCCCCGCACGAACCATCCCCCACCGACCGACCCGCTTAAAACCGACCTTGCCGACCCCCTGGGAGGACCAGCCCCGACTCGTAGGCGAGCACAACCGCCTGCGCCCGATCCCGCAGCCCCAGCTTGCCCAGGATCCGACTGACGTGGACGCGCACCGTCCCCTCAGCCACCGACAGGTCCCGGCCGATGCCTTCGTTGGACAGCCCGCGGGCGAGCAGGGCGAGGACCTCGCGCTCGCGCGCGGTCAGGTTCTCCAATGTCCGAGCCCCGTGCGCACCACCGTCGAAGGCCGGAGGCGGGGACATGAAGCGCTCCATGAGTCGCCGGGTGGTGGAGGGAGCCATCACCGCGTCCCCGGCATGCACGTGGCGAATCGCGGCCATGAGCTCGTCCAAGGAGGCATCCTTGAGAAGGAAGCCGCCAGCACCGGCCCGGATCGCCTCGTAGGCGTACTCATCGAGGTCGAAGGTGGTCAGAACAATCACCTTGGGCCCGTCGGTGCCGCTCTCCACGATTCGGCGAGTCGCCTCGATGCCGTTCATGCCCGGCATGCGCACATCCATGAGGACGACGTCGGCCTTCACCCGGGCGAGCAGGTCGAGGGCCGATCGCCCGTCGTCGGCCTCGCCGACGACCTCCACCTCCTCCCGGGTCTCCAGAAGCATGCGGAAGCCGAGCCGGTACATCTCCTGGTCATCGACGAGTGCGATTCGCAGGATCATGCATCCTCTTGAGCGCCCAGCGGCAGGACGGCGCGCAAACGGAAGCCTCCATCCGGCCGAGCTCCCGCCTCGAGGCTGCCTCCGTGGGAGGCGACGCGCTCCCGAATCCCCACCAGGCCGTACCCGGCAGGGCCGCCCGACGACGGAGCCGGCGAGCTTGCGCCGTCGTCGAGCACCTCGATGACCAGACTCTCCGGCGTCGTGTCCGCGCGGTGCACACGGGCCTCCACGCGAGTGACGGCGCCCGCGTGCCGGCGTACGTTGCTCAGCCCCTCCTGGACCAGGCGGTAGACGGTCGGGCCGAGCTCCTCCGGCAGGTCCAGGGAGTCGGAGACCTCGAGGCGGACCGGGATCCCGGTCTCGCCGGCCTCGGCGACCAGGTCCTCGAGATCCTGCAGGCCGGGCTGAGGGGCGAGTCGGGGCCGGTCCTCACCACGCAGGGCGGTCAGCATCCGGCGCATCTGCGCCAGCGCCTCCCGCCCGGTGTCACGAACGCGGAGCATGGCCTCGGCCGCCCGGCTGGGGTCCGAGGGCGCGGTCGCCGCTGCGCCGTCGGCGACGACGGTCATGATTCCCAGGCTGTGGGAGACGATGTCGTGGATCTCGCGGGCGATCCGGGAGCGCTCCTCCCGCTCCACCTGCTCGCGGCGCATCTCGGCCTCGCGCAGCCGATACTCGGTGTTGCGCGTCAGTGCGATCAGGTGGGCGCGGCGCATGCGCTGGAGTGCGCCGGCGGTCCAGGCCCACACCACCGTGACAGCGCACAGCGCGGGCAGGCTCAGCCGGCTGTACCCCGTCGTGACGACGGGGACGAATGCCACCAGGACCCAGACGACGACGAGCGCCGCAGCGGGCAGGGACCACGTCCATCGCTGGGTGCTCGCCAGATGGTGGACCTCGAGCACCAGCAGGATATCGATGGGAAGGACGCCGGCACCCGGATCCACGACGGGCTGAATCCAGGCGAAGCAGATCATCACCGTGAAAGCGACCCGAGCGGAGCGGCGCCGGAGCAGCCAGCAAAGCCCGAGGCCCGCGCAGAGACCCTCCGCCATCCACAGACCCGAGGCGGTTGTCACGACGGTGGGCATAACAATCTGGTTGTAGGCCAGGACGAGGGAGAGAACCACCAGATCGACGGCCGAGCGGTGCCGCGCCAACCAGCGCTGCGGCCACGGCTCGGCGACCGTCCGCGGGACCGGCGAGACCGGCACCGGCTGAGGCGAGCACTCCATGCCCGCAGGCTACGGCCAATGCGCCCGCCGCTGCACGTGCCGTCGCAACGCGCCCCCGCCCACCACACCTCGAAGCACGAAGAACCGAGCTCGGCGACCTGGAAGAATCAGTCTGAAGCAGGCGAGCAGGCGGTGTCCGACAAGCGCCCGACAGTCCACACGGATACCGCGAAGACGACCGGGACGAGGCAGCACACGAGCAGGGCGGGGCGCAGTCCCGTTCCGGCGTCGGGCGGCAGGAGAGCCGCGAGCCGTCCCGGTGCGCCGGCGGAGGCCGTGCCAGCGGCGTCCGCGATCGCTCCGGCGGCCGAGGGCCCGGCGGCGGCGCCGACGTCGCCGGCGAGCGCCAGCATGGCGAACATGGCACCGCCCCCCGCCGGGAAGCGGGCGGCCGCCAGGGAGGTCGCGCCGGGCCACATGAGGGCCACGCACAGTCCCGTGAGCGCGCAGGCGACCAGGCTGGCCGCGGGAGCGGGGGACGACGCCGTCACCACGTAGCAGGCGGCCGCGCCCGCACCGCTGGCGATGAGCGCGCCGCGCAGGGGGACGCGCTCGCCCAGCAGCCCGTAGGCCGTGCGCCCCAGCGCCATGAGCAGGGCGAACAGACCGGGGCCCAGCAGGTCCCCGACCGCCTTGGGCACCCCGGTGGCCTGCTGGGCGAAGAAGCTCGACCACTGGCTCATGGTGAGCTCGGAGGCGCCGCCCGCGGCCATGAGCAGCAGAACCAGGAGGAAGACCGGGGAGCCCACGAGGCCGATCAGAGACGTCCGCTCGTGATCGGGCACGGTGGCCGGCACGGGCACGCGCGTCATGAGCACCGCGTTGACGGCGGGAACGGCCGCCCACACCAGTGGCAGCGCCCACCAGGCGCCCATGCCGAGGACGGTCAGCAGAGCGGTGGAGGCCACGACCACGCTCAGCTGCCCCCAGCAGTAGAAGGAGTGGAGCAGGGCCATGCCCGACTCCTTGGACCGCCCGGGCTCGGCGGGCAGGTGCTCGACGACCGGGCTCGCGAGGACCTCGATGAGTCCGCCGCCGATGGCGTAGACGACGGCGGCCAGGCACAGTCCCGCGAATGGCGAGGCGAGCAGCTGCGGGAGCAGCGCCATGAGCACCAGGCCGAGTGCGGCCAGGGCATGCGCCAGCACCATCGGGGCGCGGTAGCCGACGCGGTCGACGACCTTGACCGCGGCCAGATCCGTGAGCAGCTGGACGAGGAAGTTGAGGCCGGCGAGCAGGCCGAGCCGAGCGACATCGATGCCGAGCCGGGCGTGGAAGACGACGAAGAGCAGCGGCGCCAGGTTGTTGACGATCGCCTGGACGACGAAGCTGGCGTAGGCGGCGCGACGCGTGGTGGTGAAGGTCATGCGGAGTCTTGATCGGGGACCGGGAGGCGCGGGAGGCGCAGCGCGGGGCCTCCGGGTCCCGCCGGCGAACGGGCGGGCTCAGGCTAGCAGTGTCATCCGCCCGGCGGTCGGCACCGGCGAGTCGGGCGTGCGGGCGTGCGGGCCCGGTGACGGCGCTCGCGGGCCGAGTCGGGGCTCCGCGGGCCGGAGCCCTCATGAAGTCGTCGGAGTCGTCATATCGTCTCCCCGATGACGTCGTCCCCCGCTCCTCCCCCGCCGCGCAGCCGTGCGAACCGGACGGCGCGCCTCCTGGTCGCCGTCGTGCTGGCGGGTGCGGCGGCAGGTCTCATCGGCATCGCCATGGCCCGGCTGCTCGAGGGCTTCGAGTGGCTCTTCTACGGGGTTCGCGAGGGGGCGTTGCCCGAGCGCGTCGAGGCCGCCCCGGTGTGGCGGCGCGTGCTCGCGCCCGCCGTCGGCGGGGCCCTGGCGGGGGCACTGTGGTGGTGGGAGCGCGCCACCGGCGGCGTCGTCGGAGTCGAGACGGCCGTGAGGGACGGCTCGGGGACCACCGCTCGGCGGATGGGGCTCGTGCGCCCCTTCGCCGACGGCGTGCTGCAGGTGCTCACCGTGGGCGCCGGCAACTCCGTGGGCCGCGAGGGGGCGCCGCGCCTCATGGCGGGCGCCGCAGCCGCCCGGCTCGCGCGGCGGCTGGGCCTGGAGCCGCCCGCCACGACCCTGCTCGTCGCCGCGGCGGCGGGCGCCGGACTGGCGGCCATGTACGACGTGCCCCTGGGCGGGACGGCCTTCGCGGTCGAGATCACCATGGCGGCGGGGACCCGGCGTCGCGGGATGCGACTGGCACTGCCGGTGAGTCTGATCGCGACGGCCGTCTCGTGGCTGCACTCCCACGGCCGCCCGACCTTCGACATCGCCGTCGGCGGGCCGACGACCGCCACGATCCTGACGGCCCTGGCGGCGGCTCCGGCGCTCATGGTGCTCGGCGCGGGGGCGCGCCGACTATGGGACTGGTTCAAGGCGCACCGGGTTCCGAATACCTGGGCGCTGCCGGCGGGCATCGGCGCGGCGGGCCTGCTCACGGGCGCGGCCTCGCTGTGGCTGCCCGTCCTGCCGGGGAACGGCAGGGACGCCCTGGAGGCGGCGCTGCTGTCCCCCGCGACGCCGACGGCGCTGGTGGCGCTGAGCGGCGTGGTGCTGCTCAAGCCGCTGCTCACCGGAGCGACGCTGGGGGCCGGGGCCACGGGCGGACTGCTGGCGCCGTCCTTCGCCCTGGGCGGCAGCGCGGGGGCCGTGATCGCGGGGCTGGCGCGCCTGGCGGGCTGGGAGGCGAGTGCGCCGGTACTCGCGCTGGTGGGGGCGGGAGCGGTGCTGGCCATCACCCAGCGCGCCCCCGTGTTCGGCACGCTCTTCGTGTGGGAGCTCGCGCGCCCCGAACCATGGGTGCTGGCGCTCATGGTCGTGGTCGGGACCGCCTGCTGGTGGTCGACCTCCTTCTTCTCCTTCGCCGAGATCGGTTCGGTTCCGCACCGAGATCGGTCGTGATCCGCGTCGAGATCGGTCCGGCCCCCGCGCCGGACGACGAGCGCCCGAGCGGCCCCGGCCGCCCGAGCCCGTCACACGGTACGGCGCAGGATGACCGAGTCCCAGCCGCCCAGGCGCGCGGGCGCACCCGTGCCGGAGGTGGTGGCCTCCTCGGCCGGCAGCGAGGCGAGGAGCACCCGCTCGGCGCCGCTCCACTCCCCCAGGTCCAGCCCCTCGGCCGACAGCCGCCGTCGCAGCGCGGAGCCCTCCCCCGTCTCCAGCCCCTCGCGCGCGCAGGAGGCCAGCAGCAGGAGCTGCTCGCGCTGGCCGTCATCGCCCACGAACTCGCGCAGGATCGTCCAGGACCCGGCGTCATCGGCGTCGAGCAGGCGGAAGGTGCCCAGCGCCGCGGCGTCGTCGTCGTGCCGCAGGGCGATGAGCGCCCGGTAGTGCTCGAAGACGCTTCCCGACACCCCCACCTGGCTCGCGGCGTTGACCTCGGTGTGGTTCGGGGTCACGTCGATCCACGGCGTCCCCTCGGTGAAGCCCGCCTGCGCACCGGCGTCCCACTGGACGGGAGTGCGGGCGTTGTCGCGCGAGTTGACCAGCAGACTCGCCAGGACCGCCTCCGGGTCGTCGCCCGCGCTCACCCGCTCGTGGTAGTGGTTGATGGACTCCAGGTCCCGATAGGAGTCGATGCCGGTGAGGACCGTGTTGGTCTGGCCGATCTCCTCGCCCTGGTAGACGTAGGGCGTGCCGCGGTGCATGTGGAGGATCGAGGCGAGGGTCTTGGCGCTGAGCTCCCGCCAGGCGGGGTCGTCGTCGCCGAAGCGGGAGACGGCGCGGGGCTGGTCGTGGTTGTCCCAGTAGGTGGAGTTCCATCCCCTCTCACGGGTGATGCGCCCCGACTCGTCCGTCTCGGGGGCCAGCGCCGCCTGCCAGTCGGCGAGGTTCCTCTTCAGGACGACGCGATCCACGGGCCGGGGGTCGAACTTGCCTCCCGGGCCGTTCGCCAGGTCCACGTGCTCGAACTGGAAGACCATGTCGACCTCGGCCCGCGACGGGTCGGTGTAGAGCGGCGCCTCGGCCAGGGTGGCCCCCGGCATCTCCCCGACGGTGATGACGTGACCGCCTCGTGGTGCGAGGACCGCCTCGTTCATCTCGTGGAGGAACTCGTGAATGCGAGGCCCGTTGACCACCAGGGAGGCGCCGTCGCCGAACAGGTCGCCGTCGTGCTCGACACCGTCGGCCAGCGGGTAGGTCTTGGAGATGAAGTTGATGACGTCCATGCGGAAGCCGTCGACGCCCCGGTCCAGCCACCGGCGCATCATCTCGTGGACGGCGCGGCGGACGTCCTCGTTCTCCCAGTTCAGGTCGGGCTGCTTGGTGGAGAACAGGTGGAGGTAGAACTCGCCGCTGCCGGAGTCCCAGGCCCAGGCGGATCCGGAGAAGAAGGACCCCCAGTTCGTGGGCTCGGTGCCGGGCTGGCCGGGCTCCAGGCCGGGGACGTCGCGGGCGGGCCGCCAGATGTACCAGTCGCGCTCGGGGGCGTCCTTCGAGGCGCGCGAGGCGCGGAACCAGTCATGCTCATCGCTGGTGTGGTTGACCACCAGGTCCATCATCAGACGCATGCCGCGCGCGTGGAGGCCCGCGATGAGCTCGTCGAGGTCGTCGAGGGTCCCGAAGAGCGGGTCGATGTCCTCGTAGTCGGAGATGTCGTAGCCGTTGTCGTCCTGAGGCGACCGGTAGACGGGGCTCAGCCACACGACGTCGACGCCGAGCGCGTCGAGGTGGTCGAGACGGCGGGTGATGCCGGGGATGTCGCCGACGCCGTCGGCGTCGGTGTCCTGGAAGGAGCGGGGGTAGACCTGGTAGACGACGGCGCGGCGCCACCAGTCGGCGTCGTCGCCGACGTGGCGGGGCTGGGGAACGAGGGAGGAGTGGCTCATAGGTGCAGACCCTACGGGTTCGGACAGCGCGAGGGCGACGGCGACTCGGCGCTGACGGGCGCGCTGCCGCCTCAGGACCGATGCCAGTACGGAAGCGGACCGATCTCGACGCGGAACTCGACCGATCTCGGCACGGAACTCGACCGATCTCGACGTGACGCGCCGATGGTCCGGAGCCGATGCCCCGTCGGGCAGAATGCCGCCATGGCGGACGCACGATCAGACCCTCGCGGTTCCCGCGAGCCCGGTCCGTGGGCGGGGCTCAGCGACACCCAGCGGGCGATCGTCCTGGCCCTGCTGCGCCACGGCCGCCTGTCCCGTCCCGAGATCATGAGGATCGTGGGCATCTCGCCCGGCTCGATCACGCGTCTGACCGCTCCACTCGTGGACTGCGGACTCCTCATCGCCCGCACTGAGCGTCCGACCGGGATGGGGCGTCCCCAGTCCCCTCTGGAGGTGCGCGCCGAGGCGGAGACCATGATCGGGGTGAACCTGTCCGGTGAGGCCCTGACCGCGGTGCTCACCGATCTGCACCTGAACGTCCTGGCCACGACGCGCCGCGCCCTGCCCGGCCACGCCCCCGCCGACGCCGTCACGGCACTGGCCGACGCCGCGACCGAGCTGTCCCGCTCCGGGCCGGACGCCCCCGCCCCGTCCTGCGCCGGGGTGAGCCTGGGCGGCGCCACCACCGCGGGGCGCACGGTCGCCGACGCCGCGTTCCTGGGATGGAACCAGGTGCCCCTGGCCGAGCTCGTCGAGGAGCGGCTGCATGCGCCGACAACCGTCGGCAACGACCTGGTGGCGCTCACCCTGCAGGAGGCCTGGTTCGGCGCGGGACGCGAGCACGATCGCCTGGCCCTGCTCACGGTCGGCGCCGGCGTCGGCCTCGGGCTGGTCGTGGACGGCGAGGTCGTCACGACGCCGGACGCCGAGCTCGGCCTCATAGGCGGGGTCCCGGTCCCCGACGGCGGCCGGCCGGCGACCTCTCTCCCGGCGATGGACTGCCTGACCAGTCCGGCCATCGAGCGCGCGTGGGCGGAGCGGGCGCAACGGGGACTGCGGGCGCGGCAGGGGCGGCGGAGTCGTTCCCCGCTGCCCGCCGCCCAGATCGTGGACCTGGCGAGGCGGGGCGAGGCGAGCGCGGTGACGATCTGCTCGTCCTACGCGCGGCGCATCGGCCGCCTCATCGCCATGGCGGCCGCTTTCACGCTGCCCGACGTCGTCGTGGTGGCGGGCGAGCGGGCCGAGGCGGCGGCCCTGTTCGAGGACCAGGTGATGATCGGCGTGGCGTCGGTCAGACGTCCCGACGCGGCCCCCATCAACATCGTCGTGCGCGAGCACGACCGCGTCGGCTGGGCCCGGGGAGCGGCGGCGCTGGCGCTGAGGGCACGGGTCCAGGGCCGCCTGTAGCACCCCGGAGCGTCCGAGGCATCCGCTCCGGCGACGTCCTGTGGCATCCGGGGCATCCGGGGCATCCGGGGCATCCGGGGCATCCGGGGCATCCGGGACACCCAGGACACCCGGCCGCCCGGTCCGCCCGCGCCGCGCATCGCCCGGTACGGTATGTGCGTCTCCTCTCATCGGCAACGCTCGCACGACCGCCCGCGGACACCTCGTCGCGGGCGTCGCGACACCAGCAGCGAAGGGTTGAAATCAGTGTCCTCCCCCCTGTCCGACGCCCCTGCGGAGCCCCGCCCGGCTCCCGCCCGGCCGGAGGCCGTCGTCCGCGTGGGCGACGACGTCCGCTTCACCGTCCTGACCGATCGGCTCATCCGCATGGAGCGCTCCGCATCCGGCGCGTTCACCGACGCCGCCACCCAGCTGGTCGTCTCCCGCGACCTGGGGGAGGCGCCCGCCTTCGACGTGCGCCGCGGCGAGGACCGCGTCGAGATCCTCACCGAGCACCTCCACCTGACCTACCAGCCCTCACGGGGCTTCTCACGCTCGGGGCTGAGCGTGACCATGCGCACCGCGGTCGTCAACCTGCACGGCGGGACCTGGCGGTTCGGGGACGAGTGGGACCCCGACGAGATGTTCCCGACCAACCTGGGCGGCACCTGCCGCACACTCGACGACATCGACGGCCGGGCGCGTCTGGGCCCCGGCGTCCTCTCCCTGACGGGCCTGGCGGTCATCGACGACTCCGCGTCCCTGCTCCTCCAGGAGGACCAGTGGGTCCGGCCGCGCCCGGGCGCGAGCCCCATCGACGGCTCGACCGGCGACCACGACCTGTACCTCTTCGGCTACGGACAGGACTACGGGCGGGCCCTGCGCGACCTCTTCGCCCTGACCGGACCCACCCCGCTGATCCCGCGAGCCCTCCTGGGCAACTGGTGGAGCCGCTACCACCGCTACACCGAGGAGTCCTACCTCGCCCTCATGGACCGCTTCGCGGCCGAGGGCCTCCCCTTCTCCGTGGCCGTGCTCGACATGGACTGGCACCTGGTGGACATCGACCCGGCGATCGGCAACGGGTGGACCGGCTACACCTGGGACCCCGAGCTCTTCCCCGATCCCGGGCGCTTCCTGGACGCCCTGCACGACCGCGGCATGCAGGTCACCCTCAATCTTCACCCCGCCGCCGGCATCCGGCGCCATGAGAGGGCCTACGAACCGATGATGCGCCGGCTCGGCGGGGACCCGGCCTCGGGCGAGGCCATCGCCTTCAACATCGGTGACAAGGACTTCACCGCCGCCTACCTCGAGGAGGTCCACCACCCTCTGGAGGACGAGGGCGTCGACTTCTGGTGGCTCGACTGGCAGCAGGGCGGCGACACCGACATCCCGGGCCTGGACCCGCTGTGGATGCTCAACCACATCCACTACCTGGACTCCGGGCGCCTGCGCACCCGTTCCGGGGCGGACGGTCGGCCGGAGCACTACCGCCGTCGTCCCGTCACCTTCTCCCGCTTCGCCGACGCCTCCAGCCACCGCACGCCCGTCGGCTTCTCCGGGGACACCATCACCACCTGGGACTCGCTGCGCTTCCAGCCCGAGTTCACGGCCACCGCCGCGAACATCGGCTACTACTGGTGGTCCAACGACATCGGCGGGCACATGTTCGGCCATCACGACGACGAGATGGCGGCCCGCTGGGTCCAGCTGGGCTGCTTCTCCCCCATCAACCGCCTCCACTCGACGGACTCGGTGTTCAACTCCAAGGAGCCGTGGCGCTACAGCCGCGACGCCCGCGCCACCATGAGCGCCCACCTGCGGCTGCGCCACCGCCTCGTGCCCTACCTGTACACCTGGGCGCGCCGCGCCCATGCCGAGGGCACCGCGCCCGTGCGCCCCGTCTACCACGATGCGCCCCGGACGCCGGGCGCCTACTCCAACCGCACCGAGTTCCTCTTCGGGGACCTGCTCGTCGTGCCCGTCGTCCACAGGGCCGACCCGGTCAGCGCCCTGGCCCAGGAGCGGGCGTGGCTGCCCCGGGGCACCTGGTTCGACCTGCCCACCGGACGACGCTACGAGGCGCCGACCGACGACGGGCGCTCGCTCGTCCTGTCCCGTCCCCTGGATCGCGTCCCGGTGCTCGCCCGGGCCGGGAGCCTCATCGTCACCGCCGGGGACATCGGCGAGGCGGCCGGGGACAACCCCCGCAGCCTGTCGGTCCTGGTGGTGCCGGGTGCCGACGGCGAGTTCGTCCTGGAGGAGGACGACGGCTCCCCCGAGCCGGGAGCGGACGCCGTCGTGCGCACCCGCTTCTCGCTGTCCTGGGACGAGCGGGCCGCCACGGCCCGTCTGACGATCGTGCAGGAGGGGCCCGACGGCATCGTCCCCGCCGAGCGCGAGGTCACGATCCGCCTCCTGTCCGCGAGCGGCGCTCGGCTGCGCGCGAGCTCGAGCGGGGCCGGCGGGGCGCAGCGGGAACCGGTCGTCGCGCGCCGGGAGGCGGACGGCTTCACGCTGGGCGCTGGCACCGACATCGTCCTGGGGGCCGTTCGCCCCGCCGACGGCGTCGAGCTCCTCCTGGCCGGAGTGCGCACCGAGCCGCCGTCCACGGCCGACGAGATCCTCTCCATCCTCGAACCCGTCCGGATCGCCTATGAGACCAAGGACGCGGCCTGGCGGGTCGTCGCCTCGGGGGCGAGGGGCGGAGCCCTCCTGGGCGGCCTGCGGGCGGCCGGTCTCCCCGACGACGTCCTGGCTGCCGTCACCGAGGTCGCCGGGGCCTCCGGGGCCGGCGCCGACGGACAGGAGGCTCCGTGAGCTCCGGCCCGTCTCCCGCCCCGAGCCCCGGGCTTCCCCTGGCCGGTCGCACCGTCGTCGTCACCGGGGTGAGCCGACGCGCGGGCATCGGGCACGCCGTCGCCTGCCGGGCCGCCGATCTCGGCGCATCACTGCTGTGCCACCACTTCTCCCCCCACGACGCCGAGCAGCCCTGGGGCGCCGACTCCGTCGGGGCGACGCTCGACTCCGTACGAGGTCACCTGGTGGCCGGGGCGCAGCTCATCGACATCGAGGCCGACGTCCGCGACCCCGGGGCGCCGCAGGCCGTCATCGAGTACGCGGTCCGATCCCTCGGCACCGTCGATGCCCTCGTGTGCAACCAGGCGTCATCCGGTCGCGATGGCGCCCTGGAGCGGATCACCGCGGCCGACCTCGACCACCACTGGGCCGTGGACGCGCGGGCCTCGCTGCTGCTCGTGCAGGCCTACGCCGAGCACGCCGCCGACCGCCACGAGGCGGAGCCCGGCGGCGGGAGCCGTGAGAGCGGCGGAGGCGCTGGAAGCGCAGTCCTGCGGGGATCGGTCGTGCTCATGACCTCCGGCCAGGGCCTGGGGCCCATGCCCGAGGAGATCGCCTACTGCACCGCCAAGGCGGCCCTGGCCGGGATCACGCCCTCGCTCGCCGCGGGCCTGGCCGAGCGGGGGATCCGCCTCAACACCGTCAACCCCGGCCCGGTGGACACCGGCTACATGGACGCCGCGACACTGCGCGCGGTCGACGCCATGTTCCCCTCGGGTCGCACGGCCCGGCCACAGGATCCGGCCCGCCTCATCTGCTGGCTGCTCACCGATGACGCCTCCTGGGTGACCGGCCAGGTCATCAGCGCCGAGGGCGGTTTCCGTCGCTGATGGCGGCGGCCGGCCCGGGCGCGGCGACCGAGCCGCGGTCGATCAGCGCCGCGCCCATGGTGAGGCGCTCGGGGGCCGCCCGCGGCTCGGCCAGTCGCCGCAGGAGCAGCTCGCCGGCCCGGCGTCCCACGGCGGCCCGATCGACGCAGACCTCGGTCACCAGGGCTCCCCCGGGGTCCCGGGGCACGGCCAGCCCGAGTGCGACGACCGACAGGTCCCCGGGCACATCCACGCCGTACGACCAGGCCGCGGCCAGGAGGCCCTCCAGGGCCACGGGGTTGCTCGACACCACGGCCGTGCAGCCGTCGCCGAGACGTCCGTCCCTCAGCATGGCGGCCCCGGCGATGGCGTTGTCCTCCACCGGACGGCGCAGCACCTCGACACCGCGGGCGCGCGCGACCCCGCTCATGGCCCGGGACTGGGCGCGGTAGACGTTGGCGAGGTCGCGAGTGGTGCGACGGGCCAGGTACAGCACGCGTCGATGCCCCAGCGCCGTCAGGTGGGAGACGGCCAGGTCCACCATCTGCTCGAAGTCCGCGTCCACCCCGTCGCCCCCGGCAGCGCCCGAGGCGCCGATGAGCACCACCGGGACCTCATCGCGCAGGAACCGCTCCCGCTCGTCGCCGGGCGTGACGTCCATGAGCACGGCCGCGTCCAGCGCCCGGGAGTGCACCAGCGCACGCAGGTCCTCGCGAGTATCGCGCGCCCGCACCAGGGGGGTGAAGACCCGGATCCCCTCGGTCTCCAGACGCGCCCTGAGGCCTCCGACGTAGCCCGAGTCATCGACGTCGATGGCTCTGGGCTGCATGCGGAACAGCACGCCCACGCTGCGCACGGAACGGGCCGCGAGCACCGAGGCATGACTGTTGGGGTGGTAGCCCAGCTGCTGGACGGCGCGAAGCACCCGTTCCCGGGTGCGCTCGCTGGTCGTGCGCTTCCCGGTGAGCACGTAGGTGACGGTCGACGGGGAGACGCCGGCCAGTCGAGCGACGTCAGCTCGCGTGGCCGGCATGCCGGCTCCCCCGTCGGCGCTCCGATCCCGAGCGGCGGAAGCCGTCGGGGGCGCACTGGCCGGCGCGCCCCCGACGGATCTCACTGCTTGATGCCACCGGCGGCCAGACCGGCGACGATGCGGCGCTGGAAGAGCAGCACCATGACGACCAGCGGCAGGGTCATGACGACGCCCGCCGCCATCTGGGAGCCGAAGGGCGTGTTGAACTGCGAGGCGCCGGTGAACTTCGACAGCAGCACGGTGGCGGGCTGCATGGCGGGGTTGTTGATCATCGTGACGGCGACGAGGAACTCGTTCCAGGCGCCGATGAAGATGATGATCGCCGTGGTGAAGATGCCGGGCGCGGCGATCGGGAGGATGACCTTGCGGAAGGCCTGACCCGGGGTGCAGCCATCGACCATGGCCGACTGCTCGAGCTCCTGGGGCATCTGCCGGAAGAAGCTGGTCAGGTTCCACACCGCCAGCGGCAGGGAGAAGGACAGGTCGGGGATGATCATCGCCTGGTAGGTGTTGATCCATCCCCAGTCGGAGAAGTTCTTCAGCAGCGGCACGATGATCGCCACGAGCGGGAACATCGAGGTGGCCAGCACGACGAGCAGCAGGAGGCCCTTGCCGCGGAAGTCGAGCCGGGCCAGCGCGTAGGAGGCGAAGGTCGCGACCGCCAGCGCCACGATCGTGACGACGATCGACACGATGAGGGAGTTGACCAGCCCCTGGCCGAAGTTGTTCTTGGAGGAGAACACCGCCTCGTAGTTCTCCAGGGAGGGGTGGCGCGGCCACCAGCTGTTCTCGAAGATCTCGCTGTCCGTCCGCAGGGACGACACGACCATCCAGTAGAAGGGCGCCAGGCAGTAGATGACGATGAAGCCGATGCCGACGGTGGACCAGATCCCGGCCCACGAGGTCTTCTTCCTGTTCTGCGCGACGCCCTGCGCCGCTGGGGACGAGGTGGTGGCGGTTGCGGTGCTCATGCCTAGCTCCTGACGCCGGAGGAGGGGGTGGAGGGAGTGGACTGGGCGGACTCGGGGACGGCCCCCGACGTCGGACGCCGCTTGGGCAGGAAGACGGAGGCCGGCAGCTTACCGCCCCTCCTCCTCTTCCTCTCCACGCTCGCCCCGAGGTCGGCGCCGGTGATCCTGACGAAGGCGAAGGCGAAGATGAAGACGTACAGGAACAGGATGAGGGCGTACGCGGCCGCGGACCCGTACCGGAGGTTGGAGGCCTCGTCCTGGACGAGCATGGAGATCGTCTCGACCGAGCTCTTGCGCGCGCCGATGAGGATGTAGGGCAGGTCGAACATGCGCAGGGCGTCGAGGGCGCGGAAGAGGACGGCGACGGCGAGCGCGGGCTTGACCAGCGGGAGGGTGATGCTGGTGAAGCGCCTCCAGGCGTTCGCCCCGTCGATCTTGGCGGCCTCGTACACCTCGTCCGGGATGACCTGGAGCCCGGCGAGGGTGAGCAGCCCGATGTAGGGGGCCGTCTTCCACACGTCGGCGATGATGATCGCAGCCTTGGCCGAGGCGTTTCCCGAGGCCCACATGATGTGCTGGCCGAGGACCACGTTGGCGATGCCGTCCTGGTTGAAGATCCATCCCCACAGGATGGCGGAGACGGCGGTGGGGATGGCCCACGGCACCAGGATGGCGGCGCGCACGAAGCCGCGGCCCCGCATCGCCTTGTGCATGATGAGCGCCATGGCGATGCCCAGAACCGTCTCCAGGACGACGGTGACGACGCCGAAGAGCGTCGTGTTCCAGGCGGCGGTCCAGAACCGCTCGCCCGCGGAGGTGACGATGTCGGTGTAGTTCTTCAGGCCGACGAAGGGTTCGACCTTGGAGACGAATCCGGTCTCCTTGTCCAGGCCCGCCTTGCCGTACAGCGACTGCTGCAGGGACTGGAGGACGGGGATGATGATGACGACCGTCAGGACGAGGACGGTGGGGGAGATGAGTAGCCACGCGAGGCGCGATTGCGCCCTGCTGGACTTGGACCGGCGGTTGACGGCCGCCGGCGAGGACGACGACGTTGTGCTCATGAGTGCTTCTCTCGTGCCAGTGCTCTTGACCAGGGCCTCGACGCGCCCTCACCGGTGGCGCCGCCTCTTTCAAGGCGGCGCCACCGGTGAGGGTCGGGCGCTCAGGCCTGGAGCTTCTTCAGGGCCTCCTCGAGGCCGGTGATGGCCTGCTCGGCTGTGGTGGTGGAGTCCGTCTGAATCGTCGGGAAGACGGCGTCCTGGATCGCCGCCGTCACGTCCCCGTAGGCCACGGCCTTGGGACGGGCCTCGGCGGCGTCGAGGGAGGCGCGCAGAGTCGGCAGGTAGGGGTACTTCTGAAGCATCTCGGAGTCCTCGTACAGGGAGCCGAGGATGGGCGCGTTCGACTGCTTGTCGAGCATGTACTGCTCGGACTCCTTGGTGGTCCACCACTGGATGAACTTCAGAGCGGTCGCCTTGTTCTTCGAGAAGGCCGAGACGCCGCAGTAGTGCCCGCCCAGGGTGGGCACGAAGCTCTTGCCGTCGATGCTGGGCAGGGCGGCCACGTCGAACTTGTCCGCGCCGAGGTTCTGGAGGTTGTTGGCGTACTGGAAGGGCCACTGGCGCTGGAAGACCAGGCTCCCCCTCTCGAAGGCGGCACGGCTCTTCTCCTCATTCCACTCTCTGGCCTCGGAAGGAATGTAACCGTCCTTGAAGCCGTCCATGAGGTTCTGCAGGCCCTTGATGGACTCCGGTGAGTTGACGACGACCTGGCCCTCGTCGTCCAAGAAGTCGCCGCCGGCGGTGTGGATGAACTCCGCGGTGCAGCACGTCAGCCCCTCGTACTTGGAGAGCTGCCCGCCGAAGCCGCCGATGTCCTCATGCCCGGGCAGCGCGCGCACGGCATCGACGGCGGACTTGATCCCGTCCCAGGTGGTGGGCACCTCCACGCCGGCCTCGGCGAGGAGATCCTTGCGGTAGTACATGAGCGGGGCGTCGGTCACGTAGGGCATGGCGAAGAGCTTGTCCCGGTAGCAACCGGCGTCCCAGACCGGCTGAATGATGTCGTCGTTCCTGAGATCGTCCATGGGCAGCTCGAGGATCCACTGGTTGGCGGCGAACTCGGCGACCCACACGACGTCCACGGAGATGACGTCGTAGGCGTCGGACTGGGTCTGGGCGTTGTTGATGAGGGACTGACGCTGCTGGTCCGCCGACTCGGAGAGCTCGATGAGCGTGACCTGCTCATCCGGGTTCTGCTCGTTCCACTCATCGAGGTGGGCCTGCACCATGCCCCCGGAGAAGTCCTTGCCCTGAACCCAGGTGATCGGGCCCGTGCCGGAGAAGTCGGCGGTCGCGCCGCCTCCACCGGAGTCGCCTTTGGAGCAGGAGGCCGCGGCACCGAGGGCCGCGACGAGGGCGGAGCCCTGGATGAACCGACGCCGTGGGAGCGAGGTAGCCATCTGTAGTTTCCTCCTTGAAACGCCATGACAGGGCATGGCGGACGTGTCGTGGGAAGATCCGTTGTCGACGCGCGTCGACAACGTGGCGTGGGCAACGCTAGGACGCAACCCGCCCGGCCGATGCCCGAACGGCTGGACCGTTATCAATTCGTTATCTTCTGCTCCATCATTCCCCGACCATCCGCTCCGGAGTCCGCTCGCCCGCTCCGAGGGCCCCCACCCCGCCGAGATCGGTCGAGTTCCGCACCGAGATCGGTTCAGTTCCGGCGCGAGATCGGTTCAGTTCCGGCGCGAGATCGGTTCCGAGCGGCGGAGCCGGCGCACCGATCCCGTTCCGGGGAGCTCCGCGGCTCCCATCCGCCCGCGCCCCCGAACCAACCGTTTGGCAGAATGGGCGGAGCGCGGTGGACCGGCCCCGCCGACGAGGCCGTCGTCCCGCGCTCCGAGGAGAGTCGATGAGCACCGCAGTATCCGAGCCCGATCCGCCGGCGGACTCGATCGCCCCGCAGGGCGCCGCGTCCGGCACCGCCCCGATCGAGACCATGACCTTCCGGCCCGATCGCCGGTTCTGGGTCATCTACGTGTGCCTCATGATGGTCATGTTCCTCACGGCCATGTACCACACGGTCGTCGCCACCGCGCTGCCCGTGATCATCGGTGACCTCGGTGGGGTGTCC
Source organism: Actinomyces gerencseriae DSM 6844 (assembly GCF_000429265.1). GTDB lineage: Bacteria > Actinomycetota > Actinomycetes > Actinomycetales > Actinomycetaceae > Actinomyces > Actinomyces gerencseriae. Next base: position 93,435 of record NZ_KE386871.1, read on the forward strand.
CGCATGTCCTGGGCGATCACCTTCTACACCATCGCCCAGACTCTGGCCATGCCCGTCACCGGCAAGCTCGGCGACGTCATCGGCCGCAAACACCTGTACCTGACCGGCATCATCCTGTTCATCGGCGGCTCGGCGCTGTGCGGCTTCGCGCCGTCCATGCTGCTCTTCACGGCCGCGCGCTTCCTCCAGGGCCTGGGGGGCGGCGCTCTCATGATCTCCTCCCAGGCGATCACCGGCGACCTCATCCCGCCGCGCGTGCGCGGCACCTACATGGCGCCCATGGGAGCCATGTTCGGCATCGCCGCGATCCTCGGCCCGCTGCTGGGTGGCTGGCTCACCGACTCCTTCGGCTGGCGGTGGATCTTCTGGTTCTTCCTGCCCTTCGGGGTGTTCGCCTGGGTCGCCGTCGCCATCGCCCTGCGCTCTCCCCGACGAACCCGCGCCTTCACCATCGACTGGGCGGGGCTGGCGCTCAGCGCCGCCGGCTCGACCGGCGTCGTGCTGATCGCCACCTGGGGCGGCACGACCCACGCCTGGTCCAGCCCGGTCATCATCGGCCTGGAGATCCTCACCGCCGCCTCCTGGACGCTCCTGGTCCCGGTCGAGCGACGCGCTTCCGACCCCGTCCTGCCCCCGCGGATCCTCACCAACCACACCTTCGTGGTCGCCACCGTCGTGGCGGTGCTCATGTGCGCCTGCCTGTTCGGCATCAACGGCTACCTGCCGACCTATCTGCAGATGGTCTACGGGGTCTCGGCCACGGCGTCCGGCCTGCTGCTCGTGCCCGGCAGCGTCGGCATGTTCATCGGCGCCACGATCTCGGGCACCCTGGTCACCCGCACCGGGCGCTACAAGGCCTTCCCGATCCTCGGCTCGCTGCTCGGCGCGGCCGGAATGGTCGTCCTCGGCTCCGTGCCGCCCGCAGCGCCGGTGTGGTGGATCGGCGTGGGCATGTTCGTCCTCCAGCTCGGCATCGGGATGTTCCTCCAGCTGAGCGTCCTGATCATCCAGAACGCCCTGCCCGCCTCCATGCTCGGCACCGCCACCAGCACGAACAACTTCTTCCGCGAGATCGGCGTCTCACTGGGCAACTCGATCATCGGGGTCCTGTTCACCCACCGGCTGACGACGTCCCTGACGCTCATCGGCTTCGACCAGGGCAGCGTGTCCACGGTGACCCCCGACTCGGTGCGGGCGCTGGATGCGACCACGGCCGACGCCGTGCACCTGGCCTACGCGGACGCCCTGGCGCCGGTCCTGCTGGGGCTGGCCCCGGTCCTGCTCGTGGCCGCCGGTATCAGCAGCCTGTTCCGCCCCCTGCCGCTGTCGACCAGGACCGGGCTGGAGCAGATCGAGGAGGAGCTGGCCGCGACCGACCCCCTGGTCGCCGACCGCTCGGACGATTAGGCTGACGGGCGACACCGCCGCACGCTTCGAGGAAGAGGCAGGACATGACCATCAGCGAGGTCGCCCAGGGATTCACCAGCGCCGATGCCGACGACGACCGATGGGTCGATCCCCGTCTGGTCCGCGCGGCCGCCGGAGCGGCCGCCCGCGGCACGGTCCTGCTCACCAACGACGGCGTTCTGCCGCTGGCCCCGCAGGCCCGGGTCGCCGTCTTCGGGCGCGTCCAGATCGACTGGTTCGCCGTCGGGTACGGCTCGGGCGGCGACGTCAACGCCCCCTACACGACCAACCTGCTCGACTCGCTCGTCGAGGCGGGCGTCGCCGTCGATGCCGAGCTGGCGAGGACCTACCGCGACTGGTGCGCCGCCCAGGCCGTCCCGACTCCCCAGTGGGGCGACTGGCCGCGCTTCCACCCCGAGATGGAGCTGGACGACGAGACCGTGGAGGCCGCCGCGACCCGCGCCGAGATCGCCGTCGTCGTCATCGGCCGAGCGGCCGGCGAGGACCGGGAGAACGTGCTGGAGCCCGGCTCCTACTACCTCACCGAGACCGAACGGCGGCTGCTGGAGCAGGTGACCTCCCGCTTCGAGCGCACCATCGTCGTCGTCGACTCCGGCAACGTCATGGACCTGTCCTGGGCCGAGGGGCCGGGCGTGAGCGCGCTCCTGCTCGCCTGGCCGGGCGGGATGGAGGGCGCTCGCGCCGTCGCCGAGGTGCTGCGGGGCGCCGTCGAGCCCGGCGGGCGCCTGACGGACACCATCGCCCGCCGTTACGAGGACTACCCCTCCGCGGCGAACTTCGGGGACCCCGACGCCAACGACTACGCCGAGGACGTCTTCGTCGGCTACCGCTACTTCGAGACCTTCGCCCCGCAAGCCGTTCAGTTCCCCTTCGGCCACGGCCTGGGCTACACGACCTTCACGGTCGCGCCCGGCGGCGCCGTCCGCGACGGCGGCGCCGTCCGCCTGGGAGCGACGGTCGCCAACACCGGGGCGCGGGCCGGCTCCACGGTCGTCCAGGTCTACGCCGGCGCGGTGCCCCGCGCGGGGCACGGGGCACCGCGCCGGCGGCTCGCGTCGCCCGCGCGCGAGCTCGTCGCCTTCGCCCGCACCGCGGAGCTCGCCCCCGGAGAGACCCAGGAGCTGGACCTCTCCTTCCCGGTCGACCGTCTCGCCTCCTTCGACGACTCCGGAGTCACCGGTCATCGCGACGCCTGGGTGCTGGAGGAGGGCGAGCACCCGCTCCACGTGGGACTGTCCGTCCGGGAGACCGCAGCCGCGGACGCCATCGCCGTCGAGACCGTCGAGGTCCTCGAACAGCTCGAGGAGGCGCTCGCCCCATCACCCGATCACCCCTTCGAGCGCATGGTCCCGATCCGCGGTGAGGACGGGGGCGCCGCCGTCGGCTGGGAGCCCGTCCCCACGGCCACCATCGACCTGCGCGAGCGCATCATCTCGCGCCTGCCCGAGCCGGTCGGGAGCACCGCGGGCGCTGGGGACGCCGAGTCGACCGGGCGGGACGGCGTCACCCTCGCGGACGTGGCCGCCGGCGCGACGGATCTGGACGCCTTCGTCGCCCGCCTGAGCGCGGAGGACCTCGCCCAGCTGTCCTACGGCGACGTGGAGATGAACTCCCCGCTGGGCGCGCCCGGCAACGCGGGTGCCTTCGGGGGCCTCACCGAGGGCCTGCGGGCCCTGGGCGTGCCGCCGGTCATCACCACCGACGGGCCGTCGGGCATCCGGGTGTCGGCCTTCGCCTCCCTGCTGCCGTGCGGCACGGCTCTCGCCTCCACCTGGGATCCGACGCTGGTCGAGGAGCTGGAGGGGCTTCACGCCGAGGAGATGCTCCGCAAGGGCTCCGACGTCCTGCTGGCCCCCGGCATGAACATCCACCGCGACCCCCTGTGCGGGCGCAACTTCGAGTACTACTCCGAGGACCCGCTGCTGACGGGGCTGACGGCGGCCGCCTACGTCCGCGGCGTCCAGTCGCGCGGCGTGTCCGCCTGCCCGAAGCACCTGGCGTGCAACAACCAGGAGACCATGCGGTGGGTCAACGACTCGCGCGTCTCGCAGCGCGCCCTGCGCGAGATCTACCTGCGCGGCTTCCGCATCTGCGTGGAGCAGTCCCGCCCCCGCACCATCATGACCAGCTACAACAAGATCAACGGGCAGTGGGCCCACTACAACTACGACCTGGTCACCACGATCCTGCGCGGCGAGTGGGGCTACGAGGGGCTGGTCATCACCGACTGGTGGATGCGCTACGCCCCCGACCCGCTCTTCGAGGCGTTGGCCGACTCCGCCACGCGCGTGCGCGCCCAGGTCGATGTCCTCATGCCCGGCGGGCGCACGTACACGAGCACCCGCGCCGAGGGCCATGATGACGCCGTCCTGGCATGCTACGACCCCGAGGACGCCTCCGGCGAGCACCTGACACTCGGCGAGCTCCAGCGCACGGCCCGCAACGTCCTGCGAATGGCGCTGACGACCCCGGCCCTGAGAAGGTCCGACAAGGGCCGGTAGGCTCGCCCCATGACGGAGGAGAGCCCCACGAAGACCCCGCTGGACACACCCATGAACCCCCCGTTCCCCCAGGCGCAGCCCTACTTCGCCGGGGACGCGCGCACCAACCGCGAGCGCATGCTCGCCGGCGACTGGTACGTCTCCGACGATCCGGACAACGCCAGGATCGCCGCGCACGCGCGCATGATGCTCCACAGGTTCGAGCGCGCCTTCGCCGAGGGCGAGGAGGACTGCTGGGAGCTGCTCCGCTCGGCGATACCGGGGCTGGGCGAGGGCGCGCGCCTGCTGCCGCCGGTGCGGGTGGACTACGGCGAGAACATCACCGTCGGAGAGGGGACGTTCGCCAACTACGGCCTGGTCGCCCTGGACGTCGCCCCCATCACCATCGGCGCGCACTGCCAGATCGGCCCGAACGTCCAGTTGCTCACGCCGGTCCACCCCCTGGAGCCGACGCCGAGGAGAGCCGGGCTCGAGTCGGCCGACCCGATCGCGATCGGGGACAACGTCTGGCTCGGTGGTGGGGTCATCGTGTGCCCGGACGTGACGATCGGCAATAACTGCGTGATCGGAGCCGGCTCGGTGGTGACGCGGAGCATCCCGCCGAACTCCCTGGCCATGGGCGGCCCGGCGCGGGTCGTCCGCGCGCTGGACGACTCGACCTTCGCCCCGCGGCACTGAGAGACACTAGCGCCGAGACCGATGCGGCTGCGCGCCGGGATCGGTCGGGTTCCGAGTCGGGATCGGTCGAGCTCCGCCGCGATCCGCCGCGAGAGGTGAGAGCGGCCCGACACCACCAGCATCAGCACGGCATCAGTACGAAGGGAGCCGACACCACCATGGAGTCACCAGCGTCATCTGCGTCATCTGCCACGTCATCATCCGTCCCGCCCGCCTCGACGTCCTTCTCGCGCCTCGCCATCTCCCGGCACTCCGTGCGGGACTTCCGGCCGGATCCCGTGCCGACCGAGGTCGTCGAGGAGATCCTGAACGATGCCCGGCAGGCGCCGAGCTGGTCCAATACGCGCCCCTTCATGCTGGCGCTGGCCACCGGCGAGCGGGCCGACCGACTGCGCGCGGCCTACGTCGCCGAGTTCGATGCCACCCTGCCCGTCCAGCACAAGAAGCGGGGGGCCATGATCCGCCTGCTGCTGAGCGGCAGGGCGCCCAACGGCGACTACCGGACCTGGGCGCCCTATCCCGCGGACCTGCTGCCCCACTCCCAGGCCGTCGGCGGCCGGCTGTACGCGCACATGGGCATCGCCCGGCAGGACCGCGAGGCCCGCGACGCGGCCGCTCGACGCAACTGCGAGGCCTTCGGCGCGCCGCTCATCGGCTTCGTCCTGATCCACAAGAGATTCATGCCCTTCGCCGCGCTCGACGCCGGGATCATGCTCCAGACCCTGTTCCTGTCCGCCAAGGCGCACGGCGTCGACTCCTGCCCCCTCGGGGTTCTCGCCACCTGGCGCCGCCCCTTCGACGCCGAGTTCGAGGCCCCCGCCGACTACCGGCTCATCACGGGATTCGCGCTCGGCTACGCCTCCGACGAGCGGGTCAACGACTTCCGCGCCGAGCGGAGGGCCGTGCGACTGGTACCGACCCGCTCGTGAGCCGGGCGGGCCCGACCGGACCCGGCTCGCGGCCCCGATGGATCCGCGACCGGGGCGGCGGGCACCGGCCACCGCGCTCGCCGCAGCGCTCGGCGGCGCCGTCGTCCGCCTGCGCTCGTCTCACCGCCGCTCGGCGGCGCCGTCGTCCGCCTGCGCTCGTCTCACCGCCGCTCGGCGGCGCCGTCGTCCGCCGGTGCCTGACGCCGCCACCGCGGCGGCAGCAGCAGTCCCCGACGCCGGGCCACCAGGAGGATCACCGCGGCCGCCGTCGCGCACACGACCACGGTGACGACGGAGCCCTCCACGCCCATGTTGCCGCCGGTGAGCCAGTCGGGTCCGTGGAAGGTCGCCTCGAACAGGCCCCGTTTGATCATTCCGGTCCCCGAGACGTCGGAGCCGAAGACGCCGCCCTGGATGAAGTTCCAGGACGCGTGCACCCCGATGGCCAGCCACAGGCGCCGGGTGAGCAGGTAGCAGGCCCCGAGCAGCGGCGCGGCCGTGAGGGCGATGATGAGGCAGCCGGACAGGGTCGCTCCGGGGTTGGTCAGGTGCAGCAGGCCGAAGATGACGGAGATCGTTCCGAGCGCCCACCAGCTGCCCAGCCTGGTCTCGATGAGTCGCTGGAGGAATCCGCGGAACATCGTCTCCTCGTTGGATCCTCCGACGACCCCGAAGACCAGGCCGATGGCGATGTCCTCCGACCAGCCGACCCCGGTGACGCGGTAGGCCCCCGCCAGGGCGAGGACTGCGAAGACGGCGCAGATGAGCGCGCCTCCCAGCACCAGCCCCGCGGCGAGCTCGCGCAGCGCGCCGGGACCGTCCATCTCGGGTGCCTCACGGCGGCCGATTCGACGGACGATGAGGCGGTACCCCGTCACGACCATGCTCACGCACATCGTCGATGCGAGGAGCGCGGCCGTCAGGACGGCCGTGGGCCGCGGCATGACGGATGTCAGGAGACGCTCGCCTCCCCGCGCCACGACGATGACCAGGACCTGGATGAGGATGAATAGCCCCGCCCCGGCGATGCCCTGGAGCCAGGGACGTCGCTCGCGCGAGCCCGGGGCGGGGCGGTCCGGGGAAGCGGGGGGAAGAAGGCTGGGAAGGCGTGTCATGGCGTCATCCGATCACGGACCGCCCCGCTCCTCCAGGGTGCTGGCACCCGGAATCGTGCCGGGTCACCCGGACCCGGCGACCGCGCCGCGCCCCGGCGGGGCCCGACGACGGCCCCTCCCCTCACGCCCTGGTGATCGGGGCCAGGCGCAGCATGAGGCGCTTGGTGGTCGTGGCCCCGTCGACCGTGAACTCGACGCGCGCCACCGTGGAGCGCCCCGTTCCCTCCAGGCCGACGACGACGCCCACCCCGTAGGACGTGTGGCGCACCCGGTCACCGATCGCGAGCCCCGCGACGGCCTCCGGCAGGGCGTCGGAGTCCGCCGCGTCGCCGCCCCCTCCGAGCCTGACCGGCTTGCCGCGCCTGGCCAGCCGCTCGGCGCGCCTCGCCTCCGCCCGATCCTTGGGGGTCTCCACTCGTCCCAGTCGCACTGTTCGTCCGCCTCCTCGTCCGCCCGACCCGATGGCCGGGGCGAAGTCGTCATCGTCCGGCCCTCCCGTATCGTCTCCCCGGCCCGGGCCGCCCCGGCCGCGGGAGCCGCGCCCGGATCCGAAGCCGCCCTCGCCCCAGCTGCTCCCCCAGCCGGTGCCGCCGCCGCGCAGCGCATCCATGGAGGAGGCGATGCGCTTCCACTCCATGGTCTCGGCGGGGATGTCGTCCAGGAACCGGGAGGCGGGCATCGCGTTGGCGGCGCCCCACGCCGAGCGCACGGCGGAGCGGGTGACGTAGAGGCGCTCCCGGGCGCGGGTGAGGGCGACGTAGGCCAGCCGACGCTCCTCGGCCAGCTCGGTCTCCTCGGACATGGCGCGGGAGTGCGGGAAGGTGCCGTCCTCCATGCCGGTGACGAAGACGACCGGGAACTCCAGTCCCTTGGCGGTGTGGACGGTCATGAGGGTGACCTGCCCCTGCTCCTCGGCGGCGGCCGCGGCCGCGCGCTCGGACTCGGACATGGCGGCGAGGTCGGCGGCCTGCGGAAGCTGGTCGGAGTCCGCGACGAGACTGATCCGCTCGAGGAAGTCGGCCAGGGTGCCGTCGGGATTGGCCGTCTGGAAGTCCGAGGCCACCGAGTGGAGCTCCGCGAGGTTCTCCACGCGCGTGGCGTCCTGCGGATCGTCGCTCGCACGCAGCTCCGCGAGATAGCCCGAGGCGTCCAGGGCGGAGTCCAGGAGGTCGGCGACGCCGTCGCCGTCGGCGACACGGCTCCGCAGGGAGGCGAGCAGCTCGTGGAAGCGGGTCACCTGGGTGCGGGCGCGAGCGGTCAGCCCCTCGACCGCGGGAGGCTCCTCCCCCGACTCGTCCGGATTCCCGGCGACGGCCCCGTCGTCGGCCGGCCGCAGGGCCCCGGCGGCGTCGGCGACGGCGGTCCCGAAGGAGACGCCGTGACGGGCGGCGTGCTCGGCCAGAACTGCCTCGGCCCTGTCCCCCAGGCCTCGCTTGGGGACATTGAGGATGCGGCGCAGGTTGACGTCGTCGTCGGGGTTGTCGACGGCGCGCAGGTAGGCGACGGCGTCCTTGATCTCCCTCCGCTCGTAGAAGCGGGTGCCTCCGACGACCTTGTAGGGCTGTCCGGAGCGGAGGAAGGCCTCCTCCAGAGCGCGCGACTGGGAGTTGGTGCGGTAGAAGACGGCGACGTCGCGGGGCCTCATGCCCTCGACATCGCAGAGGCGGTCGATCTCGGTGCTGATCCACCGGGCCTCGTCGTGCTCGGAGTCGGCGACGTAGCCGATGATCCTGGGGCCGTCGCCGGAGTCGGTCCACAGGTTCTTCTCCCGGCGACCGGGGTTGCGGGAGATGACGGCGTTGGCGGCCGACAGGATGTTCTGGGTGGAGCGGTAGTTCTGCTCCAGCAGGATGGTGCGCGCCGTCGGGTAGTCCTTCTCGAACTCCTCGATGTTGCGGATGGTGGCGCCGCGGAAGGCGTAGATGGACTGGTCGGAGTCGCCGACGACGGTGAGCTCTCCGGGCGGCACCGGGCCATCGGCGCCGGAGGTGCCCGGGCCGCCGACGAGCTCGTGCACGAGCGCGTACTGAGCGTGGTTGGTGTCCTGGTACTCGTCGACCAGGATGTGCCGGAAGCGGCGCCGGTACATCTCGGCGACGGCCGGCCGGGTCCGGAGGAGCTGGACCGTGCGCATGATGAGGTCGTCGAAGTCCAGAGCGTTGGCGGCGCTCAGGCGCTCGGCGTAGGCGCGGTAGACCTCGACGAGGTGACGGTCCAACGGGTTGGAGGCGACGGCCTGCTCGGCGAACTGGGCGGGGGTGACGAGCTCGTTCTTGAGGTCGGAGATGCGGTGGGCGAAGGTCTTGGGGGTGAAGCGCTTGGGGTCGATGCCGAGCTCGCGCACGATGAGGGTGACGAGGCGGGTGGAGTCGGCGGCGTCGTAGATGGAGAAGGTGGAGCGCAGGCCGGCGGCCTCGTGCTCGCGGCGCAGGATGCGCACGCAGGCGGAGTGGAAGGTGGAGACCCACATGCGCTCGCCGGCAGGTCCCACCAGGGCGGTGACGCGCTCGCGCATCTCGGCGGCGGCCTTGTTGGTGAAGGTGATGGCCAGGATCTCCCCGGGACGGGCGCGGCCGGTGGCGATGAGGCGGGCGATGCGGTGGGTCAGCACCCTGGTCTTCCCGGACCCGGCACCGGCGATGATGAGCAGCGGGGAGCCGGAGTGGGTGACGGCGGCCTCCTGGGCGGGGTTGAGTCCGTGGATGAGATCGGCCGGGTCCGCGACCGTCACGCCCCAGGCGGGGCCGGAGTGGCTGGAGTAGTGGTCCGGCGGCGCAGCGCCGCCGGCTCGGGCGCGGGCAGCGGCGGCGTCGGCCTGGGCGCGGGCGACGAGCTCGGCCGCCTCGTGCCGCCTGTTCTCCCAGGCCTCGGCCTCGGCCCGCTCGGCGTCCGTGGGGACGTAGACGTCGGGGTCGTCGTCCCAGGGCTCGTCCCAGCCGTCGTCGGCGGGGGCGAGGGCGGGCAGGGCGGCGTCGGTCGGGGGCGTGGGGCCGGTGCCGCGGCCGGGCATGGACAGGCCGCCGAAGAGGGGGTTCATCGCGTTCATCGTAGGGCCAAGCCTAGGCCAGGCCAGCGATGCCGGCCGCACTCATCAACTCCATTCCGGTGTTGACAGTACTCTGTCAATATTGACAGAGTACTGTCAACGGATCGAGGACGCTGGACCGGGAGGAGCCGAAAGTGCGCACCATCGCCCTCTACACGACCGAGACCATGGCGGACTGGGAGTACTCCTACCTCACCACCCAGATCGCCGGCGCGGAGCAGCTCAAGCCCGGACGCTTCCGGCTGCTGCGCGTGGGCGACGGGTTGGAGCCGGTGCGCACGCTCGGGAACTTGCCGCTCGCACCGGAGGCCGACCTCGATGCTCTCGATGCGCTGACCGGCGACGACTCGCTCTCAGCCCTGGTCATCCCCGGAGGCAACCACTACGCGTCCGGGCACGAACGACTCATTGAGACGGTCGGCCACCTCGTGGCCGAGGCGGTTCCGGTGGCGGGGATCTGCGGCGCCACACTCCTGCTGGCCCGCGGCGGCTTCCTGGACGATCGCCGGCACACCTCGAACGCCGCCTCGTTCCTTGAGGGCAGTGGCTACCTCGGCGGCGCGCAGTACGTGGAGGCACCGGTGGTGACCGATCGGGGTATCACCACGGCCTCAGGCCTTCGCGCCGTTCCCTTCACCGCCGAGATCATGCGAATCACCGGGCTGCTACCCGGCTCAATGGCCGACTCGTGGGAGAGGCTGTTCCTGGGCGGCGACGAGAAGGACTACGCAGCACTGATGGAAGCGACCAGTGCCTGGCAGAACGCCTGAGGGAGACGCCCTCACAGCCCTGGTTCTTCCCGTTTTCGCGCTCAACGGGGAACTCCTCAAGGCGGCCGCGGCGATCACGGCCCCGCATGAGCTGACCCCGGCCCGGTGGCAAGTGCTGGGCGCTATCCTGGATGAGTCGCTGCCGGTCGCCGAGATCGCACGCCGGATAGGCCTGACCAGGCAAAGCGTGCAGCGGGTGGCCAACGACGTCGTCGCCCAGGAATGGGCGCGCTGGCAGCCCAATCCTCGTCGACGCGGTCAGAACCTGCTCGTTCTGACGGCCAGGGGAAGACGAGCAGTCGCGGCACTGACCGCGGAGCAGCACGCCTGGGCCGACGCCGTCGGGCGGAGAATCGGAGAGAAGAACCTGAAAACCCTGGCGACCTTGATCGGCCGGGTGGCCGACGCATCGCGTCGCTATCGGCAGTCCGCCAGCGAGGAGCGCTAGCGTCAGCCGGCGACCATCTCCTCCTGCCCCCGGGCGATGGCCGGTCGCCGAGGGGCTACGTGTGTCCAAATCCGCCACAAAGGAGCCAAGGGCCCGATCAGGCCGCTGGCAGAACCGCGGAATCATGCGGTTTTCCTCAGTCGAGACGAGCCCGGTCGGGGCCTTTGTGGCAGATTTGGACATTGCCCGGATGATTCTGGGCATCCCGCGCCAGTTACCGCTGCAGAAGGATTCCGCGAAGGAGACCGCTCACCGAAGGCGCCCATCCTTGAGCAGTCTCAGCCGCGAAAGAGTGGGCACATCAGAGCGGCCGGGTCTCGGTGATGACGACGTGCTGCTCGCGGCGACTGATGAGCCAGGTGCCGTCCACCAGCACGAGCGTGTCGGTGTAGCGGATCGAGTTGTCGACCAGAGCATCCTTCCCGTCCTGCTCCTGGACGAGGATGGCCTTGCCGTAGTGGACGTCGGTGGCGGTGTCGCCATCGATCGTGATGACCTGCTGGCCGTTGAAGTGGTAGGCGGTCTTCACCGTGGACATGGCCTCGCCGAAGATGAGGTCCCGGCAGCGGGAGAACTCCACCCGCACGATGTCGGTGTAGTCCTGCTCGAACAGGCTGACGTCGTCGCCGTTGCTCAGACGGTCCCAGACGTTCTTGTCCGTCATGATCAGCTCCCGCCCGGTCAACGAATGACGCGGGCGACGTCGGCCCGGACGCGCTCGGGATCATCGGTCAGGGGGAAGCCGTAGGGGCTCGAGAGGGTCACCGGGCGACTCGCGTTCATCGCGGTCATGAGGCTGATGCGCGCGTTGTTGTCGCCCAGGGCGTCAAGAAGCGCGGGGATGGCTGCGTAGAAGCTGCTTCCGCCGTCGCCGTCCATGTCACCACCATGGGTGAGGACGACCGCGTCGACGTCGATCACGAAGGGGCGCAGGTGTCGGCGCAGGAGGGCGAGGCCTCCACGACCTCGACGCCGCCCGGCAGTGAGCGCCGGGCTCGGGCCGCGTTGCGGCTCTGGGCGCGGACGGTGACGCCACGACCGAGCGCCTCCTCGACGACGACGCGGCCGACCTGGCCGGTGGATCCGATGACGAGAACGGTGGGCACGAACAGTCTCTCCGTTGCGGTTGGACATATTGGACGCAAGAGGCGATCGCCGCCGGGCCGGCGAGCACCGGGCCGGCACGCGCCCTCCCGGTCGATAGCCCATCCCGTCCGTCCGGGCGCCTGACAACCAGGTCCTACCAGGGCCAGGCGCCCCGGCCTTTCTCCCGGTCATTTCCGGAAACTCACTGGAGCATATCCTTGCTCAACCTAGCGCGAATCTCGTACTATTCGTTTTACGTAGTAGTTCACGACGGCGACAGCGCCTCGCTGTCGAGTGAGCCCCCGGGAGGGATCCGTGATTCGAGCAATTGAGTACCGGAGATTCGGCGGCCCAGAGGTCCTGGAGGAGGTCGACCGCCCGGAGCAGGCGCCCGACGATGGAGAGGTGCGCATCGCGGTGCGCGCCGTCGGACTCAACCCCATCGACTTCAAGATCTTCGAGGGCGACCTGCAGCCGGTTGAGCGGGTTCAGCGCCTCATTCATCCTCGGCGCTGGCTGGAGGGCGCATCCGCCCGCTTCCCCCGGGGCGTGGCCCGGGACTTCGCGGGAGTCATCGACGCAGTCGGCGCAGGCGTCACGGGCCTCGCCGTGGGCGACGCCGTGCTGGGCACCTTGCGAAGCGCACCCGGCCAGGCCGACACCCGCGGAGCACTCACCACCGCGCTGGTGGCACCCGCCGCCGACGTCATCAGGAAGCCGGCTCCCCTGTCGTTCACGCAGGCGGCCTGCCTGGGAGTCGCCTCGCAAACCGCGTGCGGCGCATTCAGACAGCTGGACCTGCACGACGGCGACGTCATTGTCATCAGTGCCGCCGCGGGCGGTGTGGGCTCGATCGCCGCGCAGCTCGCCTTGAGCCGCAGTGCCACCGTGATCGGAATCGCCGGCGCTCGCAATACCGACTACCTCCGCTCCTTGGGCACCATTCCGGTCGCCTATGGCGAGAACCTGACGAGCCGGGTTCGCGAAGCGGCCCCGGCGCCCGTCACCAAGCTCCTCGACTGCTATGGGCGTGGCTACGTGACGCTGGGACGCGAGCTCGGCCTGCCGGGTCGTTCCATCGGGACCCTGGTCCCCTCACCCGCGGCGATCCTCAGGGGCGCGCAGTTCACCGGGGGACGACATGGTGGACGCGGCGACCTCGAGGAAGTGGCGCAGCTGGTGGCGGACGATGCCATCAAGGTCGAGATCGCTCACACGTACTCCCTCACGGTTGAGCAGGTTCGCGCCGCCTACACCGAGCTGGCAAAGGGCCACGTCCGCGGCAAGCTCGTCGTCGACCTATCCTGACGCCCATCCACGTTCAGCCGGATCAGGAGACTCGCTTGAGCAGACGGATTCACGATCAGCGTCTCATCCGGGCACTGCGCGCCATGAACAGCGAGCTCGCCGCCAGCAACCGTGCTGTTGCAGCGCGAACCGGACTCAACGACAGCGATCTGGCTGTGCTCGACGTCCTGCACCGCGACGGTCCGCAGACCCCCACCTCCCTGGCCCGCCGCACCCGGATGGGGACCACGACAATGGCCGGCGTGCTGCGGCGACTCGCCCGCGACGGCTGGGTCGAGCGTCGCCCCAGTGAGACGGACCTGCGATCCTTCACCATCCACGCCACAAGCGCTGATCGTCTTGCCGAGATATTCCTGCCCGCCAACCGGAAGCTGACCGCTCTGGTCGAGCACTGGCCGGGTAGCCGGGTCGATCAGCTCATCGAGTTCCTGGAGGACGCCACCGAGGTGATCCACGAGTCGGCGGAGCAGCTATCGACCAAGGACGGCGACGACTTCTGACCTCGCATCGCTTCCTACGCTCCCCTACGCGCGCACGCGCACCTCGCCGGCTCGCCCGGACCGGAGCGTCAGCCCGGGAGGCCGCCCTGGCCCTGGGCTGGTCGGAGCGCACGCTGCGCAGAGGAATGCTGGAGACCTTCGACTATGGATACGCCACTCTGGTGCGCATCGAGCGAGCGTGCCGGGCGCGTTCGCTTCTCCAGCGAGGACTCTCACCGGCCGATGTCTCAGCGAGTGCGGGTTATAGGGCCAGTGCGATGCGATGGCCGCCCGAGGGTGACTCGTAGCCGGGGTCGAGGCGGCGTATGAGGTCGATGGCGCCCCACGCCAGAACGGTGCCGTCGTCGAGCCTGGTATCGACATGCGGCTCGTCGCTCCCTTCGGGGACGGGTGCTCCGAGCAGGCGGTAGAAGGCGAGCGAGCATCACGCAGCCGAGACAAGTACCCGCCGCGGGGGAGTTCGGGACAGTCGTCACCGCCGTCACTCAGGCCAATGAGTATCCTGGAGCATCTCACTCACGATCAGCTTGAAAGTCAACAAGAAAATCGATATCGCTGGCGTGGGGATCGAAATGAACCGCGGAACCATGACCAGAGCACGGTGCATCGCAGGCGGGCAAAGTCCCCGGCAGCCGCAGCCGGCGCTGCCAGCAGGGTCTTATCGCACGGCGCGCAGGTAGCGGTCGCGGCCGGTGAGGTCCTGGCCGGTCTCGGCCTGCTTGTACCCGGCCCCGAGCGCGGCCGCGCGTAGCAGCGCCCCCTGCTCGTGGCCGTGCTCCATGACGAGCACGCCGCCGGTGCGCAGCAGGGCGACCGAGCGCACGAGGACGTCGACGGGGATGTCCAGCCCGTCGGGTCCCCCGCCGTAGAGGGCCACGGCGGGCTCGTGCCGGGCCGTCTCGGCGTCCTCCACGGCGCCTGCCGGAACGTAGGGAGGATTGGAGACGACGACATCGACCTGCCCGTTGAGACCGTGGAGGACCAGCGGATCGGTGGCGTCGGCGCGGATCACCTCGACGCGTCCGGGGACCAGCCTCTCGCAGTTCTCACGGGCCGCGGCGGCAGTCGCGTCATCGATCTCGACGGCGACCACCCGCGCATCGGGGACCTCTGCGGCCAAAGCGGCGGCGATGGCGCCCGAGCCCGTGCACAGATCGACGGCGAGTGGGATCGCGCCGTCGTCGGCCCTCCGCCTGGCGGCGTCGATCGCGACCCCCGCCACCACCTCGGTCTCGGGACGCACGATGAAGACGCCGGATCGACTCACCAGCTCCAGGCCGCGGAACCACATGACGCCCAGAATGCGCTGCAGCGGTTCGCGCGCGGCGCGGCGCGCGACGAGAGGGAGGTAGGCGGGCAGGAAGTCGGAGCCGGCACCATCGGCCAGGAGCATGGGACGGCCGAGAACGTGCTCGGCGAGCAGCCGGGCGTCGGTCTCGGGCGAGGCGACACCAGCGGCCCCGAGACGCGCCGCGGCATTCCGCACCTCGCGACGCAGCGCGTAGCGGTCGAGAGCGCTCATGCGGCGCGCGTCGCCCGGACCGATCTCGACGCGGAACCCGACCGATCTCGACGCGGGGGGGTCACGACTGGCCGATCGCAGCCAGGCGCTCGGCCTCGTCCATGGCGACGGCCGAGGCGATGACGGGCCCGAGGTCGCCGTCGAGCACGGCCTCCAGGTTGTAGGCCTTGTACCCGGTGCGGTGATCGGCGATACGGCTCTCGGGAAAGTTGTAGGTGCGAATCCGTTCGGAGCGATCGACGGTGCGCACCTGCGAGCGGCGGGCGTCCGCCTCCTCGGCGGCCGCGGCGGCGGCGCGCTCGGCGAGCAGGCGTGCGCGCAGCACGCGCATGGCCGCCTCCTTGTTCTGCAGCTGGGATTTCTCGTTCTGCATGGACACGACGATGCCGGTGGGCAGATGGGTGATGCGCACGGCGGAGTCCGTGGTGTTGACGGACTGCCCGCCCGGCCCGGAGGAGCGGAAGACGTCGATGCGCAGGTCGGCGGCATCGATCTCGAGCTCCCCGGGGTCGTCGGCCTCGGGCATGACGAGCACGCCCACGGCCGAGGTGTGGATGCGGCCCTGGCTCTCCGTGACGGGCACGCGCTGGACGCGGTGAACCCCGCCCTCGTACTTCAGGTGCGCCCACACCCCGTCCTGGGGCTCCGCGGATCCGCGGGCCTTGACGGCCAGGCGCACGTCCTTGTAGCCGCCGAGCTCGGAGTCGACGGCGCCCAGAACCTCGACGGCCCACCCCATGCGCTCGGCGTAGCGGGTGTACATGCGGGCCAGGTCGGAGGCGAACAGAGCCGACTCCTCACCGCCCTCGCCGGCCTTGACCTCGATAATGACGTCACGGGCGTCGTCGGGATCGCGGGGCACCAGGACCTCCCGAAGACGGCCGGCGGCCGAGGCCTCGGCCTCGGCGAGCCCCGGCAGCTCAGCGGCGAAATCGGCATCCTCGGCGACCAGCTCGCGGGCATCGGCGAGGTCCTCCGAGGCGGCCCGCCAGGCGCGGTGAGCGGCCACGACCCGTCCGAGCTCGGCGTAGCGGCGCCCCAGGCGGCGCATGGCGCCGGGATCGGAGGCGACGGCCGGGTCGGCCATGTCCCGCTCCAGGTCGGCGTACTCGGCGAGCAACGGCTCGACGGCGGAGAAGTCCTCGCTCATGGTGTCCTCGGAGCCTTCGGGGGGGGGAACGGTTCGGGGCTTGGAACCGATCTCGGCGCGGAATCGGACCGATCTCGGCGAGACGCGACGACGCCGACGGGGCTCGCGGGGAGCACCCGTCGGCGTCGTGCAAGCCGGTTACCTCTTGCGCTTGCCGTAGCGAGCCTCGAACCGGGCCACGCGGCCACCGGTGTCGAGGATCTTCTGCTTGCCCGTGTAGAACGGGTGGCAGGCCGAGCAGACATCGACACGAATCTCACCGGAGGTGGCGGTCGAGCGAGTCTCGAAGGTGTTGCCGCACGTGCACGTGACCGTGGTGGGCACGTAGTCGGGGTGAATCCCCTGCTTCATGGTGTCTCCTAGCATTCAGAGGGCGCCGGGTCCCGCACGCGAATGCGATGCGGGTGAACCGGAGGCCGGAGGTGATTATGCCGCCGGCCCGTGAGGCGCACAATGGTCGACGCTGCTCGGGTTCCGAGACGTGCGCGACACCTCGCGCGCCGCGCCCGACTGAGCACGATGGCGCCGCAGCCCCATCGGGGCCGCGGCGCCACGGCGGCGATAACGCCTGGATGCTCGACGCGGCGAGCGACTGCTCGGAATCAGGCGCTGCGGCGAGCACGACGCAGCGCGACGCCCCCGCCCACCAGGGACAGGGCGATCAGCACGCCCGCGCCGACGGCAGGACCGGTCCTGGCCAGTCCGGGAGCGGGCTTGGAGGTGACCGTGACGGCGGCAGGAGCCTCGGAGACCGCCTCAGCGGCGCACTGGGTCATGACCTCCTCCGAGCCCTCGAAGTTCCAGTCGATCATCTGAACGATGGCCTCGCCGGCCTTCAGGACGAAGTCGTAGCCCCACGCCTCGGTGCCGACGTTCGCACCCATCGTGTAGGTCCCGGTGACGACCTCGCCGGCCTCACCGCTGACATCCACGGTGCCGACCTGCTTGCCGTCGTCCCAGACGGCGATGGTGTAGGAGCCCGCGGTGTTGATCCGAACCTCGAAGGTCAGGACGCAGCCGCTGCGGTGGATGGAGATGACCGAGGCCTCGTCGGTGTACTGCACGTTGTCGGCGGTCATGCCCTCATCGCCCGCGATGGTCGGGGCCGCGCTTGGAGAGGTGCTCGCCGTCCCCGCATCCGAGCCCTCGGTCGCGGGAGCGGAGGAGGACGTCTGGCCGGGAGTGGTCGGGGGAGTCGTCTTCTGAGACTCGGAGCCGGCTCCGGGCTGCCCGACGTCCGACTTATCGCCGGGCGTCCCGCTCCCGGTCCCGCCGTCCCCCGCCGGGGACGTGGGAGCGCCGGTGGTCGGCGCGTCGGACGTGGGGGTCGGCGTGGGCGTCGGCGTCTGGGAGGCGGTGGAGGACGGCCCGTCCTGGCTCATCGACCCCGAGTTCGAGTTCGACGAGCTATCGTCCGCGGCCGCCACGGGAGCGATGAGCAGACCGGCACTCAGCACGGCGCCGAGTAGACCGGTGGTGATGCGGGATCGTTTCATGGGGATGTCCTTCAAATGGGGAGGGAGATGGCTTACAACCTACTTTACACCCCCCTCTTCGCAGCGGACCAGCCGAGTGGGACCTGACAACTCGTCCCGCGCCCGCCCGCGGAGGCCCGGCGAGCCCGCCGAGGGCGTGCGGAGGAGCCCCACCGCGACCACGGCGCGGCGTCGCGAACGGCGCCGCCCCTCGATGGGGACGACGCCGTTCGGGCGGCCTCCGGCTCCCGCCCTACTCCTCGGAGTCGGCCAGCGAGGTGCCAGCCGGCGTCGTCTTGGAGATGACCATGAGGAACTCGGCATTGGACTGGGTGTCCTTGAGCTTGCCGAGGACCAGCTCGAGGGCCTGCTGCTGCTCCAGCCCCGTGAACAGGCGGCGCAGTCGCCACATGATCTTGAGCTGGGCGGGGTCGATGAGCAGCTCCTCGCGACGGGTCGAGGAGGCGGCCACGTCCACCGCCGGGAAGATGCGCTTCTCCGCCAGCTGACGGGACAGGCGCAGCTCCATGTTCCCGGTCCCCTTGAACTCCTCGAAGATCACCTCATCCATCTTCGAGCCGGTCTCCACCAGCGCGGTGGCCAGAATCGTGAGCGACCCGCCGTTCTCGATATTGCGGGCGGCCCCGAAGAAGCGCTTGGGCGGGTAGAGGGCGGAGGCGTCCACACCACCGGACAGGATGCGGCCGCTGGCCGGAGCGGACAGGTTGTAGGCGCGGCCGAGCCTCGTGATGGAGTCGAGCAGCACGACGACGTCCTGCCCGAGCTCGACCAGCCGCTTGGCACGCTCAATGGCGAGCTCGGCGACGGTCGTGTGGTCGGAGGCGGGGCGGTCGAAGGTCGAGGCGATGACCTCGCCCTTGACCGTGCGCTGCATGTCGGTGACCTCCTCGGGGCGCTCATCGACGAGCACGACCATGAGGTGGGCCTCGGGGTTGTTGACGGAGATCGCATTGGCGATCTGCTGCAGGACGATGGTCTTGCCGGCCTTGGGCGGGGAGACGATGAGCCCGCGCTGTCCCTTGCCGATGGGGGCGACCAGGTCGATGACGCGCGGGGTCATGGCCTTGGGCGTGGTCTCCAGGCGCAACTGCTCCTGAGGGTAGAGAGGGGTGAGCTTGGTGAACTCGGGACGGCGCCTGGCGCGCTCGGGATCCATCCCGTTGATGGTCTCGACGCTCACCAGCGGGTTGTACTTCTGACGGCCCGCGCGGTTCTGCCGACGGTTGTTGCGGCCCTGGTGACCGCCCGGGTGGGAGGTCTCCCCGCCCTCGCGGACCCAGCCCGTGATGGCGTCGCCCGGCCGCAGACCGTTGTCCTTGATCTGGTGGGCCGAGACGTAGACGTCCTTGGGACCGGACAGGTAGCCGGAGGTGCGCAGATAGGCGTGCTGGTGGTCGGAGACGTCGAGGATGCCGGCGACGGGCAGGAGCACCTCGTCCTCGCGCGACTGCTGGCCGCGGCCCTGGTTGCCCTCGCCCTGGGAGCCGTCGCGGTCGCGATCGCGGCGCTTGCGGCCACGACGGCGGCGTCCGCCACGACCCTCCTCGTCCCAGTCGGTCTCATGACCGCGCCCACCGCCATCGCGACGCTTGCGATCGGGCTCCACGGCAGGGGTGCCGGTGGCGTCGGCGAGGTCGCGCATGAGTGCGGCCTTCGCGTCGAAGTGGCCCTCCGAGGAGTCGGTGCGCTCGCGAGACGCGCGGTTATCGATCCGCTCCGGAGCGCCCGCGGCGGCCTGGGCCCGACGGCGCCCGCGACGCGGGGACTCCGGAGCCCCCTGCTGATCACTGCGCCGATCACCGTGCTGGGCGTCCTGGGCATCCCGCTCGCCGGTGCGGCTCTCGTCCGAGGGGGCGCCGTCGGCGTCCTTCTCCGGACGGACCGGCAGCTCCACAGCGGGGACCTCGGCCCGCGGGGCGCTCGCCGCCGCGGTTGGGCGACGCCTCCGCGGGCGGGACTGCGCGGGCTCGTCCGCGGCCCGCTCGACGCGAGACGGCTGAGCATCGGTCGAACGGGTCTCGGATGAGTCGGATGAGTCGGTCGTGTCGTCCGCGTCGCCCTCGACGACTCGCTTCCCGGCGGGCTCGGTCGCGGGCGTCTCCGCCCCCGACTCGGCGCCGGAGACGGCGCTGACAGCATTGTCCGCGGAGGCGGGGGGCTTGACGGAATCGTCGGAGGCTCCGCCGTCGCGAATGGCGGCGACGAGCTCGCTCTTACGCATGCGCGAGATGCCCTTGAGGCCCATCGAGCCGGCGAGCTGCTGAAGCTCGGCCAGCCGCATGGTGGACAGCGAGGGCTGGGCGCTGGAGGTCTCGGTCACGAGTGTCCTTACGGTGTGGTTGCGCTCCACAAGAGGAAACGTTCAACTGGGGGGACTCCCCCCGGAACCATTCACGGGGCGGGTCGTGCACTGCCGGTTTCTGCTGAGGCTGCGCCTCACGTCCGGGGCTCGTGCGCTCTACGGTGCGGCATAGATCCGCAGCGCAGATATCGCAAGCATAGCAGTCGGCGAGTACACGCGCATACATATAGTGCTGACGACGCGTATAACGCATGCCACGTTCACCACGGTCGCCGCGTGCGCCGGGCCGGCGAGGACGATGCGAGGGCGCCCGGTCCCGGGCTCGCCATGGGGGCGTCGTACGGGTTCTTGGCGTGCGAGGGCGCGGTGGGCGAGGCGTGCGCGACTGATCGGTCCTTATCTCATCGAGCGCGGCCGCCGGAGTGCTGGTCCCCGGAGCGGCCGGCTCACAAGGCCGGTTCAGGACGCCGGTACTGCGCCCCGGGTGTCGATGCCGGGGCGCAGGACCGTCCAACCGTGCCGCTCGAGCGTGAAACGGGTCTGCTGCGCGATGTCCGCCAGCACCAGCACCGTGGGCCCGGCGCCGGAGATGACTGCGGGATACCCCTGCCCGCGCAGCGAGTCCATGACCGCCATCGACGCCGGCAGCACGCTCCGGCGGTACTCCTGGTGGAGACGGTCCTCGGTGCCCGCCATGAGCAGCTCAGGACGACCCGCCAGTGCGAGCATGAGCACGGCGGCCCGCGAGGTGTTGAACAGGGCGTCCGTCCGCGGCACCGAGTCCGGCAGGGCCCTGCGCGCCTCCTCGGTGCTCAGGCGGGTCGCGGGCGGCGGCACGAGGAGGCTCACCGGCAACGATCCGTCCACCGGCATGGGCGCGGCCCTGGGCGCGCCGTCGGCCTCCGTCCAGGCCACGGTCGCCCCGCCGAAGACGGCGGGCGCGACATTGTCGGGGTGCCCCTCGAAACCGGTGGCGATGCGGAACACCTCGTCGGCGGGCAGGGCCAGGGGCTCGGAGAGCAGGCCTCGGGCGAGCATGAGGCCGGCCACGACCGCCGAGGCGGACGAGCCCATGCCCCCGCCATGCGGAATGCGATTGACGCAGTGCATCTCGAAGCCGGCCTGCGGAGCGCCGACGGCGTCGAGACCCGCGCGCAGGGCGCGCACGACGAGGTTGTCGTCGCCGGTGGGCACCGCGCCCTCCCCCGCGCCCTCGACGTGCACACGGGTGGTGCCGACGATCGGACGGACCTCGACCTCGTCGTAGTAGCGGAGGGCCATGCCGAAGGAGTCGAAGCCCGGCCCCATGTTGGCGGTGGTGGCGGGCACCCGCACGGCGGCCCGCTCTTTCGCCAGGCGCATCGTCACCGCCCCTCGACGCGCCGGACGGAGACGACCTCGGGCACGCGGGCCTCATCGCGCAGCGCGTCGACGGCCGCGTCCAGGTGGAAGACGCCGGCGGGATGGGTGACGATCGTGACGATGGCGTCGCGCCCGCCGACGTAGGCGCTCTGACGCACCGAGTCGATGGACACCTCGTTGTCGGCGAAGACACCGGCGACGATGGCCAGGGACCCGGGCTGGTCGTCCACGCGCAGCTGCACCTGGTAGCGGGTGACGGCGGAGGCGGGACCGAGGATCGGCAGGTCGGCGTAGTTGGACTCGCGAGGAGCCTGACCGCCGTTGACGCGGTGGAACGCAGCGGCGACGACGTCGGACAGGACGGCGGAGGCCGTGGGCGCGCCGCCCGCGCCCTGCCCGTAGAACATGAGGCGCCCGGCCGACTCCGCCTCGATCAGCACGGCGTTGAAGGCCCCGTGGACCGAGGCCAGCGGGTTGGCGGCGGGCACGAGCGAGGGGTGGACCCGCACGGACACGCCGCGGGCGTGGGCGTCGTCGCGGCACTGGGCGATGGCCAGGAGCTTGATCTCGCAGCCGGAGGCGTGGGCCTCGCGTATGTCGTCGGCGGTGACGTCGCGGATGCCCTCGACCTGGACGTCGGACAGGCCGACGCGGGTGTGGAAGGCGAGGGAGGCGATGATGGCCGCCTTGGCGGCGGCGTCGAGGCCGTCGACGTCGGCGGTGGGGTCGGCCTCGGCGTAGCCGAGGGCCTGGGCGGAGGCGAGGGCCTCCTCGAAGGACAGGCCCTTGGCGCTCATCTCGTCGAGGATGTAGTTGGTGGTGCCGTTGACGATGCCGAGCACGCTGGTGACCCGGTCCCCGGCCATGGACTCGCGCAGGGCGTAGACCACGGGGATGGCGCCGGCGACGGCCGCCTCGTAGTAGAAGTCGGTGCCGGCGGCGGCCGCGGCGTCGTAGAGCTCGGGGCCGTGGGCGGCGATGAGGGCCTTGTTGCCGGTGACGACGGAGGCGCCGGACTTGAAGGCGGCGAGGATGAGGGTGCGCGCGGGCTCGATACCGCCGATGAGCTCGATGACGATGTCGTTGCCCGTGGCCACGGCCGTGACATCGTCGGTCAGGAGAGCGCGGGGGACGGACGGGTCCCTGGGCGCGTCGAGGTTGCGCACGGCGACTCCGGTGACCTCCAGCCGGGCGCCGGAGCGGGCGGCGAAGTCGTCCGCCTGCTCGAGGAGGAGCCGGACGACCTGGGTGCCGACGGTACCGGAGCCGAGAACGCCGACCCGCAGCGCGGGCGCGGCGTCGGGACGGGAGGGGGCCGGCTGGGGCTGCTCAGTCACGAGGGACCACCTTGCTCAGGAGGGGATTCGCCGAAGGGCGATTGCGTCGCGGCCCAGCATATGCGGCGGCACCCGTCGGGCGACCCGCATCTCACCGCGCACGTCGCACGAGATGACGGGGCTTGACCTTCATGAGAACGAGTCTTATCTTATGCGAGCCTCGCCTCATCCGCTTCGCGAACGCCGCGCAAGCGCCTCCTCGACCCCACCGGGAGCAGCACCATGGACTCACCCGCGACCGCCTCCGCAGCAGGCGAGAGCCCGAACGAGAAGCCGGCCGGGGGGCCCGGCGAGCCCGTCATCCGCACCTCCCGGCACGCCGGCCTGCGCGACTCGGTCCTCGGCACCCGCAACCTCATGACCGTGGCCGCCCTCGGCGTCGTGGGGGCGATCATGGTCGTGCCGCTGACCTACCTCTCCCTCATCGTGGCCGTCAACCCGAACGGCATCCTCATCATGTGCGCCCTCATGGGGGCCTGGATCATCCCCTATCTCCTGCCGGGCGTCATCGTGAACAAGCCGGGGGTCTTCGTCGTCAGCGGCCTGGTCATGGGCGTGATCGGCGCCTTCCTCACCCCGCAGGGCCCGCCCGCGATCCTCGGCAACGTCTTCGGCTCCCTGCTCGTGGGCGCGCCGGTGGCGGTCCTCCTCTACCGGCGCTGGACCTGGTGGGTCTACGCGATCTCCGGCGTCGTCTTCGGGGGCTTCAACGCCTCCGTCTACGGGTCCGGCTTCCAGATCGCCCTCACCAGGGGTCAGGTGAGCCTCGGCATCGTCCTCTCGATCGCCTCATGCTGGGCCGGAGTGGCCATCTGCCTGCTGCTCAAGCGCGCCTTGGCGCGCACCGGCGTCGGCGTGACCCGATGACGGCGCCGACCGTCGAGGGGGCTCGGCGCGCCGGGACGAGCGGCTCGGGGGACGCGCCCCCGCTCGCCCGCCTGGACCGGGTGAGCGTGCGCTACGCCGGCACCGGGGCGTGGGTCCCCGAGGGGGCGACGCTTTCGCTGCCCGCCGGGACCACGACGCTCCTGCTCGGCCCCTCCGGGTGCGGCAAGTCCACCGTCACGCTCACTCTCAACGGACTCGTCCCGCACTCGGTCCCCTCCGACTACCGCGGCAGCGTCCTCGTGGCCGGGCGGGAGGTGGCCGACGCGGACATCTCCCACCTGGCCCGCAGCGTCGCCATGGTCATGCAGGACCCCGACTCGCAGATCGTGACCACGAAGGTCCTCGACGAGGTCTGCTACGCCCTGGAGAATCTGCGGGTACCGGCCTCGCGGATCGAGCCGCGGGCCCTGGCCGCCCTCGAGGCGGTCGGCATGGCGCGCTTGGCCCGGGAGAGCCCCTGGGAGCTGAGCGGTGGGCAGCGCCAGCGGGTCGTGCTCGCCGCGGCCCTCGCCGTCGAGCCGGCGCTGCTCGTGCTCGATGAGCCGACCGCCAACCTCGACCCGGCCGGATCCGCGGACTTCTACGCGCTCCTCCCCTCCCTCAAGGAGCGGGGCACGGCGATCCTCGTCGTCGAGCACGACCTGGACGAGCTCGTCAGCGCCGTCGACCACGTCATCGCCCTGGACGCCGACGGCGCGACGATCGCGGCCGGACCGCCCCGGGAGGTCTTCGGGGCCCGCGGCGAGACGCTGGCCGCGGAGGGCATCCGCCTTCCCACGGCCGTGCGCCTGCACCGGCTCCTGGCCTCTCGCGCGCGGCCCGGGATGGAGGACGACGCGCCGGCCCTCCCGCTGACGCTCGACGACGCCGCCCGAGCGCTCGCCGGGGCCCGCCTCGAGCAGCCGCCCCCGTCCCGCGCGGCCCCGGAGGGGCCCGCGCCGGCCGCCGCCGGCGAGTCCCCCGACGGCGGCCCCGAACCCGTTCTCGTCGCGCGGGACCTCGCAGTGCCCAGGGGACGGGGGCGGGCGCGCCGCGAGGTGCTCCACGGCATCGACCTCACCGTGAGGCGGGGCGAGATCCTCGCCATCATCGGGGTCAACGGCTCGGGGAAGTCCACGCTCCTGCGGGCGCTCGCCGGACTGGAGACGTGGACGAACGGGGAGGTGGTCGTCGCCGGCAGGCCCCGGCGCCCCGGCCGCACCGGGCGCGCGGTCACCCTGGTCATGCAGAATCCGGAGCACCAGTTCCTGGAGCGCACCGTGCGCGACGAACTGGCGCACGGCATGCGCCTGGAGGGCGCGGAGCCCGCCCGGGTCGACCGAGCGGTCGCCGATATGCTGGCCCGTTTCAACCTCGTGGAGCGCGCGGAGACGAACCCCTTCCTGCTCTCCGGAGGCCAGCAGCGGCGCCTGTCCGTGGCCTCGGTGCTCGGCGAGCACCGCGAGGTCATCTGCCTGGACGAGCCGACCTTCGGACAGGACCGCCGGAGCGCCGAGGCCCTCATGGACCGGCTCCACGATGTCGCGACCGGGGGCGCGGGCCTGATCATCGCCACCCATGACATGGAGCTCGCCGCCGAGCACGCCGACCGCGTGCTCATCCTGGCCCGGGGAGCGGTCCTGGCCGACGGGCCGGCCCGCGAGCTCCTCGCCGATGCTTCGCTGCTGGAGCGGGCCGGTCTGCGCCCGCCCGCCCTGGCCCGGGTGACCCGCGCCGCCGCGGATCTGGGGGCGAGGACGCCGCCGTGCGTCTCCTGGAAGGAGCTGGCATGAGCGCACCGGACGACAGCGCGCACGGCGCTCAACCGATCGCGCGCCCCGAGGGAGCCGGTCCGGGGCTCAGCGCCCTGCTCGCACTCGATCCGCTGTCGCCCTTCGCGGCGATCGCTCCGCTCGCCGTCGTCATCGCCGCCCTGAGCACCCCGGTCCCGGCGCTGTGGACGCTCGGCGTCGCCGCCGTCGTCCTCGTGACGGCCGACCTGCGGCGCGGCCCGGTCCTGGTCGTCGTGGTCCTCGCGCTCGCCGCGATCGTCGGCTCGGCCCTGGCCGTCTCCGCGCCCATCGAGCGGGTCGGGGCCTCCCCCGTCGTCATCGAGGCCCTCGGCGTGGGCCTCCAGCGCAACCAGGTGCTCGCCGGGGTGCGCCTGGGGGGCAAGCTCGGCGCGGTCCTGTCGCTGCTCCTGCTCACCGGGCTGCTCGCCGGCCCCAGGGACCTGCTGCGGGCGATGGTGATCCACCTGCACGTGCCCTACCGCATCGCCTATGCGGGCATGGCCGCCCTCGGCTTCCGGGAGCGCTTCGCCATCGAGTATCGAGTCATTCAGGAGGCGCACGCCCTGCGCGGCACGCGGGTCTCACCGTCGTTCCTGAGGCCCCTGGTGCGGCGGTGGACGGCGGTGCCCGCCCTCATGGCCGGGGCCGTGCGCCACGCCGAGCGGGTGTCCATGTCGATGGACGCGCGCGGCTTCGGAGCCCACCCCCACCGAACCGAGCGCTCGGCTCCGCGCTGGCGATGGCGCGACACCATCCTCGTCCTGGCCTGCTGGGCCCTGACGGCCGTCATCGTCGTGCGTTTCGGCGGTGCGGGAGTCACCCTCCACGAAATCTGACGTCTCTCGCCGATCCGCCCTGTCCGCGATCGGCCCGCCGCCCGGCCGTGGTCGGCGCGCGCCCGTGAGGCAGGAGGGCCGGCCGTGCCAGTCATAGCCGTCGCCGCTGCGGCCCGCCCGCATCCGCGGGAGAGGAGGCCCGCACGCCGGGGTCACCGGTCCTGCTGCCGCAGGAGCCTGACCAGACGCACGGTCAGGACCGACCAGCCCGCGAGTGCGAGCAGGACCACCGCAACGCCCATCGCACTCTGCAGCGGCGGGTGGATGCCGATCACCAGGAGCAGCCCGATCAGGGCGCAGGTCACCAGGGTCCAAGCGGCCGCCGCATTGCTCTCCAGGACGGCGTACCGCCCGGCGGCCGGGGCGGCATCCCGGCTCCAGGTCGGGGGCGGGAACTCCAAGGATGAGCGTGCGATGTCCATGGCACGACTGTAAGAAGAGCCTCATCCGTCGGGTAGGTCACTAGGATGGGTTCTTCTCCCCGTCCACTCCTCCTGGAGGAGTAGAGGAGTCCCCCTTGTCGTGGCTCCGCCCTGGTCACGCGTTCCTCCGACACCGCCGCACCAGGACGGCGCCCACGAGCATGACGACCGCGCAGACGGCGAAGATCCGATCGCGCTCGCGACGCCGCGTGAACACGACGTTGATGGCCGCCAGATCGGTGGGGCCCAGAAGCGCCGCGAAGACGCCCTGGACGACGCGCGCGGCCACCAGCACGGGGAAGGAGGGCGCCAGGCCCGCGACGAGACCGGCAACAACGATCGTTTCGTTTTTGCGCGTCTGCCGGATGATGCTCCGCAGCAGAGCCTCAGGCGGTCATGCGTCCCCCTCCAGACGCAGCAGGTCCTCGATGGTCTCGGGGCGCAGCACCCAGCCCTGCCTCCCGCCATCGACCCAGGCCACGCCGGGGCGGGTGAACAGGTTGTAGTTGCTCGCCATGGAGCGTCCGTAGGCGCCGGTCGCGGGCACGGCCAGGACGTCGCCCGTCGCCAGGTCGCCGGGCAGGTCGACGTCGCGCACGACGACGTCGCCGCTCTCGCAGTGCTTGCCGACCACTCGGGCGCGCACGAGCCCCGCGGCGGGATTCGGGCGACGGTTGGCGAGAAGCGCCGTGTAGGCGGCGTCGTAGAGGGCGGGACGGATGTTGTCGCTCATGCCGCCGTCGACGCTGACGTACGAACGACCGGCTCCGCCGCCGAGCCGGACGCGCTTGAGGCCGGTGACCGTGTAGAGGGTGACCGTGGTGGGCCCGATGACGCTGCGCCCGGGCTCGACCGACACGCGCGGCACCGGATCCCCCAGGTCGGCGCAGGTGACGCGCACGGCGTCGGCCAGCGCACGGGCGACCTCCGCGGCGCTCGGCGGCACGGGGTCGGCACCCGTGTAGGCGATGCCGTAACCGCCGCCGAGGTCCACCTCCTCGCACAGCGCCCCGGCGGCGTCGGGATGGGCATGGCGCAGCCGCAGGACGACGCCGACAGCCTCGCGGAACCCCGTCAGATCGAGGATCTGGGAACCGATGTGGGAGTGCAGGCCCGCCAGTACCAGCTCGGGAGCCGCATGGATGGCCTCGATGACGCGCGCCGCCTCGCCGGAGGCGACGGACACGCCGAACTTCTGGTCCTCGTGGCCGGTGGAGATGAACTCGTGCCCGCCGGCGTGGATGCCGGTGGTCAGCCGCAGCATGACCCGACCGGTCTCGTCCGGGCCGTACACGCCCGCCTCGCGCAGGTCGCGGACCGCCCCGGCCGCGAGCACGACCTCATCGGCGGAGTCGAGGACGAGGTGGCCGACCCGGTGGGCCAGGGCCGTGCGCATCTCGGCGCGGCTCTTGCCGTTGCCGTGCAGCCCCAGTCGTGCGGCGCGCGAGACCTCATCCGCGCCGTTCGCGCCGTCGATGGCGGCCAGACCCGTCAGGGCCACCGCGAGCTCGATGCGACCGGCCGCGTCGATGCCCATGCCCTCGGCCAGGACGGTGCGCGCCACGCGGGTGGTGAGGAAAGCCTTGCCGGCGTAGAAGGCCTCGCCGCCGTTCATGCCGTAGGCGGGCCAGAACTCCTCCGCCATGGCGGCGGCCCAGGTGGCGGCGCGGCCGCGCAGATCGGCCTCGTCCATGACGAAGACGGGCGTGGGGGCCTCGGCCAGGATCTCGGTCAGGCCGCGCCCGCCGATGCGCAGGGCGCCGTCGTCGCCGCGGCGGGCGGTGGAGGGCCACAGGTCGGGCCGCTCATCGGGCTCGGGGGCCACCAGAGCGCCCAGCGGGGCCTCCCCGACGGGAACACTCGCAGCAGTCATGATTCTCCTCCCGACGTCGATGCCGTGTCCTCCGATCTCGGTGCGCAACCGGACCGGTCTCGCGAGATCGGTCGAGCGCGGCGGCGAGATCGGTCCTCCCGCCGGCGCTCACCGCGTGGCGCTCACATGCGCTCCGGAGCGCTGACTCCCAGCATGTCCAGACCGTTGGCGATGACCCGCCCGACGGCGTCGTTGAGCCACAGGCGGGCGACGTGGCCGGCGTTCACGACGTCGTCACCGCGGGGGGTGACGCGGGTGGCCCCGTACCAGGTGTGGTAGGCCGCCGCGAGCTGCTCGAGGTAGCGGGCCACCCGGTGCTGCTCGCGCAGCTGCGCGGCCTGGGCGACGATCGCCGGGAACTGGGCGAGCACGCCGAGCAGCGCGGAGTCGGCCGGGTCGTCCAGCGCCGCCGGGACGAAGCCGGCCTCGCGGGACACGCCGTGCTCCGCGGCGTTGCGGGCCACGTTGCGCGTGCGGGCGTGGGCGTACTGGACGTAGTACACCGGGTTCTCGCTCGAGGTGGAGGCCAGCAGGTCCAGGTCGATGTCGATGGTGGAGTCCATGGACGAGCGGGCCAGGGCGTAGCGGGCGGCGTCCACGCCGACGGCGTCGACGAGGTCGCCGAGTGTCACGATGGTGCCGGCGCGCTTGGACATGCGCACGGGCTGGCCGTCCTTGACGAGGTTGACGAACTGGCCGATGATGATCTGCATGTTGACGCCGGGCTCGTCGCCGAAGGCGGCGCACATGGCCATCATGCGACCGACGTAGCCGTGGTGGTCGGCGCCGAACAGGAAGATGGAGCAGTCCGCGCCGCGCTCGCGCTTGTCCAGGTAGTAGGCGAGATCGGCGGCGAAGTAGGCCGCCTCGCCATCGGACTTGATGAGGACCCGGTCCTTGTCGTCGCCGAACTCGGTCGTGCGCAGCCAGGTTGCGCCGTCGCGCTCCTCGATGACGCCGCGCTCGCGCAGGCGGTCGATGGCACGATCGACGGCGCCCGAGGTGTGCAGGGAGTCCTCGTGGAAGAAGACGTCGAAGTCGGAGCGGAAGGCGTGGAGCTCGGACTTGATGGAGTCGAACATGAGCTCGACGCCGCGGGCGCGGAAGACCTCGGCGGCCTCGTCGTCGGGCAGTCCGACGGGATCGGGGCGGCCGGCGGCCGCCTCGTCGGCGACGACTCGCTGCGCGATCTCGCCGATGTAGGCGCCGCCGTAGCCGTCCTCGGGCGTCTCCTGGCCTCGGGCGGAGGCCAGCAGGGAGCTGGCGAAGTGGTCGATCTGGGCACCGTGGTCGTTGAAGTAGTACTCGCGGGTGACACTGGCGCCGCAGGCGGACAGGATCCGGGCCAGGGAGTCGCCGACGGCGGCCCACCGGGCGCCGCCCAGGTGCACCGGGCCGGTGGGGTTGGCCGAGACGTACTCGAGGTTGATGTGCTGACCGACCAGGGTCTCGTTGCGGCCGTAGGACTCCCCGGCCTCGATAATGGTGCGGGCCAGCTCTCCGGCGGACGCGGCGCTCAGGCGGAAGTTGAGGAAACCGGGTCCGGCGACCTCCACGGAGGCGACGCCGTCGAGGGCCTCAAGGCGCGGGACGAGGAGCTCGGCGAGGTCGCGCGGCTTGGTGCCCGCCTTCTTGGCCAGCTGCATGGCGACGTTGGTGGACCAGTCGCCGTGGTCGCGGTTGCGGGGGCGCTCGACGCGGGGAAGCGGCACATCCTCGACGCTCAGGGCGAGGGAGCCGTCTGCGGCGGCAGTAGTCAGGACGGTGCGGGTCGCTTCAGCGAGCTCTTCTGGGGTCACGGGCACAGGGTAGCGGAGCAGTGCGGCGACGTCGCATCCCGACGGCTCCCGAGAGTTCCCGGCAGCCGCGGCGCTCGGGGAGGAGGCGAGTCGGCGCGAGGCGCCGACGAGGGCGCCGGCCGCTCTCCGAGGGACTAGGATTTTCGACGATCCGAAATCGCATGGTCGGCTCCCGCCCTCCCCGTGCGCGCCCCGACGAGGCTCATCATGCTCGACGACTCCTCCGCATCCTCCGCCGCACCCCTCGGCCCGGACTCCGCGCCCGGAGACGGCGCGACCACGGGCGAGTCCGATGCCGTCGCACGCATCGCGCGGGCCCATGCGCCCGCGTCACGGCCCGCTCCCCCGCGCCACCGCCTCCTCGCGCTGCTCGGCCCAGCCTTCGTCGCCGCCGTCGCCTACGTCGACCCGGGCAATGTGGCCGCCAACATCACCGCCGGCGCCCGTTACGGCTACGCGCTCGTGTGGGTCCTCGTCCTGGCCAACGCCATGGCGGTCCTCATCCAGTACCAGAGCGCCAAGCTCGGCATCGTCACCGGGCGGTCCCTGCCCGAGGTGCTCGGCGAGCGTCTCGGACGCCGAGCGCGCCTGGCCTTCTGGGGTCAGGCCGAGCTCGTCGCCGCCGCCACGGACCTGGCCGAGGTGATCGGCGGCGCCGTCGCCCTCCATCTCCTGCTCGGACTGCCGCTGCTGACCGGGGGCTGCATGATCGGCGCCGTCTCCATGCTGCTTCTGGCCCTGCAGGAGAGGCGCAGCCAGCGCACCTTCGAGGGCGTCGTCGTCGGCCTGCTCGTCGCGGTGACGATCGGCTTCGTGGGCGGGCTCGTCGTCGCCCCGCCCGACTGGTCCTCAACGGCCGCCGGGCTCGTCCCCCGCCTGCGGGACTCCGACAGTCTGCTCGTGGCCGCCTCGATGCTCGGCGCGACCGTCATGCCGCACGCGATCTACCTGCACTCCTCGCTCGTGCGCGACCACCACGACGAGATCGGAGAGGGGCGCGGCCGGCGCACGTCCGACGACGGCTCCGGCGGCTCGGCCGATTCGACCGACCGGGCCCGTGACGACGACAGCGGGGCGCGCACCGCCGTCCTCATCCGCGCCACGCGCATCGACGTTGCCTGGGCGCTGGCCGTGGCCGGCGCCGTCAACATCGCCCTGCTGCTGCTCGCCGCCTCGGCGCTGTCCGGCGCCGAGGGGACGGACACGATCGAGGGAGCCCACGCCGCCATCACGGCGTCGCTGGGACCGGCCGTCGGCGTCGTCTTCGCCGTGGGATTGCTCGCCTCCGGGCTGGCCTCCACGTCGGTGGGGGCCTACGCGGGGTCCGAGATCATGGCCGGACTGCTGCACGTGCGCGTGCCCTTGCTGCTGCGCAGAGCGATCACGCTCATACCCGCGCTGGTCATCATCGGGGTCGGCGCGGAGCCGACATGGGCGCTCGTGCTGAGCCAGGTGGTGCTGTCCTTCGGGATCCCCCTGGCGATCGTGCCCCTCATGCGGATGACCGGTTCGCCGAGGCTCATGGGGCGGTGGCGCGACGGCGCTCCGCTGCGCTGGACGGCGCGGGCGGCAGCGGCGCTCATCATCGTGCTCAACATGGCGCTGGTGTGGCTCACGATCACCGGCCGTGCCTGAGAGGAGCGCTCCGGGCTCTCCGCAACCCGGGGACGTAAAGCGAGAAACGTCACATCGCAGCCGCGATGAGCCCCGCGTCCCGAGTCCCGGCGCCGCTGGCCGCGCTCGGAGTGCCGTTCTGCGGCGGCAAAGGCAGGGTCCCCGACCGTGGGGCACCGCTGGCCGTGCGCGGAGTGCAGACGAACCGCGAGCGGTGAGTCGGGCGGGCGAGACCCGGTTTCGGCCTGCGGGCCTCGCACTGGTAGAGTTCCGCCTCGGGCCCCGGTAGCTCAGTGGATAGAGCGTCTGCCTCCGGAGCAGAAGGCCGCAGGTTCGAATCCTGTCCGGGGCACCGCCCCCGCGCCCCCGCCGCCCCCCGCGACGGGGGTCTCTTGCCGTCCAGACCCGGACGCGTACGGCGCCGGGATCCATGTGGCGCCATCCTCCGTGACAACCTGACTCGGCATGAGGTCGTCGACGGTCACGCCGAAGGCCTGGGCGAGCTTGAACAGATCCTCCGCCGGCCAGGTGATCCTCCCGCGGAGACGTTGGCTGATGTTCGAGCCCGCAACACCGAGGAAGGCGCCGACCTGCGCGCGCGTCAAGTTGTGGGTCAACAGGTACTGGTTCACGGCGACGCCGACGGCGGCATCGAAGGTCATTGCAGTAGATGCAGTCGTGGTAGGCACGCGACAAATATACCGGATGAGCGTCTCGCTAACAAGAAGACACTTGACATACACAAGAAGGACGAGCATGCTGCCCTCATGCATGAACGTATGACTAACATGTCTGAGTCAAACATGCTCAGTGGCCGCGAGGCAGCGGCGCTACTACCCGGGATCACCTATACAACCCTGATGCGCTGGGCACGCCAGGGCCAGATCCCCTCGACCCAGTACGTGGAGGGAGGCAAAAGACTGTTTCGTCGGGAGGACATCGAGGCTCTATTAACGCTTGGAGCGGTGCCGCGCCGGCTTGTGGAGAAGCCAGCTCGATCGTCGGGCGAGCTCCCGGGTCAGGGGGCGCTGTCATTGTGAGTGAGTTCTTCGTTGTTCGTAGGGGTGCGACGGCGCTTCGTAATGAGGTGGTGTGGGACTCGTCGATCAGTTTCGGGGCGCTGGGGATCCTGGCGCGGGCGCTGGCGTCGGCGCCGGGGATGCACCTGGGCTACCGGGCGTTCGCGGGTCGCGGGATGGGTTGGAGGCGTCCATGACGCCGTCGTCGTTCATGAGGCCGGGCACCGCCGCGTTCGCCTGGCCCGCCGGGATGATGCCCAGCCCGATCATCTGGGTGATGATGGTCACTGTTGTTGCCCGGTTGGCGTCCTCCCTCATCATCTGGCTGTGGTCGATCGCCTCGGACAGGTGCTGGGTCAGGGCGTCCGCGGTGGCGTTCTGCGCGATGCGCTTGGTCGTGTCCTCACCGCGGAACGTGTCAATGAAAGAGAGTTTCCGGGAACTCATGAGCGGACCTCCTTGTCCTGGTCACCGGGCGCACCCACGACCTCGAAGAAGCGTTTCTCGAGGTCGTGCGGTCGACCAGAGGTGAAATCGGCGAGAGAGCCCGCGCAACGAAGCGTTCGCTGAAGGATCATGACGTCGTCGACAGTCTGGGCCACTTCGGCCAGTTGGTGACTCGAGAGGAGCACGGTCTTCCCCTTGGCAGCCAGACCGCGCAAGGTCTCGCGCAACCAGCGGATGCCATCGGGATCCAGTCCGGAGGCCGGCTCGTCAAGGATCAGGAGCCGCGGATCGGCCGGCATTGCCAGAGCCAGCCCGTGACGCTGTCGCATTCCGGTCGACAGGTTCGAAACGCGCTTGCCTCCCATGTCGGGAGGTCCGACGAAGTCGAGCACCTCCTCACAGTGCCGCTTCGGCAGCCGCAGGGTGCTCGCCCACAGACGAAGGTCACTGATCACCGTCGCGCCGGGCAGTGCGCCCATGCGGTCCATGCTCACACCGATCCGACGAGCGGCATCAGGCAGCTCGTCGTAGGTGCTGCCGAACACCCGAGCTTCCCCGGAGTCCGCGCGATAGAGACCGAGCGTCGCGCGGAGGGTGGTCGTCTTGCCGGCACCGTTGCGTCCCAGCAGCCCCACCACTCGGCCTTCAACCACGTCGAACGTGACGTCCTCGACGACTCGTGCCCTCCGAAACTCTTGCGGAGCCCCCGCACGCTGATAGGGCTGGCAGTCACTGCGCTCGCTCCCCACGCACTATCTTGACAACCAGGTAGAGCATTCCCAGCACAATGGCTGCGCAGATAAAGATGCGCAGAGCACCCTGAAGATACACTCCAGCGAGAGCCGACAAAAGCAGCAGCGCGACAACTCCTGAGAGATACTTCATTGCAGATTTAGACATGACAACAACATCCTTCCTCGACAGACCGGGGGTAGTCGGAAAAACAATAGAACGTAGAACAGAGGATCGGGGCGGTCTCCCACCGAACGCCTCCAGCACCGGTGGGGGACCGCGCGGGAGTTGCCACCGCCCTATGAGACCCGCTCCGAGAAATGGGTACCTGGGGAGTCACACGGAGGGTGGTTACCCGGTCAGTGGATTACGTCACCGCGAAACCAATCGCGGTGACGGCGGTCGCAAACGTGCCACCACCGACGAATCCCGTCCAGAAACCGGGCGCCTCCATGGGCTCGAGCTCCTGCATGCCCGGCTCCAGCTTCTGCATCTCCTTGTTCATGTCTCCCCCTCTCCATCAACTCGAAAGGTCACCTACCCATCGGCGCGTTACCGATGAGTACCGGTACGGCTCCATCGGAACCGTACTCAGCTTGTGGGAGTGCCTGTCGGTCCTCCGTTCTGCTCGCCAGCGCTACGGCGGCGAACAGGTCATCTGACGTGAGCCCGTACAGCATCGGAAGGCCGGCGCCCCATCGACGCATGGAACGATGCACGACGCGCGCGCCCTCCTCGGGACTCATCAGTGGCGGAATCTCCACACACCATTGCTCCATAAGCTGCGCGAACCCCTGGCTCGGTGCATCGCTCACGCTCGCGCTCGTAGCAGCACAGACGCGAGACCAGAACTGGCGCAGTCCGCGACTGCTGCCCCAGGCCTCCCGCCCGCGCATCATCTGCTCGAAAACCGCAGGGAGGAGCGGCGCGATGGCCTGGGTTCTGCGGGCACCGATCACGGAGCTGATCTCCGTCGCGACATACCAGGCTTTGCCGCTGTAGCGGCTCCGACGGAACGAAAGCAGCGCCATGTGGGTCAGACCGTTCAACTCCGCGAGTTCCAACCGGGTGTCTGCGGACACGGGGCCCGCTGCTCGCTGGGCCGCGATCTCGTCACCGAGCTGCACGATCCGTTCGGTCAACGACAGCGCGAGGTGGTCTTCGAGACGATGATCGGCGAGCTCTCCCGACAGGACTGCGGTCAGGCGGAGAAGCCCTTCAACCACCGCCTCTTGAACGAGATATCCGGGCAGCGTCTTTGTGGCACCAGCGTCGTAGACCGCAAGGTCGGGCCGAAACGCCTCACCCGCTAAGAGCCGACGCCCGTCCTCCCCGTCGACGCATGCACTCGAACTGAGCTCGGCGCCGTCCACGAGGAGCAGCACGATGCTCCGCTCCGGGCACCACCCGTCCAAGGACATTATGCCAAGCGCGACCTCCGTCGGAGAAGACCAGGCGAATCTCATCAGGCGGTCTCCTTCTGCTCGTACCAGGCCGTGAGGCCCCGTCGAATCGCCCCGAACATCTCTGCGATGTCGGAGACCGTGCAGAGATGGCCCGGTACTATCTGGATGCCATGGAGCCCCGGATGGACGACGACGACCTGGAGCCCGGTCCTCATCGCACGGACACGGCGGGCCGCGCCCTGCGCCACCGAGTCTTCTTCCCCGCCGACCAGGACCTGCCCTTCCTCATGACGCACTTCTCCATCGACCCGCGCCCGTCGGACACCACCCACCCCGGCGGCGTGCGCCGCATCGCGTCGGTGCGCCTGCCGGTGCCCGAGAACAAGCGCCGACTCGTGCGAAGCCTGTGCGAGGACGACGCCCTCGTCCTGACCCCGCCCGGCACGACCATGCGCGTGACCTTCGACGACGGGACCAGTCCGGAGAGCTGAGCACAACCGCCTTCCCGCGCCACCGCGGGCGACGGGAGCCCCGTGGTGGCGCGGTGGTCATCAGTGCGGGCCCCGGTCGGCCAACCGCTCCCCGGCGCTCAGCAGACGCCGCTCGACGGCGAAGACCTCGCCGTCGGCGCTCCCATTCGGACGCGGGCCGCGCGGGTCCCCATAGGTGCGCCCCAGACCGCGTTCGTCCCAGGGCTCCCAACCGGGGCCACCGGTGAGGATGAAGCGCGCCCAGTCGCCGTGCACCGCGTCGGCCAGCGCCTGGGGCGGCGCCGTCCGCAGGGTGTGATCGCAGTAGGGGTGGGCGAGGCAGTCGAAGGCGAAAGGCACCTCGAAGCAGTGCGTCGACCGCCCCGTGGCGGGCGACTCCCACGCGAACCGGCTCACCCAGGTGGCCGCCGAGCCGACGGACTCGTGCCGGGCCCGGGCCCAGTCCAGGAGCGGGGTGTGGAACATGGTGTCGGAGACGAGGTTGCCGAGGTAGAGATGCTCACCCCCGGACAGCTCGGGGTGGGCGGCCACGTAGTCCGAGGCGAGCCCGGCATCCAGACCGGCCTCCTCCATCACCTCCACCGCGGTGAGCCCGCCCATCTCCTCGACCAGCCCGAAGGACAGGTCGATGAACTCGTGCGTGGTGCTCATGACCAGCAGCGGAATATCGCCGCCGTCGCCTCGGGCGAGCGCCTCGCGCACGGGCAGGGGCAGGAGCTCGTCGTCGACCGTGGGGCCGTAGGTGATCCCCGTGTCCGGGCCGGGGACGACCGCGGCCCGGATGCGCTCCGCGAGCGGAATGGGGGCGGCCTGCTCGGCGCGGCGCCTCTCGAAGTCGGCGGTGACGGCGAAAACACGATCGTAGTCCAGTGCCCGCCAGCCCTCCAGGTTCGCCCCGACGCCGGCGAAGCCCGCCATCTCGCGGGCCGTGGACCGGGCGAGGTCGATCGGGATGTCGGTGACGGCACCCGACTCGCTGATCGCCCGGTGGAACAGGCCTCGAGCACGGGGACAGGCCATGAGGGCCAGGACATTGCCGCCCCCGGCGCTCTGGCCGCCGATGGTCACATCGCCCGGGTCTCCCCCGAAGGCCGCGATGTTGTCCCGCACCCACTCCAGGGCCGCGAGCTGATCGAGCAGTCCGCGGTTGACGGGGGCGTCGGAGCCGGCCACCCAGCCGTACCCGTCGAAGCCCAGGCGGTAGGACATGACCACGGTGACCGCGCCGTCCCGGTTGAAGGCGGCGCCGTCGTACCAGGGGCTCGCCTGACAGCCCGAGGCCCATCCACCGCCGTGGATCCACACGTAGACCGGCAGCCCGGCGCGCTCCTGCCCGGGGACCGGTGTGAAGACGTTGAGGTTGAGCATGTCGTCGCCCGGCACCGAGGGCTCGGGGATGGCGGGGTCCTCGAAGATCGAGCCGCGCTGCGGTGTCGGACCGGGCAGCGCGGCGCTCCGCTCCTCCCCCCACCGCGCGCGGGGCACGGGCGCCATGAATCGGCGCCGACCCACCGGGGCCTCGGCGTAGGGGATGCCGTAGAAGGCCGCCGACCGCTCGAAGCGGGCGCGGAGGCGGGCGCCGGGAGCGGAGACGATCCGTCGCCACACCCCGCGCACCGGGCCGCAGGGGGCGTCGATACGGGGACCGGGGCCGTCGACGGGGACGGCGATCGGCGTGGCCGAGGCACTGCGGGCTCCACCGGCATCGGGGCGATCGGCGCCATCGGCATCACGTCCGGCATCAATGCCGTCGGTCGAGCGCACGGCGTCCGCATCCTGCTGCATGCGCTCATCCTGCCCCACCATGGGCGCCGGTGC
This sequence comes from Actinomyces gerencseriae DSM 6844, assembly GCF_000429265.1. Classification (GTDB taxonomy): domain Bacteria; phylum Actinomycetota; class Actinomycetes; order Actinomycetales; family Actinomycetaceae; genus Actinomyces; species Actinomyces gerencseriae. Next base: position 131,530 of record NZ_KE386871.1, read on the forward strand.
GAGATCAGCTCCCCAGGGCCTCCAGAGCCAGGCTCGGCACATCGGTGATGACGGCGTCCACGTTGAGCGCAGCCAGACGGACCATCTCCTCGGGGTCGTCGATCGTCCACACGTGCACCTCGAGTCCCGCGGCGTGCGCCTGCGCCACGAAGCGCCGCGTCACCACCGGCACGCCGCGGTACGCCGGCGGCACCTGCACGGCATCCACCCTCCCCCGCGTCCAGCCCCAGCGCGTGTGCGGCAATGGCAGGGCCGCCTCGCTGAGCAGCATGAGGCCAGCGACATCGATTCCTCCCAGCGAGGTCGTCGCCCGCGGCTCCTGACGGCGCAGCATCGCCAGACGGCGCGCGGAGAAAGAGGCGAAGCGCACCCGGGCGAGGGCGTCGGCCGCCCGAACCGCCTGCAGGGCGGGTTGCACCACGGCGGGCTCCTTGAGGTCCACATTGAGCGAGAGTCCCGGGTGGACGGCCAGGACCTCGTCGAGCCGCGCAAAACCGTGACCGTCGCCCGCGTCGAGCATGGCGACCTCATCCGAGGACATGTCGGACAGGGGCCGCTCCTCGCCGCTGAGCCGACCCGGATCGGGGTCGTGGGACAGCACCACGACGTCATCGGCGGTCACCCGCAGATCGGTCTCCATCCAGTCCAGCCCGAGCGCCACGACATGCTCGACGGCGCTCCAGGTGTTCTCCGGGACCTCCCGGGCTCCTCCGCGATGCGCGATCACGGCGCAGTGCCGCCCGGGCCTCATCGCTCTCCCTCGCAACCGGGCCTCATCGTTCAGGATCAGGAGCAGTCCGTGGACAGCTCGACGGCATGGTGGTCCTCGAGCCACTTCTGGGGCTCGACCGTGGATTCATCGGCCGTGTCGTTCTTCGTGCGCACCTCGAAGTGCATGTGAGAACCGGAGGAGCGCCCGGTGTTGCCGACGCCGGCGATGAGCTGCCCGGCCGTGACCGTGTCCCCCACCTTGACGTAGATGCCGTCCTCGTACATGTGCATGTAGCTCGTGTACCAGGTCTGGCCGTCGATCTGGTGCTCGATGGTGACGGTGCCGGTGCCCTCGTCCATGCCCGCGAACACGACCTTCCCCGCCGCCGCGGCGTAGATGGGCGTGCCGACGGGGGCGGCGAAGTCCTGGCCGGCGTGCAGTTTCATGTAGCCCAGGGTGGGGTGCAGACGGTAGCCGTAGGGGGAGGAAATGGTGTAGGTGCCCGAGACCATCGGGTAGAAGATCTCCGGGGCCTTGTTGAACGCACTGGTGTCGCCCGAGGCCCCGCCCGCCTGCGGCGCGCAGGTCACCGCAGCATTGTCATAGGCCTCGCGGATACGGGTCAGGGTCGCGGCATCGGGGACGTTGGACAGCTCGGAGTCGGAGGGGGAGTCCACGTCGGCATCCGAACCGAGTACGGCGGCGGCCACCGAGGACGGCGGGGCACTCGCCTCCGGGGCCGGGGCGGCCTCCTGAGAGGTCAGTGCCGCGGACGCCAGGGGACTGGCCGTCACGTAGCCGGTGATCGGAGCGATGACGGTCACGAGTCCCAGCACGGTCAGCACGCTGATGCGGCCCGCCCAGCCGGCCCCGGTCCTGGGGCGGGCGGTGGGAGCGACGATGCGCTCGTCGCCCTCCTCCGACGAGAGCGGCTCCGTCTCCGCGGACGCGCGGTCGTGCTGGGAGAGGTCGTGCTGGGACCGGGGCGGAGCGGTGACGGTGATAGGGGCGCCTGCGTCGTGGGCATCGTGCGCGGGCGCCGCGATCGCGTGCGGGGCCCCCACCGCCCGTTCGGGCCCGGCGAGCGCCCCGGGCCCCGGCTCGAAACCGGAAGTCGGACGGGACGCGGCAGCCGGCCCCGACGCGGGAGCCGGTCCGGACGCGGGAGCCGGCCCCGACGCGGGAGCCGGAATCCGCTCAGGGCCCGCCCCCGGCCGCCCGCCGCCCCCGGTTCTCGCACGGGCTCTGGCTCCGGTTCTCAAGGAGCGCCGGCGCCGGGCGCCGGACCTCGACGCCGTTCGTCCAGCCGCGGACTCCGGTGAGGCGATGATGTCGTCCCACGCGGTGACTCCGGCGGGCGGTGCGACGGGCGCGGGCGCGCCGGGCAGCGGCCCCGGGGCACGGGCGCCCTCAGGCGGCCGGGTCGGGCGGGCGGGGGACACCGGGAGCGGGCCCGTGGGAACGATCGACTGCGTGAGGGCGCCGGGCGGGGACTCGGCCCACGGCGAAGCCGCCGATACCGAGGGCCCTGAGGATCCTGAGAACGCCGCGGACCCCGAGGGATCCGAGGAAGCGGATGCCGGCGGCGCTGCGGCCGCGCGCCTGGTGCGCCCCGTCGCCTGGGCGGCCTGCGAGACCGTGGCAGCCGGAGCGGCCTCGGGCCTCCGACCGGTACGCGCCCCGGTGGCGCCCCGCGACGCGGGTCTCGTGGTCCGTGCATGCGCGCCCGCGCGTGCCGCGGCGCGCGCACGCGACTGCCCGCGGTCATCGACCCGGGTCGCCATCGGAGAATCCGTCTCACGCTGCGCTTGTGCGGCACGCTCAGCCTCACGGCGCTGACGCCGTGTCATCGACTGCTCGCTCATGTCCACCTTGGCACTTTAACACCCGGGACGTGCGCAATCCGGTGGACCTGAGCACACTCGCGCGAGTACACCACACGTCGTCCGGCCGGCTCCGCCGACACGCCGACCCCCGTGTCAGAACCGCCACCGGCCGCTGTCAGCCGCTATCGGCCGCAGTCAGCCGCGCTGCATGGCGTCATTGACCTCGCCGACCAGCTCCTCGAGGATGTCCTCGAGGAAGACGACGCCGACGGTGGTGCCGTCGACGTCCTCCACACGCCCCAGGTGGGCGCCGGTCCGCTGCATGGCTGCGAGGACGGATTCGACCTCGTCGCCCGCATGCACGGGGACGAGCGCACGGGCGTGCCAGGCCGGCACCGATTCGCCGCGCTGGGCGCCGGTGGCGTACAGGACGTCCTTGAAGTGAAGGTAGCCGGTGATGGCGGTGGAGCCACAAGAGCTGTCGCGAGGTCCACCGCGCCGGTCCTCGTCCTCATCGGCATCGGCGGCCTCATGGCCCCCGCCGGCGACCAGCGGGAAGCGGGAGAAGCCCGTGACGGCGACGGCCTGCTCGACGTCCTCGGGCGTGCAGTCCTCCGGCAGGGTGGTCAGCGCATCCAGGGGCACCATGACGCTGCCCGCGGTCTCCTCGGAGAACTCCAGGGCACCGGCGAGCAGACCCGTGTCATCCTCCAGGACGCCCTCGGCCGTGGAGCGCTCGACGATCGAGGCGACCTCGGCGGCGTTGAAGGCGGCCGAGACCTCCTCCCTGGTCTCCAGGCCCATGAGGTGCAGCACCCGGTTGGCGAAGCCGTTCAGCACGGTGATGACGGGGCCGAAGACGCGCGAGACCCGCACCAGGGGCGGGGCGAGCAGCCGCACCGCCTTCTCGGGGGCGGAGATCGACATGTTCTTGGGCACCATCTCACCCGCGACGACATGGACGTAGACGACCAGGACCAGGGCGATGACGACGGCCACGGGGTGCGCCCCGCCCCGACCGATCCCGAGACTGATCAGCAGCGGCGTCAGCGCGTGCGCGATGGCGGGCTCGGCGACGACGCCCAGGCCCGTCGAGCACACGGTGACGCCGAGCTGGGCGGTGGCGAGCATCCGTGAGATGTGCCGGAGCGCCCACAGCGCGGTGGCGGCCCTGGCGTCCCCGGCCTCGGCGAGGGGCTCGAGCTGGGAGCGGCGGGAGGAGGTGACGGCGAACTCGGCTCCGACGAAGAAGGCGTTGCCCGCCAGCAGCGCCACGGTGACGGCCAGCGCGACGGGGGCGCTCATCGGACGATCCCCGTCGCGCCGTCGCGCCCGGGGCCGGGCTCCTCGCCGTCGTCCACGGCACCGGCCTCGCCGGGGTCCGCGACGGGGCGCACCCGCAGGCGGGTGACGCGCCGGCCCTCCATGGCCTCCACGGTCAGCGCGGCCCGCGGCGTGGTCACCGTGTCGCCGATCCGCGGGAGGCGACCGAGCTCGGTCATGACCAGGCCGGCGAGGGTCTCGTAGGGACCGTCGTCGGGCACGTGCAGGTCGGTGCGCGAGGCGAGCTCGTCGGGGCGCGTCCATCCGGGCACGAGCCAGTCGCCGGAGGCGACCGAGCGCGCCCCGACCCGACGCCGGTCGTGCTCGTCGGCGACATCGCCGACGATCTCCTCGATGGCGTCCTCGAGAGTGACCACGCCCGCGGTGCCCCCGTACTCATCGACGACGACCGCCATCTGGGATCCCTGGTTCCGCAGCTCGACCAGCAGGCTCGCCAGCGGCATGGTCTCGGGCACGCGCGGGGCCGGGGTCATGAGGGAGGAGGAGGTCACGGGCACGCTCGCCCGTCGCTCGTAGGGCACGGCGATGACGCGGCGCAGGTGAACGATGCCGAGGACATCGTCGGCGCCCTCCCCGATGACGGGGAAGCGGGAGTGGCCGGTGGTGCGGGCCAGGGCCACGACGGCGTCGGCGGTGTCCGCCTCGTCCAGGACGTGGAGACGGCCCCGGTCGGTCATGACGTCGACGGCGGTCAGCGCCCCCAGCCCGATCGAGCGGGTGAGCAGAGTGGCGGTCGACGGGTCGAGGGAGCCCTCCTCCGCGCTGTGACGGACGAGGGCGGCGAGCTCGCCGGCGGACCGGGTGCCGCTGATCTCCTCGGCCGGCTCGATGCCCATGCGGTGCAGGACCAGGTTGGCGGTGTTGTTGAGCAGGAGGATGACGGGCTTGAGCACGACCGTGAAGGCCATGAGGAGGGGCGCGACGAAACCGGCCGTGCGCATGGGGTCGGCCAGGGTCGCGTTCTTGGGGATGAGCTCGCCGAAGACCATGGAGAAGGCGTTGACGACCACCAGGGCGATGACGACGGCGGCGCCGGTGGCCGCGGACTGCGCCAGCCAGGTGCTCATGAGCTCGCCGAGGAGCCTGGCCAGAGCGTCCTGCATGGTGTACCCCAGCAGGATGGTGGTCAGGGTGATGCCCACCTGCGCGCCGGACAGGAGCGTGGACAGGCGCCCCAGGGCCCTGCGGACCGTGGCGGCGCGCCCGTCCCCCTCGGCGGCGCGGGTCTCGACGGTGGACGGGTCCAGGGCGACCAGGGAGAACTCGCCGGAGACGAACAGGGCCGTGCCCGCGGTCAGCAGGAGGCCCAGCGCGATCATGAGCCAGTCGGTCACGCGGCACCGCCCGCGGTCGGCGATGCGCCGGACGGGGCGGGAGCCGGGGTCCGTGAACGCGCGGGGTGAGGGTGGTCAGGTTCCGGATGGTGGCGGGGGACGCGTCCGCGGGCCCGCCGGAATGCCGATCGCATAGTGCTCGCACGCTATCACCGGGGAGCGGGGGCACGAAGGGGAGGCTCACGCCGGCCTCCTCCTCCCCTTCGCCGAGATCGGTCCGGCTCCGCACCGAGATCGGTTCGGCTCCGCACCGGTTGACAAGGCTCGCATCCTTGACGTGAGGGATGCCCATGCGCAGGAGGACGAGCCGTGAGTACTGCTGTCGCACCGCCGCGCGACGTCATCAAGCACTTCGCCCGGACGAGCTCGAGGCTCGCAAGAGGATCATCGTCAGCGAGCTCGAACGCCGTTTCGGCAGTCTGGATGCGGCCCTCGCCCAGGAGTACACGGGTAGCCACCCGTCGGAGGATCTGCGTCTTTTCGGCGCCTACCACGACGTGATGCTCCTGCTCGGCGAATGATCGAGAGCATCGACGAGCAGACTCGCCGCTTCGCGTCGGGGCTGACTCGGGCAGTCCGAATGATCACCTCCGACGCTCCGGAGTTCCAGGTGAGCATTGCCGGCCACGACTCCTGGTCGGCCACCGTTCGTCCCGAGGACGATGCCGCTGTCGCCCCGACGGCGGGTGACCGGCGTCTACTCGATCTCACGGTCTCATACGTCCTCAACGGTCTCGGGTGGACCGCCACCCCGCCGGAGAGCCACGAACCGCCCTCGGGCCGGCCTCCCTGGATTGCCCGCCACTGACCGCACGAGATCACCCGGTCGTCGAAGAGCGCGCGCCCATTGGCCGTGCGCGTCGCCGGCGCCCCGCCACCCGCCGCGTGCGGGGCCGGCGCCCCGGTCGCGATCCGAAAGGCGCTGCGACGCCCCCGGCCGCCGAGGCCCCTGCCGCGGGGATGTCGAGCGCGGCCCCGGTCCCGAGCGACGCCCCCGGCCGCCGAGGCCCCTGACACGCGCGCCGGTCCGGGGAGCCACTCCCGGCCACCACCGTCACGCGCTCGAAACAAATGTGTCTTTAGTCCCGTGTTCTGCTACCGCGGTGACTGCTCAGCCCGTACGATGACGCGCGACACAGCGGCACCGGTCCTCTCGACGCCGCGGCCCGCCCGCCGCCGATCCCGCGAACGGATGCCGCTGAGACCCCGGGACGAGGAGAAGAGGTACCGTGTCAACGCTGGACGGCACCGCCGCAGGCTTCGGAGCCAACGAGTGGATGGTGGAGGAGATGCGCGACGCCTGGCTCGCCGATCCCTCCTCGGTGACTCCGCAGTGGCGGACTCTGTTCGAGGGCTCCGGCGCCTCCGAGCCCTCCGAGGACGCTGCCGACCCCGCCGGCTCCACGACGACGCCCGACCCGCGGGCAGTCGCGGGCACGACCGAGGCCCCCCGCACGGGCACCGCGACCCCGCCCCACCGCCAGCCGCCGGCCGTCCAGGACGTGACCCGCTCCGACCTGCCGCCCGCACCGCCCTCGGACGCAGCCCCGCCGACGTCGCCCTACGCCCGGCGCACGGAGCACCGGCGCACCGGCGCGCCGGAGGACGGCTCCGGACGGGACACCGACTCGCGCATGAGGGGAGCCGCCGCCCGCACCGCCCGGAACATGGAGGCCTCGCTGTCGATCCCGACCGCCACCTCCGCGCGCGACATCCCCGCCAAGGTCCTCATCGAGAACCGCGCCGTCATCAACGGCCACCTCCTCCACACCCACGGCGGCAGGGTCTCCTTCACCCACCTCATCGGGTGGGCCGTCGTCGAGGCCCTGACCGAGATGCCCTCCATGAACGTCTCGTACACCACCGACGACGCCGGCAGGCCCACTCTCCACGCGCCCGCCCACGTCGCCTTCGGCCTGGCCATCGACGTGCCCGCCCCCGACGGCGAGCGGCGTCTGCTGGTGCCCTCCATCAAGAAGGCGGATCTCATGGACGCCGCCGGCTTCGTCGCCGCCTACGAGACCCTGGTCGCCAGGGCGCGCGAGGGCCGGCTCGAGGTGGACGACTTCCGCGGCACCACCGTGACCCTGACCAACCCCGGCATGATCGGCACCCTCCACTCGGTGCCGCGTCTCATGCCCGGCCAGGGCCTCATCGTGGGAGTGGGCTCCATGTCCTACCCGGCCGCCTTCGCCGGCGCCAGCGAGAAGACCCTGGCCCGCCAGGGAGTCGGCAAGGTCGTCACCCTGACCTCCACCTACGACCACCGCGTCATCCAGGGGGCCGCCTCCGGCGAGTTCCTGCGGACCGTCGAGCGCAAGCTGCTCGGCCTGGACGGCTTCTGGGAGCGGATCTTCGGATCCCTGCGCATCCCTCACGAGCCGGTCGTCTGGGCCCGCGACACCACCTACGACCCCGAGCTGGAGACCGGCAAGCCCGCGCGCGTGGCCGAGCTCATCCACGCCTTCCGGCAGCGCGGCCACCTGGCGGCGGACACCGACCCGCTGACCCACCGCCTGCGCCGCCACCCGGACCTGGACCTGTCCTCCTACGGGCTGAGCCTGTGGGACCTGGACCGCACCTTCCCGACGGGCGGCCTGGCCGGCACCGAGCGCGCCACCCTGCGCGAGATCCTCGCGCGTCTTCGCCGGGCCTACTGCCGCACCGCCGGAATCGAGTACATGCACATCCAGGACCCCGCCCAGCGCGCCTGGTGGCAGGAGCGCCTCGAGGGCGAGTGGATGGCGATCACCCCGGACGAGCGCCGGCGGATCCTGACCAAGCTGGGGCAGGCCGAGGCCTTCGAGACCTTCCTGCAGACCAAGTACGTGGGTCAGAAGCGCTTCAGCCTGGAGGGCGGGGAGTCCCTCATCGTGGCTCTCGACCGGCTGCTGGACGCGGCCGCCCACGACGGTCTGGACGAGGTCGTCATCGGCATGACCCACCGCGGCCGTCTCAACGTCCTGACCAACATCGCGGGGAAGTCCTACGCTCAGGTCTTCGACGAGTTCGACGGCACCAGCGTCATCGAGGGCGCCGGCACCGGGGACGTCAAGTACCACCTGGGCACCGACGGCGTGTTCACCGGCACCGACGGCGTGAGCACGCGCGTGTCCCTGGCGGCCAACCCCTCCCACCTGGAGACGGTCGACGGCGTGGTCGAGGGGATCGTGCGCGCCAAGCAGGACCGCATCGGCCTGGGCGAGAGGGGCTACACGGTACTGCCCGTCCTGGTCCACGGCGACGCCGCCTTCGCCGGGCAGGGCGTGGTCTACGAGACGCTCAACATGAGTCAGCTGCCCGCCTACCGCACCGGCGGCACCGTGCACATCATCGTCAACAACCAGATCGGCTTCACCACCGGAGCCGCGTCGGCCCGCTCGACCACCTACGCCACGGACCTGGCCAAGGGCCTGCAGGTGCCGATCTTCCACGTCAACGCCAATGACCCCGAGACGGTCGCCCGCGCCGCCCACCGCGCCTACGAGTACCGGGCGGCCTTCCACAAGGACGTCATCATCGACCTCATCTGCTACCGGCGCCGCGGTCACAACGAGGGGGACGACCCCTCGATGACGCAGCCGGTCATGTACCGGCTCATCGACTCCCTGCCGTCGACTCGCGCGGTCTACACCGCGGACCTGGTGGGGCGCGAGGACATCACGGCCGAGGACGCCCGAAGGATCGAGAGCGAGTTCCACGACGAGCTGGAGCGGATCCTCACCGAGACCCGCGCCGCCCACGGGCGGACGGCCGGCACCGGCCGAGTCCCCTCCGACGAGGCGTTCGACGCCACCGATCCCACCAAGGTCGGGCTGCAGCCCACCAGTCTGGAGGTGCCCGCCTCCCAGCGAGCCGGCCAGGGCATGATGATCGGCTGGACGAGCGCGGTCCCGCGCCACGTCGTCGAACGGATCGGCGACGCGCAGACCGCCTACCCGGAAGGGTTCGCGGTCCACCCCAAGCTGGAGACGATGCTCTCCAGGCGCCGGCGCGCCAGCCGCTCCGGCGGCATCGACTGGGGCCTGGGCGAGCTCATCGCGCTCGGCTCCCTCCTCATGGAGGGCGTGCCGGTGCGCATGGTCGGAGAGGACGCCCGTCGCGCCACCTTCGCCCAGCGCCATGCCGTCCTGCACGACCACGCCTCCGGCGAGGAGTGGACGCCGCTGAGCTTCCTCACCCCGGACCAGGCGCCCCTGGAGATCTACGACTCCCTGCTCAGCGAGTACGCGGCCCTGGCCTTCGAGTATGGCTACTCGGTGGAGCGCCCCGAGGGGCTGACGATCTGGGAGGCCCAGTTCGGCGACTTCGCCAACGGCGCCCAGAGCGTCATCGACGAGTACGTCGCCTCCGCGGGCCAGAAGTGGGGCCAGCGCTCCGGGCTGGTCATGCTCCTGCCCCACGGTCAGGAGGGCCAGGGCCCGGACCACTCCTCGGCCCGTATCGAGCGCTACCTGCAGATGTGCGCCCAGGGGAACATGCGGGTGGTCATGCCCTCGACACCCGCCAACCACTGCCATCTGCTGCGCGAGCACGCCTACATCCGTCCGCGCCGCCCGCTCATCGTGCTCACCCCCAAGCAGCTGCTGCGGCTCAAGGCCGCGACCTCCCCGGTGGAGGACATCACCTCGGGGTCCTTCCGACCGGTCATCGGCGAGGTCGATGAGCGGATCGCCACGGGCGAGGGCGTCGACCGCGTCCTGCTGTGCTCGGGCCGGGTGTCCTACGCGCTGGCCGAGGAACGGGCCGAGCGGGGCGACGCCTCGACCGCCATCATCCGCCTCGAGCAGCTCTACCCGCTTCCCGAGGCCGAGCTGGCCGACGCACTGGCGCCCTACGCGGGCGCCGAGCTCGTCTTCGTCCAGGACGAGGCCGCGAACCAGGGGGTGTGGCCGTGGCTCGCCCTGCACGCACCCGCTTCGATCACCGGTTCCGGACGACTGCGGCTCGTCTCCCCTCCCGAGGCGGCCTCCCCGGCCGTCGGCGGCGTCGGCGCCTACCGGGCCCAGCAGGCGGCGCTCATGGCGGCGGCGTTCGAACGGTCGTGACCGGGGCTCGCCATCCGGCCGCCATCCGCGCCCGCCGCCTCGGCCGCCCCGCGCCCGGGCCCGGGTCCGTCGTAGCCGCCGTCAAAGCACTCGCTGGTCTCGGCCGCCCCGCGCCCGGACCCGGGGGACGGAGGCCCGCCGGGCGGGCGGGCGCCGGCGCCACCGTCCTCGGGCCGCACCCGGGCCCGGGGCGCGGTAGCGTCGTCTTCACAGGCCACCGCACGACGGCGGACCGCGGTCGCGTCGGCGCCCGGAGACCGACCCGGTCGTCGACGACAGCTAGCGAAGGAGTGACGTGGACGAGACTCGGATCCATTTCATCGGCGACGAGCTCGTGGCCGGCTACGGCGATCCCCGGGCCCTGGGGTGGGCCGGGCGCGTCATGGCGCGCACGCCCCGCGACCTGGACGCCTTCTGGACGACGCTGGCCGTGCCCCGGGAGACGACGGTTCAGCTCGCCGATCGATGGCCCTCCGAGGTGACCCTGCGCTCCACCCACACCGGGCTCAACCGCCTGGTCATCGGGCTGGGGACGGCCGACGTCGGCTCCGGCATCTCGCCCGCTCGCAGCCGGCTGGCCCTGGCCAACATCCTGGACAAGGCGGCGAGTGAGCAGCGATCCTGCTTCGTGGTCGGGCCCCCGCCGCTGCCCGGGGTCAATCCCGATGGGACGGCGGCGCTGTCGCGCGCGGTGACCGAGGTGTGCCATCGGCGCAGAGTTCCCTACGTGGAGACCTTCGAGCCGCTGCGCAACCATGACCAGTGGATGACCGACGTCGCCGCGGGCGACGGCGACCATCCCGGTCAGGCCGGCTACGGGCTGCTCGCCTGGCTGGTGCTGCACCGCGGCTGGTACGAGTGGCTGGGCGTGGAGCAGCCGAGCTGAGCGCGGCGCGGGAGTCCCCCCCTCACCCGGACCGGTCGAGCTCCGCACCGAGACAGCACAGGACCGGTCCCCCGCGGCGGAGCCGGCCGATCTCGATGGATCAGGCGACGGTGTAGACGCGGATGTCGGGGTCGGCCTTGGACAGCGGGGTCAGACCGGGGACGACCTTGGTGGTGAAGAGCTCACTGCTCAGGTAGGCGTTGGCCTGCTCGGGGGTCTCGAAGCCGTGGAGGACCTGGACATCCTCATCGCGGACGAGAAGCTCCTTGGTCCTCGCGCCGGGGACCGTGTCGAGGAACTCCTGCAGGTAGTCGGAGTAGACCTTGGCGCCGGCGGCGCGGTCGTCCGGGTTGATGGTCATGGTGACCTGGAGATATGTCATGATGGCTCCTTCGATATCGGGTGGCGTCTCGGTGCTCGACCGGCTGCCGGTGCGCCACTGCCCGCACCGTAGGATCGGCGCGGCGACCCCGGTAGAGGCTCTTCCCTGATGCCGATATCACGCGAGGTTATACCCCGGGTTGATCCAAGGCGTCGCGCCCGGTGCTCGCCTCCTCGGCATCCGCGCCCCGACCGCGCTCGCCGCTGGTCGCCCCTCCGGAGGCGAGGAGCTCGGCCAGCGCCTCGAGCTCGTCCGCGATCGGCGACGTGCCGTCCCAGGCCGCCTCGTAGGTGATCGTGACGGCCGCACCGTCGGCGTCGACCACGGCGCGCGTGCACGAGTCGGAGGTCGCCTTCGAGCGGGGCAGGAGCGCGCTGCCCAGTCCCATGCCGGCCCAGTCCTCCAGGACCCGGTAGCTGGCGGCCTCCCCCGAGTAGGCCCGAAGCGGTAGCCCGCGGTCGGCGAGCAGACCGCGGGTGAAGGTCGTCAGCCCGCAGGTGTCGGGGACGAGGAGGAGAGTGCGGCGCGCGACCTCGTCGACATCGACGGCGCCGAGAACGCCGGCGCCGTCGGCGCGGTCGGCGCCCCCGCGCCATCGTCTCCCGACTCGACGAGCACGACCGGCTCGTCGCCGATGCCACGATGCCGGTAACGAGTGAGCGGGAGGACGGCGGGGATGACGATGAGGTCGAGCCCGCCGTCGTCGAGGGCCGTGCACAGCTCGGACAAATCGGCCTCATGCAGGACGAGGGAGCTCCCCCCCACGGCCGGGAAGGGCGGCGACGGCGTCCTGGGCGCGGGCGACGACATCCGCGCCGATGAGCGGGGAAACGCCGACGTGCACGGGTCGCGGCCCGGGGGCGCACCAGCGTCGGGCCTCGGCGGTGATGGCGTCGAGCGCTGCCAGCGCGGCATGGCCTCCGCTCGTCGGCACCCGGCGGGTCCCGACGAGGGCGCCTATCGATCCCGACGGGAAGAGGCGGAGAGCAGGGCGAGGCGGGCGCGGGCCTCCATGAGGGCGAAGCCCAGCAGGTTCAGCCCCCGCCATCTGGAGGGCACCTCGACGAACTCCGAGTCCGCCGCCAGGCCGATGCCCCAGATCCGGTCCAACGGGGAGGCCTCCACCAGCACCCGATCGCGCGTGCCGAGCAGATAGTCGCCCAGCGCGGCGTCCGACCCGAACTTACCCAGCGAGGCGTCCACAACGATCTCCCAGCGGTGCGCCGTCCAGGTCTCCTGGTCGAAGCCGGCGACCCGGCGCCCGATCACCCGAGCTCGGGCGGGGCTGGGCTCGGCGAGGATCTCGGCGGCTCGCCCCCGGTCATCGAAAAGCCGGGCCTTGCGCCACATCATGTAGTGCTCCGCGCTGGGGAAGCGCTCGCCGTCGGCCTCGAAGGGGGAGGGCCACCACTGGCTCAAGCATGAACCGTCCAGGCTCCCGTCCGGGCGGGCCCGGGGTTTCCAGAAGTGGAGGTACTCGACTCGGCCCCCGGAGCGCACCACCCGACTCAACTCCTCGACGCAGCGCACGTCCTCGGCCCTCATGCCGCCGATTCTGTCACACGCACCCCCGACGCGCGGTGGCTGACCACCACGCGGGCGATCGGCCACCGCCGTCATCGGACTGCGAGAGCCGACGCCGCGCCCCGGCTCAGGCGTTCGGGCGCTTGCCGTGGTTGGCGCTGCTCTTGGCGCGTGCACGACGCTTACGACCGCGCTTGCTCATGACTGCCTCCTCGTGGATGGACCGCCCCACGAGGGGGCACGGAACACGTCGTATCCTTGCACAGGTCCGCGATTGCAAGCCACCCGCCCGCCCAGTTGCACCGATCACCCGCGCCGGTAGTGGACGGACTGGCTGCGCACCGTCGTCGTGCCGTCGGCGGTCGTCACCGACGTCATCGAGGTCACCGACGTCATCGAGGCCGCCGAGGTCGTCGACCGCATGACCGACAGCCTCCCCAGCACCCGGGCTCGCAGCCCGGGCGGCGCCTGCTCCGCGCAGCGCGACCGCAGGATCTCGCGCAGGTGGGTCTCAGCGTCGGCGATGCGCGAGCAGTGCTCGCAGGTCGCCACGTGCTCGGCCAGGCGAGCGGTCAGGTCGACGTCGCACTCGTGGTCGAGGAAGCGCTCCAGGTGCTCACGGGCCTCCGAGCACGAGCAGGGCTCGTCCTTCTCCTGCGATCCGCCCATCAGCGCCCCTCCTCCCGGGTCGTGGTGTAGCCCAGCTGACGGGCATGATCGGCCAGGAGCTCGCGCAGCTGGCGGCGCCCGCGGTGCAGGCGGGACATGACGGTGCCGATGGGCGTGTCCATGATCTCGGCGATCTCCTTGTAGGAGAAGCCCTCGACATCAGCCAGGTAGACGGCCAGACGCCGGTCCTCGCTCAACTCGGAGAAGGCCGCCTTGATCTCCTCGTCGGGCAGCTCGTCCAGAGCGATGTTCTCCGCGCTGGGCAGCCCGGTGGAGTCGTGGGAGGCGGCCCGATGCAGCTGCCAGTCCTCGACCGCGTCGGCGTCCGACTGGAGCGGCTCGCGCTGCTTCTTGCGATAGGAGTTGATGAAGGTATTGGTCAGGATCCGATACAGCCAGGCCTTGAGGTTCGTGCCCGGACGGTACTGGTGGAAGGAGGCGAAGGCCCTGGCGTAGGCGTCCTGGATCAGGTCCTCGGCGTCGGCGGGGTTGCGCGTCATCCGCATGGCCGCGCCGTAGAGCTGGTCGAGATAGGGCAGGGCGTCGGCCTCGAAGCGCGCAGCGCGCTCCTCCTCGGACTCGTCCTCGGGCGCACGGTCGAGACTGCCGGAGCCGTCGGGGTCGATATCAGTGAGAAGGTCGGTGGCCGCCTCGCCGTTGGCGCGAGGAGCGCCGTCGGGGCGTGGCTCGTCGGTGTCCGTCATCATCCACGAGCCTAGCGCCCCCGAGCGCTCGCGGTCGCCGGCGGAACGGCCCGGGACGCTCCGCACGAGGGCGGAGGGACGTCCCTCCGGTCGATCCGGGAGGGCCGCCCGGCGCCCTCCGGCGGGTGCGCGGTGGCGGCGCGGGGCGGGCGCGCCGCTCGGCGTCGTCCGAGTCGACGCTCCAGTCGACGGTCTCACAGTCACGTTCTGACCAACAGGAGGGCGGCCCGGTTTCATTCCCCGACCCCGGTCCGCGCGAGCACCCGGCATGCCCGCCCGGTGAGCAGGACGATCGGCACCGGGACGCGCTGCGGGAGCCTGGCCGCGGACGCCCCCGTGAGTCAGGATGGTGTCATGAACATTCTGCGCGCCTTCGCCCGTCCGATGCTCGCCACGTCCTTCGTCCTGGACGGAATCGACGCACTCACCCGTCCCGCGCGTCACGTAGAGCGCTTCGAGAAGGTCTCGCCGTTGCTGGAGAGGGCGGGGCTTCCGCCGGTGCTCACCGCGGACGCCCGCATGCTCACCCGGGCCTGCGGCGCGGTGAGCGTCGCAGCGGGTCTGGGACTGGCGACGGGCCGGGCGCCGCGCACCTGCGCAGCCGTGCTGGCGGCCCTCAACGTCCCCTTCACCCTGATCAACAACCCGGTATGGGCGGTCAGCGGCAAGGAGGCGCGCAAGCAGGCCCTGTCGGGGCTGGCCCGCGGCGGCGCGGTCGGCGCCGGGCTCCTGCTGGCCGCCGTCGACCGGGAGGGCCGCCCGTCCCTGGTGTGGCGGATCGAGAGCCACAAGCGGAGGCGGAAAGTGGTCGCCGCGGCCCGGGCGGCGGTGCACGATCACCACATGTGAGATCTGCGATACGCGTCCTCGCGGCCGGGCCCGCGCCCCTCGGTCGGCCGCCGCGCATCCTCACCGCATCCTCACCGCTCGCCCTCCCTCGTCCGCCCGTCTCCTCCAGCGAGCATCGACGCCTGGGACGGAGGTCACACGTTAAGGTGGGCCCATCACGACGACGCAAGCGAAGGACGTGCGCATGAGCGACCAGCCCGATGTCATCTACACCTGGACGGACGAGGCGCCCATGCTGGCGACCCACTCCCTCCTGCCGATCGTCGAGGGCTTCGCCCGCGCCGCGGGCGTGAGCGTCGGCACCGCCGACATCTCGCTGGCGCACCGCATTCTGGCCGCTTTCGACCTGGCCGACGACGACCTGGCCGCGCTCGGGGCGCTGACCCGGTCCCCGAGCGCCACGATCATCAAGCTCCCCAACATCTCCGCCTCCCTGCCCCAGCTCAAGGCAGCGATCCGCGAGCTGCGGGCCCAGGGCGTGGACCTTCCCGACTACCCCGACTCGGTGGTCACCGACGCCGACCGCGATGCGCGCGCCCGCTACGACGCGGTCAAGGGAAGCGCCGTCAACCCGGTCCTGCGCGAGGGCAACTCCGACCGGCGCGCCCCGAGCGCCGTCAAGGCCTACGCCCGCTCCCACCCGCACGCCATGGGCGAGTGGAGCCCGGGCTCCAGGACGCGGGTCGCCACGATGACGACCGGGGACTTCCGCCACAACGAGCGCACCGTCGTCGTCCCCGAGGCGGGCTCGCTGCGGATCAGGCTCGTGCCATCGGACGGCTCGGGGACGCGGGTCCTGCGCGAGTCGCTGCCGGTGACGGCCGGCGAGGTCATCGACGCGACCCGCATGTCCGCCGCCGCGCTGGACTCCTTCCTGACCGGGGCGATGACCGCCGCGAAGAACGACGACGTCCTGCTGTCGGTGCACCTGAAGGCCACCATGATGAAGGTCTCCGACCCCCTCATCTTCGGTCACGCCGTGCGCGCGGCGCTGCCGAGGACCTTCGCCGCCCACGGCGAGACCCTGGCCGCCGCCGGGCTGCGCGCCGAGGACGGACTGGGCTCGATCCTGGCCGGGCTGGACCGGCTGGACGAGGGCGAGGCGATCCGCGCCTCCATCGAGGCCGAGCTGGCGGCCGGGCCGCGCCTGAGCATGGTCGACTCCGACCGCGGCATCACCAACCTGCACGTGCCCAGCGACGTCATCATCGACGCCTCCATGCCCGCGATGATCCGGGCCGGCGGCAAGCTGTGGGACGCCGAGGGCCGCAGGGCCGACACCCTGGCCGTCATCCCGGACTCGTCCTACGCCGGTGTCTACGAGGCCGTCATCGAGGACTGCAAGGAGCACGGCGCCCTGGACCCGCGCACGATGGGCACGGTTCCCAACGTCGGGCTCATGGCCCGCAGGGCCGAGGAGTACGGCAGCCACGACAAGACCTTCCTCATCCCGGTGGCCGGGCGCGTCGAGGTGGTCGCCCTCGAGGGCGCCGGCGCCGAGCCGGGCACGGTGCTGCTGTCGCACGACGTCGAGGCGGGCGACATCTGGCGCGCCTGCCAGACCCAGGACGCGCCCATCCGCGACTGGGTCCACCTGGCGGTCGCGCGGGCCCGGGCCACCGGGGCCCCGGCGATCTTCTGGCTCGACCCCGAGCGCAGCCACGACCGGGTCGTCGCCGGGCTCGTCGAGCGCTACCTGGCCGAGGAGGACGCCGAGGGCCTCGACATCCGCGTCCTCGACCCGGTGGCCGCGACGAGGCTGTCCCTGGAGCGGGCGCGGCGCGGCGAGGACACGATCTCGGTGACCGGCAACGTGCTGCGCGACTACAACACCGACCTGTTCCCGATCCTGGAGGTCGGCACGAGCGCCAAGATGCTGTCGGTGGTGCCGCTGATGAGCGGCGGGGGCCTGTACGAGACGGGCGCGGGAGGCTCCGCGCCCAAGCACGTGCGCCAGCTGCTGGAGGACAACTACCTGCGCTGGGACTCCCTGGGCGAGTTCCTGGCCCTGGCGGAGGCTCTGCGCCACGTGGCGGAGGTCGGGGGCAACGCGCGCGCCGCGGTGCTCGCCGACGCGCTGGACGCCGCCACGACGAGGCTGCTGGAGGACGACCGCTCCCCCGCCAGGCGCCTGGGCGGGATCGACAACCGCGGCTCGCACGCCTGGCTGGCCCTGTACTGGGCCCACGAGCTGGCGGTGCAGGACGCCGACGCCGAGCTGGCGGCGCGCTTCGCGCCGGTGGCCGAGGCGCTGGAGGCCGCGAACGAGGCCGTCCAGGCCGAGCTGGTCGCCGTGCAGGGGAGGCCGGTGGACATCGGCGGCTACTACCGCCCCGACCAGGACAGGACCGACGCCGTCATGCGCCCGTCCACGGCCCTGAACCGCATCATCGACGCGCTGTAGGGCGATCATGCCCTCCTCCCCCGCTCGCGCCGATCGGCGCCCCTGGCCCGTGCCGACCGCCCGCGGTCCCCTCGACGCGACCATCGCCCTGCCGGGCTCGAAGTCCCTGACCGCCCGCGCCCTCCTGCTGGCCGCGGTGGCCGGGGGCCCGACGACGCTCGTCGGCGTCCTGCGCTCGCGCGACACCGATCTCATGCTGGCGGCGCTGACCGCGCTCGGCGCCCGCTTCGAGGAGGTCGGAGGGGATCCGACCCGCCTGCGCGCGCGCCCCGCCCCGCTGCCGCTGCACGTGAGCGCCGGCCCCGACGGCGCAGGGCGCATCGAGGCGGGCCTGGCCGGAACCGTCATGCGCTTCGTCCCCGCGCTCGCGGCCCTGGCCGACGCCCCGGTCGTCCTCGACGGGGACGAGGCGGCCCGGCACCGGCCCATGGCGCCGCTCCTCGACGCGCTGGCGTCCCTGGGGGCGGAGGTCGCCTGCCTCGGCGAGCCGGGACTTCTGCCCGTGCGCGTGGGCCCCGGCGACGGGGCGCTCCTGCGGCGGGCGGATCCCGCCCGTCCCGGCCGGCCGCGCCGGGTGAGCATCGACGCCTCGGGCTCCTCCCAGTTCCTGTCCGCCCTGCTGCTGGTCGGCTCCCTGCTGCCGGACGGACTCGCCGTCGTCGCCACCGGGCGCGTGCCCTCCGCGCCGCACGTCGCCATGACGGTGGCCGCGCTGCGCGAGCGCGGGATCATCGTCGAGGAGCCGGTCGAACCGGACGAGTCAACCGCCCCGACGGCGGGAGCCGCCGAGGACGGGCGCCGCGCCTGGACCGTCCACCCGGGGCGCCCCGCAGGTGGAACGGTGGTCATCGAGCCGGACCTGTCCAACGCCGGCCCCTTCCTGGCGGCGGCGCTCGTCGCGGGCGGCGAGGTGCGCGTCCCGCGCTGGCCGGCGCCGACGGCCCAGGGCGGCGACGCCTGGCGCGAGCTGCTGCCGCGCCTGGGCGGCGTCGTCGAGCTGCGCCCCGAACCCGACGACTCGCGCACCCTGGTCGTCCGCGGGCCAGGCGCGGCGGGCCTGCGGGGCATCGACGCGGACCTGTCCGCCGTCGGGGAGCTCGCGCCCACGGTGGCGGCCCTGGCTGCCCTCGCCGGGGCGCGGGGCCGCACCAGCAGGCTGACCGGCATCGCCCACCTGCGCGGTCACGAGACCGACCGCCTGGCGGCCCTGGCCACCGGGATCCGCCTCCTGGGCGGGGACGCCGAGGAGACCGCCGACGGGCTCGTCATCCGTCCCGCACCGCTGCACGGCGCCGCCCTGCGCTCCTACGCCGACCACCGGATGGCCACCTTCGCCGCCATCGTCGGTCTGGGCGTGGACGGCGTGACCCTCGACGACGTCGGGTGCACCTCCAAGACCCTCCCGGGCTTCCCGGCCCTGTGGGCCGCCATGCTGGGCCGGGGGGGCGGGTCCCGGTGACGCCCCGCCGCGATATCGGCACCGACGACCCCCGGGTTCGGGTCCGCCCCGGCCGGGGCTCGCGCCCGCGCACCAAGCGGCGCCCCCGCCACGCCGACGCGGTCCCGGGCATGGTCACCCGCATCGATCGCGGCCACTACCGCATCCGCCTGGCCGATCCGGCCCTCACCGAGGACGGCGACGGCGACATCACGGCCATGAAGGCGCGCGAGCTGGGGCGCGGCAGGGTCGTCGTCGGGGACCGGGTCGCCGTCGTCGGGGACACCAGCGGCCGCACCGGCACCCTGGCCCGCATGGTGCGCATCGAGGAGCGCCGCACGCTGCTGCGCAGGAGCGCCGAGGACGGTGACGCCGCCGGCTCGCGGAGACCGGTCGTGGCCAACGCCGACCTGCTCGTCGTCGTCACCGCCGTGGCGGACCCCGCCCCGCGTCCCCGCATGATCGACCGCTACCTCGTGGCCGCCTACGACGCCGGCATGGGGCCGCTGCTGGTGCTGACCAAGTCCGACCTGGCCGACGCCTCCGGACTGCTCTCCCTCTACGAACCGCTCGGGGTGCCCTCGGTGGCGACCCGGCTGGGCCCCCGCGGCCACGAGGCCGCCTCGCGGGCGGACGGGGACGGCGTCGATGCCCTGCGCGAGGCGATCGTCGGACGTATCAGCGTCCTCGTAGGGCACTCGGGGGTCGGCAAGTCGACGCTCATCAACGCCCTCGTGCCCGGCGCGGACCGGGTAACCGGTCACGTCAACGAGGTCACCGGCCGGGGGCGTCACACCTCCACCAGTCTCCAGGCCCTGGAGCTGCCGGGCGGCGGCTGGGTCATCGACACCCCCGGCGTGCGGTCCTTCGGGGTCGCGCACGCGAGCTCGTCCGACGTGCTGCGCGGCTTCCCGGACCTGGCCGAGGTCGCGCAGGACTGCCCGCGCGGCTGCACCCACGAGGCGGGCGTCCTCGACTGCGCCCTGGACGAGTGGGCGGTCGGCCGGGCCGGAGCCGGGGAGCCGTCCGCCGGCGCGGAGCCCGGCTCCGCCGAGACCGCCTCGCGCCGCGCCCGGGTGAGCTCCTTCCGCCGTCTGCTGGCCCCCTCCCTGGAGGCCGAGGACCCGACGGCCCGGCCCGGGCGCCGGCGCTGAGCACGCCCGATCCGGGGCGGACTCGACGGCCCGGCCCGGACGCCGGCGCCGTGGGGAACCGGGACGCTCCTCCCGCGGCCATTCATGGACCCCGTGGAACCACGGCTTACAGTGGCCTCGGCCCGACCGGCCCGACCGACCGCAGAAGGGAGACGCCATCATGGGAGGCAGGACGACGCGCACGGCGCCGAGGATCCGCACCGCCGGTCCCGAGGACCTGGAGGCCGTCGCCGACCTTCTCACCGACGTCTTCCTGCCCGACCCGCTCATGAGCGCCATCGTCGCCGCGGCTCCCGACCCGCGGGCGGCCCTCGACCACCTCCACCGCGTCGAGCTGACCTCCCACTACCTGAGCGCGGACGAGACGGCGCGCGCGGACGCCAGGGTCGATCTGGCCGTCGATGACTCCGGCCGGCTGCTCGGCGCCACTCTGTGGGACGCCCCCGGCACCGGAGGCGGCCCCCGCGAGGTGGCCGGACCGCTCGGACCCGGAGGGGCGCTCCCGCCCGGACTGGACCCCGCGCTGCTCGGAGGCGCCTGGGACCTGTGCCTGCTCGACGGCGAGCTGTGCGAGGCGCACCGGCCGGCGGTCCCGCACTGGTACCTGTCCATGGTCGCCGTCGTCCCCGCGGCCAGGGGCACGGGCACCGGCAGCGCCCTGCTGCGCCGCGGCCTGGAACGGGTCGATGCCGACGACGCGCCCGCCCACCTGGAGTCCACCAGTCCCGGCTCGCGGCGCCTCTACGAGCGGCTCGGCTTCGAACGGGTCGCCGTGATCGAGGCCCCGCCCCTGCCGAGGTACTGGGCCATGACGCGCCCGGCCCGGAGCGCCCGCTGACCGATCGACGGCACGTCCGTCAACCGGGTCGGCGACCGCGCCGGGATCGGCCCGGAGCGCCCTCGCCCTCAGCGTCCTCGGGCGGCGACGGAGCAGCGGGGAAGGCCTTTGTACGGGGTTGCCGCTGCGACTAGGCTCACCGCGTGTCCGAAGCCCCTGCCGCCTCCGCGCGCCCGCCGCGTCCCTCCTGGGTGAACCTGTCGGCACGCACCGAGCTGACGGTCGCCCGTCGTCGTGTTCTCGATCTCATCGAGACGGCCCGCCACCCGATGACCGCCGCCGACGTCGCCTCCGCGCTGGGCCTCCACCACAACACCGTGCGCGAGCACCTCGATGCGCTCATCGACGCCGGTCTCGTCGAGGTCTCCACCAAGCCGACGGGACGACGCGGACGTCCCGCGCTGCGCTACGCCTCGACCGCCCCGAGTCCGACCGAGGTCCTGGACTCCTACCTCACTCTGCTCGACGCCATCTCCCAGACGCTGGGCACCTGCCCGCAGGCCCGCGAGCTCGCGCTGGAGATCGGGAGGCGCTGGGCGCGGATGACGCCGCCGCCGCAGGAGACCGAGGATCCGGACGGCGCGGCGACTCCCGCGCAGCGCGCCGCGAAACTGCTGCCGAACCTGTCCATGATGGGCTTCGAGCCCGAGCCACGGGGCGAGACCATCGTGCTCAGGGCCTGTCCCCTGGTCACCGACGACCGGGTCCCCCACCCGCTGGTGTGCGTCATGCACGAGGGCTACCTCAACGAGGTCTACGGGCGAACGGGGCCGGAGCCGTCCCCCGCCGACGAGACCGGCGCGCGCACGCGCCTGACGGTGGTGCCGCTGACGGAGGACGGCTGCCACGTCGACGTCGAGCCCCCGGCCCCACCCGCCTGAGCGGGGAGCCGCCGGCCCCTACGCGACGACGAGGCGCCCCATGGCCCCCTTCTCCATGTCGGCGAAGGAGTGGGAGACGAACGTGTAGCTGCCGGGCTCGAACACCTCGGCCTCGACGAAGCCGCCCTGGGCGGGCTGCAGGCCCAGCGCCTGCCCGCCGCCGGACCACGCGGCGCCGATCCGGTCCGGCCCGCCCAGGGTCCAGGCCCCCTCGAGGAACATCTGGTCGAACTGGAGCCCCACGCAGTGGAAGCTCATGGGCTGCGACGGCCCGGCGTTGAGCACCCAGAAGCGGACCCGCTCCCCGGTCCCGGCGGGCAGCGGCCGGTCGCGGTACTGGAAGGCGATCCCGTTGAAGGCGAACAGGTCGGGCGTCCTGGCGGCGACCTTGGCCGCGTCGGTCTCCCCGCCCTCGGGACCGAGGTAGATCTCGGACTGGATCATGAGGTACTCGCGATCGACCTCGCTCAGACCGGGCGGGTCGATGATGACGGCGCCGTGCATGCCGCTGGCCAGGTGCACGCTCATGGGCGGCGTCGAGCAGTGGTAGAGCCAGATGCCCGCGCGCCGGGCGACGAACTCGTAGACGAGTCGCTCACCGGGGTTGATCGAGCGCATGACCTCGTCCGGTGACACGGCGCCCGCGTGGAAGTCGAGGGAGTGGCTCATGGTGCCCTCGTTGACCAGGGTGATCCTGAAGGTGTCGCCCACCTTGCCGCGCAGGACCGGCCCGGGGACCCGGCCGTTGAAGGTCAGGCGCCTCTGGGTCGCCCCGCCCCCGACGTAGCCGACGAGCTCGGTGGCGGTGAAGGTGTGCTCGTGAAGCGTCGCCGTCCCCGTGGGGGGCGGGACCGCGTCGACGGCATCGAGGTCGTCGGGCAGGACCGCCGAGTAGTCGGGCGCCGCGTCGTCGGAGGAGGCCCCCGAGGACGCGGAGCCGTGACCGGCGTGGCCCGCCGCCCGAGCGCTCCGCCCACCGGCCGTGACATGGAGGACCATGCCCTGCGCGCGATGCCCGGCGATCGAGCACCAGCCCTCGAGCGGCCCGGCGACCACGCCCGCGTCGAGGGTGCCGGTGGCTCCCGCGGCGACGCGCCCGGTGGTGGCCGTGCCTCCGGCCGACAGCTCGAGGACCAGGTCGTGAACCTGATCGGAGGTGTTGTCCAGGGTGATGACGAGCCGGTCCCCCGGGGAGACGTCCACGGTGTCGGGCACGAAGCGCATGCCCTCGACGCTGATGGTGGTCTCGACGGTGTCGCCCGTGGCGCTCACCGGGCCCGTCCCCGAGCCGGCCCCGTCGCGGCCGCCGACGGCCGCGCCCACGACGACGGCGACGCCGGCGGTGAGAAGTCCGAGGAGCGCACCGCGGCGATCAACGGCGCGCGCGGCCCGGCGGGCGTCCTCGGCGCCCTGCGACGAGGACGCGGCGCGCCCCCGTCCGAAGGCGGGGGCCGTACCGGCGGTCACGGCCCCGCGGTGGGCCTGAGCGCCACCGGCCCGCGCACCGCCCGCGGCGGCGGGATCGACGGGAGTCTTCTCACTCATCAGCACTCTCCTGAATCCGAGGGGCCCGGGCGCGGCGGGTCTCCGGCCCGGCCTGCGAGGACGGCTCCCGGGCGGGTGAGCCGGACGACCCGGAGACCACCGGCGACGCCGGCGCCTCGGGGGTCGCGGTGGATGAAGCGGACGGATCGACGGGGATCGCCGAGGCGGCGACGCCCCTCGTCCCCCGGGTCCCCCGACGTCTCCTCCCCCGGGCCCGAGTCACGGCCTCGCGGACGCTCAGCCCCATCCCGACCGGGACGTAGGCGGCGACGGCGACGGCCGTGACGGCCCCGCTCAGGCGCACCCCCCAGGGCAGCGGGGTGAGCAGCGCCACGACGAGGCAGGCGTTGGTGGCGACGACCCTGTAGGCGGCCGCGCGATCCATGACGGCGTTGGTGACGCGCGTGGTCGCCGGCCCGCCGCCGAGCATGACGGGGCCGAGATAGCTCAGGGCCCCGGCCAGCACCTGCAGGGCGAAGCCCGCCGCCAGGAGCACGCGCACGCCGTGGATGACCTCCCGGGCGGCGGCGACCCGCTCCTGCGGCCCGGCGTCGCCGAGCGCCAGGGCGCCGATGCCCGTGCCGATCCGCACCACGCCGATGAGGAACCAGATGACCGCGGCGGCGGCCGAGGCGGTGGCGAAGGATGTGGGGGGCACGCGTCGAGCGGTCCTGACGGCGGGCACGACGACGCCGCAGGCCCCGGCGAGGTAGGCGATGGTGCCGGGCACGGCCAGCGCCGCGAGCAGCCCCGAGGAGGCTATGAGCGCGGTCCCCGTCACGAGCAGGGGCAGGCCGCGGCCGGTCCACCGCGGCGCCTCGGGCTCCATCCTGGTGCGCAGCATGGTCGGCCACAGCACGGTGAGCGTGCCGAGCACGGTGGTGCCGACGAAGCCCAGGACCATGGTGGTCGTGTGGGCCACGTAGAGGACGTCGGACAGGCGCGTCGCCCCGCGGGACTCGGTCCAGCTGGTGAGGTATCCGAGGACGGCCCCGAGCGCGAGGAGCGTCAGGGCGACGGCGTAGTGGATCGCCAGCGCTGCCAGGCGCGGTGCGACGGCGCGCCGGTACTGCACGAGGATCGCGACCGCTCCCGCCAGGGCGGCGAGCACGACGACCGCGACACCGGCCCCGGAGAGGACCGGCAGTCCCGCGGCGATCCCCACCAGGACGAGCGCCGTGCCCGCCCCGTGGGCGTACAGCCGGGCGTCGAGCAGGGCCGCCCCGCCCAGCGCCGGACGGTGGAGCAGGGTGTCGGCGAAGTGCGCCGACCACACCGTGATCGCCGAGCCGATGCCTCCGAGCAGGAGGGCGTGCAGAGGCAGCCAGGTGCCCCAGGAGGCCAGCGGCCCCCCGATGATGAGGACGGCGAGCACGCCGGCGAGCATGATCCAGGCCACGACGAGGGCATTGCGCCGCACCTGGGTGCTGCGGCGGGAGAGCCTGCGGGCCGGACGATCGCGCTCGTCCGGGGAGCGGGGCCCGCCGGTGGCGGCGGGCGCGGATCCCCCGCCGGCCCTGCCTCCCGGGCGGGAGGGCCGGCGGGGATCTCCGGCGGGGACGGGCACGGCTCAGGCCCTCCGCGCGGGCCCGACCGCGATCGAGCGGGGCCCGGCCGCCTCCGGCCGGTCGGCGTCGCTCGACCCCGCGACGGCGGGACGGGTGGCGGCCGGCAGGAGGAGGACGAGCGCCGCCACAGCGCCGGCAATGCCGGCAATGCCGGCAGCGCCGACGACGCCGGCAGCACCGGGTGCGTCCTGCCGCCACGCCGCGACGGCACCGCGTGCCCGGAAGACGATCAGGGCCGTCGAACCGGCGTGCAGCAGGACGAAGGGCAGCCACATGGCTCGGTGGTAGCGGAGACGGCGGCGAGTGACGGCGGAGACGATCCTGGGGGCGTGGGCCAGGACCATGGACGAGGCGCAGGCGACGGCGACGACCTGGACGACGACGTCGCCATCGGCAGGATGATCGGCGGGGTGGGCGGGGTCATGTCCCTGGCCGCCGTACCCGGCCGCGGGGACCGCTGCGGACTCGACGGAGCCAGCGCCCGGAGGGCCCAGGGTCCACAGCAGCCCGGCCGCGGCGAGCCAGAGGTATCCGGTGAGCGCGCAGGCCGCGGTGAGGCGCACGGCCCCGGCGACGCGGATCGTGCGACGGGCGATGTCGTAGCGCGCCATGACCGCGGCCAGGGCGAGCATGGCGGGGCCCATCACGAGGCGGGCCGCCCCGGCCGCGCTCAGCACGCAGGCGCCCAGCAGGGCGGCCGCCGACACCGTGCGCACGGTCTCCTCGACGATCGTGCCGGGCAGGGCGGCGCGGGCGAGCTCGAGCCGCTCGCCGACGATCGTCAGGAGGGGGAGGAGCAGCCACAGGGGGACGCAGATCTCGATCGCGAGGCCGCGGAGCCACAGCAGGTCCCCCGCCGTCAGGGCGACGGCGCCCATGGCCCCGAGATCCACGGCGACGGAGGCGGCGCGCCGGTGGAGGCGCACGTGGACCGCGCACAGGACCAGGGCGCCCAGGAGCGCCAGCACCCGGCCGGCGGGCCCGGGCACTCCGGCGACCAGGGCCAGCCAGCCCGTGGCACTGCCGGCGGGTGCGAGGAGGGCCCAGTCCGCACGCGCGGCCATGGCCCGCTCCAGCGCGACGACCGTGCCCAGGAGGCCGACGAGCACGAGGGGCCCGTGGAAGGCGACGAGCTCAGCGTCGTCGACCGGCGCCCGCGCACCCGGTCTCAGCAGGACGGCGTCGAGTCCGGCCAGGAGGCACGCACCGCCCGCGCCGAGGATGATGAGCCCGGGCACCAGCCGCGAGGCGCCGGGGCGGGACCGGGTCGGCGGCACCGACGCGCGCGGGGCCCGGGCGGAGGCGGCCGAACGCGGATCCCCCGACACGCTCACCTCACTTTTTTCCACACCGTCCACCGTAATAAAGTAGCAGCGGGCCGGGCAACGATCTCACGACGCGCTTCGGCTCACGTCGGAGATCGCGCACTCGGCGCGCCATCGACGGCGGCCGTACCCACGACGAGGAGCAAGGAGAGCGTCATGAGCGATACCCCCGATCTCATCCCGATCCGGGAGAAGAGGCGCACCCATGAGGGCTGCGGCTGCCAGGACCACGACCCCGACCGCCTCACCCTCGACGCCCGCGCCATCCCCCACCGCCTGCGCCACGCCGCCGTCATCGGTGCCGCCTCCTCGCTGAACGTGGGAGAGGGCTTCGACCTGCTCGCCCCTCACGTGCCCACACCACTGCTGAACCAGATCGATCAGCTGCCCTTCACCTTCCAGCACACCCTCCTGGAGGCCGAGGACGGCTTCGCCCGCGTCGAGATCCTGCGCGTCGCCTGACCGGCACCCGCGCGGCCAGCGGTCTCGGACGCTCCGGTCCCGGGATGGCCCCCTCGCGCATGGCCCCGTATTCTCGAACCGTGTTCCCCTCGCCCCGTGACGGTCGCGTCGTCGGGACGGTGGCGCGCACCCGGGCCGCGTCGCCGGTACCGGCGGCGCGCGTCGATTCGTCCGCGGGGCCGGGCTCCGGCGAGGGGCGCGCTCCGGCCCGCGATCCCGGCACGCCCGAGGAGGTGCCGGCGGCGTCGGGCGACGCGGTCCCCGATGAGCTGACCGACCGCTACGGGCGCACCGTGCGGGACCTGCGCCTGTCGATCACGGATCGCTGCAACCTGCGCTGCACCTACTGCATGCCCGCCGCGGGGCTCGAGTGGCTGCCGGCGCCCGGTCTGCTCACGGGCGCGGAGATCGCGAGGCTCGCGCGGGTGGCCGTTGAGCGCCTGGGAGTGGAGCGGATCCGGCTGACCGGCGGGGAGCCGCTCATGCGGCGGGATCTGGAGGCGATCGTCGCAGCGGTGGCGGGGCTGCGCACACGACGCGGCGTCAAGCCCGACATCGGCCTGACGACCAACGGGCTGGGCCTGGACAGGCGGGCCGACGGCCTGCGCAGGGCGGGCCTGGACCGGGTCAATGTCTCGATCGATACCCTGGACCCGGCGGAGTACGCGCGCGTGACCCGTCGCGACCGGCTCGACGGGGTCCTCCGCGGAGCGGCCGGAGCGCAGGAGGCCGGTCTGACCCCGGTCAAGATCAACGCCGTGGTCATGCCCGGCGCCCTCGGCGAGCGCGCACCGAGGCTGCTGGGCGAGTGCCTGAGGCGCGGCTGGATCCTGCGCTTCATCGAGCACATGCCCCTGGGGCCGCGCGAGTCGTGGCGGGCCGAGGAGGTGGTCGGCGCCGAGCGGGTGCTGGAGGCCCTGGACTCCGCGGGTTTCGAGCTGCGGGCCCGCGGACGGCCGGATCGCCGGCCGGCGGCCGTGTGGGACGTGGCCGCAGGAACGGATCGCGACGGATTCCACCCGGCCGGGACCGTGGGGATCATCGCCTCGGTGACGGCTCCGTTCTGCGCCGACTGCGACCGCACCCGCCTCACGGCCGACGGACGGCTCATGACCTGCCTGTTCTCGGCCCGGGAGACGGACCTGCGCGGGCCCATGCGCGCCGGCGCCAGCGACGACGAGCTCATTCGGATCTGGGCGGAGGCGACCTGGCGCAAGCCGCTGGCCCACGGCACGGACACCCCGGGACGGGCGGCCGACGGCGCGGATCATGGGGACGGCTTCGTGCGACCGGCTCGCACCATGTCCGCCATCGGCGGCTGACCGCGTCACGTCCCCGCGCCGAGAGCGGCCCGCCTCCGCAACGGGGTCGGTCCCGGGGCCGACCCCGACTCAGTCGTCGGGGCGGTCGAGCCAGATCCCGTCACCGTCCTCGACGCGGAAGGCGCCCGCGTCGAGCCTCTCCGCGATGTCGGAGAACCAGGCCGTGAAGGAGGGGAACTCGGGCTCGGGAGTGGGGCCGTCGATCGGCAGGCTGATGATCTGACCGACGTCCCCCGCCGGAAGGGGGTCGAGGTCGAGCGCGTAGCCGCGGCCCTCGGCGTCGGTGAACTGGAGCCAGCCCCGGCAGTTCATAACGGTTCTGACCTTGTCGGGGACCATCCAGTCGATGGAGGTCTCTCCGTCTCGCCCCTCGAAGATCCCGGCGCGCATGTCGGAGGTCCCGATCATCTCATCGACGCCGAGCAGGGTGTGGTGGTCGAAGAGGTCGAGAAGCCGGGTCGGGTTGTCCTGACCGTCGTGGCGACGCAGGCTCGCCACGACGTCGTCCGGCAGCTCGCGCCCGACCGTCGCGCGCAGGCGGTCGATGCCCTCGAAGGAGGCCGGGCCCCGAAGCGTGGCGGCGACCCTCGGCGCGCGCTCGGCCAGCACCCGCTCAACGACGTCCCACGCCGCGCTCACGTCCATGCGCTCACGTCCCCGCACCGCCCCTTCCGCGCTTCTCGCGCCGCATACCGGCCCACCCACAACGGCTCCGCGCTCCGGCTCGAGGCTACCAGGGACCGCGGGCGTGTGACATCCGCGTCACCCGTGCGATTGTCGCGATGATGGCCGATCATGGTCGGTACGGCGCCGTCCGACCCGCATCCCGCCCGCGGCGACGCTCATCAGGGACCCGGATCGAGAGGAGCCGACATGACCGTCCCGCCCGACGACGCGATCGAGGTCGAGCTGCGCTACTTCGCCGCGGCGGCCGAGGCCGCCGGACGCGCGGAGGAGCGCCTCGAGCTGCCCGCCGGCACGACGCTCGCCGCTCTGCGCGAGCGGCTCGCGGGCCGCGGCCTGGAGATGGCACGGGTCATCGGCGTCTCCAGCTGCCTGGTCAACGCGCTGTCGACGCCGGCGGACTCGCTCACCCCCCTGGCCGACGGCGACCGCATCGACGTCCTGCCGCCCTTCGCCGGAGGCTGAGGCGCGGCCGACCGCCGACGCCCGCTCAGGGGATGTTGGACCACTCGCGCGTGCCGTCGGCGAAGAGCTGGTGCTTCCACACCGGGAGGCGCTTCTTGACCTCCTCGACGATATCGCCGACGGCCTCGAAGGCCGGCGCGCGGTGGTCGGCGCTCACGGCGACGCCGAGCGCGGTGTCGCCGACCTCCAGGTCCCCGACGCGGTGGACGACGGCGAGCGCCCGCAGGCCGGGCCGCCCGGCGATGTCTCCGGCGATCCGGGCGATGACCTCCCCGGCGACCGGATGGGCCGAATACGTGATTTCGCTCACATTCCGCCCGCCGTCGTGGTCGCGCACCACGCCGTCGAAGGTGACGACGGCGCCGGCCGCCCGGTCCTCGACGGCGGCGGCGAGCCCCGGCACCGAGACCCGCCCGAGGACGACCTCGGCCCGCACGACGCGAGCGATCGTCCGGCCGCCCGACTCGGTCGTGCCGGTCGTGCCGATCCTGTCGGCCATAGTCGATCCTCCCGGGTGGTCCGCATCCGGGGCGCGTCGGCCCCTCCCGGAACGTTACACGCCGATGACCGCGCCGAGCGCATGGACGCCCCGGCGCCCGGTCGGCGCCCTCGTGTCATCCGCGCCCTGCACCATCCCGACCGCGGGCGGGCATGATGGCCCGGAGGCGACGTCGCGCCGCGGCCCGCCCGCGCGTATCGTCGTCGCCAGCACCGAAGGAGGACCATGTCCGAGCTGCTCGGTCCGGACGCCTACGTCGATGACGTCCTCGCCGCACTGACGCCCCTGCCCGCGACCGACGTCCCCGTGGCCGCGGCGCACGGCCTGGTGCTCGCCCAGGACGTCACGGCCGCCCTGCCGGTGCCGCCGTGGACCAACTCGGCCATGGACGGCTACGCGGTGCGGGCACGGGACACGGCCCCGGCCGCGCCCCGGGCGCCCGTCGTCCTGCCGGTGAGCGGGGACGTGCCGGCCGGCTCCGTCCCCGCGCCCCTGGTCCCCGGAACGGCCCAGCGGATCATGACCGGCGCCGTGCTGCCCGAGGGCGCCGACGCCGTCATCAGGGTCGAGGACACCGACCAGGAATCCGGCCCCCGGCCGCTGCCCGCCGAGGTCGAGGTCCGCGCCGCCGCCCGAGCGGGCCTCAACGTGCGCCGCGCGGGCGAGGACGTCGGCGTCGGGGACCGGGTCCTGGCGGCCGGTGCGCTCCTGTCGGCGACCGCCGTCTCCTCCCTCGCCTCGGTCGGTCTGGCCTCAGTGCGCGCCGTGCCGAGACCGCGGGTCGCCGTCGTGTCCACCGGCGCCGAGCTCGTCGATCCCGGCCGGCCGCTGCCCGCCGGCGCCGTGCCCGACTCCAACTCCGTGCTGCTGGCGGGGCTGATCGCCGAGCACGGCGCGTCGCTCGCGTCGGTGTCGCGCAGCGGCGACACCGCCGAGTCGCTGGCGGGCGCGCTCGTGAGAGCGGCTCGCGGGGCCGACCTCGTCGTCACCTCCGGCGGGATATCGGCCGGAGCCTTCGATCCTCTCATCATGCTGGCGGATGACGGCGCCTCGGACGGCCCGGTGCGGCTGCACCCCGCCAAGGTCGCCATGCAGCCGGGCAAGCCGCAGGGCCACGGCGCGGTGCGCGTGGAGGACGACGGGACTCAGCGGGAGGTGCCCATCATCGCCCTGCCGGGCAACCCGGTGAGCGTGCTCGTGTCCTTCACCACTATCGTCGCCCCGGCCCTGGCGCGCCTGGCCGGGCACGACGCCGCCGGCCCGGGCCCCGGACGGGCCGGGGACTCTCCGGGCCGGCGGGAGCCGCCGCTGCACGCGCGCGCCGCGGCCGCGTGGCGAACGCCCCCGGGCAGGCGCCAGTACATCCCCGTGCGCTTCGTCGACGCCCCGGCCCCGGCGTCTGCGGGCGCCCCGACGCGGGGCGCGGATCCCGGGGCCGAGCCCCGGTGGGTGGAGCCGACTCACCGCCTGGGCTCGGGCTCGCACCTCGTGGCCTCCCTATCGGCCGCCGAGGCGCTCGCCGTCGTGGGCGAGCACGTGCTCGAGGTCGCTCTCGGAGACCCGGTGGGCCTCATCGCGCTGAGCGCCCCGGCGGCACCGGGAGGGGCCTCCCGCCCCACGGCCCCGTCGCGCCCACCGACCCGCACCGGGCCCTGAACGGATCCGCACGCCCCGCTCCACCCGTGCTCGAAGG
The DNA here is from genome assembly GCF_000429265.1 of Actinomyces gerencseriae DSM 6844. Classification (GTDB taxonomy): domain Bacteria; phylum Actinomycetota; class Actinomycetes; order Actinomycetales; family Actinomycetaceae; genus Actinomyces; species Actinomyces gerencseriae. The sequence goes on from NZ_KE386871.1 coordinate 163,086, forward strand.
AATCACCATGACGGACCCGTCCCGCATCCGCCTGACTCACCTGGACGACGCCGGCGCCGCCCGTATGGTGGATGTCTCGGCCAAGACGCCCACGGTGCGCACCGCGAGCGCGACCGCCTTCGTGGCCTGCTCGCCGAGCACCGTCGCCGCGCTGCGCGACGGGACGGTCCCCAAGGGGGACGCGCTCGCCGTGGCGCGCGTGGCCGGCATCGCGGCCGCCAAGAGGGTTCCCGAGCTGCTCCCCCTGGCGCACGTCATCGGCGTGCACGGCTGCCGGGTGGACCTGACCGTCGAGGAGGGGGGCGTGCGCGTCTCCTCGACCGTGCGCACGGCGGACCGCACGGGGGTGGAGATGGAGGCGCTGACCGCCGCGACCGTCGCGGGTCTGGCGATCGTGGACATGGTCAAGGGAGTGGACCGCGGTGTGATGCTGCGCGAGGCGGCGGTGACGGCGAAGTCGGGCGGCCGCTCGGGCGACTGGGCGCGCCCGGCCGACTGACGACGCGGTCGGCCACCGGGAGGAACGATCCGACGACGTCCGCCCGCGCGGACGGCCTCCCGTCATCGGCGGAATCCGCCGGGCTCGACCGGCTCCGCGCCGCCCTCCCCTGTTGCCGCGCGCGCGAACGCGCTAACCTCGTTCTGGTACAGGCGTGCCACTCCGGGTTCCGGTCGGCCGCCGGACCCCGCCGAGGCGAAGGAGCAGGACGTGGATGAGGGCACCGTCGCGCGTGCGCGGCCGCGCGACACCGGGGGCGCCTCCGGCGTCGCGGACCCGACCGCCGCCGAGACCGCGGACTCCGCTCCCCCGAGCACCAGGGCCGCCGGGGCCGGTGGACCCGTGGCGCCCGATCCCATCGCGCCCGACACCGACGTCCTGGTGCGCAAGAACCGCAGCCTGGCCCGCGCCCTGGCGTCGGCGCGCCGGGAGCTGGCCGCCGCCCAGGAGGAGATCGAGCGCCTGACCGCGCCCCCGCTCTCCTTCGCCACGCATGCGGGCGTCGTCGACGCCATGGCCCGCACCATCGACGTCATCGTGGCGGGCAGGCGGATGCGGGTGACGGCGTCGTCCGCCCTGCCCCTGGGAGGCCTGGAGCCCGGCACCGCCCTCGTCCTGGACGAGCGCCTCAACGCGGTGGCCACCGCCGAGCCGAACGACGTCGGCGAGCTCGTCAGCGTCGAGCAGCTCCTGGACGAGCGCCACGTCCTGGTCGCCGTGCGCAGCGAGGACACCCGCGTCCTGCGCCTGTCCCCCGGCCTGCTCTCCATCCGCCTGCGTCCCGGCGACGCCCTCATGGCCGATCTCAAGGACGGCGTCGCCCTGCGCCGCGTCGCCCGCCGCGAGGTCGAGGACCTCCTCCTGGACGACTCCCCCGACACCTCCTGGGAGATGATCGGCGGTCTGGACGCGACCATCGAGCGCATCCGCGACGCCATCGAGCTGCCCATGGCCCACCCCGAGCTCTACGTCGAGCACCGCCTGCGCCCGCCGCGGGGCCTGCTGCTCTACGGCCCGCCGGGGGTCGGCAAGACCCTCATCGCCAGGGCCGTGGCCACGTCCCTGGCGCGCACCACCGGCCAGCGCACCCACTTCCTCAACATCAAGGGCCCCCAGCTGCTGGACAAGTACGTCGGGGAGACCGAGCGGCGCATCCGCCTCATCTTCACCCGCGCCCGCGACAAGGCGGTCCGCGGCATCCCCGTGGTCGTCTTCTTCGACGAGATGGAGTCCCTGTTCCGCACCCGCGGCACGGGGGTGTCCAGCGACGTCGAGACCACGGTGGTCCCCCAGCTGCTCGCCGAGATCGACGGCGTGGAGGAGATGCGCAACGTCATCGTCATCGGCGCCTCCAACCGCGAGGACATGATCGACCCGGCGATCCTGCGACCCGGTCGCCTCGACGTGCGCATCCGCATCGACCGGCCCGACCGCGAGGCGAGCCGCCAGATCCTGGAGCGCTACCTCACCGAGGACCTGCCTCTCCACCCCGACGAGCTCGCCGCCGCCGGATCGGCGGGCGGTGCCGTGCGGGCCATGGGCGAGGCGCTGCTGGACGGACTGTTCTCCCGCAGCCCGAGCACCGCGGTCCTGGAGGTCCACCGGCGCTCGGGGGCGGTCGAGACCTGGCACCTGGCCGACCTGGTCTCCGGGGCCATGATCGCCTCGGTCGTCGAGCGCGCCAAGGCCTCCGCCGTCAAGGACGCCCTGGCGGGCCGCCGCGGTCTGACGACCGCTCATCTCCTGGACGCCCTGCACGCCGAGGTGGCCGAGTCCGCCGAGCTGCCCGGCGCCTCCGACCCCGAGGAATGGGCGCGCGTCATCGGGCGCGGGCGGCGCGCCGACCCCGTCATCGCACTCGCCCCGGCCCGCGGGAAGGAGACCGGATGATCACCGTGCGCAGGATCATGGGCGTGGAGACCGAGTACGCCCTCATCGACCGCGACGACCCGAGCGCCGACCCCGACCGACTGGCCCGCGCCCTGCTGTTCGCCTACGCGCGCGAGGCGGCCGCCGGCGGCGCGCCGTCCACGGACCACGTGCCGGCCGACGCCGGCCGGGAGCTGCTGGCCGGCGCCGGCTGCCGCTTCGACTACTCCGGCGAGCTGCCCACCAGGGACGCGCGCGACGGCGCCGACCACGACCTGGCCCCCGAGGCTCGCACGGACAGGGAGGCGGGGGCGGTCCTGACCGGCTCGCCCACGCGCTGGGTCAAACGGGTGGCGCCCTTCGAGGCGCATTACTACCGGGGCTCGGCCAGCCACGCCGTCAACGGGGCCCGGCTCTACGTGGACCACACCCATCCCGAGTACGCCTCCCCCGAGGCCCTCGGCCCCCGCGAGGCGGTTCTGTACGACAAGGCCGGCGATCTGCTCATGCACCGTGCCGAGACCGCCCTGGGCCGCCGGCGCGGCTCGCGGATCCAGGTCATCAAGAACAACACCGACGGTCACGGCGCCGCCTGGGGCGCCCACGAGTCCTACGCGGTGCGCCGCTCCGTGCCCTGGGAGCTGCTCACCTCCGTCATCCTGCCCTTCTTAGTCACCCGGCAGGTCATCGGCGGCTCCGGGCGGGTCGGCATCGGCCCCGATGGGCTCACGCCCGGCTTCCAGGTCTTCGCGCGCGCCGACTACGTCGAGCAGGAGGTCTCGCTCTACACCACCCGCGAGCGCCCCATCGTCAACACCCGCGACGAGCCGCACGCCGACGCGGGCCTCTGGCGCCGCCTGCACGTCATCACCGCCGACTCCTCGAACCTGGCGATCACGGGCCTGCTGCGCACCGGCTCCATGGCGGCGCTGCTGTCCCTGATCGAGGAGCATCCGGAGCGGGCGCGCGCCCTGGCCGAGCGCTTCGCCTTCGCCGACCCGGTCGGCGCACTGCGCGCCTTCTCCCACGACCCCGATCTGCGGGTGCGCTGCGACCTGGCGGCCGGGGGCGCGGCGAGCGCGCTGGAGGTCCAGCGCGCCTTCCTCACGGAGATCCGCGCCGCCGCCCGACCGGACGGGGCGGCGGATGGCGCGTCCGAGGGGCCCGACGAGGAGACCGCCGAGCTCCTGGCGCTGTGGGGCGAGGCCCTCGACGCCCTGGAGCGCTCCCCGCTGCGGGCCGCGCACCTGGTGGAGTGGTGCGCCAAGCTGGCGGTGCTGGAGCGCCTGCGCGCCCGTTACGGCTGCGGCTGGGACGACCCCCGTATCCGGGCCGCCGACCTGCAGCTCGGCGTCGTCGATCCTGCGACCTCGCTCGCGGCCGCCCTGGAGCGGGCGGGCTCGGTGCGCCGGGTCGTGGACGATCAGGCGGTGCGCGCCGCGGTCGAGCGGGCTCCCGCCGATACCCGGGCCGGTGGGCGGGCCGCGTTCCTGCGGGCCTTCCCCGACCGGGTGTGGGCGGCGAGCTGGACCTCCCTGGTGGTGGACACCGGCGGGACCGACCTGCTGCGGGTGAGCCTGCCCGACCCGACCCACCCGACGGCGGCGGAGGCGGAGCGGGCCCTCGGGCGCGGTGCGGGCGGTGACCGGGGCGCCGAGGGCGGGGCCGACGACGATCGGGGCGCGAGTCTCGTCTCGGCGCTGGAGGCGCTGGGAGTCGAGATCCCCGAGGAGCCGCGCACCTACGCCTGGGACGAGGGCTTCTACGCCGACTCCGCCCCGGGGACCCCCGGTCCCCGGGAGTCCGCCGCCACGGCGCCGGTGGGCGACGACGGCGCCGCGCACTAGGCTCGGCGCGGTGACGTGCGGGAACGAGCACAGGGACAGCACAAGGAGGCAGTGACATGGCAGATCGCATCCACAAGGAGGTCTCGCGCGAGGACGCCCCCGAGCCCGAGCCGGCCCCGGCGCCGGTGGCGCCCAGCGCCGCGGCCCAGGGGCTGGACGAGGTCCTGGACGGGATCGACGACGTCCTGGAGGTCAACGCGCTGACCTTCGTGCAGAGCTTCCGGCAGAAGGGCGGCCAGTGAGCCCTGCCCCCGCCGGGCGCCTGCACCGCGCCGTGGGGATCGAGACCGAGTACGGGATCACCAGCGCCCACCTCGCCCCCGGCCGCGACGGCGCGCCGTTGAGCGTCGAGGAGGCGGTGCGGGAGGTCTTCCGCGACGTCTCCTCCCCGCGCAGCGGAACGCATCGCTTCACCGCCGCGGGGGCGCGCCTGTACATCGACGTCGGCATGCACCCGGAGTACGCGGGGCCGGAGTGCGTGTGGACGACCGACGTGGTGGCCCAGGACCTGGCCGGCGACGCGGTGCTGGCCTCGATGACCCGCACCGCCAACGCCCGTCTGGAGTCCCGCGGCGCGCGCATCCACCTGCTCAAGTCGAACACGGACGCGTGGGGCGCCACCTTCGGCTGCCACGAGAACTACCAGGTCAGGCGCGACGCGGCCCTGCCCATGGGCGGGCTGGTGGGGCTGCTGGCGGCCCGCCAGATCCTCGCCGGCGCCGGGGCGCTGCCCATCGACCGGGGCGGGCGGGCAGATGCGGACGGCGGGAACGGCACCGCCGGCCCGCTCGGAGCCTCCGGTGCCGGAGGCGCTGACGGCGCTGACGGCGCCGACGGCGCTGATCACCCGCTGGGTCCCATGCGCTACTCGGCGCGCGCCGACCACGTCCACGGCGCGACCTCGGCCGACCCCACCCGCGAGCGCGCCTTCGTCAACACCCGCGACGAGCCGCACGCCGACGCGAGCCGCTGGCGCCGCCTGCACGTGGTCGCCGCGGACTCCGCGGTCAGTCCCTGGACGACCGCGCTCAAGGTCGTCCTGATGGACGCCGCCCTGACCCTGGTCGAGCGCGGCGAGTGGAGCCTGGCCGAATGCGAGCTGGCCGCCCCGGCGCGCGCCGCCCGCGTGTGGAACCGGGAGCCGAACACGCCCTGCGAACGAGCCGACGGGCGCAGCGCCATCACCTGCCCGGAGCTGCTGGAGCTCGTCCTGGAGCGGCTGGCGGCCCTGCCCGCGGACGAGACCGACGAGCTGACCGCGCGCGTGCTCGACCTGGCGGGGCGGGGCGCGCGGGCCCTGCGCTCAGGGCAGTCGGAGCCCGTGGCCACCGAGCTGGACTGGGCGATCAAGCACCGGGTCCTGGCGCGGGTCGCCGAGCGCGCCCCCGCCGGCTGGCGGGATGCGCGGGTGCGGCGCGCCGAGCTGGCCTACCACGACCTGTCGGCGGACGCCGGCCTGCGCGAGGCGCTGACCTCCGCCGGGCTCATGACGCCCCTCGTGGCGCCGCAGGAGGTGACCGCGGCCCGTGCCCGACCGCCCCGTGGGACCCGGGCCGGGCTGCGCGGGCGCGTGGTCGCGGCCTGCGAGCGCACCGGGAGGGTCGCCTCCATCGGTTGGGCGCACGTGCGTCTGGACGATCCGCCCCGCCCCCAGATCGATCTGCCGGACCCGCTGCGCACCGAGAGCGAGGACGTGGAGACGCTCCTGGACGAGATCGACGCCCTGGGACCCGCATGAGCGAGGAGGCCGAGGAGGGCGACGACGCGGAGGGCTCGCCCCTCCCGCAGGGGGAGGCGATCGGCGCCGCCGGCGCCATCAGTGCCATCAACGACATCAACGCCGTCGGCACCATCGATGCCGGCGGTGCTGCCGATGCCGCCGGCGCCATTGATGTCGTCGTGCTGGCGGGCGGGACCGGGCGCAGGCTCGGCGGGGCCTCCAAGCCCGACGTCGTCGCGCGCGGGGCCCGACTGCTCGATCACGTCCTGACCGGGCTGGCGGCGCTGTCGGGGCCGTCCCGGTCGTCCTGTCCGGCGGGTTCGGCAGGACGGGTCGGGCGCTCCGGGCCCTCGGGGGCCGGCGCCCCGAGGCCGGGTCGCGTCGTCGTCGTGGCGCCCGAACGGGTGGCGCTGCCCCCCGGCGTGCTGCGCGCGCTGGAGGACCCGCCGCTGGGCGGCCCGGTCGCCGGGATCGCCGCCGGCCTCGCGCGGCTGGCCGAGGCCCCCGGACCGGCGGGATCGGTCGGACCGGCGGCGCTGACCGCCGTCATCACCTGCGACGCACCCGAGTCCTGGCGCGCCCTGCCCGTCCTGATGGCGGCGGTCGGGAGCCCCGGGTGCCCCGGCGACGGGGCCTGCGCCCTGGCGGGCGGCCACGTCCAGTACCTGCTCGGCGTCTACCGCACAGCGGCGCTGACCCGGTGCGTGGCGCCGGACGGCCTGGCGCTGCGGGACGTCCCGGTGCGCGGAGCCCTCGGGCGCCTGGCGGTGGCGCACGTGGACCTGGGCGAGTTGCGCGCCGCGGCGCGCGATCTCGACACCTGGGAGGAGGTCCGCGCCTGGGCCCGGGAGTGAGCGGGCCGAGCAGCGCCGATGACCGGCCGCCGGGCCGGCGGCCGCCTCAGTAGCATGTCACCGGCATGTCACCGGCATGTCACCGGCATGTCACTGGCGCATCAGCCGCGCTCACGGCGGCGCCCCGGAGGGCCCCTCAGTGGTCGCCGCCCCGGAGCTGCTCCAGGACGTGCGGCACGAGCGGGCCGATGACGGCCACGGTGTCCTCGACCCCGCCTCGCGAGCCGGGAGCGTTGACCACGAGGGCGCCGGCGTCGTCGCGACCCGTGACGCCCACCAGGCCCCGCGACAGGCCGGCCAGCGGCGTCTTGGTCAGCCCGTGGGCGCGGATCTGCGCCTCGAGGCCCTCCATCCGGGCCGCGAGGAGGGGCGCGGTGCCCTCCGGCGTGAGATCGCGCGGCGTGATCCCGGTCCCTCCGGTGGTCAGCACCACCCGGGCACCGGCGGCGACGGCCTCCCGGACGGCCTCGCGCACCGGCTCGGCCCCGTCGGGCACGACGCGCACCGCCTCGACGATGACGTCGTGCTCGGCCAGGAGCCGGGCGGCCAGTGGTCCCGAGACGTCCTCGCGCTGTCCGGCGGCGCAGCGATCGGAGACGGTGATGACCGCGCCCGCGACGGGCTCGGGCAAGGGCCGGAGGGACTTCTGGACGATGGGGGCGGGGCGGGACCCGGGCTGGGACTCGGGCTCGGGCTCGGGCGGAGAGACGGGTCGGGGCTGGAACTGGCTCATGGAGCCACCGTAACTGCGCAAGGCCGCGCACCGGCCCGCGACAACGGGCGGATCCCCATATAGATCACACGCGCTTTTCTATAACCAGAGGAGAACCGTGACAAACCGCGGCCCCGATTCCGCCGGATTCCCCCGCCCCCTGCGGCCTCGCACCGGCCGTGGCGCGCACCACGGCCCGTGGGTCATTCTTGTTCCGAGCGTCGAAGAGGATGCCCCGGTGCCTCGGGGCCTGCCGGACGACGCGGCCCGGGCGCCTCCCCTTCATCGACAGGAGCAGCAGTGAGTCAGTCCGACACCAGCAGCCCCGACACCGCGGGCCGCACCCTGAACGGCTGGAACCCGGAGGAGCCCGGGGGCTGGGACCGCGGGATCGCCTGGAGAACCCTGACGATCACGACCTTCTCCATGGTCATCGCCTTCTGCGTCTTCTTCCTCGTCTCGGCGATCGCCCCGAAGCTCAGGCTCATCGGCTTCGACCTCACGGCCGGCCAGCTCTACTGGCTGACGGCCATGCCGGGACTGTCCGGCGGGCTCATCCGTCTGATCTACATGTTCCTGCCGCCGATCATGGGCACCCGCAGGCTCATCGGCATCTCGTCCCTGCTCTATCTCATCCCCATGCTCGGCTGGTTCGTCGCCGTGCAGGACACCTCCACCCCCTACCCCGTGCTGCTGCTCCTGTCCTTCCTGTGCGGCATCGGCGGGGGCACGTTCTCCGGCTACATGCCCTCGACCGGCTACTTCTTCCCCAAGCGGCTGTCGGGCACCGCCCTCAACGTCCAGGCGGGCCTGGGCAACCTGGGCATGTCGATCATCCAGGTCGTCGGCCCCTGGCTCATGGGCTTCGGCCTGCTGGGCATCACCTTCATCGCCCCGCAGCGCGAGGCGGGCGACCACGAGATCTTCGTGCACAACGCCGCCATCTTCTTCGCGCCCTGGACCATCCTGGCGACCGTGCTCGCCTTCACGCTCCTCAAGGACGTCCCGGTCAAGGCCAACATCCGCCAGCAGATCGACATCTTCGGCAACGCCGACACGTGGTGCATGACGATGCTCTACGTGCTGACCTTCGGCCTGTTCTCCGGTTTCTCCGCCCAGTTCGGCCTGCTGATCAACAACACCTTCGGGGCCTCCTCCCCACTGGCGCAGGCCGGCTACCAGAACCTGCCGCTGGGAGCCTCCTACGCCTTCCTCGGCCCTCTCATCGGCTCGCTGGTCCGCGTGATCTGGGGGCCCCTGTGCGACAGGGTGTCGGGAGGCTTCTGGACCTTCGTCTCAGCCGTGGGCATGGCCATCACCCTGGGCTGGGCGGCGCTCTACCTGCACCCGAGCGACCCGTCCGCCTTCACGCCCTTCCTGTGGGCCATGCTCATCATGTTCTTCTTCGCGGGCATCGGCAACGCCGGCACCTTCAAGCAGATGCCGATGATCATGCCCAAGCGCCAGGCGGGCGGCGCCATCGGCTTCACGGCCGCCGTGGCCTGCTTCGGCCCCTTCTTCGTGGGCGCGGCCCTGTCGGCGATGGACGCCGCCGCCTGGTTCTGGATCTGCGCCGCCTACTCGGCCCTGTGCGCCGTCATCTGCTGGATCCGCTACGCCCGCCCGGGCGCGCCCTTCCCGGGCTGACCCGCGCACGACGGCGGGCCTCCCGCAGCGCCCCGCCACCCGCAACCGCCCCGGGCCGTCGGCCCACCGCCATCTTCAAGGACCATCGATGACCCCCTCCAACGACCCCCTGGTCGCCGGACCCGATGAGCGGGTCGAGAGCGCCCCCGGCCTGCTCGCCCTGGGCTCCTACCTGCGACGGGGCCGACCCAGCTCGGACGCCCGGCGCCTCTTCCTGACCGGCGGGCGCGAGGCGGACGCCTTCTACCGGCACCGGTGGAGCCACGACAAGATGGTCCACTCCACCCACGGGGTCAACTGCACCGGCTCGTGCGCCTGGGAGGTCTACGTCACCGACGGCATCATCACCTGGGAGAAGCAGATCACCGACTACCCCACCACGGGCCCGGACATGCCCGAGTACGAGCCCCGCGGCTGCCCGCGCGGCGCGGCCTTCTCCTGGTACACCTACTCCCCCACCCGCATCCGCTACCCCTACGTGCGCTCGGCCCTGCTGGACGCCTTCCGCGCCGCGAAGTCCGCCAACGGCGGAGACCCGGTGGCCGCCTGGGCGCGGGTCACCGGCGACCCCGCGACCTCCCGGGCCTACAAGTCGGCCCGCGGCAGGGGCGGCATGGTGCGCGTGGGCTGGGACGACGCCATGGAGATCATCGCCGCCGCCTACGTCCACACGATCCGCACCTGGGGCCCCGACCGCTGCGCCGGCTTCTCCGTCATCCCGGCCATGTCCATGCTCTCCTACGGCGCCGGAGGACGCTTCCACGAGCTCATCGGCGGCACCATGCTGTCCTTCTACGACTGGTACGCCGACCTGCCCCCGGCCAGCCCGCAGGTCTTCGGCGACCAGACCGACGTCCCCGAGGCGGGCGACTGGTACAACTCCCAGTACCTCATCATGTGGGGCTCGAACGTGCCGCTGACGCGCACTCCCGACGCCCACTTCATGACCGAGGCCCGCTACCACGGGCAGAAGGTCGTGGCGGTCTCCCCCGACTACGCGGACAACACCAAGTTCGCCGACCAGTGGCTGCGCGTGGCCCCGGGCACCGACGGCGCCATGGCGATGGCCATGGGGCACGTCATCCTCAAGGAGTTCCACGTCGGCCGCCACGAGCCGTTCTTCATCGACTACATGCGCCGCTGCACCGACTCCCCCTTCCTGCTGGAGCTGGACGCCTCGCCCGACGGCACCGGGTACGTGCCCGGCCGCTTCCTCACCGCCGACTCCATTCCGGGCGCGGCCGAGGGGATGCCCCGGAACGACTTCCGCCCCCTGGTGTGGGACCGCGAGCGCGGCCCGGCCGACCCCGGCGGGACCCTGGCCGACCGCTTCACCCCTGAGGGCGAGGGCAGGTGGAACCTCCTCATGGAGGACGTCGCCCCGATCATGAGCATCGCCGAGCTGGCGACCACCGCCGTCCCCGTCGACGGCGTCGAGGTGCTGCTGCCCCGCTTCGACCTGCCCGGCTCCACCACCCCCGCCGGCAGCGCGGGCGGCGGCGTCATGCGCCGCGGCGTGCCCGCCACCCGCCTGCCCGACGGCCGTCTGGTGACCACCGTCTACGACCTGCTGCTGGCCGACTACGGCGTGGAGCGGGCGGGCCTGCCGGGCCGGTGGCCCGCGGACTACCACGACGCCACCGCTCCCGGCACCCCGGCGTGGGCGGCCGAGCTCACCGGCGTGCCGGGGCCGGCCATGATCCGCGTCGCCCGCGAGTTCGCCACCAACGCCGTCGAGTCCAAGGGCCGCTCCCAGATCCTCATGGGCGCCGGCATCAACCACTACTACCACGCCGATGAGATCTACCGCGCGATCCTGGCGCTGACGTCCATGTGCGGCACCCAGGGGGTCAACGGCGGCGGCTGGGCCCATTACGTGGGCCAGGAGAAGGTCCGGCCCATCGCCGGCTGGGCGCAGTACGCCTTCGCCCTGGACTGGCAGCGGCCGGCCCGCCAGATGATCTCCACCGGCTTCTGGTACCTGACCACCGATCAGTGGCGCTACGACGACACCCCCGCGGAGCGCCTCGCCTCCCCGCTGGGGCCGGGGACGCTCGCCGGCAAGACGGTCTCGGACACCATGGTCGAGGCCATGAGGCGGGGCTGGACCCCGTCCTACCCGACGTTCAACCGCAGCCCCCTGCTGCTGGGCCAGCAGGCCAGGCAGGCCGGCATGAGCCCCGCGGACTACGTCGTCGACCAGCTGTCCCGCGGCGAGCTGCGCTTCGCGGCGGAGGATCCGGACGCCCCGGAGAACGTCCCCCGCATCCTGGCGTCCTGGCGCACCAACCTGCTGGGAAGCTCGGCCAAGGGCACCGAGTTCTTCCTGCGTCACATGGTGGGCGCGGGGGGCGACGTCAATGCCGCCGAGACTCCCCCCGGACGCCGCCCGACCTCCATGACGTGGCGGGACCCGGCCCCCGAGGGCAAGCTCGACCTCATGTGGACGGCCGACTTCCGCAACACCTCCACCACGCTGCACTCCGACGTCGTCCTGCCGGCCGCCACCTGGTACGAGAAGTACGACCTGTCCACCACGGACATGCACCCCTTCATCCACTCCTTCAACGCGGCCATCGACCCGCCCTGGGAGGCCCGCAGCGACTTCGACATCTACCGCCGGCTCGCCGCCATGGTCAGCGCCTGGGCACCGCAGTACCTGGGCGCCCAGACCGACGTCATCGCCGTGCCGCTGACCCACGACACCCCCGACGCCATGACCATGGCGCACGGGGACGTCTCCTCGCTCCCGCAGCGGTGGGTACCGGGGGTGACCATGCCCCGGCTCGTGGCCGTCGAGCGCGACTACACCCAGATCCTCAACAAGTTCGACACGATCGGACCACTGGTGGAGAAGCCGGGCATCCCGGCCAAGGGCATCATGCTCGTCGCCGACGAGGAGATGGACGAGCTGCGCCGCGCCCACGGCACCGGTCGTGGGGCGGGAGCGGACCGCCCGCTCATCGACACGCCGATCAGAGCCGGCGACGCCGTCATGCGCATGTCCGGCGCGACCAACGGCCGCCTGGCCACCCAGGGATGGAGGACGCTGTCCAAGCGCACGGGCACCCCGCTGATCGAGCTGAGCGAGGAGGAGGCCGGCAGGCGGATCACCTTCGCCGACACCCGGATCAGGCCGCAGCCGGTCATCACCACGCCCGAGTGGTCGGGATCCGAGCACGGGGGCCGGCGCTACAGCGCCTTCGTCGTCAACGTCGAGCACGCCAAGCCGTGGCACACCCTGACCGGCCGCATGCACTACTACCTCGACCACGACTGGATGCGGGACATGGGCGAGTCCCTTCCCGTCTTCCGGCCGCCGCTGGACTTCGCCTCCCTGTACGGCGAGGCCGCGCCGGGATCGGTGTCCACCTCGCGGGCCGGCACCGCGCAGGTGGCGGTGCGCTATCTGACGGTCCACAACAAGTGGGCGATCCACTCCCAGTACTACGACAACCTCCACATGCTCACCCTGGGCCGCGGCGGCCAGACCATCTGGATGAGCCCGGCCGACGCCGACAAGATCGGGGTCGGGGACAACGAGTGGGTCGAGGCCTGCAACCGCAACGGCGTCGTGGCGGCACGCGCCATCGTCTCCCACCGCATCCCGGAGGGCACCGTCTTCATGCACCACGCCCAGGAGCGCACCATGAACACCCCGCTGACCGAGTCCAGCGGGCGCCGGGGCGGCACGCACAACTCGCTGACCCGCATCGTGCTCAAGCCGAGCCACTTCGCGGGCGGCTACGCGCAGCTGTCCTACGCCTTCAACTACATCGGCCCCACCGGCAACAACCGCGACGAGGTCACCCTCATCCGTCGTCGCAGCAACCAGGAGGTGACCTTCTGATGAAGGTGATGGCCCAGATCGCGATGGTGATGAACCTCGACAAGTGCATCGGCTGCCACACCTGCTCGGTGACGTGCAAGCAGGCGTGGACGAATCGCGAGGGCACCGAGTACATGTGGTTCAACAACGTCGAGACCCGCCCGGGCGTCGGCTACCCCAGGGGCTGGGAGGACCAGGAGCGGTGGAGGGGCGGCTGGACCCGCACCCGCAACGGGCGCCTGGTGCCCCGCTCCGGCGGGCGCCTGCGCCGCCTCGCCCGGATCTTCGCCAACCCGGACATGCCGGGCGTCGAGGACTACTACGAGCCGTGGACCTACGAGTACGACCGCCTGCTCTCGGCCCCCAGGGACTCCCCCGCCCTCCCGGTGGCCCGGGCGCGGTCCCAGCTCACGGGCGAGTACATGCCCACCATCGCCTGGGGGCCGAACTGGGACGACGACCTGGGCGGATCCACCGAGACCCTGGCGGAGGACCCGGTCCTGACGAGCATGGGCGAGAAGGTGCAGCACCGGATCGACCAGACCTTCATGTTCTACCTGCCGCGCATCTGCGAGCACTGCCTCAACCCGACCTGCGTGTCGGCCTGCCCGTCGGGGGCCATGTACAAGCGCGCGGAGGACGGCATCGTGCTGGTGGATCAGGACGCCTGCCGCGGCTGGCGCATGTGCGTGTCGGCCTGCCCGTACAAGAAGGTCTACTTCAACCACGCCACCGGCAAGGCCGAGAAGTGCACGCTGTGCTACCCGCGTCTGGAGATCGGTCAGCCGACCGTCTGCTCCGAGACGTGCGTCGGCCGTCTGCGCTACCTGGGGGTCCTGCTCTACGACGCCGATCGCGTCTCGCAGGCCGCCGCCGTCGAGGATCCGCAGGACCTGTACGCGGCCCAGCGGGAGATCCTCCTGGACCCGCGTGACCCCGAGGTCATCAGGGCCGCTCGCGACGAGGGCGTCCCCGAGACCTGGATCATCGCGGCCCGGGACTCCCCCGTCTGGGACCTCATCGAGACCTACGAGGTGGCCCTGCCGCTGCACCCCGAGTACCGGACCATGCCCATGGTGTGGTACATCCCGCCGCTGAGCCCGGTCGTCGACGAGGTCGCGGCCGCGGGCCTGGACGGCGAGGACCACAGGGTGCTGCTGACGGCCGTCTCCGAGATGCGCATCCCGCTGGAGTACCTCGCCGGGCTGTTCACGGCCGGGGACACGGGCCCGGTCGAGCTCGCCCTGCGCCGCCTGGCCGCCATGCGCTCGCACATGCGCGAGGTGCGCCTGGGCCGCCGGGCCCACCCGGCCATCGCCGCCTCCGTCGGCATGAGCGGGGAGGAGCTGGAGTCCATGTACCGCCTGCTGGCCATCGCCAAGTACGACGACCGGTACGTCATCCCCACCTCCAAGCCCGAGATCCCCCGCGGCATGGAGGCCATGGGCGAGGACGCGCGCACGCTGCTGGGCGAGGGCGCCCCGGCCGGCTGCCACTCCGACGTCGCCTCCTTCCACTCCTCCCAGGGGAGGCCGGGCTCCGCCCCGGTGCTCCTGCCGATACCAACGGTGCGCCGCGAGCCGGTGCCGGCCGCGGGCCCGGGCCCGTCCGAAGCGGGCTCCTCCGACGGGGGCCGCTGATCCATGGCCCGCGGAATGATCTCCATGCCCCCCTTCGTACGAGCACCGCGTCCGCTGACGGCCCCCGAGCGGGTCGAGCTCACGGCCTCCCAGCGGGCGACGACCCACATGGCGGCGTCCCTGCTGCTGGACTACCCGGTCGAGGACTCCCTGAGCGCGCGCCTGGAGGCGGTCACCGCCGCCCTGGTCGGCCCCGAGGCCCCGCCCGCGGCGGTGGCCGCCCCCGTCGAGGAGTTCATGGCCACGGCCCGCTCCTGGGGGGAGCGCGTCCTGGCGGAGCACTACGTGGAGACCTTCGACCGGCGCCGGCGCTGCTGCCTGTACCTGACCTACTACGCGGTGGGCGACACCCGTCACCGCGGGGCGGCGCTGCTGGCCTTCAAGCAGGCGCTCGCGGCGGCCGGCTACGAGTTGACGACCGACGAGCTGCCCGACTACCTGCCGGTGGTGCTGGAGCTCTCCGCGCGCAGCGGCGATGAGATCGCGCAGACTCTGCTGTCGAGTCATCGCGAGGGCATCGAGGTGCTGCGCAGCGCACTCGTCGACGCCGGATCCCCCTACTCCCGCCTCGTGGAGGCGGTCTCCATGACCCTGCCCGAGATCGACGCCGCCACCGCCGACCGGGTACGGGCGCTGGTGGCGGCCGGGCCCCCCGTCGAGACCGTCGGGGTGACCGACACGCTGCCCTTCCCCTCCGCGCCGGTCGCTCCGATCGGCGCGGCGGCCGGCATCATCGCCAACCCCGCCGACCCCGTCCATTCCGTTCCTCCCGCGGCACCCGCCCGGAGCAACTCCCAGGAGCCCCGATCATGAGCGCCTTCGAGCAGTACGTCCTGTGGATCGCTCTGCCGTACGCATCGCTCCTCCTCCTGGGCGCCGGCCTGGTGTGGCGCTACCGCAACGACCAGTTCGGCTGGACGAGCCGGTCCTCCCAGTGGAACGAGTCGCGGATCCTGCGCTGGTCCTCCCCGCTGTTCCATCTCGGCATCCTGCTCGTGGCCGCCGGCCACGGCATGGGCCTGGGGGTCCCCAAGGCCTGGACCGAGGCGGCCGGCATCCCCGAGCACATCTACCATCTCATGGCGGTCGTTCCCGGCACGCTGGCCGGCGTCATGACGCTGACGGGTCTGGGCGGCCTGCTCTACCGGCGCATCGTGATCAAGTCGGTGCGCCTGGCGACGACGACCAACGACAGGATCATGTACGTCCTCCTGCTCGTGCCGATCTGCCTGGGGGCGTGGGCGACGGTCTCCACCCAGCTGCTGGGGGGTCTGCACGGCGGCTACGACTACCGCGAGACCATCAGCCCGTGGTTCCGCTCGATCCTCCTGCTGAACCCGCGGCCCGAACTCATGGCGGACGTGCCGACGGCGTTCAAGCTGCACATCGTGGCCGGCCTGCTGCTCTTCGCCATCTGGCCCTTCACCCGGCTGGTCCACGTCGTGAGCGCGCCCCTGGGCTACGTGACCCGACCCTACGTCGTCTACCGCTCGCGGACGGGCGCGACGGCGACCACCGCTCCGCGCCGCGGATGGGGGCCCGTGCGCACCCAGGGCACCGGCAACCAGGGCTCCGACGACGTCGCCCCCTCGCAAGGGGCCTGACCCCGCCGCGGACGCCCCCTCCTCGCCGAGATCGGTCCGGTTCCGCGCCGAGATCGGTCCAGTTCCGGCTCGAGATCGGTCCGGCGACGCCCTCATCGGTGGGGCGCTGCGAACCGCCGCAATCTTCGGGCACCCAACATCATGGTCTTCTCCCTCCGCCCGCACCGTGCGATCCTGGACCGACCAGCCACTATCCATGACCCGACCATGGCATCCACGGCCCGACGCCGAGTCGGCACCGACCAGCGCCCGGTCGGCCGGGGCGGGCTCCCCCGCAACGGAGCCCCTGACGAAAGGACCCGCTCATGCGCGTCCGCCGCCGCGCAGCCCTCACCGTCGTCGCCCTCCTATCCGCCATCTCACTGGCGGCCTGCGGCGGCTCGCCCTCCCGGAGCTCCACCGGGGCATCCTCCGACGACGCCGCCTCCGGCGCGGTCAGCGGTGAGATCACTGTCTTCGCGGCCGCCTCGCTGCAGAAGGCCTACGAGGAGATCAGCACCTCCTTCCAGGAGGCCAACCCCGGATCCTCCGTCACCTTCGACTTCCAGGGCTCCCAGGACCTCGTCTCCAACCTGGCCGAGGGCTCGACGGCCGACGTGCTGGCCACCGCGGACACCAGGACCATGGACGACGCCGCCGGCGGAGGGCTCGTGGGCGAGCAGCGGGAGTTCGCCACCAACGTCCTGAGCATCATCGTGCCCGAGGGCAATCCCGCCGGCATCACCGGCTTCGACGAGTCCCTGAACGCCGAGGGCGTCAACCTCGTCATCTGCGACGACCAGGCCGGCGTCCCCTGCGGCACCGCCACCAGGGAGATGGAGGAGGCCACCGGCGTCACCCTCCATCCGGCCTCGGAGGAGACCAAGGTCTCCAGCGTGCAGGAGAAGGTCGAGTCCGGCGAGGCCGACGCCGGCATCGTCTACGCCACGAACGCCGCCAGCGCCAAGGGCACGGAGGAGATCACGATCCCCGATCACGGCATCGTCAACCACTATCCGATCGCCACGACCGCCTCCGCGTCGAACCCGGCCGGAGGAAGGGCCTTCGTCGACTTCGTGCTGTCCGACAAGGGCCGGGAGATCCTGGCCAAGTACGGCTTCGGCGCCCCCTCCGACTCCTCCGCCGCCCCGACGTCGGCGGCGGCGCCCGCCGAGGAAGCCACCGAGAACGGCTGAGGCGGCCGACCCGCGCCCCGTCGCGGGACTCGCGTCCGGACCCGTGCCCGGCCCGGACGCGGTCTCGCGGACGTGATGAGACCCACGACATGACAGGCTTCGCCACGTGACACTCCGCGCCTCCCCCGACCCGGCCGGGTCCGGTCACGGGCCCGCCCCCGCCCGCACCGGCGAGCACCGGAACCGCTCGCGCGCCGCGCGAGCCCCCCTTCCGCTGCCCGTGCTCGCGCTCGGGGCGCTGGGCGCCTGCGTCATCCTCCTGCCCTTCGTCGGCCTGGGCACGCGCGTGGCCTGGACCGAGCTGCCGACGCTGCTGGCCTCCCGGTCGGCGACCCGCGCGCTCGGCCTGTCCCTGCGCACCTGCCTGGTCGCCACCGCCGTCTCAGTGAGCCTCGGCGTGCCGCTGGCGCTCCTGCTGGCGCGGCAGTGGCCCGGTGTGCGAGTGGGCCGCGTGCTCGCCGTGCTGCCGATGACCATGCCACCGGTGGTGGCGGGAATCGCCCTGCTGGCGACCCTGGGCAGGCGGGGACTGCTCGGAGGGGCCCTGGAGGTCCTGGGCGTGCAGATCCCCTTCACGACCGCAGCCGTCGTCATCGCCCAGGTCTTCGTGTCCATGCCCTACCTCGTGGTCACCCTCGAGGCCGCGCTGCGCAGTCGCGACACCCGTGCCGAGACCATCGCCCGCACCCTGGGGGCGGGCCCGTGGCGGATCCTGACGCGCATCACCCTGCCGCTGGCGGCACCGGCACTGGTCCGCGGAACGGCGCTCGCCCTGGGGCGGAGCCTGGGAGAGTTCGGGGCGACCATCGCCTTCGCCGGTTCCAAGGAGGGCGTCACCCGCACCATGCCGCTGGCGATCTACCTGGAGAGGGAGAGCGACACGGCCGTGTCCCTGGCACTGGCGACGCTGCTCATCGTCCTGTCCCTCCTCGTCGTGGGGGCCACCAACGTGCGCTGGAGCGCCCTGACGGGCGACCGCCGTCCGGACCGGGGCGCGGCGCCGGCCGTGAAGGAGGCCAGGGAGACCGGGAAGACCGGAGGCACGGGGGAATCCGCCCGTGACGAGTCCACCGCCCCCGCGGAACTCGCGCACGAGGGCGGCGGACTCGGCCGAGAGCTGAGGGTCTCATTCCGCCTGAGCGCGCGCGACGTCGCCGTCGACCTCTCCGTCCGAGCCGGGCGCACCATGGCCCTCATCGGCCCCAACGGCTCGGGCAAGTCCACGGTATGCGCGGTGGTGGCCGGCCTGCTGGATGCCGAGGAGGGCCGGGTGGTCCTCGGCGAGCGGGTCCTGGACGGTCCCGAGAGCTTCGTGCCCGCGGGCCGCCGCGAGGCGGCCCTGCTGGGTCAGGACCCGGGAGTCTTCACCCACATGTCGGTCCTGAGCAACGTGGCCTTCGCTCTGCGCTGCCGGGGCGCGAGTCGCTCGGCGGCCCGGAGCCGCGCCAGGTCCGAGCTGGCCGCCGTCGGAGCGGCGCACCTGGCATCCCGCTCCGGCGGTGCCCTCTCCGGGGGCCAGGCGGCCCGCGTGGCCCTGGCGCGCGCCCTGGTCACCGCCCCGCGCCTACTGCTCCTCGACGAGCCGATGTCGGCCCTGGACGTCACCGCCCGTCGGGAGATGCGCGCCCTGATCGCCCGCCGCACCGCCGAGAGGGGGATCACGACCCTGCTGGTCACCCACGACGTCCTGGACATCACAGCCCTGGCCGACGACGTCGTCGTCCTGGAGGGCGGCCGAGTGGCGGAGCGGGGGACCGCGGCGGACGTGCTCGCCGAACCGGTCTCCGACTTCGCCGCCGGACTCACCGGCACCGGGGTCCTGACCGGGCGTCTGGACGGCGATGCCCTCGCCCCGGCGCTGTCGCTGCCGGGGGGAGGGGCGATCCACGGGCGCCCCCGGGACGGGGGAGACGGCGACGGGGGCCGCATGAGCACCGCCGAGGACGGGACCACCGGGCGGGAGGCCCGCGGGGAACCGGACCCCGGCGCCCCCGGCATCGCCCTGGTGCCGCCGGACGCGGTGGCCCTGTACCGGCGGCCGCCCCGGGGCTCCCCCCGCAACGTCCTGGCGGGTCGGGTCGTCGGGGTGGAGCGGGCCGGCGCCCTGGTGAGCGTGGAGGTGCGACTGGCCTGCGGCCAGGCCGTCCGCGCGGCCGTCACGGCCGGCGCCGTCGCCGACATGGGCATCGACGTCGGCCAGGAGCTGTGGTGCGCCATCAAGGCCGTCGCGGTCCGCATCCTGCCCCGCCGCGGACCGGGCGGACGGGCCCCCGCCGGGCGGACGGGCGCCGACTGAACCGGATCGGACGGCCGGGCCGTCGACTCAGTCGCCCCCGCCCAGTCGCCCCGGGCGCTCGGAGGGGATCACGAGCAGCCAGACGAGGTACATCCCGCCGCAGGCCGCGCTGAGCAGCCCCACCGGGATCTGGAAGGGGGCGAGCAGGCGCTGCGCCAGCAGGTCGGCCCCGGCCAGGACGAAGGCGCCCATGGCCGCCGAGGCCACCATGGTGATTCCGGCGGCCCGACTCACCCGCCGCGCCAGCTGCGGGGCCGCCAGGGCCAGGAAGCCGATCGGCCCGGACACGGCCACGCACACGGCGGCGAGCACGACGCCGTAGCCGAGCATGGCCCCGCGCACCCGGACAGTGCTCAGTCCCAGGCTGGTGGCGGCGTCATCGCCGAGCTCCAGGACGCCGGCGGGCCGCGCGAGCCGGACGACCGGGGGCACGAGCACCGCCGCCGCCAGCGCCAGCGGGCGCACCTGGGCCCACGTGATGGCGTTGAGCGAGCCGTACTGCCAGGCCTTGGCCACCTCGGCGTCCTGGATGGTGGCCCGCGAGACCAGGTAGTCGTTGGTGGCCGACAGCACCTCGGACAGGGCGATGCCCGCCAGCACCAGGGCCTCCCCTCCGATGCCGCGCCGCAGCGCCACCAGGACGACGGCGGCCGCGGTGGCGAACCCGCCCAGGATCGTGCCCGTGGCGATCTGAAGAGTGGTGGAGGCGGTGCTCAGGAGGATGACCACCAGCCCCCCGGTGGAGGCGCCGGTGGTGAAGCCGACGATGTCGGGGCTGCCCAGAGGGTTGCGGGACAGACTCTGGAAGATGGCGCCGGACAGCGCCAGCATCGCCCCCACGAGCACGGCCGCGGTCGCCCGCGGCAGGCGCTGGTCGATCACGATGAAGCGGTCCGTGGCACCAGCGGGACCGTCAGTGCCCTGACCGCCCAGGACGCGCAGGGCGTCGACGGGGGAGATCTCGTAGGTCCCGGTGAGAACCGTCACGATCACGACGGCCAGGGCCGCCGCCACCAGGAGGACGGTCGCCACGAGGGCCCGACGGTGGAGCAGGAGGGCGCGTCCGGACCCCAGGGCCAGGCGCTGCTGGGAGGCCGGCGGGCCCTGGCGGTGAGGGCCGGCGGGGGGACCGGCGCCGACGGCCGCCCCGCCGGAGCCCCGGGGCTCCCGCCGCTCCCGGGAGCCCCGCGGGCCCGGGCTCATCGTCTGCGATGACCGAGACCCTGCGCCGCGGCGGCCGGGAGCCCCGCGGGCCCGGGCTCATCACGTCCCCACTCCTGTGCGACGGATCACCATGGCGAGCAGCACGGGGCCGCCGATGAAGGCGGTGACGACCCCGGCCTCCAACTCATCGGGACGGATGAGGAGCCTCCCCGTGATGTCGGCGGCCAGAAGCAGGACCGGCCCGGCGACGAGGGAGGCCGTCAGCAGCCGCCGCTGGTCCGCGCCCAGCGCCAGGCGCAGCACCTGGGGCACCACCAGTCCGACGAAGGAGATGGGGCCGACGGCGGCCGTCGATGCGCCGCACAGGAGCGTGATGGCGACCAGGGCGAGCAGGCGCGCGCGTGCGGGACTGACGCCCAGGGCCCTCGCCTGCTCCTCCCCCAGGGCCAGCGCGTTGAGGGTCAGTCCCGAGACCAGGGCCAGCAGCAGGCCGACGGCGAGGAAGGGCCAGACCCGCGCCAGCAGGCCCGCATCGCGCTCCTCGAGGGAGCCCACCACCCAGAAGCGGTAGGAGTCGAAGGCCCTGGTGTCGTACATGGTGATGGTGCCGGTGATGGCGTGGAGGCTGGCGCCCAGGGCCACCCCCGCCAGCACGAGGCGGGAGGGGCCGGCGTCGGCGCTGCGCCGGGCCATGAGATGGACCAGGATGGCGGCGAGGGCGGCGCCCGCGAAGGCGAACCAGAGGTGGCCGCGCACATCGGCGACTCCCAGTGCGGTGATGGACAGCACCACGGCCAGGGAGGCGCCCGCATTGACGCCGAGTATTCCGGGCTCCGCCAGCGGATTGCGCGTCAGGGCCTGCATGACGACGCCGGCCACGGCCAGACAGGCCCCGACGGCGATGGCCAGGACGGTGCGAGGCATGCGCAGTCGCCAGACGATGACGGAGTCGACGGTTCCCCGTCCGGGGCCCACCAGGCCGCTCCAGGCCTCGCCCAGAGTCAGGCCGCGGGAGCCGACGGCGAG
This sequence comes from Actinomyces gerencseriae DSM 6844, assembly GCF_000429265.1. Classification (GTDB taxonomy): domain Bacteria; phylum Actinomycetota; class Actinomycetes; order Actinomycetales; family Actinomycetaceae; genus Actinomyces; species Actinomyces gerencseriae. Next base: position 184,968 of record NZ_KE386871.1, read on the forward strand.
GCTGACCAGCCCCAGCAGAGCCAGCAGAACCAGGCATATCAGCAATGCGCCGGCGGTGCGCGCACCGGCTCCGGGCCCGCCGAGGGACGCGCTCGCACGACCCATCCTCATCACCCCGCATCACCGCCCTCATCACCGCGGACGTCCCGCAGCGGTTCTCGACGGCTCTCCCGGACGCCCCGGCGGGGCGCCCCGGACGCGATCTTGACCACTTTCTCCCCACCTCCTCCGGATGTATTCTTGATGAGAACGGTACACCTGAGGTTAGCCTCAGCGTATGATCATGTTCCGCAGCCGTCGCTGCACTCGCCGTTCCGTCCTGTCCCTGGCGGGTCTGGCCGCCACCGCGCCGATCCTGGCCGCCTGCTCCTCCGGGGGCGCCGGTGGCGCGTCGTCCGGCTCCGCGGATCCCTCCCGGGCCGCCGACGACGGCGCCCCCTCGGTTCCGACGGGCGTCCCCGACGGCATGGGCTCGGGCCAGGGGGACGGCGTCTTCCCCCGCACGGTCGTGCACTTCCAGGGCAGCACGGAGCTCAAGGCGGCCCCCACCAAGGTGGTCATCACCGGTACCGGTCAGCTCGACGCCGCCCTCGCCCTGGAGCTCGTCCCGGTGGGCTCCACGGCCGGAGACGGCGCCGAGTTGGTCCCGGACTACCTCGCCGAGGCCTTTCCGCAGCACGCCGACGCCCTGTCCTCGATGACGAACGTCGGCAAGCGCACGGCTCCCGACGTCGAGGCGATCGCCAACCTCTCCCCCGATCTCATCCTCATGAACAGCTCCGGCAAGGACGCGGCCTCCCTCTACACCTCCCTGTCCAACATCGCCCCCACGGTGGCCACACAGGGCAGAGGCACCAACTGGAAGCAGGACTACCTGCTCATGGCGGACGCACTGGGCAAGCCGGGCACCGCCCAGGCCTGGCTGGACGCCTTCCACACCGACGCGGCCGAGGCCGGGCGGTCCATCGACAGGGCGGCCACGATCTCCCTGCTGCGCAGGGACGGGGACCGCATACGCATCTTCGGGGCCATCTCCTTCGCCGGCTCGGTCCTGGCCGACATGGGCGCGGCCCGCCCCGAGAGCCAGCGATTCACCGACGACGTCTCCCAGGACGTCTCCGCCGAGAAGCTCGACCAGGCCGACGGCGACTGGCTCCTCTACGGGGTCCAGGGCGGACAGGCCTCCGCGCTGACCTCCATGGACCTGTGGCCCACGCTGACGGCCGTCTCCGAGAACCGCGCGGTCCAGGTCGATGACGATCCCTTCTTCCTCAACGCGGGCCCGACGGCGGCCCGCACGGTGCTCACGACGGTCTCCGAGACGGTGAAGGGGTAGCCGGTCGTGCCCCCGGCGCCCCCGCCGGACCCCCGGAGCGCCCCGACAGGACTGAGCGCCCAGGGCATCCGCCTGGCCTACCACCCGGCCCACCCCGTCATCGAGAACCTGAGCACGGCGATCACGCCGGGCGCGGTGACGATGATCGTGGGCCCCAACGCCTGCGGGAAGTCCACGCTGCTGCGGGCCCTGAGCCGAGTCCTCTCCCCCGGCTCGGGGCGGGTGGTCCTCGACGGCCGCGACATCGCGACCCTGTCCCCCAAGCAGGTGGCGCGGCGCGTGGGCATGCTGGCGCAGTCGTCGATCGCGCCGCCCGGCATCACCGTGCACGAGCTGGTGGCGCGCGGGCGCTACCCCCACCAGTCGATCCTGCACCAGTGGTCCGCCCGTGACGACGAGGCGGTCAGCGAGGCGATGGAGCGCACCGATGTGAGCGCCCTGGCGACCCGCCGGGTCGCATCCCTGTCCGGCGGGCAGCGCCAGCGCGTGTGGATCGCGATGGCTCTGGCCCAGCGCACCGGCGTCCTCCTGCTGGACGAGCCCACCACCTATCTGGACCTGGTCCACCAGGTCGACGTCCTGGAGCTGTTCCACGAGCTCAACACCGACCTGGGAACCACGATCGTGGCGGTGCTCCACGACCTGAACCAGGCCTGCCGGTACGGCGACGAGATCATCGCCATGCGCGCGGGCGCCATCCTGGCCCACGGCGCCCCCGAGGACGTGATCACCGCCGAGCTGGTGGAGGACGTCTTCGGCCTGCCGGTGGAGATCATCGCCGATCCCCTCACCGGCACCCTTCTGGTCCTGCCCCGGCCGCGCGGGACGATCGGGGCTTCGGCTGATAGCGATCGGGATGGTCCTGGGAGTGCCTGGGACGGCGCCCGCACGGCTCGTAGGCTCAAGGCAACAGCGCCCGAGCACCACCGGGCGCGGGTAATGGAGGATCCCATGAGCACCGCAACCCCGCTTCTGCCCACCACGATGCGCGGCGTCGTCATGCACGCCCCCGGGGACGTGCGCGTCGAGGACCGCGAGGTCCCGCGCGTCATCGAGCCCACCGACGCCGTCCTGAAGATCGAGGTCGCCTGCATCTGCGGCTCCGATCTGTGGCCCTACCGGGGCATCCAGCCCGTCGACGAGGCCCGTCCCATGGGGCACGAGTACGTCGGCACCGTCGTCGAGGTCGGCGACGACGTCAAGAACATCGAGGTCGGCGACTTCGTCGTCGGCTCCTTCTGCATCAGCGACAACACCTGCGAGATCTGCGCGGACGGCTTCCAGTCCCGCTGCGCCAACGGCGGTTTCATGAGCGACACGCAGTCGCAGTACACGCGCGTGCCCCAGGCCGACGGCACTCTCGTCGTCGTCCCCGGGGGCAGGCCCGAGGACCCGGAGATCATGGCCTCGCTCCTGGCCGCCTCCGACGTGCTGGGCACCGGCTGGTTCGGGGCCGTGGCCGCTCACGCCGGCCCCGGCAGGACCATCGCGGTGGTCGGCGACGGCGCCGTGGGCCTGTCCGCCGTCCTGGCCGCCAAGGCCCTCGGCAGCGAGCGGGTCATCGCCTTCTCCCGCCACGAGGACCGCGCTCGGCTCGCCCGCGAGTTCGGCGCCGACGTCGTCGTCGCCGAGCGCGGCGAGGAGGGCGCCGCCAAGGTCAAGGAGCTCACCGGGGGCTACGGGGCCCACGGAGTCGTCGAGGCCGTCGGCAACCAGGTGTCCATGGACCAGGCCATCGCCTCGTGCCGGCCCGGCGGGCACGTCGGCTACGTCGGCGTGGCCCATGGCGTGAGCCTGAACGGGCAGCGGCTCTTCTTCGCCGAGGTCAGCATGCTGGGCGGCCCCGCCCCCGTGCGCCGCTTCCTGCCCGACCTCATCGACCGCATCCTCAAGCGCGAGATCGACCCGGGCAAGGTCTTCACCCTGCGCCTGCCCCTGGAGGAGGCGGCCGAGGGCTACAAGGCGATGGACGAGCGCCGCGCCATCAAGGTGCTGCTGGAGGTCTGAGCCCCGGCCCGGCCCCGGACCCCGGCCCGGCCCCGGACCGCCGCGGACGTCATGAGCGCCCGCGACGGCCCGGGACCGCGTGCGCCGTCCCGCGCGCGACGGCCGGGGCGGCCCGCAGCGCGCCACCAGCCCGCGAAGGCCCTCGGAAGGTCGCGGAGAATCTCGGAACCGCCGCTACCGTGGTGCCATGACCGACGCCACGACCGACGCCACGACCGAGACCGCCTCCCCATCCCCGGCCGGCGAGCGCCGCTGGCGCGACGACCTGCACCTGGCCCACACGATCGCGGATCAGGTCGATCCCCTGACCCGGGGCCACTTCGAGGCCCAGGACGTCGAGGTCGAGACCAAGCCGGATCTGACCCCGGTCACCGCCGCCGACCGGGAGGCGGAGCGCCTCATCCGCGACTACCTGTCGCGCGCGCGCACCCGCGACTCGGTGCTCGGCGAGGAGTTCGGGGTGACGGGTCACTCGCCGCGCCAGTGGATCATCGATCCGATCGACGGGACGAAGAACTTCGTGCGCGGGGTGCCCGTGTGGGCGACCCTCATCAGCCTGGTGGAGGACGGAAGGGTCGTCGTCGGCCTGGCCTCCGCGCCCGCACTGGGCAAGCGCTGGTGGGCGGTCGCAGGGGGCGGCGCGTGGAGCGGACGGTCCCTGGCGCTCGCCCATCGGCTGCACGTGTCCGGTGTGACGGCCCTGGAGGACGCCTCCCTGTCCTACTCCTCCCTGTCCGGCTGGGCGGAGCGCAGGCGGCTGCGCGGCATGCTCTCGCTCATGCAGAGCTGCTGGCGCACACGCGCCTACGGCGACTTCTGGTCCTACATGCTGCTGGCCTCCGGCGCGGTCGACCTGGCGGTCGAGCCCGAGCTCGAGGTCTACGACATGGCAGCACTCGTTCCGATGGTCACCGAGGCGGGCGGGCGCTTCACCTCGCTGACGGGCGAGCCCGGCCCCTGGGGCGGCGACGCCGTGGCCACCAACGGCCCGCTGCACGACGCCGTCCTCGCCCGGCTCGCCGCCGAGACCGACTGAAACCGGCCGGCACCGGGGCGGAACGGGCCCGACGTCGGCCCGGCGCCCGCTCGAGGCCGGGACGAGAACCGATCGCGGGCCGACTCCGCGCGCTCACGGCCCTCCCGGTGGTTCCTGCCAGCGGCGTGCTAACCGTCGCCGGCTCCGCGCGCTCACGGCCCCCGCCCCATCGAGCAGGGTGACGAGCGGGCGACGGGACCGTGACGCGGCGAGACGGCGAGTGGAACTGCGAGACGCGGCGGCGCGCCGACACAGCGGCGCAGTGAGACTAAGGCCAACGCCGCAGACCTGTCAGCACCGCGTCACGGCACGATAACCTTCGGGCGACCCCATCCGCCCTCATCCTGGGAGACCCATGAGCTGGCTGCACGCCGTCATCCTCGGCATCGTCGAGGGCATCACCGAGTTCCTGCCCGTCTCCTCGACGGGCCACCTCAACATCGTCGAGAAGCTCCTCGGCTACGACATCGACGGGAAGGGCATCACCGCCTTCACCGCCGTCATCCAGATCGGGGCGATCCTGGCCGCCGTCATCTACTTCTGGGGCGACATCGTGCGCATCGTGGCGGCCTGGTTCAGGGGACTGACGAACCAGAGCGCGCGGAGCGACCCCGACTACACGCTGGGCTGGGGCATCATCCTGGGCTCGATCCCGGTCGCGGTCGTGGGGCTGGTCCTCAAGGACTTCATCGAGGTCACGGCCCGCTCCCTGTGGGTGATCGCCGGCGCGCTCATCATCTGGAGCGCCGTCATGTGGTTCGCCGACCAGCAGTCCGACGGCCCGACGGGCGCCACTCACGCCTCGGCCGGCAAGGGCATGAGCCAGGTCAGCGTCAAGGACGCCCTCATCATCGGCGCCTTCCAGGCCCTCTCCCCCGTCCTCCCGGGCATCTCCCGCTCCGGCGCCACGATCTCCGCCGGCCTCTTCCTGCGCTTCGACCGCGTGACCGCCACGCGGCTGTCCTTCTTCATGGGCATCCCCGCCCTCATCGCCGCGGGCCTGCTCGAGGCCGTGACCGCGGCGGGGGACATCGCCGACGGCATCGGATGGCCCGCCACCGGCATCGCCACCGTCGTCTCGGGCCTGGTGGCCTACGCGACGATCGCCTGGCTGCTGAAGTTCGTCTCCTCCAACAAGTTCACCGGCTTCCTCGTCTACCGCGTGGTGCTGGGCGCGATCATCATCGCGCTCGTCGCCTCCAGCACGATCACAGCCTGATCCCCGATCCGATCGATCGGCCTGATCCCGGGGCCGCGCCGCAGCCCGTGCCGCCCCGCCCCGCGATCGATCGCCTCGCAACCCGCCCCGGGAGGGCTCCGCGTGGTCGCCGGGCGGTCACTGGGCGAATCCGCGCAGTCACTGGGCGGTCACGGTCATGTCCTCGTCGGCGCTCACGACGTGCTCGATCCCGGCGAGTCCATCGATGAGGCACGGGTTGAGCGACGGGTCATCGAGACGGACGAGCAGTCCTCCGCCTGCGACGCCGATGTCATCGACGGTGGCGCCGCACAGGCCGGCGGTCGTCTCGATGGAGCCGGCCATCATGCCCAGGACATCGTCGAACCCGTCGGAGGCGAGCAGGCCGCTCATCTGCTCGTCGAGGACGAGGAGGACTCCGGTGACCGCCGGACCGCCCGTGGAGGCATCCACCGGCGGGCGGGGGACGGCGTCCCCGCCCCCGGGCGAGCCGGGCGGAGTGGCCGCGGTGGACGAGGAGACCGCGGCCGCGGCACCGTCCTCGGTGCTCGCCCCGGTGCTCGGCGCGACGCCGGGGGCCGGGGCGGAGGCGGCCGTGAGGAGTGTCGCGAGGGCGATGACGGCGCAGGCCGCAAGACGAACGGCGCGCCGTGGCCGCTGCGGCTCCTGCGATAGCCGCAGCGCCGGGGCCCCGTGGTCACCGTCATGCGCGGATCCACTGCTCGTCGGCTCCTCGCCGGCCGCGCTCGGCCCGCCTCCAGCGGATTCCTCCACGCCCGTCACCGCCCTCCATCCGGGGTCGCCTGATCCGGCGGCCTACTCGGTCGTCTCCGTCGTCGGGCTCCGGACCCCTCGCAGGGAGTCCAGGAGGCGACCGATGGGATCCGAGGGCTCGGGGCTCGGCTCGGGCTCGGGAGCCGGTTCGGCACCGGCATCGCCACCGGTATCGCCCTTGTCCTGCTTGGCCCTCTGGGTCGCGGCCGCGGCGTCGACAATACCGCTGCCGCAGCCGTCGCGGTCGCAGTCGCTCACGGGGGCGGCGGTGTCCTGCAGCAGGGTGGTGGCCTTGTCGCCCGTGATCGAGGGATCGATGGCCAGGAGCAGCGCGACCGTGCCGGCGACGTGCGGGCTCGCCTGGCTGGTGCCCACCATGAGGGCGTAGCCGGAGCCCTCCGGAGTCGTCGTGGAGGTATCGACGGCGGACAGGACGCCCCCGCTGGCGACATCGCCGCCCGGGGCGGAGACGCTGACACCGGCGCCGTAGTTCGAGTAGGAGGCGCGGCTGCCGCTGCTGGAAGTGGAACCGACGGTGATGACGTTCTTGCAGCCCGCGGGGGTCACGCCGCTCACGTCCTGGTCCGAGTTGCCCGCGGCGGCGACGATGATCGAGCCGCGCTCGACGGCGGCGTCGATGGCGTTCTGGGTGTAGGCCGGGCAGGTGCCGTCGCCGCCCAGGCTCACGTTGATGACCCGCGCGGGGTTGGGATTGTCAGGAACGCCGTTGACGTGCCCTCCCGACGCCCAGGTGATGGAGTCGATGATGTCGGTTCCGGCGCCTCCGCATCGGCCCATGGCGCGCACGGGGACGATCGCGGCCCCCGGGGCGACGCCCGCCACGCCGATCCGGTTGTTCGCGTTGGCGGCGATGATGCCGGCCACGTGGGTGCCGTGCCAGGAGGAGTTGGTGGCCTCGGATCCCTGGTAGCAGGCGTTCGCCTCGACGTTGTCGCCCTCGTCCGAGGGATCCGCATCGCGTCCGTCGTTGTCGCGGGCGATCCAGGAGTCGGAGACGAAGTCGTAGCCCGGCAGGAGCCGGCCCTCCAGGTCCGGGTGGGCGGCCAGGATGCCCGTGTCGATGACGGCGACCGTGACGCCCTCGCCCGTGGACTGCGACCAGGCGTTCGTGGCGTTGATCCCGTGGGAGCCGGAGGTCATGTCCCACTGGTAGGAGAAGTACTCGTCGTCGGGGACGTTGTCGTCCAGGGCCGTCATGTGCACCTCGGGCTCAACGGCCTCCACGCCGTCCGCGGCTCCGAGCGCGGAGATGAACTCCTCGACCTGATCGGGGGTGAGCCTCTCGCTCAGCACGACACCCACCGTGCCGAGGGAGTGGGCGGTGACGGACTCGACCTCGACCGAGATCTCGCCGGCGGCGGCGGTGAGGGCCTGCTTGTCGCCCGCGGGCAGGGAGTCGATGATGTTCGTGCCGTAGGCCTCCACCGACCCGATGGCGTTGGCGGCGGGCGTCCCCTCGGAGTAGGTGACGACGAAGCGGTCGCTGTAGGCGTTCTCGGCGGTGGCCTCGGCGTCCTGCCCGGGCGTCGCCGTCGCGGACGGGTCGCCGGTGGATCTTCTGAGCACGCCGGTGAGACCCGCGGCAATGACGAGGACGGAGACGACGGCGAGGACGGAGACGACGACCACGGCCGAGCGCCTGCTGAGTATCGTGCGCATGAGGATGACTTTCGGTGGGCGGTGGCCCCGGGGACAGGGCCCACTCCGAGATCCGGAGTGATAGGAGTGTGTCACGGGGGTCCGCTGACCACCATCGCAGGCGATGGGGAGTTCGCCCCGAGTCGAGCGGCCGCGCCCCGCCCTCGTCGAGATCGGTTCGGTTCCGCACCGAGATCGGTTCCCCCTGAGCCCCCGCCCACCACTGCTCTCCGACCCGTACGCACTCCTTACGCACCAGTCCAGGCCTCCCACAGCCTGGTGTACTCGCCCCCGGCGGCGACGAGCTCGTCGTGCGGACCCAGCTCCACGACCCGCCCGTCGATGAGGACGACCACCCGGTCGGCCGCAGCGGCGGCGTCGAGCCGGTGGACGACCATGATCACGGTGCGCCCGGTCAGCACGGCCTCCAGCGCTCGCTCCGCCGAACGGGCCGCCCCCGGATCGAGCAGGCTGGTCGCCTCGTCGAGGACGAGCGTGGTCGGGTCCATGAGCACGATGCGCGCCAGAGCCACCTGCTGGGCCCGCCCCGGATCGAGGTCGGCCCCGCCGGCGCCCACGAGCGTGGCGAGGCCGTCGGGCAGCTCGGCCGCCCACGGCCCCGCGCCCACGACGTCGAGGGCCCGGGCGATCTCGGCGTCGGTGGCGTCGGCCCGGGCGATGCGCAGGTTGTCGGCCAGGGAGCATGCGAAGACGTGGTGCTCCTGGGTGACCAGGACGACCTCCTTGCGGAGGGCGGCCTCCGACAGCGCCGTCAGATCCGTCCCCTCGCCATCCGGCCCGTCCGCCCCGACCGTGACACGACCGCGGGTGGGCGGGTGGATGCCGGCGAGCAGGCGCACGAGCGTCGACTTCCCGGAGCCGGATGGGCCGACGACGGCGAGCCGCTCCCCGGGGAGGACCTCGAGGTCGACGTCGTGCAGCACATCGCGGCCCTCCCGATAGGCGTAGGACGCGCCTCGCGCACGCGGGGGCGCGGCGGCGGTCCGGTCGCTGGATGCCGTGCGGTCCGGCTCGACGAGCTCGACGCCGACGATGCGGGCCATGGCCGCGGAGGCGGACTGCACGGAGTCGAGCCAGAAGGTGATCTCGTGGACGGGCCCGCGCAGCTGAACCGAGTACAGGGCCACGGTGGCGACCGCACCGAGCGTCACCGCCCCGCGGCCCAGGAGCCATGCGCCCCAGGTCAGCACGACGAGCAGCGGCAGCATCACGACGACGGAGAGCCCGGCGACGAGGAGGACCCGCAGCCACAGGGTGTACTGCTCGGTGGTCCACACCTCGCGCACGGCGCGATCGAGCACCAGGTTGCGGCGCGCCCCGAGGCTCTGGGCATCGACGGTGGCGGCCTGATCGGCGGTCTCGGCGACGGCGCCGTCGACCTCGGCCCACAGGGCGCTCATGGCCCTGTAGGCGGGGATGGCGCGGCGCATGTACCACCGGCCGATCGGCCCGGCCACGACCATCGCCGCGAGCATCGAGAGGCCGAGGACCGGGGAGCTCACCAGCGCGGCCACCACAACGGTCAGGATCGTGAGCACGATGATGAGGAGCTGGGAGACGCCTCGCTGGACGACGAAGCGGATCGACTCCAGGTCGTGGCCGGTGCGACCCAGGAGGTCGCCGGTGCCCGCGGCCTCGACGACGCCGAGAGGCAGGTGCATGACGGCGCTCACCAGCGCCTCGCGCATCTCGGCGAAGACCCGTTCTCCGAGGACTCGGGCGAGGTACTCCCCGATTCCGGTCAGCAGCGCGTTGGCGGCGGCCAGGGCGATGACGATGACGATGAGGCGGCCCAGCCGCCCCGCCCCGCCGTCCGCGTCGGCAGCATCGACAGCATCCACCATGAGGCCGAGGACCCTGGGGATGGCCGCCGAGGCGAGGGCGGCGGACAACTGGACGACGGCGAGGGCTCCGACGGCGCGCCCGTGCTCGCGCAGGAGCGCGCCGAAGCGCCGGCGCACGTCGGCGGCATCGGCCACGGGGAGGCGCAGGGCGCTCATGCGCGCTCGCCCCCGCGCTCGACGACGGCCGCGTAGGCGTCCAGGGCGCTGAGCCCGCGATGACTGCCGCGAGCCGTCTCGCGCAGCCCTCCGCCCTCGTCGGCCTCGAGCAGCACGACCTCGTCGCAGCGCCCCAGCAGCAGCGGGGAGGCGGTGACGACGACGGTCGTCATCCCCCGGCGCTCGTCGCGAAGCCGTCGGGCGATGAGGTCCTCGGTGTGGGAGTCCAGGGCGCTGGTGGGCTCGATGAGCACCAGCACCGGGCAGCGGCGCGCCACGGCGCGGGCGAGCGCCAGGCGCTGGCGTTGACCGCCCGACAGATTGCGGGCCCTCTCGGTGAGCCGGCCCTGCAGACCCCCCAGGGAGTCGACGACATCGTCGGCCGCGGCCACTCGCAGCGCGCGACCGGCGGCGCGCTCCTGGTCGCCGGTGAGGAGGACCGGGGCCCGTGCGGCGTCGGGCCGCGCGGCGCCGGCATGCAGGCGCACGAGCGGAGCCAGCTCGCGATCCTCGGCCAGTGGAACGGCCTCGCCGAGGACCTCGGCCGCCAGGGGCCCGGCGAAGGCCTCGGCGCGCGCACCGGAGACGATGACGGCCGAGCGCACCGCCTCGATCGGCAGGTGCCGCAGGTCGGTGCCGTCGAGCGTGACGGCCGCATCGTCGTCGGGGCGCCCGAGCCGCTCGGCCAGGGCCGCGCAGGCTCCGGGGCGCGAGCACACCAGAGCGGTCATGACGCCGCCGCGCAGACGCACGCCGGTGGTGGTGTCGACGAGGTCGCCGGTCGGGTCCGGACGCGCCGCGGGATCGACGACGATATCGCGGACCAAGGGCTCGACGGCGGCGACGCGGGCGACCCTCCTGGCTCCGACCCGGGCGCGGGTCATGAGCTGCATGAGGTCGGCGAACGAGTCCAGCGGCTGGATGAGGAAGGCCGCCCAGCCGTAGAAGGTGACGAGCTCGCCGGGCGTGATGCGCCCCTCCAGGGCGGCGGTGGCGCCGGCGCCGACGACGACCGCCGTCAGGATCATGGGGGCGCCGGCGCGGATGGCGGCGAGCAGGGCCTGCGTGGAGGCGACCCTCATTCCCGCGTCGCGCACGCGGGCGGAGGCCTCGGAGTAGCGGGCGGCGTAGGCGTCCTCGCCGCCGATGCCGCGCAGCACGCGCAGGCCGGCGACGACGTCGGTGGTCGTAGTGGTCAGGCGGCCCTGCTCCTCGCGCTGGACGGACATGCGCCGGTCGAGCGGCTCGACGAGGGCGCCGACCAGGCTCAGGACGACCGGCAGTCCCAGCAGCACGAGCAGTCCGAGCCCGATGTCCATGCGGATCATGAGGACACCGACGACGATGACGCTCACCAGCGAGCCGGCGACGTTGGCGATGACGTACATGAACGCGCCGATGGCGTCGGCGTCGGTGGTGACGATGGAGACGACATCGCCACCGGCGACCGCGCGGGTGATGGCGCGCGAGCGACATCCGAGCCGGTGACCGACGCCGCGGGCGCTGGGCTGCCAGCCGGAGGCCCAGGCGCCGAAGGAGAACGCCTCGGCGAGGCCGCCGGTCAGCGCGCTGACGATGCCGAGCGCCGCCAGGGCGAGCAGACCGGGGGCCAGGTCGGCGGACAGTCCCCGGTCCAGGCCCGAGTCGACGACGCGACCCAGGGCGGTGGGGACGAGTCCGGCGGCCAGGTGGGTCAGGGCGTCGAGAAGAGAGGCCACGGCCAGCAACGGTGCGGCACGACGCAGGAGGGCGCGCATCCACGCGCCGGGCCGGTCGAGGACGGCGGGCAGCGGAGTCGGGGTGATGGACAGGAATGCCGGCCAGCGGCGCGGGTGGCGGGCGATGGGGATGTCGGAGGCGTGGAGGGGCCGGGTGGGACGGGCGGACTGAGGGGACTGAGGAGGCACAGAGGGGCTCGTTTCGGGTGCTCGTCGAAACGCGGCGCGAGCGGAGGCTCGGCGGGCCGCTGCTGACAGACGTTCGACGCGCCTCGCCAGGTCGTGTCGGCGGCCCTCGGAGGCGGCGCGATCAGACGAGGCGGACGCGGAATCGGCGTCCCCGGCCGGGACCGGGGACGCAGTCAGTTATCGCAGTGCGGAACGAACACGGCAGAAGCCTACGAACGGGGCGGCACCGGCGCAAGCGCGCCGCCCCTCCCCGCCGAGCTCATCGAGATCGGTCCGGTTCCGCACCGAGATCGGTTCAGTCCCGCGTCGAGATCGGTCCGGCTCGCAGCGGGACGACGGACAGCGGCAGGAGCGGATGCCGCGCATCGGCGGCGGCCCGACCGGGGCGCGCGACCGTCCGATCGCGCCGCGATTCATGTCGCACCCGCGTGAGAGGCTGCGCCCATGCGGATCCTGCACACCTCCGACTGGCACCTGGGGCGCACCTTCCACGGGCGCGTCCTCGATGACGCCCAGGAGACCTTCGCCGATCACCTCGTCGAGCTCGCCCGCCGCGAGGCCGTCGATGCCGTCGTCGTGGCGGGCGACGTCTACGACCGCGCCATCCCGCCCATCGACTCCGTCCGGCTCCTGGACGACACCCTGCGCCGCCTGTCGGACATCACCCGGGTGGTCCTCACTCCGGGCAATCACGACTCCGCCCAGCGCCTCGGCTTCGGCGCCGACCTCCTGCGGGAGGGCCTGACCATCCGCGCCCGCACCACCGAGGTCGACCGCCCCGTCGTCATCCCGGATCCCGACGGCGGGGACGGCCTCTACATCTACGCCCTGCCCTATCTCGATCCGGATGCCGCCCGCGAGTCCCTTCCGCCCCTCCTCGCCGAGCGGCTCGGGGAGACCGGCGACGAGCCCGAGCGCGACGCCGGTCACGCCCGTCCCACCGAGCCCGACAACGCGCCCGATCCCGACTCGCCCGAGGCACGGCGACCCCCGCGCCGCCTGCCCCGCAGCCACGAGGCCGTCGTCTCGGGCGCCCTGCGCCTGGTCGCCGCCGACCTCGCCGCCCGCCGCGCCGCGGCGACCATGCGCGTCCCCGCCCTGGTCATGTCCCACGCCTTCGTCGTCGGCGGCCGCCCCACGGCCGAGTCCGAGCGGGACATCCGCGTCGGCGGCGTCGATTCCGTGCCCGCGGGCGTCTACACCGGCCTCGGCGGCTCGCCCCTGGCCGAGCGGTCCGGCGGCCTGGACTACGTGGCCCTCGGGCACCTCCACCGCCCCCAGGAGATCGCCCAGTCCGCAGGCCCGCGCCTGGTCTACTCCGGTTCGCCCCTGCCCTTCTCCTTCGACGAGGCCGAGGGCGCCCGCAACTCGGCCACCAAGTCCTTTGTCCTGCTGGACCTGGCCGCCGACGGCGTCGCCGCCCTCGAGCGCATCCCCACCCCGGTCCTGCACCGGGTGCGCACGCTGACCGGCACCATGTCCCAGCTCCTGTCCCCCGCCTTCGACGACGCCACCGGCGCCTGGGTGCGCGTCGTCCTCCGGGGCGAGCGGTCACCCGGCGCCCTGGCCGCGCTCAAGAAGCGCTTCCCCAGCCTCCTGGCCTTCCAGCACGAGGCCCCCGCCCGCACCGCCCGCGAGCGCATCGACGTCACCGCCGCGGCCGACCCGCTGCGCATCACCGAGGACTTCTTCGACGACGTCTGCGGGCGCGCCCCCGAACCCGCCGAGCGCGGCGTCCTGCGCAGCGCCTACGAGTCCGCCCTGGCGAGCGCGAGGAGCGAGCGATGAGGATCCACTCCCTGACCATGACCGGCATCGGCCCCTACGCCGGTCAGGAGCGCATCGACTTCGACGCCGTGGGGGCCTCGGGCCGCTTCCTGCTGACCGGCCCCACCGGATCGGGCAAGACCACCATCATCGACGCGATCGTCTTCGCCCTCTACGGGGACGTGGCCGACTCGGCCGACTCCTCCAAGGAGCGCATCCGCTCCACCCTCGTCGGCCCGCGCACCGAGAGCGTCATCGAGCTCGTCTTCTCCACCGGCGCCGGCGTCTACCGGGTGCGCCGCACCCCCACCTACGAGCGGGCCAAGCGACGCGGCCAGGGCACCACCACCCAGAACGGCACCGTCAAGCTCTGGCACCTGACCGGGGTCGGCGGGCAGCCGCTCGACGAACCCGTCACCCGCGTGGGCGACGCCGACGCGGAGATCACCCGCGCCGTCGGGCTCAGCCGGGAGCAGTTCACGCAGACGGTCGTCCTGCCGCAGGGCAAGTTCGCCCGGTTCCTGCGCGCCGACTCCTCCGAGCGCCAGCACCTGCTCAAGGACGTGTTCGGCACTGGCATCTACGACGCCATCCAGGACGCCCTCGTCCAGGCCTCCCGGGAGGGGGACCGGCGGGTCGAGCAGGCCAAGGCCGACCTGCGCGGGCAGGTCGCCTCCCTGGTCCGGCATCCCTTCCTCACCGAGGTGCCGTCCTCCGCAGAGACCGCGGATACCGCTGAAGAGGCCGACGACGCTGGCCATGTGGCACTCCAGGATGACTCCTCGGAGGAGGCCCCATCCGGAGGAGCCCAGGAGGCACTGCCGCTGCCCATTGAAGACACCGACCGCGAGGAGCCGGAGGAGGACTCCGCCGGTCCCGCCCCGACGCCGGCCCAGGCGCTGGAGGCGGCGATGGTCGGCGCCTCCCCGGACCTTGAGGCTCTTCGCCGCATCGGCGTCCAGGTGCTGGAGGCCTCATGCGGCCGCGCCCAGCAGGCCGAAGCCCGGGCCGAGGCCACCGCGCAGGACCTCGCCCGGGCTCAGACCACCCGAGAAGAGGCCCAGAGGCTCCACGACCTCCTGGAGCGACGCCGGGCGCTGGTCGAGGAGAGCCGGCGGCTGGCCGAGCGCGCCGAGCAGGACACCGACGACGCCGCACGCCTCCAGGCCGCCGAGCGCGCCGCCCGGGTGCGGCCGTACCTGGCGGCCGAGCAGACAGCCCTCGACCACGCCCAACAAGCCGTCGCCGCTCTGGCCGCCCGCGTCGATCAGAGCGGCCCGGCCCACCTGGCCGAGCAGGCCAGCGGTGCCGCCGGTGCTGATAGTGCCGCCGATACCGCCACCGTTACCAGCACCAGCAGTCGGGACCGCCATACGGAGGCGACGCCCGCTGCTCTGGTCGAGCCTCTTGCCCGTGAGGCGCAGCGCCGGCTCGCCGCGCTCGGTGAGGAACCGAGCAGGACAGACCCCGGAGCCGTCGAGCTGGAACCCGGCGAGCCGGACGCCGCCGCCCAGCAGGAGGCCGAGGCGGTTGAGGCACCCGCACCGGCCGACGTGTCCGAGCCGGCCGGCACCGAGGTGCTGAGCACCCGCGGCCTCGACGAGCTGGCGCACCGGTGCCATCGCGAGCACGGGCAGCTCGAGGTCCTCGTCGCCCTCGAGGCCGAGCTGAAGACACGTGAGGAGACCCTGAACCACCGGGAGGCAACCCTTCAGCGCAGCATCGCCGAACTGGCGCAACAGACCGAGCAACTCGCCTCCCGCCCGGGTCTGCGCGCCGCCCTGGTGGAGGACCTGGAGGCGGCCCGCGCGGCCCGTGAGCGCCTGGACGGTCTTCGAGAGCGCCGTGCCCGGGCCGAGGAGCGCCACCGGGCGGCGCTGGCCGTCGAGCAGCTCACGGCCCGGCTCGCCCAGCGGGACAATGCCCGCGCGTTGGCGGTCGCGGCGGCGCAGGGGGCGGCCGGTCGGGTTCACGCCACCCGCCTGGCCTGGATCTCCGGGACCGCGGGGGCACTGGCCGGTGAGCTCACCGAGGGCGAGCCCTGCCCCGTATGCGGTTCCCCCACCCACCCCTCCCCCGCTGCGGCCGACGCCGAGGGCGCCACCCGCCAGCAGGTGGAGGCCGCCGAGGAGCGCCAACGGCAGGCCGACGAGGCGCTCAGCGGAGCCGTCCGGGAGCGCGACGTCTGCGCCACCCGGCTTCAGGAGGCCCAGCGCTCCAGTGACGGGATGGACGCCTCCGCCGCCAAGGCGGCCCTGGACGAGGCCGCCACTGCCCTGACCACGGCTCGGGCCGCAGCAGACGCCGCTGACGAACTGGCCGCGCGTCTCGACGCCTTCGATGCCCGCACCGAGCAGGAGCGCGCCGAGCTCGACGCCGCCCGGTCCTCCCAGGAGTCGGCCCGTTCGCGCCTGGAGACCGAGCGCGAGGCCCTGGCCCAGGACCAGCGGCGCTGCCTCGAGACGCGCGGAAGCTGGTCGAGTGTCACCGCCCGCGCCGGCGCGCTCCTCGTGCGGGCGCAGGAGGCGGAGGACGCCTCCGAGGACGTCGACACGGCGCGCACCGCCCTGGATCAGGCCCGCAGCGCCCTGTCAGATCTGGCCAGGGCGCTGGAGGAGGAGGGCTTCGCCGGCGCGGCTCAGGCGACGGCGGCCTTCATGGAGCGCGGCGCCGTCGAGTCCCTGTCCGCGACCGTGCGCGCCGCCGCCACCGCCCGGGAGCGGGTCCGCCTGGGGCTGGAGGACCCGCAGATCGCCGCCCTGAGCGGACAGGAGGAGGACCGCCTCGAGGACGCCACCGCCGAGCTCGCCCAGGCGGACGCCGCCGCGAGGCAGGCCGCCTCCGCTCAGGCGCGCACCGCCGAGTCCCACGAGCACCTGCGCCGGGCCGTCGACGGCGTCGAGCAGGCGGCCACCGCCTATGAGGAGGCGGCCGGCTCCAGCGCCGACCTCATCCGGGTGGCGGCCCTGGCCCGCGGGGAGAACGAGGCCGGCACGCCCCTGGCCACCTGGGTGCTGCAGGCCCGCTTCGAGGAGGTCCTCGTCTTCGCCAACGAGCGCCTGTCCCAGATGTCCTCCGGGCGCTACGAGCTCATCCGGGTCGCCGAGGAGACCAGCCGGCACCGGCGCCGCAAAGGACTGGGCCTGGCCGTCATCGACCGCCTCGGAGACGAGCGCACCCGCGACCCCAGGACCCTCTCGGGCGGGGAGACCTTCTACGTCTCCCTGTCGCTGGCCCTGGCCCTGGCCGATGTCGTCACCGCCGAGTCCGGGGGCATCACCATGGAGACCCTCTTCGTCGATGAGGGTTTCGGCTCTCTCGACCCCGAAACCCTCCAGACCGTCCTCTTCGAGCTCGGGCGCCTCCAGGAGGGAGGACGAACCGTCGGCATCGTCTCCCACGTCGAGGAACTGCGCCGTCAGATCCCCGACCGCATCGAGATCACCAGGACGCCCTCGGGCTCGACGCTGAGCGTCACCGCCTCGTAGCCGATCCCAAGCGGATCGGACGGGCCGGGGACCCGGGCGCTCAACCGAGCTCGGCGGCGAGCTGCTCGCGCTCCGAGACGTCGAACCACAGAAGGTCGGCCTCGGCCGCCCGCTCGAAGGCGCCCTCGTCACCGGTGCGCGCCGCCCGCACATCCGCCTCCGCCTCCGCGTCGTCCACCAGCAGCGCGGCCACGGACTCCCAGGCCACCGGCGTCCTCAGCTCGACCGTGCCGGGCAAAATGTCTCCGCTCGCCGAAAGCTCCGAGACCTCCGAGGAGTCCACGTCCGCCGCGACGACGACCCGACGATCCGCCAGGGCCCCGGCGCCGGGCGCGGCCAGGAGCATCAAGGAGGCGTCCGCCGCGCACAGGCTCGCCGAGACCTCCAGGCCCTCCTCATCCTCGTCGAGCAGGGCCGCGGCCAGGGCGGGAGTGGCCGCGTGAGCCGTCCGAGGGCTGATACGCGGAGCTGTCAGGTCGGCAGCCGTCGCGGGAAGATAGATGCGCATGGCCCAAGTGTGCCCCGTTCCACCCGCCGATCGGTGCGCCGTCATCACCTGGCGCGTCGCCCCCGGCGGCGCTCCGCGGACGCGGCGGGGGGCACCGCGCCCCTGGCCCCCGGGGGCGGCGGGGGCGGCGGAGGCGCCGCACCCGGTGGCGGTCCCGGCTTCCTCAGGGCCACGCCCCCGTCCGGTGGAGGAGCAGAAGGCCCCGCATCGACGGAGATCGAAGCGGGACGCACCGCGGCTCGTTCCACCCCACTCGAGCGCGCTGACCGACGCGCCCGCCTCAGGCGACCGCCTCGGGCCTCACGACCGCGCCGCAGCCCGAGTCCGCGACGCCGCGCCGCCCTGCCCGGGCGTCGGGCGGCGGCCATCTCCGGGGCGACCCGATCGGCGAGCGCCGTCAGCGCCCGCCCGAGCGCACTGTCCGGAGCCGCGTCGGTGACGGGTCGTCCCTCCATCAGACACCGATCGGCCGTCACCGGGTCGTCCGGCACGAGCGCCACCTCGCTGAGCCGGCCGTAGCGCTCAAGGGCGTTCCTGACAGCGCGCTGCGGGGCCGGCCCCGCGACGCCGGACCGCACCCGGGTGACGACCACCTCCATCCGGCCGGTGGGACGCATCTCGTCATCGAGATCGCCCAGCAGCTGCAGGAGCCGTCGTATCCCGACGGGATCCGCACCGCCGACCACCAGGACGACGTCGGCGTTGCGCACGAGTCCGGCGGCGACGGCTCCCCTGCCGGGCTCCAGGGTGTACTCGTCAACAGAGTCGTCGACGGGACCACCGCTGATATCGACAATGGTCCACGCCGCCAGTCGTCGGCAGTGCCTCCACACCTCGGACATGGCCGAGGGCGGCAGCTCGCGCCAGCGCCCCGGGCGCCCCAGGCCCGACAGCAGGCGCTCCGATGGGCCGAAGGGAATGAGGAGCGCCTCCAGGGTCTCGTCGTCCAGTCTGCCGTGCCCGGCCAGGCGCGCGGCGGTGGCCAGCCCGGAGGAGTCCTCCGGCAGCCCGAGGACCTGGTTGAGGCACGGGCCCTCCAGATCGGCGTCCACGAGGATCGAACCGCCGGCGGGGGCCAGGCAGTGGGCCAACGCTGCGGCGATCGTCGTCCTCCCCGAGGAGCAGCGGGGTCCCCAAACCACCGCGAGTCCACCGCCCGGCTCATCCACGACGGCGCCGGGGTCGTCGGCGGGCCCACGAGCGGAATCGATGCGCGCCGCGCCTCCGTCCGGCGCATCCGACCGGCGCGGCACGGACCTCGCGAGCGCCTCCTCCGGCGGGGAGGCGCTCGCTCCCCCGGCCCGGTCCGGCGTGGTCGAGGAGAAGGGGTCCGGGGCCATCAGCTCGGCCCACAGCCGATCATCCGACTCGTCGTCGGGCCGAGCCGGGGGCGCGGACGAGATCACCGGCGCGGCCGGGGACGTGCGCCGCGCCCGGCCGACTCCGACAGCGCGCGCGAGTGCCTGCAGGCGCGCCCGCACCGCATCGGGGCTCGTTCCCCGATCCTCGACCGGCCAGCCGATCGTGGCCCAGTGCTCCAGCTGATCGGTGGGCGTCAGGACGATGCCGGTGGCGCCGGCGTGCTCGAGCCGGTCCACGACGGAGCGATCGAACTCGTCGAAGCCCGTATCGACGACCACGAGCACGGCCAGCCCCGCCATGGCGGCGCTGAGCAGGTCGGCAGCATCGGCGCAGCGGCGCACGACGCGCAGTCCCGATCCCCGCGCGTCGATCGCCCGCAGCAGGTCGGAGTCGTCCCCCGACACGGCCAGGAGGACCCCGTGCAGTCGCTCGTCCATCTCAGCTCCCGGAGGCGCTGGGCACCAGGACGAGATCGCCGTCGCCGCCGGCGGCGGTGAGCACCACGGCCACGGACGAGGCGGGAACGAGGACCTCGACCTCGGTGGTGCTCTCCCTGACGAGGCTCTCGCCCGTCTGCCCGACCGTCGAGACGACCAGGTGCTCGGCGACGACCTCGGCCTGGGTGCGCTTGTCCTCGGAGGCGGTCCGGGAGGCGGTTCCGGCGGCGGGCAGGGCCCACAGATCGACGATGTCGCCGACCCCGGTACCGGCGGGAAGGGTGGAGGACACCTTCAGGACGATCGCGCGCAGGTCGTCCGGAGTCCGTTCCCCCACGGCGCTGGTGGGCAGGAGCTCACCGGCGCCCAAGGACCTCTGGGCGACAGCGGCCTCGGGCAGTCGCCCCGCCAGGACGTAGGCATCCGTGCCCGGATGGGCGTCCACCAGGGACAGGACCCCGTCGGCCGTCAGATCCTCCCCGGGGGCGACGTCACGGGCCAGAGCGTAGACCTGCTGGGTCTCGGCGGCGGCGCTCACCGCCCAGGAGCCCAGGGCGACGGCGGCGCCGATGAGGACGAGCCCACCGGCCATGCGCGGATCGCGCCACGTGGAACGGCGTTTGCGAGCCGGGCGTACAGGATCGGCGGCCCGTGCGGGGCCGCGGCGGGAAAGGACCACGGGATTCTCCTGATCACTCATGAGACCCTGGGACAGCCTAGAAGCATCTTTAATTATCCACAGGACTGTTCAGGGATGGCGCACCGTGCGCCGGGATGTCATCATCGTGCCATGAAAGACAAGTTCCTGACCATCGCCGAGGTCGCCGAGAATCTGCAGCTATCGGCCCAGGGCGTGCGCGCCCTCATCCAGTCCGGGGACCTGCCCGCGATCCAGGTGGGCGCTCGCCGCCTGTGGAGGGTTCCCGAGAGCGCCTTCGACTCCTACATCGAGCGTCAGCTCGAGGCGACGCGCGACATGGTCGCCGCAGGCCGCCCCTTCGAGAAGTGAAGGCTCCCGGAAGGGCCGAGTAGGCGCGCAGGCCGAGTAAGCGCGCTCCGCGGCGGTCCGCTCACCGGCTGCGCAGAACGTCGAGCGCGCTCAGGGCCACGGTGACGACGCCGGTGCGCGGCGCCCCTCCCGCAAGAGGCCGCTCGCCGCTGCCGCCGCGCGGGCCATCCACGACAACGTCCAGGTAGTCGGCCCCCACCCGCCCGATCCGGCCGATGACGTCCCCGGCGGGAGTCATCGCCCGCACCCGCGCGCCGGTGCGGGCCAGTTCACGCGCAACGGCCTGGATGGTCGGACGGCGACGGCCGCCCGGCTCGGGCGCGGGCCCGGGAAGCGGGGCGAGGAAGGCGAGCGAGTCGGTGGGGACGAGAGCCTGCAGGCCGTCCCCCTCATCGACAAGCACGAATCCGTCCTCCGCCCGCACCACCGCCCCTTCAACCGGCACGCCGCCGCGCGTGCGCAGGCGAATCGCCCGCCCGACCGCACCGCGAAGCCGGTCGGCCAGTCGCACGGCTGCGGTCTCGGCCTCCGCCAGGTCCGCCGCCTGAGCGGCGATGCTGGAGCGGTGCTCCGCCTCGAACCGGCTCTCAAGATCGGCCAGCAGGCAGTCCCAGTCCATGACGGCAGCCCATCACGTCACTCGCCGATGCGGCAAGACCCCGCCCGGGGTCATCTCGCCCGGGATTCCGCCCCCCCCCGCCCCGAGGCCCCGTCCAGGGCCGCGACTCACGACGCCGCCCCTCGATCCGCAGCGACCGCGACGCCCCGTCGTCCCACACCCCCTCTCGGAACAGCCCTATATCCGCTCTTGACAAGTTCATAATAGTCAGTCAATATCAAAGCACATCAAACATCATCCTCGATGACGGAGGATCTCGTGCGTACTCTCATGCGTCTCGTCGCCGTCGCGCTGGCCGCGGCTCTCGGAACGGCGGCTCTGGCCGCGAGCGCCTGGTCGGCGGGCGCCGGTCTCGCATCCGTCCCGCTCGCCTGGTGGGGCGCGGCCCAGATCGCCCAGATGGCGATCGTGATCGCGTGCGGGCTCGGCGCCGCGGGCGGCCTGTGGCACCTGGCATCCGCTGGGCTGGCGCTGGCCGTCGTGCTCGAGAGCGCTCCCGCGACGGCGGATGCGCGCGGCGCGTCGGCACCGGTGACGAGTCGGAGCCGCGCCGGCACCGTGCTCCAGCGATGGGGCGCCCCGCTCGTGCGACGGATCGCCACCGGCGCGATGATCGCGGGGCTGACGATCGCCCCCGCCGCCGCTGCCGCCGCCCCCTCCGCCCCCGACGACCTGGGTTGGCAGGTGACCTCCGGCCAGGACCCCGCCCCGCGGGCCGAACCGACTGCCGACCCGGGCACCGAGTCCGCCCGGGATTCCGGGACCGGGACGGAGGCGCCGGACGCCGAGCGGCCCGAGCCCGACTCGTCCGCGCCCGGCGCTGGAGCGGAGGATCCCGATCCCCCGACCGCCCCCTCAACCGGCGGGGAGCCGGGCTCCTCGACCACCCACATCGTCGAGCCCGGAGAGTCCCTGTGGTCGATCACCGCGATCGCGCTGGGCCCCGGCGCCACCGACGAGCGGATCATGAGGACCTGGCCCCTGATCTACGAGGCGAACGCCGAGCGCATCGGCCCGGATCCCTCCGCCATCCACCCGGGCGCCTCACTGCGGCTCCCCGACGCGCCCGGGCGACCCCGAGCGCACTCCGCTGACGACGACTCATGACACGACCCACGACAGGAGACATCCATGACCACTCCCACCGCCTCGGCGGACATCGCGACCACACCGCCCACGCCGCCCACGGCATCGATCTCACGACCACCGAGGACGACCAGAAGGCGCCCCGCGCCGAGGCGCCCGGAACCGACCGGGCCGCGGACCCGCACCCCCGGAACCGCCACCCGCACGCCGGCCGGCGAGATCGTTCCCCACGCGCCCGCGACGAACGCCGAGCGCAGGCAGTGGGACCGCCTGCACTTCCGCACCGCGCTCAGCCGTCGGAGCCAGCGCTCACGGCGACGCGCGGGCACGGCCTCCAGGGCCGCCAAGAACCCGCCCGACCCACTCGACGCGCAGCGCCTGCCCGACCCGCAGCGTCACGCCGCCTCCATCGTCACCGCCGCCGCGGAGGTCCTCAGCGGCCACAGACCCGCGGACCACCTGGCGCGGTGGACCACTCCCGAGATGTTCGAGGCGCTGGCCCGCCGCGCGGGCCTGGCCCTGCGTCTGCTGGGGACCGAGCCCGCTCGCGCCAGGCCTCGGGCGCGCTGCGCCCGCACCCAGATCACGCTGTCGGGCAACTGCGAGGCCGCCGTCCTGCTCGACGACGGCTCACGGGTGAGGGCCGCGGCCGCCCTCCTGATCCCCCACCGCGGCAGGTGGATCATGTCGACTCTCGAGATCGGCTGAGCCCATGCCGGTCCATGACGCCCGTGGCCGTGCTCAACGCCTCCGCTTCTTCTTGGCGGCGCGCCGCTGCGCCCGGTTGGCGGAGCGCGCTCCGCCGCCCGAGGAGGAGCCCGCACGGCCCGCCGCCGACAGCGCGGCCGACGAGCCGGAGGCCCCCGCACCGCCCCGCGCGCTCGGGCGGGATCCCGACGTCGTCAAGGTGGTCGTGCCATCCTCCGAGGGCGCCGAGTAGGTCATCCGCCCGCTCATGGCCTCCCGACCGGTGGATCCCAGGACGCCACCGCCCCCCGAGCCCGCTCCGACGCCCCTGATGCGGGCCGCGGCAGTGCCGTCCGCAGCGGCCACGGCGGAGGCGGCCTCGGCCGTGCCGTCCTCGGCCGCGCGCGCGGCGGCGGCGTCGAAGCGGCCGACGTTGGCGAAGATCTGCTCGACGGTCTCCTCCCGGATGCCCTCCATCATCGCCTTGAACATGTGGGCGCCCTCGTTGGCGTACTCCACCAGCGGGTCCCGCTGGGCCATGGCGCGCAGGCCGATGCCCTCCTTGAGGTAGTCCATCTCGTAGAGGTGCTCGCGCCACCGCTTGTCGACCACGGCCAGCAGGACACGGCGCTCCAGGGCCCGCATGGGCTCATCACCGAGCTGGGCGCGGGCGAGAGGGTTGTCCCCCATGCGCTGCTCGGCGTCCTCGTAGGCCACGGCGACGTCCTCGGACAGCTCGGCGGACAGCCGCTCCTGGGTCAGGCGATCGATCCCGCCCACGGCATCGACGAGCTCGTCCTGGGAGAGTCCCACAGGGTAGAGACGAGCGAGGTCGCCCCACAGGGCGTCGAGATCCCACTCATCGGCGCGCCCCTCCGCGGTGCGGCCGGCGACGATCGCCTCGACGGCCTGAGAGCGGAAGGCCGCGACCTGCGGCTCCAGGTCCTCGCCCTCCAGCACGCGATGACGCTCGTCGTAGACCTTCTCGCGCTGCTCGGTCATGACGTCGTCGTACTTCAGGACGTTCTTGCGGATCTCGTAGTTGCGCGACTCGACCTGGCGCTGGGCCGAGGCGATGGCGCGCGTGACCACCTTGGACTCCAGGGGCACATCGTCCGGGTACGCCCCCGAGGCCATGATGCGCTGGGCGGCGCCGGAGGCGAACATGCGCATGAGGTCGTCCTCCATCGACAGGTAGAAGCGCGACTCGCCCGGGTCCCCCTGACGACCGGAGCGCCCGCGCAGCTGATTGTCGATGCGCCGGGACTCGTGGCGCTCGGTGCCCAGCACGTACAGCCCTCCGAGGGAGACGACCTCGTCGTGCTCCGCCCTGCAGGCGTCCTGGGCGGCCTTGAGCGCGGCGGGCCAGGCCTTGTCGTACTCCTCGGCGTTCTCCTCCGGATCCAGGCCCGCCTCCTTGAGCCCGGCGACGGCGATGTGCTCGGCGTTGCCGCCGAGCATGATGTCAGTGCCGCGGCCCGCCATGTTGGTGGCCACGGTGACGGCGCCCTTGCGCCCCGCCATGGCGACGACGGCGGCCTCTCGCGCGTGCTGCTTGGCGTTGAGGACCTGGTGCGGGATGCCCCGCCCGCTCAGCAGGCCGGAGAGGCGCTCGGACTTCTCCACGCTCGTGGTGCCCACGAGAACCGGCTGTCCGGCCTCGTGGCGCTCGGCGATGTCGTCGACAACGGCGGTCAGCTTGGCATCGACGTTCGTGTAGACCAGGTCCGGCTGGTCCTCGCGGATCATCGGCTTGTTCGTGGGGATCGGGACGACGCCGATCTTATAGGTGCCGGCGAACTCCGCGGCCTCGGTCTCGGCGGTGCCGGTCATGCCCGAGCGCGAGCCCTCGGGGTAGAGACGGAAGTAGTTCTGAAGGGTGATGGTGGCCAGCGTCTGGTTCTCCGCCTTGATCTCCACGCGCTCCTTGGCCTCGATGGCCTGGTGCATGCCCTCGTTGTAACGACGCCCCGGCAGGACGCGACCGGTGTGCTCATCGACGATGAGGACCTCGCCGTCGCGCACGATGTAGTCCTTGTCGAGGTGGAAGAGCTCCTTGGCCTTGATCGCGTTGTTGAGGAAGCCGATCAGCGGCGTGTTCTCCGACTCGTACAGGTTGTCGATGCCCAGGTAGTCCTCGACGCGCTCGATGCCGGACGCCAGCACGCCCACGGTGCGCTTCTTCTCATCGACCTCGTAGTCCTTGCCCGGGCGCAGGCGCTCGGCCATCTTGGCGAACTCCTTGTACCACTTGTTGACGTCACCGGTGGCGGGGCCGGAGATGATGAGCGGGGTACGGGCCTCGTCGATGAGGATGGAGTCGACCTCATCGACGATGACGAAGGCGTGGCCCCTCTGGACGAGGTCCTCGGGCCGCTGGGCCATGTTGTCGCGCAGGTAGTCGAAGCCGAACTCGTTGTTCGTGCCGTAGGTGATGTCGCAGGCGTACTGCTTGCGGCGCTCCGCGGGGGTCTGGCCGGTCAGGATGCAACCGGTGGTCAGCCCCAGGAAGCGGTGGACGCGCCCCATGAGATCGGACTGGTACTCGGCGAGGTAGTCGTTGACCGTCACCACGTGCACGCCCTTGCCGGTCAGCGCCCGCAGGAAGGAGGGCATGGTGGCCACGAGAGTCTTGCCCTCACCGGTCTTCATCTCGGCGATGTTGCCCCGGTGGAGCGCGGCGCCGCCCATGATCTGGACGTGGAAGGGACGCATGCCCAGCACCCGGTCGGCCGCCTCGCACACCGTCGCGAAGGCCTCGGGAAGGAGCTCGTCGAGGGTCTCCCCGTCGACATAGCGCTCCTTGAGGTCGCCGGCGACCTCCTTGAGATCGTCGTCGGTGAAGTCCGCGTAGGTCTCGGCAAGCGCCTCGACCTGGGTGGCGATGGCGTCAAGCCTCCTGAGAGTACGTCCCTCACCGATGCGAAGGATCCGGTCGACGATCGACACGCTGGTTTTCTCCCTTGTTGGTGGTGGGGTGCGCGCGGCCCGCGGCTGCGTCCCGCATCTCCGCGTCCCCATCGCCCGGGTAGCCGGGCGCGGTCGCGTCCATCGTAGTGGACGCCCTGTGAGTGGCCACCGCGCCGGCGCATGATCTGCCTCATTGCGAACGCGCGCGATCCTCCCCCGGGGCGCCTCCCCCGGGCACGGCCGCTCCCCGTGCACAGGCCCGCGCCCGGCGCGGCGCCGCCGGCGTCCCGCCACGTCCTGTGGACGCCCGCCCGACCCCGATGCGCGATCGCGGGATCATGGGACCATGGTCTCCCCATCGTCCTCATCGGCCTCCGCCGACAGCGCGTCCCGGCCGCCTCGCGCAGTCCCGCCGCCGGCCGCCTCCCGCTGGTCGCGCCACCTGCGCGAGGCGGCCCGCCTGGTCCTGCCGGTGTCCTGCGCCGGCTGCGGACGCTGGGACGTCGAGCTGTGCCCCGACTGCCGGAGCCTGCTCGCCGGAGCCCCCGCCTCCGTCGAGCACGCGGAGGCCGCCGGCACGCTGGAGGTGCGCGCCGTGGCCGCCTACGCGGGCCCGGTGCGGCACATGGTGCTGGGGTGGAAGAACGGCGCCCGGGAGGATCTGACCGGCTTCATGGACGAGACCGGGATCCGCGCCGGCCGTCTCTGGGCGCGATCCCTGGACGAGGAGACGCGAACCGTCGTCGGCGCCGGTCCGCTGCTCGTCGTCCCCGCCCCCTCCGGATGGCTCCGCCGCGCCCGGGGCCGTCTCGTGGCCGCCCCGCTCGCCGACGCCGTCGCCCGGGGCGCGGCCGCCGGTTGGCCGCGCCCCGGCGGAGCGCCCCGGGGCGGCGGAGGACGGGCTCTGGACGTGCTCAGCGCGGACCTGCTGCGCCGTCCCCGGTTCGCCGGCGGGGCGCACCAGGCCGGCCGCTCGGCACGGCAGCGGCGGATCAACCGCGCGGACCCGCCGCGGGTCCTGGCACCGGTTTCCGGGCTGGCGATCCTACTGGTCGACGACGTGGTCACCACCGGTGCGACCCTGGGGGCGTGCGCCCGCGCGCTGCGCGACGCGGGGGCCCGGGTCATCGGCGCGCTCGTCGTGGCGGCCACCCCGCCTCCCGTTCGCAGGAGGGGCTCGACGGTGCCGGGCGGCCCGGTTCCGGAGCCGGACGATCAGATCGCGATCGGCTCACGACGATGACGCCCGAGTCGCGCCGAATGGCGCGGGTGCCGCGGGCATGGTGTAATTTATGGCATAGGTTATGTATCACAGCGCACAGATGCGCGGGCCGCACGCGGATGGCTGCGGGTGGCCGCGGGTGGCTGCACGACATCCCCGTCCGAGCGGCGGGTCCGGCACTCAGGAGGTGGTGAGGAACCATCCAGGGCCCGCCGCACGGTGCGACGGGCGCTCCCCCAGCCCGATCCCCTTCGCAGGATCACACAGGACCCAGAAAGGTTCACCATGGACATCACCGTCGTCGGCCGCAGCGCTGAGATCAGTTCTCGCCTGCGGGACTACGTCGAGGAGAAGGCCACCAAGGTCGAGCAGCTCGACCCGCGCGTCCAGCGCGTCGAGGTCGAGGTCACCCACGAGCGCAACCCGCGCCAGGCCGATACCGCCGAGCGCGCCGAGATCACCGTGATCTCGAAGGGCCCGATCATCCGGGCCGAGGCCAGTTCCTCCGACCGCTTCGCGGCCTTCGACATCGCCATGGGCAAGTTGACCGAGCGCCTGCGCCGCGCACGCGATCGCAAGAAGAACCACCGCCGCTACACGGTCGAGATCGCCAAGGAGGAGCGGGAGGCGCCCGGTGTCGAGGAGGCCGTCGTCGTCCCCGACACCGGGGACGCGCCGATCGAGGACTCGCCCGCGGCCCCGACCGAACCGGGCGTCGCCGTCGAGTCGCAGCTGGGAGACTCTCCCGTCGTCGTCCGCCAGAAGCTGCATCAGGCCGTGCCCATGACGGTCGACGAGGCGCTCTACCAGATGGAGCTCGTCGGCCACCCCTTCTACCTCTTCATCGAGAAGTCGTCCAAGCAGCCCTGCGCGGTCTACCACCGCCACGGTTGGACCTACGGAGTCATCCGCCTGGACGCCCAGGTCCTGTAACGGCGCGGTCGGGGCGGGGCCGGCTCGCGCGCGAGTCGGCCCCGCCCCGACCGGTTCCCACTCCCCGCCGCGCCGGCCGCGGCCCTCGCCACCGGCCCCGACGGCGGGCGATCAGGGCAGGGGGTAGGACAGGTCGGAGACCTCCACGGTCAGGACCCGCCAGGTAGCGCCCTTGCGCTGCCAGACCTGCCCGCGGTCGTCCACCAGCAGCACCGCGCCGCTGACGCGATCGGCGACGAGCGCTCTCGCCCCCTGAGTGCCGGCGACGCCCGTCATCGTTCCGCCGACCTGCACGTAGCGGACATCGAGCGCCCCCTGCCCGACCTCACCGGGTGCCAGCACGACCACGTTCACCAGATCGCACCACGCCAGCCCCGTGACGCCCGACCCCGCCGCCAGCGGCAGCGGCAGCGGCTCACCGAGCCCGCGGGGAGTCCCGTCCTCGGCGCGCAGGACGACCGCCGCGCTCACGCGCTCGTCTCCCCCGCCGTCCCCGCTCCGGTGGCGCAGCACGAGCCTCGCGGACTCGGCCGACAGATCCATCGCCGTCACCTCGCGCCCCTCCAGCCAGTGCGCGCTCAGCTCCGCGCGCTGCCCCATGCTCCCCACGGAGGTCAGGGCGCCGTCGGCAACGGTCCACACCCATCCGTAGCGGTCCACCACCGGTGGCAGCAGGCCGCCCTCGCCCGCGTCGGCCGCCCCGACCGAGGCGATGACGCTGGCGGCTCCCTCCCCCGCTCTCAGCCGCAGCAGACTCGAGGCGTTGAGGGCGTAGACGGCCCCATCCGGGCCGAGCGCCGGGTGGCGGGCCTGGGTGGTGCCCAGAGCCTGAGCCGTGGCGAGGGTCTTGCGGGTCGAGCTGGTGCCCTGGACGACGGCGCCGCCGGCCAGGCCGATGACCGCGCCGGCCTCGGCGTCCGGCTCCCGGAGCGGAGCCGGCTCTCCCAGCGACTCGTCCCCGGCCATGACAACGACCGAGGCGACGCCCTCGATCCGACTCAGCGTCGCGGTCAGCTGCGCCACCGCCAGGGAACGGGCCTGCTCGCCGAGATCGGCCGCCGCGGCGTCGAGGGTCACGGTCGCGGTCTCGCCCTCCAGCGTGACGCCGTCGGCCGCCAGCCCGGTGCCGTCGGGCAGCGCCGACAGCGCTCCCGCGGCGAGCCAGTCCGTCGGTCCGTCCAGCAGTGCCGCCGCCGCGGAGGAAACCAGGTTCCGCCGCGGCAGCCACCGCAGATCGGGCACGAAACGCCTCAGATCCGGGGCCAGGAAGTACAGGCTCGTGGCCACGAAGTTGGTCGACAGACTCCCCGCCGGCAGCAGCACCCCGGAGGGGAGGTCGACGATCCGCCACTGGCCCAGGCCGTCAGTGGCCAGGGAGTACGACGCCGTGTAGCGGCTCGCGCCCTCCGCCTCGGCGGACGCGCCGGAGGTCAGCACCCCCGCCGTGTCGATCGAGCCGACGAGCTCCACCACCACCCGCACGGCTCCCGACTCGTCGCGCTCGACCACGGGCGCCGTGGCCCCCGTGTAGGCGCGGACGACCGCGGCGGGGTCCCAGGCCTCGGAGGCGACCCTGTGCAGGAAGACGCGGGCGGTGGCGAAGTCGTCGGAGAACCCGGCGATGCAGGCCCGCAGGAACCCGGAGACGATTTCCTCCGGTCCGGCGCCGTCACGCGGACGAGCGGCCGTCTGCACGAGCTGCCCGCTGCGGGCCGAGACCGCGTCGGAGGATGTGACCCGACCGGTGGTCGGCAAGTCGGCGCAGGCGGCGAGTGCGGCCGTCCCCCCTCCCGCCGTCAGTGCCGCGAGCACGGCGCGTCGCGGCACTCCGCCGGTGCCGCCGGTCGTGCGTCGCGCTCCTCGGGCGATCCCGCCGCGTCCCAGCCCCATCACGGCTCACCCGGCTCCGTCTGCTCCGCCCGCCTGTCGACGTCCTCGGGCGTGCGAGCCCTGGGCGACGTGCTGGCGGCGGTGGGAAGCGGCAGCACGGCTCGCGCTCCGGACGCGACCGGTGGGACGTCCTCCTGTGCCCGGTCGGCGGCGCGGCGCGAGGCGGGGGACGGCGCGACGACGGGCGCCGGCGCGGTCATGACCCCCGACTCCGGCTCGCGGCGCGGGGCCGCACGGGCGACGGCGGGGGCGTCGTCGGGAACGACGCCGAGGGGTCCCGGCCGGGTGAAGGTCCCCGGCCCGGCGTCCGGGCCCAGGCGCCGCGGCAGAGTCAGGAGGAAGGACGCGCCCTCCTGGGGCCATCCCCACGCGACGATCGTGCCGCCGTGCAGGGCGGCGTCCTCCAGGGCGATCGACAGTCCCAGCCCCGTCCCGCCCAGGGTCCGCTTGCGAGAGGGATCGGCCCGGTAGAAGCGGTCGAAGACCTGCTTGACGACATCGGGGCTCATGCCGATGCCATGATCGCGCACCCGCACGGCCACCGCGTCGTCCGACCCGGAGATGGTGATGTCGATGCGGGAGCCATCGGCGTGCTCGATAGCGTTGACAATGAGGTTGCGTAGAATGCGCTCGATGCGCGTGGAGTCGACCTCGGCGACCACCGGCTCGGGTGGCGCGTCGAGCACGACCTGGGACCCCTTGGCCTCGATGTGCACGGAGACCAGATCCAGCACGCCCAGGGTCAGTGCGACGATATCGGCGTCCTCGGCGCGCAGCTGCACGCGCCCGGAGTCGATGCGGGAGATCTCCAGCAGGTCGGTGAGCATGGACTCGAAGCGGTCGATCTCGCGCATGAGGATCTCGAGGCTGCGAGCGGCGAACGGATCCTCGATCTCGTCGCGGGCCTCCCAGATCTGCTCGCTGGCCAGGCGGATCGAGGCCAGCGGGGTGCGCAGCTCGTGGGAGACGTCGGAGACGAACAGCCTCTCGATCTTGGAGAGCTTCTCCCAGGCCTCGATCTGAGCCTCGAGGGAGGCCGCCATCTCGTTGAAGGACCTCGACAGCGTGGCGATCTCGTCCTCCCCGTGGACGGGCAGGCGCTCGCTCAGGCGGCCGCCCGCCAGACGCTGGGAGGCCAGGGAGGTGCGTCGAATGGGAATCAGGACGCGCCAGGTCAGGGCCCAGATCCCCAGGATGAGCATGAGGAGGAAGCCCGAGCCCGCGATGACCACGGCCCGGGAGGCCAGATCGATGACGTTCTGCTCGGGCGCCAGCGTGTAGACCAGGAAGAGGTCGTAGTCGCCCGCCAGCGGCAACGAGACCCTCTGCCCGACGATGAGGCCGGGACTGGGGCCATTGCCGGAGTCCACGCTGACCGACTCCCAGTACTGCCGGTGCTCGCCCGCGCCGTCGGCGAGCGCGGTGATCATGTCCTCGGAGACCAGCGACATGAGCTTGACGTCGGTGGTCAGGTCATTGATGACATTGGCCGTGGTCTCGGTGCCGCTGCGCTTGAGGATGACGCCGACGCCGCCCGCCCCGGCGAACGACTGGCCGACGGAGGAGATCTGCGCCTGGGCGACGGCGGCCACCTGGTCCGCCGTCGTCGCGCCGGAGGTATCGAAGGCCGCCTGGACGGTGGCGACCCGAAGACGGGCGTCCGTCAGGATGACATCACGACGATCGGCGAAGATGTCGTCGCGTATTCGGGCCGTGACCACCACCAGGATGATGACGATGAGAACGATGCCGCCGACCATGGCGAACATCGCCATCCGCGTGGCCAGGCTGCGCCGAATGGCCGACAGCGACGGCATGAAGCCGTCGCGTCGGCGCAGACCGGGGCTGCTGACCGGCGTCGGCGCGCTCCCCGGGGCTCTGCGAGGCGCCTCGGGCGAACTCGCTCGAGCGGACCGGTGCGAGAAGGTCACGAGCCGAGTGCCGCCGGACGGATCAGGCGGGCTCGCCGGCGCGGTAGCCCACGCCGCGGACGGTCACCACGATCGCCGGATGCTCGGGATCGTGCTCGATCTTGGCGCGCAGCCGCTGGACGTGCACGTTGACGAGCCGCGTGTCGGCGGCGTGCTGGTAGCCCCACACCTGCTCGAGAAGCTCCTCGCGGGTGAACACCTTCCAGGGAGTGCGCGCGAGCGTGACCAGCAGATCGAACTCGAGGGGCGTCAGACCGATCTCGACCTCCCCGCGGCGCACCTGGTGCCCCGCGACGTCGATATCGAGATCACCGGCGCGCACGTGCTCGGCGTTGCCGCCGTCGGAGGTGCGGCGCAGCCGGGTGCGCACGCGGGCCAGCAGCTCCTTGGACTTGAAGGGCTTGGTGACGTAGTCGTCGGCCCCGGCCTCCAGCCCGGCGACGACGTCCTGAGTGTCCGTGCGCGCCGTGAGCATGATGACGGGGACATCCGACTCCTCGCGGATGTGCCGGCAGATCTCCACGCCGTCAAGGCCGGGAAGCATGAGGTCGAGGAGAACAAGATCGGGTTCTGATTGATGGAAGACGTCGATGGTGGCAGCCCCGTCGGCGCAGTACGAAGGTTCATACCCTTCGGCTGTGAGCATGATGCCGATCATCTCTGACAGGGCCGTGTCGTCATCGACGACCAGGATGCGGGTGCTCATGGAACGTATCTTGACATGAAGATGCTCCGGATGAGGCATTGGCGTCCGGCCTCCAGGTACGTGTCGTCCGCGCCATCGCTTGCACTTCAGCCCCGTAACACCATTGTGACACCTTCGTGCCACCTCCGTGACAACTTCGCGCTCTCCTCGTATCGGCTCCATATCATCTCCCTATTATCGAGGCATTGCCTCTTCATCATCTCCGCATCCTCTTCCCGTCTCTTCCGCATTAGTCGTCCGCTACCTCCCCGTCGACCACGCGCTATCTGCGAGTCGTGGATGAGCGGTCTGCGCATTCTCTCCACAGCGTCTGCGCATTCACTTCGTATCGTTTCCATCATAATGCCTCCGCATCGTCACGGCCGGGAGCGGCGGACCGCCGACCGGCGTCACCGCCCCCCCTCCTCGGACCCGTCTCCTCCTCGGGAGGGAGGAAGTCGCCGTCGCAACGTGCCACAGTTGCCTCATGACCAGTGAGATCGACGGGCCCTCGAATCAGTCGTGGCAACCGCCATCCGAGCATCCGCAGGCGCCGGAGAGCACGGAGGGGGCCGATCCGGCCGACGGCCGGGCATGGGAGCGACCGGGCATGCCGTCGCCCGGGGAGGCTCGGACCGGAGCATCCCAGAGCCGGGCCCCCGCCCAGGGATCAACGGGTCCGTACCTCGCGCAGAGGCCCTCCTTCCTCGCGCCCAAGCCCGGCATCATCCCCCTGCGACCGCTGGGCGTCATGGAGATCATCAGCGGCGCGTTCGAGGCGCTGCGCGCCAATCCCCGCGCCATGTTCCTGCCCGCGCTGGTCGTGACGAGCGTGATCGGAATCATCTCCGCGGCCGTGACGTTCGTGATGGCCCAGCCCCAGTTCTCCGCCCTCGAGAGAGTCCAGGCCTCGAACGAGCCGTCGGTGGAGGAGGTCATGAGCTCGTTCCAGACCACCGGTACAACGCTCGTGGCGCAGTCGGGAGTCTCCCTTCTCCTGTCGCTGGCCTCCATCATCCTGACCGGTCTGATCATCGTGGCGGTCTCCCGCTCCGTGCTCGGGCGCGTCGCGACACCGGGCGAGGTCTGGGATCGGGTTCGGCCCCGTATCTGGCCGCTGATCGGCCAGTCGCTGCTCATCGGGCTGATCGGCATCGTGGCGGCCGTCGTCGTGCTCGTCGTCGCGGTAGGCCTCGGCGCGGTCGTCATCGCGTCGATCACTGGCGGCGGCGAGTGGAGCGCCGCGGGCGTCCTCGCAGCCATTCTGACAATCTTCGTGGTGACCATCGCCCTGACCATCGCGGCCGTCTACTTCACCGTTCGCCTGGAGTTCTCCAGCGCCGCCCTCATCCTGGAGAACGTGGGCGTGTGGGAGGGCATGCGCCGCTCGTGGCGCCTGACCCGGGGCAGCTTCTGGCGGGTGCTCGGCATCCTGCTGCTCAGCCTGCTCATCACCTCCACCCTCACCGGGATCGTCTCGGGCGCCGTGGGCATGCTCGGCGCGCTCGCGACGCTGGGGGGCGGGCTGGGCGCCTACTCCGCCCTCATGGCCGGCTCGTCCTTCATCTCCTCCCTCCTCCAGGCGGCGATCCTGCCCTTCGCCTCGGCCGTCACCGCACTGACCTACATCGACCTGCGCATGCGCAAGGAGGGTCTGGACGTCGAGCTGCGCCAGGCGGCCGCCGTCTGAGGCCGAGGGGATCGCACAGCACATGCGCACCATCGTCGGCTTGCTCGCACTCCTCCCGCTCCTCCACGCGAACGCCCCGTGCGCGCCGGAGGCGCTGCGCCGGTGCGCCGGCACGGCGCGGGCGGCCGATGCCCCCGCCACGCCCGACGCCTCCCAGGCCCGCGAGGCCGCCGAACGCGAGCTCGCGCGCCGGGAGTACCAGGGGGGCGAGAGCCTGTGGACCCGGTTGTGGCGGTGGATCTCGGAGCACCTCGACCCCAGTGGCGCCGTGCCGGGGATCCCCTCCTGGACGTCCACCCTCATCGTCGTCGTGGTGCTGCTCGCCCTCCTGGTCGTCCTGGCCCTCCTGCTCGGGCGCGTCACCCGGCAGCAGCGCGCCCGCATGAACCGCAGCCTCTTCGCCGGCGACGACCGCGACTCGACCGCGCTGACCAGGGCGGCGGACGACGCCGCCGACAGGGGGGACTGGACCACCGCCGTCGTCGAGCGCTTCCGAGCGATCATCCGCTCGCTCGACGAGCGCGGCGCTCTCGAGGACTATCCGGGGATGACCGCTCACGAGGCGGCGACCGTCGCCGCCTCCGTCGTCGTCGGTCACGCCGACGACCTCCACCGCGCCGGGGTTCTCTTCGACGCGGTGCGCTACGGGGAGATCGACCCCACCTTCGAGCAGGATGTCTGGATGCGCGATCTCGCCGACGCGATCCACCGCACGCAGCCGGCTGTCGAGCCCGCCCTCGCGGAGGTCCCCGTCCACGGACGCGGAGGCCCGTTGTGACTGTCTCCTCGTCCTCCCGCGGCGCACGGCCGGGCGCCGCCTCGGGAGGCGACCAGGTCACCGGCGTCCCCCTGTCCGTCAGGCTGCGGCGGTGGCGTCCCTTCATCCTGGCGGTGGGGCTTCTCCTGATCGTCACGGTCGTGGGGACCCTGACCGAGTCGCAGCACTCCGAGACGCCGTTCGCGATCGACAATCCCAAGCACGACGGAGCGCAGGCGCTCGCCCGGCTTCTGCGCCAGGAGGGCGTCTCGGTCGAGACCGTCCGCTCCCAGGAGGCGGCCGTGCGCGCCGCGGAACCGGGCACGACCGTGGCCCTGCTCGACGCCGGGCTCCTGACGGAGGACGAGCGCTCGGAGCTGGCGCGCACCGGAGCCGATGTCGTCGTCGTCGGCGCCCTGTACCAGGACCTGTCCGGGCTGACCGACCCGGTCGAGCTGACCTCCTCGGGCCATTCGGCGCCCGCCGACACCGTCCTGACCTCCCAGTGCCCCGACGCGGACGCCGCGGCGGCGGAATCCATGGCGGGCTCGCGCGGCTCCGTGCAGCTGGGCGAGGGCACCGACAGCACCGACGGGACTGATGCCACCGGCTGCTTCCCCCTCGACCAGGGGGAGGATCGGACCGGCTACGCCTACGCGACCGCCCCCACCGGTGGCGGCGGCGCGCTGCGCGTCATCGCGGACGCCGACGTCATCACCAACTCTCGCCTGGCCGAGGCCGGCCATGCGGCCCTCGCCATTCGCGCGCTGGGCCACCACGAGCACGTGGTCTGGTTCGACGCCTCCCAGCAGCAGATCCCGACGGTGTGGGACACCGTGTCCACGCCCCCCTGGATGCCGGTCCTGCTGGCGCAGGGCGTCGTCATCGTCTGCGCGCTGGCCGTGGTCCGGGGGCGGCGCTTCGGCCGGATCGTCGCCGAGGATCTGCCCGTCGTCGTGCACGCGGCCGAGACGACGCGCGGGCGCGGTCGCCTGTACCGGCGCGCAGGGGCCCGGGATCGCGCCGCCGAGACGCTGCGCTCCGCGACCGCGCTGCGCCTGTCCCGCAGACTGGGTCTCCCCCGCGCCGCCGAGCGCGACGCCGTCGCCCACGCGGCCGCTCGGGCCACCGGGTGGCCGCCCGGGCTCGTCGGCGACCTCCTGTGCGGTCCCGTCCCTTCCAATGACCGGGCCCTCGCGGGCCTGGCCGTCCAGCTCGATCGACTCGAGAGCGAGGTCCTTCCACGATGAGTACTCCCACCGCCTCCGGTTCGCCCGAGGCCGTCTCCGATCCGCCGCCGGCCGCCACCGAGGTCGACGACCCGCGCGAACGGCTCGTGGCCGTCCGCGCGGAGGTCGCCAAGGCCGTCGTCGGTCAGGATGCGGCGGTCACAGGGCTGGTCATCGCCGCGCTCGCCGGGGGGCACGTCCTGCTCGAGGGCGTGCCGGGAGTCGCCAAGACGCTTCTCGTGCGCTCGTTGTCCCGGGCTCTGGACGTGGGCGCCAAGCGCATCCAGTTCACCCCCGACCTCATGCCGGGCGACGTGACGGGATCCCTGGTGTACGACGCCCGCTCCGGCGCGTTCTCGTTCCGGGAGGGGCCGGTGTTCGCCAACCTGCTCCTGGCCGACGAGATCAACCGCACGCCGCCCAAGACGCAGGCCGCCCTGCTGGAGGCCATGGAGGAGCACCAGGTCTCGATCGACGGGGAGCCGCGCCCGCTGCCCGATCCCTTCATGGTCATCGCCACGCAGAACCCCGTGGAGTACGAGGGCACCTACCCGTTGCCCGAGGCGCAGCTCGACCGGTTCCTGCTCAAGCTGATCCTGCCCCTGCCGGAGCGCGCCCAGGAGATCGAGGTGCTCTCGCGGCACGCCGCCGGCTTCGACCCGCACGACCTGGCGGGAGCGGGTCTGCGGGCGGTGGCGGGCCCCGACGACCTGTCCGTCGCGCGCGCCCAGGTGCTCACGGTCGGCGCGTCCGCGGAGGTCCTGGGATACATCGTGGACCTGGTGCGGGCCACGCGCGTGTCGCCATCGGTGGCGCTGGGCGTGTCCCCCCGCGGGGCCGCCGCACTGCTCGCCACCGCACGGGCATGGGCCTGGCTTTCGGGGCGGAGCTTCGTGACGCCCGACGACGTCAAGGCGCTCGCCCTGCCGGCGCTGCGGCACCGCCTCCGGCTGCGCGCCGAGGCGGAGATGGAGGGCGTCACCACCGAGTCCGTGATCAACGGGGTGCTGCGGGCCGTGCCCGTGCCCCGCTGAACGTCCGCCGATCGTCCGCCGATCGTCCGCGGACCGCTCGACGACCGCTGCGAGCCCCCGTGAGGAGGCCGGATGCCCCGGGCACGCGACCGGGGGCATAACTGGGAGGAGGAAGCGTGTACCTCACGATGCGCACCGTCTGGCTGCTGACCGCCTGCTGCCTGATCGTGCTCGCCGCGCCCCGCCCGCTGACCGTGGTCGGATGCGCGGGCGCCGTCGTGCTCCTCGTCGTGGGCGACGTCGCCGCCGCGCCCTCACCGCGCGGCCTGCAAGTGCGGCGCTCCGTCGAGAGGTCGGTCCGCCTGGGGGGATCCACGACGGCGACCCTCACCGTGACCAACACCGGGCGCCGTCATGCGACGGCGCGGGTGCGCGACGCGTGGCCCCCGTCGGCCGGGGCCTCCCACGAGCGGGCGTCGCTGTCGATTCCGCCGGGTGAGCGCCGCCGAACCCGCACGGCGCTGACTCCGACGCGTCGTGGCGACCGCCGGGCCGACCTCGTCACGGTACGGCTGGCGGGACCCCTCGGGCTGGCCGGCCGCCAGGCGTCCCTGCTGGCACCGGCGAGGTTGAGAGTCCTGCCCGAGTTCGTCTCGCGACGGCACCTGCCCTCCCGATTCGCGCGCCTGCGGGAGATGGACGGTCGCAGCATCGTCATGATCCGGGGGGCGGGAACCGAGTTCGACTCCCTGAGGGAGTACGTCGTCGGCGACGACGTCCGCTCGATCGACTGGAGATCCACGGCACGGCGGGGCGAGGTCGTCGTGCGCACCTGGAGGCCCGAGCGCGACCGACGCGTGCTCATCGTGGTCGACACCGGACGCATGTCCGCGGCACGGCTGGGCGACGCCCCGCGTCTGGACTCTCACATCGAGGCCTGCCTGCTCATGGCCGCCCTGGCCTCGCGGGCCGGGGACCGAGTGGATGTCGTGGCCCTCGACGTCGCTGTGCGCGCACAGGTGCGAGGGCGGACGGGACCCGCGCTCATGAGCGCCCTGGCCGACGCTCTGGCGCCCCTCGACGCCGAGCTGGTGGAGACCGACTGGGCGCTCCTGGCCTCCACGGTGCACGGCGCCCTGTCGCAGCGCGCACTCGTCGTCGTGCTCACCGCGCTGGACGGGTCCGGCGGTGAGGCGCCGATGGTGCGTGCACTGAGCACCGTTGCACGGGATCACACGGTGATCCTCGCCTCTCCCACCGACCCCGAGCTCGCCGATCTGCGCGCCGATCGCGCCGACAGCGAGGCCGTGTACACCGCGGCGGCGGCCGAGCACGATGTCATCGAGCTCGACCGGGTGCGCCGCAGGCTGCGACGCTACGGGATCGAGGTCGTCGAGGCCGAGCCCGGTCGCATCGCCCCGACGCTGGCGGACGCCTACCTGTCGCTCAAGGCCGCGGGGAGGCTGTGATGGGGACGCACGCCGCCCCCCGACCGCTCCCGCACGGGGGATCAGCCCGCCTCGGCGAGCACGACCCCCGCCTCGTCCTCGGTCAGGTCCCCGGTCCGCCCGACGCTGGCGGCCCGCCCTCCCAGCATGAGCGTATACACCCACAGCACCGTGACGGCGAGCACCCCCACCACGAGCTTGATCGACCACGGCATCCGGGCCGGTGTCACGAAGGCCTCGATGAAGCCCGCGACGGCGAGAGCCGCCGTCAGCGCGACCGCCACCGTGATCAGAGCCCGGCCCTCCGCGGCCAGCGCCGTCCCGCGGGACCTGGGACCGGGGACGAGCAGCGTCCAGAACAGGCGCAGCCCCGCACCACCGGCGATGAAGATGCAGGTCAGCTCCAGCAGGCCATGGGGGGTGATGAGTGCGAAGAAGAGGTCCAGCGCGCCGTGGTCGGCCATGACGGCCGCCGCTCGGCCGACGCCGAGGGCGTTGACGAACAGCACGTAGGCGGGCAGGACCCCCGTGATGCCGCTCGCGACGCATACGGCGGCGATGCGCGCGTTGTTGGTCCACACCTGGGCTGCGAACTCGCTCGGCTCGTACCGACTGTAGTAGGACTCGAACATGGAGCGGGCGTAGGCGTCTCGCTCCTGCGGGGTGCCCACTGCGCTCATGGCCTCGGGACTGCGCAGGGTCCACAGGGCGATGATCGCTGTGAGAGCGATCTCCGCGACCATGACGCCCACCGTCCACCAGCGCACCCGGTACAGGGCCGCCGGCGCCGACTGGAGCCAGAAGCGGACCAGGTCGCTCAGACGGGTCTCCCGGGCACCGGTGATCCGACCGCGGGCGGCCGCCACGCGGGCCGAGACCTCGGCGATGAGCTCGGGGTCCGGGGCGCCGGTGCGGATGCGCGAGAGGTGCCCCGCAGTGGCGCGGTAGAGGCTCACGAGCTCGTCGGTCTCCGCCCCGTTCAACCGGCGTCTGCGCGTGAGCTCGTCCAACCGGTCCCACTGGTCGCGGTGCGCAGCCGCATACGCGTCGATGTCCACGGAAGGAGTCTGACATGATGAATGAGGCCCCTGCCTCGTCCGAGCGGATGATGATGCCCGACGTGGTGATCACCGGCGAGGCCGTGGCCCTCGAGGTGAGCGCCGCCTCGGCCGGGCTGCGCATCCTGTCCGGCCTGATCGACTACATCCTGTACAGCAGCGGACTCGTGATGAGCCTGATCACCTGGAGCAGGCTCTCCTCGTCCGACGACGAGAGCCCGTCGCGGGCGGCGATGATGGTCGAGGCCTCGCTCATCCTGCTGCTCTGGGTTCTGCTGGTGCCTCTGACGGTCGAGACCCTCTCCCGGGGGCGATCCGCGGGCCGGCTCATCACCGGCGCACGAGTGGTGCGCGACGACGGCGGCTCGATACGGCTGCGCCACAGCCTCGTGCGCGTCCTGCTGACAACGGTGGAGATCTGGATGACTCTGGGCGTGGTGGCCAGCCTGGCATGCGTGGCGACGCGCCGTGGCAAGCGGCTGGGGGATCTGCTGGCCGGCACCTACGTGGTCCACGAGCGCTCGGCGGCGGGGGCCGCTCCTCCTATCCTGATGCCTCCGGAGCTGGCCGCGTGGGCATCGCAAGCGGACCTGCGCGCCCTGCCCGGCGATCTCGCACTGGTCGCGAGAACCTTTCTGCAGCGCGGCTCGTCCATGCAGCCCGCACCGCGAGTGCACCTGGCGACACGGCTGGCGGCGGAGGTCGAGCCCTACGTGGCGCCGCCGGCTCCGGCGGGGACTCATCCGGAGCGCTTCCTGGCGGCGGTGCTGGCCGAGCGCAGGGACCGCGAGTTCATGCTCGAGCTGCGGGACAGACGAGCCGACCAGGAGTAGGGAGCCGTCACCGCCGGCTCGAAACCCTCCGCTCGTCGGCGTCCGGGCGCGGGCCCTGTCGGAGCGGGACCGCCTCGCGGATCAGAAGGACGGGCACGCCGTCGCGCACCGGGTAGGCCAGGCCCGCGGACGGCGACTCCAGGCGCGGGGCGCCGTCGGGACCGGAGCCATCGACGAGTTCTCCGCCGGTCACGGGGCAGCGCAGGAGGCTGCGCGCCCAGGGCTCGATGACGGTGGGGACGGGTCGAGCGGGCACGCGTCAGTCCTCCTTCTCACCGCGCAGGACGCGCAGGTGGCCCCGTCGCATGATCTCCCCATCGCCCAGGCCGACGAGGTGGTCGGGCAGCGTGTCGGGCGCCTGCGTGAGGGAGGCGGGGAGGATACCGCCGGGCCGACCGGAGTGCTCGGCCGGCTGGGGCTTGGGCCGCGGGGCGCGCGAGGCCTCGCGCACGGCGTCGGCCAGGGCGGTGAGGTCGTCGTCCGACGGCGGAGCCGGCTCGAAATCGGTGGCCAGCCGGATCACCTGCCAACCGCGCGGGGCGGTGAAGGACTCCACGTGCTTGGCGCACAGGTCGTACGCCTCGGGCTGGGCCTCGGTGGCCAGAGGGCCCAGCACGATCGTGGAGTCGGCGTAGACGCTCGTCAGCGTGGCGACGGCGGGACTCTCGCAGCCGGGCCTGCGGCAGCGTCGGACTCTTCTCACGTGCGCAGGCTATCGCGCGGAGCCCCGCATGAGGCACTCAACGCACACGTTCGCCTCCCCCTGCTCGCTCCAGGCGGGCGAGGCCTACGCCTCCGGATCGATCTCCTCGGGACTGCGCCCCAGCATCAGCGCCACCTGCTCGACGACGACGCGCCGAACGAGCTCGGTGAGCTCGGCATCGTCCTGGGCGCGGGAGGCGAGGGGACGGCGGTAGACGACGATGCGCGAGGGGAGTCCGGCGCGCGGTCGGGCGGCGAAACCCCGCCCCAGGACGACGCCGTGCTCCCACGGGGCGGGATCGGAGGGAGGCACCTCCTCCACGGCGAACTGGATGGAGCCGACCTGCGGCCACCGACGGGTCAGGACCTCGGCGGCGGAGACGACGAGCTCGTCGAAGCGCTCGGCGCGCGTGCGCCAGGCGGGCAGGTGCGGGGGCAGGAGCGGGCCTCGCAGGCCGCGTCCATGACGATCCCGGCGACGGATGGAGGCGGTCACGGGAGCTGGAGCGCTGCGGGACGGGATCGGCACGGCCTCAGCCTAGACGACCGGCCGGGGCGCTCCCGTCGCCGCCTCGGCCGGG
This sequence comes from Actinomyces gerencseriae DSM 6844, assembly GCF_000429265.1. GTDB lineage: Bacteria > Actinomycetota > Actinomycetes > Actinomycetales > Actinomycetaceae > Actinomyces > Actinomyces gerencseriae. The sequence goes on from NZ_KE386871.1 coordinate 226,712, forward strand.
ACGGACTCGAACCGATCTCGGTGCGGCTCCCGAACCGAGATGATCGGCGAGCGGAGCGGGAGGCAAGCCGATGCGCGCCTCAGCGCAGAAGCAGGCGGCTCTCCGCCAGGGCCGTTGAGTCGGCCACAGCCGGTACGACCGCGATGAGAGTGCCAGCGGCGTCCCCGTCGACCTTCGCCGTCACCACTGCGGCCGCCGTCACCTCCCGGGAGGGCGGACCCGCGATCGTCAGTGCCGCGACGCCCTCGGGCACCCGGGGCGTCACGGTGCTGCCGGCCGGGACCTCCGTCTCCTGGGTCCAGGTGCCGTCGGCCGAGGACAGAGTCACCGTGGTCGAGGTCTCCCCGGAGTTCGTGAGCACCAGCTGGGGGGTCAGCCCCTCGGCCCGGGGCAGGGCGATGGAGCCGGCCTCCCCGGCGTCGGGCGCGGCCGCCTGCGACCAGCCGACATCGTGGACCAGCGCGCCCGAGCGCTGGGGGTACTCGCCCGCGCTGCGCACGAGCCGGACACCGCCCGCCAGCGGCATGTCGGAGCTGACGTGCACGCCGTACGCCCCCGCCGGCACCCCGCTGAGGGAGACGTCGAAGACCGCGCCCGGATCCACGACCACCGAGTCCGCCCCCGGCAGGGCCCGTGCGCCGTCCGGGCCGATCATCGATATCGACGCGGTCGCGGGCTCGCTGCCGGGATTGACCAGGCGCACCGCCGGGACGTCCGAGGAGTCGGGCGCGTCGGCGGCGGCATCGAGGGTCCTCTCCCCCTGATCGGCCGCGTCGACCAGGACGACGCCGGGAATGGTCAGCTCAGCGGCGGGAGCGGCGCCCGCCGTCATGATCTCCGTGCCGGCCGCGGTCTCGCCATCGAGGGACTCGGTGGCCAACGCGGACACGAGAGTCCCCCCGACGGACTCGATGCTCAGCGCCAGGCGGGGATCATTGCCGGCCGCCTCCAGCAGGACTCCCATGGTCTTGCCCGGGGGCACGACCACCTGGCCGCCCGAGGGCAGCGGGATCTCGCCCACCGAGCCGTAGAGGCGGACGGTGGCCGTCACCGATGTGGTGCCGGGGTTGGTCAGACGAAGCTCGGCCGACGATCCGAGCGCGGTCGATCCTCCCACGATCCAGGAGATGGCGGCCGGAGGCGTGCAGGGGGCCGCGGTGAGCCCGCGCAGGTCCCCGTCGGCGCTCAGCGTGGTCGTCGCGCCCACGGCGCCCATGGGCCTGCGCCCGGCCGGGTCGACCGTCAGCACGCCGCCGGTGGCCTCGGAGAACGTGGTGACGGGCTTGCTCAGCGCCTCGCCCTTGTACGTCAGGCCGGCCCCCTCCTCAAGACTGCTCAGCGTCGTGGTGGCGGTCGTTCTGCCGACGGAGATCGCGCCCAGGGTGTTGTTGGGAGCGGCGTGGCAGGCGTAGACGATCTCTCCGGCCGGCGCGGGGACACTGACTGCGGTCACATCGGCGCTCCGGTGCGCCGGGACGCGACCGCCCAGCCACGTCAGGCCGGCCAGGCCGACGACCAGGACGACCGAGGCGATCAGGGTCGCCGAGCGGCGGAGAACTCGGCGACGGCGCGCAGTCCTGCGAGAGGCGGAGGGGATCTCGGTCATGCGACGGTCCTCCTGCGCCGCAGGGGCAGTGCGGCCAGCGCGGTGATGGCCCAGGTCGCCCAGATGAGGCGGGCGGAGACCGTGCCCGCCGTGGTCCGATGGGAGACGACCAGCTCCCCTCCGCCCTGAGGCACGGCGAATGCCTGCCTCCAGCCGCCGGTGGCGTCCTGGAGGCCGACCGCCTCGAGGGGCTCGTCGTTCAGGGTGGCGTACCAGCCCGCGTCGGCGCGCTCGGCCAGGACGAGGGTGCGTGCCCGTCCCTCGGGGGAGTCGGGTATGTCCGCGGTCACACCGATGCCGGCGCCGGCGGAGGTCGGCAGGGCCTCCTGCGCGCCGTCGGCCGTCAGAAGGGTGACGCGCGAGGACTCCGCGGTCCCGCTCGGGCTGACGCGCCAGGAGTTGCCGGCGGCCGTCTGCGCGAGCTGGTCGAGACCCGGCGTGGACTCCAGGCCCGCGCGAGCCAGTGCGGTGGTCTCGTCCCCGGGGGCGTCGGTCAGGAGGACGACGGCGATGCCGTGGGCGGCCAGGTCGTCGGCGGCACTCTCGTCCTGACCCGTGGTGGCACGGGTCACGATGTCCGCCAGCTCCGCATCGGCGGGATCGGCGGGCGCCATGCGCAGCGTCATCCCCGACGGATGGGAGGCGATCGCCGACACGAGGGCCGTGTCGACCGGGTCGGCCGAATCGGCCGAATCAGCCGAATCAGCCGAGGCGGTGCTGCCGGTGTCCTCGGCGAGCCGGTCGCGCAGCTGTGCGGCCAGGACGTCGGGGACGACATCGGTGAGCTGGGTGCCCGCTCCGCGCCAGGTGCGCACGATCATGCCCTCCGGGGTCGAGGTCAGCGCCAGGACGCGGCCGGCACTGGCCGAGCGCTGGGTCTCCCTGGCGATGACGGGCACCTGCTGCGCGCCCGGACGCAGAGCCATGATGGTGGCGTCGGCGCCGAGACCGGTGGAGTTGCGAGCGGCCAGCGCCCAGGAGACTCCGACGGTCAGCGGGACGACGAGCCCGACGATGGTGGCCGCGGCCAGGACGAGGTGACGCCACCCGCCGGCGCGTCGCACGAGACTCGCGCCGGCGGCGTCGGCACCGGCCAGGCCCGCCGCGAGCAGCCCGGCCGTGGCCAGCGTGATGCCAGTGCCCGCCCAGCCGGTGACGGTCACCGATCCGGTCCCGTCGGGCAGGGTGCCCACCGCGGTGATCGAGCGCACGGCGAGCAGCGCGAGCCCCAGACCGCCCAGAGCGCCGAGCAGGCCGGCCCGAGCCCGGTGCCCGCGTCGTCCCCCGGCGACCAGGCCGCACAGCGCGACCGCGGGCAGGATCGCCAGGAGCGCTCCGGCGACCAGCGCGACGGCGGGATCGGTCACGAGCGCGGTCATGCCGACGGGCAGGCCCAGGAGCGCATCGAGGGGCGAGGGCGCCGGAACCGCCACGGGGCCGCCCGCATCGGTGAGCAGGTAGCGCAGTCCGGAGGCGATCCCCTCGGCCGAGACGAGGCGCCCGGCGTGCCACCATGCGGGCGCCGCGGTGGCGGCCACGGGCAGAAGGGTCAGGACGAGGCGCAGGGCCGAGTGCCGCACCACCGCCATGAGGACCAGCAGGCAGCCGAGCACGACCACCGCCGTGCTCGGAGCGGCGGCGACGACGAGGGTCAGGAGGATGCCGGCAACGGCTGCGGCCGTCGGCGAGCCGGGCCCGTAGCGCTCGGTGGTCGCGGCGAGGGCGACGGCGCGCTCACGCGGAGCCGCCGAGTCCGCCGTACCCTCCGTCGCCGCAGTCGCCGCAGCATCCGTCGTGGAGGAGGCCGGACCGTCGCCCTCGTCGTCCTCGGCGGAGCGCCGCGCCTCCGCGATCGGGTCGGACGAGCCGAACTCGGCGTCGTTCTCCTCCACGATGCGGGCCAGGGCGACGGCGCGCTCACGCGGAGCCGTCGAGTCCGCCGCATCCCTCGTCACCGCAGTCGCCGCGATCACCGCAGTCGCCGCAGCATCCGTCGTGGAGGAGGCCGGACCGTCGCCCTCGTCGGCGCCCTCGTCGGCCTCGGCGACCTCATTGTCGGGACCGGTCCCGTCCGACTGCGCGGCGTCATCCGAGTCGTCGGCGAGAGCGGCCAGGTCCTCGACGCGCTCCGAGGCGAACCGGTCGAGATCGGCCTTCTCCCGCTCGGTGGCGTGGTGAGCATCGACCAGACCGGAGAGCACCGCATCACGCCGATCGGCGCCGACGGCCCGCGCGAGCGCGAGCAGCGCCCAGGGCAGGGCGAGATGGACCAGCACGGCCGTCAGCCGCCCCTGGCCCACGGCCAGCAGAAGAGCGGGGGCCAGCGCCCAGGTCAGCGCCGCCCAGGCCCGCAGGCCCACGCGTCGGGTGATGGTCCCCGCGGCGAACCAGGCGCCCAGGGCCGCCAGCGGCACCGCCGCCAGGATCAGCAGGCGGATCAATCCGTCTCCGTCGAGCCCGAACCGGCTCGCCACCGCGACTGGCAGCGCGAGCAGCGCGAGCAGAGGGTTGGCGACGGCGGTGTAGCCGTCACCGGATGCGGCCCAGGTCGCCCAGGCGGCGCCCCACAGGGCGCGCCCGGTGGTGGCCAGGCCGACCGAGGCGCCGCCGGTGATGGAGCCCGTCACCAGCAGCGGGCTCAGGCCGGCTCCCGCCACGACGACCACCGCCAGGAGCACGCCGGTCAGCGACAGGCGGCGACGACGGGCCAGCACCGCGAGCTCGCGCAGCTCCAGCTCGCTGGGGGCCGCGGCGCGCGCGGCCCGTTCGCGCTCCTGACGCCGGCGGTCGCGGCGCACCGAGCGGATGTCGGCGGCATGGACGTAGAGCCGGGTCAGGACCGAGCGGCGCACGGTGGCGTGGGAGGCCAGGCGCCTGCGACCCCGCCTGATGGCGCCGCCACGGCGCAGGACGGTCAGGGCGGCCCCGAGCTCGGCACGGGCCAGGGCCGGGGACTTGGTCAGCAGGCGCACCCCGGAGCGGGCGATTCCCAGGATGAGGAACCAGATCAGGAGCAGACCGATGGGCCGGCCGGAGAAGGTCGCCCAGGCGGTGAGCTGGGCGATGCGGCGCGCGCGGAAGGAGCGGTCCGGGTCGGGATCCGCCGCCCGCGCCCACGGCGCCGAGGGGAGCGCGTCCGCGTCCGCCGCGGGACGTTCGGGAGCCCCGCCCTGGGATGGGCGCAACCCCAAGTAGCTGGCGCGCCGGTGGCGGATGACGGCCTGCGGGACGACGACGACGCGATGACCGGCCAGGCGGACCGCGCGCGACAGCTCGAGGCCGTCGTTGAAGACCGGGAACTCGGGGGAGGTGCCGTCCAGCTCCTCCCATACGGCGCGGTCGATGAGAGCGCCCGCGGTGCCGACCGCCAGGACATCGGAGCGGTCGTCGTGCTGGCCCTGGTCGATCTCGCCCGCGACGACGTCATTGGCCCTGCGCGCCGACGCGGTGGTGCGCAGCCCGACCTCGAGGAGGTGCTCGGGCTCATCCCAATCGACCTGCTTGGGCCCGACCAGCGCGGCCGAGCGCGCCTCCGCGACCGCGGCCAGAAGAGCCTCGAGACATCCCGGGGCCGGCGCCGCATCGTCGTGGAGCAGCCACAACCAGCCCCTGCCGCCCCTGCTCGCTCTGCTGCTCCCGGCGTTCCCGCCCTCGCGATCGGCGGCCCGCCCCCTGCGCCGCGTCGTGCCGCGCGAGCGCTTCGAGTCCGCGGCGCCCGAGGGCCGATCGGACGAGGCCCGGGGCCCGCGCGTCCCGGTCCCGCTGAGCTCGGAGTACAGGGCCAGGCCGCGGGCGACCGCGTCGCCGAAGCCCCTGGCGTCGGGGGCGCGCACGACGCGAACCCGCATGCGCGCATCGATCCCCGAGGCCGCGACGACCTCCTCGACGGGCGTTCCGTCACCCAGACCGTTGTGACGCGAGGCCACGTCGATCACGATCACGGCCTCGGGCTCCACGGACTGCCGGGCAACGGATCGCAGGGTCCGGCGCAGGTAGGGCGTGACGCCCGCGGTGACCACGACCGCGAGCGCCTCGGTCCCGGTCGTACGAGCAGCCGGGGCGCCGGGTCCCGCCGGGCTCATACCGCGCGACGCTTGAGCTTGCGACGCTCCCGCTCGGACAGGCCGCCCCAGATGCCGAACCTCTCATCATTGGCCAGGGCGTACTCGAGGCACTCCTCGCGAACCTCGCAGGACGCGCACACGCGCTTGGCCTCGCGCGTCGAGCCGCCCTTCTCGGGGAAGAACGCCTCGGGATCAGTCTGCGCGCACAGGGCGCGCTCCTGCCACGCGAGCGGCCCCTCGTCAACCTCGTCACCGCCGAAGAGGAACAGCAGGGTCTCGTCGTCGGCTTCGTCGGTGCGCGCGAGAGGACCCTCGCCGAGAATGTTCCACACGTTGGCTTCCCTTCAGGTCAGGGGCAGGTAACTACGCATGAATTACACGGGCGTGAGCAAAGAGAGTCAAGCCGGGGAGGGATATGTCACCCAATCGTAACCATCGGCGTCATTCCGCCGAAAAGTCCGTGTAACGGAACGATAACAGCGCCCTCGGAGCCAGGATTTTGAGGGTTCCTCTACACACCCCTCGACACCCCCTCCGGCGGGCTCCGGCACGGGCCCGGCGCGGCCCCCGCACGGGCCCGGCGCGGCCCCCGCACGGGCCCGGCGCCCGTCGTCGCGTCCCCGCGGCGCCCGCACCCGGACCCCCTCCCCGCGCCCGCGTCGCGACCGCCCGAGCCGTCTCGGGAGACGACGCGCGACAGTGGCGCGGACGCTTGAATCGCACCCGGTTTTTGCTTGAATCTCCCCCATGCCCGATGCGCTCGCCCGAGCCCTGCCCTCCGCCTCCGACTCCTCCCACCCGTGGCTGGTGTGGTACTCCCCCGACGAACGCGTCGAACTCACCGGCCGCGTCCTGAGCATGTGGAACGCCAAGTGCGCGGGACTCATCGCAGAGGAGGCGGGATTCGGCGCCGGCGTGCACCTGGGAATGGGGCCGCACTGGCGGACGATGACGTGGTGCGCGGGGGCCTGGCTGGCGGGGGCCGTGCCCGTCCTGCTCGACGCCGACGATCCTCTTGTAGGAAACCTACTAGAAGAGGCACCCAGCATGTCGGTCGCATTCAGGATTCATTGGTTGTTTCCCTCAGCGGACGTTCAGGTACTTGTGACAATGGAATCCCTCGCGACACGCTGGCCGGGCCCCCTCCCGCCGCTGGTGCTGGACGGAGTCGCCGATGTCATGCCCCTCGCGGACCGCTTCCCGGCCGTCCCGACGGACGGCTCCGCTCCCGCCCTGCAGATCGTCCGCAACGGCGAGCCGCGCACGGTGAGCCGGGACGCGCTGGTCGCCGCCGCCCCTGGGGCCGACGCCGAGGCGGCGCTCGCCACGGGCGCCCGGGCCCTCCTGATCCAACGGAGGACGACCGAGCAGGCGCTGCTGGGCGTTCTGGCCGCCTGGAGGGCCGGGCTCACGGCGGTGCTGGTGTCGCCGGACGCCGACGCCGCCGTGGTCGCCTCGGCCGCGCGTCAGGAGGGAGCGTCCAGCGCCTGATCGCGAGCCGTCCGCCGGCGGACGGCTCGCCCCCGGTCTCAGGGAACGTCGGCCTGGACGACGACTCCGTCCCCATCGACGGCGAGCACGCGCTCGTCGGCCCCGATGAACAGGGCCTGGCCGCGCGCGAGCGCCGCTCGGCCGCCGGGAGTCGTGATCGCCGTCTCCCCCTCGACCGCCAGGACGATCCGGGGCCCGCGTCCGGGCACCTGCACCCTGCCGTCGGAGGGGACGACCTCGGTCACGAGCAGCTCGAAGTCATCCACCGGCGCGTAGTAGGCGCGGGTGGCGCGGGAGAGGTACTCCGGCGCGGGCCGCACCGGCGGAGCGGCCACGTAGTCCACGCAGGCGAGCATCTCGGGCACATCGACGTGCTTGCTCGTCAGCCCCGCCCGCAGCACGTTGTCGGAGGAGGCCATGATCTCCACACCGAGTCCGCTGATGTAGGCGTGCACGCTGCCCGCGGGCACGAAGAGGGCCTCGCCCGGCTGGAGAGTGACGGGGTTGAGCAGCAGGGCCGCGGCCACCCCCGGGTCGCCCGGGAAGGTCCTGGCCATGATCATGGCGTTGGCGTCCGCGCGCCGCGAGGGGGAGGCCCCCCGCTCCAGGCGCACGGCGATCTCCTCGACAAGCTCATCGATCTCCGCGGCCGTGGGACGGGTCCCGGCGGACACGAGCTCGGAGAAGACCTGGCGGATGCCGAACCGGGTCGGGTTCAGACGCAGGGTGCGCCGCATGCGATGGGCGAGCGCGGAGTCGAGGCCCGACAGGACCTCGGCGGCCCGACGAGGGGCGCGGAACCCCGCCACGGCCTCGTAGCGGCTCAGGGCCAGCACCATCTCCGGCTTGTGATTGTCGTCCTTGTACGAGCGGGCGGGATCATCGAGGGCCAGCCCCGCCTCGTTCTCGAGTCGGAATCCCTCGACCGCCTGCTCCAGCGAGGGGTGGACCTGCAGCGAGAGCGCCCGCTCGGGAGCGATGAGCTTGAGCAGGAAGGGCAGGTGGGGACCGAAGCGCCTCACGACGTCCTCGCCCAGCAGCCGCTGCGGGTCGGCGTCGATGAGGTCGGCCAGAGTAGCGGATCCTCCTGCGATACCGGCTGGGCCGGAGGCGTGGGCCCCGTACCACTGCTCGGCCCAGGGACGCCGATCGGGGCGCTCGCCGAGCAGCTCGGGGATGGCCGTCGTCGAGCCCCAGTCATAGGACTGGCGCGCACCGATGAGTCTCTCCATAACAACACGCTAACCCATTACCCGCGGGGCGCCGCAGCACGACGACCGCGGCGCTCGCGATGCGACGCCGGAAGCACGCATGGGCCACACTGAGCGCATGCGAGGAATCATTCTGGCCGGTGGCTCCGGCACGCGACTCAACCCGATCACCCTGGGGACCTCCAAGCAGCTGGTACCCGTCTACGACAAGCCGATGGTCTACTACCCCCTGAGCACCCTCATGCTCGCCGGGATCCAGGACGTTCTCATCATTACCACCCCCCATGACGCCCCCTCCTTCCACCGTCTCCTGGGAGATGGCTCCCAGCTCGGCGTCAACCTGTCCTACACCGTTCAGCAGGAGCCCAACGGACTGGCCCAGGCCTTCGTCCTGGGCGCCGACTTCATCGGCACCGACAGCGCCGCCCTGGTCCTGGGCGACAACATCTTCTACGGCCCCGGTATGGGCACCCGGCTGCGCCGACACACCACTCCCGACGGCGGCGTCGTCTACGCCTACCAGGTCGCCGACCCCACCGCCTATGGCGTGGTCGAGTTCGATGAGAGCTTCAAGGTGATCTCCATCGAGGAGAAGCCCGCCCGCCCCCGCTCCACCTACGCCGTGCCCGGCCTGTACTTCTACGACAACGACGTCGTCGAGATCGCGGGGGGCCTCAAGCCCTCCGCGCGAGGCGAGTACGAGATCACCGACGTCAACCGCACCTACCTGGAGGCCGGCAGGCTCACCGTCGAGGTTCTCCCCCGCGGCACAGCCTGGCTCGACACCGGTACCTTCGACTCCCTGGCCGATGCCACCAGCTTCATCCGCACCGTCCAGCACCGCCAGGGCCTCAACATCGGCGCTCCCGAGGAGGTCGCCTGGCGCATGGGCTTCATCGACGACGAGGGTCTGCGCCGGCGCGCCGAGCCGCTCGCCAAGTCGGGTTACGGGACCTACCTCCTGGGGCTGCTGGACCGCGGGCGACGATGAGCCCGGAGACGTTCGCACCGGCCGCGGGACGCGCCCCGGCGACCGGGAGCGGGCGCAGAGTGACACCCCCCACGTTCACTTTTCGAAGTTCATTCGTTACCTTTGAACACACCCCGATCCCACCGGAAAATGAACGGACATGGTGAAGCCGATGACAGAGCCGATGACAGGCGCGCTCTCGCAGCCCCAATTCGACGTCCTGTACGCCCTTGCGCGCGCGGACGCCCCGCTGACGCAGCGCCAGATCCAGGAGACGACCCGGATGTCGCTGGGCGGCGTCAACACCGCCGTGCGCATGTGCGAGGCCGCCGGATACATCGCCGAGCGGCGCATCACGCAGGCCGGCAGGAGGGCGCTGGAGCCCTACCGGGTCGATAACGCGGTCATCATGGCCGCGGGCCTGTCCGAGCGCTTCGCCCCGATCTCCTACGAGCGCCCCAAGGGGGTGCTGCGCGTGCGCGGAGAGGTCCTCGTCGAGAGGCAGATCGAGCAGCTGCACGCGGCGGGCATCACCGACATCACGGTGGTCGTCGGGTACAGGAAGGAGTACTTCTTCCACCTGGCCGACCGGTTCGGGGTCAAGATCGTCGTCAACGACGACTACGTGGCCCGCAACAACAACGGCTCGCTGTGGGTGGTGCGAGAGGACCTGGGCAACACCTACGTCTGCTCCTCGGACGACTACTTCACGTCCAACCCCTTCGACTCCCACGTGTACCAGGCCTACTACTCGGCCCAGTACGTCGAGGGCCCCACCCAGGAGTGGTGCATCTCCACCGGTCCCGGCGGACGGATCACCGGCGTCACGGTCGGCGGTCACGACGCCTGGACGATGCTGGGGCACGTCTACTTCGACCGCGCGTTCTCGGCCGGCTTCCGACGCATCCTGGAGGAGGTCTACGCCCTGCCCGAGACGGCGCCCAAGCTGTGGGAGCAGATCTACATCGAGCACGTCAAGGATCTCGACATGGTCATCCGGCAGTACCCGGCCGGGGTGATCAACGAGTTCGACTCGCTCGACGAGGTCCGCGGCTTCGATCCCATGTTCATGGAGAACCTCGACTCCGAGATCTTCGAGAACATCTCCTCGGTCCTGGGATGCCGCAAGAACGACGTGCACGACTTCTACCCGCTCAAGCAGGGCATCACGAACCTGTCGTGCCACTTCGCCGTGGGTGAGGAGCAGTACGTCTACCGGCACCCGGGCATCGGCACGGACAAGATCGTCGACCGGAGGGCCGAGTTCGAGGCGCTGAATCTGGCCCGGGACCTCGGCATCGATCGCACCTTCGTCACCGGCGACGCCGCCAAGGGCTGGAAGATCTCGCGCTTCATCCCCGACTCGCGGAACCTGGACGCCTCCCGCCCGGAGGAGCTCGAGCAGGCCATGCGCATGGACAGGGAGCTGCACGAGTCCGGCAGGACCCTGACCCGGACCTTCGACTTCGTCCGGGAAGGGGTGGCGTACGAGAGGATCCTCGAGGGCTACGGCCCCATCGACGTCCCGAGGTACTTCGAGCTGCGCGACAAGGTCATGAGGCTCAAGGAGTTCGCCGACGCCGACGGCTTCCCCGAGGCGCCGAGCCACAACGACTTCTTCCCGCTGAACTTCCTCGTCTCCCCCGACGGCCGCCTCGATCTCATCGACTGGGAGTACGCCGGCATGTCCGACGTCGCCAGCGACTTCGGCACCATGGTGGTGTGCGCCCAGCTGCCGCTGGACCGGGGGGATGAGGCGCTCGAGTTCTACTTCGGCCGAACGCCCACGGAGCGCGAGAGGCGCCACTTCTGGTCCTACGTGGTCTTCGCCGGCTGGTGCTGGTACGTGTGGGCGCTCGCCAAGGAGGCCGAGGGGGACGACGTCGGCGAGTGGCTCCTCATCTACTACCGTCACGCCGTCGACCATGTCGACTGGCTCCTGGCCGATTACGCAGAGGCCGCAGAGCCGACCACCGCCCCCTCGGGGCCGGCGGAATCCCTTTCGGAATGAGGAGCGCAGCATGAAGTACGGAATTCTCAGCGGCATGCTCTGGGGCGTCGATACCGTCGTCCTCGGCATGGCCCTTCTGCTCGCGCCGTTCGTCGGCGGGGATCACGCATCCCTGACCAGCGCAGGCCTCCACGACGCGTCCAGCGCCGTCATCCTCCTGATCTACATGGCGGCGCGCGGGCGCCTGCGGGACACGGCGGCCGCCATCAGGACGCGCAGCGGCAAGGCCGTCATGCTGGCCGCTCTGCTGGGCGGACCGATCGGCATGACCGGTTACCTCATCGCCATCAACAACATCGGTCCGGGCTACACCGCGATCATCTCCACGTTCTACCCCGCCTTCGGCACACTGCTGGCCTTCCTCCTACTGGGCGAGCGCATGCGGCCCCGCCAGATCGTGGCGCTCATGGTGGCGCTGGCGGCCGTGGCGGTCATCGGCTGGTCCTCCTCCAGCGAGGAGACCACCGGCTCGGCCCTGATCGGTGTGGTCGCGGCGCTCGGATGCGTGGTCGGCTGGGGCTCCGAGGCGGTTCTCCTGGCCTGGGGCATGCGGGACGACATCGTCGACAACGAGACGGCGCTCCACATCCGCCAGACCACCTCGGGCCTGACCTACCTGCTCATCGTGATCCCCGTCTCGGGCGCGTTCCGCTTCGCCGCCGGCGCCGCCATCTCACCGGCCACCGCCGTGATCGTCCTGGCGGCGCTCACGGGCGCCGCGTCCTACCTCTTCTACTACAAGGCCATCAACGTCATCGGCGCCTCGCGCGGAATGGCGCTGAACATCTCCTACTCCGCGTGGGCCGTCGTCTTCGCGCTGGTCCTGCAGGGAACCGTGCCGACCGCCCTGCAGATCGTCTGCTGCGTCGTCACCCTCACGGGCACCGTGCTGGCGGCCACCTCCGACTGGCGCGAGCTGCGAATCATCCGGTTGCCGAGGAGCGGGTCGGCGGATGGTCGCAGGGCGCCGGGGGACGGGTGCGGGCCCGAGCCCGATCGGGACGCGGCGCTTCCGACCTGAGACCCGTGACGGCGTCGTCGCCCGCTGCGGCCGCGGAACGGCTCAGCGGGCGACGCGCCCTTCCCCGGAGATCCGAGTACCGGGTTAGGCCGCTGTGAGAGCCCTGTGAGAGGATGCGGGCCGGCGGCCCGGGAGAGGGCCGGCCGACCTCGATGGGAGCCACGGATGACGACTGATGACTGGGCCGACCCGCAGATGCTGCGCAGGGTTCACGTGCTGCTGACCAGGATGCTCGCGGAGTTCGACCGCGTGTGCAGGCAGCTGGGCGTCTCCTACGCCGTGTACGGCGGGACGGCCATCGGCGCCGTGCGCCACAAGGGGTTCATCCCCTGGGACGACGATGTCGACGTCATGATGACGCGCAGCGACTACGAGCGGTTCCTCAGCGAGGCGCCCGACCTGCTCGGTGCGGAGTTCCGGATCGACAACACCCGCACGATCCGCGACTACCCGTTCATGTTCTCCAAGCTCGTCCTCAAGGACACACTGCTGATCCCCGAGTTCGCCAAGGACTCGGCCTACCGCATGCCGATCTCACTGGACATCCTGCCCGTGGACAACGTGCCGGACTCCCCGAGCGCCTTCCGGGCCATGAGTCGGCGCACCTGGCTGTGGGGGCGCCTCCTGTTCCTGCGGGGAACCCCCAGGCCCTATCTCATCGGGATCACGGGGGCGCGGCGGGCGGCGATCTACACCGTCACCTCGACCGTTCACTGGATAATGCGCGGCCTGGGCCTGACTCCTCGATTCCTCCAGTCCCGCTGGGAGAGAGCGGCCCGGCGCTACGAGCACGTCCGGACCAAGCGCATGGCGGACTTCTCCATGCGCGACCCGGAGAACTGGGCGCTGACGAGGGACGAGCTCTTCCCCGTCCGCGAGGTTCCCTTCGAGGACATCACCGTCATGCTGCCCCACGAGTACGACGCGCTGCTGCGCCGTGGCTACGGCGACTACATGGAGCTGCCGCCGGAGGACCAGCGGAGGAACCACAAGCCGCACGTTGTCGACTTCGGCCCCTATGGGAGTACCCTCCCCTGAGGGAGCCCGCCATGATGACGCCCCGCGGCGTCCCCGAGCTGCGGGCCGATCCGTGCGTGCGCACCGTTCCCACGGCCCACAGCCCCCAGGAGGCACGAGCATGTCCGCACCGGAGAAGTCCCGGGCCCGCGACTATTTCTGGAACACCGTGGCCTCCCTCATGCTGTCCTTGACGACGGCGGTCCTGCTCCTGGTCGTCAAGCGCACCGCCGGGCTCGAGGCGGCCGGGGTGTTCACCATCGCCAACACCGTCGGCCAGCAGTTCCAGGCGCTGGGCATGTACGAGGTGCGCACCTACCACGTCACCGACGCCCGTCACCGCTTCTCCTTCGGCACCTACCTGGCCACTCGGCTGGTGACCGTGGGAGCCATGGTCGCCGGCATCATCGTGTCCGCGGCGCTGTCCGGGGACGGGCTCATGGCGGCGGTGCTCATCGCCCTGATCGCCTGTCTGCGCGTGTTCGACGCCTTCGAGGACGTCTTCTACTGCGAGCTGCAGAGGGAGGGACGGCTGGATATCGCCGGAAAGGCCTGCTTCCTGCGCACCCTGACCACCATCGGCGTCTTCTCCGTGGTGCTCGCGCTCGGCGGGAGCATGCTCACGGCCGCGGCGATCACCCTGGTCGCCTCCCTCGTCGTCATGCTGGGGGCCTACCTGCCGCCCGCCAGGCGCCTGTTCCCGCTGGGGCCCCGATGGGAGCCGCGCCCCATCATCAGGGTCCTCGCCGAGTGCCTGCCGCTGTTCCTCGCCTCGTTCATCGCGCTGTACCTCGCCAATGCCCCGCGGTTCGCGATCGACCGCTATCTCGACAACGCGCAGCAGGGATACTTCGCGATCATCTTCATGCCGGCATTCACCATCAACCTGCTCTCCTTCGTCATCTTCCGACCGCTGCTCACGCAGATGGCCGACCGGTGGATCGGCGCGGACCGGGCCGGGTTCGCGGCGATCGTCAGGCGGGGCCTGCTGGGCACCTTCGTCGCCTTCATCGCGGTCGCCCTGGTCACCTACACGGTCGGCGCCCCGATCCTCGGCTTCGTCTACGGCACGGACGTCTCCGGTTCCATGCTCGAGCTCATGGTGCTGGTCGCCGGAGGCGCGCTCAACGCGGCGGGCGTGATCCTCTACTACGCCCTGACCACCATGCGGCTGCAGCGACTCGTCTTCGCCGGATACATCATCGCCGCCGCCGCGATCACCGTCCTGTGCCTCCTGCTCGTGCCGACCTACGGGCTGCTGGGGGCCTCCCTCGCGTACGCCGGGGCCATGGCGATCCTCGCGGCCGCCTTCCTGGCGGGCGTGCGCCTCGCACTGCGGCGGGCGCCGTCGGGGGCCTCCGACGACTGACCGACCGCCGGCCGAACACCAGACTCGGCCCGGGCCGGCCGATCACAGGGTCGGCACGTAGGCCTCCAGGCGCTCCATGGAGTCGCCCGGGGTGAAGCCGGCGGCCTCGATCTTGGACAGGTCCAGGGCGCTGCTGAGGGGGCGCGGAGCGATGCCCTCCCGGCCCGCGTAGTACTCGGCGGTCGTCACGGGCGTCACCTCGTCGGCGCTGCGACCGACGAGCTCGTAGACGCGCCTGGCGACGTCGCACCAGGACACGATCGGCCCCTCGCCCGACAGGTTGTAGGTGCCGGGCTCGGCGCCGACGGACAGCAGGTGGATGATTCCGGCGGCCAGGTCCGAGGTGAAGGTCAGGCGCCCGGTCTGGTCCGCGACGACCCGTGGAGCGACACCGCGCCCGGCCAGGGAGGCCATCGTCCGCACGAAGTTCCCGCCGTCGCCGACCACCCAGCTGGTGCGCACCAGATAGTGCCTCGGCACCGCCTGGATGGCGGCATCGCCCCCCGCCTTGGACTGACCGTAGACGCCCAGGGGGCTCGGGGGCTCGTCCTCGACGTGGAGGTCGGCGGTGCCGTCGAAGGTGTACTCGCTGGAGACGTGCACGAGGGTCAGGCCGTGCCGGATCGCCTCGCGAGCGAGGTTCGCCGGGCCGGTGGCGTTGGCCCTCCACGACAGGCGGCGCCCGTCCGGCGTCTCGGCGCCGTCGACATCGGTCCAGGCGGCGGCATTGATGACGACGTCGTAGGCGGACCAGTCCACCGCCGCCATCCGCGCGGCGTCGGAGATGTCGAACTCGGGCAGATCGACACCGGTGGCGGTGCAACCGGCCGCGGGGAGCCGAGCCATGAGCTCACGGCCGAGCTGGCCGTGGGCGCCGGTGACCAGCACGCGTCGGCCGTGCTCGAAATCGGCGGAGTCGGCCGGAAAGGGCGTGACGTCGGGCAGGCGCGGGTGCGCCCGGTCCCTGTCCGACAGGATCGCCCGCTCCAGCGGGATCGGCCACGGCACCGCGGCGGTCTCGTCGGCGAGGTTGAGGAAGGTGTAGGCCGCCTCCGGCGACCAGTGCTCGTTCACCAGGTAGGTGTAGGCCGTGCCCGGTTCGAGGGTCTGGTAGGCGTTGCCCACGCCCCTGGGCACGAAGACGGCCACCGACGGGTCGATCTCACAGGTGTAGACGGCGCCGAAGCCCGGGCCCTCGCGCAGGTCCACCCAGGCTCCGAAGACGCGGCCGGTGGCCACGGAGACGAACTTGTCCCAGGGCTCGGCGTGGATGCCGCGGGTGACGCCCACCTCGTCATTGAACGAGATGTTGTTCTGGACCGGGCCGAAGTCCGGCAGTCCGAGGGCGATCATCTTCTCGCGCTGCCAGTTCTCCTTGAACCAGCCGCGATCGTCCCCGTGAACGGTCAGGTCCAGGCGCAGGAAGCCGGGAATCGGCGTGGAGTGGATACTCAGGGGCACACGCATATCGATGTCGCCATCAATGCCGCCCATGACGCCTCGTGGTTCCTCGCTGCCGGTCATGCGACGACGTGGCGCCCCAGGTTCTTCACCCCGGCCATGTTCCTGGCGAGCGCGGCCCTGGGGAGCAGGGACCCCGCGTGCAAGCGCGAGGAGATGTGGAGCCGGGCGACGCGCGCGGCTCGCTTCCAGCCGAGCCGCCCCATCTCGGTGGCCATCTGGAGGAAGAAGCGACGCTCCTCGCCGAACCTGGTGCCCTCCAGGGCGCGCCAGGACGAGTCGGAGCCCGAGTGACGTCGGTAGAGGAAGGCCGCGGTCGGGTCGTAGAGCAGGCCGCCGCCCTGCATGGCGACGTCGCACACGAGGGCCATGTCCTGGACCACGTCGTACCCCTCCCGGAAGCCGATGCCGAGAATGGTCTCGGCGCGCCAGGCCAGCGACGGGAAGTAGAGCCAGTCGCCCCGCAGGATCGAGACCGCGAGGGCCTCCCCGCGCAGCACCTGCGGGACCCTCCTGGACGGCATGTAGAAGCTCTTCACCCTCTCGACCAGGGTGTGGGAGGGCGCTCCGTGCTCGTCGATCACGAAGACACCGGGCTGGAAGATAGCCGCGTCCGGGTGGCGCTCGGCCGCCCTGACGAGCCAGTCCACGTAGTTGGGGAGCATGACGTCGTCCGCCCCCATGACCTGCACGAGCGGGTTCTCGACGAAGGTCAGGCACTTGCGGTAGTTGCCGTTGGCCCCGAGGTTGGTCTCATTGCGCATGTAGGTGACGCGGGAGTCCTCCAGGGAGTCGAACCAGCCGGGTATCGAGTCGTCCGGGTAGCCGTCGTCGACGACGATCAACCGCCAGTCGGGATTCGACTGACGCAGAACGGACCTGACCGCCTCCTTCATCATGGCCACATCGCCGTAGAAGGGAAAGAGGATGTCAACAGTCATGAAGGGGCCTTCCACGATGCGGTCTGTGCTACCGCTAGGTTAGCATCGCGCGGCGACGTGCTCCGTCATCCGCGCGCGGGCGCCGCACCGGCGCCCCGCGCCCGGGTCCCGCACGACGGGACCGCCCGATCCCGCTCTCGCCGCTTCTCCCATGCCGTTCGCAGAGGTCCACAGAGCATCACAGCGCCCGTTCACCCGTCCGCCCGCCCCCGGCGCCTACTCTGGCCGGGTGACGGTTCACAACGGCCCCTCGGTCCCCGCCGAGGGCATTGAGGGCACCGAGGACGCGGGGAGCGCAACGGACGGGGGACCGGACGCCGCGGGGGAGCCTCGGACCGGGGTCACCGCGGGGCACGCCACCGGGATCATGGCGGCATCGATCACCGCCGCGGCGTCGAGCCTGCTCATCACGGTGATCTCCGCCCGGACGCTCACGGTCGCACAGAACAAGGAGTTCCTGGTCTTCTGGGGATTCATGTTCGGAGTCTTCGGCGTGATCTCGGGCATCCAGACCGAGTCGACTCGCGCCGCCCTGGCCGGTGCCAGGATCCGCGGGACCGCCGAGTCCGCCGGATCCGCCGAGCCCCCCGGACGCGCTCCCCGCCGTGCCGGCATCCTCACGACCGCGCTGCTGCTCGGTCTCGTCATCGCCCTGCTCACACTTCTCGCGGCTCCGGCGTGGGCGCCGAGGCTGACCCCGTCGACCAGGCCGCTCATCGCCGCGCTCATCGCCGCGGGCGTGTGGGGCTACGCCGGTCAGGCATCCCTGTCCGGGATACTGGCCGGGACCAGGCGCTGGAACCTCTACTCGGCCCTCATGGCCGCCGAGGCGCTGCTCCGGCTGCTGCTCGCGCTCGCCGTCGCCATTATCGCCTCGAGCCTCATCGGCCTGGAGGCCGCGGCCGCGGCGCCCGCCCTGGTGTGGCTGCTGCTCCTCCTCGTGCCCGCCGTCCGGGCCCCAGCGGGCTCCCGCGCCGACGTCGGCACGGCCCGGCTGACGTCCTTCAACCTTCAGGCCATGCTCAGCTCGGCCTCCTGGGCGGTACTCGTCACCGGATTCCCCACGCTCCTCGAGATCACCTCGCCAGGGGCCGACGCGGCCGAGGTCGCGATCGTCATCCTGGCCGTCAGCGTGACGCGCTCCCCGATCATGATCCCCCTCCAGGCCTTCCAGGGCGTGCTCATCACCACCATCGCCGATGCCGAGCCGTCCAGGCGCCTGACCTCCGTGCTCAGGATCCTCGGCATCCTTCTGGCCGGCGGCGCCCTCCTCGCCATCGTCGTAGCGGCGGTCGGCCCGTGGCTCGTGCGCGCCGTCTACGGCGCGCAGTACGACCCGTCACCGCCATTACTCGGATTCCTCACGCTCGCCGCCGCCAGCATGGCCTCCCTCGTGCTCACGGGCGCCTCCACGATCGCGCTCAACAACCACCGGGCGTACACACTCGGGTGGGTCCTGGCGGCGGTCGCGGCCGCTCTCCTCCTGTGGATCCTGCCCCTGGGAGTGAGTCCCCGCGCGACGCTCGCACTGGGCCTGGCGCCCCTGACCGGGATCTGCGTCCATCTGCGAGCCATCGTCCGCGCCGACGAGGGACGGCGGGTCCGATGATCCCGGCAGGTTCGACGACCCCGCCGAACCCACGACATCTCATGGCCCCAGCACCCAGCAGGCCCCGCATCGAGCGCCGCTCCCGGGAGGACTCATGACATCCACGCCTCGAACACCTCGAACCTCGGTCATCATGCCCGTCTACGGCACCGGCGAACGGGTCGTCGACTCGATCCGCTCCGTCCTGGCGCAGACCGACGGGGACTTCGAGCTCCTCGTCCTGATCGATGCGTCCCCCGACGACGCGTCCCAGCGCATCGCCCGGTTCCTGTCGCAGAATCCGGACGCGCGCGTGCGGGTGTTCGACAACACGGTCAACCGCGGCGTGTCCGCAGTGCGCAACCAGGGGCTCGACTCGGCCCGCGGCGCATGGATCTCATTCATCGACTCCGACGACGCCTACCGCCCCGAGTACCTCGCCTCCATGCATCGGGCGGCGGCCGGCGCGGGCCCGGGCCCCGGGTCCGCGCCCGATACGACCGATATGGTCCTGTGCGCTCACCGGATCAGGGCCATCGGGGAGGCGACCCGGACGCGCATCCGCGTCGCCCCGGGGCGGATGACGGGGCGCGAGGCGGCGCTCCGGCTGCTCGCCGATACCCTGACCCCCTACGTGTGGGACAAGCTGTTCAAGGCATCACTGTTCGACGACGTCCGCTTCACCACGGACATCAGACGAGCGGAGGACGCGCTGGTCGTCCTGGAGACTCTGACCCGAGCGCGATCCGTCGTCGTCATCGACGACCCCCTGTACGACTACACGGTGGACACCGATGGCCTGACCTGGGGCCAGGTCACGCCCATCGAGGAGAGCGATCGGCTGGTCTCGGCGATGGCCCTGGCCTCACGGGGGATGCCGGACGATGCGCGCGTGCGCCGCGCGCTGGCGACCTCGACGACCCTGACGTATCTCAACAACGCGCAGCAGGCCATGATGGTCGACGGCTCCCGGGCGACGGGCGACCTGAGGGCGTGCAGGAGGAGGATCCCGTGGAGCGGCATCGCGAGCGCCATGCGGATCAGGCCGGCCGTCGGCATCGCGGCGCTCCTGTTCAAGACGAGTCCCGCGCTCTACCGGAGGGTCTACCGCAGGTACGTCCGGCGGGCGTACGGGATCGCCTCGCCGTCCGTCGCGAGGGCCGAGTGAGCCCGCCGGGCGACCGGGGCCCTCATGACCGCGGCGAGTCCGCCGAGTCCGCCGAACCCCCTGAGCCCGCCGAATGCGCCTCGAGCTCCTCGACGCGCAGGTTCAGGATGGCGATCTCCTCGACGAGCCTGCGCCTCTCCTCATCCGCTCGCGAGGCATCGACGCTGAGCTGCAGCGAGACGAGCATCATGACGATTCCCGCGACGAAGAAGGCCAGGTTCAGCGGGACCCTGACGCCCAAGGCGCCGGCGAGCAGGCTGAGCAGAGCGGGGAACAGCGACACGATGGTCGTGCCCACCACGATGACCACCCACCAGGTCGCGTAGCGCTCCTTCATGCCCGCGTTGCGCATACGGAAGAACACCGCGAGCAGAACGATCAGTGCGAAGACGAGGCCGATCCAGTACGTGCGTTCCATAAGTCACTTCTTCTGCGTAGGACGGGTCAGGGAGACGCCGAGCGCCACGAAGGCCCTCCCCAGGAACTTCGCCGCCTTGAGCGGATTCTGCGACGGGGTTCCTCCCGCTCGGGGCCTCATCGCCACGGGTTCCTGCCGCACCACCAGGTTCGACCTCGCCGCGACGACGAGGGCCTCGATGGTGTCGCCGAGATACTCCGACGGGTACTCCCTGGCGAAGAGCTCGATGGCCCGACGCCCCGAGAGCTTGAAGCCGGACGTCGTATCCGTCAGGCGGGTCCCGCAGACCCTGGACAGGATGACGGACAGAACCCTCATCGCCCACCAGCGCGGACCGCGCACCGAGTAGTCCCCCTTGCCCGCGAAGCGCGCGCCGATGACGACGTCGGCCCGATCCTCCTCGGCCCGATGAAGAAGGCTCGTGATCTCCTCGGGCGCGTGCTGACCGTCGGCATCGAGCTGGACCGTGTAGCGGTACCCCTGGCGCTGGGCGTACAGGTACCCCGCCCGCATGGCGCCGCCGACACCGAGGTTGATCGACAGGTCCAGCACCGGCACCCCGGCGGACCGGGCGATGTCGGACGTGGCATCCGTCGATCCGTCCGAGACGACCACGAGATCGGCGAAGGAGCCGACCGTGTCCCGCACCTCCTGAAGGACGCCGCCCAGCACGTCCGCCTCGTTCCAGGCGGGGATGATGATCAGCGTGTCATGCGTTGGCGGCGCCATGGCTCTCCTTCACGATGGCGATGAACCGGCAGAAGTCTACCGGGTGTGTGCCGGCCCGGAGCAGCGTACCCGGAGGAGCACCGGGCGGGCGCCGCGGGAGAGGACCGCAGACATGGCATGATGCGCGAAGGACGGCGCGAGCCGACGTCCCCGTCTCACACACCTCGGAGCCCTCATCCCATGAACATCCTCATCACCGGAGGCGCCGGCTTCATCGGCGCCAACTTCGTCCACCAGACCCTGGTCCGTCACCCCGATGCCGCCGTCACCGTCCTGGACAAGCTCACCTACGCCGGTAACAAGGGATCACTGGCGGACCTGGGCGACCGCGTCACCCTCGTCGTCGGGGACATCGCCGACGACGACGTCGTCGACCCGCTCGTGGCCGAGGCCGACGTCGTCGTCCACTTCGCGGCCGAGTCCCACAACGACAACTCGCTGCGCGACCCCTCCCCCTTCATCCGGACCAACCTCGTGGGCACCTTCACCCTGCTGGAGGCGGTGCGCCGCCACAAGACGCGCTTCCACCACATCTCCACCGACGAGGTCTACGGAGACCTGGAGCTGGACGACCCGGCCAAGTTCACCCCCACGACCCCCTACAGCCCCTCCTCCCCCTACTCCTCGTCCAAGGCCGGAAGCGACCTGCTCGTGCGCGCCTGGGTGCGCTCCTTCGGCGTGGAGGCCACGATCTCCAACTGCTCGAACAACTACGGGCCCTACCAGCACATCGAGAAGTTCATCCCCCGCCAGATCACCAACCTCATCGACGGGGTGCGCCCCAGGCTCTACGGCGCCGGTCAGAACGTGCGCGACTGGATCCACGTGCTGGATCACAACGACGCCGTGTGGGACATCATCGACAAGGGACGCATCGGCGAGACCTACCTCATCGGGGCCGACGGGGAGAAGAACAACAAGGAGGTCGTCGAGCTGATCCTGGAGCTCATGGGCCACGCACCCGACGACTACGAGCACGTCGCCGACCGCCCCGGTCACGACATGCGCTACGCCATCGACAACTCCAAGCTGGTCGCCGAGCTCGGCTGGACGCCGAGGTTCACCGACTTCCGCTCCGGCCTGCAGGCCACCATCGACTGGTACCGGGACAACGAGGCCTGGTGGCGCCCGCTCAAGGCCGAGGTCGAGGCCACGTACGCCGCCCAGGGGCGGTGAGGGACCGGCCGAGGGCCCGACGGACCGCCCGACCATCGCGCCGTCGTGTCACTCCTCGATGCCCATGACCCGTTCCACGCGCGAGGCGAGCTCGGGCGCCATCGTCCGGGAGTAGGTGGCCGAGACGTGGTTGTCGTCCATGTAGACGAACACGTCGCCGATGATCGTGCCGCACACGCCGTCGGGGCACAGCATGTCACTGGCATCGATCTGATGGAAGAGCGGAATCTCCTCAAGGGACTTCGCCGGGTCCTCGACGGCCATGGCGCCCGCCTGGGGGAAGAGGCAGCCGCCGACCAGCGTCCGCGGACCGACGGCGTTGGCGCACTCGTACAGACTCTGGTCGGACCGCGGATTGTCGCGGAAGCCGATGACGGTGATGCCCTGATCGGTGAGCTGCTCGACGAGCCTCCGAATCCCGGGCCTCAGCAGCTCCACGGAGGAGTCGTCGGAGGTCTCCGTGGTCTGGAGCACGACGACGTCGGGCGGATTCTTCTCGATCTGCTCCAGAACGGCCTCATTGTGCTCCCGGCATCTGTCCTTGGAGTACTCGGGCGGGCCGAAGGAGCACGCCCCCTTGAGGTAGACCGTGATATCCCAGTCCCGGGACTCGTGCAGCAGGCGCAGAGTCGGGATGGTGTTCTGGGCCACGTGCGAGTCCCCCGCGGCGACGACCCTGAGAGCGCCGTCGGCGGCTGAGGGCAGGCGCCGGCACGAGGAGTTCTCGCTGTCGATGCGCGCGGTCACGTCGTCGGCGCACTTGATGCTCGACAGGGAGGCCCACTCGCTGGTCACGGCCAGCGGCCCCGGAACCGGGTCCTTCGTCCAGTCGCTCGCCTGGCCGTTGAGCACCGCGAGCGCGCCCGGGTGCTCGGGATCGACACCGACCCGGACCTGCTGCGAGATCTCCATCTGGCGCTGGTAGGCGATGGCAACGCCGGCCACGCCGAGCGGAAGGCCCCCCGCCACGAGGCTCACGGTCACCATCGCGGCCTGCACGCGCAGTCTCCGCCCCGAGCGGGGGAAGACCTGGGCGGGCCGATCCACGCATCGCGTCATCGCCGCGGCCGCGACGAGCGCGACGAGGATCAGGACGGCACCGGTCCGGACGTCGAATCCCCGCCGGTGCGTCGCGGTCAGGTACAGGACGAACAGCGGCCAGTGCAGCAGGTAGACGGCGTAGGAGCGGTCGCCCAGAGCGACCAGCGGTCGCCACGACAGGAGCCGCGAGACCGTGCCCGCCCCGGGCTCCGTGCCGCACAGGAGGATGGCGGCCACCGACGCCATGGGAACCGCGGCCATGGGGCCGGGGTAGGTGCCGATGCTCACCAGGCAGAAGAGCACGAGTGTCCCCAGGCCGAGCCACGACACCAGCCGGCGCGTCCACGCGCTGCGCGGCCGCAGCCATGGCGCCGCCGCGGCGACCGCGGAGCCCAGCGCGAACTCCCAGATGCGGGCCCGGGTGTCGAAGTAGACCGAGCCGTCGGTCGGTGCCGCCGTCACCAGCCACGCCAGGGAGACCACTGCCAGCGTGCTGAAGGCCGCTGCCACCACGCGGCGGACCGGCAGCCCCGCACGCGCGGCGAGGCCGGCGCAGACCGCCATGAGAACCGGCCACAGCAGGAAGACCTGTCCCTGCATGGACATGGACCACAGGTGCTGCAGCGGGGAGGAGACGGCGTGATCGTCGGCGAAGTAGTCGGCGCTGACGGCGGCCAGACGCCAGTTCTGCCAGTAGGTCACCGAGGCGACGCCCTGCACGAGCACCTCGATCCATCGAGTGCGGGGCAGGATGAGCAGCGAGGCCGCCACTGTGATGAGGACGGTGACGACCAGTGGCGGCATGAGCCGCTTGAAGGTGTGCAGCCAGCGCTCGACGAACCAGGGGACGCGGCCGGCCTCGGCACGGCGCACGAAGGCGCCGGTCATGAGGTAGGCCGAGATCATGATGAAGGCGTCCACGCCGATCGGCGAGCCGATCCGCCAGGCGTGGAAGCCGAGAACCTGCATCATGCACACGGCCCGAAGGCCCTGGATATCGAGGCGGCGGCCGCCTCCCGAGGCCCTTCGGGAGGCGGTCCGCGCGACTCGCCTCCAGAGTCGAGCGGGCCCGCGCTCGTGGATCGCGATGGACCGGGGACGGTCGCACGCCCCGGCGGCCTCCGGCTGCGGGCGGCGCGCCGTGAGGGAGCTCATGAGCTCGGGGCGGCGCTCGCGGAGGGCCCGCCCCGCATCCGGACGACGGCGGCATCCACGGCTACTCCCCGCGCATGCGACGCACGACGTCCTTCGAGGGGCCGTCAGCGACCTTGACGCCCTTCTCCAGGAGGACCCCGCGCTCGCACAGATCGGAGACCATATCGAGATCGTGGCTGACGATGACCAGCGTCTTGCCCTGGTCGGACAGCCCGCGGATCTCGTCCAGGCACTTGCGCTGGAAGGGCTCATCCCCCACGGCGAGGATCTCGTCGATGAGGAAGACCTCCGGGTCGGAGTGCACGGCCACGGCGAAGGCGAGCCGCAGGAACATGCCCGAGGAGTAGAACTTGACCTCGGTCTCCATGAAGTCGGGGATCTCCGAGAAATCGACGATCGAGTCGTAGGCGTCCTCGATCTGCTTCCTGGTCATGCCCAGGATCGCGCCGTTGAGGAAGACGTTCTCCTGACCCGTCAGATCGGGGTGGAAGCCGGCTCCGACCTCGATGAGGCCCGCGACCCGTCCGCGGGTGCGGACCCTGCCGCCGTCGGGGCGCAGCACCCCGGAGATGAGCTTGAGCAGGGTGGACTTGCCCGAGCCGTTGAAGCCCAGCAGGGCGACGGTCTCGCCCTCGTGGACGTCGAAGGTGACGTCGTCGAGGGCCTTGAAGGTGTTGATGCCGAGGTCCTGCCTGCGCACGGCGGCGACGGCGAGCTCCTTGAGCGAGCGGCGGTGGCGCAGGGTGAACTCCTTGGTCACCCCGGCGATCTCGATACGTGGGTCCATCACAGCTCCTGCGCGAACTTGCCCTCGGTGCGCTTGAAGGCGATCTGCCCCAGGCCCAGCACGATCAGCGAGCCGACCAGGCCGATGAGGGCGAGCACGGGCATGGAACCGATCCCGGGGACGTACTCGCCCGTGGCGGTGGACCAGAACCCGTCGTGGAACAGCTCGACGGCCACGGTCACGGGATTCGCCTGGTAGAGGTGCCACAGCCATTCCGGGGCGACGCCCTTGACCCGGTCCGCGGGGTACAGGACCGGTGAGACCCAGGTGGCGATCATGAGGATCAAGTCGACCAGGTTCTCGGAGTCCCGGAAGAAGACGTTGAGGCAGCCGAAGATGAGTCCCAGGCCCAGTGCCGCGAAGGTGACGATGAGGAATCCGACCAGAATGGCCGCCAGCCCCTGGATCGTCGGCGTCCAGCCGTAGTAGAGGGATCCCACCAGCAGCACGAGCAGCTGCGGCACGAAGTGCACGATGGCCACGTAGACACTGGCCACCGGGAACATCTCTCGCGGCAGGAAGATCTTCTTGATCAGCGCCGCGTTCCAGATGAGCGTGCGGGTGGCGTTGCCCATCACCTCCGAGAAGTAGGTGATGACGACCATTCCGGAGAACAGGTAGATCGGGTACCCCTCCAGCGTCGTGTTGAGTCTGAGGAAGACCCCCATCGCCAGGAAGTAGACGACGAACTGAACGGCCGGCTTGATGTAGGACCAGGCCATGCCCAGAACGGATCCGTGGTACCGGATCCGAAGCTCCTTCTTGACGATCAACGACAGCAGGTAGCGCTGCCGGAAGACGTCGAGCAGGCCCTTGGAGTGACCGGGGACGACGAGTCCGACGCCCCCGGCCGCGACGCTCTGAGTCACCGGGACTCCTCCGTGGCGGGCGACGCCGCCGAGTCGGACCGCGTCCGTCCGGCGATGCCGAAGGTGCGGGCCCAGGCCTCGGGACCGACGACCGCTCCGACGTTCGCCCGGTACTCGGCCTGAAGGGCGTCCCACTCCTGGCGCAGGCGCTTGTGCAGCACGATCGAGCGCACCAGCAGCTCGCGGAAGCGGGCGGGGTCGCGGTGGTACCAGGAGGCGCCCGAGCCGTCGGAGTTCGACACGACCGCGGAGTCGAACTGGGAGAGCATCCACCAGCGCGCCTCGGTCCACGGCACGCGCGCCTCGGGATTCGCCCTGGAGGCCGGCTTGACCGGCAGGATCTGCTTGACGGTGCCCTTGGCCGCCATCGCGAGGCGGCCCGCGATGGTCTTGGGGTAGCCGAGATCCTCGCCCCGGCGGGGCAGCTTCTCACGGCGCACCATCGGGAAGGCGTCGGGATCCTTCTCCACGACGGCGTCGTCGAAGGCCGAGCGCAGGGCGCGCACCTCGGGCACGATCGTCGCGATCCCCGCCTGAAGGTGACCGGGGCCGGTGAGGATGTCCTCGATGGCCTTCAGGCGCAGCTCGACCACCGAGTACTGCGAGGACAGCAGGTGCTTGATCTGGCCCTGCATGGACTCGGTGATGACGTGCCCGCCGTGCCTGTACTGGGAGTGGATGAGGGCCGCCACCAGGCGGTTGCGCTCGTGGAAGTAGGCCTGCCAGTCCAGCGAGTCGTCCTTGTCGGTCCACGGCACGTGCCACACGGCGGCGCCGGGCAGGGAGACGGTCGGCACGCCGGCGCGCTTGGCGCGCAGGCCGTACTCCGAGTCGTCCCACTTGATGAAGAAGGGCAGGCTCAAGCCGATCCGGCGGACCACGGAGGTGGGGATCAGGCACATCCACCAGCCGTTGTAGTCGGCGTCGGCGCGCTGGTGCAGCCAGGACGTGGTCCGCAGCGGCGCGTTGGCCAGATCGTGGTCGGGCCGTGTGCCCTTGGTCGACTCCCACCAGAAGCGCCAGGGCTGGACGTGCTCGGCGTAGGCGTGCAGCATGGTGCGCTCGTACATGGAGAACATGTGCCCGCCCACGATCGTGGGCACGCGGCTCAGATCCGCGAAGGTGACGGCCCGCACAATGCCCTCGGGCTCGACGCGCACGTCGTCGTCGAGCAGGAGGACGTAATCCGCTCCGCCCTCCAGGGCCTCGTACATGCCGCGCGAGAATCCGCCGGAGCCGCCGAGATTGGGCTGGTAGATGATGCGCAGGCCGTCGCCCAGGGCCTCGCGGGCCGCTGGGAAGCGCGGGTCATCGACGACGTTCCTACTGCCCTGGTCGGAGACGACGACCTCGTTGAGCACACCCGGAAGGGTGTCGGAGGCGCCCAGCTGACCGAGCATGACGGCGCAGTCGGTGGGCCGGTTGAAGGTGGTGACCCCGATCGTCACCCTGCCCCGGGGCGTCTCGGCCGGGACCTCCGCCTCCCACCGGGCCGACTCGACGACGGCGTCCTCGGAGTCGGCCGCGACGTCGAACCAGTACCAGCCGCCGTCGCCGAACGTGTTGAGCGGGAGCTGGAAGACCAGCTCGGTGGGCTCGGGGTCGATGCGGGCCGAGTCCACGCGGTGCGAGGCGCCGCGCGCATTGGACTTGTAGACGATGACGGAGCCGGAGCCGGACACGGCGACCCGCAGGGTCACCTTCTCCACGATCGTCCAGCGCCGCCAGTAGGCCGCGGGGAAGGCGTTGAAGTAGGTGCCGAATGAGGAACGGCTCTGCGCCGGGACCCGATAGCTGTAGCGCGAGACGATCTGGCCGGGGCTCTGGCGCGAGGTCTCCGCGATACCGATCTCGGCGGAGTCGTCGTCGCGCGACTCCTTGGTGACGGGGGCCACGGAGATGATCTCCCCCTCGGCGTACAGCGGCAGGATGTCGGAGTCGCCGTCGGCGGGCAGGACGAACCGCTGCAGGACACGCGTGGTAGTGCTCACGCCTCGATCCCCTCTCCACTCAGAGCCGCGCCGTCGCGGAAGTGCGGCGCGATCTTGTTGTCGAACACGGACAGGGCCGAGCCGATGGCCATGTGCATGTCCAGGTACTTGTAGGTGCCCAGGCGCCCCCCGAAGACGACGTCCCGCTCGCTCGCGGCGAGCTCGCGGTAGGTGCGCAGCCTCCGGCGGTCCTCCGCCGTGTTGACCGGGTAGTACGGCTCATCGTCCTCCTCGGCGAAGCGCGAGTACTCCTTCATGATGACGGTCTTGTCCTGCGGGTAGTCGCGCTCCGGGTGGAAGTGGCGCGGCTCGATGATACGGGTGTAGTCGCGGTCGGCGTCCGGATAGTTCATGACGCTCGTGCCCTGGAAGTCACCGGTGTCGGGGTACTCGGTGGTCAGGTCGATGGTGCGCCAGCTCAGCGCGCCCGCCGAGTAGTCGAAGTACCGGTCGAGGGGCCCGGTGTAGACGATCGGGACCCTCCCCCTGAGGGCGGCCTTGTTGTACGGCTGAGACTCGTCGAAGAAGTCGACGCCCAGGGCGACCTCGATGCCGGGGCTGTCCACCATCCTCTCCAGCCACGCGGTGTAGCCGTCCACCGGCAGACCCTCGTGGGTGTCGTTGAAGTAGCGGTTGTCGTAGGTGTAGCGCACGGGCAGGCGCGAGATGATCGAGGCGGGCAGGTCCTTGGGGTCGGTCTGCCACTGCTTGCCGGTGTAGTCCTTGATGAAGGCCTCGTACAGCGGGCGCCCGATGAGGCTGATGCCCTTGTCGTTGAGGTTCTCCGGGTCCTTGCCCGCTAATTCGCCGGCCTGCTCGGCGATGAGGGCGCGGGCCTCGTCCGGGGAGTAGGCGGCGGAGAAGAACTGGTTGATCGTGCCCAGGTTGATCGGCATGGGGTACACCACACCGTCGTGGGTGGTGTACACGTGGTGCACGTAAGGGGTGAAGGACGTGAAGCGGTTGACGTACTCCCACACGCGCTCGTTGGACGTGTGGAACAGGTGGGCGCCGTACTTGTGAATCTCGATACCGGTGCGCGGATCCGGCTCGGAGTAGGCGTTGCCGCCGATGTGGTCGCGCTTGTCGATGACGAGCACCCCGAGTCCGAGCTCGTTGGCGCATCGCTCCGCGATCGTCAGGCCGAACAGGCCCGAGCCGACGATGACGAGGTCGTGGTTCACCGTATTTTCCCTCCGTAGGCAGTAGCCCGATGGTAGCCGATCGCGCGCCGGCCACGCGCGATCCTCCCGCACCGCCGCTCGCCCCGCCGCCGCGCTCCTCTCCGCGGCCTCCCCCACGAGTTCCATACGGTCACCTGATAATGTGATCATTCGTGTGGGTCTCTCTCATTCCCCAGATCCTGGTCGTCTCTGCGCTCTTGTTCGTGCCGGGTCTGCTCATCACCGCGACGGCGGGGCTCCCGCCGCGCACCGCGGTGTCCCTCGCGCCCGCGGTCTCCATCGGGATCGTCGCCGGCGCGGGCGTCATCGCGCCGCTGGTCCGTATGCCCTGGGGGCCCGTGCTCGTCGTCGCCCTCACGGCGGTCGCCGTGATCGTCACGGGCCTGGTGCGCCTCGTCCTGGTCCGGGTGCTGCGCCTCGTCCTGGTCCGGGTGCGGGGACGAGCCGCACCCGGACCGACGCCGCGCGGGCGACCGACGCCCGCCGACGTCCTGGTCTTCCTCGTCCTCCTGGCGGCCTCGGCCCTGGTCATGACCTGGCTCACCGCCCGCGAGCTCAATACGCCGGACGCCATCTCGCAGACCTTCGACGCCGTGTTCCACCTCAATGCCGTGGAGTGGATCCTGCGAACCGGCAACGCCTCCTCCGTCAGGTGCCACCTGGAGTCCCCCGATGGCAGCTTCTACCCCATGGGATGGCACACGCTGGTCGCGCTGACCATGAGGCTGACGGGATCGACCAGCATCCCCATGACCACCAACGCCACCGCCATCGCCGTGTCCGCCCTGGTGTGGCCCAGCGGGTGCCTGGCCCTGACCAGCCGGATCCTCGACAGGCGCCGGCTCGCCATGGTGGCCACGGCCTTCCTGTGCACGGCGACGACGGCCTTCCCCCTGCTCCTGCTGAGCTTCGGCGTGCTCTACCCCAATTTCCTCGCGCTGTGCCTGCTGCCGGGGATGATCGCGAGCCTGCTGGACCTCTTCCCCGCCCACGACGAGCCATCGCCGCCGCCGCTCCTCATCCCCGCGATCATCGTCGCCCTCGGCGGCCTGGGCATGGCTCAGCCCAACGTCATCGTGACCTTCCTCATCGCCCTGAGCGTCCTCTTGGTCGTATGGGTCATGCGGGCCGTCGAGGGGGCCCGGCGGGGAGACGCCGCCCGCCGGGCCCACCAGGTCCTATACCGCATCATCACCTGCCTCACCCTGGCACCGGTGATCATCGGGCTGTGGATCGTGCTGCGGCCCCCTCAGGAGGCCGCGTCATGGGGGCCCAACAACTTCATGAGCGCCGTCATCGGGGAGATCCTCACCTCATCGCCCCAGGGCCTGCCCATCGCCTGGGTGGTGGCGGTCCCCGCGATCGTCGGCGCGGTCGCCGCCTGGAGGCGACCGCGGCTGCGATGGCTCGTCGTGCTCCACGCCATCGACTGCGCCCTGTACATCACGTCCAAGACGATGCCCATGGAGGGGGCCACGAAGGACCTGCGCTACTGGCTGGTGGGCACGTGGTACTCCGACACGTTCAGGCTCTCGGCCCTTTTCCCGCTGACGACGATCCCGCTGGCGGCGCTGGGGGCCTGCGTCATCGCAGACTGGGCGGCGCGGCGGTACCCCGCCCTGCGGCTCGGGGAGGCGCGCGGCGCTCGCAGGCGGGTCGCCTACGGCGTCCTCGTGGCGGCCCTCGTCCTTCTCGGTCCCGCGAGCCCGCCGACGTCCCAGGCCCTGCACAAGCTCGAGGAGTCGTACACGATCAAGGACGACTCCCCGCTGCTGACGCCCGATGAGCTGATGCTCATCAGGAGGCTCCCCGGGCTCGTGGGCGAGGACGAGGTCGTCGCCGTGGACCCGAACAGCGGTTCCGCGCTGGCCTACGCCCTGGCGGGCACCGACACCACGGTCAAGCACATCTTCTACCACGACACCCCGGACCTGGAGATCATCAACAAAAGGCTCCGCTTCGTCGCCACGGACCCGAATGTGTGCAAGGCGCTCAACAACCTCGACGTCCAGTACGTCCTCTACTTCCCGGGCCGGATGATCCGCGGCAAGCGCGGCCTCGACGGGTTCGTGAGCCTGTCCGCCGTCGACGGCCTCCAGCTCGTCTCCAGACAGGGAAGGGCGGCCCTCTACCGCGTCACCGCCTGCGGGTGAACGGGGCGGCTCGGGCCCGGGATCCGGGACCGTGGCGGTCGGCGGACCCGCCCGGTCATCGACACCCACCTCATCACTAGACTCGCGGTTGCGAGAGGAGCGTACCGCACGCGGGTAGAATGCGCTCCCGTGTGGTCCCAACTCGTCCCGATCCTCATCGCGGCCACCGCGCTGCTGTACGTCCCCGGAGTCCTCGTCGGCGCCGCCGCGAGGCTGCGACCGCCCCTCGTCGTCGGCCTGGCGCCGGCGATCTCGATCGCCCTCATCACCGGGACCGGCATCGTCGCCCCCGTGCTCGCGGTGCCCTGGGGGCCGGTGCCGGTCGCCGTCGCCGCTCTCCTCCTGAGCCTGGCGGCCCTGGCGAGCCGGCTCGTGATGGCGCAACGGCATCCCGAGCGCAGGACGGCATACGCCCGCGGGCGGCTCCGGCCCGGCGCCGTCGCCATCTGGTGCGCGGCTTGGCCGCTGTCGGCCGCCGTGACCATGCTCACCGTCACGCACATCCTGGACGCCCCCGATGCGATCTCGCAGACCTACGACGCGGTCTTCCACCTCAATGCCGTGGAGTGGATCCTCCGGACGGACAATGCGTCCTCACTCCGCTTCTTCCTGGAGGCCCCCCAGGGAGGCGTCTACCCGCTCGGCTGGCACGCACTGGTCGCCCTGGCCATGAGGCTGTGCGGTGCGACGAGCATCCCCGCGGCGACCAACGCGATCGTGCTGGTCGTGGCGGGCATCGTGTGGACCTCCGGCTGCCTGTCGCTGGCGCACGTCCTCTTCCACGGGCGCCCGTCGGCCCTGCTCGTCACCGCGGTCATGTCCGGCAGCTTCACCGCCTTCCCCTTCGTCCTGCTGTCCTGGGGCGTGCTCTACCCGAACTTCCTCGCCATCGCCCTTCTCCCCTCGCTCCTGGCCGCCGCTCGCGAGCTGATACCGATGGGCCCGGGCGCCCGCACTCGACCGGCCGGCCTTCTCCTGCCGGCCGGAGTCATCGGCGCGGGCGGCCTCGGGCTGTGCCAGCCGAACACCGTCGCCACCCTCCTGCTGGCCCTCGTCGCCCTGACCACGGCGAGACTGATCGCCACCCTGCGAATGCCGTGCGACGAGCGCTCCGCCAACAGGATTCGGCGACAGGGACTCGCGGCCGGCGGCCTGCTCGCAGCCCTGGTCGTCACCTGGCTCTTCCTGCGGCCGGACCGCTCGGGGGCGATCTGGGGACCGAGCTACGCGACGAGCGGCTCCATCGGCGAGGCCGTGACCGCCATGCCCGTCCAGCTCCCGCTGATCTGGGTCCCGGCCGTGCTGACTCTTGTCGGATTCATCGCGGCCCTGCGAATCGACGGATACAGGTGGTTGGCCGCGCTCCACGCCATGACGGGCGCCCTCTACGTCGTGGCCCGATCCGCCGAGGACGGCGACCTGCGCTTCTTCATGGTGGGCATCTGGTACAACGACGCCAGCCGCCTGGCCGCTCTCATCCCGCTCACCGCCGTTCCACTGGCCGCTCTCGGCGTGCTCGCCGCCGCGCGATGGGTGCGCGGAGCGTGCGAGGGCCTCGCCACCGCGCGGTGGGCGGGCGAGTCGCGCGGAGCCCGCCGGCTCGCCGCCATCGGACGCATCCGCGTGCTGTCGTGGTGGAGGTGGGCCGCCTATCCCGCCATGGTCCTCGCCCTGGTGATGACCGGGCCATCGACGGGAGCGATGTCGGACTCCGTGCAGGTATTCGAGAAGGCCTACCAGTTCTCCGCGGACTCCCCCTCGCTCACGCCCGACGAGCGCGCCCTCATCGACGAGCTCCCCGACCTGATCGAGAGGAGCGCCGTGGTCGCCGTCGACCCCAGGACGGGCGCCGCGCTCGCCTACGCGCTGTCCGGGGTCGACACCACCGTGAAGCACCTCTTCCACCGGCACGACCCGGAGGTGTACGTCATCCAGGACAAGCTCAACAAGGCCGCCACGGACCCGGCCGTCTGCCCCGCGCTGGCGGACCTCGGTGCGACCTACGCGCTCTACTTCCCGGGCAAGACGATCGCGGGCCAGACCCCCTTCCCCGGATTCGCCCGCCTGGACGCCGCACCGGGATTCGAGCTCGTCGCCAGGCGGGGGCAGGCGGCTCTCTACCGCATCACCGCCTGCGGGTAGGCGGTGATGCGAACGGTGATGCATGATTCCCCCATCCCGTTCTCCCACCCGTCCCGGCGGGCCTGAGGCGTTCCGTCTCCCCGGGACCGTGGTGATGGCCGGCAGCCCGAAAGGAATTCCATGGCCAGCTGGAGCGATCTCCTCCCCCCTCTGCTCGTCGCTGCGGCTCTGCTGTACGTTCCAGGCGGCCTCGTCGCCGCTGCGGGCCGTCTGCCCGTCCGCGTGGCGGTGGCGCTGGCCCCGGCCCTGTCCATCGCGCTCATCGCGGGCACCGGGGCGCTGGCGCCCCGGCTGGGACCGGCCTGGGGTCCCGCGCCGGTCGCGGGCGCGACCGTCGTCGCGGCCCTGACCACCATGGTCATCACCATCGCCGTCGCCAGGGCCGCCGCCGTGGCCGCCCGGCACGTGAGCGGGATCCCGGCCGCTCTCCTCCGGATCCCGGCCGCGATCCTGAGCGGCGGGGCCCCGGAGGAGCGCGCCTCTCCAGCGGGCGAGCCGACGCCCTCGGGCGAGCCGGGCCCCGACGAGCGCGCCTCCCCGCCGAACCCCGACGAGCGCGCCTCCCCGCTGGGCGAATCGGACTCGGACGAGCCGATCACCCGGCCGGGTCGCCCATCCGTCCCCGACGCCGCTCCCGCGCTCCGGGGCGGAGCGGTCGCACGTCTGCGGGGCCGATGCTGGAACGCCGCACGCGGCCCTCTGGGCGATCTCGTCCCGTGGACGGTCTCGGCCGTTCTCATGGCGACGATCTGCGTCCGGTTCAT
The DNA here is from genome assembly GCF_000429265.1 of Actinomyces gerencseriae DSM 6844. Classification (GTDB taxonomy): domain Bacteria; phylum Actinomycetota; class Actinomycetes; order Actinomycetales; family Actinomycetaceae; genus Actinomyces; species Actinomyces gerencseriae. Next base: position 261,039 of record NZ_KE386871.1, read on the forward strand.
CGATGCGCCGGACGCCTTCTCCCAGACCTACGACGCGGTCTACCACCTCAATGCCGTGCGCTGGATCATCGACACCGGCAACGCCTCGAGCGTGGACTTCGACATGGTGGTCTCCAACGGCACGGTCTACCCCCTGGGCTGGCACACCCTCGTCGTGCTCACGATGCGCCTGTCGGGCGTCACGAGCATTCCCCTGGCCACCAACGCCGTCATGTGCGCGGTCGCCGTCCTCGTGTGGACCTCCGGGATCATGATGCTGACGGGCGTCCTGACGGCCGGTCGCCGGGCCGGGCGCCTCGCAACCGCGGTCCTGGCCTCCGCGGCGCCGGCGTTCCCGCTGCTCGGGCTGTTCTGGGGCATCCTGTACCCCACGTTCCTGGCGACCGCGCTGCTCCCGGGCCTCTTCCTGACCGCGTTGTCCTCCACCGGCGGGGGGACGCCGCTACCCCGTCGGGTGGTCCTGTGGCTCATGGCGGGGGGCGCGTGCACGGGGATAGCCTTCGCGCAGCCGTCGATCCTCGTGATCGCGGCCATCGCCGCGGTGGCCGCGGCCGCGGCGCGAACCGTCCGCCTGGCGGTCGTCTCCGTCAGAACGCGCCGCGGCGTGCGCCGGGCCGCTGCGGCCTGCGCGCTGACGGCGCTCCTGGCCGCGGCGTCGTGGACGATCGCGCCCGCGCTGCGCGCCTCGATGAGCGCCTCCCACTGGCCGCCGCACACCTCCGTGGCGGGGGGCATCGGCGAGGTGGCGACGAGCGCGCCCGAGCTCACCGCCATCGTCTGGCCGCTGGCGCTGCTCGTCGTCATCGGCTATGCGTCGGCCTGGCGCCGCCCGCGTCTCTGGTGGGTGGCGGTGACCCACACCGCCGTGGGCGCGCTGTACGTCGTGACCGTCTCCCAGGACTTAAGCCGGATGCGCTACGACCTGACCGGGTTCTGGTACTCCGACGCCTATCGCCTGGGCGGGTTCCTGATGATCACGGGGCTGCCGCTGGCGGGCATCGGCGCGTGCGCGCTCGCGGACGCCCTCGCCCACGCGCTGCCCGGCGCGGCGCGCACGGTCCGGACGGTGACGTGGGTCCGGGCGACGCTGACCGTGGTCGTCGTCGCGGCGCTCACGTGGCAGAGTCAGGGAGGTGCCGCGATGTCCGACAACCTCAGACGGTTCGGCCTCACGTTCCTCGTGACGGACGACTCCCAGTCGCTGACCGCCAATGAGCTCGCCATCGTGAGCCAGCTCCCCGAGCTTCTCGACCCCGGCGACGTCGTCCTGGCGGACCCCTGGATGGGCGGTTCGCTCGCCTATGCGCTGACCGGCGTCACGACGCTGCCCAGGCACCTGACCTCCTACGACGCCACGAGTCCGGCCCTGGAGGTGCTGATGGACAGCCTCGACGACGTGAGCGTCGATCCCGAGGTCTGCCCCGCGCTGGAGGAGCTCGGCGTCGACTACGTCCTGGACTTCAAGGGCCGCACGATCCTGGACGGTCCGAGAGCGGCGGGCCTGTCCGACATCCGGCCCCGTGACGGCTTCGAGCCGATCCTCATGATCGGGGACTCGACCCTGTACCACATCACCGCGTGCGCCTGAGCAGCGCCCTCTGAGCAGCGCGGTAGGCCGCCTGGCGCGCCGCGGTCGGCACCAGGCGGTAGCTGGCGCGCACCGCGAGATTGCGCGCGTACTGGGACGTCGTGATGACGCCGGCGCGACGCATCCTCGCCTGGAGATCGAGCTCGCTGCGCAGCAGGCGCAGACCCCCGCGCCGCGCGTAGGCGCCCGCGCCGACCCGGTAGCGCACCAGTGCCCGGGGCACGTTGGTGGCGCGCACGCCGTGGTGGATCATGCGAGCGAACAACCAGTAGTCCTCCATGAGGTCGAGGGGCTGGTAGCCGCCGACGGCGCGCACCGCGGCCGCCCGGTAGACGACCGAGGGATGGTTGAAGGGATCGCGCAGGGCCACAGCGCGACGGATCTGCTCCGGGTCCGAGGGCTGGCGACGGACGAGGCCGTCGGTGTCGGCCTCATCGTCGAACTCCTGGATGGCCGAACCCACCAGGTCGTACCCGGCCGCGATGAGCGGCAACTGCGTGGCGAAGCGCTCGGGGACGGAGATGTCGTCCGCGTCCTGGCGGGCGACCACGTCGTGGGCCACCTCCGCCAGCCCGGCCTCCAGGGCCAGCGCCAGGCCGACGTTCTCGGCCAGCTCGACCAGCCGCACCGGCACGGCCCCGGTGAGCTCGCCCCTGCGCGCCGAGGCGAGCGCCCCCTCCAGCTCATCGGGCACGGGCCCGTCGCGCACGATGACGACCTCGTCGGGCGGCAGGGTCTGCTCGACGGTGACCGAGGCCAGGCTGCGGCGCAGGAAGTCGGCGCGGTCTCCCCGGTAGACCGGCAGCAGCACGCTGAACGGCGGCGCGGAGGCGACGGGTCCGATGCCGCCCGCGGGTGCCGCATCCGCCGCACCGGTCCCCCCCTCCGCGGCACCGCCGCCCCCCGCCCCGGTGGCCTGGCGGTCCCGCCCGGTTCGCGCACCGCCGGCCCTCGCCGCGGCACGGGCGGCAGGGGCCATGGACTCGACGGCGGCGACGTCGGCCTGGACGGGCGTGCCCAGGAAGACCTCCGCATTGCTGGCGGGCCGCGCCAGGGCCTCCAGCAGACCCTGGCGGCCCGCCCTCCACAGCGTGCCCCGGTCGCCCGAGCTCACCGTCGCGCGCAACCAGCGGCGGGCCGTGGCCGCCTCGTACGCCATCCGCTCGAACGCCCCGAGCCCCTCGGAGTCGCGGAAGGTCCAGACCTTGTTGCGCACCTCGAAGCGGAACCGCTCCCCCGGGTCGGCGTCCGAGGATCCCAGCGCCCTGGTGAGGTGGTGCACGATCGACCCCGGCACGTACAGCCCGACCCGCCCCCGCAGGATCCGCGAGGTGTACTCGAAGTCGTCGTTCCACAGGAAGTAGGAGGCGCGTGGCAGGCCGACCTCGCGCACGGCGCGGGCGTTGAGCAGGACCGACACGAAGGAGGCGGTGCGGATCTGGCGGGCGCCCGCGAGCGCCGCGTGACGGTGGAGCGCCGGCGGAAGGCCGGGGCGGGTGCGCGGCCGGTTCATGGGGTGCTCGGCGCCGTCGGTCCACACGGCCTTGGAGGCCAGCAGCGCCGGCGTCCCGGGATAGTCCTCAGCGGCCCGCACGAGCGCCTCCAGCGCGGTGGCGGTCGGGACGGTGTCGTCGTCCATGATCCAGATCCAGTCGGCCCGCGGGAACCGCGTGAGTGCGCGCGCGATGCCGGCGGCGAACCCGCCCGCGCCCCCGGTGTTGACGGGAAGCTCGACGACATGGGCTCCCAGCCGATGGGTCGAGGCCACCTCGCCGGAGGCGTCGGTGGACGCGTTGTCCACGACGACCGCGCCCATCAACGCGACGGTCTGGTCCGCCAGCCCGTCCAGGCACCGGCGCAGCAGCTCCTGGCGGTTGTAGGCGACGACGACGGCGACGACGTTCGTGCGGCTCACTCGGACTCCTTCCGTGGACTGGGACCGGGCTCGGGCCGGACTGGTGCCAAGTGTGCCCCATCCGGGGCCCGCCCTCAGGCGCTGCGGGTCCCGCCGGTCAGGGCCTCCACCGCCGAGCGCCGGCCGGCCTCCTCCCCGAGGACGCGGCGCCCGCCGGGATCCGGGAGGCCCGGCCGCTCCGGGACGAGAGCGCTCAGTCCCCGCAGGCGGTGATGCGCCCCTCACGCGCGGGTTGGTTGGGGGTCTGCGCGGGCTCAGTCCCCGCAGGCGGTGATGCGCCACAGGCTGGCGGTGCCCGAGGAGGCCACCGGCTCCATGGCGTCCGTGGGCCAGTCGGCCAGGGCCCTGTCCCAGCGCAGGGGCGCCTGATGGTCCTCCCACCCCGTCCCGGTGCGGTCGACCCGCAGGTAGTACCGGGCACCGATCTCGCGCAGCAACTCGCAGGTCGTCGAGCCCGGCCGCAGATCGGGGGCCTGACCGGCGAGCCGGTCCGCGGCGGATCCGATCGTCGGCCTCGATCGCAGCGGGTACACGACATCGACGCCCCCGAGCGACCACAGGTAGCTCGCCCCGCGCGCGGGCGTCCCCACGACCACGGCGTCGTCGGGAAGATGATCGCCCAGGCCGGCGATGAAATCCGTCTCCTCGGGTGTGAGCATCGTGCCGTAGGCGATCCGATCGGGATCGTGGACCGACCTCACCAGCTCGGCCTGCAACGGCAGACGCCCCACGGCCGCGACGCACACGAGCGCGATGAGAGCGGCGACCGTCCTGCGCCCGGGACGCGCGTCGAGCAGATGACGCAGCCCCATGGCGGCGAGCACGAGACCGGGTATCACGACGAGCGGCTGAATACGCGCCTTCTGCAAGTACCACAGAGCACCGATGCGCCGACCCCACCACTGGGGGCCGCCGACGAGCGCGACGAGGAGCAGCGCCAGCGCCGCCGTGATCAGCCACGGGCGCGCCCGGGGAACGCGCACCGCCGCCAGCACGGCCAGCCCGCACACCACGACTCCCAGCGGCAGCCCGATGCGCATCGGGAGCCCGTGGAAGCCGAACGGCCCGTACTGCGGCAGATCGAGAAGCCCCTGCCCCAGGGCTCCCAGGAGGTTCCCGCCGGAGCGGGGGTAGCTCCAGACCCAGACCAGGGCCTCGCGCATGACCCACGCCCCCACCAGGGCGCAGACGGCGAGCACTCCCAGGACGCGAAGCGTCATCGTCCTGCGCCGACCACCGGCGCGGATCAGGCGCACGACAAGGGTGACGGCCGGCGGCCCGAGGAGCACCATGGTGTTGAAGGTCCCCGCGCCGTGGGCCAGGATGATCCCGGCCAGGGCGCCCGCGAACATCAAGCCGCTCATGAGCAGGCCGGATGGCGGCGGCGCCTCCGTCCGGACGTCCTTCCCGGGGGCGTCCTCGCAGGGCAGGCGGCGCAGCAGACGCAGCCCCAGGACCAGCACGCCGGGCAGGCAGACCACGCTCAGGGAGTAGGGCCACACCGCCAGGGTGCCCAGCAGCATCGTCGGAGCCCCCACCGTGGCGGCGCTCAGGACGGTGCCCAGCGCGGCCGCGGTACGGCTGCGGGGGCGGGCGTCGTCGTCGAGGGCCTCGACGAGCAGGCCGGCGATTCCGAGCGGCCAGGCCAGCGCCCCCACGACGAGCGCCATCGCGTTCGAGGCGACCGTCACGCCCGCCGGGAGCAATGCGACCACCCCGTGCCACACGGTCGGGTAGTAGGTCGGCGTCCCCTGGTACAGGGCCGCCATGCTCCCGAAGCTGGAGGCGTTCCCCACCTGGCGGATCGCCTGGACGGCGTTGAAGTGGAAGACGATATCGAAGGCCTGAGCCGGGGTGCTCATCGACCCCATGCCGATCAGCATCCCGACGGCGAGAATGAGGCACGCCGTCACCAGCCCGGCCGGCACGCGCGGATCGGGGCGCCGGGGACCGGAGTCGTTCCGAGAGTCATCAGAGGCATCGGTGGAGCGGGTCCGGCTCCCGGGGAGAGCACGACGGACGGCCATCAGAAGACCCGCGGCGAGAATCGTCAGTCCCGCGATGGCCACCCATCCCCATGGGCTCCAGGCCCGTCCGACGGACGCGGCCGCCAGCTCGGCGGTGCCGATGACGGCGCAGCTCAGCGGCAGCGCGGCGCTCGCCGCGCCCCAGCCCCGCACGCCCCCCAGGCGGGCCAGGAGCAGCCCGGGGACGATCAGGATCGCGCCCGCCAGCAGGACGCTCGCAATCGCGTGGATCATTCGCCACCGCCGATCGTCAACCGGGGCGCACCGGTCCACTTGGCGGCATCGGTGGCGCGGCGCCCGTCCAGGAGGAGTCGCAGCCCGGGCAGGTCGGCGGGGGCGAGCTCGTGGTACTCGGGGTGGTCGGCCTGGACGATGGCGACGTCGACCGGCTCCCCCAAGTGGTAGGGGGTCCAGCCGAAGCCGGCCAGCTCCTCGTCGGAGTACATGGGGTCGTGCACCAGCACCTCGGCGCCGGCCTCGCGCAGCGCCTCCACGGTGGGGAAGACGCCGGAGAAGGCGGTCTCCCTGACCCGCCCGCGATAGGAGGCGCCCAGCACGACGGCGCGCAGGCCGTCCAGGGAGCCGAGCACCTCGATGGCGCGGCCCACCGCGTAGGCGGGCATGGTCGCGTTGAAGAGGCGAGCGCTGCGGACCACCGTCGCGTCGGGATCCGTGGACAGGTACAGACGCGGGTAGACGGGGATGCAGTGGCCGCCCACCGCGATGCCGGGGTGGTGGATGTGGGAGTAGGGCTGGGAGTTGCAGGCCTCGATGACGCGCTCGATGTCGAAGCCGGCCCTGTCCGCGTAGACGGCGAACTGGTTGGCCAGGCCGATGTTGACGTCGCGGTAGGTGGTCTCGGCGAGCTTGGCCATCTCGGCGGCCTCGGCGGTGCCCATGTCCCACACGCCGTTGGGACGGGGCAGGTCGTCGCGCTCGTCGAAGTCCAGGACGGACTCGTAGAAGGCGATGCCGGCCCGGGTGCCGGCCTCGTCCAGGCCGCCCACGAGCTTGGGGTAGCGGCGCAGATCGGCGAGGACGCGGCCGGTCAGGACCCGCTCGGGGCTGAAGACGAGGTGGAAGTCGGTTCCCTCCCTCAAGCCGCTGATCTCCTCGATCATGGGCTTGAACCGCCCCCGCAGGGTGCCCACGGGCAGGGTGGTCTCGTAGGAGACGAGGGTGCCCGGGGTCAGGTGGGCGGCCAGGGAGCGGGTGGCGTCGTCCATCCAGGCGAAGTCCGGCTCCCAGGTGGCGTCGTCGACGAACAGGGGGACCACGAGGACGACGGCGTCCGCGCCCGGAACCGCCTCGGCGTACTCGGTGGTGGCCCGCAGGGCGCCGTTGCCGGTGGCGGGGCTGAGCGCGGCGAGCTTCTCGGCCATACGGGCCTCGCCGGGGAAGGGCTCGGCACCGGCGTTGACGGCCTCGACGACGGCGGGGGCGACGTCGACCCCGATGACCTCATGACCTTTGTCGGCGTACTGGACCGCCAGGGGCAGCCCGATCTTGCCCAGGGCGACGACGGCGATGCGCATACGGGTCCTTTCAAGACGGCCGGTTCCTGGCGCCATCGTATGCCACTGGAATGCTTCTGAAACACTTCAGCGAGAAGTCGGGTCCCATGCGGATTTTATATGACAAACAGGCAACATCCATACATATCATACATAAACGATGCACAGGATCCATGCAAGGTTCATGAGGAAGCATCTCGTCGCGCGCGCAGGAACCGTTCGAGAACGGGACGGGAGCCCGTCTTCTAGACTGCACCCGTGAGCCGACGCCCGACGATCCTGGTCATCTCCTTCTCGCCGATTCACCGGGACGCGCGAGTGCTGCGCGAGATCAGCGCGCTGGCCGAGCTCGGCGACGTGACCTCCGCGGGCTACGGAGTCGCACCGCCCCACGTGGTCGACCACGTCCGGGTCCCGGACGGGGCGGCGTCCCTCCCGCAGACGCCGGCGGGAGTCCTCGGCCTCGCCCTGCGCCGGCTGCGGGCGTCCGAGCTGGCCGCCCCGGCCGCGCGCGACGCGGTCCGACGCCTGAGCGGGCACGAGTTCGACGTGGTGGTCGCCAATGACGCGCGCGCGATCCCAACGGCATTCGCGGTCGCCCACGGCGCACCGGTATGGGCGGACATGCACGAGTGGGCGCCCGAGGAGCGCACCCATGTGACCAGCTGGCGCCTCCTGGTGGCCCCGCTCATGGACCACATCTGCCGCGAGTACCTGCCGCGGTGCGCCGCCGTGACGACGGTGGCCGGTTCGATCGCCGACCTGTATCGCGAGCACTATGGCGTCGCGCCGCGTCTGGTGCGCAACGCCGCGCCCTACGCCGACCTGGAGCCCTCGGCGCCGCGCGAGGACGGCACGGTCCGTCTGGTGCACTCGGGCGGAGCCGTGGCGGGCCGCAGCATCGAGACCATGATCGACGCCGTCGGAGCCGCGTCGCCGCATCTCACCCTCGACCTGTACCTGGTCCCCGGCAACGACGGCGGCCGCTACCTGCGTGCGCTGCGCCGCCGGGCGCGGGGATGCAGCCGGATCGCCTTCCACGAGCCCGTCGCCCCGGCCGAGCTGCCGGGCGAGCTCAACGGGTACGACGTCGGCATCTACTGGATCCCGCCGTTCAACACCAACGCGCGCCTGGCGCTGCCGAACAAGATCTTCGACTTCGTTCAGGCCCGGCTCGCGGTCGCCGCGGGGCCGACACCGGAGATGGCCCGCATCATCAACGACTTCGGCATCGGCGTGGTGACCGAGGACTTCGAGCCCGGCTCGATCGTCACGGCGCTCAACGCCCTGACGCCCGAGGACGTGGCCGTCTACAAGTCCCGCTGCGCCCGGGCCGCCCGCGAGCTCAGCTTCGAGCACGAGGCGGCCACGATCCGGGAGATCATCGACGAGCTGTCGCCGCGCTGACGCGCGGGCGCGCCGACCCGGGCTCACCGGCCCCCCTCGTCCCCCGCCGGAGCCGGCGGGAGCCCGCCGCGGTCGTAATCGCGTGCGACGACGACCGCCATGACCAGCTGGACGACCAGCATGCCCGCCATGAGCCAGCCCAGGACGACGGCCGTCGGCATCAGGTCCAGCCGGCTGAGCCACAGCCAGCCCAGAGGGGCGAGGCAATAGGCGACGGCGAAGGCGAGCAGCCGGCTCTGCCGCTCGGCGACGATGAAGATGTTGGAGATCGGGGAGGTCATGACGGTCATGAACAACCAGGGCGTCAGCGCCCTGGCGTAGTAGCCGGCGTCGTGCCAGGTGGCGCCGAACACGAGGGGGAAGAGCCACGGCGCGAGCAGGTAGAGCGCGGCGAAGGGCACGACGGCGGCCAGGCACGCCCGCCACAGCACTGCGCGCACGAGCGGCAGCATGGTGCCGGGCGCGGCGTCCGCGAGCCTCTTGAGGAAGACCAGGGACACCGAGCCGGCGATGAGGGCCACCGGGACCTGCAGGATGTTCCAGGCGAGCTGGAACTGGCCGAGCGCGGCCACCGAGGTGGCCCCGATCAGCAGGTTGATGCCACTGTTCCTCACCGAGTCCACGAAGACGTTGGGACCGTTGAGCAGGGGCATCCTCCGGTAGCGGTGGGCCATCGCCCGCATCGTGGGGGCGCCGGCGCCCAGGGGCTCGCGCAGCTCGGGCGTGCGCAGATGCAGGCGGAGCAGCGCCACCAGCTGCCCGGTCACCGTCCCGATGATGATCGCCGGCAGTCCCCCGTGCAGAGCCAGACCCGCCGCCAGCTGGAAGCAGGGCACGGCCGTGGACTGGAGAACCCGGTTCCTGGCGATGTCGCCGAAGCGCCCCTGACGCGTGAGCCAGTACTGAATATTGGTGATCTGCGAGACGAGGAAGACGGTGACACCGGCGCCCATGAGCCACCACATGAGCTCGCCCGAGTGGTGGTAATGGTCCCGCAGGATCCGGGCGCCGGCCATGCAGACGGCGGAGGTCAGCAAGGACGTCACGAGCACGCAGCGCGTCGCCAGGCGCTGGAGCACCCGCGCGGCCGCGTCATCATCGGGCATGATGATCGTCACGTCGAAGCGCAGCGCCGCGAAGGTGATGACGAAGCCGGTGATGGACCCGTACACGCCGAACAGGCCCTTGTCGACGTCGGAGTAGACCCGTGCGATGGGAATCTGCAGGAGGAAGATGACACCCTGGGAGGCGGCCGTCCCGGACACGAGCGTGAGGATGGACCGGAGGACGGGGCTGCGCTGCGCCGGGCCGCGCCACCCGGGCCGCCCAGCACCCATCGGCTTGATCATGCGGGTATTGAATCATGGGGCGACGCCGCCGATCATCCGGCGGGTGCGGGCCCCGGACCCGTCCGGTCGGGGCCGGTCAGAGCCGATCGAAGCGCTCGACCAGCCGTGCGACCGCCCGCCGCGGCGAGTGGTGCTCCGCCACCCAGGCGCGTCCGTTCGTCACCCGCTCGCCGTCCAGGGCCCGCCCGACTCCCCGCACGACGGCCTCCACCATGTCCGACCGGTCCACGGGCCCGCCCAGGACCGGGACATCGCGTGTGGTGTCGTGAGTCCCGTCGTACCACCGGCGATCCAGGGCCATCACCGTCGTGACCCCGCTCCCGACGGCCTCGAGCTCGGAGACCCCCATGCAGCCGGTCATCTGCCCGACCGCGACCGACCCGGTCGCCAGCCACCGGGCGTAGGCGTCGTGGCCCATTCTCGGGCGCAGCTCGACTCCGTGGTCGCGCGCCGCGCGCGGAGCTCCCTCGCCCCAGTCGAGCCCCTCGAGCACGATCGAGTCCCCGTACGCGGACCGGAGCGCGTCGAGCACCTCCACCTGGAGCTCCCCGCCCTTGGCGGCGTCCCAGCGGGAGGCGAAGAGCACCCGGAACGGCCCGTGCTCGACCGGCTCAGCCGGCTCGGCCGGCTCGTGCCCGACCAGCTCATCGACATCGACGACGACGGGCTGCAGCACGGCGTCCGGTCGCAGGTCCAGGACATGCTCGGCCAGGTCCGGAGTCGTGTAGTAGACGTCCCGCGCCCGGCGCACCGCGCGCGTCACGAGATCGGCGTAGCGCGCCTGGTACCTGCGCACGCGGATGTCCGTGCCGTGCAGATGCAGGACGCAGGGCCTGCGCAGCCAGTCGGTGTGCGCCGTCACGGTGGCCCCGTGCACATCGAGCAGATCGGCGCGCATGGCCCTGCGGACGAGCCCGGCCTCCCACCGGGCGCCGCGAAGCGCGCGCCGCAGCGCCCGGGTCCGGGGGGACCAGCCCGGGTCCGCCCGAGCGGTGTCGTACACGTCCCACCGCAGGCCCTCCGCCCGCGCTCGACGCACCAGCGCGCTGCCGATGCGGGCGATGTCATTGACGTGCAGGACCCTCACCCCGCCGGCCGCGCCGTCGGCCACGCCATCAGTCACGCCGCCATTGTGGCATGACTGCGGCACGGCGGCCCCGGCCCGTCCCGGTAGGGTCTCGCCATGCACGTTCTGTCCGTGGTCGGCGCCCGCCCGCAGTTCGTCAAGCTCGCCCCCATCGACGCCGCCCTCCGCGCCGCCGGGATCCGCCACACGATCGTGCACACCGGCCAGCACTACGACCCGATGCTCTCGGAGGTCTTCTTCCGCGACCTGGGCATCGGCGCCCCCGACGTCCACATGGGGGTCGGCTCGGGCTCCCACGGCGTGCAGACCGGGGCGATGCTCGCCGCCATGGACACCGTGCTCGCCCAGCGCGCCCCGGACCGGGTACTGGTCTACGGGGACACGAACTCCACGCTCGCCGGAGCGCTGTCGGCCGTCAAGCTGCACGTGCCGGTGGCCCATCTGGAGGCGGGACTGCGATCGTTCAACCGCGCCATGCCCGAGGAGATCAATCGGGTCCTGACCGATCACGCGGCGGACCTGCTGCTCGCACCGACGGCGGTCGGGGCGGCCCACCTGGCCGAGGAGGGGCTCGCGGCGCGCACAGTCGTCGTCGGGGACGTCATGACCGACGTGCTGCTGCGCACGCGCGACCAGGTGGTCGACTCCCCCGTCCCGATCGTGACGGAGCCGGGACCGGTCACGGGCCACCGGTCGTACTCGCTGGCCACGATCCACCGGGCGGAGAACACCGACGACGCCGACCGCCTGCGGTCCGTCCTGGACTCGCTGACGCGGATCGACCACCCCGTCGTCCTGCTCGCCCACCCGCGACTGGTCGCCAGGTGCGCCGAGCACGGGATCGTGCTGGAGGACCGGGGATCCCTGCGGATCCACCCGCCGCTGGCCTACCCCGAGCTCATCGCCTCCGTCATGCACGCGCGCGGCGTCGTCACCGACTCGGGCGGACTGCAGAAGGAGGCCTTCCTCCTGCGGGTGCCGTGCACCACCGTGCGCCCGCAGACCGAGTGGGTGGAGACCGTCGAGCTGGGTTGGAACGTGCTCGTCGAGCCGGGACCGCGCCTGGTGGCGGAGGCCTCGCGCCCGCGACCCGCCGAGCCGGAGGAGGCCCTGGCCCATCCCTACGGCGACGGGCGCGCCGCCGAGCACGTCGCCCGCGTGCTCATCGAGCGCGCCCGGCGCTGAACCGCGCCCGACGGCTCAGTCGTCGAGGAGCACCCGCGCCGCCTCGTCGAGCGCGGCCGTCATGGACCGGTGCTCGAGCACCCAGCGACGCAGTCGCTGCGACCGCTCCCGGATCGATCCCCGGGCGCGCGCGGTCCCCCCGTCGTCGATGGCGGCCAGCAGGGCGGCCTCCACGGCGCGGGCGTCGTAGTCGGCGACCCATCCCAGCCCGGCCCGCAGCAGGTCGGCGCGCGCAGGACCGGGGCCCGCGTAGACCACGGGCGTCCCGCAGGCCAGGGCGGCGAAGATCTTGGTGGGGTAGGCGAAGTCGTACCCGAGCCCGGGGCGGATCGACACCACGGACGCCACGGCGCCGCGCTGCCAGGCCGCGGCCTCGTCGGGCGCCACCACGGGAACCAGGTGGATGCGGGGGTCGTCCGCGGCGAGCTCGCGCAGGTGATCCCAGTCGCTGCCCTGCCCCAGGTAGACCAGCTCGACCTGCGGACGGGTCCGGTGGACCAGACGGAGGGCCTCGACGAAGATGCCCGCCCCCTGCCACTCCGAGGCGGTGCCCGCGTAGAGGAGGTAGGGGGCCCTCGGGGCGTCGGAGGCGACCGGGCCGTCGAGCGTGAACATCTCGGTGTCGATGCCGTTGGGCACGACAGTCACCCGGCGCGCCCCCAGCTCGGCGACACGCCGGGCCACGCCGCTGCTGACCGTCAGCACGCGGCGGGCGCCGGTCAGCGCGAAGCGCTCCAGCGATCGCAGCGCCGCGACGACCCAGCCAGGCGCCCCCGTGGACTGCGAGGCGTCGGACCACACGTCCGCCGCGTAGTAGGCGTAGGGAACGCCCCGCAGGGCCGCGATCACGCGTACGACGGCCCCCGTCGTGGGCGGTGGCTCCGCCACCAGGAGGTCGGGGCGCCGACCGCCCAGAAGCCGCAGGGCGAGGGGCAGGTCGAAGCTCATGTACTGGGCGTAGCCGCGGATGTAGCCGGTCTCGTCGCGCAACGCGGGCATCGACCTGACCGTCACCCCTGGATCGTCGGGCGCGACGGCTCCCGGTGGGCTGGAGGTGAGGACGCTCACCTCGGCGCCGCGCCGGGCCAGGGCGCGCGCCAGCCCGTGCTGCCTGAGCGCGGCCGCGGCCGGCTCGGGGGCGTACAGGCGGGTCGCGAGCACCACTCGCGGAGCGCGCTCCGAGTCGGGGGCGGCGCGCCCGCGCCGACGGCGGATCGCGACCGCCGCCGCAGCGCCGACCGCCCCGAGCACCAGGGCCGCGACGCCCCTCGGCACGGGCCTCACAGCTCGACCGTCCGGTCGCCGGCGGCCGAGGCGAGGACGGCCTCGACAACGGTCAGGGTGGTCACGCCGTCCGACATGGTCGCGGCACTGCTGCCGGTGCCGAGCACGGCATCGCGGAAGTGCTCCTGCTCCAGGGCCAGGGGCTCGCGCTTGGCGATGGCGTAGCGGATGACGTCCCCCTCGGTGACGCCCCGGAAGTTGGCGACCTGGTCCCAGGTGGAGGCGACGGTGCCGTTGGCGTGGAAGGTCAGGTCCCCGGTGAGGGTGTCGGCCACGAGGGCGCCCTTCTCGCCGGTGACGATGATGACGCGCTCCTTGAAGGGAGTCAGCCAGTTGACCGTGTGGGAGACGATGACGCCGTTGGCCAGGACTCCGTTGGCCACGACCATGTCCTCGTTCTCGCGCCCGGAGCGGTGGGCGACCTGGGCGCTGATGGCGCGGTAGGGCGAGTCGGCGACCCAGGAGGTCAGGTCGATGTCGTGGGTGGCCAGGTCCTTGACCACGCCGACGTCGCTGATGCGCGCGGGGAAGGGACCCTGGCGGCGGGTCAGGACCTGGTAGACCTGCCCGAGCTCACCGGCGTCGAGGCGGTGGCGCAGCTCCCGCAGGGCGGGGTTGCAGCGCTCGACGTAGCCGACGGCCCCCACCAGGCCGCGGGAGGCGAAGGCGTCGGCGACGCGACGGCCGGCCTCCACGCTGTGCGCGATGGGCTTCTCGACCATGGTGGGCACCCCCGCCTCGGCCAGGGCCAGGGCGACCCGCTCGTGGTGGACGGTGGGCACGGCCACCACGGCGGCGTCCAGCCCGACGTCGATCAGCGCGGCGACGTCCGGCAGCGGCTCGAGCTCACCGGCGACGCCGAATCGGTCGCCGCCGGGATCGGCCACGGCCACGAGGTCCATGCCCACGGTCGCCCGGATGACCCGGGCGTGATGACGTCCCATGGAGCCCAGGCCGATCAGGCCCACGCGCAGGCCCGGGGTGCGTGCCGTCCCGCTCATGGGTCAGGCTCCTGCGCTCACGGTCGCGGTGACCGCCTCGACGATGCGCGCCAGGTCGGCCTCGGACAGGGACGGGTGGACCGGCAGGGACAGGCACTCGCGGGCGGCCCTCTCGGTGCCCGGCAGCTCGACTCCCGGCGCGTAGGGCGCCAGGGAGTCCAGCCGGTGGTTGGGGATCGGGTAGTAGACGCCGGTGCCGACCCGCCACTCGTCCCTCAGCACGGCCTGGATGCGGTCGCGCTCGGCGGCGGTGGCGCCCTCGAAGCGGATCGTGTACTGGTGGTAGACGTGGGTGCGACCGTCGGGCTCGGTGGGCGTGATCACGCCCGCCGCGTCGGCCAGGCCCTCGTTCAGCGCCGCCGCGTTGGCCCGGCGCCGCGCGGTCCACCCGGCCAGCCCGCCCAGCTGCACCCGGCCCACGGCCGCGGACACGTCGGTCATGCGGTTGTTCAGCCCCACCAGCTCGTTGGCGTACTGCCTCTCCATGCCCTGGTTGCGCAGCAGGCGGACCCGGCGCGCCAGTGCGGCGTCACCGGTGGTGACCATGCCCCCCTCCAGGGAGGTCATGTTCTTGGTCGGGTAGAAGGAGAAGGATCCCCACGCCCCGAAGGCGCCCACCGGAACGGAGCCGATGGCGGCGCCATGGGCCTGGGCGCAGTCCTCGAAGACGGCCAGGCCGTGGGCCTCGGCGATCCGCATGATCGCGGGCATGTTGGCCGGTAGGCCGTACAGGTGCACCACCTCGATCGCCGCGGTGCGCTCGGTGATGGCGGCCTCCACGCTCGCCGGGTCCAGGGTGAAGGTGGCGAGGTCGATGTCGGCGAAGACGGGGCGGGCGCCGGCGAGCACCACCGAGTTGGCCGTGGCCGCGAAGGTGAAGGACGGCACGATCACCTCGGCGTCCTCGGGCAGGCCGCTGGCCAGCGTCGCCAGGTGCTGGGCGGAGGTGCCCGAGTTGACCGCGACCGCGTGGGCGCCGCCGACGACCCGCTCGGAGAACTCCTCCTCGAAGGCGGCGACCTGCGGGCCCTGGACCACCATGCCCGAGGCGATGACGGCGTCGACGGCGGAGCGCTCCCGGGCCCCGATGATCGGCCTGGCAGCGGGGATGAACTCATGCGGCATCAGGCACGCACCTCTCGGATCGTGTTCTCGTCCTCCTCGTACAGCGCCCCCGTGGCCGGGCAGCGCCATCGTCGCGACCCGTCGCTCCCGGCGGCGACCAGCGGCTCGCCCGCGCGCCCCACCCAGCCCACTCGCCTGGCGGGCACGCCGGCGACGAGCGCGTGCGCCGGCACGTCCCCGGTGACGACGGCGCCCGCAGCCACGGTGGCCCACGCCCCGATGCGCGCCGGGGCGACGCAGACGGCGCGCGCGCCGATGGAGGCGCCCTCGTCGATGGCGACGCCCACCGGCCGCCAGTCCGAGGCGGACTTGAGCGACCCGTCCGGGTTGACCGCCCGCGGGAAGCGGTCGTTGGTCAGCGTCGCCGCCGGGCCGATGAACACCCCGTCGGCCAGCACCGCCGGCTCGTACACCAGGGCGTAGTTCTGCACCTTGCAGTGGCGCCCCATGCGCACGCCCTCGCCGATGTAGGCGCCGCGGCCCACGATGCAGCCCCGACCCAGCACAGCGCGCTCGCGCACCTGCGCCAGGTGCCACACCGCCGATCCGTCACCGATGACGGCGGCCTCGGACACATCGGCGGACGGAGCGATACGAGTGGCCACGGCGACTCCTTGTCGTTGGGCGGTCCGGATGACCCGGACGGCGCGGGTGGCGGCACGGGCATCCTAATCCCGCCCCCATCCCGCCGCGAGCGTCGGACCCGCATGCGAGAATGCGGCCGTGACGTCTTCCCCGGACCTCCCCATCCCCGCAGAATCCACGTGCTCCGACGAACTCACCGGTACCTGGCTCGTCATTCCGCTGTACAACGAGGCGCAGGTCGTCCGCGACGTCATCGAGGAGGCCCGCCGGACCTTCCCCCGCATCGTCGCCGTCGACGACGGCTCGCGGGACGACTCCGCGGCGCGGGCCGAGTCCGCGGGAGCCCTCGTCGTCCGCCACCCCGTCAACCTGGGGCAGGGCGCGGCCCTGCAGACCGGCATCAGCTACGTGCTGGAGCGCACCGACGCGCGCTACCTCATCACCTTCGACGCCGACGGGCAGCACTCGGTCGCCGACGCCGCCGCGATGGCGGCCGCCGCCCGGGACGAGGACCTGGCGATCGTGCTCGGCTCCCGGTTCCTCGAGGGCCCCTCACCAGTCGGTCCGCTCAAGCGCCTGGTGCTCGCCACGGCGGCCGCGGTCGCGTCCCGCACGACCGGTATGCGCCTGAGCGACGCGCACAACGGCCTGAGGCTGCTGCGGCGCGACGCGGCCGAGCGCCTCGACCTGAGGCAGAACCGCATGGCGCACGCCAGCGAGATCATCCGCCAGCTCGCGGCCACCGGTCTGCCCTGGAGGGAGTTCCCGGTCCGCATCGCCTACACCGAGTACTCGAGGGCCAAGGGGCAGTCGCTGCTCAACTCCGTCAATATCCTCGTCGATCTGATCTTCTCCTGACCGCGCAAGGAATCCGCCATGAGCTCCCAGCTGATCATCAAGTCCGTCCTCCTCATCTGCGTCGCGGGCCTGGGGTGGATGATGCTGCGCTCCCCCGGCGGGACCCGGCACCAGGCCGGGCGCAGGCTCGCGACCCTGGCCTTCGTGCTGTTCGCCATCGTCGCCATCGCGGCGCCCTCCCTCACCACGCGCCTGGCCCACCTCGTCGGCGTGGGACGGGGGGCCGACCTGCTCCTCTACGCCCTCGTCATCGCCCTCCTGGCCCAGATCCTGTCGTCTTTCCGGCGCAACGCCAGCCGCGAGCGGCAGATCACGCGCCTGGCGCGCCGCATCGCCCTGGACACGGCGCCCGACCCCCATCAGGACCCTCCGGAACGGAACGCGGCGCAAGCGCAGTAGCCCGCAGTGGGTCGCAGCGGGCTGTAGCGGGCTGTAGCGGGCTGTAGCGGGCCGAGGAGGGCACATATCACGCCCGACGCGAGACTCGAATCATAGGATCAGGCGAGTCGACCACGTATTCTTCCGCACGTGTCCACGCCACCCGTACGCCATGCAGCGCGCGAGCTGCGCCACCGCCTGCTGCGCAACGTCATGCTGAGCCTGCTGGCGGCCATGCTCTTCGTGACCACGGGCGCCTGGGCCGTCTACCGCGACCTCCAAGGGCGGCTCAGCGTCTGGGACATCGACGACATCCTCTCGGAGGAGGATCGCCCGCCGGGCCCCACGGACCACTCCTTCGAGGGACGCGCCGTCAACATCCTCGTCATGGGCTCGGACTCGCGCAACGGCCAGGTGGTCGATGACGGCACCGAGGGCATGCGCTCGGACACGGCCATGATCGTGCACCTGTCCGAGGATCGCAGCCGCATGGACGTCGTCTCGATCCCCCGCGACACGATGGTCCAGATACCGTCGTGCAAGCTGCCCGACGGCTCGGAGAGCGATCCCTCCTCCTACGCCATCTTCAACTCCGCCTTCTCCACCGGCGCCGACAACTCCTCCAACCCCGACGACGTCAAGTTCGCCGCGGCCTGCACGATCAAGACCGTCGAGAAGCTCACCAACATCCGCATCGACGAGTACATGGTGGTCGACTTCACCGGCTTCGAGAAGATAGTGGACTCCCTGGGCGGCGTGCCCATGTACGTCGAGGAGGACGTCGACGACGACAGGGCGGACCTCCATCTCACCAAGGGCTGCAACACGCTCAACGGCGCCCAGGCCCTGGGCTACGCGCGGGCCCGCTACTCCCTGGGCGACGGCTCCGACATGTCCCGCATCGGACGCCAGCAGCAGCTGGTCGCGGCGATCATGCGCACCGCCCAGTCGAAGAACCTCCTGACGGACATGCCGACCCTCTACGACTTCGCGACCTCCTCGCTGGAGACGCTCACCGTCAGCCCGGGGCTCGGAGGCGTGGACAAGCTCGCGGGCCTGGCCAACAGCGCCGCCAGCATCGGCATGGACAAGATCAGCTTCATCACCATGCCCGTCGAGCAGGATCCCTACGACGCCAACCGCGTGGCGCCCAGCGACCAGGCCGACGACGTCTGGGACGCCATGCGCGACGACAAGCCGGTCCCCGAGGAGGCCGTCTCCCTGTCCGCCGACGGGACCTCCCCCAGCCAGGAGGCGGCCCCCGCCACGGGCGACTCCACCGGGGGCAGCGCCTCCACCGGGTCCAAGACCGAGCCCGGGACCACTCCCGCCGACCCGGGAGGCTCGGGGGCCGGATCGGGTGACCCGGCGACCGTCGATCCCGCGACGCAGTGCCGGTGACAGGGCCGGTGACTCTACCCCCATCCTTCGATCCCGACCGGGACGACGCCTCGGGCCGTCGCCGGGGGCGGAGACCGCCCTCCCCGGTCCGCCGTTCGGCGGCCCCGGGAGACGGCTCCGGGTCGGCCGCCGAACGGCCGGCAGCGCCGTCGGGGCGCCCCGCCGGCACCCGGGGAGGCGATTCTCGTCCCATCCCGCCCCGCACGGGCCCCGCGGATCGGGCTGCAGGGCGCGGAGGGGCTCCACCACCCCGCCCTCCGCGACGGGTCTCGACGCGAAGGGCCGAGCCGAGTAGGGCCGGTGGTCGGGAACCCGGATCGAGCCATGTGCGTCCGGGGTCCTCGGCCGTGCCCATCGGGCACGGGCCCGCCGAGCGCCCCGATCCGACCCGGGCCCTGCCCACCAGGGGCGCAGCGGCTCCCGGCGACCCCGCCGATGCCCTCGCGCGAGGCACGTTCCCGGTGGGTCCCGGGCCCTCGCCGTACGGCGACCCGGCCCAGCTGCCGACGCGTCCCGAACGCGCACCGGTCCGCCCCCGCAAGCGCCGTCCGCTGCGATGGCTGGCGGCGGCCCTCGTCCTGCTCCTCGTGCTCATCGGGGGGCGCGTGGCATGGCTGTGGCACGACGTGGACTCCAAGCTCCAGCGCGTCGATGCCCTGTCCGGTGCCAGGGACACCTCCGGGGAGACCTGGCTCATCGTCGGTTCTGACTCCCGCGCCAACGGGGGCGTGCCCCAGGACGGCACCGAAGGATCGCGCGCCGACTCGATCATGGTGCTTCACAAGGCGTCCAACGGGCAGGCCTCGCTGACGTCGCTGCCCCGCGACACCTACGTCGAGATCCCCGGCTACGACGACGACAAGATCAACTCGGCCTACTCCTACGGGCAGGCGCCGCTCCTGGTCCAGACCGCCGAGAGGCTCACCGGGCTGACCATGGACCATTACGTCGAGGTCGGCATGGGCGGAGTCACGCGAATGGTCGACGCCGTCGGCGGTATCGACGTGTGCCTCGACTACGACGTCGACGACCACGACTCGTCCCTGGTGTGGGACACCTCGAAGGGCACCTGCCAGGAAGTCGACGGCGACAAGGCCCTGGCGTACTCCCGCATGCGCAAGTCGGACCCGACCGGCGACATCGGCCGCGCGCAGCGCCAGCGGACAGTCGTCTCGGCGGTGGTCTCCAAGGCCATGTCCGCCCAGACCCTGATCAATCCCTTCCGTCAGGACAAGCTCGTCGACTCCGGAACACAGGCGCTGACCGTGGATGAGGACGCCTCCCCGCTCGACCTGGGGCAGATGGCACTGGCCTTCCGCTCGGCCTCGCACAAGGGGCTCACCGGCGCGCCGCCCATCGACACCCTCGACTACGAGCCCGGCGGGATCGGCGCCGCGGTGCTCCTGCAGGACACGACCGCACCGGACTTCTTCTCCAAGATGCGCGCGGGCGAGCTGACGGCCAAGGACTTCGACCAGCCCGACCAGTCCTGAGGCCCCTCCCGGCCCCGCCCGCGCCCGCCCGCTCCCCTATCGCCGAGATCGGTCGAGTTCCGTGCCGAGATCGGTTGAGGACGGCGGGCGGGGCGGGATTCCTCTCAGTCGAAGCTCTTGCGCTCGGGGTCGGCCTGCCAGGCGGTGAAGGACGAGGTCACGATGTCGTCCAGGTCGTGCTCGGCCTTCCATCCCAGCACCTGGCCGATGCGCTCGGCGTCGCCGATGAGCTGGGGCGGGTCGCCGGCGCGGCGGTCGAGCTCCTCGGGCTCGACGTCCAGACCGGTGGAGGCGATGACCCTCGAGACGACCTCCCGCACCGACGAGCCCTTGCCGGTGCCCACGTTGAAGATGTGATCGGCCATCCGCCCGCCCCCGGCCAGGTAGTCCAGGGCGGCGATGTGCGCCACCGCCAGGTCGCGCACGTGGATGTAGTCGCGAATGCACGTGCCGTCGGGAGTCGGGTAGTCGGTGCCGAAGATCTTGGGGGTCTCCCCGCGAGAGAGGCGGTCCAGCACCATGGGGATGAGATTGAGGGTGGCCATGTCTCCCAGGTCGTCCCAGCCGGCGCCGGCGACGTTGAAGTACCGCAGGCCGGCCCAGCGCAGCCCCCAGGCCCGCTCGCAGTCCGCCATCATCCACTCGCCGATCAGCTTGGTCTCGCCATAGGGGTTGATGGGATGGCAGTCGATGTCCTCGGGCACGACCTCCACCGGCGGCATGCCGTAGACGGCGGCCGAGGAGGAGAAGATCATCTGATCGACCCCCACCCGCTCCATCGCCAGCAGCATGTTCGCCAGGCCGCCGACGTTCTGCTGGTAGTACCAGCCGGGCCGTGCCACCGACTCGCCCACCTGCTTGCGCGCCGCGAAATGGATGACCGCCGTGACGCCGCGGCGCTCCATGACGCCCGCGAGCGTTTCCACCGCCTCGCCGGACGCCACGTCCAGCTCGATCACCTCAGCGCCCTTCACGCGTCCCGGCGAGCCGTAGGACAGGTCATCGACGACGATCACCTCGTCCCCGCGCTCAAGCAGAAGACGGACGACGTGGGCTCCGATGTAGCCGGCACCGCCGGCAACGAGAATACTCATGGCAGCATGCTACAGAAACTTGCGCGGGCTCGTGCCCATCGCCCGCGCCGCGACGACCGAACCGCCGGGGTCAGATCCCTGGCCCGAGCCGCTCGCGCAGCGCAGTGCCCTTGGCGCGGGCCATCTCTGCGAGATCGGATTGGAAGGCCGCCATCGCCCGCCTCAGTCGGGTGGCCTCCTCGCCGTCGCCGGCAGCAAGCATGCGCACGGCGAGCAGGCCGGCGTTGCGGGCACCGCCGATCGACACGGTGGCCACCGGGACACCCGCCGGCATCTGGACGATGGACAGCAGCGAGTCCATGCCGTCGAGGTGCTTCAGCGGCACGGGCACGCCGATGACCGGCAGCTCGGTGACAGCTGCGAGCATGCCCGGCAGGTGAGCCGCCCCCCCGGCGCCCGCGATCACGACTCGCAGGCCCCGCTCGGCGGCCGCGCGCCCGTAGTCGATCATCTCGGCGGGCATGCGATGGGCGGAGACGACGTCGGCCTCGTAGGGCACGGCGAACTCCTCCAGGGCCGAGGCAGCGGCCTCCATGGTGGGCCAGTCGGAATCCGAGCCCATGACGATGCCGACCCTGGCCTGCGAGGCGTGGTTCATGACGGGAGTCCCTTCCTGCTGCTCATCCGTAGGCGGGCGGGGTCGGTGGTCCAGCCCGTTCCCGCTGGGCACCAGTCTCGCCCGATCTCGGCGCGGACGCGAACCGATTTCGACGCGGAACTGGACCGATCTCGGCGAAGGGGAGAAGATGAGGGGCCCGCGCTCAGTCGTCCCCGCGCAGGACGGCGGCGACGGCCCGGGCGCGCGCCAGAGCCGCGGCCACCGCCGCAGCGGGGTCGGCGGTGGGATCGACAACGAGATTGACGTGGCCGAGCTTGCGACCCGGACGCCGGCTCTTGCCGTACATGTGGATGCGGACCTGCGGATCCAGGGCCAGGGCACGGGCCAGAGCATCCTCACCGGGCTCCGACCGGCCCCCCAGGACGTTGACCATGACCGTGGCCGGGGCGGTGGGCTCGGAGGAGCCGAGCGGCAGATCGAGAACCGCGCGCATGTGCTGGGCGAACTGGCTCGTGACCGCGCCATCCTGGGTCCAGTGGCCCGAGTTGTGGGGGCGCATCGCCAGCTCGTTGACATACAGGGAGGCGGGGCGCCCCGCGGCCTCGACGGCGAACAGCTCGACGGCGAGCACGCCGGTGACCCCGAAGCGCTCGGCCACCGTGCGCCCGATCCGCTGCGCCCGCGCCGCGTCCGCCTCCTCCAGGCCCGGAGCCGGGGCGACGACCTCGGAGCAGACGCCGCCGTCCTGGACGGTCTGCGCCACCGGCCAGACCCGCACCTCCCCGCTGGGGCTGCGGGCGAGCAGGACGGCGAGCTCGCGGGTGAAGGGGATCGCCCGCTCGACCAGCAGGCTGGTGACCGCGCCGCCGCCCAGGCTCCCCCCGCCCCCGGCGCCGTCGGAGGCCGCACCGGCACGGGCCGCGGCGGTATCGGCGATCCAGGCCGCCGCCTCCGCGCCGCTGTCGCGCAGGTCCCGCGGCCCGTCCACGACGAGCACGCCGTGACCGTCGTAGCCGCCGCGCGGCGTCTTGAGCACCACCGGCCAGCCGTGGCGGTCGGCGAAGGCGCCGATCTGCTCGGCCATGGCGCCCGCATCGCCGGCGACCTCGGCCCACGCGGGCTGAGGCAGTCCGACCTCATCCATGGCGCGGCGCATGGCGAGCTTGTCGCGCGCCAGCAGCAGGGCCCGCGGGCCGGGCTGGACGGAGACGCCCTCGGTCCGAAGCCGTTCCAGAAGCTCGAGGTCCTGGTGCTCGTGCTCGAAGGTGAGGGCATCGGCACGGCCGACGGCCTGACGGGAGACGGCATCGACGGCTCCGGGGCGCTGGGCGCCGTCGCGACCGTCCACGAGGGCGCGCACGGCGACGTCCTCGTCGGCCCCGCCCACGGGCGCGTCCACCGTGACCTGCGCCGCCGAGCCGTCCGGCGCCTCGACCAGGGTCCGCAGATGAATACCCAGAGCGGAGGCCTCCTCCTGCATCATGCGGGCCAGCTGCCCGCCTCCGACAACGGCGAGAATGGGTGCGATCACCTCCCCAGGCTACCGGCAGACGGCGAACCGCCGACGCCCCGCCGCCCCCGGTCCTCCTCGGCGCCGTACGCTGGGCGTCGTGCTCAGCCCGTTCGCCCCCGCCCAATCGCCGCCCTCCGCGCGGCGGGCCCCCGATGCCCCTGACGCTCCCGATGACGCAGCGCCATCCTCCGATCACCGCACCGGTGCCCCTCACTGGCTGAGGATCCTGGCGGTGTGGGGCGCCGCCTCGGCGGTCTCGCTCATCATTCTGCGACTGAGCGCCCCGGACACCCCGCGCACGATATGGGCGCCGCCCTCCCCCACCTGGCTGGAGCACATCTCCTTCTGGGACTCGGGCTGGTACAACCGCATCGATCAGCAGGGCTATCCCTCCGCGCTCGCCGCGGATGCCGACGGTCATGTGGATCAGAACGCCTGGGCGTTCATGCCGCTGCTTCCCGCCCTCGCCGGTGGGATCGTGCGGGCCACGGGGTGGTCCTTCTACGCCTGCGCCGCCCTGGTGGCGACGGCGGCCTCCGCCGGTGCCGCCGTCGTCATGGACCGGTGGCTGGCCCCGGTGGTGGGAGAGCGGGCGTCGCTGTGGGCGGTCGCCCTGATGTGGAGCTCGCCGTGCGCTCTCGTGCTGCAGGTGCCCTACGCGGAGTCCCTGGGCCTGCTGTTCACGGCGGCGGCCCTGGCCCTGGCCGGGGGCGGCGGGCGGGGGCGCTTCGCCCTCGCCGCCGTCTGCGTCGTGCTCGCGGCCTTCTCCCGACCGATCGGGGTTCCGCTGACCCTCGCCCTCGGCGCCTGGTGGCTGTGGGAACTCGCCGGTGAGCGGCCGCCCGGGGCACGGGGGCGGTGGAGGAGTGGGCTCCTGCCCGCCGCCTCAGGGCCGTCGGGGCCGGACCGCGGGCGACAGGTGCGCCTGCTGGCGCTGACCATCCTCTCGGGCGCGTGCACCCTGGCCTGGCCGGTGCTCGCCTGGCTGTCCACCGGACGCGGGGATGCGTACACGGCGACCGAGACGGCGTGGCGCGACGGCTCGCTGACGCCCTTCGCGCCCTGGCTCGCTCGCAGCGGCTGGTGGGTCGGACCGCATCTGGGGCCGCTGCTGCTGGCGGGGATCCTGGTGGTGGCCGCCGCCGCGCTCAGCGCGCCGTCGCTGCGGCGCCTGGGCCCGGGGGCGTGGTTCTGGTGCATCGCCTACGTGGTGTACCTCCTGGCGTTCTTCGACCCCACGACGTCGGTCTTCCGCATCCTGCTGCCGCTGGCGCCGGTGGCCTGGGCGCTGGCAGCCTCCTTGTCGCTCCGGCTCAGGATCCTGCTGCTGACGACCTGCGTCGTGGGGCAGCTGTTCTGGATCGGCTGGGTGTGGGACCTCTCCGTCAGGGTGACCCAGTGGGTGCCGTGAGCACCCGTGCCCTACGATCACGAGTGTGACTCGATCCAGCTCGCGCGCACCCGGCACGCTCGAATCGCGCTCGATCCCGCCCGCCGACTCCGCATCGGACACGGACCGCGACCCCGCCCTCCTCAAGGGGCCGACCCTCAAGGAGCGCATTCGCGCCTGGGTGACGGAGTTCCTGCAGTTCGGGCTGGTGGGGGCGCTGGCCTACGTCGTGGACTCGGGCCTGTTCGTCCTCCTCCAGCACGGGCCGCTGGGCCTGCTGGCCGGGCACCCGAACACGGCCAATGCGACCAGCGCGACGATCGCGACGATCTTCTCCTGGGTGGCCAACCGCCTGTGGACCTATCGGGGGCGCACGCAGGAGAACATGGCGCGAGAGGCGCTCCTCTTCGCCCTGGCCAACCTGGGCGGTCTGTTCATCACCCAGTTCTGCCTGCTCTTCACCCACCACGTCCTGGGGCTGGCCTCGCCGCTCGCCGACATGATCGCCGCATACATCGTCGGCTTCGGCCTGGGGACCGCCTTCCGATTCGCCTTCTACCACTACATCGTCTTCAACGGCACGACGGACGACGACGAAGCGGATGGAGCACCCGCGGCGGACGATCCGGCCGGAACGAGCTGAGCGGCTCCGGCGTGCCTGACGCCACATGCCCGTTGAGGGCGTCCTCATGGCAGCCGATGCGACGTCTTCCATAGCCTGAGTCGGTGACGATATCGACCGCGGCCGCCACGGCCGGACTCTCCACGATCCTGTCCCCCGTCCATCCCCTCATGCCGGCCCCCGCGCTCGGGCCGGAGTGGCTGGATCCCGCCAACATCATCACCGCCTTCGTCGGATGGATCGG
Source organism: Actinomyces gerencseriae DSM 6844 (assembly GCF_000429265.1). Taxonomy (GTDB): domain Bacteria; phylum Actinomycetota; class Actinomycetes; order Actinomycetales; family Actinomycetaceae; genus Actinomyces; species Actinomyces gerencseriae. The sequence goes on from NZ_KE386871.1 coordinate 286,658, forward strand.
CCCATGGGCGATCGTGGGCGTCATGCTCGTGATCTTCGCCGAGACGGGGCTGCTGGTCGGGTTCTTCCTGCCCGGGGACTCCCTGCTGTTCACCCTGGGAATGTTCGTCGCCATCGGCGAGAGCGATCCCTCCAGCGGTGTGCCGGTCCACATCTGGATCGCCGCGCCCCTGGTCTGGCTGGCGGCGATCTGCGGCAACCAGTGCGGCTACGTCATCGGCCGCAAGGCGGGTCCGGCGATCTTCAACAAGCCGGACTCCCGCCTGTTCAAGCAGGAGTACGTCGAGCGCACCGCCGCCTTCTTCGCCAAGCACGGGGGCAAGGCCATCACCCTGGCCCAGTTCGTCCCGATCGTGCGCACCTTCACTCCCGTCATGGCCGGAGTCGGCAGGATGCACTACAGCCACTTCCTCGGGTTCAACGCCCTGGGCGCGACCTTCTGGGCCTTCGGCATCACCTGGCTCGGTTACTTCCTGGGCAACATCACCTGGATCCAGAAGAACATCGACCTCATGATCCTCGGGATCGTCTTCGTCTCGGTCATCCCGATGCTCATCGCGGCCCTGCGCAAGCGCTTCGCCGGCGGCAAGCGCCTCGCCGGCGGCAAGCGCGAGATGGCCTGACGGACCGCCCCGCCGGCGGCATGCCGAACCTCGGCAGCAGGCCGGCGGGGAAGCGGGGCCGACGACGGCGCGGGTCAGGAGCGGCGCGGGACGAGAGCGGTCAGAAGCGGCGCCTGCGCCCGACGCTCACCAGCGCCCCCTGCGGCAGCACGTTGTTCGGATCCAGTGACCGTGGCACAGCGTTGAGCAGGACGGAGAACACCGCCGGACTGCGCTGCGACAGCTCGATCTTGCCCCCGTCGGCCTCCACCAGGTCCTTGGCCAGCGCCAGCCCCACTCCCGTCGAGCCGTGCCCGGAGACGTGGCGCTCGAACACGTGCTGGGCGATATCCTCCTCGACGCCATCGCCCTCGTCGGCGACATCGATGAAGACGCCGTGCCCGCCCTTGGCACTGCGCACCCTCACGCTCGTCGTCCCCGCGCCGTAGCGCAGCGAGTTCTCGATCATGGTGGCCAGCACCTGCGCCAGGGAGCCGGGGCTCGCCAGCACCGGCAGCTCGACGTCGTCGGCGAAGGTGATCTCCCTGCCCGCCTCCGTGAAAGCCGGCTCCCACTCCTCGCGCTGCTGGGCGAAGACCTCGTCGAGGTGCAGGGCCTCGGTGGTGCCGCCGCCGGTGCGTCGGGAGACCTTGAGCAGGTCCTCCACCACTCCGGTGAGCCGATCGACCTGCTCGATGCACGCGCGCGCCTCCGCGCGCACCTCCTCCTCGCTCGACATGAGCTCGATCTCCTCCAGACGCAGGCTCAAGCCCGTCAAGGGCGTGCGCAACTGGTGGGAGGCGTCGGAGGCGAACTGCCGTTCGGCCGCGAGCCTGCCCGCGACGCGCTCGGCGGTGCGCACCAGCTCCGCCTGGACCAGATCGATCTCCTCGATGCCCGAGCGGCGCAGACGCGGGCGCACCTGCCCCGAGCCGAGCTGCTCGGCCTCCGCCGCCAGGAAGATCAGCGGAGCGCTGATCCGCCGCGACGCCTTGGCGGCGACCACGTAGGCGGCGATCAGAGCCACCGCCGTCAGCCCCACGGCGGTCAGGGCAACCGTGATCACCACCCGGGCGCGGTCATTGGCATTCGGCGTGGTGCGGAAGGCCAGGGCGATCCAAGCGCCCCCCAGGGGGATGCCCAGCAGGACGACGGCGACGGAGACCGCCACCATCGTCATCGTCATCGTCCGACGGCGCATGCCCGCTCCCTTCGTGAATCCTGCACCACGCTAGACGCCCCGGTCCGCACTGGGCGGGACCGGGGCGCGCTCGTCGGGCCGACACCCGCGCACGGGCGGCCGGAGTGCTACACCGCCAGACGGTAGCCGACGCCGTCGCGCAGGAGCAGCGTAGGGGCATCGGCGTCGTCGCCCAGCTTACGACGCAGCCATGTGACGTGCATCTCAAGGGTTTGCTCAGTACCCGTTGGATCCTCGCCCCAGACCTCCTTGAGGACATCCTCGATCGACACGACCTGGCCGCCGCCGCGCACCAGCACTCGCAGCAGCTCGAACTCGCGAGTGGTCAGCTGCAGCTCGCGGGAGGCGACGAAGGCGCGGTGGGCGGCGACATCCACGCGGATCTCACCGGCGGTGAGCTCGTCCTCGATGGCCTCGCCCGAGGCGCGGCGGACCTGGGCGCGCACGCGGGCCAGCAGCTCGGCCAGGCGGAAGGGCTTGGTGACGTAGTCGTCGGCACCCGCATCCAGACCGACGACGAGATCGGTGTCCTCGCTGCGGGCGGTGAGCATGAGGATGGGGGTGGTCAGACCCTGAGCGCGCACCTGACGGGCGACATCGAGCCCGTCGATATCGGGCAGGCCGAGATCCAGCACGATGATGTCGGCGCCGGCGATCTCCTCGAGAGCACCCTTGCCGGTGCCGTGGGCGCGCACCTCGTAGCCCTCGCGCCCGAAGGCGCGAGCGAGGGGCTCGGAGATGGCGGGATCGTCCTCAACGAGAAGCACTGTCGTCATAGGTCGGATCGTAGGCGACCGAAGGCCCCGCCGCCATCATTCGCAAGATGGAGACACGGGGACCGGATCTCCGCTCAAGCGCGGGAGAGCTCCCAGGGCGTGATGTTGCCCAAACCCTTGGCGACCACCTCGTGACAGGGATCGACCCGGTAGTGGTCGGATCCCGGACCGGAGGCGATCGCCATGGCGGTCGCCTCGTCCATCCGGATCCCCCCGGGATCGGCCGTGTCCACCAGGCGGGAGGCCAGGTTGACCGGCGGGCCGAAGACGTCCCCCGAGCGGGAGACGACCCTGCCCTGGACCAGGCTGGCGCGCACGAGCAGCATCTCCGGGCCGGACTGGAGCTCGTCGACCAGGGCGGTGACGACCTCGGCGGCGACGAGAAGGTCGTCGGCGATGTACATGACGGCATCCCCGATGGTCTTGACCACGCGCGCGCCCCGGGAGGTGACCACGTCCCGGGCCGTCGACTCGAAGTCCTCCAGCATGGCGGACAGCTCCTTGCGGCCCATCGTCTGAGCGCGCTGGGTGAAGGAGACGATATCGACGAAGCCGAGCGAACGGGACAGGGGGTACAGGTCGGGACCGGCGTCCTCGCGTCCGCGGTGAGCGACCTCGGTGTCGGTGCGGCCGATGAGCGCGGCGAGGTGCCGCCGCCAGACGTAGCCGAGCTGCGCGGACAGGGAGCCGACCAGCTCGTCGATGTGGTCCAGCGCCACGAGCCTGGCGGAGGTGTCGTCCAGGTGGAGGCGCTGCCCGATATCGGTCACGAGGGTCTCCAGCTGCCACAGCACGAGACGGTCCATGGTGAAGGACTGGGCCCGCAAGAGCTCCAGGACGCTGCTGGCGGCCAGCCCGCCGCCGGGAGCCGCCGGGGAGGGGAGCCCGTCATCGGTGTCGTCGATGAGGTCCGCCATGGTGCGCAGCGCATCGATATCGTTCTCGGTGAAGCGCACCTCGTCCGGATCGACGTCGGCGAAGCCCATCGCCCGCCAGAAGCGCATGGCGAGCCCGAGGCTGGTGCCGGCGCGCTCGGCCATCTCGCGCATGCTCAGAACGGGGGGCCCTCCGAGGAGGAGGTGCTCGTGACCGGCGAGAGTGGCCCACTGGGCACCGCAGGGGATGGCGGTGCCGTCGGGCGCGGCGCCGTTGGCCGCCGCACCGATCGCGCTGTCCGACGCGCCGCTGGAGGTACCGCTGGATGCTGTGGCGAGTGCCCGGGGCTCCCCCTCCTGGGTCTGGACCGCGGGGCTGGTCTGGTCGATCACATCCGCAACCGTAGCGCACGTCACACAATGACGCTCATCGTAGGGAACGCGAGTCGCTCTCCTCGGCCGGATCCCCGTGCCCACGGCACGGCCTACGCTCCGAAGCGCGCGGATGCCACGTCCCCGGCGGACACGACGAACTCCTCGGCCCCGTCCCCCGCCGGACCTCCGACGGCGTCGCGCAGAACGAGTCCCGGCCGCAGGTCGACCGCCCGCCCCCGAACCCGGCTCGGCGACCCCGCCGGCCCCATCGGCACGGTGACGACCACGTCCCGGCCCAGCGTCGAGCAGGCCTCGCGCAGATCCCGTCCGAGCCCGCCGTCGCCCCCATCGGGATCGCCGTCCTGCTCCTCCCAGCGCGCGACCAGCCCCGCGAGGTGCTTGCCGAGGTCCCTCAGGACGTCGTCGGCGGCCGCGAGCCCGGGATCCGCGCCCAGGCCGACGAGCGAGGCCGCCCAGGGCACGGGAAGGTCGGCGGCGCCCTGGGCCAGGTTGACGCCGATGCCGACGATCACCGCCGGCATCGCGGCGCGAGCCGCCTCCGCGCCGTCGCGCGACCCATCCGCACCGCCGGAGTGGCCATCGACGCGGTCCGCACCGGGCACCAGCTCGCACAGGACGCCGGAGACCTTGCGACTGGGCCCCCACCCGGGCACGTCCGCCACCGCGCAGGTGGACGTCTCCTCGGGCAGAGCGACGACGTCGTTGGGCCACTTCGTCCGCACCCGCTGGCCGGCGCCCTCCAGGCGGGGGGCGAGCGCGCGCTGCACCGCCAGGCCCGTCAGCAGCGGCAGCCACTCCAGCCTCGCAGCGGGTACGAGCGGGCGCAGGACCACGGACACCGTCAGGGCGCCGCTGGACGGCGTCTCCCATGTGCGCCCCGCGCGCCCGCGGCCCGCCGTCTGCGCCCGAGCGCGCAGGGCGGACAGATGGGGCCAGGAGCGGGCCGCCTCCGGGTCCACGCGCCCGTCCGGCCCGCTCAGGGCGACGCGCAGGTCATCATTGGTCGAACCGGTGACTCGAACCGTGACGAGCCGGGAGAAGGGGGTGAAGGGGGTGCTGCTCATCGCGGCAGCCTATCGGACCGCGCCCGCCGGCCCGCTGCGCCCGCCGTGCTCGACCCGCGGGGCCGTCATCTAGGGTGGGACCGTGATCCTCCTGGCCTCGCAGTCCTCCGGTCGTCTGGCCACCCTGCGCGCCGCAGGCGTCGAGCCGCTCGTGCGGGTCTCCGACGTCGATGAGCACGCCGTCCTGCGAGTGCTCGCCGCCGACTCCCGTCAGGAGCCGACCCCCGTTCAGCAGGTGCAGGCCCTCGCGCGCGCCAAGGCGGAGGAGGTGGCCGCCGCCGTCACCCGGGCCGAGCGGGAGGCGGATCCCTCCCTGGTGGTCGTCGGCTGCGACTCCATGCTGGAGATCGACGGGCGGGTCGTCGGCAAGCCGGGGACATCCGAGATCGCCCGCGCGCGCTGGCGGTCCATGCGCGGGCGCACGGGAGTGCTCCACTCCGGCCACGCCCTGGTGCGCGTGGGCAACGGCGCCCGGGCGGGCGGGGTCTCCTCGACGACCGTGCGCTTCGGCTCCCCCACCGACGCCGAGATCGACGCCTACGTGGCCACCGGCGAGCCCCTGGGGTGCGCCGGGGCCTTCACCATCGACGGGCTCGGCGGGGCCTTCATCGACGGAATCGACGGCGATCCGCACGGCGTGGTGGGCATCTCACTGCCGCTGCTGCGGCGTCTGCTGGCCGACCTGGATGTGAGGTGGACGGATCTGTGGGTCTCCCCCTGAGGCGCCCCGGGCGGGCGGGTCGAGCGGGGCGCGGGAGGCCGGGCTCCGCCGCCTCAGTCGGTCCCGCCGCCCACGAGCACGGTCAGGAGTCCGGTCAACACGATGAGCTGCTCATGCGTGAAGCGGTCGACGACGTGCCGACGCACGCCGTCCAGGTGAATGGGGGCCGCGGTGCGCAGGAAGCTCAGGCCCTCCTCCGTGAGCCGGCAGTTCACACCGCGCTTGTCGACCGCGCACGAGGCGCGCTCGACGTAGCCCGCCTTCTCAAGACGGCCCACCGTGTGCGTCAGGCGCGACCGGGAGTGCGAGACGTGCCCGGCCAGGGTGGACATGCGCAACTGGCGATCGGGCGCCTCCGACAGCCGCACGAGGATCTCGTACTCGTGCATGGAGACGCCCGCGCCGACCTCCAGCTCATGGTTGAGGCTGGCGGACACCGAGGTCGATGCGGCGAGAAAGGCGCGCCACGCCCGCATCTCCACGTCGTCGAGGGGACGGTCGGGACCCGCCGTGGCAGCGCCGCATTCCGACGGCGGCTCGTCGGAGGGCGAAGCGGCCGAGACGGCGGCCCGGCCGCAGTCGCCCGCCACCGCACCGCTCGCCTCATCCATCGTCATCCTCCTGCTGCTCGCACGGGTGGCGCCCGCTTCCACACGTTCCACATGATCATTCAGGATGGAACAATCGCGATTGTCTCCCTTTCTGTATATCATCCGATCATCGGAGGACGCCTCGTGCTCCTCCTCACCGGGCCCTCGCGACGGGGCACGGGTGCGACCGGCCCCGCCGACTGCTCGTCGACGGGGCCGGTCGTGCTCGCGGGCCGATCCGTATCGGCCGCGGAAAGGAATTAGGGGAAACGTCCCTCAGCGGGTCTCGCGGTGCTCGGTGTGCTTGCCGCAACGAGCGCAGAACTTCTTGATCGCGAGCCGGTCGGGGGTGTTCCGACGGTTCTTCTTCGTGATGTAGTTGCGCTCCTTGCACTCCGAGCAAGCCAGAGTGATCTTGGGGCGAACGTCGCTGGTCTTGCTAGCCACGTGTCTCTCCTCTGATTGATCCTTGAGCCGGTGGGGGCCTTGCTCGAATCCTGCGTAGCGGGGGAGGGACTCGAACCCTCGACCTCACGATTATGAGTCGTGCGCTCTAACCAGCTGAGCTACCTCGCCATATCAACACAAGAAGGGCCGTACGGCCCCGCTGGCGCCAGAGCCCCGAAAGGGAATCGAACCCTTGACCTTCTCCTTACCATGGAGACGCTCTGCCGACTGAGCTATCGGGGCAACGAGCGAGATCCTATGCGGATCGGATTTGCCGTGGCAATCCGGCCCTGCGTGTCCTCCCTCACTGCCGCACCGCCCTATGGACGGCACCGATCGTCCCGCCGGGGCGGGGCGATCACGGTGGCGGGTGAGGGATTCGAACCCCCGTAGCATTCCGCGGCTGATTTACAGTCAGCTCCCATTGGCCGCTCGGGCAACCCGCCGTGCTCCGCGCCCGTCCCGAATCCAGGGGGCGCGACGCCGTGGAAGAATAGCAAGCCGACGACGATCCGCGCCATTCCCCGCCGTGGGGGCCTGGTCACACCCGGACGCCCGGATCCCCGCCGCGGCGGGCCCCGGTCGGGGCGTCGGGGACGCCGGGGCGCGGCACGAACCCAGCGGCCCGGCGGGGTCGGATCGAGCCCCCGCCCGCTCAGGCCGACAGCAGGGTGAGCACGGCCTTGACCCGACGGTGCACGGCGGAGCCGGGAAGAAGGCCCAGCTTGGCGAAGATGCGCTGAGTGTGCTTCTCCACGGCGCCCTCGGTGACCACCAGCCGTGCCGCGATGGCCGCATTGGTGCAGCCCTCGGCCATGAGCGCGAGCACGTCGCGCTCGCGCGGCGTGAGCGACTCGATCGGGTCGTCCCGCCTGCTCCGGTGCATCACCTGGGCCACGACGTCGGGATCCAGGACCAGCTCGCCGCGCGCCACGCGCTCGACCGCTTCGAGGAAGGAGTCGATGTCGGTGACACGGTCCTTCAAGAGGTAGCCGATACCGCCCCCGCCATCGGCCAGGAGCTCGGGCACGTAGCCGGCCACCACGTACTGGCTCAGCAGGAGGATGGGGGCGCGTCCCCACTGCCGCCGGATACGGGTGGCGGCGCGCAGCCCCTCGTCGGTGTGCGATGGCGGCATGCGAATGTCGGCGATGACGAGCTCGGGGCGCAGCCGCAGCGTCTCGGCCTCGAGCGCCCGGCCGTCGCCGAGCTCGGCGACCACCTCGTGACCGCCCTCGGCGAGGATGAGCGCGAGCCCCTGACGCAGGAGAACGGAGTCGTCGGCGATCAGGACTCGCACGGGATCACCGCCTCAACCCGGGTGGGGCCGCCGTCCGGCGAGGTGACCGTGAGCTCGCCGTCGACGCCGTCGAGCCGCTCGGCCAGCCCGGCCAGGCCGTGCCCCTTGGCGAGCGCCGCTCCCCCGACGCCGTCGTCGGCGACCCATAGGCGCAGCCGCTCGCCGTCGACGACGGCGCCGAGCTCGGCCGAGCGGGCCCCGGAGTGCTTGTTGACATTGACCAGCGCCTCGCTGGCCACGAAGTAGGCGGCATGAGCGACGTGATCGGGCAGGTGCGGCAGGTCCGCCCGCACCGTCACCGGCACGGCGGAGCGCGCGGCGGCCTCGATCAGGGCCGCCGACAGGCCGCGGTCGACGAGCACCGGCGGAGCGATGCCGCGCGAGAGACTGCGCAGCTCGTCGAGGGTCTGGCGGGTCTGGGCCATCGCCTCGGTGAGGATGCCCGCCGCGGCCTCCGGGTCCTCGGCGGTCCGACGCCTGGCCCGCGCCAGGTCCATGCCCAGACGTACGAGCCGCTGCTGGGGACCGTCGTGGATATCGCGCTCCAGCCGACGACGGGCGTCCGCCTCCGCGCGCCGCACGGCGGCTCGGGAGGCCTCCAGGCGCGCGATCTCGCCACCACGGCACAGCAGGACGCGGGTGAAGGCCTGCTGAGCGCGCGCCAGCGATCGCAGGACGAAGGGAGCCGTGAGGGAGAACAGCACACCGATCGTCAGGTCGATCCCGATCTGCCACAGCAGAGCCGGCCGCAGCCCGAGCAGCTCGGCCAGGGACTCGCTCCGGGATCCCAGGACCGAGTCCAGGACCACCTCCGCAACGGGTCCGAGCAGCCCGGCGATCGCTATCGCGAGCCAGGCGATGGACACGGCCCAGGTCACGAGCGTCACGACGAGGCCGACGACGACCCAGACCAGGTCCAACCAGCGCTGCGGGTCGCGCAGCGGCACGGCCAGGCGGCGCGTGAGCCCGGCCCCGGGCTCCGCCCGCGCGTAACGCCCGGGCACGTACTCGCTGGAATCGACGGCCGCCACGGCGCGGCGCGCAGCGGCGGCGAAGCCGGCGCAGATCGCCAGGCTCAGCACCAGGATGGGCGCGCCGACCCAGACGATGATGACTCCCGCCCCCAGGGCGGTCAGCGGCACGACGACGATGAAGGCGAGAAGGTGGATGGGCCAGGAGAGCAGGAGGTAGACGGCGTCACGTCCCAGCTGCCGATAGCGGCGTCCCCATGAGGGTGGAAGGCTCATGGGGACATCCTGCCCCGGTGACGCCGGTGGTCCCAGTCCGCCACCTGGCCAGCCGGTGGTCGGGCTGGCCCGACCACCGGGCCCCTGGTCCGAGGACGACGAAGCGGTTCCCGGAACCGATCTCGACGCGGAACCGGACCGATCTCGACACGGAACTCGACCGATCTCGACGACGGGGCCACGATCGGCCAGTGGCGGGCCGTCAGTAGCCGGCCATCTGCTCCAGGCGCTCGATGCGCCGGCCCATGGGAGGGTGGGTGGAGAAGAGGTTGCGGACCCGTCCGAAGGGGTTGGCGATCATCATGGAGGAGACCGGTTCCACCCGCGGGTCCTGCCCCATGGGCACGCGCGAGACGCCCGACTCCAGCTTGCTCAGCGCGCTGGCCAGGGCCAGCGGATCACCGGTGAGGACGGCTCCGTCGTGATCGGCGTCGTACTCCCGGGTGCGCGAGATGGCGAACTGGGTGACGCTGGCCGCCAGCGGGGCCAGCAGGGCCAGGAGCAGCACGACGAGGCCATTGCCCTCGCGCCGGTCCCTCCCGCCGCCGAACCACATGAGCATCATGGAGACCGAGGAGATGACCCCGGCGATGCCCGCCGCGACGGAGCCGGTGAGGATATCGCGGTTGTAGACGTGGGAGAGCTCGTGCCCCAGAACCCCTCGCAGCTCGCGCTCGTTGAGGAGCTGGAGGATGCCCTGGGTGCAGCACACCGCGGCGTGAGCCGGGTCGCGGCCGGTGGCGAAGGCGTTGGGGCTCATGGTGGGCGCCACGTAGAGGCGCGGCATGGGCTGTCCGGCCGCGGCGGAGAGCTCCCGCACGATGGCGTGCATCCGGGGCTGCTGGGCCTCGGTCACCTCGATGGCGCCCATGGAGCGCACGGCGAGCCTGTCCGAGTTCCAGTAGGAGTAGGCGGTCTGGGCGACACCGATCAGCGGCATGACGAACAGCCAGATCGAGGAGCCGGTGCCCTTGGCGAGCACCCACCCGAAGAGGAGGAGCAGGCTCCACAGACCGCCCATGAGGAGGGCGGTCTTGAACCCGTTGTGGTGATTGGCTTCGGTCATGACGGGCAGTGTATGAGCACTGTCTGTGCGCACGCTGAGACGATGCGGGCCCCGGCCCCCGCGCCCGATCCGCTCAGTCCAGCAGGGCGGCCGCGTCGGCCGCGGGGATCCCCAGGGCCTCGCCGACCCCGGCGGTGTACAGCGCTCCGGCGTGAGTGGTCAGGCCGCGGGCGAGGTCGCGGTGCGCCCCGATCGCGTCGCGCCAGCCGTCGTCGGCCAGGGCGAGCGCGTAGGGCAGGGTCGCGTTGGTCAGCGCGTAGGTGGAGGTGTGCGGCACGGCACCGGGCATGTTCGCCACGCAGTAGAAGACCTTGCCGTCCACCTCGAAGGTCGGCGCCGAGTGGGTGGTGGGGCGGGAGTCCTCGAAGCAGCCGCCCTGGTCGATGGCGATATCGACCAGCACGCTGCCCGGCCGCATGGTCTCCACCATCGCGCGCGTGACCAGGTTCGGGGTGCGGGCCCCGGGCACGAGGACGGCGCCGATGACCAGGTCCGCTCCGGCGCAGGCCCGCGCCACGTCGAGCTCGGTGGAGAAGCGGGTGCGGATGGTTCCGCCATCGATCTCCTCGATGCGGCGCATGCGCACGGGGTCGACGTCGAAAACGGTGACATCCGCGCCCATGCCGGCCGCGACCCGCGCGGCGCTCAGGCCGGCGGTGCCGCCTCCCAGGACGACGACGTCTCCGCGCCGCACCCCGGCCGCCCCGCCCAGCAGGACGCCGGCCCCGCCGCGGGGGCGCAGCAGGGCGTCCGCGCCCACCTGGGCGGCCAGGCGCCCGGCGATCTCGGACATGGGCGCCAGGAGGGGCAGGGCACCGGTGTCGGTCGCGACGGTCTCGTAGGCGATGGATGTGACCCGCTCGGAGAGGAGCTCCTCGGTCAGGGGGCGGTCCGCGGCCAGGTGGAGGTAGGTGAACAGCAGCAGGTCCGGGCGCAGGAACCGGTACTCCTCGGCGACCGGTTCCTTGACCTTGAGGATGAGCTCGGAGTCGGCCCAGAGCGCCGAGGCGTCGTCGACGATGGCGGCGCCGGCGACGACGTACTCCTCGTCGGGGATCGAGGCCCCTTGGCCGGCGCCCGCCTGGACGGCCACGGTGTGCCCGTGCCGGACGAGCGCGTGAACGCCGGCCGGCGTGACGGCGACGCGGAACTCGTTGTCCTTGATCTCGGTGGGAACACCGATTCGCATGGTTCTACCTCCGGGGTGGTCGTCGTGAGGGGACGGGTTGACGCGTATCGACCGGGACCGGCGGCAGGGCCGCCGAGCCCTGGGTCAGTCGGCCAGGCGGTCGGCGACGCGCTCGGGCACGCGGTCCGCCTCGGGCCGGCCGATGAGGTCCTCGGGGACCTCGGTGGAGCGGGAGATCGCGGTCATGGCGTCGCGGGAGACGACCTTGACGCGCTCGCGCGACCTGGTCTCGCCGCCGGTGACGACGACCTCGCCGTAGTCCTCGCCGAGCTCGCGCTCGTAGGCGTCGAGCAGCTCCCAGCCCTCCCAGTTGGTGAAGGGGACGCCGCGGGACTCCAGCAGGGCGATGAGGGCGTCGTGGCCGACCTGGGTCTCGTCGTCGGTCCCGGCGTGCAGGAGGCCGGCGTTCGCGTCGGTCACGAGGTTCGAGACGGTCTCCTGGGCGTCGGACTTGGTGGAGCCGATGAGCCCCACCGGACCGCGCCGGATCCAGCCCGTGGCGTACAGGCCGGTCAGCGGCTCGCCGTCCTCCCCGAGCACGCGGCCGCCCTCGTTGGGCACGACGTGTCGCTCGGCGTCGAAGGGCAGGCCCTCGATGCTGCTGGAGGCGTAGCCGACGGCGCGGTAGACGGCCTGGACCGGCCAGTCGTGGAACTCGCCGGTGCCGGTGACGCCGCCGTCGCCGGTCAGACGGGTGCGCTCGGTGCGCAGGGCCCGCACGTGACCGCCGTCGTCGGTGAGAACGGCCGCGGGCGCCTGGAAGAGATGGATGTGGATGCGGCGGGAGGCGGTGAGGTCCTCCGGCTCCTGCATCGCGTAGCCCTCGAGGGCCTTGACGACCTGGCGCTGCTGGTTGGAGGACTTGAGTGCGGCCTGGCTGCCCTCGTCGTACTCGAAGTCCTCCTCATCGACGAGGACGTCGACATCGGCCTGCTTGCCGAGCTCGCGCAGCTCCAGGGGGGTGAACTTCACCTGGGCGGGACCGCGGCGTCCGAAGACGTGGACGTCGGTGACCGGGGAGTCCTTGAGGGCGGCGGCGACGTTGGCCGGGATCTCGGTGGTCATGAGGTCGTCTGCGTGCTTGGCCAGGACGCGCGAGATGTCCAGAGCCACGTTGCCCACGCCGATGACCGCGACCTCCCTGGCACTGAGATCCCACGTGCGCGGGTGATCGGGGTGGCCGTCGTACCAGGAGACGAAGTCGGCGCCCCCGTAGCACTCGGGGGCATCGACGCCGGGGATGTCCAGGGGGGCGTCGGTGTCGGCGCCGGTGGAGAAGATGATGGCGTCGTAGTGCTCGTGGAGCTCGGCCACGGAGATGTCGCGGCCCACCTCCACGTTGCCGATGAGGCGGATGTCGCCGCGCTGGAGGATCTTGTAGAGGGCGACGATGATCTGCTTGATGCGCGGGTGGTCGGGGGCCACCCCGTAGCGCACGAGGCCGTACGGCGCGGGCAGCTGCTCGAACAGGTCGATACGGACCTCCATGCCCGACTTCGAGAGGATGTCCGAGGCGTAGATGCCCGCGGGACCGGCTCCGATGACGGCGACATTGAGGGGACGTGCGTTCACTGTTCTTCGTTCCTGGCAGAGGGGGCGTGGATGCGGCACCGGGACCGGCGGACCCGGGCGGGGGACGGCGGCGGGGCACCGCGCCACAGTCTATGGACGAAGGCCGGCCTCACCCAGGGCGCGGACGACATCGTCGCTTTGAGGCGCGTCACGTCGGCGCGATCCCGGTCGATGGGTTCGGGACAACTCCCCATTGCCCCGACTCGGAAGCGGGCCGACCATCAAGGGGCCGTCGCAATGGCCGGCCCCGTTCCAGCACGCCACAGGAGCAGCATGCGCCGCCGCATATTTCTCACTACCGTTCTCGGCGCCGCAGCGGGCGCCGGCCTCTCCCTCCCCGGCGGATGCACCGCCACGCGCTCCCACAGCTCACCCTCGAGCACGGCGAGCCCGAGCACGCCGGTGCCGACGCCACCGAGCCCCACGGCAGCGCCCACCGACTTCGGCACGGAGCCGCTCTGGCCACCACCAGGAGTAGTCGAGATCGAGGAGGACACCCCGGTCCGGGAGGACGAGTGCCGCGTCATGCGCGCCCGCGGCCACTGCCTCACCGGCAGCATCAATGCCCGTTACCTCCCGGATCGAACGGACCTCCGGGGAATGTGCCCGGTCATCGTGGACCTCAGCGGTCCCGACGTCTACGCCGTGCTCCCCGACGACTCCGGGACCAGTTACCGCACGTCCGTTGTCACGTTGATAGAACCACCGGAGGAGACGGCCACGCCGAGCCCCGGGGCCGTCACGGTGCTCGCCGCCGGGCCCTCCGCTCTCGACGACGATCACGCCTACGTCATCGTTGGCAGGAGTGAAGGAGCGAGGGCAACCGACGGCCCGACGGATCCGAAGGGTCCCTTGACCCTGCTCAAGATCCGGTTGTCCGACGCCGACGTGGTCTCCAGCGCCCAGCTCTCGACCGGCTTTCCCATCTATTCGCTCACCACTCGGAATGGGCCGAGCGGCGGCATCGCCCCCACCTCCGACGGAAGCGCCCTCATGCTCACGACCGGTAGTGACCCTTATCTGGCCCTCCGGTTATCCATCGCAGATCTATCGGTCCAATTCGATGCGCATTCTGTTCTGACGGGAACCTGCCGGGGGGACCTGGGGGACGAGGCCGTCTGCACGGACAAAGACAGTAATATCACATCAGGCACCACGATAGTCACTCTGACCGACGGCGCTCCCCACGAGGTCCCCAAAGGGGATACCCCTCGATTCGTGTGCGAACGATGGCTCTACTCGAGTCGATACGAACCTGGGGGCCATACAACGGTCATGACCGACTTGGGCACCGGCGAGGAAGCTGTCCTCACCGGATACCCCGGCACTTACTCCTCCCCCGGGAACACGACGGCAGACGGAGGATACATCATTACCTGCGCATCGGATCAGATCGACGTGCGCCCGCCGGGGTCGGCCACAGCAACGCTGACCTGGACCACGGCAGAACGGACAGTGCCCGCGTCGGGACTCGTGTACGGAGCCAACCTCTACACACGTTCCGCATCCGGCAGGATCAGCGTCACCGGCCTGAAGTCAGGAGGCAACATCAAGAGCCTCCAGCTCGACAAGGCCCGAGCAGGAGGGGGCATCAACGCAGTCACCCCCTATGGGATCAGCGACGGATACCGCTTCTACCCCGCAAGCGAATGGGCGGAAGACCCCGCACCCTCCTCAACAGGAACATCATGACTGGTCAGATCTCGCCTCACGGCTCTGGGAGATGCTCCCGGATCAGAAGAAGTCCACGTCCCCGCAGCCGAATCTCGATGCCGAGCATCGAGAAGCCCGCCCCCGTTCCAGGAAACCATAGAAACGTCATGCGTCGTCGCACCTTCCTCGCCACCGCCGCGGCCACCACGGCCCTGCCCGTCCTGGCCGCCTGCACTCATCAGACTCGACAGCCCAACCGCCCCGCTCCGACACCACCCCCAGGACCCGACTCGGTTCCCACGTCGTTCGCAGATCGGCCCACATGGCCGACAGCGGGGACAACAGACACCGACACCGTCATCACCGCCGCCCACGACCGCTATCTGTGCGGTGGTGCCAGGATCAAGGAGGCTCTCGACGTGATCACCGGCGGTTGGTGCCCCGTCGTCGTCGACGTAGGGACCCTCACGACCCACGCGGTTCTTCTGGATGAGAACGGGTCCTGGACGACCAAGGAGGCGGAGACGGCTGGTCTCCACAGCATGGGCAAGGACCCGCGAACTGCGCTCACCACGATCATGATGGGTCCCGCACTTCTCGACGACGAATACGCTTATCTCACCATGGGCGCCCTTATCCTGTCCTCCCCGAGCACCGAGGACCCTTCATCGTACGATCATCCTCCCGAGGGCACGACCTGTCCGGTAGTCGTGGCCAAGGTCCGCCTTTCCGACGCTTCCATCATGAACGTCGCAACAGTTGCCGAGAAGTATTCGACCAAGAATGTCGAGAGCATCAATCTATCTTTTTCCGCCGACCGGAGCTCCCTCATCATGACGGGAAAGGGAGACCAATCGCCGACGACTCAGCCCCCCGAGAATTACATAGCTCTCCGCCTCAGCGCTGCGGATCTGTCGGTCGAGCTCGACGCGCGCTCTATCCTGGAGAACCAATATGTCACCTATATCAGATCCTATGGTCAGGCCATCGGCTATCATCCCGCAACCGCATCGAACTCGAGCATCCTGTTCCTGAGCAACGGCGAGCACGAAAGCACTGGAGGAGCCGTCCCGATCATCGTGAGGGACGACTGGTACTACTACAGGGATGACACCACCGACGAGCAAGGCCTGGCGAGAAACGTCTCCTCCGGTCAGACCGTTGTCCTGAAGGGCGACTGGGAGAACGAGGTCGAGTGGTGGCCGACTATCTCCTCCGATCAGCAGGCGAGCCTTGCATTCAATCATCAGCGCGGTTCCGCTCCTTATTTGTCCGTGCGCCTGCCGGGAGCCTCCGCACCGGCACTGAAATGGACTGAGAACGAACGAAGAGTACCGGATGGCGCGTGCGTCGTCGGCGATATCCTGTACTCATCCTATGACCTCGATGACTCTGGGAGCACCACGACTGATCATCTCGATCTCACGTCGATCAGCACAGGCAAGGAGATCACTCAGACTGAAGGCGAGACGGGACTGGCCGGAGAATACAGTAATGTCATCACACCATGGGGACTCGCCACCTACGGCGCTTTCTACTCGGCAACCGCCTGGCTCGATGCTTCGATCACAGCAGAACCGGAGAGCCCGGATGCGTCCGCCACGTCCACTGCCTCTTGACATTCCTCCCGGAGGAAAGGAATCCACTATGCGTCGTCGCACACTCCTCGCCACGGCCATCGGCGCACTGGCCGGACTCGAAGCCTGCTCGGGCACGTTCGGCAAGTCCGCTCCGGGACCAACCCCGTCAATCGCCCCGATGCCGACCCCGAGCAGGACACCGCGGCCGTCGCCGCCGACCGATACCGCAGTCCCCTCATATTTCTCCGACCAGGCCATGTGGCCGGACACCAGAGCCCAGACGAACGCAACGATCACCGCTCTGCACGGACATCATCTGTGCGGGATGATCGCAATCCCCGAGTTGCAGGAGACCGTCTCCGAAGGTCAGTGCCCCGTTGTCGTCGACTTGAAGGGCCCGACCACCTGGGCATTGACGCCCGACAGCAAGGGGAGCTGGAACGCGAGGTTAGTTGACTTGGCGGCGAGTTCCACCCCGGAAGCAGAAGCAACTGCCGGCCCCACCACGACAGCGACCCCAGCACTCCCGGAGATCAGTGTCGCGACCGGTCCTGCGATCGTGGATGACACCCATGCCTATCTTGTGGCCGGCGTCTATTACGAAGGCGATTCGCAGCCGGGGGGTTCGTATGGAGAACCGGTGACGTGCGCGATCGACGTGGTCAAGGTTTCCGTTTCCGACTACGCGATCGTAGCATCGGTGCGGCTGGTCGAGGCGTACAAGTTCGACAGACAGCTGCTCGATCGGGTGTCTTTGAACTTCAATGCCGACCACAGCGCTCTGCTCATAGCCGGAAGCAAGGACCATGACGCCGCAGATGCCAGAGGTTTTGGATTCCGCCTGAGCGCCACCGATCTGTCGACGCAATTCGACGCGAGCACCGTTCTCACCGGCAGCTATCAGGACATGGACGAAAAAGGGGAGGCATTGACCGCAATGGACGAGAACTCGAAGGCGGTATTCGTTTACCTCACCAACGGCACCACAGAGACCACGGAAGACGAATGGCGGATCGAAAGAGTCCAGGACGACTGGATCTACTACTACACGACTCGCGCCACTCCGGGGGCCGGCGATAGCGACAGCTCGCACATGCGAAGCCTCACCACGGGGGACAGCGTCGCACTGAGCCGCCAGCGCGAACATTTTCACAACATGTATACATCCGATATCCACACGGGCCAGCACGAGGTCATCCTTTACGGCACATACACAAAACCCACATTCTCTGTGCGCCAGCCCGGGGCGACGACGCCGATGCTGTCCTGGGCCTCCGATGAACGAGCCGTTCCCCGTGCGGCCTGCGTATTCGGCGATATCGCCTATACGACCACGCCGGACCGCCCAGAATATAAAGGAAACGCAACTCTTCAACTGACGTCCCTATCGTCCGGTCAGGATATCGGGCAGGTTCCGATCGACACCGACAACGGGCCTATCGCGGTCTCCGCATGGGGTCTCGCGCTACAAGGCGCCTTCTATCCGGCAAACGGATGGATGGACCACCCGGGGCACTCGACACCCTCTGACGCCCCCGAGGAGACCGCCACGGCAACGGCAACAGCAACATGACGGGAACGGCTTCGCCCTTTCCGCGCGCGAGCTCTCCTGCCGTCCGGGTCCTCATATCAGAGAGCCCCACCGCGGCTCCTACGCATCAATTACAGGGACGTCGGTGAGGCGGGCGATGATTCGCTCCCTCGCATAACGGTACTTACCTTCGGGAATATCAATCATAATGCTGTCCTCACCGACGTCCGGCCAGACAACCGGAAAAGACTGGGAGGCCCCGGGCTCAAGATCGTAGACAAAGTTATTGGCCAAAGGAAATCGTCTGCCATCAGAGTACGCATAATCCGCCTCCAGATGCCTTAATCCGCCACTGAGGATGGTCAAACTACTCACACCATAAACTCCGGACAGTCCGCGCAATTCCATGAGTTTTCCCGGCAACGCGAAGGAAGAGACCGGCACATAGACCTTTTCGTCAGAGGTGAGCACCACCTTTCCGGTCACGTACTCCCCCACTCGAACCACATGGTCGATCGACATGTGCACGGTCTTCCCCTCAACCGTCACATCGACACCCTCCGGCCCCTTACCCACCGGGCCGGCCGGATCGGGCGTGGCGGCTGATGGCGGAGCCGCACTCGCGCTCGGCGACGCACCGGCTTCGGCGGGCTTCGACGGCGTCAGCGTGATCTCCACTCGGCGGTTGGCCTGTCTGCGCTCGTCGGAGTCGTTCGGCACTCGTGGCGAGGACTCCCCTTCACCCGAGACGGACTGATTCCACTTGGACAAG
The DNA here is from genome assembly GCF_000429265.1 of Actinomyces gerencseriae DSM 6844. Taxonomy (GTDB): domain Bacteria; phylum Actinomycetota; class Actinomycetes; order Actinomycetales; family Actinomycetaceae; genus Actinomyces; species Actinomyces gerencseriae. Next base: position 305,239 of record NZ_KE386871.1, read on the forward strand.
TCCGTCAGTTCCTTGAGCCGCTCCGATACCGCCTCGGCACGCCGCTCCGACAGATCCTGGTTATGCGCGTCGTCAGCCACGTCGTCGGTGTGCCCAGTAATCGTCAGCTCCCCACCCGAAGGGTGCTTCTCGATCTGCTCCACCGCACCGGCCAACACAGCATCGGCCTGTGCCGAGAGCTGATCGGAGTCAGTCGCGAAGGTGACGTCCCCGGCCACCGTCACCGTCGTCGACGTCTCATCCTGCTTCGTATCCGATGAGCCGTCCATCGACACGGCCGCCCGCTCGAGCTCGAAGGGACCGGGATCGGATTCATCGAGCTTCGCCTTGGCGATGACGTCAGCGATGTCAAGATCCACATCCGACGCCGCAACCACCGGAATGCCGATCACAACACCCATATTGGGGAGAAGCATCTCCACCGACCGGACTTCATCACTCAGAGCCGCGAAGACGGGAAACGCCTCAACCGGCTTACCCTTTGAAACCGAACCACCGAGGTCCTCATTGTTCCTCGCCAGCTCGGGGTAGACCACGCTTCGCTCCAACGACATCATGCGGACATCAGCCGTTGTGGAGACATTCGTCCCAATGGCGAAGGCCTGACTGAGGTACACGGCTTCCTCAGAGTCGGAGGAAATGTGAAACCTCGCCACCGAGTACTTGTCCTTCACCGCAACCGGACCGACCTCCACCGTCAGCGGCGCACCCTTGTACTCCGTGTCGAGCACCACCCCACCATGAGGCCCGGTCGACGCCGCCACCGCAGCACGAGCAGAGGCAGCAGAGCCTGAGTCCTTCCCGGACGCCGCACCGCCCTTCCCGGGCATCCCGCAACCGGCCAGGACGGCCCCCGCCCCGGCCAGGGCGGACAGGGCCAGGACACTGCGGCGAGTCGGTCGGGAGCTGCGATCGGCGGACGACGTCGCGGAGGAAATCATGTCGGGGACCTTTCAGCGCATCGGGAGCATGTGCCCGACACGCTATGCGCCCCAGGCCGCCGCTCGCGATGGGCAGGTACCCGCTCGTCCCCGGGCACTCCCCATCACTCCCCATCACTCCATGGGGAAACCCGGCGAGTGCGGGATCGGTCGGTGAGAGGAGCGCGGCCCGTCCCGGAGGCCTCAGGCCGCCCTGTCCACGAGCAGCCGCGCGAACTCCTCCATGCCCTCCCGCACAAGCTCGACGCGCTGCTCCGCGTCGGCCAGAGCGGCCTGCCGCTCGGCCTCGTCGGCGCCCGTCGCATCCAGGCGCCGGCGCGTCCCGGCGCGGACGGCGTCCTCCAGCCCTGCGAGCACGCCCACGGCCTCCCGGGCCCAGGTCATGGCCATCTCCCGCGTGCGCGCCAGCACCGGGTGCAGGCGCAGCCGGGCGACGACGTCGGCCAGCACCGCGTCGTCGTCGAGGTTCCCGGTCGACAGCCTCGAGAGGATCGACTGTCCGGCCGCGTCGAGCTCGCCCGCCGCCAGGGCCTTGCGCAGCAGGAGCACCGGCATGGTGTCCACACCCTCCCGCAGATCCGTCCCCGGGGTCTTGCCGGTGGTCTCGGAGTCGCTCGCCAGGTCGATGACGTCGTCGGCCAGCTGGAAGGCGACCCCGATCTTCTCGCCGAACTCCTCCACGATGCGCTCTGTGGCGTCGCCGGCGCGGGCCAGCATGGCGCCGTAGCGAGCGGACATGGCGATCAGGGAGCCGGTCTTGTCCGCCAGGACCCGGATGTAGTGGTCGACGGGATCGGTGCCGGCCGGACGGGGCAGGGTCTCGTGGAGCTGCCCCATGCACAGGCGCTCGAAGGTCTTGGCGTGGGCGAGCACGGCCCGTGGACCGAGCGCCGCGACGAGTTGGGAGGCGCGCGCCACCAGCACGTCGCCGGTGAGGATCGCGGCGGAGTTGCCCCACACCGTCTGGGCGCTGGGCGCACCGCGGCGCAGAGGCGCCTCGTCCATGACGTCGTCGTGGTAGAGCGTGGCGATGTGCGTCAGCTCGACGGCGACGCCGGCGTCGAGCACCTGCTCCCCCACGGCAAGGCCGGTGTCCCCGAGCTGGGCGGTCAGGAGCGTGAGAACCGGTCGCAGCCGCTTCCCCCCGGCCTCGGCCAGATGGGAGGTGGGCGGGTTGATGGTCTCGTCGGCATTGCTGACGACGTCGAGCAGACGCGCCTCGACGGCCTCGAGAGCCGGGATGATCCGTCCCTCGAGCTGCGGAGGGGCGTTCAAGGGCAGCGATCCGATCACGGTAGGAGCATAGCGGCGCGGCCCAGGAGCGCGATAACGGCCTGCGGCAGCACTCCGAGCGCCACCGTGACGAAGACCGCCACGACGATGGCGGCACCCGATGGACCCATCGACTCCACGACGACGACCCCGCTCCCCTCGGGCTCGCGGAAGAACATGAGGACGATCAGCCGCATGTAGAAGAAGGCCGTGATGGCGGAGGAGATGACCGCGGCGATCACCAGCCACATGGCCCCGCCGCCGACGGCGGCGATGAACAGCTCGAACTTGGCGACGAAGCCCGCCGTCAGCGGCACGCCTGCGAAGGACAGCAGGAACACCGCCATGGCGGCGGCGAGCCACGGGTTGCGCCGCCCCAGGCCCGCGAAGGACCCCAGGTCGGTGGCCTCGGCGCCCGCCGCACCACCGTGCCCCGTGCGCACCAGGGCGACGATGCCGAAGGCCCCGACGGTGGCCACGCCGTAGGCGAGCGCGTAGAGCAGCAGGGCGCTGATGCCCGTCCCGTTGAGGGCGATGATGCCCATGAGCATGTAGCCGGCGTGGGCGATGGCCGAGTAGGCGAGCATGCGCTTGATATCGCTCTGAACGACGCCGACGACGGTGCCCACCACCATGGTCAGGATCGCGACGGTCCACAGGAACGGGGCCATGTCCCACCCGAACGCACCGCCGACCAGGTAGTAGAAGCGCACGAGCGCCAGGAAGGCGGCGGCCTTGACGCCGGCGGCCATGAAGCCGGTGACCGGGGTCGGGGCGCCCTGGTAGACGTCCGGGCTCCAGGCGTGGAAGGGCACGGCTGCGGTCTTGAACAGCAGCCCCACGGTCACCAGGACCACGCCCGCCAGGCCGAGCCAGTCCATGTCGATCACGTCGATCGCACCGCCGACGGCGAGCGCGTCGGCGACCCCCGTGTAGGACACCGAGCCGGACAGGCCGTACAGGAAGGCCGAGCCCAGCAGGAGGAACGCGGAGGCGAAGGCCCCCAGCACGAAGTACTTCAGCGCCGCCTCCTGGCTCAGCAGACGGCGGTGGCGGGCGGTGGCCGCCATGATGTAGAGCGGCAGCGACACCAGTTCGAGCACGACGAACAGCGCGATGAGGTCGTTGACCATGGGGAAGAGCATCATGCCGGCCAGGGAGAACAGCATGAGCGGGAAGACCTCGGTGGCGGTCCAGCCGCGGTGGAGGGACTCCGTCTCCTCGGCGCTGCCGGGGCGATCGGCGGCCTGCGCGGCGAAGGCGCCGTCGCCCGCGGTGGTGCGGTCGGCCATGATCAGCACGGCCAGCAGACCGATGAGGAGCACGATGCCCTGAGCGGCCACCCCGAAGGGATCCTCGCTGATCCCGGCGGCCAGCACGCGTCCCGATGGCCGGATCCTGCCGGTCCCCGCGTCCTGCGGGAGGACCTGGCTCCAGCGCAGGACGAAGGCCGTGCCGGAGGCGAGGATGGCCACCGCGGACAGGACCGCCTGCACCTGCAGGCGTCCCCCGCGCGGCGCGAACGCCTCGACGAGGACGCCGAGCACACCGGCCCCCAGGATGATGAGAACCGGGATGAGCCCGGCCCACTCGATGATCGGGACGGTGACGCTCACTTGCTGATCCCTTCCGTGACGGTGGGGGCGGAGGGCGATGGCGGATCCGCCGGGGCGAGCGGACCGGTCGCGGCAGCCGGGTCGCTCAGAGCGGCCGGACGCCCGGAGTCGGCGCTCATGGTGGTCGCCACCTGCTCGGCGACGCCGTCGAGCGCATCGGTGAGCGCGCCGGGGGCCAGTCCCAGGAGGAGCATGGCGGCGATGATCGGGACCAGCACGAGCCGCTCACGCCCGTCCAGGTCCGCGCTGCCGACGCGCTCGGCGTCCGGAGCGCCGGTGAAGACGCGCTGGTAGGGCAGGAGCACGTAGACCGCGGCGATGACCACGCCCGCCACGGCGACGACGCCGAGGACGACGGACCGGGAGAAGGTGCCGGTGAGCACCATCCACTCCGGGACGAAGCCGCTCAGGCCCGGCAGTGCGATGGAGGCCAGGCCGGAGACCAGGAAGGTGCCGGCCACCAGCGGCATGACCCGGCCGATGCCGCCGAGCTCGCCGATCGCCACGGTGCCGGTGCGCCGGGCTAGGAAGCCGGTGACGAGGTAGAGGCCGGCGATGGACAGTCCGTGGGCGACCATGTAGACCATGGCGCCGATCGCGGCGATCCGGTCGCCGATGAAGATCCCCAGCACCATGAAGCCGAAGTGGCTGATCGAGGTGTAGGAGATGAGCCGGTAGAGGCTGTCCTGGCCGATGGCCGCCAGGCCCCCGTAGATGATGCCGACGACGGCCAGCACGAGGACGACCGGGGCGGCCCAGGCGGCCGCCTCGGGGAAGAGCGGCAGAACCAGGGCGATCATGCCGTAGGTGCCGATCTTGTCCAGGACGCCGATGAGGAGGACCGAGGTGCCCGGGGTGGCCTGCTCGGCCGCGTCGGGCAGCCAGGTGTGCAGGGGCACCAGCGGGGCCTTGATCGCGAAGGCGATCATGAAGGATGCGAAGATCCAGCGTGCCGCGGCGGGCGGGGCGCTGAGGGACCCGGCGAGGGAGCCGATGAGGTAGCCGGTCTCCGTGCGCGGGCCGTAGAAGAACAGGGCGACCACGCCGACGAGCATGACGAGTCCTCCGGCCAGGGAGTACAGGAGGAACTTCAGGGCGGCGCGCCGGCGATCCGGCCCCCCGAAGCGACCGATGAGGACGTACACCGGCACGAGCATGGCCTCGAAGCAGACGTAGAACAGGAACACGTCGCGCGCGCTGAAGATGACGACGACGAAGGCCTCCAGGGCCAGCACCAGGGCCGTGAAGAGGGCCTGGTGCTCGGCGGGGATCTCGCCCCAGCCGGCGAGCAGGACCAGGGGCACGAGGAAGGCCGCCAGCAGCAGCATGGCCAGGCCGAGCGCGTTGACGCCCAGGGCCCAGGAGATGCCCAGGGTCGGGATCCACGGCCGGGTCTCGGCGAGTTGGACGGTTCCGCCGCTGCCCGGGTCGAACAGGGCCATCGCCCAGATGCCGACGCCGAGCGCCCCCAGGGAGAAGACGAGGCCGACTCCGCGGGCCAGGCCGCGCAGCGGGGGCACGAACCACAGGAGAAGCGCCCCGGCGAGCGGGACGAGCACCATGACGGTCAGCACGGGTGCCGGCCCGGGGATGGATGCGGTGATGGGCTGCATGTGGTCGTGTCCTCTCAGAACCTGCTGGCCAGAACGGCGATGAGGGCGAGCACCGTTCCGGCCAGCATGTAGCCGGCGTAGGAGCGCACGTACCCGGACTCGGTGCGCCGCACGAGCCGGCCCGCTCCGGCGGTGGCCCTGGCGAGCCCCTCGACGGCGCCGTCCACGACGTAGCGATCCGAGGCGGAGGCGGCGATGACGAGGCCCTGTCCCGGGCGCATGGCCAGTCCCTCGTTCACGGCGTCCTGATACATGTCGCGGCGCGCGGCCTCGACCAGGGCGCTGCCGGTCTGGACGACGGTGGGCACGGCGCGGCGCACGTACATCAGCCAGGCGACGAGGACGCCGATGACGACGAGAGCGAGCGTGGCGCCCATGATGACCGCGGCCGGCAGCACGGGCTCGCCGTGCTCGACGCGCCCCGTCACCGGCTCCAGCCAGATGGCGAAGGCGTCGTTCATGGACAGCAGCCCGCCCAGGCCGACGGAGAAGATCGACAGGACGATGAGGGGCAGCGTCATGAGCGGGCCCGACTCATGCGGGTGGACGGCACCCTCGATGTCCCTCTCGGTGGTCCAGCGGGGGCGCCCGTGGAAGATCATGAAGAACAGGCGGGACATGTAGAAGGCGGTCAGCCCCGCCCCCAGGAGCGCGACGGAGCCGAGGATCCAGGGGCGCGCGCCCTCGCCGACGAAGGCGGCCTCGATGATCCTGTCCTTGGACCAGAACCCGGAGAAGGGCGGGATGCCGAGGATGGCGAGCCAGCCGATGCCCATGGTGATCCAGGTGGTGCGCATCGCCCCGGCCAGGCCGCCGAAGCGGCGCATATCGACCTGGTCGCCCATGGCGTGCATGACGCTTCCGGCGCCCAGGAAGAGCTGGGCCTTGAAGAAGCCGTGGGTCAGCAGGTGGAAGATGGCGAAGGCGTAGCCGATCGGTCCCAGTCCCGCGCCCAGCATCATGTAGCCGATCTGGCTCATGGTGGAGGCCGCCAGGACCTTCTTCATGTCGTCCTTGGCGGACCCGATGACCGCTCCGAGCACGAGGGTGATGGCGCCCACGACGGCGACGGCCAGCTGCGCGTCCGGGGCCCCCTCGAAGATCGCCCCGGAGCGCACCATGAGGTAGACGCCGGCGGTCACCATGGTGGCGGCGTGGATGAGGGCGGAGACCGGCGTGGGTCCGGCCATGGCGTCGCCCAGCCAGGCCTGGAGCGGGAACTGGGCGGACTTGCCGCAGGCGGCCAGCAGGAGGAAGAAGCCGATGGCGGTCAACTGGGCGGTGGACAGCGAACCGTCCTCGGCGGCCGGCAGCACGGAGATGAAGGAGACCGAGCGGGCCTGGGAGGAGACCATCGTCATCATGGCCAGCAGGAGGCCGACGTCGCCGACGCGGTTCATGATGAAGGCCTTCTTGGCGGCCGTCGCATTCTGCCGGCTGGTGAACCTCTCGGCCTGCGGGGCGTCGGCGTCGGCGGTGCTCCAGAAGCCGATGAGCAGGTAGGAGGCCAGGCCCACGCCCTCCCACCCGACGAACAGGACGATGTAGGAGTCGCCCAGGACCAGGGTGAGCATCGCGGCGATGAACAGGTTGAGGTAGGCGAAGAAGCGGCGGCGATCCCGATCATGGGCCATGTAGGCCACCGAGTAGACGTGGATGAGGAAGCCGACGAAGGTCACCAGCGCCACGAAGGTCATCGAGAGCGGGTCGATGCGCAGGCCGATGCGCACAGTGAGGTCCCCGGCGCCGAACCAGCGCCACAGGTCCACGCTCATAACGCGCTCGGCGGCGGGCAGGCGGAGGATCTGCGCGAGGATCCCCAGCCCCAGGCAGGCGCTGGTCAGCGAGGCGGCCAGGCCCAGCAGGTGGCCCCAGCGGTCGGAGGCGCGTCCGGCCAGCAGGAGGACGGCGGCACCGGCCGCGGGCACGGCGATCAGCAGCCAGGCCAGGGCCGCAGCACCGGTTGCGGGCGAGACCAGGGGCGCGGGGGGGACGGCGCCGGGTCCCGCGCCGATCCCCGGGGCGCCGGCGAGCACGAGAGATGGTGCGATCATGGGCGGCGATCCCTCAGTTCTTGAGCAGGTTCTCGTCGTCGACCGACGTGGACCTGCGGGTGCGGAAGATGGACACGATGATGCTCAGGCCCACGACCACCTCGGCGGCCGCGACGACCATGACGAAGAAGGCGAAGATCTGACCGGTGAGGTCGCCGCGGATGCGGGAGAAGGTCACCAGGACCAGGTTGACGGCGTTGAGCATGAGTTCCACGCCCATCAGCTCGATGATGGCGTTGCGGCGCAGGAGCACCGTGAGCGCCCCGAGGCTGAAGAGCACCCCGGCGAGCACGATGTAGGCGGTGACGGGGACGGTCACTTCTGCTCCTCCTCGTGCGCCTTCTTCTCGGAGTCGTCGTCGGGCCGGTCGGAGTCGTCGTCGGGCCGGCTCCCGGGCCGCGCCGCGACCGGCTTCGCGACGGGCTGGGCGACGACCGGGGCGGCCGCGCCGGGCATGGCCTCCATGCCGGAGCGCCCCACGACGGCGTCCTCGCGAGCGGCGATGGTGCCGGCGCGCTGGGCGGCCCCCGTCTCCGGGGAGACCTCGGACAGCTCCAGACCCTGGTCCCGGACGCGCAGCACGCGCGGGATCGACTCCTCCAGGGCCTCGCCGTCGGCGCCCAGCGCCGGTGCGGCGGCGGCGTTGGTGGCGGCGTAGACGCCGGGCATGGGCTTCTGACCGGGGTGGGCGCCCGTCTCGGCGAAGGCGCGCATCCTGGCCCTCATCCGGAGGCGCTGGGTCATGCGGGGACGGATGCGCTGGCGGTGGGTCAGCGTCAGGGCGCCGACGGCGGCGATGATGAGCAGGACGCCGGTCAGCTCCATGATGACGACGTGGTCGCCGAACAGCACGAGGGCGAGAGCGGAGGGCTCGGAGGGATTCGCGAGGACCCCTCCGCCCTCGTCGGTCGCGATCGGGAGGACGGAGCGCCACACGACGGCGGCCAGGATGACGGCCAGTCCCGCGCCCAGGGCGGCCACCGCCCAGGTGACGGCGGGCGGGCCGGTGCCGGCCATCGGCTCCTCGCCGCCGACGCCGACCATCATGATGACGAACAGGACGAGTGTCATGACGGCGCCCGTGTAGACGACGATCTGGGTGATGCCCAGGAAGGGCGCCTCGCTCGTGATGTAGAGGACCGCCAGGCAGATCATGATGCCGATCATGTTGGCGGCGGCGGACACCGCGCGCTTGGCGGTGAGCAGCCCCAGGCCGCAGGTCACGGCGATCAGGGCGACGACTGCGAAGAGGATCGTCTCCCCGACGGAGAGGGCGCCATCCGCGGTCAGGGTCGCGGGCAGCAGCTCGGTCGAGGCCGGCGGCACCGGCAGCGCGGTCGCGGAGATCATGAGTGCACCGCCTCCTCGAGGGTGCTCGGGACGGGAGCCGGCCGCGCGGACGCCAGGGTCGGGTCCTCGGGCCGGCGGGCGCGGACCCAGTCGACCTGCGCCTGGGTGACGCCGGTGACCTCGCCCCGGTAGTAGTCGCCGTCCTCGGTCCCCTCGACCATGGGGTGAGGGGTCTCCAGCGCGCCGTCGGGCACGGGGGCGAGCAGGTCCTGCTTCTCGTAGATCAGGCCGGTGCGGGTCGGCCCGACCAGCTCGTCGATCTCATGGGTCATGGTCAGGGCCCGCGTGGGGCAGGCCTCGATGCACATGCCGCAGAAGATGCAGCGCAGGTAGTTGATCTGGTAGACGCGGCCGTAGCGCTCGCCGGGGGAGTACTGGGCCCCCGGGGTGTTCGAGGCCGCCTCGACGTAGATGGCGTCCGCCGGGCAGGCCCAGGCGCACAGCTCGCAGCCGATGCACTTCTCCAAGCCGTCGTCGTAGCGGTTGAGCTGATGGCGCCCGTGGTAGCGCGGCATGAGGACCGGCGCCTCGAAGGGGTACAGCTCGGTGACGGTGGGCCGGAACATCGAGGAGATGGTCACGCCGTAGCCGGCGACGGGCGCGAAGAAGCGTCCCACGGGGCCGGGAGGGTCGCGCAGCCACTGGTCGTGGTCCGTGCTCGGCCGCTCTTCCGGGATGCGGGAGGCGTCGGAGGTCTGGTCAGTCATCGTTTCCCTCCTGGACGATGTCGCCGGAGTCGGGGGTGGCCCGGGCGCCGCCCGCCGCGAAGCCGGCGGTATCGACGGCACCGACGCCGACGGGGAGCGCCGCGGGGCCGGCCGCGTCGATGCGGGCGGGCGACTCCGCCCGCTGGGCGCGGCGCACGCGCGGGGAGACGGGCAGCTGCTGGCCGGGCAGCGGAGGGACGGGGTAGCCGTCCGCGAAGGCGTCGAGCTCCTCCCCCGGCGCGGTCACGCCGTCGCCCTCGGGACCGGGCTCGTCCTGCTCCTCGGGCAGGAGGAGGAACACGAGCAGGGCCACCACGAAGACGACCGCCAGGATGATGAGCAGCGCGCGGGACGAGCCGCTGAAGAAGGTGCGGTAGCCCTGGAGGACGGCCACCAGGACGAACCAGGCCAGCGAGACGGGGATGAGGAACTTCCACCCCAGCTTCATGAAGTGGTCGTAGCGGATGCGCACCAGGGTGCCGCGGGTCCAGATCATGAAGAACATGACGAGCCAGACCTTGGCGACGAACCACAGCACGGGCCACCAGCCGGAGTTGGCCCCCTCCCAGAAGCTCGCCACGATGAAGGAGCGCCAGCCGCCCAGGAACAGGGTGACGCACACGGCCGAGACGTTGAACATGTTGATGTACTCGGCCAGGAAGTACCAGGCGAACTTCATGGAGGAGTACTCGACCATATGCCCCGCGACGAGCTCGCCCTCGGCCTCGGGCAGGTCGAAGGGCAGGCGGTTGACCTCGCCGACCATGGACACGACGTAGATGAGGAAGCTCGGCACCATTGCCAGGCCCCACCACATGCGCTGCTGGGCCCCGACGATGCCGGAGGTCGACATGGTGCCCGAGGCGAGGAAGACCGTGAGGATCGCCAGGCTCATGCTCAGCTCGTAGGAGATGACCTGAGCGGCGGAGCGCACGGCGCCGAAGAGCGGGTAGGTCGAGTGGGTCGACCAGCCGCCCAGGATGATGCCGTAGACGCCGAAGGCGGTGATCGCCAGGATGTAGAGGACCGCGACCGGGAAGTCGGTCAGCTGCAGCGGCGTGGAGTGCCCGAGGACGGAGACCTGCGGCCCGAAGGGGATGACGGCGTAGACCATGAAGGCGCTGAACGCCGCGATGACCGGGGCGAGGATGTAGATGAGCCTCTCGGCCCCTCCCAGCCAGAAGTCCTCCTTCATGATGAGCTTGGCCGCGTCCGCGACGGCCTGGAGGAAGCCGAAGGGGCCGTTGACGTTGGGGCCGGGGCGCGTCTGCATGCGCGCCAGTCCGCGGCGCTCCACCCACAGCGCGAGGATGACGCTGACGATGAGGAAGGCGACGACGAAGACCGCCTTGAGGAGCGTGAGCCACCAGGTCTCGGCGGAGAAGTCGGCGATCACGCCGCCCTCGGCGTCCGCGGGAGTCATGGGGATCGCGGAAGACGCGGGAGCCGCGGAAGACGCGGAAATCATGGGAATCGCAATGCTCACCGGGTCGCCTCCGTTCTGATCGGGGTGCCCGCCGGCGTGCTGGGCAGGATGTCGGTGGGAGTCGGGGAGAGCCGGACGCGGGAGCCGTGGGAGGCGCCGAGCGCCTGACGGATCGTGGAGCCGGGCGAGCACTCCGGCAACCAGACGGTGCCCGGGGCGACCCGGCCCGCGATCACGGCCGGCAGCGTGACGGCGCCCACCGCGGTGGCGACATCGACGCTCTCCCCGCCGCGCAGGCCCAGCCGGTCGGCGAGATCCGCGGCGACACGGGCGACCGGGCGCAGGGCGGTGGCGGCGAGGAAGGCGTCCCCGTCCTGAAGCCGGCCGGCGTCGAGCATGGGCTTGTGGGTGGCCAGGACGGCGTCCAGGCCGGTCGCGGTCGAGAGGCCCGACCGGCGCGCGGAGGTGGCCGGCTCGGCGGCGGGCGGCTCGATGAAGACGACGCCGCCCCGCTCCCCCCTCCACAGGCCGAGCTCGGCGAGCTGGGCGTGGAGGGTCTCGAGGTCATCGACGTCGAGGTCGTCGCCCATCTCGGCGGCGAGCATCGCCAGGACCTGGCGATCGGTGCGGGCGCGCGAGACATGGGCCTGACCGAAGGGGCGCACGCGCCCCTCCCAGTTGACGAAGGTGCCGTTCTTCTCCTCGGCGGGGGCGACCGGCAGGACGACGTCGGCGTGCTCGCTGACCTCCGAGCGGCGCACCTCGAGCTGGACGGTGAAGCCGGAGGCGGCGAGCGCCGCCCTGGCCAGGCCCGGGTCCGGGAAGTCGCGCAGGTCGATGCCGCCCGCCACCAGGCCGCCGAGGCCGCCATCGACCAGGTCGGTCAGGATCCGGGTCGCGTTGCGCCCGGGCGCGTCGGGCAGGGGCGCGTGGGCGTGGATCCCGGCGGGGTCGATGCCCCAGGCGTCCTGGACCTCGCGGCGGGCCGCGGCGTCGGCGACGGGACGGCCGCCGGGCAGGAGGAAGGGCAGGAGCCCCGCCTCGATGCCGCCGCGCTCGCCGGCGCGGCGCGGCACCCATGCCAGGCGGGCCCCGGTGGCCGTGGCGAGGGTGTCGACGGTCGTGAGCAGGCCCGGGACGGCGGCGGCGCGCTCTCCCACGAGGATGGCGGCGCCCTCGGCCTTGAGGGCCTCGACGACGTCGGGGTGGGTCTGCGAGAGCAGGGCGATGGCCCGCGCCTCCTGGCCGGGAACGGTCAGGACGGTGGTGGCGCTGAGCTTGCGCGAGCCGTTGGTGATCAGCGGGGCGATCGTGGCCACGCGGACGCCGCCGGCGCGCACCCCCTTGCGCAGGCGCAGGAAGAGCGAGCCGCACTCGTCCTCGGGCTCGAGGGCGACCAGGAGGACCTGCCCGGCCCGCTCCAGCGAGGAGTACGTCACGGCGCCCAGTCCCGTTCCGGCGACCCGGGAGGCGAGGAAGAGGTCCTCCTCCTCGCAGTGGTCGCGCACGCGCTGGTCGATGTCGTTGGTGCCCAGCACCTGGCGGGCGAAGCGGGACCAGGCCCAGCCGTCCTCCAGGGTGGTGCGGGCCCCGGGCAGCAGGGCGACGCCGCCGGCGTCCCTCGCCGCGGCCAGGCCCCGGGCGGCGACGTCGAGCGCGTCGGACCAGGAGGTGCCCGTCAGCAGACCGGTCTCCTCGTCGCGCACGAGCGGAACGCGCAGACGGTCGGGCTGGGCGGACCAGGCGAAGCCGAAGCGGTCCTTGTCGGTGATCCACTCCTCGTTGACCTCGGGGTCGTTGCCCGCCAGGCGGCGCAGCACGACGCCGCGGCGCATATCGACGCGGATGGCGGAGCCGGAGGCGTCGTGCTCGGTGACCGACTCGGTGGACACCAGGTCCATGGGGCGGGCCCGGAAGCGGTAGCGGGCGCTGGTCAGGGCCCCGACGGGGCAGATCTGGATGATGTTGCCCGAGAAGTAGGAGGCGAAGGGGCGGCCCGAGACGTCGAGGTCCTCGCGGCCCGCCAGGTCCCCGGGCCCGTGGACGGAGCCGTCGATGACGCCGGGACCACCGCCCGGCCCGGCCAGGTCGGACTCGGGGGCGAGGTAGGCCTCGCCCCGGATGGTCTCGGTGGTCACGCCGGCCACGCCCTCCGGGTCGAAGAAGTCCAGGACGGTGGAGTCGTAGCGGCCGATCTGCTCGGAGTACAGGCCCCCGGTGACCTCGCCGCCGACGTGGCCGGCGCCGCGCCCCTGCAGCGCGATGAAGGGGTCGCCAGCGATCTGGTCGACGAAGCGCACGCAGCGCTGGCACAGGATGCAGCGGTCGCGGTCGAGCAGGATGTTGCTGGTCAGGCGCAGGGGCTTGGGGAAGGTGCGCTTGACGTCGGTGAAGCGGGTGGCGGACTGGGCGCCCGAGGCCATGAGCTCCAGGGCCTGGTTCTGCAGAGGGCACTCGCCGCCCTTGTCGCACACCGGGCAGTCCAGGGGGTGGTTGATGAGGAGGAACTCCATGGTCCCGGCCTGCGCCCCGGCGGCGACCTCGCTGGTGGCCTGGGTGGAGATCTCCATGCCCTCCATGGCGGTCATGGCGCACGAGGGCTGGGGCTTGGGCATGGGGCGGACCACGCCGTCGCGGCCGGGCATGGCCACGTCCACCAGGCACTGGCGGCAGTTCGCCGACGGCGCGAGCAGCGGGTGGTCGCAGAAGCGCGGGATGCGCACGCCGATCTTCTCGGCGGCGCGGATGAGGAGCGTGCCCTTGGCGACCTCGACGGGGACGCCGTCGATCGTCATGTGGACCATGTCGGTCATGTCGGTGGCCGTGTCAGTCATGTCTCACCGTGCGCTTTCAACGATTGCCGAGGCCTCATAGGGGAGGAGCTCGCGGGCCGCGGAGGTGTACCCGGCCTCGAACTCGGCGCGGAACCGCTTGATGCCGGACAGGACCGGGACGGCGGAGGCGTCGCCGAGGGCGCAGAAGGAGCGGCCGGCGATGTTGGAGGCGATGGACTCCAGCTTCTCGACGTCCCCGGGCAGGCCCCGCCCGGCCTCCAGGCGCAGCATGATCTGGCGCATCCAGTAGGTGCCCTCGCGGCAGGGGGTGCACTTGCCGCAGGACTCGTGCTGGTAGAACTCGGTCCAGCGGGCGACGACGCGCACGACGGAGACCGTCTCGTCGAAGACCTGGAGGGCGCGGGTGCCCAGCATGGAGCCGGCCGCCCCGACCGACTCGTAGTCCAGGGGGACATCGAGCTCCTCGGGCCCGAAGATCGGGGTGGAGGATCCGCCCGGGACCCAGAACTTGAGCCTGTGCCCGGCCCGGACGCCGCCGGCGAGATCGATGAGCTCCCCCATCGTGATGCCGAAGGGCGCCTCGAACTGGCCGGGGTGGGCCACGTGACCGGAGACGGAGAAGATGCCGTGGCCCTTGGAGCGCTCGGTGCCCATGGACGAGTACCACTCGGGTCCGCGGGAGAGGATCCCCGGCAGGGAGGCGATGGTCTCGACGTTGTTGATGACCGTCGGGCGCGCGTACAGGCCCTGGACCGCCGGGAAGGGGGGCTTGAGGCGCGGGTGGCCGCGGCGGCCCTCGAGGGAGTCGAGCAGCGCGGTCTCCTCGCCGCAGATGTAGGCGCCGGCGCCGGCGTGCGCGGTGATGGTCAGCGGCCGGGAGCCGTCCAGGCCGAAGCCGGTGTCCAGCAGCCCCGACTGCTCGGCCTCGGCGACGGCGTGGAGCAGGCGGCGGTAGACGTGGGCGACCTCGCCGCGCAGGTAGACGAAGGCGTGGTCGCAGCCGATGGCGCGCGAGCAGATGGCCACGCCCTCGATGAGGGCCTGCGGGTTGGCCATGATGGTGGGGATGTCCTTGCACGTGCCCGGCTCGGACTCGTCGGCGTTGACGACGAGGTAGCGGGCCCCGCCGTCGGGGGCGGGCAGGAAGGACCACTTCAGCCCTGTGGGGAAGCCCGCGCCGCCGCGACCGCGCAGGTTGGAGGCCTTGACCAGATCGACGAGCTCCTCCTGGCTCATGGTCCTGGCCCGCTCCAGCCCTCGGTAGCCGCCGTTGGCCCGGTAGGTCCTCAGGGTCCAGGAGCGGTCCTTGTCCCACATGTCGGTGATGGCCGGGGTGAGGGTCCCCGGTGCGGTGAAGACCGGACCGGCCGGCCGGCCGCCGCTCGCGCCGCCGCTCACTTGGTCTCCTCCCCCGGGACCGTCCAGCCCCTCTCGCGGGCGATGCGCAGGCCCAGCAGGCTCGCCTCGCCCGCGCCGACGCCCTCGTCGGCGCGCCCGTCCTCGAAGCCGGCCAGGAGGCGCTCGTTCTCGCGGAAGGTCGGCAGGGTCTCGGGGCCGCGGGTGGGGACGACGTCCTCGCCGCGCTCCAGGCGCGAGACCAGCTCGACGGCGGAGGCCGGGGTCTGGTTGTCGAAGAACTCCCAGTTGACCATGACGACCGGGGCGTAGTCGCAGCCGGCGTTGCACTCCACGCGCTCCAGGCTGATGCGGCCGTCCTCGCTGGTCTCGTCGTTGCCCAGGCCCGTGTGCTCGCTCACGGCCCGCCAGACCTCGTCGCCGCCCATGACGGCGCACAGGGCGTTGGTGCACACGCCGACGTGGTACTCCCCGGCCGGGTGGCGGTGGAACTGGCTGTAGAAGGTGGCGACGGCGGAGACCTCGGATCGCGTCAGGCCCAGCGCCTCGGCGCACAGCGCGATGCCGCGCGGGGAGACGTAGCCGTCGATGCTCTGGACCAGGTGCAGCATCGGGATCAGGGCGCTGCGCTCCTGACCCGCGGGGTAGCGGGACTTGATCTGCTCGATCTCGACGCCGACGCGAGCCCCCAGATCGGCTTCGTAGCCGGCGGCCTCGTAACCGGCGGCGGTCGTGCGGGCGTTCTCGGTGGTGCTCATCAGCGGTCCACGCCTCCCAGGACGGGGTCGATGGAGGCCAGGGAGGGGACGAGGTCGGCGATCATGCCGCCCTCGCCCATCATGGCCAGCGACTGCAGGTTGGAGAATGAGGGGTCGCGGAAGTGGACCCGGTAGGGGCGGGTGCCGCCGTCGGAGACGGCGTGGACGCCCAGGACCCCCTTGGCGTGCTCCACGGTCTGGTAGACCTGCCCGACCGGGACCCGGAAGCCCTGGGTCACCAGCTTGAAGTGGTGGATGAGGGACTCCATGGAGGTCCCCATGATCTCGCGCACGTGCTCCAGGGACTGGCCCTGCCCATCGGTGGCGATGGCCATGCGGGCGGGCCAGGCGATGGTCGGGTCGGCCACCATGGTCGTGTTGGAGGGGTCGTCGCCGCGCTCGGTGATCTCATCGAGGCGGTCCACGCACTGGGAGACGATCTTCAGGGACTGGTAGCACTCGTCGAAGCGGACGGCCAGGCGGTTGTAGCAGTCGGAGCGGTCGTAGACGGGGATGTCGAAGTCGTAGGTCTCGTAGCCGCAGTAGGGCTTGATCCTGCGCATGTCCAGCGGGTAGCCGGCGGCGCGCGCGCACGGCCCGGTCAGCCCCATGGCCATGGCGGCCGACAGCGAGATCTCGCCCACGCCGACGAAACGGGCCTTCAGGATCGGGTTCTCCATGAGAAGGGCCTCGAGTTCGCCGACATCGTTCTTGATGTTCGGCATGACCGAGCGGACGAAGTCGGAGAAGCCCGGCGGGACGTCCTGGGCCAGGCCGCCGGGACGGACGTAGGCGTGATTCATGCGCAGCCCGGAGACCATCTCGAAGGCGCGCAGGATGTTCTCGCGGCACCGGAAGGCGATGGTCATGAGGGTGGTGCCGCCCATCTCGTTGCCGCCGGACCCGATGGCGACGACGTGGGAGGCGATGCGGTTGAGCTCCATGAGGAGCACGCGCATGACCGAGGCCTTCTCGGGGACGTCGTCGGTGACGCCGAGCAGCTTCTCCACGGCCAGGGCGTAACCGACCTCCTGGAAGAAGGGCGCCACGTAGTCCATGCGGGTCACGAAGGTCTCGCCCTGGACCCAGGTGCGGTACTCCATGTTCTTCTCGATGCCCGTGTGCAGGTAGCCGGTGCCCACGCGGACCTCGGTGACGGTCTCGCCGTCGACCTCCAGGACCAGACGCAGCACGCCGTGGGTGGAGGGGTGGACGGGACCCATGTTGAGCACGATGCGGTCGTGGCGGAGGCGGTCGTCCTCGTCGCGGGCGGCGATGGCGGCGACGACGTCGTCCCAGTCACCGCCGGACAGGGTGTACTGGGGGGCGCCGTCCGCGATGTCGTCGGTGGCGGGTCCGGCCGCGTGGAAGGAGCCGGAGGAGGGGGCGGAGGAGGCGGGGGTGCTCATCAGCGGTACGACCTCCGGGTGTCGGCGGGCGGGGTGGTGGCCCCCTTGTACTCGACGGGGATGCCGCCGAGCGGGTAGTCCTTGCGCTGCGGGTGCCCCACCCAGTCGTCGGGCATGGCCGAGCGCGTGAGGTTGGGGTGCCCGTCGAAGACGATGCCCATGAGGTCCCATGCCTCGCGCTCGTGCCAGTCGTCGCCCGGGTAGACCGGCACGATCGAGGGCACGTGCGGGTCGGAGGCGGGACAGGCGACCTCCAGGCGCAGCTGGCGCCCGCCGTGGGTCAGGCTCATCAGGGCGAAGCAGGCGTGCAGCTCGCGGCCGGCGTCCTGCGGGTAGTGGACGCCGGCGACGCCCAGGCACAGCTCGAAGCGCAGGTCCTGGTCGTCGCGCAGGGGGCGCACCACGTCGAGGAGGTGCTCGCGGCTGATGAACAGGGTGAGCTCGTCGTGCTCGACGACGACCTTCTCGATGGCCTCGGCCGGGTCGATTCCGGCGTCCTGGAGATCCTCGATGAGGGCGTCGACGACGCCGTCGAACCACGAGCCGTAGGGGCGAGCGGCGGCCGGTGCGAGGGCGACCACGGTGCGCTGCCGGCCGTAGCCGGTCGTGTCCCCGGCGTCGGCGGCGCCGAACTGGCCGGAGTGGGTGGCCACGACCTCGGTGACCAGCTCGGGACGCACCGGACGGCCGGGAACGACCTCGGGAACGGGCGCGGCGGGCCTCTCCAGCTCCTCGCCCGCGGCGTCGGAGGGAGCGGCCCCCTTGTTCTCGCTCATGCCAGCCGCCCCTTCATCTCGGAGAGGGGGACGGCTGCCAGGGCCGCGGCCTCGACGGCGCGCGCGATGTCCTCGCGGTGCTTGAAGACGGGGCGGCGCTCGATCTGGCGGGTCAGCTCGAGCATGGCGTTGATGAGCATCTCGGGACGCGGCGGGCAACCGGGCAGGTAGATATCGACCGGGACGATGTGGTCGCAGCCCTGGACGATCGCGTAGTTGTTGAACACACCGCCGGACGAGGCGCAGGCCCCCATGGAGATGACCCACTTGGGCTCGGGCATGGAGTCGTAGACGTTGCGGACGATCGGCGCCATCTTGTGGGAGACGCGGCCCGAGACGATCATGACGTCGGCGTGGCGCGGCGAGGCGCGGAAGATCTCCCAGCCGAAGCGGGACATGTCGAAACGGGGGGTGCCGGCGCCCATCATCTCGATGGCGCAGCAGGCCAGGCCCATGGTCACCGGCCACAGCGAGCGGGCCTGGGCCAGGCCCGACAGCTGCTCGACGCTGGTGATCAGGAAGCCGGGGCCCTCGACGGACTGCTCGGCGGCGAGCTGGAGGTCATCCCGCTTGGAGGGGATGCGGAGCATCTTCTCGTTGTAGTCGCGCATTCTCATGATGTGCCGCCCCGGTCCCGTCAGTCCCAGTCCAGTCCGCCGCGGCGCCACTCCAGGATGTAGGGCACCGTGATCAGGGCGACGAAGACGAGGGCGGCGCTCAGTCCGAACAGGCCCAGGCGCGTGAAGGCCGTGGCCCAGGGGTAGAGGAAGACGACCTCGACGTCGAAGATGATGAAGGTCATGCCCACCAGGTAGAAGGCGACGGGGAAGCGCCCGGTCTCGGTGTTGGTCGGCGTGGGGTCGATGCCGCACTCGTAGTTGGCGACCTTGACCCGGTTGCGCCGGTTGGGGCTCACGATCGCGGACAGGACGAGGCCGCCGATGGCCACGACCAGGGCCATCGCCGCCATGATGAGGAGGGAGACGTAGGGGTTCATGCTGCCGGCACCATTCTTGTCAGGAGCTGGATGAAGCGGTCGATCGCGTCGCCTCCGCGACGCTCCCAACCATCGGACAGGAGCTTGGCCACGAGCCTCATGAGGCGTCTGCGCGGCAGGCCGTACCGGGTGCACACGCGCATGATCTCGGGGTGCTCGATGAGGGAGACGAAGACGCGGCCAAGGGTGTAGTAGCCGCCCATCTCGGCCTCCATGGCGGCGGGGTACTGCGCCAGGGCCCGCTCGCGGCCGATCGCCGTGGAGCGGGCGGCGGCCTGCGCGGCCGCCTCGGCGGCCAGGCGCCCCGACATGAGGGCCTGGGCGATGCCCTCGCCGTTGAAGGGCGAGACCATGCCGCCGGCGTCGCCCAGCAGCATGAGGCCGTCGGCGTAGTGGGGCTTGCGGTTGAAGGCCATGGGCAGGGCGGCGGAGGACAGGCGCCCGACCCGGGTCCGCGGGCCGAAGCCCCAGGAGGCGGGCGCGCTCGCCACCCAGCGGCGGAAAACGGCCCGGTAGTCGACCCGGGTGGTCGCGGCGCGGGAGGACACCGAGCCCAGCCCCACGTTGACCAGCCCGTCGCCGACGCTCCACAACCACCCGTATCCGGGCAGGAGGTCGGAGCGGTTCGCCGGTCCGTCCCACAGCTCGAGACGGGACTCCATCCAGGCGTCCTCGGCCCGCGGCGAGCGGAAGTAGGCGCGCACAGCCACGCCCAGCGGCTTGCGCTCGTCCTTGTGCCGGCCCACGGCAGTGGCCAGGCGGGCCGACACTCCGCCGGCGTCGATGACCAGGGGGGCCCGCAGGACGGCCGGGGCGGGGATCCCCGGATAGGCGACCCGGGCCGTCGGCCTGGCCTCGACGCCGACGACGCGCCCCGCGGCGGTGGTGACCGGACCGGTCACGGTGACGCCGGTCAGCAGGCGGGCCCCGGCGTCGGCCGCGTGCTCGGCCAGGTCCCGGTCGAGCTCGGCGCGCCGACGCGCCAGTCCGTAGGAGGGCAGGGAGGCCTGCTCGGGCCAGGGGATGTGGAGGCGGTGCCCGCCCCCGATGACGCGCAGCCCCATGTTGCGCTGCCAGGTCGACGTGTCCACGCCCATGCGGACGAGCTCGCGAACGGCCGAGGGGGTCAGGCCGTCGCCGCACACCTTGTCGCGGCCGAGCTCGTGCCGCTCGATCAGGATGACGTCCAGGCCGCACGTGGTCAGGTGGTAGGCGGCGGACGAGCCGGCCGGTCCCGCGCCGACGACGATGACGTCGGCGCGCATGTCGCCGGCGGGGCCGTCCGCACGAGCGGCGCGCCCGCTGCTCCCGCCATCCCGGTCAGTCACCGCGCCCCTTCCTCCCGTGTTCCCCCATGCCGAATAGTCCTCCCGGCCAGGAGGACCCGCGCCGACTCTACCGAGGCCGCGGCCGGCGCCCGAACCCCGGTCGGAGGGGAATCCCAATTCCGCGCCATGGCGTCAGCGCCGGCGCGCGCGCCCCGGCGCCCCGGTCGGGGCGCCGATCAAATTAGGGCCCTTCCCCCTCACGAATATACCGGCGGCCCCGAATGGCGCGACCTGAGATCATGGGCCGCATGAGCCGAGCCACTCTTGCCAAGGACCCCCGCGAGGTCGCGGGGATGTTCGACGCCGTCGCGCGCCGCTACGACCTGACGAACAGCATCATGAGCCTGTGGCAGGTGCGCGTGTGGCGCGCCGCGACCCGCGCCGCCGTCGCCGCCCGGCCCGGCGCGCGGGTGCTCGACCTCGCCGCCGGCACGGGGACCTCCTCCGCGGACTACGCCGCCGACGGCGCCGACGTCGTCGCCTGCGACTTCTCCACCGGCATGGTGGCCGAGGGCCGGCGTTGCCACCCCGGCATCGCCTTCATCGCCGGCGACGCCACGGCACTGCCCTTCGCCGACGAGAGCTTCGATGCGGTCACCATCTCCTACGGGCTGCGCAACGTGCAGGACGCCGGCGGGGCCCTGCGGGAGATGGCGCGCGTGACGCGCCCGGGCGGGCGCCTGGTCATCGCCGAGTTCTCCACGCCCGTGCGCCGCTCGCTCCGCAGCGCGTACCGCTTCTACCTGGGCACGGCGCTGCCGGCGGCCGCGCGGCTCGTGTCCTCCAGCGCCGAGGCCTACGACTACCTGGCCGAGTCGATCCTGGCGTGGCCCGATCAGGCGGGGCTGGCCGCGCTCATGCATCGGGCCGGCTGGCGGGGCGTGGGCTACAAGAACCTGTCGGGCGGGATCGTCGCCGTCCACCGGGCCACCAGGCCGGCCGGGTGGGCGCGGTCGGTCGGGTCGGGGCGGGGCTGAGCGGCGACGGGCGCGACGGCGCGATCAGGCGCGGGGCGGATCGGCCAGCGCCAGGGTGGACTCGGCCACCGAGACCCGCACCCGCTGGCCCCAGGCCGCCTCGCAGCAGTCGTCCTCGATCCCGTCGCCGAAGACGACGAGGCGCTCGCAGGACACCACGAGCCCCAGCTCCTCGCCCTCCCCCAGCCGCCCCTCGGTCATCGAGACGCCCGTGGCCGGCGAGGGCCACGCCTCCCGGACGAACCACGCCAGACCGCGCTCGGCGGGGGCCGGCAGCTCCCGCCCGCCCCTGTCGTGCGCCAGGGAGGCGCTCCAGCCGGTGGCGCCGGTCCCGGTCGAGACGATCACGCCCGAGGAGGACTGGAGCTCGCGACGACCGCGCCAGTCCAGGCGGTAGCGCGCCGACTGGTGCGAGGCGTGCCCGAGGTAGACCTCGTTGAGGGCGGTCACCTCCTGGCCGTCGTCGAGGCGGGCGCGCACCATGGTCCGCCGGGAGACGGACGGGGACTCGCCGTCGGCGATCCGGTCGATCAGCTCCCCGCCGGTCCTCACGTCGCAGGGCACCAGCGGACCGCGCTCGGCCCCCGGGCGCGGGTCGATCCCGATGACGACCTGGCCGCGCAGGTACTTGGCGACGTTGGCGACGAGCCCGTCGGGGCCGACGACGATGACGACGTCCTCGGGCGCGAAGAGGAAGGCGGCCAGGTCCCGGCGCTCGACGCCCGTGCGCGCCCAGTCCTCGGGGAGACGGGCCGCGACGGCGGCGAGGGCCTCGTGCGCGCAGTCGTGGGCGCGCTGAACCTCGTCCAGGGAGCGCCCGCGCGAGCGCAGGAAGAACTCGGCCTGCCCGCGCGTGGAGTGCCGATCGAGCAGCTCCTCGAGCTCGGTGCGACGGCGGACCAGGACCGCCCGGCGACGCAGCGTCATGAGCGCCCCTCCTCCGCCTCGGCCCGCGGCAGCAGGCCGGCGAGGAGGCTCTGGAGCATGTCGGGGGCGAGATTGACCTGGCCGACCCGCGGCAGGTGCCTGGCGGCCTCCTGCAGCGCGATGGCGCGCAGCGCCCCGGTGCCGATCGACGCCAGAGCACTGAGGCGGGCCGCCTCGACCTCGTTGGTGGCCCGGCCGAGCCGCTCGGTCTCGGCCGCCTCGGCCTCGGAGCGGATGCGGCGGCGCTCGGCGGAGGCATTGGTGTCCACGAGCGCGGCGGAGGCCTTCTCCTCGGCCTCGCGCCGGGCGTTGGCCCCCTCCTGGGCGACGAGCTCCTCACGACGCCGGGAGAGGTCGAGCTTGCTGGCGAGCTCGTTGACGGAGATCCGCTGCTCGCGCTCGACGGCCAGAGCCCGTCGCTCGTACAGCGCCCGGTCCGCCTCGGCCTGGAGCTGCTCGCGCAGCGGCGTCTGCAGAGCCTTCTCGATGTCGCCCTCGGGACGCAGCGACAGGACCCGCGCGTCGCAGACCTCGATGCCGGAGCCGGTCAGGCGCCTCTGGCCGGGCAGGCCGGCGGCCAGCGCCTCGCCGACCCGCTCGATCCCGCTGCGCAGCGCATCGACCATCTCCAGGCCCCCGACGACGTCGATCGTCAGGGAGTGCGCGATACGGGCGACGAGCTCGCCGATCTCCTCCTCGCCGCGAGGCGGTCCGGCCATGGATCGGGGGTAGACGTCGAAGTCGAAGCGGGAGGCGGCGAGCCCGGGATCCGCGACGCGGTAGGTCAGGGTCGCCTGGACGGTGACGTCCTGCTGGTCGGCCGTGGTCACGTGGAACAGGACGGTGCGCTCGCGGTCGACCACGCGCAGCTCGGACAGGGCCGCGCTCGCGGGGCGGAACCAGAAGGCCTGACCGACGCCACTGCGCACGACGCGCCCGCGCCGCAGGCGGATGACGTACTCGGTCGGCGCCCCCTGGTAGTGGCGGATGAAGGGGACGGTTCGGATGATGCCCATGTCGGCTCCTCGCTCAGGTTTTTCGTCAGTCAGACGATAACGGGGGCGAGCCGTTCTCGTCAAACTGACGCGATAGACTGCGGGCATGCACGCCCCGGACGCCGCCCCCGCCCCGCCCCCCACCGCGCTGCTGGTGCCCGTCGCGGTCGATATCGTGGCGCTGACGATCATCGACGCACGGCTCAACGTGCTCGTGGTGGACCGCGCCCTGGAGCCGTTCAAGGGCGAGGCGGCCCTGCCGGGCGGCTTCCTGCTGGCCGGCGAGCAGACGATGGACGCCGCGCGACGCGAGCTCGCCGAGGAGACGGGGATCGTCCCGCCGGGCCACCTGGAGCAGATCGCCACCTACGGGCCCCAGGGGCGCGACCCGCGCGGGCCGGTGCTGTCGGTGGCCCACCTGCTCATGGCGCCCCGCTTCACCGCGCCCCGGGCGGGTGGGGACGCGAGCGGCGCCCGCTGGTGCGAGGTGGGCGCCGGCGCGTCCCGCCTGGCCTTCGACCACGAGCGGATCCTCGCCGACGGCGTGGAGCGGGCGCGCTCCAAGATCGAGTACACGCCCCTGGCCACGGCCTTCTGCCCGCCCGAGTTCACGATCTCCCAGCTGCGCTCGGTCTACGAGGCGATCTGGGGGGTGAGGCTCGATCCGCGCAACTTCCACCGCAAGGCCACTCGCACCGAGGGGTTCCTCGAACCGACCGGGGGCGTGTCGCAGACGGGTGCGGGACGGCCCGCCGCCCTGTACCGGGCGGCGCCCGGCGTGGAGCCCACGGCGACCGTGCTCTCCCCGCCACTGACCCGCCACTGACCCGCCACCGACCCGGCGCCGCCCCCCTTCGCCGAGATCGGTTCAGTTCCGCATCGAGATCGGTCCGGTTCCGCATCGAGATCGGTCCGGTTCCGCATCGAGATCGGTCCGGTTCCGCATCGAGATCGGCGAGCCCGGAAGCGCCGGCCCCGCGAGTCAGCGGGTCCGCGACACCCTTACGTTAGGTCTGCCTAAAGACCACAGCCGGCCCCGCGATACGGCGGATCCGCGGCTGCGAACGGCCGTGACAGGGGCACCATGGGCTTGCTACCGCGACTTCATGGCTCCCTTCCCTGATACGACAACCATGACGAGCGGACAGCAGGGCCCCGTCACCATCCCCCGGTCGTGTACCTGACCTGCCGCACTCCGGGTCGCTTCGGCGCCGAGGTCGAGATGCGCCGCACGAAGGACGGGCGCGTCGCCCTGCTGGCGTACACGGCGCTGGACCGCTGAACGACTGCATGGGTCCGCACCAGCCGTGGATCCTGTGCCACACGAACAGGCTTCACGAGCTCGAGGCCGACCAGCCCTACGACGTCATCCACCTTGACCTGGCCATGCCCCGCGAGCTGCGGCACGAGGGGGACGGCGAATGAGCCAAGGGCAGCTGGAGATCAACTACGAGGCAGCCCGGAAGGCGAGGAGCGCCTTCGATGACGCGCAGGAGGACCTCGAGGCGAACGCCTCCACCATGCCGTCGTCCGGCAGCTACGGCGGATCGCCGGGGAAGCGCCTCGACGAGGGCACCGCGGACGAGAAGAGCGCGTGGGAGAGCGCGAACAACGACCACGAGAGCTACCTGGAGAAGAAGCTCTTCGACAAGCTCTCCACGAAGGTCCCCAAGGCCCACAAGAAGCTGACGGACTGGGCGGCCGAGCACATGACGGTCAGCCCGGACTCGCCGCTCTTCGAGCTGACCACGAAATCGCTCCAGGACGGCGCCATCAAGTTCGCGGAGCACAATATCGAGAATGTCTACTACGGACACGAATTCGACGCCCTTGTCCGCAAAGCCGTCCCCGCCGCCACGAAGAGAGCCGCTCTCAAGTCAGACAATCCGCAGAAAAAAGCGGGGAAGAAGTCACCCAATCCCGATTCGATGAGTAGACGAGCAAAGGCATCTGCCTCATCGAAGACCATCGACACCGGAATTGCGACAAAAGCCGGAAAATTCACCAAAGGCACGGGGACCGTCCTGACCCTCGCACTCGCAGGCTGGGAGATCTCCAACGGCGCCTCGCCGGGCAGGGTGGCACTCGAAACAACAGCAGGATATGTCGGCAGTGCACTAGTAATAGCAGGGGCAGCAGCCCTGGCTCCTGAAATGGGAGCAGTCGCATTAGGAGTGCTAGGCAGCGCAGCACTTTCCTATGGCGCCGGAAAGGCCTACGAGAGTTGGATACCCCTTCAGACGCGCGAACGCATTGACGAGGGCATTTCCGACGCCTACGAAACCAGTACGGAATGGATCGGCGATAAGACGTCATCCGCCTGGAAGAGAATATTCGGGTGACGATCAGCTTACGACGATCCAGGGTGCTCCCGCCGCCACAGGCCGACAGAATGCGCAAGCATAATACTTCGATATTCGCATTCTCCGCCTTCGGATTGTCCCTCATCTCCCACTTCGCTTATACGGCCGGGGATCGCAGTACCGCCTCAGGATTCTTCTACATCGACACGGTTCTGCTGTCGCTCTTCGTCTCTCAGGTCCACCCGAAGACAGCCATATCCGGGGGACGTCGGTGGTGGAGTCACAAAGGTGCACGAATCATCATGAATACTCCCGAATCGCTGATCCGATGGGAGCTCGGCACTCTCTTTCTCGCAGCGTGCTCCTGCGTCGTAGGTGTGCTCGTGTGGCTGGTGAGATCACGCGGCGAGTGGATAGCACCCGCCGGGCCGGCCACCATTGGGACAGCCGCGCTCTCCTATGCGACGCCCATCATCCGTGCGGGCGGCCCGAACCGCAGAAGGATCGCCCTCAGCGAGCACGGTGTGGAGTTCACCTGGATCGATGGGCGCACCGACACCATCCCGTGGAGCGCCCGGCCTCACCTGGTGGGCGTGTCCCAGGGCAAGGCCGTCATCGCCTCCAAGAAGAACCAGACCCTTTCCTACTCCATAGGCTACCTCCCGTTAAGCCTTCGCCAGCTCGACCGCCTCCTGCGCACCCTCTCCACCAACGCACGACTGCGCGCCGACCTCGCCAAAACCAAGGCCCTGAGCACCGTCCTGACCATCCTGGAACCCACCCCCGACGAACTCACCGACGGCTCCTGGACCTGGAGGCGGCGCGAGCCCCGGCGGCGCGAGCCCCGGGAATCCCACCACGAGCCCCGGGGGTGGAGCCTGACGCAGCGGCCCCCGATACACCGCCGGCGCCCGCGGTCATCGGACGGCGGGCGCCGGCGAGGCCAGCATGCGCAGGAGGCCGACGGCATGCGCCGGCGGGACCGACATGCAGAGCGCGAACGCGCGGGAGAACGGCCCCTCAGGAGTCCTTGCGCTCGGCGAGCGTCACCGGCACCTGGATCTCCTTGCCGTCGCGGATCAGCGTCAGAGTCACCTGGTCTCCGGCGGAGTACTGCCGCACGAAGCCCGTGAGAGCGGAGCCCTCGCGGGTCGGCTTGCCGTCGATGGCGGTGATGACGTCGCCCTCCCTCAGGCCCGCCGTCTCCGCGGGCGACCCGGACTCGACCGAGCCCACCTCGGCGCCGGCACGGGTCACGCCGTCGGCGGTGCCACCGCCGTTGCCGATGCTCACGCCCAGGTAGGCGTGGGTCGCCGTCCCCGTTGCGATGAGCTGGTCGGCCACCTTCTTGGCCAGGTTCGACGGGATGGCGAAACCGATGCCGATCGAGCCGGAGGGCTCCGAGGAGGAGGACGAGGACGACCCGGTCGAGGCGATCGAGCTCGTGATGCCGATGACCGTGCCCGTCTCGTCGAAGAGCGGACCGCCGGAGTTCCCGGGGTTGATCGCGGCGTCGATCTGAATGGCGCTGGTGAACACCTGGGAGGACTTCTTGTCGTTCTGGGTCAGCCGATTGCCCAGGTCGCGGAGCTTGCTGCCGGAGGGGTCGTCCGCCGAGTCGCTCTTCTCCTCCTGAGTGGTGACGACGGGCCGATCGAGGGCCGAGATGATACCGGTGGTGGCGGTGGAGGACAGGCCCAGCGGGTTTCCGATGGCCATGACGTCCTGGCCCGTGACGAGTCCGCTGGAATCCCCGATCTGAGCCACCGTCAGATCCGAGGGCGGGTTCTCCAGCGCGATGACGGCCAGGTCCGTGGCCTGATCGGTGCCGGTCAGCTTCGCGTCGTAGATGCGTCCGTCGGCCAGGGTGACCTGGATCCGGCTGGCCCCGCCGACGACGTGGTTGTTGGTCACGATGTGCCCGGAGGAGTCGTAGACGACCCCCGAGCCGACCGACGTCGACTGCCCCTGCTCCACGGTGATGGACACGACGGCGTTGGAGACGGCCGCCGTGACCGCCTCCCAGTCGGGTGCGGTGCCGGTCGAGGAGACGGTCTGGGTGGTGGCGCCGGTGGCGACGGATGTCGGCGCGGAGGCGGGCGAGGCCGTGGGAAGGCCCCGGCCGAAGTACTGAAGACCCGCGGCCGTGCCGCCGCAGGCGAGCAGGGCCACGACGAGGGAGGTCCCGATGACCCCGCCCCACCCCGGACCGCGGCGCCCGCCGCCATCGCCGGCGGAGGCCGACGGCGGGAGCGGCCCAGTGGCGTACGGCGACCGGCCGTCGGCGCCGAGCCCGCCCGAGGCGCCGTCGGGCATCGTGGAGTCGACGGCCGGGGCGGAGGCGGTCCGAGTGAAGTCGTAGCCCGCCGGGGCCTGAGGCGCCGAGGTGTAGGAGGCGTAGGGCGAATCGGACGCGCCCCCACGGTAGGGCGGGGTGCCGGACTGGGCGCCGGACTGCTGCTCATCGTAGGTGCTCATTGGGTTCCTCCTCGGACCGTAGCCCTTTCATCAATCGACTCCAACCCAACACGGCCGGTCTGGACCACTGCCGACTCTCGTCTGGGACTTTCCTGTGTCGGCTGCGAGTCTATAGTGCGTGAGGCCCGACGCCGACACCATCGGTCATCATCCCCATCCGTTCCGCCCGCCCGACGCCGCCCCAACCCCGGCTGGCAGGTTTCGGCCATCATCTCAACGATCTGCATCCCGGTCCTGGCGCCGGATCACGCCGGTCGCGCCTGTCGGGAGCGATCGTCCGCCCGCACGTGCACGACGCTGAGCCCCCGCACCGGCCCGGCCAGCACATGGCGCAATTCACTCGCGGTGCGCGGCCCGTGGACCCGCGCCCCCAGGGCGCGGGCGAGAGCCGCGACATCGGCACCCTGGGGAGTGGTGAAGTACCTGTCGAGCACCTCCGGCGCGGTCACGGCGGGGTACTCCAGTGTCGAGAAGATCGCCCCGCCGGCGTCATCGACGACCACGACCTGCAGATCGGGCTCCGCCTCGCACCGCCCTCGCCCCAGGCTCATGGCGTCGTGGAGGAAGGTGAGGTCCCCGACGACGGCCCGCACACCGGCTCCGCCCCGTTCCTGCGCCAGCGCCACTCCGAGGGCCGTCGCCAGGGTCCCGTCGATGCCAGCCAGCCCCCGGTTGGCGATCGGCGCGGGGGCGGGGCCCGCGGTCGGCGGGGCGAGCCGGTCGAGGCGGCGGATCGTCATGGACGAGCCGAGCACCAGGTCCGGGACCGCCTCCGCCGGAGCCGCTCCCGCCGGCGGCGCGGAGCACGCGGCGTAGACGGCCAGGGCGGCGCTGTCCGGGGTCAGGGCCTCGCCGTCCTCGGGCAGCGCCGGAAGCCGGTCGACGGCCTCGCGCCAGGCGGCCATCCACGACGGCGGCGCCGACTCCAGCCCGAGGGCCGCCGCGAGCCCGGCGACGTCCTGCTCCCGGGGGTCGACGGGGTGGACGGCCGCGGCCGTGCCGGCGACATCGGTCCACCGCGCCGTGCTGGTCAGGACGTCGATGGACAGGTCGCGGCGGGACAGCAGCGCCGTCACGGCCCGGGTGAGGCCGGGGCGTCCGAGGACGAGGACGCGCTGCGCGCGGGCGCTCAGCTCCGCGCCGGCCGGGGCGGCCAGGAGCTCCGCGTAGCGGACGAGTGCCTGAGGACCGCCGCGCGCACCGGATGTGGGCTCGGCCAGGAGCGGCCAGTCCAGGTGCTCGGCGAGCGCGCGTCCCAGGTCGCCGAGACGGTCCGCGGTGTCGCCGACGACGACCAGCCCGCGCGCGCCGCCCCGGGGTTCCCGCGTCGCCGGGGGCGGGCCGGCGGCCGGGACCGCCGGTGCGACCGGCCTCGCGGACCCGGGCGGCGCCGCGAGGGCCGCGGGGATCGTGGAACCGGCCGGGCTCGGCGCCGCGGCCGGAGCGGGCACGGGGCGGGCGACGGCCCGCTCCACGAGCGCACCCGCCAGCGGTGGGCGGAAGCGGACGTTGATCTGAGCGGGTCCCGGGTCCCGGCTGAGCCGGCCGCGGGCGGCCTCGACAGCGCTGCGGACCCGGCCGCCGATGGCGAGGTCCGCGGCCGCGGGGCCGAGGTCGCGGACCAGATCGGCGGGCAGGTCGACGACGGCGCGCGTGGCGCCTCCGAACAGGCGCGTCTGCTCGGTGGTCTGGCTGGCGCCGGTGCCGACGAGCTCATGGGGGCGGTCGGCGGTGACCAGGAGGAGGGGGACGCCGGCGGCATCGGCCTCGACGACGGCGGGATGGAGGTTGGCCACGGCCGTCCCCGAGGTCGTGATGACGGCGGCCGGACGGGGGCCCCGGCGCCTCATCTCGGCGCGGGCCAGCCCCACGGCGATGAATCCGGCGCTGCGCTCGTCGAGCACGACGCGCACGCGGATGAGGCCCTCGGCCTCGGCGGCGGCCAGAACCGGGACGAAGGGGGCGCTGCGCGAGCCCGGGGCGAGGATGACGTTCCGCACGCCCATGCCGATCAGTGAGTCGAGAACCGCCCGCGCGGCCGCGAGCGCGGCGGGCTGCGGATCGCCAGAAGGGGGCTTGGAGGCGGACGCGGAGCCCCGGGGCTCGCCGATCGCCCCGTTCACAGGGGGATTCCCGCGATCGCGGAGGCCGGATCGCGCCGCTCCCGCTCGCGGCGTGTGCGCAGCGCGTTGACGATGTGGCCGAGCCGCACCTGCCAGCGAGACGTCAGGTCGTCGTCGGCGCCGACGCTCGCCAGGAGCCTGCGCGAGACGTGGACGGGTCTGACGGGCAGCCCCCCGGAGATGGGCGCGAAGGAGGGGGCGGCCACGTCGCGGTCCAGCAGGCGGACGGTGCCCAGCCCGCAGGCGCCCGCGAGCTCGGGCAGCGCGGCCGCCAGCGAGACCCCGGCGCTCAGGCCCACCGACGTGTCGAGCGCGGAGGAGACGACGGCGGGCAGGCCGAGACGCTCGGCCAGGGCGAGGGCGCGGCGCACGCCGCCGAGCGGGGCGACCTTGAGGACGGCGACATCGACGGCGCCGCTGCGGGTGACGGCCAGGGGGTCGCTCGACAGGCGGATGGACTCGTCGGCGGCGATGGGGACGTCGACGAGGCGGCGCAGGGCGGCGAGGCCGGCGACGTCGGGGCAGGGCTGCTCGACGTACTGCAGGCCCCCCGCGGCCCTGTCCAGCAGTGGCAGGACCGCGGCGGCGGTGGTCGGGTCCCAGGCCCCATTGACATCGACACGGATCCGGCCGCGGGGTCCGAGCGCGTCGCGAACGGCCTCGAGGCGCCGCAGGTCGGCCTCCAGGCCCTTGGACGCGGAGGCGTGCGAGCCCGCGACCTTCACCTTGGCGGTGTCCGCGCGGGATCGTCTCACGAGGGTGCGGGCCGCGGCCGGGGAGACCTCGGGAATCGTCACGTTGACGGGGACGCTGTATCGATTCCGGGGCAGCCCGGTCGTTCCCGCCAGGGCCCACTCGAGTCCGGAGGCGAGCCACGGGACGGAGGCGTCGAGGTCATGGTCCCAGAAGGGGGCGACCTCCCCCCATCCCGCGCCGCCGTGGAGCAGAACGCCGTCGCGGCGCGTGATGCCGCGGAAGCGGGTGGTCATCTTGATGTCCCACACGACGGCGCGATCGATGCCGTCGAGGAGCCCGGAGGAGTCCTGGGCCTTCAGGGCGTGCAGGTCGAGCTCGCCGCTCACGCGGAGCGGCGAGCCGACGACCTCGTTCCTGTCGGGCACGTCGCCCAGGATAACCGGATGAGCGGCGGACCGTGTCCGCCGTCCGGTCGCAGGTCCTGCTCGCTCCGCGGAACGATCGTCACGACGAGGCCGGCCGGCGGAGGGGGTGCGAGCGCCCCGTGCAGCGGGCGCGTCAGCTCCCCAGGGTCGCGACCATGACGGCCTTGATGGTGTGCATGCGGTTCTCGGCCTGGTCGAAGACGATGGAGGCCGGCGACTCGAAGACCTCATCGGTGACCTCCAGGCCGTCCATGCCCGTGGCCTCGTAGATCTGCTCGCCGATGACCGTGTTGCGGTCGTGGTAGGAGGGCAGGCAGTGCATGAACCTGGCCTGCGGGCCGGCGATCGCCATGAGGGAGGCATTCACCTGGTAGGGGCGCAGCAGGGCGATGCGGGAGTCCCAGACCTCCTTGGGCTCGCCCATGGACACCCAGATGTCGGTGTGGACGAAGTCCGCGCCCGCGACTCCCTCCTCGACCGACTCGGTCAGGGTGATGCGGGCGCCGGTGGACTGGGCGACCTCGCGGGCCGCCTCGACGCACGCGTCGTCGGGCCACAGCTCCTCGGGCGCCACGATGCGCGTGTCGGCGCCGAGCAGCGCGCCGTTGACGAGCAGCGAGCGCCCCATGTTGAAGCGGGCGTCGCCGACGTAGGCGTAGGAGATCTCGCCGGCGGGCCTGCCCGCGTGCTCCAGCATGGTCAGGGCGTCGCAGAGCATCTGGGTGGGGTGCCACTCGTCGGTCAGCCCGTTCCACACCGGCACGCCGGAGAGCTCGGCCAGGGTCCCCACCTTGGCCTGGGAGTCGCCACGGTACTCGATGCCGTCGAACATGCGCCCCAGGACCCGGGCGGTGTCCGCCACGGACTCCTTGTGCCCCATCTGGGAGCCCGACGGGTCGAGGTAGGTGGTGCGGGCGCCCTGGTCCGCCGCTCCGACCTCGAAGGAGCAGCGGGTGCGCGTGGAGGTCTTCTCGAAGACGAGGGCGATGTTCCTGCCGGTCAGGCGCTGGACCTCGCGACCGGCCTTCTTGGCCGCCTTGAGCTGGGCGGCCAGCTCGATGAGGGCCATCCACTCCTCGGGGGTGAAGTCGAGCTCGCGCAGGAAGCTGCGGCCCTTGAGGCCGGCGAGGACGGCGGGATCGGGAGCGGGCAGGGCGAAGGCGGTCATGCGGATCCTTTCAGCGCGGTGAATCGGAAGGGAGGGGTGGAACAGGAGGATCGTATGGCATGGAGGGCGCACCGCCACGTGCTGCGGCCCCGTCGACTCGGCAACGGCTCGAGACGACGGGGCCGCAGCACGGCAGCACGGCGCCGGGGAGGGTCAGGACTTCTTGAAGTCGAACTCGGGGTGGCTGTTGGACCACTCGGTGACGGCGTCGTCCTCCTTGCCCTCGCCGTAGTTGCTGACGAGGCTCTCGAGCTCGCCGTACTGGCTCTCCTCCAGCTTGAGGGAGCCGAGCCAGTTCGCCACCTCGGGGAAGTCGTCCGTGAATCCCTTGCGTCCCAGGAAGTGGAGTCCCTCACCACTGCCGAGCGCGCCCTCCGGGTCCTCCAGGTCGCGCACGTCGTACTTGTTGTAGGCCCAGAAGGGGTGCCAGAGCGTCACGACGATCTCCTTCTGCGCATCGATCGCCTTCTCGAGCTCGGTGACCATGGCCTGGGTCGAGGAGGTCTTGACCTCCCACGTGCCATCATCGAGCCCGTAGGCGGGCTGGACCTTCTCCTTGGAGATCTGGGTGATGCCGGCGCCGTCCTCGATCCCGATGATCTTGTGATCGAGCTCGTCGGCGTGCCCCGGGATATCGGCGATCGAGTTCATCGCGGAGTAGGAGGGAACGGCCCAGGTCAGCTTCGCCGACCCGTAGTAGGACCCCAGGTCCTCGATGGAGTCGCCGTACTGGTCCATGTACTGCTTGTGAGTGACCTCGGGCCACGCGGAGGCGTAGAGGTCGATATCGCCCTTGCTCAGGCCGGTGTAGAGGACGCTGGGCTCGCTGAGGTCCTTGAGCTCGGTCGTGTACCCGTTCTTCTCGACCTGGATCTTAGTGAGGTGAGTCATGCACACGCCGTCGGTCCAGGAGGAGATGAAGCCGAGCGTCAGCTTCTTGCTCTTGCCCTTCGAGCGCGAGCCGCCGCAAGCGGCGAGGGCGCCCCCCATCGCGAGGGAGGCGAGGGCCGCGTTGAATGTCCGTCGAGAGGTCTGCATGGTGTTCCTTTCGTGTGTACCGGTGACTAGTGCTCGCGAGTCCGCCCCGCGCCGACGACCCCGAGGGCGGCGGAGGAACGGCGGCATTCAGGACCGTCGCCCGATCCCGCTCATGAGGGAGAGCAGGGACCCCTTCTCCCTCGGCGCGCCGAGCGCCGACGTGACGCGATCGAGGAAGATCGCCAGGAAGACGATCGACAGGCCGGCCTCCGTGCCCTTGGCGATATTGATCTTCGCGAGCGCCGAGACGACCTCCTGACCCAGACCGTCGGCGCCGACCATTCCCGCGATGACGGCCATGGACAGGGCGAGCATGATGACCTGGTTGACCCCGGCCATGATCGTGGGAATGGCCAGGGGGAGCTGAATGCCCGTGAGGATCTCCCAGTCGGTCGCGCCGAAGGCCCGGCCCGCCTCGACGGTCTCCTTGTCGACCTGCTTGATCCCCAGCTCGGTCATCCTCACCCCGGGGGGCATGGCGAAGATGAGCGTGGCGAACAGGCCGGGAACGGCGCCGATCGAGAAGAACAGCACCGCCGGGATGAGGTAGACGAAGGCCGGCATGGTCTGCATGAGGTCGAGGACCGGGCGGACGACTGCGCTGACGTATCTGTTCCGGGCCGCCCAGATCCCCAGGGGGATGGCGATGATGAGGGCGGTCGCGGTGGCCACGATGACGAGGGCCAGCGTCTCCATCGCGTTCTCCCACTGATTCATCGAGATGATGAGGAGGAAGGTGATGACGGTGCCCACGGCCAGCTTCCACGACTTCACCACCCAGGCGATGAGCGCGAAGATCACCACCATGACCAACGGCGAGGCGATCAGGAGGACGTCCGTGAGGCTGTCGTTGATCTGGTTCCCGGCGTGGGCGACGGCGTCGAGGAATCCGTTGAGGTTGTTCTGGATCCACCTGATGATGAGCTCGGCCCACGAGCCCACGGGAATCCTGGGGATGGGGGTCTCTGCGGGGAGCATCAGTCGTCGTCTCCTTCGGTCTCGGCGGTCCGCTCGGTCTCATCGGTCTCGGCGGCATCGGCGGGCCCCTCGGCCCCCTCGGCGGCATCGGCGGGCCCCTCGGCCTCCCCGTCCTGGCTGTGCTCGCTGATCGCGGCGAGCAGGGTGACGCGCGGGATGATGCCGGAGATCCGGCCGTCGTCGTCGACGACGACGATGGGGGCGGCGTGCTGCACCGCGTAGTCGAACAGCTCGTTGACGGGAGTGTCCTCCCGCACGACGGGCGTCTCGTGGACGGTGGACAGCGGGAGGGTGTCGGAGCCCTCGGTCACCGCGCGGGCGACGTCGTCCTCCCAGACGAATCCGAAGGGAGTGCGGTCGCGGTTCTGCACGAGGAGCCAGGCCGGCTGGTGCTCCCGCAGGAGCCTGTGGGCCGCACGAGGGCTGCGATCCGAGCCGAGTACCGCGTAGGGCCGCTCGGCGATCGACCCGGCGGTCAGTACACGAGTGCGGTCGACGTCCGCGACGAAGCGCGCGACGTAGTCCGAGGCGGGATCGCGGAGGATCTCCTCGGCGGTGCCGACCTGCTCGATCCGCCCGTCCCGCATCATCGCGATCCGATCCCCCAGGCGCATCGCCTCATTGAGGTCGTGGGTGATGAACAGGATCGTCTTCCCGAGCTCGCCCTGCAGGTCGATGAGCTGGTCCTGCATCTCACGGCGGATGAGCGGGTCGAGTGCGGAGAAGGCCTCGTCCATGAGCAGGACGTCGGTCTCGGCGGCCAGGGCCCGAGCCAGTCCGACCCGCTGACGCATTCCGCCGGAGAGCTCGCCGGGCTTGTAGTCCGCCCAGCCCTCGAGCCCGACCATCGCGAGGGCCCTCTCGGCCCTGCTCCGGCGGTCGGAACGATTGACGCCCTGGATCTGCAGACCGTAGGCGGCGTTCTCCCCCACCGTCCGGTGAGGGAGGAGGGCGAAGTTCTGGAAGACCATGGACACCCGCCGGCGGCGGACCTCGCGCAGCTTCTGCTTGGAGACGCTGGCCAGGTTCTCGTCGTAGAGGGTCATGTCGCCCGAGGTGATCGGGAGGAGCCCGTTCACCATTCGGATCAGCGTGGACTTGCCGGACCCCGACAGGCCCATGACGACGAAGATCTCGCCCTCGTTGACATCGAAGGAGGTATTGATGACGGCGGCCGTCGTGCCTTCCTTCCTGAGGTCATCACGCGACTCGCCGGCCTGGAGTCTCCTCACGGCGGCGGCCGGACGCCGCCCAAAAATTTTATAGATGTTATCGGCCTCTATTACTTTCACAGCGCTCCTCGAGATCCAACTCCGGAACTCGGGCCATGAGGAAGCCGGAGGCAAGGATGTCAGGAGTCACTTCCGGGCGCCCTCTGGATGACCAGGGCCGGGATCGGATGGCTTCGCTACGTACATGGAATGGAATCGGGACTGCCAGGACGGCGGAGGCGCTCGTCAACGCATCGGACCCGCCACCACTCGGGAAGACTTCGCGATGACTCAGATGACTCGGACGAGCCCGGCACGACCACGAGACCCGCATCAGAATGCTGCGGGGTGAGCGACCGGTCAAGCGCTGGGCGCCGTGCGGCCCGTCGAATCAGCGCCCGCACGGCCTTGACACCGGATTTGAAGTGTTTGAGGTCACGTCAGCGATCCACCGGGGCGCACCGCAACGGGAGAGGGCCCGCCCACCCGACCCGAGATCGCGAGCAATCGTTGCTATGACGCGGGATGATGAGCAGTCGGCGCCGCCACCCCGCCCCGATCCCGCACGTCGTCCCATAACGAACCCGCACAGCATCCGCAACCGCGGCCCCAGAAGGGGCGTTCGTGTAGGAATTGTCACATTTTCATGGCTTCTCGTATGCCAGGCACCGGACGACCATTCGGACACCGATGGCGCGCATGAGGCCGCGGACCGGCCCGCACCCCGGGGCTCCGGCCCCGCCCGGGCCGGCACGGCGCAATCGCATGGTCGTAGAGCGGCCCGCTCCACGACCACGACGGTGGGCCGACTGACCCTCAAATCCCCTTCTCGCCCTCTAAAACGCGTCACGTCCCCCCGCAGGAGCAGTTCTCCCCGCACCCCGAGATCACCTCATCATCGGACGGGGACGACCATGTCCGAAGAAACCGCTTCCCCCCTACGAGTCCTGATCGTCGACGACGACCCCCGCATTCGCGGCGACTTCGCGAATCAACTCGACGCCCGTCCCTCGATAGCAGTGAGCGCCACTGCGTCGCGGAGCGACCAGGCCCTCGATCTGCTATCAACAGATGAAAGACGCACCGATGCCGCCCTCATCGATGGCACCGCGACCGTGCGGATTATACATCAGGAGCGCCCGAGAATCCCCGTCATCATGTTCACCACTTTTCGTAACGACGATACGCTGGACAAGGCCCTTGACGAGGAGGTGAGCGGTTTCATCACAAAGGACGAAGCCGCCGAGGACGTCGCCGCGGCGATCATACGCGCGGTGCACGGGGAACCTGTTCTGTCCGCTCGCCCCACGGAGATCCTCGTCAATGCCTACCAGTCGGAGAGACGCAGGCAACGGACGGCTCAACACATGAGACACTTGGTCGAGCAGTTGCCACCCAGACTTCAAGACGTGCATGCCCGCCTCCTGAGAGGCCTCACCAATCATCAGATCGCCGAAGAACTCGATATCTCGGAGAACACCGTTCGAATTTATGTCTCCGATGTCCTGCATCACCTGGGCCACTCCTCACGAACAGAGCTCCTGGCCGCTGCGCTGATCTGACCGGCTGACGATTTCAGGACGTTCCCCATCGCACGATTCTCTTTGGCAGCGGATTCATCTGATTGTCGCAACAACCTGGTGGGGGGCGAGCCCGTGCGGTGCGCGAGGAGTCGAGTACGGGTACGGGTGACATCTCCAAGGATGGAGCGTCGGCGATGGCGTACGGATCGGGCGCTGCGGGCGCAGAACCGTGGCGTGCGCGCCATGGCGCATC
Source organism: Actinomyces gerencseriae DSM 6844 (assembly GCF_000429265.1). Lineage (GTDB taxonomy): Bacteria > Actinomycetota > Actinomycetes > Actinomycetales > Actinomycetaceae > Actinomyces > Actinomyces gerencseriae. Next base: position 342,732 of record NZ_KE386871.1, read on the forward strand.
GACTGCGATCCGCGCGCCGTGCGGCGAGACCGCGCCGAGCGCGAGCCGAGATTGCCCGCCCGTGCACCGACCGAGCTCCGCGAAGGCCCCGGGTCAGGCCCCAGGGCCGTACCGCCGCGGACGTCGGCCCCGGCCGGCGACCGGCGAGGCCGACGGACCAGTCGAACTTATGACTTCCCCCTCCTCAGATGACGACCAGCAGCACGACCCAGATCAGAATAAGAAGAATGGCCATCGCACCGGCCACGACGAGCATTCCGCGGGAGCGCCCTCGCCGAATATCATCGGTCGCCCTCCCCTCATCATCACGGCCGCGGTCGATCATCGAGAGGAGCACCTCGGACTCCAGCATGAAGAGGACGAACGCACCCGCCCACGCTGTCCACGGAATACCGGGATGGAACGGCACAGTAACTCCGATCATGACGAGCGATATCAGGAGACAGTAAATGTGCCGCTTATAGTTCATCGCTGATTGCAATCCTACGCCTCAGATCTACCTAGCAGGAAACGGCGGTAACAAGCGCACCACCAGCAGCCTCGCAGGCGGCTCCCGTAATGGCCCCAGCAATCGGAGTGGCGACTCCGCCCACCCCAAATGGCGCATCCTCGCCCTGATCGGAAGACACGCCGATGGTCGCCACGACGCCCCCGGCACTATCAAGCCATGTCACCGTGCCACCCTCAATGCGAATCCGATCGCCCGGTTGAGTGTTCAACTTCAACCCCTCTCCTTCAATGAGGACGGCCGACCGCTGCGCACCATTATTCGGATCAACGGCGACCTGCTGCTCGAACTCCGCTTCGGAGGCTCCCTCCTCCGACGAGGAACTCGCCCGAGCAGGTCCTCCGACCGATAGGGCGAGGGTGCGCACGGCAGCGACCGAGGCGCATCCGGCAAGGACATTCATCATATTCTCCTGTCATCAATGCGAATGGACCGGGAGCGGGCCTGCCGCCCGGCTGTGATTCACACTACGCAGACTATTGCCTTCCTCACAGTTGATTTTCGTCAGGGGTCCGGCTCTCATGCGAATCGGAGAGGCCGCAACAGCCATGAGCGGCCGCGCCCCTACCCTGGCTCCATGAGCGAGCCCGACACCTCCGCGTCCCCCGTCCATCCATTGCCGCATCGAGTCTCCGAGCTCTTCGATCCCTCCTGCTGGCGCGGGGTCGAGGGCTTCGCCCACGTCGCATCTCCTCACGCGGACGGGCCCACGGGCCCGTCGCCCCTGACCGACGTCACCTACCACCGCGGCTGCGTGCGCGACGCCGACGGCGCCTGGCTGCGCGATCTGCCGGTGGTGCGCGTGGCCCTCGACCGCCCCGAGGTGCGCAACGCCTTCCGCCCCCGCACCGTCGACGAGCTCTACCGGGTCCTGGACCACGCGCGCATGAGCGGCGACGTCGGCGCCGTCGTCCTCACCGGCAACGGCCCCTCCCCGCGCGACGGCGGCTGGGCCTTCTCCTCCGGCGGCGACCAGCGCATCCGCGGCCGGGACGGCTATCGCTATGAGCACGAGGAGCACGAGCGCGAGGAGGCCGTCGACGCCCCGGCCGCGGGGGACTCGATCGGCCACGATCACGAGGCGGACGTCGCGGCGGCGCGGGCGCGCATCGACGCCGCCCGCGCCGGGCGCCTGCACATCCTGGAGGTCCAGCGCCTCATCCGCACCATGCCCAAGGTCGTCATCGCGGCCGTGCCCGGCTGGGCGGCGGGCGGCGGGCACTCCCTCAACGTCGTCGCGGACCTGTCCCTGGCCTCGATCGAGCACGCGCGCTTCAAGCAGACGGACACCGACGTGGGCTCCTTCGACGCCGGCTACGGCTCGGCCCTGCTGGCCCGCCAGGTGGGAGACAAACGGGCCCGCGAGATCTTCTTCCTGGCCCGCGCCTACGACGCCGTCACCGCCGAGCGCTGGGGCGTGGTCAATGAGGCGGTCCCCCACGCCGAGCTGGAGGAGCGGGCCCTGGAGTACGCCGCCACCGTGGCGGGCAAGTCCCCGCAGGCCATCCGCATGCTGAAGCTGGCCTTCAACCTGGCCGACGACGGCCTGGCCGGCCAGCAGGTCTTCGCCGGTGAGGCCACGCGCCTGGCCTACATGACCGATGAGGCCGTCGAGGGGCGCGATGCCTTCCTCCAGCGCCGCGCTCCCGACTGGTCCCCCTACCCCTACTACTTCTGACCCGCTCCGCCCTGTCCCGATCGGCTCCTGCTCGGCTCCTGAGCGCTTCGGGGTCGCGGCTCAGGCGTCGGCGCCGCCGCCATCGGACGTCGGCGTCGGGGTCCGGCGGGTGGTGGTGCCGTCGGCGTTGACGTCGAAGGCGACCAGGGCCTCCCCCGTCGGCTGCTCCGAGCCCCCGGTGGGCTCCTGGGTGATGAAGATCTGCTCCCCGGTCTCGGGCGTGAGATCGAGGAAGGCGAATCCCGTTCCCGACTCCGGGTCGTACAGGCCCAGCGAGCTCACGGCGTCGCCCTTGCGCAGCCAGATCTGAAGGCTGCCGCCCGCGGCGGCGTCCATCATCTCGGCCGGCAGGCTCAGCGCCGTCATGCTCATGCCCCGCGACCAGGTGAGGGTGGCGACGTGGCCGTCGGGCATGGTGTCGGTGACCCGCTGGACGTCCTGGGCCTGGTTGAGGTGGGCGTAGTGCTCGGTGGGGGCCATCGAGCTCAGCGCCGTCCACCGGCCCACTCCGATGCCGACGCCCAGGATGACGACGACCGCGGCGATCCGCAGCCCGACCGCCGCCCACCGGCGTCGGCGCGGGCGCAGGGGGACGACCTCTCCGGGCGGAGCGTCGTCATCGCCCTCCTGCGCCCCTGGCCCAGCGGCACCGGCCGCTCCGGCTGTCCCGGCCGTCCCAGCGGCCCCGGGTTCTGCCGGTTCGTCGGGCCCGGGCGAACCGCTCGTCCGAGGTTCGCGCTCGATGCGCTCCAGCAGCGCGGCGCGCAGCGAGGCGGGCGGCTCGATCGGCTCCAGAGACGCTCCGAGCCGGGCGAGGGCCTCGTCCGACATGTCCTCGGCCGGTCCGTCGTCCACCGGGGGCGCGTCGAGGGAGTCCTCCGGTCGGCGTCGCCTGTCCAGCCCCGTCATGATTCCGCCCCCATCTCCTCGCGAAGTCGTGCGATTCCGTTCCTGATCCTGGTCTTGACGGTGCCGAGCGGCACGCCGGTGCGTCGGGCGATCTCGGTATGGGTCAGACCGGTGAAGTAGGCCATGACCAGCGTGGACCGCTGCGGCTCGCCGACGGCGTCCAGGGCCCGGCGCACGTCCTGCCCGACGAGCCGGTCCTCGACGGCCTGGACCGTGAGGTCCGTGTCCGGCATGTAGCCGTGCCACTGGTCCTCACGGTCCCTGGCCGCCTGGGAGGAACGGACCCTGTCGATCGCCCTGCGCCGCGCCATGGTCACCGCCCAGGCCCGAGCACTGCCCCTGCTCGGGGAGAAGGTCGAAGCACTCCGCCATATCTCCAGGAAGACCTCCTGAAGCACCTCCTCACCCTGGGCGCGATCCACGAGGATCTGGACGATGAGGGCGAGAAGCCGGCCCGACCAGCGGTCGTAGAACTCGGCGAAGGCGTCGTGATCCCCGACGGCCACCCTGAGCACGAGGGCGTTGTCGTGGTCCAGTTCCTCGTCATGCACAGTCGCATGGTACGGCTCGGGTCCTCAGTCGGTCTCGCAGCCGGTCTCATCGGCTCTGGAACCGATCAGCCGAAGGTGAAGGAGTACAGGGACAGGCCCTCGCTCGCCTCGAGGTCGAGCGTGCCCTCCCGGGTGTCCTCCGTGCTCACGAGCTCGATCGAGTTGGGGACCCCCGAGACGTGGACCGTGCGCTTCTCGCCGCCGGTCGTGTACGTGATGTCCCCCTCCCCGGAGGCGACCAGGTTGACCTGCCTGCCCTGGTAGCGCAGGCGCAGGCGGGCGGCGCCGCCCTCGGGCGAGATGGACTGGGGCGACACGTTCCACCTGCCGTCCAGGGAGAAGGTGTCGGACGCCTGCTTGTCCGGGAAGCTGTACGATGACGTCCCGTTCGAGAGCCTGTCGCCGGCGATGTTGTTGGCGCGGGCGGAGCCGAGGTAGGTCTCGGGGGTGCGTGGACCGTTGACGGCGGGCTCGTCGTCGGTGAATACCGGGGCGGGCAGCTGCACGTCGGGATTCGCCTCGCGCAGGAGCTCGCGCACGAGCCTCTCGGTGGTGGCCTCGCCGCCCTCGCCGAACTTGACCTGGCGCAGCTCGCCCTTGGAATCGGCGAGGTAGTGCGCGGGCCAGTAGTGGTTGTCGAAGCTGCGCCACGTGGCCAGGTCGGAGTCGACGGCCACCGGGTAGGTGATGCCGAGGTCGGCGGCGCCGCCGCGGACGTTGTCGACCTCCTTCTCGAAGGCGTACTCCGGGGAGTGGACGCCGATCACCTGCAGGCCCAGGTCCCCGTAGGTCTCGTGGAGCTTCTGAATGCCCGGGATGGAGCGCTGGCAGTTGATGCAGGAGTACGCCCAGAAGTCGACCAGGTTCACCTTGCCCGCGCGGTCGCCGTCGGCCAGGGGCCGCTCGCCGGGAGTGTTGAGCCAGGCGTTGACGCCGTCGATACGGGGCAGCTGCCCGCAGTGGGCGAGCTCGTCGGCGCCGTCGACGCACGTGCCCCCTTCACCGACCCCCGCCTTGCCGTGCAGCACGCTGTCGGTGCGGGCCTGGAGCGAGGCGGTGTAGTCCGGCAGGGCGCGCTGGAGGGCGGCCGGCAGATCGAGGACGAGCGCCACGGACAGCGCCAGCATGACCGCTCCGGCGGTCACCCGAACCGTCCTCTGACGGCGGCGGAAGGCCTTGAGCCGCTCGGTGAGCCCGCGGCCGGCGAGTGCGAAGCCGAGCAGCGGGATGGCGGTTCCCAGCCCGAACGAGAGGGCGAGGGTGACGGTGTCGGCACCGATCCGGCCGGTGGAGCCGGCGACCGACACCGCCGCGAGCACCGGGCCGGCGCAGGGCACGTACGCGGCCCCGAGGACGACCCCCAGGAGGAAGCCGTTGGTCGGGTTGGACGAGCCGGATCGCTGGAAGCGCGCGAAGGGGCGCTCCATGATCTCCATGACCCTGGGGATGATCATCCCGATTCCGATGAGGGCGAGAAGGACGATGCCCGCCCAGCGGATGACGTCCTGCGGCAGGTGCAGGAGATTGAGGAGCGTCGATCCCAGCAGCGTGAACGTGGTGAAGCTGATGACCAGTCCCGCCACGACGAGGTAAGGCCGCCACCTGGAGACGGCCGGCGCTCCGTCCTCGTCCTGCGCGCGTGCGCTCTGGGCCCCTCCGGACAGGAAGATGACCGGTAGGACCGGGAGGATGCAGGGGGATATGCCGGTGATGAGGCCGCCGAGCAAGCCGATGAGAACGAGACTGACCATGTCGTTCCTCCTTTGCGATCGTGTCACCGTGTGTTCGGCACGGGCGGCCTCCCGGATGCCCGAACATCACGTGATGAGGGTCACTCGATTTGCCCGATCCGCGTCCAATCCGGACCGCCGACCGCTCCGAACCCCCGATGACGGCGCGCCCGCCGGCGCGCCACTCCACATCATCGATTCCTCAAGGAGATCCCCATGCGCATTCGCAACATCGTGTCCGCCTCCCTTCTCGTCGCCGCGCTCGCAGTCGGCACCGCCGCCTGCGGCTCGTCGGAGGCCGACACGGGAAAGCCCGGAATGCAGGAGACATCAACGTCGAGCGACGGCAAGATGAGCGACGACAAGATGGACGACGGGAAGATGAGCGACGACAAGATGTCGGACGGCAAGATGAGCGATGACAAGATGGACGACGGCAAGATGAGCGACGACAAGATGTCGGACGACAAGATGAGCGACGGAGAAGGCGGCAAGTAGGGACAGCGACCAGGGCTCTCAAGAGCCCGACGAGCGGCGGTCCGCCCCGAGGTGATCGGGTGCGGGCCGCCGTCGTCCTTCCCGGAAGCCCTTCCCGAGATCGGTTCAGTTCCGCGTCGAGATCGGCAAGGGGCGAAGGGCCATGGAGCGCCTTCGTGGACGGCGCCCCACCATCTGGCACCATGGTGGTCGGCGTCATGACCGGCGCCGAACCGGCACCCGATCAATGCCATCGGTACTCCGCCCCACCCCGGAGGTTCCCATGCCCGCCTGGATCACCTCGCTGCTCGGCAGCACCGCCCCCTCCCGACGCCGCCTCGGGGTCGCCACGATCGTGGGACTCATCGGCGGAGCGTTCTCCGCGCTCGTGAAGTTCGGCTGGGAGGTCCCCTTCCCGCCCCGCACTCCCGGCCCGCGCTCGGAGACGAACCCGCCCCAGTCCATGCTGGAGTGGTTCGGGATGTCTCACGAGACCTCGCACACGATGGTGACCTTCAGCAACAACCAGTTGCCGATCATGTCGTTCATCGTGCACTTCGGATTCGCGATCGTCTTCGGCCTCGTCTACTGCATCGCGGCCGAGTACGTCCCGCGGGTCAAGCTCTGGCAGGGAGCGGCCTTCGGCATTCTCGTGTACGTCGGCGCGCACGTGGTCGTCATGCCGCTGCTGGGCTGGGCGCCGAACCCCTTCCCGTGGGTGGCGGGCGCCCAGACGTGGTCGGAGCACGTCTCGGAGTTCTTCGGCCACATCGTGTGGATGTGGTCCATCGAGATCGTGCGCCACGACCTGCGGGGCCGCATCACCCACGAGCCCGACGCCGAGGTCGCCCCACCCGCCGACGCCCGCTGATCCGCGGCCCGCGACCGCTCGCGACGGCGCCTCTCCGTCCTGTGGAGGCCCGTCACGACGGCACGAGGATCACTGCGGGTACCATCCCGGGCGAACCGCGCCCCGGGAACCCCAGTCCTCCTGCCGCGCCCGGGAGCCGCCGCGGTCGATATACCCCTGCGCCACCGCCCACGCGAGAATCCCCTCGGAATCGCGCTCAGCGCGTTCGTGAACACGACTGGAGAAACCGCACCGCCAGGTGCCGGGCATGTCGAGGCGACGCCTTCCTCCGGGCGCCTCGACGTCTACGCATGCCGATACGCCCCCCTTCGCCCCGGACACCGATCGGACGCGCAGGGCGCCAGGCGCGTCCTCCCACCTCAGATGGCAGCTGCCGAACAGCGTGCGCACATGCAGTCCGGCGGCGTCGCCGCGCGTTCGCCCCACGAGGGCGCTGAGAACCGCCGTCCACAGGAGGAGAACGATCAGACCGGGAAGGATCATCCACCTGGACCGGTTGGAGTCCATCAGCATGCCCACGGTCATGCCCGTGGTCACCAGAGCGGAGATCCCGATCACGAACGTCCACGACGGCGTCCGCCAGAACCTCCAGGTGAAGGAGTCGCGTCCGAGGAGCCCGAAGGGCACGACGCACGTCGGCGACGCCCACTGATGGGATCCCGGAGCGGGGACGTACCCGGCCGGACCGGCGGCGTCCTCCGATCCCCTCATGCAGGCGCTCACTCGGGCTCTCAACGGGCGACGACGACGAGCGCCGTCGCGGAGGCGACGCCGTAGACGAGCTCGTACACCCCGGCGTCCCGCAGGGACGGGATGAGGTCGCGCCCCGTGGCGCCACCCAGGACGGGGCGGACGGCGCGGCCCGCGAGCGGCGAGACGAGGAGCAGGTAGACGACGACGGTCGCGGCCCCGGCCGGCGTCACGGCGGCCATGGCGCCGTCGGCACGGCGGGCCCACCACAGGGAGACGACGCCGAGGACGACCGGGATGACGATCATGGCGCAGAAGACCCGGCGCGCGCGGCGCTCCCCCAGCCGGACGGCGAGCGTGCGCTTGCCGTGGATCGGGTCGGTGCCGATGTCGCGCAGGTTGTTGACCATGAGCAGCGAGCAGGCGATGAGCCCGATCCCGCAAGCGGCGAGCCACGCCCAGCCCGGCACGCTCCCGCCCTGGACGTAGAGGGTGCCGGCGGCGGCCATGAGTCCGAAGAACACGAAGACGAAGATCTCCCCGAGTCCGGCGTAGCCGTAGGGGCGGGGGCCGCCGGTGTAGAACCAGGCGGCCGCGATCGCCGCGGCTCCCAGCAGCAGCATCCACCACTGGCCCGACAGGGCCAGGAGCATCAGCCCGAGGAGTCCGCCGGCCCCGAAGCAGCCGAGGGCGGCCAGCATGACGGCCTTGGGCGAGACCTCGCCGGAGGCGGTCAGACGCGGTGGACCGGTGCGCTCGTCGTCGGTGCCGCGCACGCCGTCGGAGTAGTCGTTGGCGAGGTTGCAGCCGATCTGGAGCGCGAGGGCGACCCCCGCGGCCAGTAGGCTGCGCGGCGCCGAGAAGGTCCCGAGCGCCGCGGCCGCGCCACCGCCGAGGATGACCGGGGCGACCGCGGCGGGCAGGGTGCGCAGGCGCACGACCTCCGCCCAGCCGGTGGCGCGAGGGTCCGCGCCCGCCGGTCGTGCGATGCTGCTGGCGCCCATGATGTCCTCTCCCCCGAGCCTGCCGTGGAGCCTACCTCTCGCCGGACGGGACGACGAGGGAATGGCCGCGCTGATGATACCCTCGAGGCTTCGAGCGAACTCGGAGGCCGGCCGTCAGGGTCTCGCTCATACGAGCCCGTAACGCTCCTCCTGCTTGCGACGCTGAATCTGCAGCAGCTTCTGCGCACCGCGGAGCTCGGTGTACCAGCCGGTCTCGTGAGCGTATCCACGGGCGAGGGCCCACTGCCAGATGCGGTCGATCTCCGCTACGCCCTTGGCCTCGATCGTGCCGGGCAGGGGCCCCATCCAGATCAGGCCGGTGAGGGAAACCGCCCTGCCCTCGGGCGTGACGACCATGGCCTGCGCATTGTTGGCGATGAGGACCGCCTTGCCGGTCGCGAGCCTCACCCGCACGAACAGCCCCGTGCGCGAGACCGGCCAGGGGACGTCCCTGGCCCCGATGGCAGACCCGATATGGATCCCGGTGGCGTCCAGGGTGGTGCGCATGGTCATGAACAGCATCACCATGGCGAGGGCGAGCGAGCCGACGATGATCAGAATGATGCCGGAACCGATCTTCGCGTCGACGAGGTCGTGGACGGCGCCGGCGAGGGCGACGAGCCCGAAGCCCCCGGTGACGAGCATGATGAGGCGCGAGGACCCGGTGGCGGAGGCGCGGATGACCACGGACTCCTGCGTCACGGGAATCGGCGCGCCGCCGGGAGGCGGGTTCGACGAGCCCGCGGGCGCGGAGGCGGGAGCCGCGGCTCCCCCGTACTCGACCGGGGCCTGGCCGTAAGCGACCTGAGGCCCGCAGTGCCCGGTCGGAACCCGACCGTATCCGGATGATCCGGCGGGCGCATGCTCCGCTCCGGGGACGGGCCGCTCCCCGTGGCCGGCGGGTCGCCCGGAGGCAGGCCGGTACCCGTACCGGTCGGATGGCTGCGGCTGGCCGGGGTAAGGCGGCTGCGACATGAGACTGCTCCTGGGGGCGCTGGACGAGACCGGCGCCATGGTAGACGCATTGATGACCCGACCCCATGGGGACCACGCCCCATCGACGCCTCACACCGCCTCGAGGAGGGCCGCGACGGCGCGTCGATCGACCTTGCCCGGGCCGCGCAGGGGCAGATCGGGGACGACCAGGATGCGCTTGGGGGTGCGGGCGCCGTCAAGGCGCGCTCTGGCCCGGCCTCTGAGCCCCTCGCCGTCGAGCCGGGCGCCCGCCTCCGGCACGACGGCGGCGACGACCGCGCTGCCCCACGCGTCGTCCGGGACGCCGACGACGCAGGCCCGGGCGACGCCGGGGAGGGCGGTCAGCACCTGCTCGACCTCATGGGGATCGACCTTGATGCCGCCGGTGATGATGAGATCGTCGAGACGCCCCAGCACCGTCAACCGGGTCGAGCCGTCGGGCCGGGCCTCCAATCGTCCGCGGTCGGCGGTGACGAGCTCGTGCGGGTCGGTGCGGAAGAAGGAGGATCGGGCGGTCCTGAGGACAGGGGCATCGGGCGGGTCGTCGGACGCGGGGCCGGTGCCCGGCGACGCCCCGGAGATCGCGCTCGCAGCGGCGCCGGGATCTCCCTGGCCGATGCCCTGATCGGCATAGCCCTCGGCCAGGACGGGGCCGGTCACCACGATCCTGCCGGCGCCCGTCTCATCGGGGTCCTCGATGCGCACGCCCACGCCCGCGAGCGGGACGCCGTCGTAGACGCACCCTCCTCCGGTCTCGCTCATGCCGTAGGTCGTCACGGCGCGGATGCGCGCCGCCCGGGCGCGCGCCAGCAGCGCGGGGTCGACGGCGGCGCCGCCGACGAGCACGGCGCTCGCGCGGGAGAGGGCGGCGGTCGCATCGGGGTCCGCCAGCGTGCGCAGCAGCTGGGTGGGAACGAGCGAGATGTACACGGGCCCCCCGCGCCTCAGCGCCCGCCCGAGACCGTCCGCGAGCGCGCCGGGGCCGAAGCCCCCGGCGGTATCGACGACGACGGGCGGGGTCCCGGACACGATGGAGCGCACCAGCACCTGCAGGCCGGCGACGTGGTGGGCGGGCAGGGCCAGCACCCAGCTCCCGGGACCGTCGAGCCGCTCGTGCGTGGCGCGCGCGGAGGCGACCAGGGCGGCGGCGCTCATGGCGACGAGGCTGCCCGTGCCCGTGGTGGAGCCGGAGGTGCGCAGAATAACATCGGCGCGCTCGGGAACGCGGGCGAGTCGCCCGGGCAGGCGGGCGCGCACGACGGCGGGATCCTCATGGGGGCCGATCGGTACGAGCAGGCGGCGAGGACCGTCGACCGCGTCCGTTGAGCCCTCTCCCCCGTCGCCGTCCGCCGCCGGGCCCGTCCCGACGGGGCGTCCGGCGAGGATCCCGACGAGCGCGCTGCGCAGGTGACCGACACGGGTGCTGTCGGTCCCGCCCACGACGAGGCGGAGGGCACGACGGGGGACGGCGAGCGCGCTCACACCATCAGGATCGCACATCGCACGCGCACGGCCGTGCGATATCGGGACCGACTACCGCTAGGGTGACGTCATGCGCGCCGCCCTCATAGTCCTGATTCTCGCCCTGACGATCTACTCCCTGCTCGACTGCGCCCGTACGCCGGAGGAGTCGATGCCGGCCCGTATGCCCAAGCTGCTGTGGATCGTCATCATCGTCATGGTCACGGTCATCGGCCCGATCGCGTGGATCATCGTCAGCCGCGTCAAGGCCGCCGAGGACCGTGACGGGGCCGTCGAGCCGACGGTGTGGTCCTCGAAGGACGGCACGAGATTCCGTCGGGCGGAGCGGCCGCGTCCCGTGGCCCCCGACGACGACCCGGAGTTCCTGCGGGGCCTCGAGCAGGACATCCGCCGCAAGCGCCACCACGGGAACAAGGGCGACGCCGGAGACGGTGCCGGGGACACCGACTCCGGCACCCCCGACTCCTCCGAGGAGGGGGCCTGATCACGGCTCGGACCGGGCGGCGCAAGCGATCCCGGTCGAGCCTCGCCCGTCGCCCCGTCCGTCGTCGTCGGTCACGATGACTTCACGGACTCCTGCGGACTCCCGGGTTTCGCAGGCTCCTGCGAATTCAGCAGGAGCCCGAGCCGACGGTACCTGTTGATCGCGGCGCGCAACTCATGGCTCCTCGGCCTCGCCAGATTCCCGGGATGACCCGCATACGGGGACAGCCAGTCCAGCCCTCGGGCCTCGATACGCCCCATGATGTCGCGCACCAGATCATCCAAGGACCTCCGCCCGTCCACCAACTCGGCAACCCGGTCGAGGGCCCGCGAGAGGGCCTCCGTCTGCGCCGGATCGACGAGCTGCTGCACCGCGCCGAGGTCGATAGTGTCGCCCGCGAACTGAATGGTGGTTCCGCGCGGTTTGGCGGGCTTCCTCCTGCCGACCCGGGGGAAGGCCCGCGGATCGGGGATCCGCCGAGCACGGACATGACCGAAGACCCGTCCCCGGGGCGCGCCACGGCGGCTTCCGCCGTCGTCGCGGCTCCTCCCGGTGACCCGGTGCGCGTCGTCGGTGGCGTCGCGCACCGTGTAGTGGTTGACGGCGATGACGTGGTCGGCGACGTCGAAGAAGGCCCCGGAGCCGCCGGCGACGAGGATCGTTGAGACTCCGAGATCGGTGAGCAGGGGGCGGATGCGATCGACGAACGGGGTGATGGGCTCCTGGTCGGCGGGTATCAGGGCGCGCATGCCCGCGTCCCGGATCATGAAGTTGGTGGCCGACGTGTCCTCGTCGATGAGCAGAACCGATGCGTCGGCATCGATGGCCTCAACGAGGTTCGCGGCCTGGGAGGTGGATCCGCTGGCGTTGGTCGTCGTGAATGATCGTGTGTCGGTGCCGGAGGGCAGGTCCATGATGAACGGGGAGATGTCCACTCCGGTGACGGCGCGACCGTCCTCCGCCCGCACGGTCACCGCATCCGATCGGGTGATGACCCATTCGCGGCCGTCTCCTGCGATATGGGGGTAGACGCCGCGCTCCATCGCGCGCAGCAGAGTCGATTTGCCGTGGTACCCGCCGCCGACGATCACGGTTACCCCTTCGGGCACCCCCATCCCCGTGACCCGCCGGCCGCTGGGCAGGTCGAAGGCGACTCGCAGGTTGTCCGGGCTCGCGAACGGCACAGCGGCGTCACCGGCGAGAGGAAGGTCGCAGTCGCCGGCGCGACGGGGCAGAACGGCCCCGTCGCCGACGAGTGCGACCAGTCCCCGGTCGGGCAGAAGGGCGCGGACATGCTCCTGATCGCGCAGCAGGGTGACGTGCTCGCGCAGGGCGCTCCGGTCGAGGTTCGCGTGCAGTAAAGAGGCCTCGGCAATGCGCGGCAGGAGATCCACCAGGAGCTCCGCGGCCCGGTGCCCGCGCACCCTGCGACCGGATGCGGGAAGCCCCACGTCGATACGCGCCTCGATCCGGTCCGCGGCGATGACGGCGCTGGTACGTTCGAGCACTTCCTGGCCCGGCCGGCCGATGGTCACGAGCCCGCTGTTGCCGGTGCCGGTCGGCTTCGGGACGAGCCGGTGCGCGACGCGGGCGAAGCCGCGTGTCAGGAAGTCGGCTGCGGCCGTTCTCCCCACCGCGTCATCGGTGAGATCAGCGGGCAGACCCGCGGTATGCGGATCCACGATCATGCGCATCCGCGATGGCGGCGCGTAGGGATCGACCTGGACGTGGTCGATGGCGAGCCGGAATGCACCGAGCCGCCAGTCGCCCACCAGTTGCTTGTACGAGGCGTACCCCCGCCCGTCGATCCGGGCGAGGGTGCGCCTGAGCGTCGCCGCGTCACGCATGGGCGCCGTCTCCGCGAGCGGTGGCGGAAGCGCGCTCGGCGGCCCGGCCGGGCAGGCGCGTCAGGGCGCCGCCGCCAAGAGCGGCGAGCACGACGGCGGCGATCACCATCGCCGTGGCGAACCCGGTCTGCTGCACGCCGAAGCCCGTCAGCAGCGGTCCGATGGCCAGGCCTGCGGCGTAGGCGAGGTTGTACAGGGCGAAGGAGCCGCCCAACGTGGGCGGGCTCGACTTGAATCCCTGCTCGCTGATCAACGTGGTGGCCGGGGCGAGCAGCATCGCCGACGATAGGCCGAGCAGACCCATGCCGACCCCGGCCTGCCAGACTCCGGACGACCAGCCGAGCATGAGAAGCGCCGCCACCACGGCGATCACTCCGATGCCGATGAGCAGGCGAGGACTCACCGACGCCACGAAGCGTCCTGCGATCGGGTTGGCGATAATGCTCACCAGCGCCGCGATCCCGAACAGAACCCCGATCATGGTGCTGGAGGCCTGCGCACCGAGATGGCCGGGCAGAACCGGCTGCACCGCGGCAATCACCGCCGCGCCGATGGCGATGGCGATCACAATGGACACGGATCCCGGCACGCGCAGCACCGTGAAGGGACCCGCGGTGTCGTCGACCTGCCGGGGCGAGCCCGGGATCAGGCTCAGCAGCAAAACAAGGTCAATGACCGTCACAGCCGTGGCCACGAGGAACGGGGAGGCGGGTCCCAGGGCATCGACCAGGAAACCAGCCAGGGGCGGGCCGACGAGCACGCCCAGGGTCACGGTCGACATGGCGATGCCCATCATCTGGCCCCGCTCGTTGAATCCGGTTGTTGCTGCGATCAGGGACAGGGCCGCGACCCATGCGATCCCGCCAGCGATGCCCTGCACGAAACGGGCCGTCAACAGCAGCCAATACGGGCCCCCGGTGGCGAACAGGAGGGTTGCGACGGCAAGGACGATCAGTCCGGTGACAAGCAGTCCTTTGGCTCCACGCCGGTCGACCATACGACCGGCGAAGAGGGTGGCGATCACCATTGCGACAGCATAGGAGGCGAAGAGCACGCCAGTCGCCGCCGCCCCCTGTCTCACCACGGAGGGCAGCAGCGGAAGCACAGGGATCGCCAGGCCCTGCAACAACATATCGGTGAAAAGTATTGCTCCGGCGACGGCGGTCGCACGGCCGGCAGTCACGCTCGCGGAGCGCGAGACGCCGCCGGTCGCGTTATTGGTCATATCGATGGTCATGTGGTTCCTTCAGGTCTCGAGCAACCCCCTCACCAGCGCCGTGATCGCGGTGCCGAGCTCGTCGGGTTGCGGAATGTCTTTCGGTCGGGTCACCGCGGCGACGGTGAACCCCTGGAGCACGATGAGAACGAGGCCAGCGGCATCGGCCGGCGCGAGACGGGTCCCGTCCCCGCCGCGGCGGGCGATCATCGTCTCGATGCGCCCGCGCCAGCCGTCGAGCGCATCGTCCTTCCCGGAGCGATCCCCGAGCGCCTGCGGCGCGATGAGCACCGTCGTCGACGTCAGGGCCCGAAATCTCGGGTCGCCGGTCACCAGCCGCACAAAACGCAGCAGTAGTTCCTCAATGTCCCGGTTCGGACGGTCGCCGATCTCGTCTTCCGTACCGGCTTCGACGTCGTCGCCACCGAGATCCGCGAACAAGCGCTGCTCGTAATCGGACCAGCCCCACTCAAGCGCCTCCACGAGCAGAGCCCGCTTGCTGCGGAAGTGATGGTGCAGCGCACCTCGTGTCACACCTGCTCGCTCGGCGACATGCTCGAACGTTGCCCCCCGCCACCCCTTCTCCTCGAAGGACTTCAGCGCCGCCTCCAGCAGCGCGACGCGGGTCTTGGCCGCGTCCTCGGCCGTTCGTTTCATATATGCATGCTAACATGTATGTTAAGTGATCGACACGACCCCCGCCACTCAGGAATATGACGTTACTCACGCGACAGACTCACGGCCGCGCCCTGATCCTGGAAAGTCGCCAGGTCAGCCTCGAGTTTTCATCGTCGAGGTGGTGAAGACGGGGCGAAGGTGCCGCTTCGCCTGGAATAATCGGTGCGGGGCGTGAGATTGCGGCGAGGCTCGGCTTAAGTGAACGAACTATAGAGACCTACGTTCGACGATTGTTCGCCAAACTTCATGTCTGCTCGCGCTCAGAAGTGGCCGCGCGGTTCGTCAATCATCTTTCCAAATAAGAATAGTTGACATAGATGTTGACATAGATAAGGGAGACAAGTCCGATTCAGATCAGAATGCGATGGCTTGCTGCAGAATTGGCATTAATAGACGTATAGAACCGAGTCTTGTCGTTCCAGAAATTCGACCACGACTATCCATATCAGCCCGGAGCGCGCGGGTTGACGCGCGGCCAGGTGGAGGTATCGACGTCGTACCCGTGCGCGGCGGCGTGGACGAACCAGTCATCGGGCAGCCACGTGCGACCCACGACCTGCGGGTGCTCGGGCAGGTAGCGGAAGGACCACAGCACCAGCACGAGCTCGGCCCACTGCCCGCGCAGCTTCCAGCGCGCCGAGCCGCCGGCGTTGGCGGCCGCCATGACGATCTCGCCGGTGCCGGTGAGCTGGGCCTCCTGCACATCGCGGAAGGCGATCGGCATGATGCCCTCCCCCGTGCCCAGGTAGATCCCGTGGGTGGACACGGTCAGACGGGCGTCGGCGAGGTGGCGCCAGCGCTCGACGGCGTCCGCCTCGGCCGCCTTCCTGCGACGCGAGTTGAGGTAGGCCTGTCCGCCGAAGAAGGCGGCGGTCAGCGCCAGCCCGACGGGGCCGCCGGCCAGGAAGAAGCCGCGCGACGGGTTGTAGACGGCGTCCCCGCGGCGCCACACGAGCAGCTCGGCGTCGCAGGTGGCGAGCATGACCTCGTCGGCCGCGAAGGCACGGCGCACCGGGTCGACGACGGGCGAGACGGGGTTGGGGCGGCGCCCGTTGCGCAGGGCGCTCAGGACGGCGGCGGTGTTCCACCACACGAAGTCCTGGCCCGTCCACGGGCGCCGCGGCGCGGGGCGCGACCCGCTCGGCACCGTCAGGCCGGCGGGTCCGACGGGGACGAGCCCGCCCGGGGCGCCGTCGTCGGGTCCGTCCTGCCCGCCCCGCCCCGACAGGGGGCTCAGGGTCACGCCGTCGTCCCCGCCGGGGCGTCCGCGCCGCGGGCCGGCTCGGGTCCCCGCCCCAGCGCCTCGGCCGCCGCGGAGGTTCCGGGAACCATGTCCTCGGCGCGACGCAGGAGGTCGCCGGCCGGCTCCCAGTAGGACAGCCCGACCAGCGTGCGCGAGTCGAAGGTGAGCGAGGTCAACGACGCCAGCGAGCACTGACGGCGACGGGGGTCGTGGGCCAGGGGGCGGCCCTCGAGCCACAGGCGCGTCGCCCACACGGGCAGCTGATGGGAGACGAGCAGCGCCTCATGGCCCTCGGCCAGGTCGATGGCGTCGCGCACGGCGGCGCTCACGCGGGCGACGAGCTCGGCGTAGGGCTCGCCCCAGCTCGGCCGCAGGGGGTTGAGGTAGTAGCGCCAGTGGTCGGGATGCGCCAGGACCCACCGGTTGCGATTGACGGGCACGCCCTCGAAGTGGTTCCCGGCCTCGATGAGGCGCGCGTCGGTCATCGGCGTCAGGTCGAAGGCCGTGGCGGTCGGCGCACCGGTCTCGCGCGCCCTCTCCAGCGGGGAGGTGATGACCGCGGCGATGTCGTGGCCGGAGGCGGACAGCACGTCGGCGACCTGCACGGCCATCTGCAGACCCAGCTCGGAGAGGTGGTAGCCGGGCAGGCGCCCGTACAGAATGCCCTCGGGGTTGTGGACCTCGCCGTGCCTCATGAGGTGGATCGTCGTGCGCGCCATGGCGTGATTCTCGCACGCCCGCGAGACGATCCGCCGGAGTCGGCCGGTGTCGGGAGGGTCGGGCGCCCTCGCGGCCCGGGCCGGGTCACCCGGAGCGCTCCGCCCCGGGTCGCAGGGAGACGGACATGGGTCATCGGGGGATCAGTCGCCCGCTCCGAGGCCGAGGCCGGCGTCGTCGAGGGCGGCCCTGCCCGCCGGGGTGAGGCGCACCGCGCGGGTGGACCCGAGCCGTTCGACCCATCCGCGGGCGAAGAGGATCCGGAGGATGGCCGTGCCCAGCGGGCCGGCCAGGTGGACGCGGCGCTCGGTGGAGTCCATGCACGGAACCGCGAGCCCCTCATCATCCTGGAGCGGGCCCCAACCCGTCACGAGCCCCTTCCCGCTCCGCGTCAGCTGCCAGTCGCGACCGACGAGACCGCGATCCCGGAGCCGGTCGGCGAGATCGACGCCGAGGCGGCCGGCGAGATGCCTGTAGCAGGTGCGCCCCTCCAGCAAGCGTTTATTGGCCGTCCACGCGCTGAGGCTCGGCGGAGTGGGCAGGGTTCTCCTGGACACCGCGCCCAGGCTCTCGATCGCTCGGGCGATCTCCTCGCCCGCGAGGGTGACGTAGCGGTGGCGCCCCTGCCGCACATCGACGGCGACGCCCCGTTCGACCAGGGTGCTGACGTGCTCGCTGGCGGTCGATCGCGCCAGCCCGGCGTATGCGCCGAGCTCCCCGACCGTCCACGCGCGACCATCCATCAGCGCAGCGCACATGGCCGCCCTCGAAGGATCCGCGAGGGCGGCCGCAATGGTCGTGATATCCGGGACCGCCTCCGGAAATGCACGAGTCGTCACGCCTCGGAGGCTAGCGCCATGATCGTTCGGCGACCACCGAGCAGAAGCGGCACTACCGTGAGCCCAGCCGTGCCGCCCGTGGCATCCGCAGCATCTTCAGCATCCACGCGGGAGGGCGGATCGACCCCAGTGGCGAGAGGACGAGGTATCACTGCCATGAACGCTATGAGTGCTGAGCCCGCCGCGTCCGCACCGCACCGGCGCGGAGCGCTCGTCGCGGTTCTCCTCGGATTCTTCGCCGTCATGCTCGATATCACCATCGTCAATGTGGCGCTCGCCGACATGGGAACGGACCTGGCGGCTCCGGTGACGTCCCTGCAATGGGTCGTCGACGGCTACACACTCGCATTCGCGGCCTTCCTGCTCAGTTCGGGAGCGGCATGCGACCGGCTGGGAGCCCGGACCGTCTACATGGTCGGCCTCATCCTGTTCGGCGCGTTCTCGGCCGTGTGCGCGCTCGCCCCCACGGGCGGGGCGCTGATAGCGGCACGGGCGCTCCAGGGGCTGGGGGCCTCCGCCATCGTCCCGGGCTCCCTGGCCTCACTCGCCGCGATCTACAGGGACCCGGGCACGAGGTCACGCGCAATCGGCCTGTGGGGAGGGGCGGGCGGAGTCGCCGCCGCCGCGGGTCCGGTGCTCGGGGGCGCGCTGGTCTCCTGGATCGGATGGCGCGCCGTATTCTGGGTCAACATCCCCATCGTCATTCTCGCATACCGGCTCGCCCTCCGTTCCCTTCCCGTATCGGTCGTCCGGCGCGAGCGCGCGATCGATCCGCCGGGGCAGGCCCTCTCCGCCTCGGCCCTGGCCGCACTCACCTACGGAATCATCGCCGGCGGCGAGAGCGACTGGGATGGCTCATCGATCGCGGCCGCCCTCGGAGGTGCGATCATGCTCGCCTGCTTCGTCGCCATCGAGAACCGCGCCGACGACCCGATGCTCCCCATGCCCCTGTTCGGGGAACGACGATTCACGGTCGCGATGATCGTCGGCTTCGCACTGAACACCAGCTTCTTCGGTCAGCTGTTCGTCCTCTCCCTGTTCTTCCAGGAATATCTGGGATACACGCCCTGGCACGCCGGCCTCGCGCTCGCCCCGCAGGCCTGCAGCGCGGTCATCGCCTCCCCGCTCGGGGGGCGCTGCACGGCGCGCATCGGAGCATTCCCCACCATGCTGATCGGTCTCCTCGCAGGCGCAGCGGGTTTCGGGGGCCTCATCGCGGTCGCGGACGGCACCCCGTACCCGATGACCGCCACCGCGACCTTCATCGGCGGTTTCGGCATGGCCTTCGCCATGCCCGCGGCGACGTCGGCCGCGGTGGTCTCGGCGCCGCCCGCGTACGCCGGTCTGGCCGGCGGCGTCATCAATGCGGCCCGCCAGACCGGAAGCGCCGTCGGGGTGGCGGCCCTGGGAGCGATGATCACCGCCGACGCGCTCCTCGCCGGGTTCCATCGCGCGGTCGGCGCCGCGTCCGTCGTATTCCTCGTCGCCGCGGTCCCCGTCATCGGCGTGCTCATCGCAGACGGCCGTGGCCGCGCGGCGGGGTGAGCGCGGGGCGCCGGATGACTCGCCGGATGAATCGGAGGGGACCGAGCGCGCGGCGGGATGAGCGCGGGGCGCCCCAACGGCTGGAGGGTCGGGTCCGGCGACGGCCCGGTGGCGCAGCGGCGGGATCCGGCGGGACCCGCCGGCGCCCGGGCGGGGAGCCCTCGCACCTCCCCGCCCGGATGCCGGGCGGCCCGGCGCGTCGGGGCGGGTTCCCGTATGGTTGGATGCCATGACGACTCGCAGAGCATGGGGTCTCGGCCTGGCTACCGTGACCGACGACGGCAACACCCTCGACGTCTGGTACCCGAGACCGCTCCTGGGCGACGAGCCCGCCGACGGCGACGCCGATCTGCTCGCCACGCTGTCCGCCATGGAGAGCAGGGACGCCGCGCGCGGGGTCCACACCACCGTGGTGCGCACCTGGGCGGACCTGGATGACGCCCCGAAGACCGTGGCGGGCGCCTACCTGCGCCTCCACGTGCTGTCCCACCGCCTGGCCCTGCCCAACACGGTCAACCTGGACGGCGTCTTCTCCCGTCTGCCCAACGTCGTGTGGACCTCCGCCGGTCCCTGCGCCGCCGAGGACTTCGAGACCACGCGCACCCGCCTGCGAAACAAGCTCGGCCACGCGGTCCAGGTGAACTCGATCGACAAGTTCCCGCGCATGACCGACTACGTCCTGCCCTCGGGCGTGCGCATCGGCAACGCGGCCAACGTCCGCCTGGGCGCCTACCTGTCCGCGGGGACGACGATCATGCACGCCGGCTTCGTCAACTACAACGCCGGCACGCTGGGCCACTCGATGGTCGAGGGGAGGGTCTCCCAGGGGGTCGTGATCGGCGACGGCTCCGACGTCGGCGGTGGCGCCTCGACGATGGGAATGCTCTCGGGCGGGGGCCGCCAGCGCGTGGCGCTGGGCGAGCGATGCCTGCTGGGCGCGAACTCGGGCCTGGGCATTCCGCTGGGCGACGACTGCGTCGTCGAGGCGGGCCTGTACCTGACCGCAGGCACCAAGCTGTCGGTGCTCCCCTCCGGAGGCGTGGTTCCCGGCTCCCATGGTCTCTTCAGAGAGCCGCGCGTGGTCCCGGCCCGCGAGCTGGCGGGCGCGTCGAACGTACTCTTCCGCCGCAACTCGCAGTCCGGCGCCGTGGAAGCCCTGGCTCGCGGGGGCAAGGGCATCGAGCTCAACAGCGTCCTGCACGCCAACCAGTAGCGCGCCCCGCCCCCCTCGCCGAGATCGGTTCAGTTCCGCACCGAGATCGGTCCGGCTCCGCGCTCGTCCGCCCGGCCGAGCCGCTTCGGCGGAGCCGGGTCCGACGACGATCGTCCGCGCCAGCCGTCGGACCGGGCGATCAGTCCTCGGGCTTGCGGGCGACGAGGGCGATGCCCACCATGTCCTTCTCGTAGCGGGCGAACACGGAGCGCATCTGGCGGATCCGAGCGCGCAGTTCCTTGTCTCCCAGGATGTTGCGGACCATCCTCATCGAGCCGCCCAGGCCCTCATCGCGCAGGTTGCGGCTCATCTTGAGCAGCGCCATGGGCGCGGTGCCGACCCAGTCCACCTCCAGCCCCGCGTCCTCCATGAGGGCGCGCCAGGCGGCGGCGGTCATGGGGCGGGCGTTGACGTGGATGGCGCGGGCGAGGTCGCGACGCAGCTGCGTGTAGTACTCCTCGTCGATGTCATCGGGAGCGACGCCGAGCTCGTGAATCGCGTAGCGGCCCCCCGGCCGCAGAACGCGAGCGGCCTCGGAGACGATGGCGGCCTTTCCCTTGTCCCCCTGCATGGTGAGCATGGCCTCGCCGACGACGACGTCCGCGCCGGCGTCGGGCAGACCGGTCTCGGCGGCCTCCCCCTGACGGACGGTGCCGCGATCCCCGACGACGGCGGCCACCCTGGCCGCCGCCTGCGGGTCGCGGTCGATGGCGGTGTAGGAGGCGGGATCGGCGGCGACGATCTCGGCGGCGGTGCGCCCCAGGCCGGGGGCCATCTCGACGACGTCGGCGCCGGCGAGCCCGGCGTGGGCGAGCATGTCGGCGGTCAGGGCGGCTCCGCCGGGACGAAGGACGCGCTTGCCGGCGCGGGCCAGGACCCAGTGGCCTGGAGCCGTGGCGACCGGGCGGTCGGCGTATGGAAGGGGGACGTCGGAGGCGGGCTTCTCGCTCATGAAGCAAGCCTAACCTGGGCGCATCGCGGCGCGGAGGGGCGTCTCGGCACGCCGGGCCCGACGACCCCGGTGGCACGAGCACTTGCCATCGTGACGCAATGGACCTAAAGTCACCTGCAATGATCCCTGTCACTCTATCGGCCCCGAGCCCTGACTCCGGGTCGCAGGACCTCGCCCAGCCCGCGCCTCATCGCACGGGCCGCGTAGCGCGCCGTCGTCTTCTCATCTCGGCCCTCGCTCTCACCGGCACGGCAGTAGGGGGCGGGGCGCTCTGGCGCTACCGCCCGGGGGGACCGCGTGCCGTCGCGGCCAGGGCGCTGAGCGCCCTGCACGACGATCCCATGGGAGCCAACACCATTCTCGGGCACCGCGCCGTCTACAGTGACGAGTCGTCCCCGCCGGGGCTCTTCTCCAAGAAGACGACCCTGTGGGTGCGCAACTGGTTCCGGGACGAGGCCACCGCGCCCGAGACGCTCATGGGCGAGTTCATCGATCACGCCCGCGGCAACGGCTGGAGCACGGGCGACTACTCCCTGCCAACCCTGTGGGCGGCCTCTCGCAGCGCCCCGGGCCTCCAGGCCCCGCTGGGCCTACTGATCTCCCAGGAGGACACCTACGAATCGGACAGCGCCTTCCACCGCACGGTGAGGATCTCGCTCACCTATTCCTGACCCCACGTCCCTTCGACCGCCCGACTCCCTGCAATCCCTGAAAGGCACTCCGATGACGCATCGCGTCGCCCGCTCGGCACCCACGATCCTGCTGATCATGGCACTCCTCCTGCCATCCTGCCCGTTCCTGTCCGCGCCCCCCGCCGCGGCCGTCGAGGCCCACGGCAGTATCAACGTGACCCTTCTCGGCGACTCCTACTCGGCCGGCAACGGCGCCGGCGACTACTACGGAGACGACAAGGGCGCCTACCGCAGTCGCAACAGCTGGGCGCACCACTACGTGGACTGGCTGAACGAGCAGAACGTCAGCGCCACTCTCACCAACCTCGCGCACAGCGGAAGCGTCACCGACGACCTGCTGGGGGCCGACGGCAGGACGGGTCAGATCGAGAGCATGCCCGCGGACACGGACGTGGCGATGTTCACCATCGGCGGCAACGACGTCGGGTTCGCCGACATCGTCAAGCAGTGCTTCATGCTGGGGATGCGCGATGCCGCGACCTGCAAGGAGAAGGTCGATGCGGCCAGCACCGGGATGAGCGACGTCAGGCAGTCCACCCAGAACATTCTGCAGAGGATCGACGACAAGCTGCCGGACGGCGCCCAGGTGGTCCTGGTCGGCTACCCTCGTCTCGCCACGGACCGCGAGTACGTGCTCAAGAACTTCTGGGGAACCTTCTCCTACGACGCCGGCGCCGGGGTGCGAGGGCTCAGCGACGCGTCCAGGCAGATGCAGTCCGACCTCGTCAACGACTGGAACGCCGCCCACCCCGGCCTCAAGGTCACCTACATCGACGGCGTCATCAACGCCTTCGACGGCCACGAACCGGACCCGTCGGTCACCGCGCGCAACGACTACCGGTGGATCAACGAGTTCCTGGAGACCAGGGGAAGACTGGGGGACGACGGCAAGACGACCTCCTCGTTCAGCGCGGACGCCAGCGAGTTCTACCACCCCAACATGATCGGCCACGAGCAGATCGCCCGTCTGATAGAGGACAAGGTGGGAGTCCCCGTCTCCGCCCAGGCCGATGGCGAGCCGAACGGGAACGCCGGCAACGCCGCCGCCGGCGCCGCGGCCCCCGCGCACGGCGACGTCGCCACTGGCGACGTCACCCGGGCGGTGGTCGCGGCGGCGAGCACAACGAGCACCAGCGCCGCCGACGAGCCCTTCGCCTGGATCCAGGGCCCCTACGTCGCCCGGGCGGGTGCGACCCTGACCATCGACGCCCGCGCCTCCCATGCCTCGTCCGGTGAGATCACCCGGTACGAGTGGGACTTCGACGGCGACGGCGTCTACGAGGAGACCTCGTCCGGACCGCTGACGGAGCACGCCTTCAACGACCTCTACGGCGGCGCCATCGGGGTGCGCGTCACCCAGGCCGACGGCCGGAGCGCCGTCGGGACCACGCGGGTCGATATCACCGACGACGGAGACATCACCCCGCGCGCCCAGGACAACTGCCCTGACACCTACAACTACGGGCAGACAGACTACGACGGGGACGGCCTCGGCGACGAGTGCGACCCCGACCCCGGATACCCGACCGAGGACAAGCCGGGCGTGTGCGTCATCGGCGAGAACTGCCCGGACGACCCCGCCGCGCCCGCGCCCTCCCCGAGCGCCGCGCCCGCGCCGTCGACGGCCGCATCGGGCGAGCCCGAGTTCCCGGCCGGCCCCTCCGCCGCCCCCGCCTCCGGCGCCCCGGCTCCCGACGCCGCGCTCGTCGGACCGCAGGCCGCAGCATCACCGGCGCCGTCAGCATGGTCCGCATCCTCAGCACCATCGGCATCGCCGTCGTCGAGGGGGAACCTGCCCAGCACGGGGGCGGGCTCACCGGCTCTACCCGCGATCGCGGCGCTCGTGGTCGTCTGCTGCGGGGTCGCGCTCCGCGCCCGGGACCGCGTGCTCGCCCGGTGAGCGCGAGCGGCGGGGCCCTGGTCTCAGGGCCAGCGCACTTCCTCGTGCTCGCCCGGTGAGCGCGGACGGCGGGCCGCGCCGCACCGGTGGGGCCCGCCGTCCGCCCACGACCGGCGGGCCTCACCACCCGCCGCCAGGCAGACGCCCTCCGCCGCCCTCCGGCCCTCAGACCTTGGTGATGTGGTCCAGGCTCGTCTCGCCCATGCGGGTGCCGGGGTACTCGGCGGCGCGCTTGCGACGACGCATGGCGATGTAGTGCCGCTCGATCTCACCGGTGTAGACCTGGCGCGGACGGCCGATGCGCTTGGCGGGATCGGAGATCATCTCGCGGTACTGGGCGATCCAGCCCGGCAGGCGCCCCAGGGCGAACAGCGGCGTGAACATCTTCGTGGGGAAGCCCATCGCCTGGTAGATCAGACCCGTGTAGAAGTCGACGTTCGGGTAGAGGCTGCGGGAGACGAAGTACTCGTCGGACAGCGCGACCGCCTCCAGCTCCATGGCGATCTCGAGCTTGCGGTCGCCGTCCTCGCTGCCCAACCGGCTGAGCACGTCGTGGGCGGTCTCCTTGACGATCGCGGCACGCGGGTCGTAGTTCTTGTAGACGCGGTGGCCGAACCCCATGAGCCGGACCCCGTCCTCCTTGTTCTTGACCTTGCGGACGAACTCGGTCGTCGTCATGCCCTCGGCCTGAATGGTGTCGAGCATGCGCAGGACGGCCTCGTTCGCGCCGCCGTGCAGCGGACCCGACAGCGCCCCCACGCCCGCGGCCACCGAGGCGTACATATTGGCGTCCGACGAGCCGACCAGGCGCACGGTGGAGGTCGAGCAGTTCTGCTCGTGGTCGGCGTGCAGGATGAGCAGCATGTCCAGCGCCCGGATGACGGCCGGGTCGATCTCGTAGCTCTGATCGGGCATGCCGAAGGTCATGTTGAGGAAGTCCTCGACGTAGCCGCGCTTGGAGTCCGGGTAGAGCAGCGGCAGACCGATGGCACGACGGGCGATGTAGGAGATCATCGTCGGCACCTTGCTCAGGAGCAGCACGGTGGCGAGCTCGCGCTCGTAGGGATCGTGCGGGTTGAGGGTGTCCTCGTAGTAGGTGGCCAGGCCGGCGACGCCCGCCTGGAGGATCGCCATGGGATGGCCGGAGGAGGGGAAGGAGGTGAAGAAGCTGCGGAAGTCCTCATGAAGGAGGCGGTGGCGGCCGATGCGGCGCTCGAAGCGCTCGAAGGTCTTGGCGTCGGGCAGCTCGCCGTTGATGAGCAGGTAGGCGACCTCGAGGAAGGTGGAGGACTTGGCGAGCTCGGCGATCGGGTAGCCGCGATAGCGCAGGATGCCGGCCCCGCCGTCGATGTAGGTGATGTCCGAGGTGCACGAGGCGGTGTTGGTGTAGCCGGGGTCGAGGGCCACCATCCCGGTGGAGCCGAGCAGCCGGCCGACGCCCAGGCCATCGGACCCCTCGGTGGCGTGTATGCGGGGCAGCTCCAGGTTCGCTCCCCCGACGGAGAGCGCACCCGGGACGTCCAGGTCGTTGGGATCGATGGTCGTGTCGGTCATGGTGCCTCCTAAGGACTGACGACGTCGGCGCTGACGCACCCTAGCCCACCGCGGGCCGATCGCGGGCCGGTCGCGGTCCCGTTCCTCGGGCCACTCTACGGGCTGCTCGCCCGGGGCGGCGGCCGGTGCCGGCCCGACGCGCACCGACGTGCCGCGCCCGATGACGGGCACCCGAGCCGGTGGATGGGACCGTGGTCGGCCGTGATCGGCCGCGGCCATCAGCTCCGGCTCGTCCCGCTCGGGAGAATCAGGAGAAGAGGTCCCGGGCCCGGGAGGAGCGCAGCCGCTCGCAGGCGGCGGCCACGTGCTCGTCGGTACCGGTCAGGCTCATGCGCACCCGGCCGGCGCCCGCCTCGCCGTAGAAGTCTCCCGGAGCGACGACGATCCCGAGCTCGGCGAAGGCCCCCACCAGGTCCAGGGCGCTCATGGAGGCCGGTCCCGACAGCCACAGGTAGAGGCCGGCGACCGAGGCCGGGTCGTTGACCAGGCCCGCGGCGGACGTGGCCCCCAGAAGCGCCTCACGACGCCTGCGGTAGGTCTCGCGCTGGGCCGCCACATGGGGGTCGTCGCCGAGCGCGGCGGCCATGGCCGCCTGAACCGGGGCGGGCACGAGCAGGCCGGAGTGCTTGCGCACCTCGGTCACCGCCTTGACGAGCTCGGGGTCACCGGCCAGGAAGGCGGCCCGGTAGCCGGCCAGATTCGACTGCTTGGACAGGGAGTACAGGGCGATGAGCCCGGTCAGATCGGTCGTGCCGCCGGTGCGGCCGGCCGCGCGCGCGTCCAGCAGGCTCGGCACGCCCTCGGAGGCCCACGGCTCCGCCCAGCCGAGCTCGGCGTAGCACTCGTCGGCGATGACGACGGCGCCCCGCCGCCGGGCCCACGCGACGATGCGCGCCAGCTGCTCGACTCCCAGGACGTGGCCGTCGGGGTTGCCGGGGCTGTTGAGCCACACGATGACCGGCACCGCGGGGGCGCCGTCGGGACCGGCGGGCAGCTCCCAGGAATCGGGATCGGCGTCGGTATCGACGGGCACGGGCGCGGCACCGGCCAGGCGGGCCCCGACGTCGTACGTGGGGTAGGCGGCGCGCGGGTGGACGACGACGTCACCGGGCCCGGCGCCGAGCTGCAGCGGCAGGAGAGCGACCGACTCCTTGGAGCCGATGGTGGGGATGACGGCGTCGTCGCTCAGGTCTCGCACCCCGCGGCGACGCTCCATCCAGCCGATGATGGCCTCGCGGACGGCGGGAGTCCCGATGGTGGCGGGATAGCCGGGCGCGTTGGAGGCCGCGGTCAGGGCGGCGCGGGCGACGTCGGGCGAGTCGTCCACGGGAGTGCCGATGGCGAGATCCACGACGCCGTCCGGATGCGCGGCGGCGACGGCGCGGTAGGGCCGCAGGGAGTCCCAGGGGAAGTCGGGCAGAGCGGAGGCGCGGGGCAGGAGGGGGCGAGGGGCGGAGGGCGAATCAGTCACGCGCCCGATTCTCCCCCACGCCGCCGCACCGCGTCGGATCGAGGCGACGCCGCCGCAGCGGACCCGGAACCGGACCGACCGGCCCTACTCGTATCCGTTCTCGGCCTTCCACTCGTCGTTCTGCGGAGGCAGGGCGGCGATCATCGGGTCGTCGTAGGGCTGAGGACCGGTTCTCTGCGCGCCGCCGGGAGAGCCCAATCCCTTGAGGTCGAAGAAATCGATATTGGCGCGCGTGTAGTCCTCCCACTCATCGGGGACGTCGTCCTCGTAGAAGATCGCCTCGGTGGGGCACACGGGCTCGCAGGCGCCGCAGTCAACGCACTCATCCGCGTTGATGTACAGGGTCCGTTCGCCTTCATAGATGCAATCGACCGGGCACTCGTCCACACACGCACGATCCTTGACGTCGACACATGGCTGAGCGATGACGTAAGTCATGAGTGGATTCCTCTTCTCCTGGAAGGCGTCGTGCGGACGGCGACGCAACCACGGCAACAATATTGCCTCGCCGCCCCACCCCGCCCAAGAGGACCGGAGCGTGGGCCTGCGCACGAGCGTGCGCACCGCTCATTTCGTCATGGGGAGAAGACTAAATCCGCGTCGGCACTGTCCGGGCCGGGGACACGACCCGGCCGGAGCGCCGCACCCCGCGCCCCGCGCATCGCCCCTCCAGCGACTCGCTAGGCCAGGGAGCCCGGCAAGCCCGCAGTGGAAGCCGTGCCCACCGCTGAGGACTGACCGAGGAGCGAGCCGAGGATGCGCGACAGCGAGAAGTCCGGACCGAGCAGCATGGGCAGACCCCAGATCGCGGCCGCCAGTACGACCAGCAGCACGGCGACGACGACTGCGAGCACCTTCAGCGCCGTCGGAATCCCCCGCCGCTTCGCACCGCCGTCCGCGGTCGTGTGCCGACGAGTCCCCGGATGGGTCTGCGGGCCCCCGGAGAGCGCCACCCATGTGAGCCCCTCCTCCGTCGACCACACCTCGCGGCCACGAGCGTCCGAGGCCGTCCCGGAGGCTGCGCGAGGAGACGTCGCGGGTCGTGAGACGGGTTCCGTCGGCACGGACCCCGCCGGTGCGGATCGTGCGGACGCGGGCCGCGGAGCGGCGGGGGCCGCAGGCGCAGCCGATGCGGCCGGAACGGCATGCGCAGCAGACGCAGACGCAGACGCAGCGGGCGCGGACTGCGCCGATGCCCGGGCCGGCGCTGCCGATGCCCGGGCCGGGGACGCCGGACGAGCCGCGCCCGACGTCTCATGAGCAGCCGTCACAGCCACCTGCTGGTCGGCGACGACCACCCGGTACAGGGTCGCGCTGCTCTCGGAGGCGCCCGCCGAGGCCGGCGAAGGGAGGATACCGACAGGACCAGTGGTCCCGGCCGACGACGCCGAGGGGGTGCCCGGCGCGAAGACAGGACGACGACGCGCGGCGCCGGACGCCGGAGCGGGCGACTGCGTCGGGAACCCGCCGGTCGTCGAGGCGGCGGAGGCCGCTGAGGTTGCGGACGCCCCGGTCGGAGCCATTCCCGAGGACCGCGCGGACGGCGCCGCGGACCGCGCGCGCCCACCGGGGGCGGCAGCGGGGGCCGGTCGGGAAGCGGGGGCCGCCGGGGCCGAGGCACGGGAGCCGTCCGGCGTGCCGGCCCTCGGATCCCCGGGACGCGCCACGATGGAATCCCCGGAACGCGCTGATGCCGAGCTCGCGTCCGATGCGCCGGTCCCCCTCCGGGACCCCGTCCGCGTCGACGGCCCCGTACCGATGGGGTGGGTCGGCGCCCCGCCGAGAAGCAGGGCGCTGAGCTCCGCCTCGGTGGCGGATACACGTGCCCCCCCGGGCGCGGTCGGCGATGCGGCGGGAGCGGTTCCCCCCGGGGGCGGGGTCGCGGGCCGTGCCGCAGCGGGGCGGGGCTGGGTCGCGGGCCGCGGATCGGGCGCGGGACTCCCGGTGGACGACGCCCCGCTGGCCCCGGACCGGGGGGCGACCGGGCGCGCCTGCGGCGTCGAGGAGGTCGTGGCCCTGTCGGGGGCGGCGGACGGCCGTTGAGATCCGGGGCCCTTGACCGCGGCCGGGCGCACGACCCTGCCCGGGGAAGGAGTTCTCCGGGGAGCGCGAGCGGGCTCCCTGCGCGGCGTCGACGAGCCGCCGGCGCCCGTCGCCCCGGGCCGGGCTCCCGCGCCGTGACCGGTGGCACTGCGATAGACCGGAACGGCGTTCGCCGGGCGGGACCCGGAGAACATGGAGTAGGACTGGAAGCCGGCCTCGGAGGCGGGTGCGACCGGTGAGCCGGCATGATGCCCCGTCCCGCCCTCCATTGGGGCGGACGCGCGATGACGCCCCTGCGGGTCGGCCTCGGCGGGCGCATGACGCCGGGCGGATCCCTCCTCCGCAGGAAGGCCCGACGTATTGAGAACGACGGAACGGTCCGGCGTCGTCACAGTCATATGCGTTCTCCTCATAGGAAGGGGACAACGATGCTCCATCGCCCCGACAAGCGTAGTAGGACGCGAACGGCCACGCCTGCCGATATGGTGATGAAATCAAAATGTTATGATAATGGAATCTGTGTCGTCCAGTGGCTGATCATCAGGTGCCGACCGACCCCGTGTCCGCCACGTCCCGGGCATCCGCGTCCGGGATCGTCGTCGAGGGGCCCGGCTGGACCGAGTGAGCGGGCTTGGTCGTCCCCCCGCACTCGATGTTGTTGTCCGCGTCGTACGTGGTGGTCAGGACGTCGTCGGGCGGAGTCTTGTCGGGGGCCGTGCGGGTGCGGGTGACGGTGATGTCGAAGCCCGCGCTCCCTCCGGAGTACGACTGGCATCCCGCCCCGGCCGGACGGGTGATCGTCTGGACGGGCCGATAGTTGTAGCGCTCGGAGCTGGTGATGGAGACGTCGTAGTAGTGGGTGGACCAGATGCGGGCGTGGACCTCGCCGTCGGCGACCCACGCCTGGATGAGCGCCGCATAGGGTGTGGAGTTGGCGAACTTGACATCCTTCTGCCCGGTCCACAGCGTCGCCTCGCGCCCCGCCGGATACCGGCTGAAGTAGTAGGAGTGGGGGTGGTGCTCGATGTCGTCCATGCCTGCTTCGAAGCCGACGTTGAACATGGTGGTGCCGATCTGGGACAGGCCGCCGCCCAGCGCGTCGACGTGCTGGCCGTTGGAGATGACGCCGGCGTCGGTGAAGCCGTGCTCGTAGTCGACCGGGCCGAGCGCCTCCTCGACGGAGAAGGTCTCCCCGGGCATGACGATCTGACCGTTCATCTGCTCGGCGCCGCGAATGAGGTTCTGATCGCGACCGGGTTCCGAGTTGAAGGGGGTGGAGAACTCCCCGGTGACCTCGACGACGCCCCAGTCCGCCTCAGCGGTGACGATCTCCGGCTGAGTGACCATCATGGGGATGACGATGGTGCGGGCCGCGGAGGACGACCCTGTGGTACCCGCGTCGAGGAGCTGCTGGGTGAGGGAGTCCATGTCGATGCCCTGGCCGGGCGACGGGGACACGTATCGGGGCCTGGCTCCGGCGGCGCCGGTCGCGGAGCCATCGATCGTCCAACCCGCGTTGACCGCCTGGGTCTCGATCGGGCCCATGGCGCGGATGACGTCGTCGTGAAGCCGTTGAGAGTCGAAGTCGACGGAGAGCGCGCCGTCAGCGGTCGAGACGGAGATCACGTCGGCGAGCCGGTTCGGAGTCAGGACGAGCTGCTTGCCGGTAGCGACCCGCTCGACGTCCGTGCCGGAGGCGGTGATGGTGATGTCGTCGGACAGCATGGGCGTGAGCACGGCGTCGACGAACGCCCGCGCGTCCTCGTCGGTGATGGCGGGTTTCGCGGTGCCCCCCACCAGGGAGATCGACTCCTTCCCCAGGGGCCAACCGGAGCTCAGCGCCTTCACGGAGGCCTCGACGTCAAGACCCGTGCCGTCGGAGCCCGGAGTCACGACGGGGGTCGTGCCCTCGATGGTGACGACGGCGTCGGCGGTCCCCGTGGCGAGCGTATCGAGCCGGGCATTGAGGGCGGCAGTGAGCTCCGCGGAGTCGACAGTGGTGACGGCGTCCACGTCGGTGCCGCTCAGACGCTTGATGAGCGTCACGGGGTTGATAGTGGGGCCGGTCAGCCGATCAACGCTGGCATCGGCGTCAACGGCCACGCCGGAGTCGGCCGGTACGAGCGTGTCGGAGGAGTCGTTGACGGCGACGACGACAGGACGCGCGAGTGCGGAGCCGATCTGATCGGCCACGAGCCGACGGGCCTCGTCGGGGCTCGTATCCCCGACGTCGACGCCGGAGACCGTGGATCCGGCGAAGACGTGCTGGGTGGTGGCGACGACGGCGCCTCCCCAGACCACGACGAGCAGGCCCAGGCCGACGATGCAGGCGAGGACACCACGACTCGGCCTGTGACCGCGCAGGAGCGTCGTCACCGCCGTCGTGGCCCTGGCGAGAGCGTCCTTGCTCCTGGCGAGTGCCGCCTCGACCGTATCGGAAGCGGAGCCTGCGGCGGTAACGGGAGCATCCTCGGATGCGCTGTCAGCGGTATCGGCCGTGCGCACGGTATCGGCCGTGCGCACGAGATCGGTCTCACCGGACTCCGCCTCGGCGGATTGGGCCTCACGAGCGGACCCGAGAGCTTCAATGGACGGGGCCGGCTCAGCGGGCGTGAGCGCCGACATGGCAGCGAGGGTCTCGTCAACAGGGGTCGTCACAGCACCCGTCGGCTCGGGGACGACGTCCCCGGCCGTCTCGTCCTGCGTGGACTGGGCTTGACGACTCGCGTCGGCCTCGTCGGCCTCCAGCTCCTCGCTCCCGGTTTCCGTCCCCGGTTCCTCCGCCTCGGCGTCCGTCCCGCCAGCCTCCGACCTCTCAACCCCCGATTCCTCAGCCTCGGCCTTCACCTCATCGGCCCCAGCCTCGTCGACCTCGGCATCCGCGGGCGCGGCCCCATCGGCCGCCTCCACCTCCGGCTCTTCGGTCTCGACCGACTCCGCGTCAACGGACTCGTCGGCCTCCGACCCCTCGACGTCACCGGGCTCCTCAGTCCCCGGGCGCTCGGCCGCCTCCGGCTCCTCAGCCCCGGGCTCAGCATGCTCCTCGGCCCCCGCTGACTCCGCGACCTCGGCGTCCGCCTCATCGGCCCCAGCCGACTCCTCGGCCGCAGCATCCGCGGGCGCGGACTCGCCGCCGTCGGGCTCACCGGCAGGCCCATCGCCCCCGACCCCCGAGCCCTCGGCATCATCGGACTCGGAGCGGCCGTCCTCGGCATCGTCCATCCCGACCGATACGGACTCGGGCTCCTCGGCGGCCTCAACCTCCGGCCCCTCGGCCTCAGCCGACTCCGCGGCCTCGACCGACTCCGCCTCAACGGACTCGTCGGCCTCCGACCCCTCGACGTCACCGGGCTCCTGGACCTCAGCCTCGACCTCCGCGCCCTCACCGGGCTCCCCGGCCCCCGGGCGCTCGGCCGCCTCCGGCTCCTCAGCCCCGGGCTCAGCATGCTCCTCGGCAGCCTCACTCTCCGGTTCCTCGGCCCCGGCCGACTCCTCGATCTCGGCGTCCCTCTCATCGGCCCCCGCCGACTCCTCGGCCGCAGCATCCGCGGGCGCGGACTCGCCGCCGTCGGGCTCACCGGCAGGCCCATCGCCCCCGACCCCCGAGCCCTCGGCATCATCGGACTCGGAGCGGCCGTCCTCGGCATCGTCCATCCCGACCGATACGGACTCGGGCTCCTCGGCGGCCTCAACCTCCGGCCCCTCGGCCTCAGCCGACTCCGCGGCCTCGACCGACTCCGCCTCAACGGACTCGTCGGCCTCCGACCCCTCGACGTCACCGGGCTCCTGGACCTCAGCCTCGACCTCCGCGCCCTCACCGGGCTCCCCGGCCCCCGGGCGCTCGGCCGCCTCCGGCTCCTCAGCCCCGGGCTCAGCATGCTCCTCGGCAGCCTCACTCTCCGGTTCCTCGGCCCCGGCCGACTCCTCGATCTCGGCGTCCCTCTCATCGGCCCCCGCCGACTCCTCGGCCGCAGCATCCGCGGGCGCGGACTCGCCGCCGTCGGGCTCACCGGCAGGCCCATCGCCCCCGACCCCCGAGCCCTCGGCATCATCGGACTCGGAGCGGCCGTCCTCGGCATCGTCCATCCCGACCGATACGGACTCGGGCTCCTCGGCGGCCTCAACCTCCGGCCCCTCGTCGGAATCGGCGGCGGATGCATCCTCGTCCTCCGGTTCCGGACGCGGATCGCCCGCGATGTCCGGCGTCCTGGCACTGAGAACGTGGGCGATGTCCTCCAGAGAGGAGGCGCGGGCCTCGGCCGTCCGCGGTGCGGTCACAGCGTCCTCGTCGTGGGAGGCGCCATCGGGAGTGGGGGCGTCGTCGGTCATGATCGCATTCTTACTCAGGCGTTGGCACGGCGGCGGCGAGCGGCATCCTTGAACCGCTCCTGGGAATCGAGGATGACCTTGCGGATGCGCACGGCGTCCGGGGTCACCTCGACGCATTCGTCATCGGAGGCGAACTCGAGAGCCTCCTCCAGGGAGAGCCTGCGCGGCGGGACGAGGCCCTCGAAGGAGTCGGCGGTGGACGAACGCATATTAGTCTGCTGCTTCTCGCGCACAACATTGACATCCATGTCCTCGTTGCGCGGGTTCTCCCCGACGACCTGGCCCTCGTAGGTCTCCTGCCCGGGCTCGACGAAGAAGGTGCCGCGATCCTGCAGACGGATGAGGGCGTAGGCGGTGACGGCCCCGGCGCGGTCGGAGACGAGGGAGCCGGTGGTGCGGGCGACGATCCGTCCCGCCCAGGGCTCATAGCCCTCGGCGATGGACGAGGCGATGCCGGTGCCGCGGGTCTCGGTGAGGAACCGGGTGCGGAAACCGATGAGACCGCGCGCCGGGACGAGGAACTCCATGCGGATCCATCCGGTGCCGTGGTTGATCATGGTCTCCATACGACCCTTGCGCGCGGCCATGAGCTGGGTGACGGCGCCCAGGTAGTCCTCTGGGACGTCGATGGTCGTGCGCTCGACCGGCTCATGACGCCTGCCGTCGATGGTGCGGGTGACGACCTGCGGCTTGCCGACGGTCAGCTCGAAACCCTCGCGGCGCATCTGCTCCACCAGGATCGCCAGCGCGAACTCGCCGCGCCCTTGAACCTCCCAGGCGTCGGGGCGCCCGGCGGGCAGCACGCGCAGGGAGACGTTGCCGATCAACTCGCGGTCCAGACGCTCCTTGACCTGGCGGGCGGTGACCTTGGCCCCCTTGGTGCGGCCGGCCATCGGCGAGGTGTTGATGCCGATCGTCATGGAGATGGCCGGGTCATCGACCTTGATGAGCGGCAGTGGGCGCGGATCATCGGGATCGACGAGGGACTCGCCGATGGTGATGTCCTCGATGCCGGCGACGGCGACGATGTCGCCCGCATGGGCCTCCTCGGCGGGCCTGCGATCAAGGCCCTCGGTGACGAGCAGCTCGGAGACCCGGGCGGTGGCCAGGGTTCCGTCATGGCGGGCCCACGCCACGGCCTGCCCCTTGCGCAGGGTGCCGCCCCGGATGCGCAGGAGGGCGAGGCGTCCGAGGAAGGGCGAGGCGTCCAGGTTGGTGACGTGCGCCTGCAGAGGGGCGTCCTCGTCGTAGGAGGGGCCGGGGATGCGCTCGATGATGGTGCGGAAGAGCGGTTCGAGATTCCGGCTGGCCGGCAGCTCGCCGTCGGCGGGCTGCTCGGTATCGGCACGGCGGGCCTTGGCGGAGGCGTAGACGACGGGGAGGTCGAGGACGGCGTCCAGGTCGATGTCGGGGTGCTCGTCGGCGAGATCGGACGCCAGGGACAGGAGCAGGTCGGAGGACTCGGAGACGACCTCGCCGATGCGCGAGTCGGGACGGTCCACCTTGTTGACGACGAGGATGACCGGCAGATTGGCGGCGAGCGCCTTGCGCAGCACGAAGCGGGTCTGGGGAAGAGGCCCCTCCGAGGCGTCCACGAGCAGGACGACGCCGTCGACCATGGACAGGCCGCGCTCGACCTCACCGCCGAAATCGGCGTGCCCGGGGGTGTCGATGACATTGATCGTGATGCCCTCCGGAAGCCCGGCGGCCACGGCGGCGGGACCGCGGTAGTGAACGGCGGTGTTCTTGGCGAGGATGGTGATGCCCTTCTCGCGCTCGAGCTCGCCGGAGTCCATGACGCGCTCGCCCGTGTTCTCCTCGGTCGCGCGGGCGCCGAAGGCCCCGGCCTCCCACAGCATCGCGTCGACAAGAGTCGTCTTGCCGTGGTCGACGTGGGCGACGATGGCGACGTTGCGCAGATCCTGGCGCACAGTCATATGGAGTACTTCTTCCGTCCGAGGAGCGCCGGAGCGCGGACGGGGCACGGGGCCCGCCGCTGACGCACAGCGGGTAAGGGTAACGGCACCGTCCAACAGTCGCCATGACGGGGATGACACGGACGCTGTGCACCCGCTCACGCCGCATCTCAGACCGCGATCATCTGGGCGACGACGAGCAGGAGAAGCAGTCCGCAGCCGACGACGACGGGGACCGGGTTGGGCCGGGATCGGACTCTCCCGTCGCGGGTGACGCTCCCACCCGCGGCGTCGGCGGGGCGAGCGCCCCCGGCGTCGCAGCCCGCGGTGTCCCGGCCGACGTCGTCCCCATCTGCGCGGCCATCACCGGCCGCCTCGGAATCCGGCCCCGGGCCGGTCCCCGCGCCCCGTCGTCTGCTCATCCGCTCCCGCCGGTGCGCTGGGCCGCCGAGGCCCTGACGGTCGCCCCGTCGCGGGTCACCACCTCCAGGATCCAGCGGGTGCGGCAGGTCTCGACGTCCCCCCAGGCGAGGCGGTGACTGCGCCACGCGTTGCGCACGGTCAGCGCGTCGTCGTCCAGACGCACCTGCGGCGCCCACCACAGGGCCCACGTCGCCAGAAGCAGCAGGCCGCCCCAGGCCAGGGCCCGAAGACCGTAGACGACGCCGTCCGACAACCAGATCATGGCGACCGCGCAGGCGACTCCCGCTCCCACGGCGAGCGTTCCCAGGCGGCCCGCTCAGCTGGCTCCCCCGTAGAGGGCGATCCTGGCGCCCGGGACGGCGTCGATGAGCTCGCGTGTGTACTCCTCGCGCGGGTGGGCGAACAGGGGATCCGCGTGCCCGGACTCCACCACTCGTCCCTTCTCCATGACCACGACGTCGTCGGCGATCTGGCGCACGACCGCCAGGTCGTGGGTGATGAAGAGGTAGGTCAGGTCGAGCTCGGCCTGCAGGTCGGCCAGCAGCCGCAGGATCTGCGCCTGGACGAGCACGTCGAGGGCGGAGACGGCCTCGTCCAGCACGACGATCTCGGGTCGCAGGGCCATGGCCCGGGCGATGGCCACGCGCTGGCGCTGCCCGCCGGAGAGCTCATTGGGGTAGCGTCGCATGACCGAGCGCGGCAGGGCGACCATGTCGAGCAGCTCGGCGACGCGCTCGTTGCGCTCCTTGCGACCGCCCACGCCGTGCACCCGCAGCGGCTCCTCGATCACCCGGTAGATGGAGTACATCGGGTCCAGGGAGCCGTAGGGGTTCTGGAAGACCGGCTGCATGATGCGGCGCAGATCGAAGAGCTCCCTACGCCCCAGGGTCGACAGGTCGACGCCGTTGTGGAAGACCCTGCCCTCGGTGGGGTCGATCAGGTTGAGGATGATGTTCGCCACGGTGGACTTGCCCGACCCCGACTCCCCCACCAACGCCGTCGTCGTGCCGCGGCGCACCCCGAAAGTGACGTCATCGACGGCCCGGATGCGTGCGTCCGGGCCCTTGGCCCCGCGTACGTCGAACACCTTGGTCAGATGCTCGACCCGCAGGATCTCCGGGGCGTCCTCCGCGATCTCATGGACGCCCAGCTCGTCGGAGGCGACCCGGATGCCCTCGGCGTGCGCGGCCTCGATGCGCCTCGACGCCAGTGACGGCGCTGCCTCGACGAGCCTGCGGGTGTAGGGGTGGCGCGGGTTCTGGAGGACATCCAAGCTCGGCCCGGACTCGACGACGCGTCCGCGATGCATGACGACGACGTGCCCGGCCCGCTCCGCGGCCAGGCCGAGATCGTGGGTCACGAAGAGCATCGCCGTGCCCAGCTCGTCGGTGAGGCGTCCGAGGTGGTCCAGGATACGACGCTGAACAGTCACGTCCAGGGCACTGGTCGGCTCGTCGGCGATGAGCAGGCGGGGACGCGCCGCCAGGCCGATGGCGATGAGCGCGCGCTGACGCATGCCCCCGGAGAACTCGTGCGGATACTGCCTGGCGCGACGGGCGGCGTCGGGTAGCCCGGCGTCCTCGAGTAGAAGAGCCACCTGGTCCGCGACAGCGATCCTGCCCCGGCGCTCCTCCGAGCCGGCCTCGTCCCGGCGGTCCGACCCCGCCTCGTCCTGCGCGGCGAGTTGGACGAGCCTGTCGTCCGCCATCCCCGCCAGTCCGTTGGCCCGGAGCGCCTCGCGCACCTGGAATCCGATGGACCACACCGGGTTGAGGTTGGTCATGGGGTCCTGCGGGACCATCCCGATCTCGCTGCCGCGCAGACGCCGCATCCGCTTGCCGGAGGCGTGCGCGATGTCCTCGCCGTCGAACAGGATACGGCCCCCGGTCACGCGACCGGTCCCCGGCAGCAGCCCGATGACGGCGTTGGCCAGGGTGGACTTGCCCGAGCCCGACTCCCCGACGATGGCCACGCTCTGCCCCGGATGGATCGTCAGGTTCGCCCGGCGAACGGCCGGGACCAGCCCGGTGGAGGATCTGAAGGCCACCTCAAGGTCCTCGATGCGCAGCAGCGGGGCGTCCTCATCGAGCGCGACGGTGTCGGGCGCGGGGTCGTCAGCAGCGCCGGCGGGGTTGCCGGCAGCGATGTCGTCGATAGTCACTTGCGAGCCTTCGGGTCGAGGGCGTCGCGCACCGCATCGCCCATCATGACGAAGCCGAGCACGGTCAGCGCGAGGGCGCCCGCGGGGTACAGCAGAACGGAGATGTGGTCGCGCAGCGCCGCATTGGCCGCGGCGATATCGGCGCCCCAGGAGACCACGGAGGCCGGCAGCCCGATCCCGAGGAAGGACAGGGTCGCCTCGGCGACGATGAAGATGCCGAGCTCGACGGTGGCGGTGACGATGATCGGCGCGGCGGCGTTGGGCAGGACATGACGCAGCAGAATGGCGGCCCGTCCGCTACCGAGCGATACCGAGGCGGTGATGAAGTCCTCGTTCTTCACGCTCATGACCGCACCCCGGGTGATGCGGGCGATCTGCGGCCATCCGAACATCGCCAGCACGACGACGACGGTCATAATGGAGGACCTGCCCTTGAACATCTGCATGACGACGATCGCCGCCAGCACGAAGGGCACGGCGAAGAACACGTCGGTGACGCGAGAGAGCAACGCGTCGAGAAATCCCCCGAAGAACCCCGCGATCGCGCCGATGACACTGCCCAGCAGGGTGACCAGCAACGTCGTGAGCACGCCCACGGTCACCGATGCGCGGGCGCCGTGCACGGTTCGGGCGAAGATGTCGCAGCCCTGCTGGTTGAAGCCGAAAGGATGCTGGGCGGAGGGCGCGCCGTAGGAGTTGCTGAGCTGGCAGTAGGTGGGTGTGGCGCGAGCGACCAGTCCTGGGGCCACGGCGAGGAGGAGGGCGACGGCGATGAGCAGGGCGGAGACCCAGAAGATGGGCCGACGGCGCAGCTGCTTCCAGGCCTCCCCCCACATCGAGGCCGGCGCCGAGTCGTCGTCCACGGCGTCGACGGCGCCCAGACCCTGCTCGTCGGTCTCAGCTACGAAGTGCTCCTGACCCGCGCGGGCGCCGGACGGGACAGGCCGATCTCCGGACCGGTCCCGGGCCCCGTGCTGGTCCTGCTTCTGATCCTCGGTGTTGTCAGGCATAGCGGATCCTCGGGTCAAGAGCTGCGTACAGGAGATCGACGAGAAGGTTGGAGACGATGAACACCAGGATGAGCACCGTCGTGAAGGCGACGACCGTGGGGCCCTCCCCGTTGAGAATGGCCCGGTAGAGCGTGCCGCCCACGCCGTTGATGTTGAAGATCCCCTCGGTCACGATGGCACCGCCCATGAGCGAACCCAGATCCGCGCCGAGGAAGGTGACGACCGGCATCAGCGAGTTGCGCAGGACGTGCACGATCATGACCCGACCTCCCGACAGGCCCTTGGCACGCGCCGTGCGAACGTGATCGGCCGAGAGGTTCTCCCCCACCTCCGTGCGCGTCAGTCGCAGGACGTAGGCGAGGGAGACCGCCCCGAGCACGATCGCGGGCATGAGCAATTCCTTGAATCCCGGCGAGGTCCCCACCGTCGTCGGCAGCCAGCCGAGCTTGACGCCGATGAAGAACTGCAGGAGGAATCCGATGACGAAGGTCGGGACGGCGATCACCACGAGGGAGAGGACCAGCACCGTGGCGTCGAAGAACCCGCCCTTGCGCATCCCGGCCAGCAGGCCGATGGCGATGCCGAACAGCGCCTCGAAGGCGAGCGCCATGAGCGAGAGCTTGATCGTGACCGGGTAGGCGCCGGCCAGCACGTCGACGATCGGCCTGGACCCGCGGATGGTGCTCCCCAGGTCGAAGGTCGCGAGTCCTTTGAGGAACAGGAGGTACTGGACGAGGAAGGGCTGGTCCAGGTTGTACTGGGAGCGGATCTGAGCCTGGAGATCGGCGCTGAGCGCTCGGTCGCCGCCCATGGCGGCGACGGGATCACCCGGCAGGGCGAAGACCATGGCGTAGATGAGCAGCGTGGCCCCGAAGAATACGGGAATCAGTTGCAGGAGCCTGCGCCCGGCGTAGCGGAGCATGGGCATCTCCTTCATGCGGATGGAAGCGGAGGGACGTGCGGCGCCCGGGCCAGCGCCGGAGCTCGAAGGCCCGGAATCCGTCCGGGACTCGCTCGAGCGCCTCGCCGGGCCGGCGGCCGGGTCGGAACGGGGAGATGGCGACCGGGTCAGAACGGGGAGATGGCCTCCGCCTTCTCCCACAGGCTCTTGGCCTCGGCCTCATCGAACTGGAGGACCTCGTTGCCGGGCACGTCCTCTTTCCATCCAGCGATGGAGGGACTGGTGAAGTCCGACGCGGGAGTGCGAGTGCTGTAGTACAGGGTGTCGCAGATCTGCTTGCGGTCGATGGCGCGGGACAGGGCGGCACGACGGGCGCGGCCCTCGTCGTCCATCTTCCAGTGCTCGGAGTTGACATTGATGGCGAAGCACTGGATGACGGCACCGGGCTGATTAATCGCCCGGTCGCCCAGCTCGCTCTTGAAGGAGGACAGAGCCGAGTCCGGAATGGCGTCGAGCACGTCGACGGCATCGGCGAGCAGGTCATTGTAGGCGGAGCCGTAGTCGGTGTAGAAGGTGAAAGTGACGCCCTCGTTCTTGGCCGAACGGACGCCTTGGTAGGAAGGGCTCTTGACGAGCACGGCCTGGGAGTCGTGCTCCCAACTGCTCAGGGTGTAGGGGCCGTTGCCGATCGGGGCCTGACCGAAGGCCTCCATGTCGGCGTAGGCGGACTCGGGCAGCGGGTAGTAGGCGGCGTAGCCCAGGCGCTTGGCGAAGTCGGAGGCCGGCGCGGTGAGCTTGATCGTGAACGTCAGGTCATCGACCTTGGCCAGGCCGGTGAGCTCGGAGTCCTTCTCGGCAGAATAGCCCTCGATGAGCTCGTAGAAGTAACTGGACAGCTGAGCGTTCGACAGCAGGGCGCCGTAGTTCCACGCCTTGATGAAGGAGTCCGCGGTAACGGGAGTGCCATCGGAGAAGGTCCAGCCGTCCTTGATCTTGACCGTGAAGTTCTGATTGTCGGAGGTCTCGATGGACTCCGCGACCTCGTTCTTCACCGAGCCGTCGGACGCGTAGGAGACCAGGCCGGCGAAGAGCAGGTCGACGATGCGGCCGCCACCCGTCTCATTCGTATTGGAGGGGATGAGGGGATTCTGGGGCTCGGTGCCGTTGGCGCGCACGACGCCGTCGGAGGCAGTGGTGGTGATGGAGTCGTAGCAGGGCACGGCGTGCCAATCCATGGTCACGTCGCTGACGTTCTTGGAGTACCCGCCGAAGCCGTTCTGGTACCACAGGGGGATAACGGGGAGGTCCGCCAGGAGCTGCTCCTGGGCCTGCTCGTAGAATCCGAGCGCAGCCGCCTCATCCGTGGTGGAGGCGGCCCGGGCCAGGAGATCGTCGAAGGCGGCGCTGGAGTACTCGGCGTCATTCGAGCCCCCGTTCGTCTGGTAGGGACTGCCGAGGAAATCCCCCATGGAGGGGTAGTCCGCCTGCCATCCGGAGCGGAAGGCTCCGACGATCTCGTGGTCGGAGATCTGCTGACGCAGCTCGGAGAACTGCGGGAAGGGCAGCGGCTCCATGGAGATGCCCAGCGTGTTGCTCACGGAGTTGCACACGGCCTCGACCCAGGCCTTGTGCGGCCCGTCGGAGTTGTAGGCGAGGGTGAGCCTGCCGCCGCTGTCGGCGCCCTGGCCGTTCGACTCGCCGGTAGCACCACCACCATTGGGGGTGTCGGAGCCGCAGGCGCCGGCGAGCAGCACTGCGACCACTGCGGCCCCGCGACCGAGATCACGGCGAGAGATGATGGGATTGTTCAAGGGGACTACCTCCGTACGACATTGTCGGCACTCGTCGGCAACGATCTGACGCGTGCCGGACGAGGACGCACCGACAGCGCGGAGCGCAGCCTACCCCTCGCTCAGTAACCTTGCGGACACAATAGTGCTGCGTCACCATGCGTCCGCGAGCAGCTCGTAGGAGCGGCGGCGCGCGGCCGCGTCGTGGATGTGGGTGACCACCAGGAGCTCCTCCAGACCCCAGCGCACGGCGAGCTCACGGATGCCGGAGGCCACGACATCGGGGGTGCCGACGAAGGACAGCCCCATGGATGCCTCCACGGCCTCCTCCCGTCCTCCCGCCAGGGAGCGCCAGGCCCGCGGGTCAGCGGTGGGCCGGTCCAGCGGGCCCGGCCTGCCGCCGACGACTCTCGCGACGGCCGCCATGGCGGTGGAGAACAATCGTCCGGCCTCCTCCCGGCTCGGGGCGACGACGGCGTTGACGCCCGCGGCGACGTGCGGCCGGCCGTCCCGTGAGAGCGGGCGGACGCCGCCGGCGTCGACGGGGCCGCCGACGTCGCTGAAGTGGCTGCGGTAGGTGGTGATGGCCGCCTCCGCCTGGGCGGGCGCGAAGTGCGAGCCGACGACGAAGGGCAGCCCGAGCGTGCCGGCGACGCGCGCGCCGTTGACGGACGAGCCGAGGATCCAGGCGTCCGGATCGGTGCCCTCACCCGGGATGGCGCGCACGCGTCCCGGGGCGGCGGGGCGAACGGTCGGGTCCCCGGTCCCACCGCTGTCGGCGTCCCCGCCCGCGGCGGAGGACGGCAGGAGCGGGGCCGGGACCGCCGCCAGCACGTCGTCGGGGATCGCACCGAGATAGGCGAGGGTCTCCAGGACCTCCTCGGCGAATCGGGCGGGATCGGCTCGACGGCGGCGCAGGGCCGCCGCGGTCAGGGGGTCGGTGCGCGGGGCGCGCCCCAGCCCCAGCCCCACACGGCCCGGGTGAAGAGTGGCGAGGGTACCGATCTGCTCGGCAATGGCCAGGGGCGCGTGATTGGGCAGCATGATGCCGCCGCTGGCGACCCCGATGCGACTGGTGGCGGCGAGGACCTGCCCCATGAGAACGGTCGTCGCCGAGGCGAGGTACGTGGCGGAGCCGTGATGCTCGGCGAGCCAGTAGCGGGCGTAGCCGGCGTCGTCGGCGACGCGCGCCAGATCCAGCATCTCCCTCAGAGCGTCGGCGCGGCCGCGCCCGGCCGAGGCCGGCACGAGGTCGAGGACGGACAGCACAGGGCGTGCGGAGCTCATGGACGCACCCTACGGCGCCGCCCGCCGCCCGGCCGTCGCTCGCGCCGCACCGAGGCGACCGCGCGGGATCGGCGGGCGGCTGCGGCGCTCCCCCGCGTCACATCGCCGCACCCGACGCGTCGTCACCGCGGCGGTAGACGGCGGCGAGCACGGCGCCGGAGAGGTTGTGCCAGGTGGAGAAGACGGCGCCGGGCAGAGCCGCCTCGGGCGAGAAGTAGGACGCCGCCAGGGTGGCGGCCAGGCCCGAGTTCTGCATGCCGACCTCGATGGAGATGGTCCGGCGGATCCGGGCGCTGCGGCCGACGAGTCGACCCGCGCCGTATCCGAGCAGGTAGCCCAGGACGTTGTGGCAGGCCACGACGAGGAGGACCAGTAGACCGGCGGAGAGGATCGTCGCGGCCGACGTGGAGACGACGGCGAGAACCACGTAGCAGATGCCGAGAACCGAGACCCACGGCATCGCCGGCAGGACCCTCTCCACGGCCCTGGCGAACAGG
Organism: Actinomyces gerencseriae DSM 6844; assembly: GCF_000429265.1. Taxonomy (GTDB): domain Bacteria; phylum Actinomycetota; class Actinomycetes; order Actinomycetales; family Actinomycetaceae; genus Actinomyces; species Actinomyces gerencseriae. The sequence goes on from NZ_KE386871.1 coordinate 386,315, forward strand.
ACACGGACGACGAGGCCGCCGACGACGGGAACCAGGACCATCCGGACGATGCTCATGGCCATGGAACCCGCATCGACGGGCATGTACTGGCCAGCGAGCCACCGGGTGAGCAGCGGCGTCATGAGCGGGGCGAGCAGGGTCGAGATGGAGGTCATCGTGACGCTGAGCGCGACATCGCCCTTGGCCAGGTAGGAGATGACGTTGGAGGAGGTGCCGCCCGGAGCGCAGCCGACGAGGATGACGCCCGCGGCGAGCGCCGGATCGAGCCGGAAGGCCCTGGCGAGCGCCCAGGCGAGCGCCGGCATGATGACGAACTGGGCGACGACGCCGATGAGGACCGGTAGCGGCCGCTTCACGACGAGGGCGAAGTCGGGCGGGGTCAGGGTCAGCCCCATGCCGAACATGATGATGCCGAGGGCCCAGTTGGTCCCCGCGGACAGCGGGGAGAGCCGCGTCGGCAGAAGCAGTGCGATCGCGAAGGCCGCCAGGATGAGGACGGGGAAGACGGTCACGGCCGTGCGCGCGGAACGGTCCTCGATGCTCGGGGCGGTGGTCTGGGATGCGGGGGCGGTCATGAGCCCCGTCCTACTCCTCGCGTCGTCCGCGCGGACGACGCGTCTCGGCTGCCGAGTCGGCCGGGTATGCGGCCGGGGCGCCGGAGGCGCGATCGGTGCGGGCGGATGCCGCCCGCGCCCTCCCCCTCAGCGGCGCGAGGGCAGCAGGGCGACGACGACCGATTTCAGGGCGTCGCCGATGACGAAGGGCGCCAGCCCCGCAGCGAGGGTCGTCTTCCAGGCGATCCCGGTGGCGACCTTGAGCCACATCAGGCCCGGGACGTAGACGACGGCGGAGGCGATCAGCATGAGACCGATTCGCACCGGGAGCGGGCGCCGGGCCCCGTCGGCTGTGCGGGCCAGCGCGCGCCCGGCGATGACGGCCGCCGGGGCGTAGCCCAGAACGTAGCCGAAGGAGGCCGTCACGCCGCTGCTCCAGCCGGCCAGGACCGGCGCGCCGGCCGCGGCCGCGGCCGCGTAGAGGGAGACCGATCCCAGGGCACGGCGGCCGCCGAGGAGACCGCCGACGCCGAGCGCGGCGAGAGTGCCCAGGGTGACCGGCACGGGGGTGAAGGGCAGCGGCAGCGAGATCTGACCGATGAGGGCCAGTGCGACGGCTCCGGCCACGACGAGCCCGGCCTCGCGGGCGAGGATCACGGGAAGCGGGCGGGCGGCGGAGGCACTCGCGGTGCCGTCGGCACCGGCAGGGCCGTCGGCGCATCCGGCATTGGCGGTGGAATGGGGGCCGACGGGGGAAGTGTTCATCGTCATGCCACAACCGTAGGCGAGCACCACGCCCGCCACATCCCCCGCGCTCGCCGGTTCCGGCACTCGACTTTTGTGGATTTCCTCAGATGTGAGTCGGGTTCCGGTCGGGGAGGCCCCGGGCCGCCCCGTCACGATCGACGCGGCCCCTCCCCGGGAGGCGGGCGGCCGGGCCGACCGCGAGGCACCGGGTGTCGAGGCCCCTCCCCGGGAGGCGGGCGGCGGACGGGTAACCTGCCGGAGTGCGAACCTTCGTGGGCAACGGGAAGCAGGCCCTGGCGCTCGTCGCCCGGGCGTTGCGGGCCGCCGGGGTCGGAACCGTGCTCGCGCCGCGGTACCGCTGCGAGGCCATGGCACTGCCCTTCGCGCTGGAGGGGATGGGAGTGCGCTCGGTGGGTGTCGGCGCGGACCTGCTGCTCGATCCTCCGGCGCTGCGCGAGGCGCTGGCACGGGAACCCGGTGCGGCCGTGCTGCACTGCGAGACCTACGGCAATCGCTGCGGGGAGGAGCTGGGATCGGTGCTCGGCGCCGCGAGACGGGACGGATCCGTGGTGGTCCTGGACGCGACTCACTCGGCCGTGGACCGGCTGATCGGTGCCGCGAGCGCGCCGGGCCCGCCTCCCGAGGCGACCAGCGGCCGGGAGGGGCGGCGAGGGGCTCGCCGGAGCATCGGTTGGACGACCGACCGTGACGCCGCCTGGGACGTCGTGGTCGCGAGCGCCCGCAAGCTGCTGCCCGTGCCCGACGGCGCCTGGCTGGAGTGGTCGGAGGGCTCCCCGCTCGCAGCCGGCATGGCGCGCGTCGTCGCACGGCTGTCCGCGCGGCGGCCGGTGGACGAGCGCGCGACGGCCCTCGGCGTCGAGCTCGGCCGCGCCGTGGCGGCCATGCGCGCCTCGCGCGGAAGCAGCCGGGAACGGTCGCGCCTCGATGTCTGCGAGATCGCCGCCCGGCACGAGGAGGCCGTCGAGACCGCGCTCACTCCCGCGCCCGCGAGCGCGCGGACGGTCGCGCTGCTGATGTCGCCGCGGCTCGACGGTCTCCGGCGTCGAGCCGAGACGGCGCGCCGCCTGCGGGAGCGCCTGGCCGGAGGCGTCGGGGCTCACGGACTGCGGGTCGTCAACCCCGGTTCGGCGGGCTGCGTGGCCCTGGGCGCGGCGAAGCGGGGGGAAGAGGGCGCGCCGGCGGCCCCGCGCGCGCTCGCCGACGTCGAGGAGGCGCTGGCCCGTGCGGGGATGTGGGGGCCGGTGAGTTGGCCGGATCCGCACGCCGGCCCCGGCGCTCCCCCATGGCCGATCGTCGTCACCGCGCCGACCGACGAGCCGGGGCGGGTCGATGAGCTGGTCGGCGTCATCGATGCCGCGCTGGGCGGGGGCTGAGCGGCCGTCATCTCCCAGGCCGAATCCCCCAGGCCGACGGCGATGCCATGTCGGTACTGCGCTGGGCGGGAGCTGAGCCCGGTCGCCCGACCAACCGGTCTCCGCGGGCCCGCAGCCGGTCGCGCACGGGAACGGCGCCGGCGGAACGCTACCGTTGCCCCATGCCCGCAGCCCCCTTCGCCCTCGTCCCGGCCGTCTACCTCCTGCTGCTGCGGCGGGCCCGAGGGACGGTCCCACGATCCGGTCGCGCCGAGGTGCTCCTCCAGCTGCGCAGGGGCACCGGCTACATGGACGGCCACTGGGCCTGCGGGGCGGCCGGGCACGTCGAGTCGGGCGAGTCGGCGACGCAGGCCGTCGTGCGCGAGGCGGCCGAGGAGATCGGCATCGGCGTCGCGCCCGAGGACGTGCGACCGCTGACCGTCGTGCACCGGTCCAACGACGTCGGCGGGGCGGCCCTGGAGCAGCGGGTCGACTTCTTCTTCACGGCGCGCCGCTGGAGCGGCGAGCCGAGGGTGGCGGAGCCGGGGAGGAGCGCGGGGCTGCGATGGTTCGCACTGAACGACCTGCCCGAGCCGGTACCCCCGCACGAGCGGGCCGTGCTGAACCGGCTCGCCGGCGAGCTCGACGGCGGTGAGCCGGTTCCGGCGATCACGACCTTCGGCTTCGATGCCGGTGAGGATATCGCCGTCTACGGGACGACGCGTCCTCACTGAGACCGGTCGCCGGCCCCGTCCCCTCACCGGCCCTCAGAGCCCGAGGAATTCCAGGATTCGCGGCAGCTCCCGTCGCGCCTGGACGAGCCCGGCCTCGTACGCCCCCACGATCCGGTCGTACCGCAGCTCGCCGTTGGCGATCGCCATGCGGTCGGGCTGGAAGAGGTAGACGCGCCCCCGGCTCCGCGCGGCCTCGAGCTCCTCCATGGTCCGGTTGTAGTTCGGCGGACGGGAGACGATCCCCTCGGCCACCGCCGGGTAGCGGCGGAAGAACCGCCGGTAGGCGCCGGGGCGCTTCTCGTCGGGCTTGCGGTACCCGGCCGGGCGGGTCGAGACGACCAGCATGCGCTCGTAGCCGTCCGCCGCCGCGGCGTCGGTGGCGAAACCGCCCGTGGGCCCCAGGGCGCCGTCGAGATAGGGGACGCCGTCGATGCGAACGATCGGCATGAGCAGGGGCATGGACGACGACGCCTGGCAGCGCGGGAGGAGGTCGGCCAGCTCGTCCACGTCCTCCAGCCCCCAGTAGACCTCCTCGCCGGTGTCGCAGCGGAAGGAGCCGATGCGCACGGTCGCCTCCGTGCTCTTGAAGACGGGCCAGTCGAAGGGGATGGACTCGTCGGGGGCCGAGGTGTGCCGGTAGATGTGCTCGGAGTTGAAGTAGCCCTGACGGCGGACGAAGCTGCCCCACCCGCCGGTCCGCGGATCGGTCGTCAGACCGACGAAGGCCTCGCGCGTGCGCCACAGATCCCGCGAGACCATGTTGACGGTGTTGGTGCAGCCCGCCGAGATCCCGCCCACCCAGGGGAAGAAGAGCCCCGCCTCCAGCAGGACCTGGACGAGGGCGGCGGTGTAGGTGCCGCGCATGCCGCCCCCCTCGAAGACGAGGGCGACGTCGTCCACCCGTCGGGTGATCGGGGCCGGGGCGTGGCCGGGCTGTCCGTAGGGGACGGGGCGGGGGCGCAGGGAGGTGGAGCTCATGGTGGTCTCAGGCTATCGCCGCAGCCTCGCGGCACGGGTGCGCCGTCCAGCACTCGTCCGGCGCGCTGCGGCCGCCGCGGACGGGCCGCCCGATCCCGCTGCCCGTGCCCGGCCCCACGTCCCCGTCCCCCGACACGAGGGCCGCCCGATCCCGCTGCCCGTGCCCGGCCCGCCCACCGGGAGTCGCCCGGGGTACCGCGGGCGACTCCGGGCGCGTAGCGTGACCTCATGACAGCACCGACCACGCCGACCATCCTGACGCCCCTGACCCTGCGCGGTCTCACCGCCCGCAACCGCATGTGGCTCCCGCCCATGTGCATGTACTCCGTGGGCGCCCGGGACGGCGTCGCCACCGACTGGCACGTCCTGCACTACGCCACGCGCGCCATGGGCGGCTTCGGCACCGTGATCGTGGAGGCCACCGCGGTGACCCCCAATGGCCGGCTGTCCCCCTACGACCTGGGGCTGTGGGACGACGGGCAGATCGCCGGGCACCGCCGCATCGTCGAGGCGATTCATGCCGCGGGCTCCCTGGCGGGGGTCCAGCTCGGCCATGGAGGGCGCAAGGCGGGCACTCCCCCGTGGCGCCCCGACGCCGCCGCCGGGGCGCGCACCGCCACCATCGAGGGCTGGGACGCGGTGGGGCCCAGCGCCATCGCCTACCCGAAGCACGCGGAGCCGCGCGCGCTCACCGAGGAGGAGGTCCGGGCGACGACGGACGCCTTCGTCGCAGCCGCGCGTCGCGCCGTCGAGGCGGGCTACGACGTCGTCGAGCTGCACGGGGCGCACGGCTACCTCATTCACGAGTTCCTCTCCCCGCTGTCCAACACCCGCACCGACGCCTACGGGGGCTCGCCGGAGGGACGGCGCCGCTTCCCCCTTCAGACCGTGGCCGCCGTGCGCGAGGCGATCGGGGACTCCACGGTCCTGGGCATCCGCCTGTCGGCGACCGACTGGGCCGAGGGAGGCCTGACCGGCCGGGACACCGCCGGGCTCGCGCCCCTGCTCGTGACCGCGGGCGCCGATGCCCTGCACATCTCGACAGGGGGGAACGTGCCCGCGCGCGTGCCGGTGGGACCCGGCTACCAGGTGCCCTTCGCCGCGCGGGTCAAGGCGGCCGTGGCGGGGACGACGACGCCCAACGGCGGCGAGCCGGTGGTCGTGACGGTGGGTGTCATCACGGAGGCCGCCCAGGCCGAGCAGATCCTGATCACCGGGCAGGCGGACGCCGTCGCCGTGGGCCGTCCGGCTCTGCGCGAGCCGTACCTGCCGGTGCGCTGGGCCCACGATCTGGGCGTCGACGACTGGCGTGCGGCGGGACTGCCGTTGCAGTACTGGCGCGGCGCCTGGCGCTGACGCGCGCCGAGATCGGTCCAGTTCCGCATCGAGATCGGTCCGCGCGGCTCACGGGGCGGGCAGGAGCGCGGTCCTCGCACGACCCCCGCCCGACTCAGGCCCCCAGCCAGAAGGCCCGCATGGCCCGGGCCATCCAGGGGCCGTCGGCGACGCCGCACATCTCCCGCTGGGAGTGCATGGACAGCAGGGGCTGACCGACATCGACGGTGGTGATCCCCAGCCGCGTGGCGGTGATGGGGCCGATGGTCGAGCCGCACGGGACGGCGTTGCTGGACACGAAGCTCTGCACGGGTACGCCGGCGGCGGCGCAGGCGCGCAGCCACACGGCGGCGCCGACGGCGTCGGTGGCGTAGCGCTGCTGGGCGTTGATCTTGATCAGCGGCCCCCGGTTGAGGGCCGGCCTGACCGCGGGGTCGTGCAGCTGGGGGTATCCGGGGTGGACGGCGTGCCCGGCATCCGCGGACACGCAGATCGAGCGGGCGAGCATGGCCGCCCGGGCGTCGCTGTCGACGCCGAGCAGCCCTGACAGGCGCCCCAGGACCGTCTCGAGGAGAGGGCCGCCCGCCCCCGAGCGAGTGGCGGACCCGACCTCCTCGTGGTCGTTGGCGATCATGACGACCGGCTCGTCCGGCTCGCTGTCCTCGCGGGCGAGGGCCTCCAGGGCCACCAGAGCGGCGTGGACCGAGGAGAGGTTGTCGAGCCGCGAGGAGGCGAGGAACTCGTCGTGGCGCCCGAAGCGCGCGGGCCGCTCGGTGGGGAAGGTCAGAATGTCGTGGAAGGCGAGCTCACGGGGGTCGATGCCCGCCAGCTCGCACAGGTGGCGCTCCGGGTCGTCAGGGCGGGCGCCATCGGTCGCCAGGGTCCACAGGGGCAGGAGGTTCGCCTGCCTGTCGAGATGGAGGGAGTCGTTGACGCTGCGGTCCAGGTGCGGGGCGACCTGGGCCACGCGCGCGACGGGGCCGGTGCGCACGAGGCGAACGGCCCCGTCCCGGGTGACGAGGCGCCCGGCCAGGCCGAATTCGCGGTCGAGGAAGGAATTGAGCAGGGGCCCGCCGTAGACCTCGACGTCGAGGACCTGGACGCCGTCGCGCACCATGGCCGCCGAAGGCTTGAGCTTCAGGGCGGGGGAATCGGTGTGAGCGCCCACGATCCGGAAGCCCGCCCGCTCATCGCACCGCTCGGGAAGGATCCAGGCGACGATCGCGCCATCGCGGACGACGTAGCCACGACGCGGCGTCCCGGCCCCCCAGGGCCGCGACTCGTCGGCCTGCGACAGGCCGACGGCGTCCAGGCGCGACGCCGTCTCGGCGACCGCGTGGTAGCTGGTCGGGGAGGCGGTGACGAAGTCGATGAGGGCGGTGGTGTAGGCGTCGTCGTCGCCCGGGGCGTCCGGGACGACGGGCCGGGGCGGGGGGACCTGCGCGGACGGCGAGGTCCGCACGAACGGCGCAGACGGCTCTGATGACTCTGATGACTCTGATGACTCTGACGGCACGGATATCGGCATGGGCACAGTGTGGCACCCGATCCGGCCCGGGTGCGGACAGGGTGCGCCCGCGCCCGGGCCGCGCTCCGCGCCTCGGCACGGCATGTCCGCGGCGCCCATCGACCCGATAAGGCAGGATGGGGCGGATGAGCACCCCGTCCTCCCAGCCCGTCGGTCCCGCCGTCTCGCTCGCCCCGCCTCTACCGCCGGTCGGCACCACCTCGGTGCGCGCCGTGCTCCTCGACGCGGACGGCGTCCTCCAATTCATCGGCATGCCCTGGTACCGGGCGCTCTCGGAGGGCGGCGGGGAGCCCTTCGCGAAGGCACTGCTGTCCAGGGAGGGACCGGCGCTGTCGGGCAGGGAGAGCCTGCGGGACCTGCTGGAACGGCTGGTCGCCGAGCTGGAGCTGGCGACGAGCGCCGACGAGCTGATGGTCCTGTGGCGCCGGGCGACACCGGACCCGCTCGCCCGACGCCTGGTCGGCGAGCTGAGAGCCGCGGGCTACCTCACCGTCCTGGCCACCAACCAGCACGAGGAGCGCCGTGAGTGGATGCGCACCGCGCTGGACTACGACGGCCTGTGCGATGTGGACGCCTACTCCTGCATCGTGGGTGCGGCCAAGCCCGCCCCGGAGTACTTCCTCGGCGCCCTCGAGATGGCAGGGGTCGATGCGGACCAAGCGCTTTTCGTGGATGACAGCGCTGAGAACATCAGCGCGGCCGCGGCGCTGGGCCTGCGCACAGTGCACCACCCGACCGACGCCGGCGGACGAGCGCTCAGGAGCGAGCTGGTCGACGTGCTGAGCGCCGCCTGACGCGAACGGCCGCGCGACCCCGCACGAGCTCATACGGCCCCGTACGGCCCCATGCGATCCCGTGCGGAGCACCCGCCCCGATTCGTGCGCGAGGACAACAAAAAACCTGAAAGATCCGGCGCATGGCCCGATCATGGCCGGGCCGCGGCGATCCCGCGGACAACCTCGCGGCACGCGGCGCGGGAGCATCCTCCTGAAGGAGCATCCCCCTGAAGAAGGAGACCAAGACGACGTCTTTTTCGTCCCGAAGAACTTGTACAGCACGCCCTCTCGCGAAAGACTCACTCATAGGTGGGGACTGACACCTGACCGCTCCGAGAGGATGATATGACGACGCAGGATGCCGCTGGCTCCACAGCCCGGTTCCGCACCCCGCAGCGCAGGGCGGCGACACCCGCGCGCTCCGCCGCGTCCGCGCGAGAACGTCTCTCCAACAGGCTCGACGAGCGTCTCAACGACCCCTCGCGGCGCGCCCCGAGAGCCTTCCTCCATGTCATCAGCCGCATCCACCGGCTCATCCCCCGCGCACTGCGCGAGCGCGTGCCCGTGACCTTCGTCGGCTACGCCCTCATCAACGGCTCGGCCTTCCTCATCGACATCAGCCTCCTGTGGTTCTTCTACGACGGGCTCCACTGGTTCTACCCCCTGGCCGTCAGCCTGGGGTACATGATCGCCGGCGTCTACTCCCTGCTGCTCAACCGGTGGCTGAACTTCCAGTCCCGCGGACATCTCGCCGCGCAGGGCTCCCGCTACGCCATCGGGCTCGTGAGCCAGTACGTCATCTTCATTCTCGGTCTGTCCTCCTTCCTGCACTGGATCGGAGTCCAGGCCGAGTTGGCCCGCTTCATCTCGGCCTGCTGCGAGGGCCTCTACCTCTACGCCCTGATGAGGCTCTGGGTCTTCCGAGGAACCCCGGAGCCCGACGACGACGAGCCCAGCGCACCGGCGGCGGCCTGAGTCCGCTCGAGCGGGCCGATGCCCACCTGACGACCCGGCGGAGTCCACCCGCATCGCCCCGGCCCCACCGCGCATCACCACAGCGCCCGCGTCGTCTCCTTCCGCCCGTCGAGCTCGGTGAAGCCGGCATCCACGACCGAGACCGGCCGGGAGGCGTCGCGCCAGGCGTCCGGCGTCGGGAAGACGACCCGGATCCGATAGTCCTGCGCAGCCCAGGCGGAGCGGACCGCCCCGGGCATGGCCGGGCTCTGCCAGGCGAGCTGGGCGGCGTGGGCGACCTGCGCGCACAGCTTGCCGCTGGTCATCCCCTCCAGTGGCGTGACCTCGACCGTCACCGGGGCCCCGGGTGAGACGGACTCGTCCGTCAGCTCGATGCCCGTGGCGGCCCCGGGGTCGCGCGCGACCGCCTCGGCGACGGCGGCCGGCGGGGGCGGCAGCTCGCCCCCGTGGGGGAAGTGGGTGCCCTCGACCTGGGTCTTGGCCAGCGCCGGGGGCAACGGCCTGACCGGGCCGGGGACGAAGGCGCGAGCCGCTGCGGGCCCCCAGCCGGCCGGACCCTCCTGCTCGACGGTGATGCCCGGCAGGTCCTGGACCTCCTCCCAGCGCCGCCCGCGGGCACGGCGCACGAGCTTGCGGATGCGCCCGCTCCTCCAGTGCTCGACCGCATCGTGCCAGTCCCCGCCCGGAGCGGTCCGCGGCGAGGCGAGCAGGGCGACGACGGCGCGGGCCGCGGCCTCGGCGACGTCGATGCGGCGCGGCGGGTGGACCTTGTCGTAGCGGACGGCGATCTGCATGCCCCAAGGGATCTCGTGGTCGGTCACGCCCCGACCCTACTCAGTCGCCCGGCCGACGGTCCCGACGGCGGCCCGGCCCGTCGCGGACCCGTCCCCGGGGAACGCTCGACCAGGTGACCGTCCCGGAGGTGAGGCGCCCGGGCCCGCCCCGTCCCCGGGGAACGCTCTCCTTCGCAGATGTCGCCGGCGTCGATGAGGAGAGCCCGCCTCGCCCCCGGGGGACGCCCCACGAGCGATGCCGGCACCCGCGCCGATCGCGGGCCCCGCCGCATCCCCGGCGGGACGCTCCCCGGCGGCACGCTCTAGGGTCGTGGGCATGACGCTCCCCTCCCCCGCTCCGGTGCCGCCCACCGCCCCCGGCCGCCCCCGACCGCTCAACGGCGCCACTGTCCACGGGCCGCACGGCATTCGCCGTCTGCGCCACCGCGCCGAGATGCCGCTGCTGTGGGCGAGCACGATCATCAGCGCCATGGCGGTCGCGGCCTGGCTGGCACTGGTGATCTGGCTCGCGGCCGTGCCCGACCCGACCGGACCGGCCGGGGAGGTACGCCGCCTCATCCTCGAGAACGCCACGTCGACGGGGGGCCAGGTCCTCCTGGCCATCCCGCTCCTGCCGCTGGTGGTCTGGGGCGCGCGTGCGCTCCTGTACGCGAAGATGCGCGCCTCCTCGGTGCAGATGAGCCCGACCCAGTTCCCCGAGGGATACCGGATGGTGGTGGAGGCCGCGGAGCACGTCGGGCTGCGCCGCGTCCCCGACGCCTACGTGGTTCTGGGCAACGGCAGAATCAATGCCTTCGCCGCGGGGCACGGCTTCCGCCGCTTCGTCGCGGTCTACTCCGACTTGTTCGAGACGGGGGGATCCGCACGCGATCCCGAGGCGCTGCGCTTCATCATCTCCCACGAGGTCGGCCACCTCGCCGCCGGCCACACCTCCTTCTGGCGAGTCCTCATCCTCCAGATCGTGTACTCCGTGCCGATCCTCGGCAATGCGCTGTCGCGGGCGCAGGAGTACACGGCGGACAACCACGGCTACGACGTCGCCCCCACCGGCGCGCCCGGCGCCATAGGGCTGCTCGGAGCGGGCAAGTACCTGGGCGCGCAGGTCAATCTGCACGCGGTGGCGGATCGCGCCGTGTACGAGAGGGGCCTCTGGGTGCATCTCGTGCAGTGGTCCTCGACCCACCCGGTCCTGACCTGGAGGGCCCACGCGCTGCGGGACCGCAGCCGCCCCGGACGACTCATGGTGCGCCCCGGGCACGCGCTGTACCCACCGGTGAGCCCGATCGGCAGGGAGCGCAGCCGGAACTGGCCGACTCCAGCCGAGGTGCTGGCCGGCATGCGCGACGACGAACCGCGGGTGCCCGGAGCCGAGGAGCAGTTCGGCCGGTACCCGGGCCTGTCCTACTCCGCGAGTCGCGACGAGTTGCGCCTGGCCGATCCGACTCCCCTCCGACCGTCTCGCACCGACCCCAGCCACGGCGGGACCGGGTGACCGCCGACGGCCGACCGCCGGCGAGGTCCGGGCCCCGCGACCCGGCTCCCGCCTCACCCGGTTCGACGCAGCAGGACGCCCTGCCCTCCCTCGAAGGTGACGGCGCCGAACCCCTCCAGCCGCGCGAGCCTCTCGAAGCCGACCACCAGGTGCAGGCCGACGGAGGCGTGGTTGGTGGCGTTGACGACGCTGTACAGGGCGGCGGCGGGTTCCAGAGCGCGCACGGCATCGGCGATGGCGGTCAGGAGCACCCGGCCGACGCCGCGTCGGCGCGCCACGGGATCGACGACGAGGCCCGAGACCATCCAGGCGTCGGAATCGGCGCTCGCCTCGGGCAACGAGGCGCGCAGGCGCTCGGGCAGCGGGAAGGCTCCCGACAGCGCGACGGGTGCGAGCAGGGCGTCGTCGGGAGCCACCGCCGTCTCATCGTCGGCGCCCCCGACCCCGTCGTCACCGGTCGCCGCCTCCGCGGCGGACAGGAGGGCCAGGAGGAGCACCGGAAGGGCATCGATCATGCGGGGCGCCTGCTCGCGGGCCTCCTCCGCCGAGATCCCCCGCAGCGCCAGGAGCCTGGCGACGCGGGGTGCGTCGTCGGGTCCGGCTGGACGGACGATGACGCCGCCGACCGACGTGCCGTGCAGCATGGGTTCGAAGGGCGCGAAGTCGTTCATCGGCACAGTCTCTCGCTCATGCGCGGGCGCCCGTGAGTACTGCCGCGCGATGCGCCCTATCGATCGGCCGGCAGCGTACGGAGGATCCCGCCCCGTGCGTGCGCCCGACCGACTCGTGCACGACGGCCAACGGGACGAGGACCTCCACGACGCGCAGCTGCTGGGCCCGTTCGGGGGCGCGGATCAACGACGCCGACGCAGGCCGAGCAGCACCCCTCCGACCACGACGGCGACGAGGGCGACCACGCCGCCGATCAGAATCGCATTCGCACCGGTGACCGGCAGGGACAGCGCGGCCTGCTTGGCGTTGGCGGAGGGCTGGGTCGTCGCCGCAGCAGACGGGTCCCCGGCGGTAGGAGTCGCGCTCGCACCCGCGGCGACGACGGCGGGTGTCCCGGTCGAGGCCTCAACGGGAGCGGCCTCGGACGGCGATGCCGAGGTGGCGGCAGACGCGGAGTCGGCCGGAGACTCGGAGGCGGGGGCCTCGGTGGCGGGCACTGCAGCGGGCGCGCTGCTCGAATCGGTCGATGCGGGCGCGGGCGCCGCAGGCGCCTCGGCTCCGGGTTGCGCGGACTGGGCCGAATTCGACTGGTCCGCCGCCGTCCGGGTCAGACCGGCGGCACTCGGATCGGAGTAGGAGGAGAAGTTCTGGGCCGCGTACCAGGAGTCCGTCGACGGATCGTAGGCGACGCCGATGCCCACGGCATTGGCAGCGGGCGCCACCATGTTGGCGTAGTGCCCCGGGGAGTTGCGCCACTGCTCGAACAGCTGCGTCCCGACGTCGACGCCCCGGGCACCGGACAGCGTGGCGACGTTCTCCGACGCGACCGACCATCCGCCCGGGTACTGGTCGGCGAAGCTGGGGTTATGGCTCATGGACTGCTGCGCCACCATCTGCTCGGACCAGCCCTGGGCCACCGAGTCCAGCTGGGTGTAGCGCGTCACAGGCCCTAGACCCTGCTGGGCCCGCAGCTCATTGACCTTGCTGAGAATCGTGTCGGCGTAGCCAGCCCCTTCCGATGTGACTGCGGCTGGCTCCGCAGCGGTGGAGACCTGCTGCGCGGACGGCCCGGCCACCGGGACGGCCTGTGCAGCAGGTACAGCGGCCAAGGAGACGGTGGCGATGAGCGCGAGGACGGGGGTGCGTGAGATCTTCATGGGCTGTCTCCTGTCAGTCAGAGGCGCGGCGACGGGCCCCACCTCATCACGGCACCCGAGATCACGGCTATGTCACCGCCCGCTTGTTCACTGAGAGCATGGTCCCGCGAATCCTCCGTTATCCTGAATGCTTATCCGGCGGCCGGGCGAGCCGCGTGAGCCGGGCGAATCAGGCGATCGGACACGGGCGCGTCGGGGACTCGCGGGCGTCGCCGAAGAGACAAAATCGTTACTTTCGAAGTTCTCGCGGTACGCTCCAGTCGTGACGCCCGCGGCTCGGGGGAGGCGCGAGAGCCCGGCAGCGCCCCGGCCCCGATCGGATCGCCGGCGGCCCGATTCTCGAGCGGCGCGCCGTCGCAGCACAGCCTTGGTGCCCCTGAGCCCAGTCAATATCACGCGCTCGCCCAAAGCGCTCGCTACGAAGGACATGCACATGAGCACCGCAACAGAGTGGCCTCGAGCCGAGGTCTTGCTGAGCGCCGAGGGCCACGCGCACGTCATTTTCGAAGGCGTCGAGGCAGACCTGAGCAAGCCGACTCCGAAGGAGGCCCGCGCCGCCGTCGTGACTCACCTGTCCCACCGCGCCAGGGCACTCGGGCACCCGATCTCCACCACGATCACCGAACCCGCGGGAAGCTGGCGCATCGCCGTCTACCCCGACGGCGCCGTCATCACCGAGGGCGCGCTGACTCCGACTCCTGCGGCGCCCCGGATGACGCGCCAGTCGAGGATCAGGCCCTCAGCCGCCACGAGGTCCTCGCCTCCGCTTCCCACCCGCCGCCGACAGCGAGCCGCGCCCGCTCCGGACGCGGATACCCCCGAGACCGCCGGAATCCGGCTGCCCCCGGGGCTTCTGCCCCGGGACGAGAGCACCACGGAGCGCACGACGCCGCGGAGGCGCCGCGCCGACCCGACGCCCGCGCCACCGGTGGTGACGTCGGTGCCGTCCCCCGCGGTATCGGCGGCGCCCCCTTCCCCGTCGGCCCCGCCGCGCACGAGATCGGCGGTGCCGCCGCCCTCGTCGCCGGCACCGCCCGCATCGCGCTCCCAGTGCTCCCAGTCGGCCGCGTCCGCGGGATCAGCCGCATCCCCTCCGGCATCGGCCGCATCGGCGACCTCTCCGGCCCCGCCCCGGGGCTCGACGACCGCATTGACCACGCCGTACTCGGAGTACTCGGAAACCGCAGCGACCGCAGCGACGACGGCGACAGCAGTGACGGCAGTGCCGAGCCCGGAGGCGGCAGCGCCGGCGGCGCAGGCGGCTCAGCCCCCGATGACGGCCACACCGCCCTCCCCGTCGGCCGCGCCGCCGAATCCACGCGAGCAGGCCCGCTCGACATCGCTGCTCACCGAGATCACCAACGAGGCGCCCGCCGCCACCGGTCTGCGAGGCGCCCTGAACCAGTTCGGACTGCACCTAGCCCCCACCGAGCGGGAGCGCGCCGAGCGGGCCGACGCCGCCGCCGTCGCCCAGCACTGGGCGGGGCCGCGCACCATCGCCGTCGTCAACGGCAAGGGCGGCGCCACCAAGACGCCCACGGCGATCCTCCTGTCCGCCGTCTTCGCGCGCTACGGGGGCGCGGGCGTCATCGCCTACGACAACAACTCCACGCGCGGCACGCTGGGGTGGCGCACCCAGCAGGGGCCGCACGACGCCACGGTCATCGACCTGCTCCCCCACGTAGACCACCTCCTGTCCCCGCAGGCCCAGGCCGCCGAGATCTCCGGATTCGTCCACCACCAGCGCGAGGACCGCTACGACGTCCTGCGCAGCCGGCCCGAGGTCCTCGCCGACGCCAAGCCCGGCGACGCGGACAGCTTCGACGCCATCCACTCCGTCCTGACCAAGTACTACCGCCTCGTGGTCATCGACTCGGGCAACGACGAGTCCAGCCCGCAGTGGCGCGCCATGATCGCGCGGGCCGACGCCATCGTCGTGCCCACGACCACCCGACCGGACCACGCCGAGTCGGCGCGCCTCCTCCTGGCCGAGCTCGCCGGCGCCGACGCCCACGCGGCGCGGCTGGCGGAGAACGCCCTCGTCGTCGTCTCCCAGGGGTCCAAGGGCGAGCCCGAGCCCTCTCAGCTCGTCTCCACGTTCCGGGGGATCGCGCGCGCCGCCGTCGGAATCCCCTACGACCCCGCCATGGCCGGCAGACCGCTGATCCTCGACTCGCTGGCGCCGCCCACCCGCCGCGCCTGGCTCAGGGCGGGCACCGCGCTCGCCATGGGACTCGCCTAGCAGTCGGCCGGGACCAGCCGGTGGACGGGCCACCGCGCGCACGTCCCCTGAACCGTCCCGAGTGATCGGCCCGAGAGACGGCGGCACCGAGCTCACCACGACCCTCAAGCCTCTCGCCGTACTGGACCGGCCCGAGCGCCGGCGGCGCCGGGGGCGGCCTCACCGTCGCGGACGCCTTTGGACTGGACCGGCCCGAGCGCCGGCGGCGCCGGGACGCCGGATATGTGACGGGAAGCATCTCGCAGGGCCCCACAACAGCAGCTCCGCAGCCGTTGTCCACGGGGCTCGAACCGCCGCGTCGCACGCCGAGGGGGCCGGGCCCTAGCGTGCGAGGACACAGTCACCTACTCGCTGCGCCCCCTCGATCCGCGCAGCCCCGTCGAGGAGCCACCATGTCCGTATCCGATCGCCGTCGCCCGCACTCCCGCCCCCGCACAACCAATCCGGTCCGGATGCTCCACACCGGCGCCGCCTTCGGCCTGGCCGACGCCCCCGGCGCCGTGGAGAACACCTTCGAGGAGACAACCCTGATCGAGATCGCCCTGACAATGCGGGCCAAGCTCGCCGCCCGCGGGATCACCACCGAGCTGGCGGACGGAAGCGGCGGCCCCGAGCTGCACGGCACCAACACCTACGAGGGCATGATCCTGCCCCTGGATAAGACGGCCTTCGAGCTGGCGGGCCACAGCAGATCGAAGTGGAACACCATACTGGACGTGCGGGTCGCCCAGACGGTCAGCATGACCGCCTGCCTCGGGAAGCCGCTGAGTACTGCCGAGCAGTGGCGCGCCGCGGTGCGCACGCGGCTGATCGACCCGGATGAGGCCCGCCCCCGGGGAGGGCCGGTCCATCGTCCTTTCGCAGGCAACCTCGTCCTGGGCCTGTACCGACGGTTCGACGGCGGGGTCCATCCGATCCTCCCCGCGCTCCTGGGGGACTGCCCGCTGACCATCGATGAGCTCTTCGAGGCGGGCCAGCGCAACACCGATGAGGCGCCTGTGGTCCACTCCGGCCCGATCGGCGCCGGAGCGTGGGCCCTGCACGGGGAGGGCTTCTTCACGGCTTCCAAGGCCGCCAACCTGGGACGGATCCTGGGGGAGATCGACGTCGACACGAGCGCGGGCGTGCTCTTCGCCGTCCCGCACAAGCACGCGCTGGGCCTGCACCCGGTGGACCGGCGGGATCCGGAGTGGGCATTGCGTTCGATGGTGCTGTTCATCCAGGACGAGATCGCCCAGCACGTCGATCCGCTGCTGTCCGCATTCGTCTTCTACCGCGCCCCCGACGGTGAGATCGAGGCGGTGGCGCTGCCCGATCCGGGTCAGGGATCCGTGGGCGGGACGCGGACGATTCTGTCCCTGCCCGCACCTCGTTTCGATGCGATCCTCGAGGCCGCCGGTGTCTCGGGCCCGTCCGCCGGATGATCCGTCCCCGGATCGATCACCGGGACTCAGCCCTCGTCGTCCAATGCGTGTCCCGTCACCGGTCCCTCCGTGTCGGGCCGCTGGTCCGCGCGCTGCGCGCCGCCGGCCCGTGCGCCGCGCGCCGTCGACCTGTGAAGCCCGGAGCGCCGGGAGGCGCCGCCGCTTCGTCGCCGTGCGCCACCGGCCCCGCGCGGTCGTACGCAGTCCCACCCGGTCGTGCATAAAACCGCGCGGTCGTACCCCTACCGCACGCGGTCGTACACAATTCCACGCGGTCGTACCTTAGAGTTCCTCTAAGGTACGACCGCGCAACGCGAAGTACGACCACGCACCCCCGGATACGACCACGCGTCTCCGGGTACGACCGCGCAGGACTCCGGAACGCCGAACCACCAGCACCGCCCGCCCCGACCACACCCTCACGCACGAAGAACCCGATAACGCCGACGTCGTCGTGGGAGTCCTCACCGCGCAGGCCGAAGAGGCTGCGGTCGGTCTCCGAGACGATCGGGACGATCGAGCGGGACGCGCTCACCCGCGGGGTCCAGTCGTGACCGGCTTCCCTCCAGGTGTTGCGGTAACGGTGGGTCCGCTCCGCCTGAAGCCGCGAGAGGCCATCGCCGGCGGCCTCGGTCGGGAGGGCGGAGCCCGCGCTGCCGCATCCCCGGCAGTCGATACGTGCCGGCGGCCTCGGTCGGGAGGGTGGGGCTCATGAGGTTCAGACCCTGGCGGGCGGTCCGCTCGGCGGTCCGGCGCGAGCCCGCGCCCTACCGCAGTCGGCGGTCCGCCCCGGGGCGTGCGGCTCCACGCGCAACCGCGCCGAGGCGTCGGGATCGCCGGGGTCGCGACCGTGCCCGTAGTGACAGAAGCCGAGGAGCCCGAATGCCTTCTTGCACTTCTCACCCATCCGACTCGCGGACTCGTTCCGGGCCTCCGCGCGATGAGCGTCGCCCGACTCCCGCCGCTCCCCCTCGGCACAGCACCCGGTTGATGCGATCGATGGCGGCGGCGCAGCCGTCCTCGTCCGCCATCGCCTCGCCCAGCGCTCCGGCGGCGTCGGCCAGGGCGTCGATGGCGCGCAGGCGCTCGGCAAGAGCCTCCCCGGTCATGCGCTCGAGCGGACGCGGCGAGACCCCCAGCTCGCGGAGGCGGCCGGCCCAGAAGGGCTGATCGCCGAAGAATGGACGGATGATCTGCGGAGTCCCCGCATGGAGCGCGGCGCCCACGGTTCCCACTCCGCCGTGGTGGACGACGGCCGCGGCCCTCGGCAGGAGCCCGCCCAAAGGAGCCTCCTCGACGGCGAGGACGTCGTCGCCTCCCGACGCGCTCAACCCCGCCCATCCGGCCAGGAGGATCCCCCTGCGCCCCGCACGGCGCAGGCCGTCCACCACCTCTCGGGCGAGCCGCGCCGGGTCGCCGTGCCTCATGCTTCCGAAGCCGACGACCACGGGTGGCGGCCCGGCGACCAGGAAGCGCTCGACGTCCGCCGGAAGAGTCCCGGCCTCACGCAACCGCCAGAAGCCGAGGGGGCGCTGGGAGGGGCGCCACTCGGGCGGCGCCGCCAGCAGACGGGGGCTCCAGGCGCTGAGAATCCCCCGCGAGGCGATGATCCTGGAGAAGGGGATCGGGCGCGTCGTGACACCGAGACGCGTCGACCGCCACTGAGCCACCATCCTTCGCCATGGCGCCTCGGACGCCCCGACCAGCGACCATGAGGCGCGGCGCAGGGGCCGCGGCGTTCCGACCGGGGCGAACGGAACCTGGAAGGCGCTCGTCGGCGGCCCGGTGGGGATGAGTTGAGCGGGCAGCCCGGGGACCCCGAGCCTCTCCGCGACGCTCGCTCCGCCCAGGGCCTTCTGGGTGAAGACGACGACGTCGGCCCGACCGGCCTCCTCGTGCGCGAGCTCAGCGAGATCGTCCAGCCACCGCCGCATCAGCGGCCGTATGCGACCCAGCGAGAGCGCGGCCCGGACCGGCCCCGCCCCCACGAGCTCGTCCTGGAGATCGAGGATGCTGTCGTCCAGGCCGACGAACTCGACGCCGAAGCGCGTGGCCAGGTCGCCGAAGCGCCTCGGCGCGGCGACGACGGGGCCGGCCCCGGACTCGGCGAGGGCGCGGGCCAGCACCAGGAACGGCTGAACGTCGCCGCGGCTCCCAGTGGTGATGAGCAGCGGTCTGCTGCCGACGATCGACGAGAGCGGATCGATCGAGCCCATAGTCCTCTCCATACCGCGGGAGCCTAGCGGCCCGATCGGCCCGGTCGCCCGGCCGTCCACGCGTCCGTCCGCCCGGCCGATGACGGGCGGGTCGACGCGAACGCACCGGCGCCCCTGTATGACGGCTCCCCCCTGGAGCGGGCCGGCTACTCGTGCGTGCGAGTGCCGGCGCCCCTGTATGACGGCTCCCCCGGCTGATACGGTGGCCGGCATCAGCGCCCCCGTCAGCGGAGGATGATGACGATGCGACTCAGCACGAAGCAGGTCCTATGGTGCGGGATCACCGCGCTTCTCCTGAGCGCGGTGAACGTCGCCCTGATCCTTGTGTCCCCGCGGGCCTTCGATGACGGCCTCCTCATGTGGGCGCCGACCGCGTCGATGGCCCTCGCACCGCTGCCCCTGGTGATCGGCGCCCTCGGACTGGCGTGCCGGCACGACCTGCTGCCACCGGGCCGTACGTCGTGGACCGCCGCCATCTCAACGCTGTCGCTGATTCTCGGTGCCATTGCGCAGGTCTCGTGGGCGGTGGCGTTCACCGCCGCTGACGTCGGCGATCCCGTCCCGACCTCCGGGCGTCTCTACGTACCGCTGGGCCTTGCGGCCTGGGGGCTGGGAGCCGCGGCGATCGCGATCGTTCTCGACGGCGTCATCGCGGAACGGCTGCGCCGGGGGCCGCGCATGATCATCGGGATCGTGGCGGGCGCGTTCATAGCGCCCGTGGGTGGACTGGCCCTGACGATGTCCTCGTTCACGATCGCCGGAGCCTCCATCGCGCTCATGGCCCTCGCGCTCTCCCGCGGGCGGGGAGTCCAGCCCGCGACCGAACCAGCCGAATCGACCGAACCGCCGCAGGCGCCGGTTCAGCCACGGGCGACCGCCACCCCGTCTCCCGCGAGGACTCTCACGAGAACCCGATGGGTGCGGCCGCTCGGCGCCTGCGCCGCCCTTCTCGGACTGGTGGGGCTGGTGGGAATCGGCTGCGCGGCCGTGCGCACGATGCTTCCGTCGTCGATGGCACCCGATCTCATGGTCGCAGGCGTCCAGATCGGGCTATTCGCCATCCTCCCCCTGCTCGCCGCGATCGGCCTGCGGTTCTCGGGCTCTTCGCCGCATTCGTCGATCCACACCTGGGGGCCGATCGCGCTGGCGAGTCTATCGGTGGCGGCGATGGCGATCGCGGAGCTCCTGGACTCACCCGATCTCGACTGGATCGCCCTGGCCATGGTCGTCTCGGCCGCCTGCGGCGGCATCGCGATCGGCTGGGCCATCATCCGCGGGGTGCGCATGCCCGCAGTGCGACGCACCATTCTGGCAGTCGCCGCGGGACTGCTCTACACGCAGCTGCTGGGAATGCCCCTGGCAACCTGTGCCGCCCCCGTCATCCCCCTCGTCGGCGGACTCATCCTGACGTGTCGACGCCCTCGCAGGCGGCGCGACCTGCGGGCCCCGCGCCCCGCTCTCAGCGCCGGCCGGGATCCGCGGCGAGCGCCTCCCCCGCCTATCGCATGGGGATGAGCGTGCGGGTGACGTGCCTGGATGACCCGGTCGAGCCTCCCCCGCCTATCGCATGGGGATGAGGCTCGGCAGGAAGACGGCAATGGGATGCAGCATCATCTCGCTCCTCCTGCTCGCCCTGACCCCCGTGTCCCTCGCCGTCTTCCTGGCCGGCACGTCACTCGTGCAGGCCGACGCCGATGATCACCCCCTCCGCTGGGTGACGGGCGCATCCGCCTCCCTCAGCGCCGCCTTCCTGGCCATCGGGCTTCTCAGCCTCGCCCGCGAGCGCGGCTGGCCTCATGGCACGCTCTCGCCGCCGCCGTGGCGATCGCCGTCAGCGATCTGACCATCAGCAGGCGGCTGGACCCGGGACTGCGCGCCGTCGCCGGGATCGCAGTGGGCGCGCTGCTGGCACCGGCAGTCTGGATCGCCTTCTCATTCCTCTGGATGTACGCCATGGCCGCTCCGGTGGCGCTCCTAGTGGTCACGGCCGCTGATAAGAAGCCGGCACGGCCACCGGCCGCGGCAGCACCGCGGGCCGTGACGACCAGGAGGATCATGAGGGACCTGCCGCAGATGGACCTGCCCCGATGGAGAGTCCGGTCGATACGGCTCCTCGGCGCCTGCGCCACCGCGCTCGGAGCAGTGGCGGCCGCGTGCGTCATCATGAGGATCATGGGGATTCCAGCCGTCGCCCCGCGGGAGGTGCTCCTGACGCTCGGAGTTCCGGTCGGCCTCATCGCCTTCATCCCCCTGCTGATGGCGCTCGGCCTGTGGGTGTCCGGGCGCTTCTCCCGCCCCGCGGTGCACGTCTGGGGAGTCTGGGGACCGGTCGCACTGGGGAGCGCCTCCGCCATCGGACTCGCGGTTCTGTACCGTCTGGGGGCATCGGGCACGGGTGCCGTCTCGACGCTCCCGGCCCGTGCGGCGGTGGCGGCGTGCTGCGGGGCGGCTCTCATCTGGGTGGTACTCGCCTGGTTCTCCCTCAACCTGGCGTCACGGATCGTCGGAGGCATCGGCCTGGGGCTGATCTGCATGGTCCTGGCCGCGACGATGTTCCGGGACGCCATCTCCGTCCCCCCCGGTCCTCGGTCTCGTCATCATGGCCATGTCGCCCGGCCTCCTCTCCCCCGAGAGGCCCCGACCGGCGGTGGGAGCGCCCCGTCGGGCCGACCCGCATCCACGGCTGAGCCAGTAGCATCGACCCATGTCCTCCAACGACGCGACACAGCCCCGCTCGGGCGCCCCGGTCATCCCTCGACGAGTCCTACCGGTTCGGGGCCGCGCGGCGCTCCAGCCGGAGGAGCCGCCGGTCCCCGACTGGTACGCCAGCGATGAGCGCGCATTCGCCGACCATGTCCTGGCCGTCCTCTCCCGAGTGGCCCACCCCACCGGTCGTCCGGGAATCATCGCGGTGGACGGGCGCAGCGGCTCCGGCAAGACCACCGTCACCTCACGACTGACCTCCGTCGTCCCCGACGCGCAGGTGCTGCACATCGACGACCTCGACTGGAACGAGCCCCTCTTCCAGTGGGATCACCTGCTCGTCGCCGCACTCACCGAGCTGCGCCGGAACGGATCCCTCGATCTCAGGCCCCCGGCATGGCAGCGCCACGGACGCGAGGGCTCCATCACCATCACCGCGGGCGCACCGCTCGTGATCGTGGAGGGCACGGGCTCGGGGATGCGCGCGGTGGCCGACCTCGTCGATATCCACATCTGGATGCAGACCGACGACGAGGTCGCCGAGCGACGCGGCATCGCGCGGGACATCGACGACGGCACGAACGGCGACGAGCAGGAGTCCGTGGAGTTCTGGCACTGGTGGACGCGCAGCGAGCGCCCGTTCTTCGCCGCCGATCGACCGTGGGAGCGCGCCCGCTTCATCGTCTCCGGTCAGGCCCTGCCCGGGTTGGCGGGCGATGAGATCGCCTGGGCCGAAGGACCGTTGGCCCGGCCCTGAGCCGCTGGCACCCCGCGAGGCTCCGCCGATCCACTCCCGATCCCCTCCGCGTCAGTCCCCGTCGGACCCGGCCCGGTGCCCGTAGATAAGAGCACGGGAGTCCGTGGACAGCACCACGAGGGGGGAGTCATCCATGGATCCTCGGGGCTCCCCCGAGCCCCTCTCCCAGCGCATCTCCCCCGGAGTGTCCAGGACCCACAACTCTTCCCCCCTATCAATGCTCCTGGCAGTCACCCGTCCATCGGAGTCGCGGGTCATAACGGCTCCGCCCCTCACCTTCCACTCGTCGCCCCCGATATCCGCGCTCCACACGATCCTACGACGATTCCCACCGGCACTATTATTGTCTTCCCGGGTGGAGACCATGCCGCCTCCGGAGACCATGACCCAGTACTCATCGTACTCCTGCGTGAGCCCTCCCATTTTTGTCCCCCTCACGACGCCCTCATCCACGTCGATTCCGTCCGTGAAGGCATTCTCCACACGAGAACCGCGCAGATCGACGTCACAGGACCACGTCGATCCCCCATACCATTCCCCGAACTCGCCGTCCGGGGTGACGTACCATCGACTGCTCTCCCCATTAGTCCAGAAGACCGGCCTGGCTTCGTCCGCGGGCGGAGACGCCGGCACCTTCTCCGCAGGAAGCGGGACCACGCTGAAGACCGGACCATGAGGAGGGAGAGGGTAGGACACATCCACCTGGCTCCACTCCGACCCGCACGCCTCATTGCCCGACAGCAGGGGGTCGAACTCGCTCTTCTCCTCATGAAGATCACCGAAGCGCTGATCGACGATCTCCCCGGTGTCCACCGACGACAGGACCATCCACCCGTCAACAACCACCGCGGCCAGCAGATCGTGATCATCCGCACCGGCGTGGGTGTCCACATCCTTGAAACTCGTCCCGGAGGCCTCGGCGCACGGAGTCGGCGGCGGCGACCACGGCAGAACCACGACGCGGTCCCCCTCGCCGATCCACATCACCTGGTAGTCCTGGGACCGACCGTCCACCGGCGGCAGGAGATAGGTGATGCGCTCCTCCTCATTCTTGCGCACCCGATAGTCATCGGACGGAAGCGCCGCCAGCACGGTCACGGCCCCGTCGTCCTCCGCGATGCCCACGAGCTCACCACCCGCCGAGCATCGGAGCCCCGGACCGTTGTATGTCACACACCGCGGTCGAGAGCCGCTCAACCGCGCGTCCCACCGCACCTCGGCCGTTGCAGTATCCAGAGCGACGATCACGGACGACGCCCCGTCACTCATTCCGACGTAGGTCACCGACGAGCCGGGGGTATGAAGCGTGCTCCGCTCGGCCTCGTCCGACAAGGGCACGATCCGCATCCTCTCCCCATAATCCGAGGCGTTGAGATCGAACAGGACCTCCGGCTCGTCTGCGACCGGATCGTATCGGGGGGAGAATGAGACGAAGGAGATAACCGCCTTCGTCATAAGAGCGACGCAGGCGAGGCAGAGCACAATGAGGCAGATCAGTACTGGACGCCGACCTCGACGACCGCTCACGATCGCCCTCCCCCTGCTCGCCGCGGATATCGTGCCATCGGGGAGAACTCCCGCCCGGGTCCGATCACACTATGGATCGGAGCGCCGAGGCGTCAAGGACCATTCTCCCCTACGCGAAAGAGCTCCACAGAGGCGGCTCGAGAACCCCGCGCGGTCGCGCGGGCTCCTCGCCCTCAGCTCCCCTCGACCTCGGCACCCTCAGGCTCGGCCCCCTCGACCTCATCGGTCCCGGCCCCCTCGACCTCATCGGTCCCGGCCGCCTCGACCTCATCGGTCCCGGCCGCCTCGACCTCGAGCCCATCAGCACCATCGGCATTGGCAACGTCGTTCCCCTCAACCGCCTCAGTGCTCCCGCCCGCCTCGGCCTCGGCGACCTGCTCCATTCCGCTCTTGCGGGACAGGGGCACCTCCGGCAGGAAGAGGGCGATGACGGCCGTGGCCGCGAACAACGGAATCATCCAGCCGAAGATCGGCAGGAGCGCATCGGCGTAGGAGCTCGCGACGGCGTCGCGCAGGGCCGCGGGCAGCTGGTTGACGAGGGCAGGCGTGAGCGAGGAGGTATCGGCGTCGACGAACTGAGCCAGTGAGTCCAGCACCGTCGGATCGGAGCCGGCGACCAGCGCCCCGATCCGATCGGCCAGGCTGGAGGTCAGACCGGAGGAGAAGGCCGCGCCAATGAGGGAAACCCCCAGGGAGACCGCGACCTCGCGAAAGAAGTTGTTGCCGCTGGTGGCCGTGCCCAGGTGGCGGGCGGGGACGGCGTTCTGGACGACCGTGACCAGCAGCTGGAAGAACAGGCCGATGCCCGCGCCCATGACGAAGATGGCGGCCGAGGGCTGCCACGCGGGCGACGACGTCGTCAGGCGGGAGAGCCAGAAGGCGCCTGCGGCCGCAATGAGCGCGCCGAGCACGGGGTAGACCCTGTAGCGGTCGTTGCGGGCCACCAGGACGCCCGACAGGATCGAGGCGATGAGCATGCCGATGGTCATGGGCACCAGCAGCAGCCCGGAGACGGTGGCCGAGTACCCGTAGACCATCTGCAGGTAGGTGGGCAGGTAGCCCATGACGCCGATCATCCCGCCCATGGCGAGCATGCCCACGACCGTGGCCACGACGAAGGTGCGGTTGGTCAGGATCGACCAGGGCAGGATCGGGTCGGCGGCGCGCTTCTGCACGAGGGCGAACAGACCCCAGCACACGACGCCGACGACCCCCAGGCCGATGATGACGGGACTGGCCCACGCGTACTGGTTGCCACCCCAGGTGGCCATCATGACGATGGCCACGGCGCCGGCGTCCATGAGGACCAGGCCCCACCAGTCGATGGAGCCGGTCAGGCGGCGGCTGGGCAGGCGCAGCACCACAGCGATGGCGGCGAAGGCCAGGATCCCCAGCGGCAGGTTGATCCAGAAGGTCCAGCGCCACGAGACGGAGTCGGTGAGCCAGCCGCCGATGAGTGGCCCCAGGACGGAGGCGATGCCGAACATGGCCCCCATGGGCGCCATGTAGGTGCCGCGCACGCGCGGCGGGATGAGGTCGCCGGTGATCGCCTGGGAGGAGACCATGAGGCCGCCGCCGCCCAGGCCCTGGAGGAAGCGGTAGACGATGAGCTGGGTCATGGTGTCGGAGGTGCCGCACAGGGCCGAGCCGATCAGGAACAGGCCGATGGCCACCAGGAAGAGGTTCTTGCGCCCCACCAGGTCGCCGAGCTTGCCGTAGACGGGCATGGCCACGGTGAGGGACAGGATGTAGGCGGTGAGTATCCAGGCCATATGGGCGGCCCCGCCCAGGTCGCCCACGATGGTGGGCAGGGCGGTGCCCATGATCGTCTGATCCATGGCGGACAGGAACATGACGACCAGGAGAGAGGCGTAGACCGCCCAGAAGCGGTGGTCGGGATGGAAGTCGACCCCCGGCTTGTGGTGGCTGGTGCCGGCGGGCGCCGGCGTCGAGGCGCTTTGGGTCACAGTGAGAACCTTTACGGGTAGCTAGACGGGCAAGAACTGACAGGAAGGAAGAGGGGGAGGGCGCCGGAGACGCGCGGAACAGCCCAGCGGGTCCGACGGCGGCGGCCCGGTGGAGGCGCTCAGGTTGCTCCATCATCGGGCCGGGGCTGGGCGACGACGTCGGAGATCGCCTCGACCATGGTGCGGACTGAGTCTGCCAAGCGGGTCTCGGGACGCTGGACCGAGGCTTCGGACGCCTCGTCTCGAGCCGGTGCCTCCTCGTGGCGCCGCCCCCACGGGTGGGTGCGTCCGCACCACAGGTCCAGGGCGCTGCGCTGAATCGCCATGGCCAGGGCGACGACGGCGCGAGCGCGCGGGTCATCGGGTTCCGCGCCCAGGCGGCGGCTGGTGGCGTCGGTCAGGGAGATGGCGATGACGTGCAGGCGCTCGTGGACGGTTCGCTCGATCTCCGGGTTGTCTCGCACGAGCTCCGGAAAGGACAGGAGCCGTCCGCCCTCGGACTCGACGGCCTCGGCGCCGGAGGCGAGCAGGGCGCCAAGGTCCTCCAGGACGCTTCCGGAGCCGTTGACGAAGGCCTCGATGGCCTCGGGCTCAGGGGGCTCCAGGCCGACGACGAGGAGATCGGCCTTGGAGGAGAAGTGGTTGAAGACGGTGCGCCGGGAGACCCCAGCGAGGGTTGCGACGTCGTCCACCGTCATAGCGGAGTAACCGCGCTCCCTGGTCAGGGTGAGCGCGGCAGCGCGGATGGCGGCGCGGGTGCGTTGCGCATGGGTGGCGCGCAGATCGGTTCCGGTCACGCAACCATATTGCACTCGGTGCAGTCTTGCACTCAATGCAGGACGATGCGACCTCCCTCACGTCGAACAGACCCGACAGCACCGCCCGGCCATGCCTCACTCGCCTCCGGGCCCGGCCGCCGCCAGGTCGCACAGGCAGTCGTACAGTCATTGCGACCAGATCGACCAGACCCCGGATCCCCTCAGTGCTCGACGTAGAAGGCGAGCTCCACGAGGTTCTGATCGGGGTCGCGCACATACAGGCTGCGGATGGGGCCGCATGCGCCTGTCCTGTCAACCGGCCCGAGCTCCACTGGAACCTCCTTGGAGGCAAGGTGCTCGCGAGTCTCATCGACCCCACCGACGACGACCAGGCACAGGTCCGCGCTGCCGGGGGCGGGATGCGAGGCGTGCGGGGCAATCGGATTGCCCACGGCATGAAGGTTGATCTTCTGGCTCCCGAACCGAAGCGCCGTCCGCCCTCGACCGAAGGTCACGACCTCCATCCCCAGAACCCGCGAGTAGAAGTCAGTACTCGCCTCGATGGAGGCGACGGTGAGGACGATGTGGTCGATGCCGGCGATACGCATGGGGTGATGATCTCAGTGACGCTGTCGCCCTCTCGGGTTCACGCGCCATCGCGGAGATGAAGGACCCCGCTCGGGAGGAGATTCGATAGCCGCAGCCGGATCTCGTCGGCCACCACGCGAGGAGGTGCCGCGCGGGGCGGCGAGTCAGTGGCTCTCCGCCGCCGGGGCGAAATCGACGACGACCTCGTAGAGGGCCCGGCCCTCCTTCATGGCGGCGAACCCGTCGCGCACCGGTTGCGGGAGCGCGGCGGGATCGGGGGCGTAGGAGGACAGGTCGAAGGCGACCTCGACCCGGGCGACGGCCTCGCTCCAGCCGCGCGGCGCGTAGGGGTCGGGCTCCCGGAAGGGCATGGGGGCGGCTCTGAGGCCCTGGTCCCGCACGGCCTGCTCGCTCTTGGCGACCAGCTCGGGCGACTCGGCGTCGTAGACGAGACGGCCGCCGGGGAAGCGGCGGGCCATGGCATCGACGAGGGCGGCGACACGGGCGGCCCGGAGGAAGTAGAAGACCCCGGAGGCGACGGCGACCAGCCCGCCGGAGGCATCGACCTCGTCCATCCAGCGGTGGTCGGTCAGGGAGAAGGGCAGGTCGCGCTCCCGCTCGTGGGATCCCATCCAGGTGCGCCTCAGTTCGAGGACCTCGGGGAAGTCGAGGTTGTAGACGGTCGTCTCGCCGTTCCCGACATCGCCGACCAGGCGATCCAGACCGCAGCCGAGGTCCACGACGGCGGCCGTCGGATGCGTGCTGAGGTAGCGCCGGATCTCGGTGACCGCGGCCAGATGACGCAGGGCGTAGATCGCCGCGGGCATCTCCCCCATGTCCCTGTCCCGGGTATCGGGGCGGGCCGCGGCGGCCCGCGATGCGACATGCTCGGACCACGGGTCCTGGAAGCAGGTCGGCCAGGTTCGCGCCGCCCGGGCGCGTCCCAGCAGGGGGAAGAAGAGGGTCTCCTGCACGTCGGCGTCGA
This sequence comes from Actinomyces gerencseriae DSM 6844, assembly GCF_000429265.1. Classification (GTDB taxonomy): domain Bacteria; phylum Actinomycetota; class Actinomycetes; order Actinomycetales; family Actinomycetaceae; genus Actinomyces; species Actinomyces gerencseriae. The sequence goes on from NZ_KE386871.1 coordinate 414,597, forward strand.
TCACGGCGCCCAGCCTATCGGAGCCGCCCGCCCAGGGACTCCGGCCGGGTCCGCGCGCCCGTGCGGCCCGCCCGCGGCTAGACTGCGGAGTGCGGTCCGCGCTCAAGAATCCGGAAGAATCGACAAGGAGTAGTACGGGTATGAAGGTCCTGATCCTCGGCGCCACCGGCCCGACCGGCGGGCATGTCCTGACGAACACACTCGAGAGCGGCGACACGGTCACCGTCCTCGCCCGCAGGCCCGAGGCGCTGGCCGCGGCCGAGGGGAGCATCACGGTGCTCCGTGGAGACGCCACCGTGGCCGACGACGTCGCCCGCGCCGCGGAGGGCCAGGACGCGGTCATCGCCGCCCTGGGGCGCGGACGCTCGCTGAGCCCGGAGGGTCTCTTCACGGGCGCCGCCGGGGCCGTCGTCGAGGCGATGAACCGGTGCGGGGCGAAGCGGCTGGTCTGGCTGTCCTCCTTCGGCGTGGGCGAGACCATCAAGACCGCATCGCTGCCGCAGCGCGCCATGTACCGCATCATCCTGCGCAGGATCTACGCCGACAAGGCCGCGTCCGAGCGGATCCTGCGCAACAGCGGGCTGGACTGGACGATCGTCTACCCCACCACTCTGACGAACGACCCGGCGCGGGGCTCCTACCGCGCGGCCGAGAGCATCATCATGAAGGGCATGCCGCGCATCAGCCGGGCCGACGTCGGCGCCTTCATGCACAAGGCGGCTCACGACCCCGAGTGGATCCGGCGGGACGCGGTCATCACCGACTGAGCCAGACCGCCGAGATCGGTTCAGTTCCGCACCGAGATCGGTCCGCACCGGAGCCCCGCGCATCGCCCTTCCCCCGAGACGCGGCCCCAGTCACGACACGTCGTCACGACACGTCATGCACCGCGTCGAGCGTCCTCGGGGCGAGGGACCTGCTGGCGAGGACGAGCCGGATCGCGCACGGATCCGGGTTGCCGGCGTCGCCGCCCCGGTGCATGAGCGCATGGACGGGAGGCCCGTCAGCCCACTCGCGTGTCGACCCTGACGACCCGGTGAGGCGGCCTCCGGCGCGAGGCGGTGTTGCCCGAGGCCACGAGACCGGCGCCGTCGTCGGCGAATCGATACTCATGGACGGTGGAGGACCAGTCGCGCCGCTCCACCGGTCGCCGCCGGATCCTCGTGAACCACTCGCAGGCCTTGACCGCCTGCTCCGTGATCGGGCCTCCGATCGTCTGCTGCGGAATTCTGCGGCCGTGGGGGTCAAGAGTGAGGAACTGACTGTGGAGGCGGCCGACGACGGTCCGCGTCCCATCGAAGTAGGCGCCGACGGTGAGGACCACGCACTCATCGGCGACCAGATCGAACCAGGCGAGGCACCGCCCGCCCGAGGAGGGCATGCCCATGCCCCGGTACCAGTCATCGGGTGCCAGGCAGAGCCCATTGAGGTCCGCCGGAAGAACATTGCGCATGACCGCGATCCACCCGGCCTCGATCGGCGTCAGCGCTTCACTCGTTTCAATGCTCACGGACGAAGTCTACTCGGGACCCGTTGCGCCCCCGACTCGTTGCGCCCCCACCGCAGAGCTCGTTTCCTCCCGCCCCAGAGGCCAGGGCAGCATCGAGCGGCCGTCCGGCCCGGCGCGCCCCGCGGGACGACGACGCCCCGTTCAGGCCGGTTCCCGCCGCCCGGCGGCTCGCAGCGTCCTGCGGTGGAGGCGGAGCTTCTTCGCCGCCCAGTCATAATGGCTGGAGGTGGCCGACACGCAGTACGACCCGAGCGTCGGAGTCCCCGTCCAGGGGAAGCGGCCCTTGACGAACAGCTCGTCATCGCTGAATCGGCGGATCAGGATCATCACCCGCTCATGACTCCCGCGCAAGAGCGCCTCGGCCTCCGTCAGGCTCGTGCCCTGGTGCCTGCGCCACAGTTCTATGTTCATCCGCCCGTAGTTCCTCCACGTGTACGGCTCCGGGAGGAAGGTCCGGTCCTCCCCCGCCAGATTGGCCTCGACCCAGCGCAGAAGCAGGTTGTGCCACTCGTGGAGGTGGATGAGGACGTCGCGCACGTTCTTGTCGCGGGCCCAGTGGGCGCCCTTCCTGCCCTCGATCTCGAAGATGAAGGCGGCCTCCCGCTCCACCGGGTCCAGGGAGTCGATGACCCCGGTGAAGCCGTCGAACCGCGCCTCCGCCGCGTCGATCAGCTCCGACTTGGTCGTCGGTCTCGCCATCGGAACCACCTGCCTCTCGGATCGTCCTGGCACCGTCCGGTATTCGGCTCTATTGTCGGTCAGGAGGGCGGGCGGCACCATGTCCGGGATGGCGGCGAGCACCTCGTCGAAACGCCCGCCTTCCACCCCTGACGCGGGCGACGTCACCGCCAGTGACACTCCCGGTACCGCTTCGTGCCGCTCTCCTCTATCCTCCTCGTTCCTGAAGCGGCATATCCGAGGCCATCTCTGAATGTCATGCGAACGGCCGACCATACTCCGGACTCATCGGCTCACGCACTCATCTTGCGAAGAGCGGCGAGGTACTGGGCCGCGTCCACCCCCGGCGGCGGCAATTCGCGCAGGTGCCTCTGAAGGCGGAATGCCTGGTTCTTGAGCGTCATGTACATCATCCCGCCCGAGAGGATGCCGCTGACCACGGGTACAGCCTTGGTGACCGTTCTGGCGAAGGAGTTCTTAGTGACATTGACCCCGATGACTCTAAGAATCTGCTTCATGGGCCCGTACCAGGCGGTCTTGGTCAGGGCCTGCTTGGAGATCTGCTTCTGGAGCGCCGGGCGGACGAACTGCGTGGTGAGAAGGCGGTCAGGGACGATGATGCGCCACCGACTCCCATCATGACGCCCAGGAAGAGGGTTACCTTCCCGATCGTCTCGTCATCGATCTCATCGAGGTCGCCCAGGAAGTCCTTCCACCCGTAGATGTAGGCGAGCTTCTGCATGACCCGGAAGGCGTGGACGTAGTACTGGGTGATGTCAGTGGGGATGGTCGCGAGCATCGCGAAGCCTCCCGGTAGCCCGGTCGCGAAGGAGATGGCGGCGGACTTGCGGGTCTCGAAGGCGATGGTGGAGGCGGCGAGCCTGTCGAGCTGGGCGAGGGGGACGCCCGCCTGGACGGGGGTGGTCTTCAGCGCCAGGGTGATGGCGTCGTCGTCGAGCCCGCGCTTGCGCAACTCCTGGCGCAGGTAGTCATCCCGGCCGATCCGGACGCCACGGAGCCGGATGATCTTCTTGAGGAATCTGACGGCGAACTTCTGCGCCTGATCGTCCTGCTCCGCGAGGATGCCGGAAAGCTCCTCGCCCTCCGATACCCCCTCCGCACCGCCGTCACCGGGAAGCAGATCACCGAGGGGCTCATCATGCGTCATTGCATGCACTCCGTTCTGAAGGTCGTCACGTGCCCCGCAAGGTTACTCCGACCCGCCGGCAACACCCATCACTCCTGGACGGAGAACGACCTGGTCATATCAAGCGTCCGTCCCTCCCCTCCGCACCGCCATCAACGAGGAGGGAGGAGACCGCTTCACGCTCGGCCAAGACCGTGGGGGTGCTGGTGCCGCCCGATGCCGAACGCGCTCGACGAGCGCGCCAGCCGTTGATATCGACAGCACTCACGCCACAGAATTCAGCGATTTGATCTTGTCCAGCCCGTCGCCCAGCGCATCCATCTCGACCTCGAGGTCGTAGTGCGACTGGAGATTGATCCAGAACTGCGGGTCCATCCCGAAGCAGCGCCCCAGCCGACGAGGGCGGGCGACCGCCTCCACAAGGGGCGAACCGCCTCCCAGTCGGTTTGATAAGTTTATCAAGCCTGCCGATCATTGATAACCTTATCAACATGAGGACTCCGCTCGACTCGCCGTTCAGCCCGGGCTCGGACACGGTGCCCAGGGTGTGGGCGGGTCGCACCAGCCAACTCGGCGACTGGCGGGACGTCCTTCGCCCGCGCCGCGTGGCCGGCATCCACGAGCGGGGCCGCACCGTCCTCGGGGAGGCCGGCTCCGGCAAGTCCTCGCTCGTGCGGAGGATCGCGCGCGAGGCCTCCGAGGCGGGCGACTGGACGACGCCGCAGCTCCGCATCCCCTCCGGCACCGACCCCATCAGGAGAGTCGCCTCCGCCCTCCTGGACCTGTCATCCGCAGCGGGCCTCCCCTCCGCCCGGGAGCAGCGCATCGGCGATCTTCTACGCCGAGTCGAGATGGTCGCCGCCTCCGGCATCTCGCTGTCCGTGCGCGCCCAGGACGGCCCCGAGCCCTACACCGCTCTCACCGGGCTCCTCGTCGAGATCGGCCGCGCAGCGATCCGACACGGGGACGTCGTGGTGACCATCCACATCGACGAGGTGCAGAACATCAGCGACGAGAATGCCCGCTCGCAGCTGCTCATCGCCCTGGGGGACGCCCTGACTCACGAGGAGACCGTCGACGTCCCGGGCGGGCTGCAGATCGAACGGGGCCTGCCGATCGCCGTGTACCTCACGGGACTGCCCGAGTTCGCGGATATGGCCGGCGCAAGGGCGGGTGCCACCTTCGCACGCCGATTCCGGACCACGACCCTCGATGCCATCGACGACGACGCCCTCATGAGCGCGCTTCAGCCCTTCGTCGTCGAGGGCTGGCCTGTAGCCGACGACGCCGGCGGCGGGCGGGTGTTCATGGAGCCCGCCGCGCAGCGCGCCGTCGTCGACCTCGCCAGAGGGGAGCCCTTCCTCTTCCAGCTCGCCGGGGAGCGCGCCTGGTACGCGGGAACCGGCGATCTCATCACCGCCGAGCACGTCAGGAGCGGGTGGCGCGAGGCCGCGCCGGAGGCCGAGGCCCATGTGCAGCGCATCCTCGACCGGCTCCCGGCTCGCGAGAGCCAATTCATCGAGGCCATGGCCGGACTCGCACCGGAGGAACGAACACTGACGAACATCGCCCGGACGATGGGCCACGGGAAGGCGACCGACGCGGGGCCGACCGCGCAGCGCCTGGACCGCACCCGCAGGATCATCCGGCGCGGCAAGCCCTATCGCTTCCAGCACCGCGCCGTCGAGGCGTACCTGACCTCGACCTGGCCCTGGTGAGAACCACCCGTTCCTCCGCCGCCGGAGGCCCCGTGCCACCGGACGGCCCAGCCACGCAGGCGGCAGCGCGCACAGCGGGAATCAACGCTACCAATAAGACCCTGCAAGGTCTACACTGAGGAACATGTGGGAGGTAGACGTCGTGTTGATCGCCGACTGGCTCAGATCACTGGACCAAGCCTCCTACGAACAGGTCATCGCTGCGCTCGAAGTGCTTCGCGACCATGGACCTTCACTTGGACGCCCACTCGTCGGCACCATCACCACCTCTCGGTACCGCAACATGAAGGAGCTTCGCCCTGGATCAACAGGACGATCCGAAATTCGCATCCTTTTCGCCTTCGACCCCAGGCGCATGGCGATCTTGCTGATCGCGGGTGATAAAGCTGGCAAATGGGCTCAGTGGTACAAGAAGAACATTCCACTGGCCGATGACCTATTCGACGAACATATCCGCGCGTTGAGAAAGAAGAGACCAGCACGGTGATGACGATTGACGATATTCTCGCCGAGCGCCCCGTGGACCGCGGCCGCGTCGAGGCGCACAAGGCTCGGATGCTCTCAGAGGTTCGCGCCTATCGACTTCGAGAGCTCCGCGAAGATGCCGGATTGACGCAGGCGCAGGTGGCCGAACGCATCGGCGTCGGTCAGCGCCAAGTCTCCAAGATCGAGCACGGCGACCTCGACGCCGCGAAGATCGGCACGATCCGCCGCTATCTCGAGGCCGTCGGCGGCAGCCTCTCGCTCGAGTACGTCGCGGGAGACCGTCGGGTCGTGGTCGGGTGAGGCCCCGGGGCCGGCAAAGTTGGTTTAGATGGTTGGACGGGCGATTAAAGCTTATTCATAGGAGTGTTTAGGGTATTTTATCGGTAATTGTGTGTCGCTAAGCAAGGTGCCGATCTTCCCCTGAAAGAATCTTTGGCATTCAAGCCAACTCAATCAGGAAGCAAGCCGCCGTCATGAATAGTAGCACGCGAATCCCCCGGCGTGCGGGCCCAGGGTGCTGGGACTGTTCCTGTGCGTACGCCTAACCCTGACCTACCCGCGTCACAACCTGCCCCAGAAGCTGCTCGCCGAGGTCCATGGCGTCTCGCAGGCCCCCTCCCGGGTCATCGCCACCTGCACGCCTCTGATCGCCCATGCGCTCGACGCCCAGGTGCCAGTCGTGGAGGATCCGGACCCCACGACCCAGCCGATCGTGGACGGCACCCTCCTTGAGTGCCGGTCCTGGAAGGACCACCCCGAGCTGTACTCCGGTAAACGCAAGACCACCGGACTGAACGTTCCAGGTCGCCTGCACTCCCTCGGGCCGCCTGGCGCGGGTCTCCGACCCCCAAGACGGACGCATCCACGACACCGAGGCCCTGCGCCGCTCCGAACTGCTCGACGCCCCCACCGACTTCCCGAACGGAGCCTCACCACCCAGGCACATTGGCGACGAGGGCTACATCGGACTAGGCATGATCACCCCGAAAAGAAAACCAGTGAAACTTCCCCTTCACCCCGACGACAAAGCCTACAACACCACTGTCAACCAGATCCTCCATAAAATCGAGAGAGTCATCGCCAACATCAAGACATGGCGGGCCCTGCACACCAGCCGCAGACGGCCACTGCAAACCTTCCCGACAACCATCACATCCATCCTCGGACTCATATTTACCTACACCCCATGAACAAGCCTCACTGCCTCGAGTTTTCGCCGTCGGGGTGAGGGCGTTCCTTGTCCTGGGATAATACGGGCTACTAATGTCCGTGCAGTCCAGGGACGGACCACTGGATCGTCCTGGGTATGGTGGAGGATCTGATGCCTTGGAAGGATGAGGATCATGCCTGCAGTACCGGCAACGACGCCCTCCAACCTCATCCGACCCACCCATGAAAATCGAGACTCAACGGGAGCGAGTAGGGTGCCAGGTGTACCACCTGGCACCCTACTAACATGTCTCAGGCGGCTGCGCCGAGAATCTGGCGCTGCACCTTGAGGGAATGTTCCAGTCGGATGAGCGATCCAGTCTCAGCACTCGGTTCGGGCTCCCAGGAGGTCGCGTTCGCCTCCGCGAGCCGCAAGGTGTACTCCTCGACAAGTTCCACGACCTTCTCGGAGATCGATCCAGATTCTCGCGAAGCCCTTTCCCGAGCTCGCTCGACAGCACCAGACAAGCCATCGATGTGCTCCACAGTCAGCTCAGCCCGTTGCGCCGCTTCGATGTACGAGGAAAGAGAGGCATTGAGGTCGTCAACCAGGCACTTACTCTTCATCCTGTCCCTAACAAATACTAGCGTTGCAGCAAGCGTTAATGCACCGGCGAAGACGATCACCTTTCCTGGGGTCGAGCGCCAGACAGACCGGGCGGCCGCCGCAAGACGCCCTACTTCTTGTTCCGGCAGTACGCTCGTCTCCTTGAGGTGCTTGACGATATGTCCCGCCGGGTCACGAATCACCCCACCAGTGCGAACATAAGTGCCGTTCGCTATCCCGGCGGCAATGTCCGGAGGGACATCCAACACAACCTGAACGGGTACGCCCATCGTATCCTCCTTGTTTCCACTATGAGAAGTGAGCCTTTCTCATCAGAAAGATCCTCGAACCGGCCGGGATCGGCGCGATGACGTGGGAGTGCCCGGGACGACGCGGGGCGGTGCCCGTGCGCGCCACCCCCACTCCGCGCCCATCCTCCCCGCAGCACCGTACCGATCCCCGTTCTCGAGCCGCAGCTCCTGGTGAGAAAAACTGAGTTGTAGCAACGCTCGGGTACGTAGAGTGCGATCCCACCGCCTTCGCCGCCTTCCTCAGGGAGCACCGGGCCAAGATCCGGCCGCAGCAACCCCATCGAGCAACTCAACCGTGAGATCAAGCGCCGAGCCGATATCGCCCAGGTCTTCCCCGACCGCGAGCCCGCCACCCGCCTGATCGGATCCACCCTGCCAGAGCAACAAGGAGTAGCAGTACGGCGAACGACGATACTTCTCCCAGACCTTCCTCCGTCGCCTGACCGACATGCTCCACACCGACAGCACTGACAACCGCACCGCCCTGCCCGCCACCATCACCACCTGACCGAAAGAACACCACCCCAAGAGACTTGACCATCATCTAGGCGCGCACCACGAGGCCAGCCGCGAACCAGTGAACGAGCGTGACTGCGAGGCCCACCGCCACGGTCGCCTCTTCGAGGCTCACCTTGCCCGGCGCGCTCGGTTTCCCATCGTCGTGCCGATCATGCTGCCCACGCCAGAGAACACGCATCATGCCCTCAAGGACATCTCCGGTGGGAGCGCGATCGCATTGCTTTGACATCGGCACATGCCAGCGCTGCGTCCCCACGATGTTGATTGCCTTGCCCAGCGTGGCGCTCCCGTCATCGGGACAGAGCAGCGGGCAGGCGACGCCCTCGACAGCCTTGACAGCCTCCGCGTAGGCCCCCGTCGGGTCCGGCCTCACACCATAGAGCAGTTCCCATGCGTGAGCGAGGCGCCGCCCTGAACGACCGCCCTCCTGCATGGCGCTCTCAGCGGCTACCTGTACGCCTTCCGGGACACGTCGCTCCAGAGCCTTAAAGCCGTCCCTCTCGCCAACCTTCCACTTCGAGTTGCCTCGTCGCAGAAGCTCGTCGATCTCCTCTTCGTGCGCGTGGGTAGAGTGCACCAAGAGGTAGTCCGCTACATCAAGCGGGTCTACAGATGCGCACTGAATATTCTCGATCGCCACCCAGAGCGAGTCCGAAGAGGTATAGACCTCGTCAGGCACCGAGAAGCGCAACGCGACCCCCATCGCTTCCATCAGCGGACAGTCGAGCTCAAGGTCGTCCATCTCGACGAAGCCATAGTCACAATCTTCAGGGACCTTCCCAAGCGCCGAGTAGACCCAGTTCCAGAACTGCCGATCAATCCACTCCGGTACGCCCTCGTGCAGCGCGTCATACTCCGCCACCCGCTCCTCCGTCTGCACACTGAGTGGCCGCCACACCGCGTCTGCCATACGTCTCCGCCTTCCGCTCGAATACTTTGCAGACGCAACGGTAGCGAGCACCACCGACAGCGACTTCCCCGCTGCTATGAAGAACCGACGAGCGAAGCACTCAAGGCATCCCGCCTCCCAGAGAGGGACCTCGACACCGACGACTGCCTCGCCAACTCCGCACACGTGGCGCGCCGCAGACGCAGCGAGGCCCCGAGCGACACTTTCTCCTGAGGCCTCGACGTTCAGCCAGCGTCGGTCAAGACGTTGTATTGAACCGGAACTCCACCACGTCGCCGTCGGCCATGACGTAGTCCTTGCCCTCCATGCGCACTCGGCCGTGGGCGCGGGCCTCGGCCACGGAGCCGTATTCCACGAGCTCGTCGTAGCCGACGATCTCGGCCTTGATGAAGCCGCGCTCGAAGTCGGTGTGGATGACGCCGGCGGCCTGCGGCGCGGTCATCCCCTTGCGGATCGTCCAGGCCCGCGACTCCTTCTCCCCCGCCGTCAGATAGGTCTGCAGCCCGAGGGTGTCGAAGCCGACGCGCGCCAGCTTGTCCAGGCCCGACTCCTCCTGACCGTTCTCATGCAGCAACTCGGCCGCCTCCTCCGGCTCCAGCTCCACGAGCTCGGCCTCGAACTGGGCATCCAGGAAGACCGCCTCGGCCGGCGCCACCAGCGCCCGCAGCTCCGACTGCCTCGCCTCGTCGGACATACCGGCATCATCCATATTGAACACGTGGATGATCGGCTTGGTCGTCATGAGCTGGAAGGTGCGCAGCACCTCGTCGTCGATCCCGGCCCTGGCGGCGGCCCCCGAGGCCACGGCCGCGGAGAGCACGGTTCCCTCCTCCAGAATCTTGAGGGCCGCCCGCGCGGTCTCCAGCACCGCGGCCTCGGTCCTCTTGCCGCGCACTTCCTTCTCCAGGCGCGGGATGGCCTTCTCCAGGGTCTGGATGTCGGCCAGCACCAGCTCGGTGGCGATGGTCTCGATATCGCCGGCGGGATCGACCTGGCCGTCGACGTGGGTGACATCGGGATCGTCGAAGGCGCGCGTCACCATGCAGATCGCGTCGGCCTCCCGGATGTTCGCCAGGAACTGGTTGCCCAGTCCCTCGCCCTCGCTCGCCCCGCGCACGATCCCGGCGATGTCGACGAAGGAGACGGTCGCGGGCACCACCCTGCGCGAGGAGAACATCTCGGCCAGCCGGTCCAGACGCGGATCGGGCAGCGGGACGACGCCGACGTTCGGCTCGATCGTGGCGAAGGGGTAGTTCGCCGCGAGGACGGTCGCGCGGGTGAGGGCGTTGAACAGGGTGGACTTGCCGACGTTGGGCAGTCCGACGATTCCAATGGTGAGTGCCACGGCGCGAGTCTAGCGGCCGGACGACGGCGGCCGCCCCCGCCGGCATCCCGGACTACGACCCGGCCCGGCACTCGGGCGACGCACGACGGCGCACCCGGACGATGCCCGTCACAGCGCCGCCCCACCCGCCCCGCTCAGCGCCCCAGCCGCATTGACGCGGCATCTTATTCGTTGTTGAATACTTACTAAGCGGTCATTTCCGCTCCCCGTTCCCGACATCGGCCAAAGGAGTTCCATGTCCACTGAGTCCACCACCGCCGCGCGCGATCCTCTGTTCGAGGAGCCGGCGCGGCCCGGCACGTCGGCGAAGTACCTCGGCGGTCGTCCCTACTACCAGTACGTCGTCTCCTTCATCATCGCCTCGGTCTTCCTGTACTCCTGCTACGCGGCCATGGCGGGCATCCTGCTGCCCAACTCCGTGCAGACCATCGAGTTCCGGCACTTCTTCGCCGGCACGAGCGTCCAGACCATCAACGACGTCCAGGCGCTGACCGATCTCAAGCAGGCCGTCGATGCGGGCACGGCCACCGCCACCGCCGACCAGCAGCACCTCCTCGACCTCCTGGCGCAGTACGACGCCGCGCGGGCCAAGTCGATCTCCCTGATGATGTCGATCGGCTCCTTCTTCACCCTGTTCGCCCAGCCGATCGTCGGGGTCCTCTCCGACCGCTGGCGCTCGGCGTTCGGCCGGCGCGCCTTCTGGATCGTCGCCGGGGCCGTCGGCGGCGCGATCTTCATGGTCGGACTGCGCTACTCCAGCACGATCGCGCTGCTCACCCTGTTCTGGACCGTGGGCCAGGTCTCGCTGAACTTCATGCAGGCGCCGCTGTCCACAACCGTGGCCGACCGCGTCCCGGAGAACAAGGTCGGCATGATCTCGGGCCTGTCCGGGGTCGGCATGATGGCCGGCTTCACCGGCGGGAGCGTCGTGGCCGGCATCCTGTTCAACATCCTGGGGCTGAACACCTACTTCGTCTTCGCCCTGGCCGTCGTCGTCGGAGCGCTCCTGTTCGTCACCCTGGCCAAGGACCGCTCCTCCAAGGACCTGAAGGTCGCCTCCTTCGACTGGATCTCCTTCATCAAGGGCTACGCGATCCCGTTGCGCGACCACGACTTCCGCTGGACCTGGGTCGCCCGCTTCTTCATGTTCTTCGGCTACACCGCCATCTCCAACTTCGTGCTGTACATTCTGCAGATCCACATCCAGCCCGCCCTGTCGGCCTCCGAGGCGAACACCACCTACGCCGGTCTGTCCTCCGCCGCCCTGCCCGGCCAGCTGATCATGATGCTCGTCGCGGGCAAGCTCTCCGACAGGGTCGGGCGCCGCAAGCCCTTCGTCATCGGCTCGTCCGCCTTCATCGCGGCGATCATGCTCATCCCGATCTTCGTGCCCACGCTGCCGGCCTTCTACGCGTTCTTCGTCCTGCTGGCCGCCTCCTACGGCATGTACATGGCCGTGGACGTCGCCCTGTTCATCGACGTCCTGCCCGACAAGGACGCCGCCGGCCGCGACCTGGGCGTGGCCAACGTGGCCTCCAACATCGGTCAGATGCTCGCCCCCGTCGCCGCCGGGCAGATCGTCGCCATCACCGCCGGCTACAACGCCCTGTTCTGCATGTCCATCATCGCGGTGGCGATCAGCGCCGTCGCGATCGTCCCCGTCAAGAAGGTCAAGTAACCGCACGACGCGCGGGGTCGGCGCGCCGCGGCGCGCCGACCCCGCGCGGGTCCGCACCGCCCTGCCCACCCCGTCCGACGAGCTCAACGAGGAGTCCAGAATGACCGACGCGCCCACCGCCTCTGCAGCGCCGACAGAGCCGACCGCCCCCAGGACCTGGGCCTATGGAACCCGGCCCTGGCTTCCCGGGGCCTCCCGTCTCGACGACGTCCGCCCCCGCACCCGGGTCATCGTCGACAACGACTTCGCCGGCGACCCCGACGACCTCTTCCAGCTCGCCCATCACCTGCTCGTCGAGGGCACCGAGGTGCGCGGCGTCGTCGTCTCCCGGCTGCGGGAGGACGACGCCTGGAACCGCACCGACTCCTCGATCCGGGCGGGACGCGAGCGGGTCGAGACCCTGCTGACGGCGATGGGCGTGACGGGAATCGACCTCCACGACGGCGACGACCGCGGCTTCGACGCCTACGACGGCCCCACCGACGCCTCGCGGTTCATCGTCGAGGAGGCCATGCGCGACGACGACCGGCCCCTGTACCTGGTCGCCGGCGGATCGCTCGGCGACGCGGCCCGCGCCTACAGGGCGGAGCCGGCCATCGCCGAGCGCCTCACCCTGATCTGGATCGGCGGCTCCGAGCACGCGGGCCTGGCCTGGGTGCCCGAGGGGGCCACCACGCTGGAGTACAACATGGCGCTCGACATCGCCTCCGCCATGTACGTGTTCAACGAGACGCGGGCCCGCATCTGGCAGATGCCCCGCGACGTCTACCGCTCCGCCCAGGTGTCCCTGCCCGTCATCCGCCGCGGCTGCACCGCTGCCGGGGCGCTGGGCCGATACCTCCTGGAGCAGCTGGAGGGAGTGCGCTCCATGATGGCGGGCATGGGCGTGCACCCCGGCGCGACCTACGTGCTCGGCGACCAGCCACTGGTCCTCCTGTCCTCCCTGCAGACGACCTTCGAGCCCGACACGGCCTCCTCCTCCTACGACATCGTGCCCACGCCGCAGCTGGCCGAGGACGGGACCTACCGCTACCCGCAGGAGACCCGCCCCATGCGCCGCTACCGGCGCATCGACAACAACCTGCTCTTCGACGACATGTTCGCCTCCTTCACGGCCCTGGCCGACTGGCTGGAGGGCGGAGACTCCTGAAAGACTGAGGACATGAACGAATCCGTCCTCTCCGCCGTCGTGACCACGACCCACGGCCCCGTCCGCGGGCGGGTCGCGGACGGTGTCACCTCCTTCAAGGGGATCCGCTACGGGGCGGACACGGCCGCCCATCGCTTCGAGCCGCCGCGCCCGCCGACGCCGTGGACCGAGACCGTCAACGCCTTCGAGTTCGGGCCCACGGCGCCCCAGGACGACCCCGACGCCAGCACCGATCGGGCGGACGACCCGTTCCTGCAGATGATCGGGCTCACCGACAACCTCCCGCAGTCCGAGGACTGCCTGTTCCTCAACGTCTGGACCCCGAGCACGGCGCCCCGGGCGCGCGAGACCGGTGCGCCCGCCCCCGCACGGCCCGTGCTCGTATGGGTCCACTCCGGCGGCTACTCGGACAACTCCGGCTCCTCGCCGTCGATCGACGGCGCGGCCCTGGCGGCCGAGCACGACCTGGTCGTCGTGACCTTCAACCATCGGCTGAACGTCCTGGGATACACGCAGGTGGTCGACCCGGTCGCCGAGCCCGACTCACCCTACGCGGCCTCCGGCAACGTCGGCCAGCTCGACATCCTGGCGGTACTGGAGTGGGTCCGGGACAACATCGCCGCCTTCGGCGGGGACCCGGGGCGGGTGACGCTGGTGGGCCAGTCGGGCGGGGCCATGAAGATCTCGCTGCTGCTGGCGATGCCCGCCGCCCAAGCGCTCTTCCACCGCGCGATCCTCCAGTCGGGCACCGTCGCGTCCGGCACCGCCGTGCACGCCCAGTCCCCCGCCGAGGCCCTGGCGGTCGCCGCGCGCCTGCGCACCGCCGCCGGTCTCGACGACGATGCCGGCCCCGACGCCCTGGCGGAGCTCCCGCTGAAGGACCTCATGCGAGCCTACAAGAGGGTCGCGACGGGGCTGATGGACTTCGGCCCGGTGGTCGACGGCGCGATCGTGCCGCACCAGCCCTTCTCACGGGAGTCGGTGGCCCTGAGCGGGGACAAGCCGCTCATCATGGGGGACATGGACACCGAGGCGTCGCTGTTCCTGTTCCCCCGACGCGAGGAGATCGAGGCCCTGGGCCGCGACGGGATCCTGGAGCGCCTGTCCGGGGCGATCGGGCGACGGGCGGCGGAGCGCCTCGTGACGGCCGTCGAGGACTCCCGCCCGGGCATCGGCCCCTACGAGCTGGCCGTGCGGATCGTCTCCGGCGAGCTCTTCGCCGTGCCCGCGCGCACGGGCGCCGAGGCACGGGCGACTGGGGCGGGCGCGCCCACGTGGCGCTACCGGAACGTGCTGCGCACGCCCGCCGTCGACGGGGCCCTCATGAGCCCCCACGAGCTCGACGTCGCCCTGGTCTTCGGCAACGTCGATACCGCCGTCGGGCTCAACGGCGGCACGGCCGGGGCCCGCGAGGTCTCGCGGATCCTCGGAGCGGCATGGGCGGCCTTCGCCCGCACCGGCTCGCCCCTCTGCCAGGAGGTGCCCGACTGGCCGCCCTACGACCGGGACCGGGCCGTGCTGCTCATCGGTCCCTCGCCCGCGCTCACGGCGGACGTGGACGGGGAGGTCCTGAACGCGGCCGCCGCGGCGGGCGAGACGGACGCTGCCCCCGTCGACTGGTTCACCGCCCTTCTCCCCTGAATGTCCCGGCGCCCCGCCCCGGAACTCACCCGCTACCAGAGGGGCGCGCCCCGAGGTCGCCCGAGGACGCGAGCGGGCGACGGAGTAATCCGTACCTCGCATAGGGAGTAATCCCTATGCGAGGTACGGATTACTCCCTACCTCGCATAGGATGACGGGCATGCGCACCTATCTTCCCCGCACGGTGGACGGCGAGCTGGCGCGGGCGCTGAGGACGAGCGGGGCCGTTGTCATCAAGGGCCCCCGCGCCTGCGGCAAGACGGAGACCGCGCGCCGGGTGGCGGCCTCCGAGATCGGCCTGGACCAGGACACGGCGACGACGGCGCTGTCCGCTGCTGATCCCCGTCTCCTGCTGGATGGGGAGACCCCGCGGCTCCTCGACGAGTGGCAGGCGGTCCCGGGCGTGTGGAACGCCGTCCGCCATGCTGTCGACGACCGGGGCGCCCGGGGGCAGTTCATCCTCACCGGCTCCGCGACGCCGGAGGAGGACGCCCGCAGGCACTCTGGCGCCGGGAGAATGCGGAACCTGTCCATGCGCACCATGAGCCTGTCCGAGCGCGGGGCCCCGGCGGCACCGGCCTCTCTCGGCGGCCTTCTCGACGGCGCCCTGGAACCGTCGTCCGGCACCGAGGCGACGGTCGCCGACTACGTCTCCTGGATGGTCCGCGGGGGCTGGCCCGGCTGGCTCGACCTGGAGGCCGATGACGCCGCCGAGGCGGTCATGTCCTATGTCGACGAAATGAGCGAGCACGATTATCCGCTGGTGGGCGGGCCCCGCCGCGACCCGCGCAGGTTCCGGGCGTTCCTCGCGGCCTACTCGGGTCTGGTGGCCCAACCGGCCTCCCTGGCCGCGGTGCGCAGACGCATGGGCGAGATCATCGGGCGCCATCCCGCGGACTCCCTCGTCTCCGAGCTGCACGACTTCGCGACGCGGCTGTTCCTGGTGGAGGACCAGCCGGCCTGGGCGGCGCGCCTTCGCTCGCGCACTCCGCTCATCCAGACCTCCAAGCGGCACCTGGCGGACCCGTCCCTGGCGCTCGCGCTCCTGGGCGCCGGCACCGCCCGCCTGTTGAACGACCCCCAGACCCTCGGGATCGTTCTGGAGTCCCAGGCGATCCACGACCTGCGCGTCGCCGCACAGGCCGCCCGCATGCGCGGCGTCTTCCATCTGCGCGACACCAAGGGCCGCGACGAGATCGACGCCGTCGTCGAGGCGCCCGACGGGCGCTGGGCGGGCTTCGAGGTCAAGCTCTCCCATCGGGCCGTCGACGACGCCGCGGCCGCCCTGCTCCGAATCGCGGCCAAGGTCGAGCGGCCCGCCGCCGCCCTCGCCGTCATCGTCCCGACCGGGCCGGTGCTGCGGCGGCCGGACGGGGTCTGGGTGATCCCGCTGGCCTGCCTGCGCCCCTGAGGCGACACCGCCTACGGCCCGGCGCAGGAGGGACGGGACGCCTCCGGCCAGGACCGCCGACGCCCCGCTCCCCCGCGCTCGGGCTCACGTCACGGACTCAGGCCACCGGTTGGGCCATCAGCCCGCGCGCGGCGGCGATGACGCCCTCGGCGGAGACGCCCCAGTGATCCATGAGCCAGGCCTCGGACCCGGTGGGGGCGAACTCGTCGGGAACGCCGAGCCGCCTGACCGGGACGGGACACCTGTCGGCGGTGAGCTCGGCGACGGCGCCGCCCAGGCCGCCCTTGACGGCGCCCTCCTCGACGGTGATGATGCGACCCGTCTCACGGGCCGCTGCGAGAACGGCATCCTCGTCGAGCGGCTTGACGACGGGAATCGACAGGAGCCGGGCGCGCACGCCGTCGGCGGCGAGCCGGTCCGCGGCCTCGATGGCGCGATGCAGCGCGGTGCCGTTGGCGATGATCGTCAGGTCCGCGCCGTCGCGCACGGTGACGGCCTCGGGCGTGAAGACGTAGTCCTCGCCGTGAACAGCGGGGACCTTCATGCGCGAGACGCGGATGTACGCCGGTCCGTCGAGCTCGGAGTACGCCCAGTGGACGGCGCCGGCGGTCTCCGCCGGGTCCGCGGGGACGATGACGGTCATGTCCGGGATGGCCCGCATGATCGACACGTCCTCCGCGCTGTGGTGGGTGGAGCCGAGCTGGCCGTAGGCCAGGCCCGGGGACTGAGCGCACAGCAGCATGTGGCGGTGGGAGTAGGCCGCATCGATCTTGATCTGCTCGGTGGCGCGAGCGGACAGGAAGGATCCGGCGCAGGAGACGACGGGGATCTTGCCGCCGTTCTCGAGCCCCGCGGCCACGCCGACCTGATTCTGCTCGGCGATGCCGACGTTGATCAGGCGAGTGGGGAACTCCTCCCGGAAGGCGCCCAGGTTGGATGAGCCCACGGAGTCGTTGGCGACGACCACGAGGCGCTCGTCCGCCCGGGCGATGTCGGTCAGCACCCGCGCGTAGGCGCCGCGGCAGTCGTGCAGGGGTGTCTCCGGGGCGGTTCGCGTGCTCACTTGAGTGCCTCCAGTTCTTCCAGGGCGCGGGTGGTCTCCTCATCGGTGGGCAGCCTGTGGTGCCACGGAACCGAGTCGGACATGAAGGAGATCGGATGGCCCTTGTGGGAGTGGGCGATGACGAAGGTCGGCCTGCCGGAGGCGGCCGGGACGCGTCCGAAGGCGTCGAGGAGCGCCCCGTGGTCGTGGGCATCGACATCGACGACCTCCCACCCGAAGGCGCGCGCCTTGTCCCCCAGGGGGCTGAGGTCGTTGGTGTCCTCGGTGGTGGCGCCCTGCTGGAGGTGATTGCGGTCGACGACGACGCACAGGTTGTCAAGCTTCTGCTGAGCGGCGAACATGAGCGCCTCCCAGTTGGAGCCCTCCTGGAGCTCGCCGTCGCCCGTCAGGACGAAGACGCGCCGGGGCGAGCCGTCGATCCTGGCCGCCAGCGCATCGCCGACGGCGACGGGCAGCCCGTGGCCCAGCGGGCCGGTGTTGGCCTCGACGCCGAGGACCTTGGTGCGGGCGGGATGGCCGTTGAGCATGGAGCCGGGCTGGACGAAGGTGTCCAGCTGCTCGACGGGGATGATGCCGGCCGCGGCGAAGGTGGTGTACAGGGCGTTGGCGGCGTGCCCCTTGGACAGCACGACGCGGTCGCGATCCGGGTCCTCGAGGTTGTCCGGGGTGATGTTGGCCTCGTGCAGGTAGAGCGTGGCCAGGACGTCGATGATCGAGAACTCGCCCCCGAGGTGGCCCATGCGGGCATTGGCGACGTTCGTCAGGTCCTTTCGGCGGATGAGGCGGGCGCCCTCCCTGAGGTGGGCGATCACCTCCTCGCGGCTCGCGCCGGGCGCGGTGCGCCCGATGACGGGCAGGTCTACGTGGAAGCTCATGGTGCGTCTCCGTGCGTCTCCGTGGGAATCGGTGGGGCCGGTCGGGCTCAGGCCATGCAGCTCAGCAGGGCGTCCTGGACGACGCGCTGGGCGGCCAGCGGATCCTGCCCGGCCTGGGCCTCGGCGAGGGCGTCCTCATCGAGCCGGTCGAGCGCCCGGTGGAGGGCCTTGAGGAAGCGGATGGAGGTCCTGGCGTTGTCGACGACGTCCTCGCGGAAGGGGAACTGGTCGAGCTGCCACACGCCCTCCCATCCGTTCTTCCTCAGGGTGTGGAAGAACTCGAAGACCTCGGTGATGTGGACGGTGCCCACCACCATGTCGTCGTCCCAGCCGCGGTAGTTGTCGTTGACGTCCATGCCCCACAGCAGGCCGTGGTCGATGAGGAGCTGGGCGGCCTCGGCGGGCGACTCGCCGCCGAACAGGGCATGGCCGAAGTCGAGCAGCACGCCGACGTTGTCCACGTCCATGGCCTGGATGCCGAGCACGGTCCTGGCCGCCGACGACCAGAACATGTGAGTGCGCGGTTCACGCGGCTTGTACTCGATGACGAACTTCAGGTCCGGGTGCGCGCTGGCCAGCTCGCGCATGCCCTCGACGGCGAGGCGGTTCAACTCCTTGTAATCGACCTGGAAGGGGTAGTCGAAGCCGTCCTGACCCGGCCAGATCTTGACGTAGCGGGCCCCCAGCGCTCGCACCGCCTCGGCCGCGCCGTGCATGATCTCCATGGCGGAGGCACGCTTGGCGGGATCCGGGTTGGTGAAGGCGCCCATCTGGTGCTCGCGCAGGTAGATGTCGGGGGTGACGCCGATGGCCCTCAGACCGGTGCGCTCCAGGGCACCCTTGACGTCGGCGGTGGTGAGCTCGCCGGTGAAGGGGTAGTTGAGGTCGACGTAACTGATATCACCCACCTCGGCGGCGAGCTCGATCTGCTCGATGGTGGAGCGGGGCTCGCCGTAGCCGTCGACCGCGTAGCGGTCCACATAGGTGGCGAAGTTCCACAGGCCGGCTCCGAAGACGGGTCCGTCGGGCATTGTGCATCATCTCCATAGATATCGATACTGATTGGGCGGGACAGGTACAAGCGGGGCGAGTCGGCCGGGGCCCGAGCCGGGCGCCTGAGTCGAACGGCGCCGCGCCCTCGTGAGCTCACCGGGGCGGGACGAATCGCGACCGGGCCAGGGCGCGCGCCCACTGGGAGCGGGCCGCGCCGCGCGCGGGATCGTCGAGCGCGGCGCGGTAGCGCCGGCCGCCCCCGCCGTCATCGTCCTCCGGCTCGGGCGGGTCCCATCCGAGCCGGGTGAATCCCATGAGGGCGGCGCCCAGGGCGGAGACCTCCGCGTTGGCCGACACGACGACGTCGCGCCCCAGCAGGTCCGCCTGGGTCTGCATGAGCAGGCGAGAGGCGGTGGCGCCGCCGTCGGCGTGCAGGACCGACAGCTCCCCGGACCCCAGGGCCTCGACGACATCGGCGATCTGATGGGCGACCGACTCCAGGGCCGCGCGGGCGAGATGGCCCCGCGTGCTCCCGGCGGTGATCCCCGAGACCAGGCCGACGGCCCGGCGGTCCCACCAGGGGGCGCCCAGGCCCGTGAAGGCCGGCACGAGACTGACCCCGCCGGAGTCCTCGACGGTGGCCGCGAGCTCATCGAGCTCCCGGCCCGCTCCGACGCCCAGGAGCCGGGCCGTCCAGTCCATGGCGGTGCCGGAGGCGACGATGTTGCCCTCGTGCCCGTACGTGGGCTCATCGGTCAGCCAGGCCAGCGTGGTGGACGCGCCCGTGCGCACGGAGCGGTCGGCCCCGGAGGGCACCATGACCGATGAGCCGGTCCCATAGGTCGCCTTGCCCTCCGACGCGGTGCGGCAGCCGTGGCCGAAGAGCGCGGCGTGGGAGTCGCCGAGGACCCCGACGATCGGCACGCCGTCGGGCAGAAGTCCCAGTCCCCGGGTGGCGCCGAAGTCGGCGTTGGAGGCCACGACCCGCGGCAGGCGCCCGACCGGGACTCCGAAGAGCGCGCACATCTCGTCCGACCACTGGAGTGTCGTCAGGTCCAGCAGGAGGGTGCGCGAGGCATTGCCCGCCTCGATGACGTAGGAGCTCTGACCGGTCAGGCGGGCCACGAGCCAGGAGTCGATCGTGCCGATGCGCACGCGCCGGGGGTCCGAGGACGCCTCGGCGCCGACCCGGTCGAGCAGGTAGCGCATCTTGGGAGCGGAGAACATGGGGTCCAGCGACAGACCGGTGGTCGTGGAGACGACGAACTCGCGCTCGGGCGAGCGCAGCCAGTCGCAGAACTCGGCCGTGCGCGAGTCCTGCCAGCCCAGCACGGGACCGAGCGCCCGGCCGCTGCGGGCGTCCCAGCACACGACGGACTCGCGCTGATTGGAGATGGCGATGCCCTCCGGCGCCCCCTCGACGCCTTCCAGACAGGTCCCGATGGCGGCGCTCTGAGCGCTCCAGACGGCGTCGGCGTCCTGCTCGACCCAGCCGGATCGCGGATACGACACGGGCACCGGCGCGGAGCCGGAGGCGAGGACGGCGCCGTCGGGAGCGATGGCGAAGGCCTTGGCGTTGGTGGTGCCCTCGTCGAGGGCGAGCACGTAGGGAGTGGTCACAGAGCTCACTCCTCCAGCTCGAACAAGGTGTACTTATCGGCGTTGGACTTGTCGATGAGAATGCAGTCGACCAGCTGCTTCTCCTTCTTCCCCGTCTCGCCGGTCCTGATGTACGCGTCGGCCTGCTGGACGGCGAGCTCGGAGATGTGGACGGCGGGCTGCATGCCGGTGGCGAGCATGGAGCCGTCCTGGATCGCCTTGACGGCGTCCGGGGAGCCGTCGAAGCCGATGACGAGGATGTCTCCCGTCTTGCCGGCCTGCTGCACGGCCGCCACGGCGCCCACGGCCATGGTGTCGTTGCCGCAGATGATGGCCTGGACCTCGGCGTCGCGCTGCAGGAGCGTCTCGACCTTCTGGTAGCCGACCTGCTGGTCCCAGTTGGCCGTCTCCGTGGCGACCAGCTCGAGGCCCGGGTACTGATCGAGCACCGAGTGGAAGGCCGTCGAGCGGACCTGCGCGTTCGTGTCGGTCTCGCGCCCGAAGAGCTCGTAGTAGCGGCCCTTGCCCTGGAGCACATCGGCCAGCTTCTCGGCGACCAGGGCGGCGCCCTGGGAGTTGTTGGCGACGATCTGGGCCTGCGCAAGGCCCGAGGCGTTGATCTCGCGGTCGATGAGGAAGACGGGGATGCCGACCTCGACCGCCTTGCGGGCCGCGCCCTCGGTGGAGTCGGCGCCCGCGTTGTCGACGATGATGGCCGCGGCGTTCTTCGAGATCGCCGTATCGATGAGCTCGGACTGCTTGTTGACGTCGTCGTCGTGGGAGAAGGCGCTCGCGGTGTACCCCAGCTCCTGCGCCGCGGCGACGGCGGCCTCGGCCTCCGTCTTGAAGAAGGGGTTGTCATGGGAGGGGGTGATGACCGCGATGTAGTTGGAGCCGGACCCGCCCCTGGAGCAGGCTCCGGTGCCCGTCAGGGCGGTCAGTGCGAGCGCTCCGAGGGCTCCGGTGAGCAGCGCACTGCGGCGCGAGAGCACGGTGGTGGTGGTCATGATGCTTCTCCGATCCTGTCTGCTCGGGCCCGCCCGCCGGCCGACTCGGTCGTCGGTTCGGTCGTCGCCTCGGCTTCCGACTCAGTGCCCGGTCCTGCGCCCGGCTCCGCGAGCGGCTCGGCGCCCGACCCGGTGCCCGGCTCCACGAGCGGCTCGGCGCCCGACCCGGCCGACGCAGGGCCGTCGGGGCCATCAGGGCCGTCGGGGCCGGGGGCGCCCTCGGGTCCCTGTCCCGCATTCGCCCGGGCGGCCTCCCGCTTGACGCTCTGGGCGGCCTGCGCGGCCGCACGGGAGCGCTCCAGGCGCTGCTGCCCCTGGTCGAGCATGACGGCCAGGACGATGACGAGACCCTTGAGGAAGGTCTGCCAGAAGGAGGAGACCCCCACCAGCACGAGCCCGTCGTTGAGGAAGCCGATGACGAAGGCACCGATGAGCGCGCCCTTGACGTCGCCGCGCCCGCCGGCCAGTGAGGCGCCTCCGATGACGACGGCGGCGATCGCGTTCATCTCGTAGGTCTCGCCCGCCGCGGGGGCGGCGGCGGTCAGCTCGGAGGCGATGATGAGCCCGGCCAGGGCGGCGAAGAAGCCGGAGACCATGTAGACCCGCATCTTCACGTGCCCGACCGGCACGCCGGAGAGCTCGGCCGCCCGCTCGTTGCCGCCCACCGCGTACAGCCAGCGGCCGAAGGGGGCGCGGGCGACGACGAGGGCCACGACGGTGGCGAAGATGATCATGAGCCACACCGATGTCGGCAGGCCCAGGGGACGGGCGACTCCGAGGAAGGAGAAGCCGGTGTTGCCGAAGGCCTCCTCACCGGCCAGGTCGGGATAGGTGGCGCCCTTGGAGATGAGCAGGCCCGCGCCGCGGGCCATGTACATGGTGCCGAGGGTGGCGATGAAGGGGGCGACGCGGAACCGGGTGATGAGCAGGCCGTTGATCGCCCCCACGATCGTGCCGAGCAGCAGGGCCACGACGACGACCACCAGGACGGAGGGGTAGGCGTTGACGTTGAAGAGCGACAGGTGCATGCCCTTGAGCATCACGCCGGCGACGACGCCCGACAGTCCCACGATCGAACCGATGGACAGATCGATCCCCCCGGTGAGGATGACCAGCAGCATGCCCAGCGACAGCAGGGCGTTGTAGGCCACGTGCTTGGTCATGGTGACCAGGTTGGTGCCGGTCATGAAGGAGTCGGACAGGGACGCGAAGATGATGATGAGAACGAACAGGGCGATGAAGGCGCGCTGCGCCATGAGGAACTCGCCGATGCTCCGGTTCCCGATCCGCAGCCCGGATCCGGCGGTACTGGTGGTGGTCATGAGTGAGGGTCCTTACGTCGTCCGGAGTCTTCTGCGTCGTCTGCTGCGTCATCTGCGCTGCTCGCGCCGCCCGCGCTGTCCGCGCCGCCCGCGCTGTCCATGCCCCCCGCGTCGGCCCCGACGTCGTGCGGGTCCTGCGGGTCGCCCGCCGTGCCGACCTGCTCGCCGGTGGCGGCCATGACCCGATCGCGGGTGGTGGTGCGCGGATCGAGGTCCGCCACGATGCGTCCGCGGGCCATGACGATCAGCCGCGTGGAGGCCCCCAGGGCCTCGGCGAGCTCGGAGGTCGCGAAGAGGATGCCGACCCGGGTGCCCGCGACCTTCTCCATCGTGGAGAAGATGTCCGACTTGGCCCCGATGTCGATACCGCGTGTGGGCTCGTCGAGCAGCACCATCCGCGGCGCCGTCATCAGAGCCTTGGCGATCACGACCTTCTGCTGGTTCCCACCGGACAGCGAGGTGATGCCGATCCGCGCCGACTCGGTCTTGACGCGCACCTCCTCGATCCCCCTGGCCACCTCGTCGGCCTCCCGATCGCGTCTGACCCGCCCGGCCCGCGTGAGCACCCGCAGCGCCGCCAGCGACATGTTGCGGCCCACGCTCATGAGCTGGACCAGGCCGTCGGCCTGACGATCCTCCGGGGCGAGGATCATGCCCTCGGCGATGCGCTCGCCGATGGGGGCGTGCGACACGTCCCGCCCATCCAGGAGGATGCGCCCCGAGGCGGGCCGGTGACGGCCGGCGAGGGTCTCGAGGAGCTCGGTGCGGCCGGCTCCCATGAGTCCGTAGATGGCCACGACCTCTCCCTCGTGGATGGTCAGGGAGACGTCGTCCACGGCGATCCGCGCCGGGTTGGCGGGGTCGGGGACCACGAGGTGCTCGACCCGGAGGACGGGATCGCCGACCTCGGTGAGGATCTGCGGGAAGAGGTCCGACTGGTCCCGCCCGGCCATGGTCCTGACGATCCAGGGAAGGTCGACCCGACTCATCGGCTCGGTGGCGACCATGCGCCCGTCCCGCAGGACGACGGCGGTGTCGGCGATCTCGAGGCACTCGTCCATGTGATGGGAGATGTAGACGATGGCGACGCCATCGACCGCCAGCTCGCGGATGATGCGGAAGAGGACCTCGACCTCGGAGGCCGACAGCGCGGAGGTGGGCTCGTCCATGATGAGGACGCGGGCCTCCTCGACCAGCGCCCGCGCGATCTCGACGAGCTGCTGCTGCCCCAGCCTCAGGTCGCCGACGAGGGCGTCGGGATCGATGGCCTCCTCCAGACGCTCCAGGACCGCCCGGGCGATGTCCCGCTCCTCCCCCTTGGCCACGCCCCGTGCGCCGGTGATCTCCCGGCCCAGGAAGATGTTGTCGACGACGGACAGGTTGGGGCAGAGGTTGAGCTCCTGGTGGATGATGGCCACGCCGTGGGCGACGGCCTCGGCGGGGGAGGCGAAGACGACGGGCTCGCCGCGCAGCTCGATGGTTCCCGAGGTGGGGCCCTGAACACCGGAGAGGATCTTCATGAGGGTGGACTTGCCGGCGCCGTTCTCGCCGACGAGAGCGATCACCTCGCCCTCATGGATCTCGAAGTCGACGCCCCGCAGGGCGTGGGTCGCGCCGAAGGCCTTGGTGATGTCACGGCCGGCGAGCACAACGGGGGCGTTGTCGCGCACGGTCATGACGCGGCCTCGACCGACACCGGTGTGATGACGATGTGGGACGGATCGGAGTAGGCGAAGGCGCCGACGACCGTCACCCTCCTGCCGACCATGGACGCCAGGTCGTTCTCGGCGAGCACGCCGGTCTTGAGCGGCTCGTTCAGCGACAGGCCGACCTGGGCGTAGTCGATCTGATTCTCGAACATGTCGAAGGTGGTCTCGCCGGTGACGTCGCGCAGTGCGGTGCCGGTAAGTGCCGGACCGGTCTGCACGGAGACGACGACGCCGCCGGGCATGCCGTCAACGGCCATGTTGACCTGGCCGAATCCGCCCTTCTCAACGGTGCCGGTGACGGTGGCGGGGAAGGTGTAGGCGGCCTCGCCGTCGCGGGCGCCCCTGGACTGGGAGGTCCCCTCCTCGTCGGTCCGGAGGTCGGTGACGAGGCCTGTCAGATCGAGGGCGTTGTTCTTGACATAGGCGATGGTCGAGTCGTAAGCGCCCTCCGCGTAGGCCACCGGATCCGTGCTGCCCGCGTTGAGCACGGCCTCGGCGTCCTCGGGGGACATGAAGGTCGTGCCGAAGAAGCACACGGCGACGATCGCCACCGCTCCGACGGCCCTCACGATGATGCCCCGGGAGCGCCTGCGGCGCGCTGCAGGTGTCTGTGCCACTGCAAGAGCCTCCTTGCTCTGAGCGATTCCGAGTGATGCGGCCGAGCGGAGCCCGCACGGCTGGCATATCTATTCAATGACGAATCTTGTGTCAGTCATCATCCTTGAGAGCCCGTCCCATGTCAAGGATTCGGAGAACATCAGCCGGAAGCGTCGGCAGCGGGAACGGTCGGCGAGGCACCCCGGCGGCTCCCCGCCCCGAGCGGTCTCGCAGAAGAGGCGGCAGCCGCGGACGAGGCTCGAAGCCCGGAGGACGGGGCGGACGAGGAGCCGACGACGACCTCTTCGCGCGGTCGGGCGTTGGGAGCGCGCCCGGGTCCAACGCCTTCGTGCGGGATCGGGGCACCAGCGTTCGCCGCCTCCTGATGCGCCTCCGGGACCTCCGCCTTCGCGCGGGATCGCGTACATCGCAGGCGAACCCGGTGTCACTCGGACAGAGACCTCCGCCTTCGTGCGGGATCGCGAGACGGCGCGACGGGCGCGGCGCCCGGGTTGCAGGGAGACGGCGCGAGAGGCCCGCTCGCGGTCGTACCCGGATGCCCGCGGTCGTACCCCAACTCGCCAGGTCGTACCCGGATGCCCGCGGTCGTACCTTGGACCTCCCCCAAGGTACGACCTGGCACAGGAAGGTACGACCGCGCGAGCCCACGTACGACCGCGCGAGCCCACGTACGACCGCGCGAGCCCACGTACGACCGCGCGACGCTCTGGGCGGCGGCCGAACTCGGCTCCAGCCGAGGGTCCTCCGACGCACGGCTCACGCGCCCCGGAAGCGACCCACCGCCGCGGGACGCGTCCCAGATCGTGACGCGCACGGCTCAGCGGAGGCGGTCCGATTTATCGGTGGCCCCCTCGCGCGAGGTCCCCGGGGCCGTCATGGTCGTGCACCGGGAGCGTCCCGTCGGTGGCTCCCCTCCCACGGGATCCCCGGCCCCCGGGATGCGGAGGCGGGCCGGCCGGAGCGGCGATCGCCTCGCAGGCCCCACCCCGGCCCCGGGACGCGGAGGCGGGAGCAGGTCGTCATGCTCCCGATCGACGTCGGGCACCGGCTCCCCGAGGCCCGGAGGCGGGACGCGGCTCCTTCCTGAGCAGCGCCCGAGCGGTGTGGACGTCGGTGATCAGGACGTTGACCCACCTCCCGAGCACGGCGCCGCGGATGGCCGCGTGCTTGCGCCTGCCGCCCGCGGCCGCCACACGACGGGGGATGGCGCGCAGCTGCTCGGCGCTCGCCCCCACGACGCGCGCGTCGTAGTCGCTGGCCACGGGCTCGCCCGCGGTGTCGAAGAAGCGCAGGCACACGTCCCCGACCGCACCCGCCGCGCCGAGGTCGGCCATGTCCGCCGCGGCGGTCATGTTGCCCGACTCGCGCAGCAGCGCGGAGGGCTTCAGGCTGCCGATGCCGACCAGCGAGATCGTGACAGTCGGGAGCAGGTCCAGGAGGCGCTGCACCGAGGCGTCGTCGGCGAGCTGCTCGGCCGCCGACGCGGAGCCGAGCACCGCCGGTGAGGGGAAGAAGACCGCCTCCGCCCCCGTGGCGCGCGCGAGCAGGTCGATGAGGCGGGTCGCCTTGACCTGCACCCTGGGGTTGCCGACCCCTCCGAAGAGTTGGACGACCTTCTGGGCGACCGGCGCACGGAAGGCGGAGAGCTGCTGCGCGGCGGCCAACCAGGTGGCGCTCCACGACGACAGGCCGATGACGTCCCCACCGGTCAGCGTGGTCTCGAGATAGGTCGCGCAGGCGGAGGCCAGGGCCGCCTCGATCTCCGCCTCCTTCCTACCGGATTCGACGACGACGCACTCGTCGAGTCCGTAGCGCTGCTCGAGCGCCTCCTCCAGGCCGGTGTACGTGCCCTCGGGCGCGACGACCACGGTGCGCACCACCCCGTCCGCGACCGCCCGCTTGAGGAGACGGGAAACACGCGACTGGGAGACGTGGAGCTCGGAGGCGATGGTGGTCTGGCGCATGCCGAGCTCGTAGTACATCCGCGCGATCCTCACCATCAGGCGCAGTTGCGTCGTGTCGGCACGAGTCGGCATAGGCGGAGATCCTTCCGAGCGGGAATCTGGCGTCCCACGTCTATCAGGGGTCGCAGTAAGCCTAGACCGCCTCGTCCCGCGCCGGCCCGGGTTCGGCATCGGCTCGGAGACCGGAGGGGATCAGCAGGGATCAACGGGGCCGGCGAGAGCGCCGACGCGACGACGTCGTGACGGGGCCGCCCTCAGGGCTCCCGTCGGGTCATGGCCGCGACGGCATCGGCCGCCCTCTCATAGGCGGCCCGTACCGCGGGTCGGGGCTCGGCCGTGAGGTGCTCGACGGGGCCGATCTCCCAGGCGGGGGGCTCCTCTCCCCCGGCCAGGACCCAGGCGGCCTGCTTGGCGGCGCCGTTGGCCACGTACTCACCAGCCGAGGGCACGTCCACGGGCACGCCGAGAACCGCCGGGGACAGCTCCCTGGCGCTGGCCCACTTCACGCCGCCGCCCACGATGGCGACCGCGGAGACATCGACGCCCTGCGCGCGCACGGCGTCGATGCAGGCGCCCATGAGGCACAGCAGCCCCTCGACGCACGCACGCGCGTAATTGGCCGGGGTGAGCGAGGCCAGGGTCATACCGGTGAGCGCACCGGTGGCCTCGGGCAGGTTCGGGGTGCGCTCGCCCTCGAGGTAGGGCACGTGGACCAGTCCTCCGGCCCCGGGCTCGGCGGACAGGGCGAGGGCGTCGAACTCGTCGTAAGTGACGCCGAGGACTCCCCTGGCGGCGTCGAGCACGCGAGCGCCGTTGAGGGTGCAGGCCAGCGGCAGGAAGGCGCCGGTGGCGTCGGCGAAGCCGGTCACCAGTCCGGAGGGATCGTGGGTCGGCGTGGCCGACACGGAGGCGACCACGCCGGAGGTGCCCAGGGACACGCTCGTCCGGCCGGGGCGCAGGCCGAGCCCGAGGGCGGCGCCGGCGTTGTCGCCGCAACCGGGACCGAGAGCCAGGTGGGTCAGGTCGACGGCGGCGCCCGAGGCGAGGGCGCAGACGCCGCCGCGGGCGGCGACCTCGTGCGGGCCCGCGACACGCGGAAGGACGATCCGCTCCGCCTCCTCCTCGGTGATGCGCAGGGCGAGGGCGAGCAGATCACGACGGTAGGTGTTCGTGACGGCGTCGAAGTAGCCGGTGCCCGACGCGTCGGAGCGGTCGGTGACGAGGTCCTCCAGGGAGCCCGCCCCCGACAGCCTCCAGGTGAGCCAGTCATGCGGGAGGCAGATGGCGGCGACGCGACGCGCGCGCTCAGGCTCGTGGTCCGCCAGCCAGCGCAGCTTGGTGACGGTCAGCGAGGCGACCGGGACGCTGCCGACGGCGTCGGCCCAGGTCCTGCGGCCGACCGCCTCGTCGCCGTCGCCGAGCTCGCGGATGAGGTCGCGGGCCGCGTCGGCCGAACGGGTGTCGTTCCACAGCAGGGCGGGGCGGATGACCTCGCCGTCGGCGTCGAGGACGACCATGCCGTGCTGCTGCCCGCCGACGCTCAGAGCGGCGACGTCGTCGAGGCCGCCGACGGCGCCGACCGCCTCCCCCAGCGCTCGCCACCAGTGGTCGGGGTGCACCTCGGTGCCGTCGGGGTGGGGGGCCCTGGCCTCGCGGACGAGGGCGCCGGTGGCGGCATCTCGGATGACGATCTTGCACGACTGCGTCGAGGAGTCGACGCCTGCGACGAGGGTCATGAGTTTCCTTCCGCATCGAAGGGGGTTGAGAGGAGCGATCGGGCAGGAGGGCGCGCGGCGGGGATGCGCGGAAGAACCGCTCCTGTCCGGGGCGGCACCGATGGACGCCGATGAGCGCCGACGGGCGCGGCCCCGGACGGCGAGCGTATCAGCCGATGAGATGCTGGACGGCCTTCTCGTAGAGGTCCACGTAGTGGTAGTCGCGGGCGGCCGCCGCCTCGGCGTCGAAGTCCTCGAACGCGGAGCGGTCGGCCAGGAAGTCGTCCAGGGACTCCCCCTCGGCCAGGGTCGGCTCGGCGAGCTCGTAGATGCCGGAGCGATCGAGGGCCGCCCGGATCTCCGGATCCGCGCGGAACGCCCTGGCCTTCTCCGCCAGCTGGAGGTACATCTCCATGTTCGCGGCCGCCGACTCCCACACGCCGTCGATGCCGTCGGTGCGCGAGGGCTTGTAGTCGAAGTGGATCGGCCCCTCGTAGCGCGGGCCGCCGCCCGGGAAGCCGTTGACGAGCAGATCCACGGTGAAGAAGGCGGAGAGCAGGTCTCCGTGGCCGAAGACGAGGTCCTGATCGTACTTCAGGCCCTTCTGACCGTTGAGGTCGATGTGGAAGAGCTTGCCGGCGTTCAGCGCCTGGGCCAGGGCGTGGGTGTAGTTGAGGTTGGCCATCTGCTCGTGGCCGACCTCGGGGTTGAGCCCCACGACGTCGCCGTTGTCGAGCTCGGCGATGAGGGCCAGCGCGTGGCCGACGGTGGGCAGGAAGATGTCGCCGCGGGGCTCGTTGGGCTTGGGCTCCAACCCGATCCGCAAGGAGTAGCCCTTGTCCTTGATGTATCCGGCGACGGTGTCCAGGCCCTCCTTGTAGCGGTCGAAGGCGGCGTTCAGGTCCTTGGAGGAGTCGTACTCGGCGCCCTCGCGCCCGCCCCACATGACGAAGGTCGTGGCGCCGAGCTCGGCCGCCAGGTCCACGTTGCGCAGGATCTTGCGCAGACCGAAGCGCCGGATGGAGCGGTCGTTGTTGGTCAGGCCCCCGTCCTTGAAGATCGGGTGGGTGAACGTGTTGGTGGTGACCATCTCGATGGTCAGGCCCGCGGCATCGGCGGCGTCCCTGAGCCCGGCGACGATCTCGGCGCGCTCGGCGTCGGTGGCGTCGAAGGGGAAGACGTCGTTGTCGTGGAAGGTGATGCCCCAGGCGCCGAGCTCGGCGAGCTTCTCCGCGTACTCCCACGGGCGCAGAGCGGCGCGGGTCGGCTCGCCGAAGGGATCGGCTGCGAGCCAACCGACCGTCCACAGGCCGAATGAGAACTTGTCTTCCTTGGTGGGCTTGCGAACCATGCGCTCCTCCTCGAGCCAGGATTTGTTTATTGGTGCAACTATGACATGAGGGTGCGTCCGGGTCAAGAGGCGGACGATCCGGCCGCCGAGGCCCGCCGAGATCGGTCCGATTCCGCGCCGAGATCGGTTCAGTTCCGCATCGAGATCGGTCGGAACCGGCGCTCGACCGGCGAGCGCCGAACGAGGTTCCGGCATCGGCCGCGAGCGCCGCCGACAGCGGTCGCGACCGGAGCGCCGCGAGCGGCGCCGTCCTCGCAGTGGTCCGCGATGCCCCTCCTCATCGATCCGTAGCGCCCCATGACGGTCCGAGAGGAGCCGTCGCCCCTGACGGGCGGCCCGCGACGACGGCCGGGACGCCGCCATCGACCCCGACGATCGGACCCGAGACGAGCGAGTCGCGCATGGAGACGAGCCCCGGCGCAGAAGCAGCGCCCCCATCGACGGACGACGTCGGGGCGGGGCGGACAAGGGCCCGATCGCCCGGGAGCAGTTCGGCGGAGGCCATCGGCGGCGCCCGAGGATCGTCGAGACGCCATCACGGGACGGAGGCACCCGAGAACGGTGCCGCCGCGATCGGATCCGGCGGGCGGGGAGGGGGGACGCCCGGCGCCCCGGTCGGGCGGAGGCCGCGAGCGCAGTCGGTTCGCCCCGCTGGCGCGCGGGAGGAGCTGGCAGGTCTTGGTGATCGGCTTGCGGGCCGCCGGCGCGCGGGCAGGGCCGGCTCGAGGTCGCCGGCGCGCTCCCGGCCGACGGCGGTCTCGCGAGCGCGCGGGCGGGGCTCCTGGCGTCGCCCGACCGGCATGATGCCCGCCAGCGGCCTCGCGAGCGCGCGGGCGGGGCTTCGAGCTCGGGTTGACGTTGCGCTTCCACGCGGGCGGTCTCACGAGCGTGAGGGCGGGGCCGACAGCGCGCGAGGAGCGACGCTTCCACGCCCGGAACGCGCAACGGAGCACCGCGAGGCGGCCTTCGACGACCCGCGCCTCCCCGCCCCGTCCCGCGATCCGTGCACCGCGGGACGACGTCTTCACGTCATCCCGCGGAGGGCACAGGCCCCACCGGGCGCCCGGGATCTGCACGGGAACCGCCCGGCCGCGCCGATCATCTTTTTTGTTCATAAAGACAACTAACCCGGGGTGTCAGGTATGGTCAGAACGTGGCACGAAGCACAAGCACGCCAGCACCGCCTTCCTCCCCCAGGTCCCGTCGCGCTCCCGCCGAGAACGGAGCGCCCGGCACCGCCCCTTCGGCCCGCCAGTCCAGTCTGCGCACATCGAATCTGGCACTGCTCGCCGGCCGGGTCTTCGCCTCCTCCGAGCCCGTCTCGCGCGCCAGCGTCGCCGCCGCGACCGGGATGACCCGATCGACGGCCTCACGACTCGCCGATGAGCTCGTCGCCACGGGCATCCTGACCGAGCTCGCGCCCACGCCCTCGGCGGGGCCGGGCCGTCCCGCAGTACCGCTGGCCCCGGCGTCGGGGACGTTCATCGCCATCGGCCTGGAGGTCAACGTCTCGCGCATGGCCGCGCGCGCCGTCGATCTGGCCGGCCAGGTCCTGGCCGAGCGCGTCGTCGTCGATGACCTGGAGGCCTCCGACCCGGCCGAGGTCCTTCCCCACCTGGCGCGGCTCACCCTCGAGATCCTGGACCTCCACGCCGTCCGCAGCGCCCGCAAGGTCGGGGCCGCTCTGGCCCTGCCCGGTCTCGTGTCCCGCAACAGACTCCTGCGCGCCCCCAACCTCGCCTGGCAGGACCTGGATCCGGCACCGCTGCTCGCCCCGGCCCTCGCCCCCGAGGAGCTCGTGCTGCGCCTGGGCAATGAGGCCACGTTCGGGGCGCTCACCGCCGGGCGCAGTCGCCCCGGCGCCCCCCAGTCGGAATCGTCCTACATCTACCTGTCCGGGGAGATCGGCATCGGCGCCGCCCTGGTGCGCGAGGGCCGGGTGGTCGAGGGAAGCCACGGATTCGCCGGCGAGATCGGCCATATCCAGGTCGCCCCGGACGGCCCGGAGTGCACCTGCGGCAACCGGGGCTGCCTCGAGCGCTATGCGGGCCGCCGGGCCCTTCTCGCCGCAGCCGGCCTGCCGCCGACGGCGCAGCCCGAGGCGCTGGTCGCCGCCTGGGAGGCGGGCGAGCCCTCCGCGCGGGAGGCGGTCTCCCACGCCGCTCACGCCCTGGGCGCGGGACTCGGGGCCGCCATCAACCTCCTCGACATCCCCACGATCGTGCTGGGCGGGCACCTCGCCCCGCTGACCGAGGCGCTGCGCCCCGAGCTCGAGGCGGAACTCACGCACCGAGTCCTGGCCTCGTCGTGGATCGACCTGAAGGTCGTCACCGCGCCCGACGACCAGATGCCGGGCGCGACCGGTGCCGCCTGGTCCCTTCTCGAGCAGGTCATCACCGACCCGGCCGCCTTCATCGCCTGACCGGGGCCGGCCCCGCGCGCAGCCGAGCCGGCGCGGCGGACTCACGACTCGCCCCACTCCTGCCGAGCCGGCCCCGCGCGCAGCCGGGCCGGCAGCGGCTCAGGAGGAGGATCACCCGGGGATGAGGCGCGCGCCCTCACGCCGGAACACGGGGATGTACTCGTACGGCGCCGGGGCCTCGACCCATCGGCCGCCGTCGACGTCCCGCCCCGAGTGGATCTCCGTCCAGCGGGCGCCCGCCGGCAGGTACACCTCGCGGCTGGTCGCGCCCGGCTCCGTCACCGGCGCGATGAGGAGGTCGGGCCCCAGCAGGAACTCGTCGTCGATCTCCCACGCGACGGCGTCATCGGGGAACTCGAGGAACAGCGTCCGCATGGCCGGCAGGCCCGACTCCGAGGCCTGCCTCATGACCTCGCCGATGTAGGGGCGCAGCCTCTCGCGCAGCTCCATGTGGGCCCGGGAGACCTCCAGGCAGCGCTCGCCGTAGCTCCACACCTCGTTGGGCCCGCCGCTGACCGGCGAGCCGAGCTCGCCCCGCGGCTCCCTATGGCCGTGGAGCCTGAAGAGGGGGCAGAACGCACCGAAGGCGAACCAGCGCGCGTACAGCTCGCGGTAGGCCTCGTTCGAGGGGTCGCCCCCGTGAAAGCCGCCGATATCGGTGGTCCACCAGGGGATGCCAGACATCCCGATGCTCAGACCCGCGCGAATCTGCCGGGCCAACGAGTCCCAGGTCGGCGGGATGTCCCCGGACCACACGGCGGCCCCGTACTTGGCCTGCCCCGCCCATGCCGAGCGGCACAGGAGGACGGTCGGCGCCCCGCCCGCATCCCGGTTGCCCTCGAAGAAGCCCCGGGCGTTGTCGCGGGGGTAGGCATTGGCCACCGCGGCGCCCGGCCCGGCGTAGAACGACAGGTTCTTCGGGTGACCGGGGTTGAGCTCGGGCTCGCAGGCGTCCAGCCACCAGACCCGGATCCCCAGGTCGAAGTAGTTCCTCTTGACGGTCTCCCACAGGAAGGCGCGCGCCCGGGGGTTCGTCGAGTCGTAGAAGGCGACCGGGAGGGAGCGCGGCATCTTCTTGTCGTGGATGTCCTGGTGGAACTCCACGCCCTGGTCGCTCCCCACGAGCAGGCCCCGTCGCACCATCTCGTCGTAGTTCTCCGACAGGGGCGAGATCGTGGGCCACACCGAGACCATGAGCTTGACGCCGAGCTCGTCGAGCTCGCGCATCATCGCGGCGGGATCCGGGTACTCCTCGGGGTCGAACCGGTAGTCGCCCATGGCGGTCCAGTGGAAGAAGTCCGTCACGATCACCGACAGCGGCAGCTCCCGGCGTCGGTACTCCCGCGCGACTCCGAGCAGCTCCTCCTGGTCGAGGTAGCGCAGCTTGCACTGCCAGAAGCCGGAGGCCCACTCGGGAAGCTCGGGGGCGTGGCCCACCGCGTCGGCGTAGCGCGACATGATGTCCGCCGGGCGGTCGCCCGCGGTCACCCAGTAGTCGAGCGCCGGGGCCTCATCCGCGACCCACCGTGTGGCGTTGTCGGCGAACTCGACCCTGCCGATGGCGGGGCTGTTCCACAGGAATCCGTATCCGCGGCTGGAGAGGCAGAACGGGATGCTCACCTCCGTGTTCCGCTGCACGAGGTCGACGACGAGCCCCTTGTGGTCCAGGCGACCGTGCTGGTGCTGGCCGAGCCCGTAGATGCGCTCGTCGTCGTACGCCTTGAACTGCTGGTGGATCTCGTACAGCCCCGATCGCCGGCCGTAGAGCACGTGGGCACCGGGCCACCAGAAGTGCTCCCGCTCCTCGGCCAGGAGCTCCGCCCCGTCCCGGGTCCTCAGGAAGGAGAGCATGACGGCGGGCTTCCCGTCGCCCGAGTCGAGCCGCGCCTCGACGGTGAGGCCGCCCGCCACCAGACGGACCGTCCCGTCGTCCGCCCGGCCGGCCGGCGCGATCCGCGCCCCCGCGGGCCTCTCCCCCAGCGCCCCGACGTCCGAGTCGGGAATCCGATGCTGGGCGGCGCGAACGCGCACGGAGTCCCGCCCCCACTGCTCGACTCGAAGGACCTCGTGCGCGTAGCGCACCTCGAAGCCCTCCTCGATGGGCGTGAATTCAAGCATGTCATACATCTTCGTCTTCTCTTTCGCCTTCTATTTCTACGGATTCATGAACAGGATCGGGGGCGGCGCGAGGAATGACCGAGAGGAAGGACGCCGCGCGCACCGGAGGTGCCCGATGATCTGCGAGATCCTGCTCGTGATCGCCAACGACTCCGCGCGCACCGGCGGCGCGCTCAGGCCTTGACCGCGCCCCCCGTCGCACCGGCGGCAACATATTTCTGCGCCACGACGAGCAGGATCGCCGCGGGCAGGGAGGCCATGGTCGCGGTCGCCATGACGGAGCCCCAGTCGGCCACGAATCCTCCGATGTACTGGTAGATCCCCAGGGTCACCGGCCTCGCCGCCGAGTTCGAGTCCAGGGTGAGCGCGAACAGGAAGTCGCTCCAGGCGAACAGGAAGCTGAAGAGCGCTGCGGTGACGATCGCATTGCGGCTCAACGGCAGGACGATGGAGAAGAAGGTGCGCAGGCGACCGGCCCCGTCAACCCTGGCCGCCTCCAGGATGGAGACCGGTATGGCCGACATGAAGGCGCGGATGATGAGGATCGAGAAGGGGATCCCCAGAGCGGAGTCCGCCAGGATCAGGCCCGGGACGGTGTTGAGGATGCCGAGGGTGTTGTAGGCGCTGTACAGGGCGTTGGCGATGATGATCCCGGGGATCATCTGGCTCAGGAGAAGGATGAACAGGACGATCCCCGAGCGCCGCACCCGGTGGAGGGACAGGGCGTAGGCCGCCGGGGTGGCCACGAGCAGGCAGACCGCCACGGCCCCGAGGGAGACGACGAGGCTGGTGACGAGATTGCCCCCCTGACCGGCGAAGGCCTCCCGGTACCCGTCCAGGCCGGGGTGCAGCGGGAGGACCCGCAGGTCGGCGGTGGACACGCCCGGCTGAAGGGAGGCGTTGACCATCCAGTACACGGGGAACAGCATGATCGACAGGAAGAGCAGCCCGAGGGCCGTGCTCAGGGCGGCGCGGCGGGAGCGGCGGGAGCGTGAGGACGTCATGATCCCTCCCCGGATCGGCTGAGCCTGAGGTAGACGACGGCGAACACGACGGACACGAGGACCAGGATGTTGCCGAGAGCCGCCCCCTGACCGAACTCGAAGTTGGCGAAGGACAGCTTGTAGGACTGGGTGGCCAGGGTCTGAGTGGCGTTCGACGGACCTCCCCCGGTGAGTCCCAGGATGATGTCGAGGACCTTGAGGGTGTAGACCACCCCGAGGACCAGGACGACCGAGACCACGGGCCGCAGCAGCGGCCACGTCACATGCCTGAAGGCCTTCCACCCCACGGCGCCGTCGAGGGAGGCCGCCTCGTAGAGCTCGTCGGGGATGTCCTGGAGCCCGCTGTACAGGATGGTCATGTTGAAGGGGATGCCGAGCCAGATGTTGACGATGATGACCGCGATCAGCGCGACGCTCGTACTGGTCAGCCACGGCACGGCCGGCAGGCTCACGGCCTGGAGGAGCTGATTGATCACCCCGCTGTCCTTGTCCAGCATCCACTTCCAGATCGCGCTGGAGACGATCATCGGCAGCAGCCAGGGCAGCAGGATGAGCGAGCGCATCACGCCGTTGAGGGGGAAGCGCCGCTTGAAGAAGATCGCGAGCGCCAGCCCGATGGTGAACTGCCCGGCGATCGATCCCACGGTGAACAGGACGGTGTTGACCATCGCCGTGGAGAACACCGAGGAGCTCAGAACCGAGGCGTAGTTGCCGAGGCCCACCCAGGGGGCCCGGCCGGTGTAGAAGGTGGAGGTGGTGTACTCCTGGAAGCTCATCGTCACGTTCTTGACAATGGGGTACCCGAAGAACAGCGCCATGAAGATCAGGGCCGGGAGGAGGAAGGCCCATCTGCCGAGCTCCTCCCGACGTCGCATCGACCGGCGCTCCGCCCGCTCCGCGGCGGGCCTCGGCGCCCTCCCCGGACCGCGTCGAGCGGTCTCCCGGGGCTCTTCGACCGTCGTCATGAGAGGTAGTCCGCCTTGGCGGTCTCCAGGGCGACCTGGGGCGAGGCCTTGCCGGTCAGGGCGGACTGGACGGCGTTGTAGAGGGCCTCCGCGGTCTTGGGCCAGGCCTCCCCCAGCTGGGCGGTGCGGGCCCGGCCGTTGTTGACGGACTCGACCAGCGACGCCATCTGCGGGAGCCCGGCGAGGTAGTCCGCATCGACCTGGGAGTCGGTGGGGATCGTGTACCGCTCCGTGTTGAGGCTGAGCTGCCGGGAGGCCGAGAGCAGCTCGGAGAGGAGCTCGGCGGCCTTGGCCTGTCGGTCCCCGTCGCCGGTCTGGGGGATCGTCCACACCTCGCCGCCCAGGGGCGCGATCAGGGTGTCGCCCGCCTTGGGGACCGGGATCTCCGCGACGGCCCAGTTGACGTCGGACTCGTCGAAGGTGATGGTCTGCCACGGCCCGTTGATCACCATGGCGGCCTTGCCGGAGGTGAACTGCTCCCCGACGTCGCCCTGGCCCCAGTTCAGGACGCCGGAGGAGGCCGACCCCTCGTTGACCAGGTCCACCCACAGCTGAAGGGCCCCGGCCGCGGCGGGTGAGGCGATATCGGTCTCCTCCGCGCCGTTGGACCAGAAGAAGGGCAGGAACTGCCAGGCGCCCTCGTAGGAGGCCGCGGCGCAGAAGGCGATGCCATAGGTGTCTCCGCTGGTGAGGGTCTTCGCGGCGGTCTTGAGCTCGTCCCACGTGGTGGGGACGGCCACCCCGGCCGCGGAGAGCCTGTCCTGGTCGTAGTAGAGGCCGATGGTATTCGCGCACGGCCCCATACCGTAGAGCGAGCCCTTGTAGGTCCCCGCGCTGACGAAGCCCTCGATGAACCCGTCGGCGCCGATGCCGAAGTCCGACAGCGGGGCCAGCGCGCCCGTGGCGGCGATCTGCTGAAGGTCCGGGTTGTCCAGCATGAGCAGGTCGGGCAGGGACTTGGAGGAGCTCATCTGGAGGACCTTCTGGATCAGGCCGGTGCCGTTGAGGCTCTCCCGCTCGATGGTGACGCCCACCTTGGCGGCGCACTCCTCGAGGGTTCTCTGGAAGATGCCGTTGTCGGGCTCGTCCGCGTAGTAGTCGACGATCTTGATGGTCGCGGAGTCCTTCGACCCGCCGCTCCCCCCGCATGCGGCCAGCGGCACCGCCGCCGCCGCGAGCACCGCGCCCTGCAGGACACGGCGACGGTCGACCATGAGCCTGTGCTGAATCGTGGACATGCCAGCTCCATTCCTCCGCCAACCAGCGACCAGCCTCAGCGATACGTATGCGCACACGTATGCGATCGACATTCGCGCTCATTGGCGGCAAAATACCGGGATCTCGGACGCGGCCTCGTCGCCACGCCTCGCGACCAAAATGTATCGTGATACATCTAATAGCGCAAGGAGCGGCCCCGACCACAGGGCCGCCCATCGGCTTCTATCTCTGGAGTTGCCCGCCATGCCGTCCTCGCCCACCAGCCGCGATGTCGCGCGCACCGCCGGCGTCTCGCAGTCCACGGTCTCCTATGTGCTGAGCGGCAAGAGATTCGTCGCCCCGGAGACCCGGACGCGCGTGCGCGAGGCGATGATCGAGCTCGGGTACCGCCCGCACGCGAGCGCGCGCGCCCTGAAGAGCAATCGCAGCAGGATCCTCGGACTCATCGCCCCCTACCACGAGAGCACCGATGCGCCGGGCCAGTACCGCTACATCGTCTCGCTCGCGGCCGCGTGCAGGCGCCACGGCTACGAGCTGCTGGTCATCAGCGGCGAGGAGGGCGTCGAGGGCATGCACCGGCTGACCGAGTCCGCGCTGTGCGACGGCATCCTCGTCATGGATGTCCGCGACCACGACGCCAGGGTCGACGCCGCGCGCGAATCGCGGATCCCGTCGGTGTTCATAGGCCTCAGCCACGACGCGAACGAGGTCGTCGCCACCGACACGGACTTCGAGGCCATCGGCGCCGGCTGCGCTCAGAGGCTCCACGACGCGGGGCACCGGCGAGCCCTCGTCATCAATCCGCTCTCCGAGCACATCACGCCCATGGGCTTCATACGTCGCTTCGCCCAGGCGCTCGACGAGCGCGCGTCCGCACTGGGGCTGGTGCTCGAGTCCCTGGAGGTCCCCCGCGACTTCTGCTCGATGCGCGCGGCGCTGTCCGGATACCTCTCCGACGCCGGTCCGGCGGACGCCTTCATCGCCGCGCCCGCGACCTCCATCGACGACGCGATCAACGTGCTCATGACCAACGGCCTGACCCCGGGAACCGATATCTCCGTCATCGGGGCCGCCGGCTCCGGGGACTCGCCGCACACCAGCGTGGATTACACCCATTACGACTCGGATGTCGTCAAGGTCACCGAGACCGCCGTCGGGCTGCTCGCCGATCAGCTCGAGGGGCTGCTGCCCCTGACCGGGAGGGAGCCCGAGCGCGTCGCCCCCGTCTTCCACCCGGGGACGTCCCTGAGGACCTCGTCGGGGTGAGCCCGCGCGCCGGGCAGGGCCCGACGGAAGGGGAAGCCGAGGGTGAGCCCGCGCGCCGGGATGAGCCCGCGCGCCGGCGCGCAGCCGTCTCAGACGAGCCGGAGGGCGAGCGGCTCGGCCTTCCCGGCGCCCGTCGCCTCGGCGCGCAGGCCGTTCGCCTCGAAGGCCCAGGGGCCCCTCGCGCCGGTCGCGCGGGCCGCGAGCGCACCGCCGCGTCGGGTCACCCGGAAGACGACGGCGTCGTACCCGTCATGGGCGGGCACCACGACCTCGCGCTCCTCGCCGTCGACCAGGGCGAAGCAGCGCAGGGCGAGGCCATCGGCCCAGTCGGACTCCGGCCGGTCGAGGCGGGAGGAGATCGGCAGGACGCTGCCCTGGCGCGCGTAGAGCGGCAGGGTGCCGGCGTCGTGCCGCTCGCGCACCCACCGGGGCCCGGTGACGTGGGCGACGGCGCGGGGAGGGCCGGAGGCGAGGAGGCGCCCGCCGGAGCTGAACTCGGCGGTCCAGTCCTCCCCCTCGCGCAGGCCGACGGCCAGCGATCCCGCTCGCAGGGTGACGGTCCGCCCCTCGCCCCCCTCCGTCCCAACGGCCTCGGATTCGGCCCCGCCCTCGACGACGCCGGTGAAGCCGTCGTCACCGGCGATCTCGAAGCGGGGCCGCGGTCGGGGGCGCCGCGGTGGTTGACGAGCTCGACCCTGATGACGCCGTCGGCGACGCCCCTGCGGAACGATCCCCCTCGAGGCGCCACGGCCAATGTGCACCAGATTATATTAACGGATCAACAAATTCACTCGAAGACCGACCGTGCTCGACTGCGCGCGTCGACGGCATCAACGGCCAGGGCTCATGGCGCCTCGAGCCCCCGTCCGAGAGCGGGCCGCGAAGGCGCGCTTCCCACCCGACGCCGCATCATCAGCTTTTGTTCACTACCGGCATTTTAGTAGTATCGTCGCATGCCCCGGATGCGAGCCGCCCGTCGGCGGGGCCGTCGGGTCGTCCGGCCGGGGGCGAGGGGCCGGGATCGCGGAGCGCGCGGAATGCACATCCGTCCACCGGCCCGGTTGTTCGCTCAGCAGGGGCCGGGGCAGGATTCCCTTGAGACCGATCGACGGGTACACCCGTCGCAGACACCCACGCACGAAGGAGCCCGCCATGACCGTTGAGCCGACCAGTGAGCCGACCGCTGAGCCCTTCCGGCCCACCGACTTCGATCGTGAGGCGATCAGTGTCGCCAAGGCGCTGGCGGCGGATGCCGTGGAGAGGGCGGGCTCGGGTCATCCCGGCACCGCCATCTCCCTGGCGCCGGTGGCCTACCTGCTGTACCAGTACGAGATGGCCGGGGACCCGGGCGACGCCGGGTGGCTGGGCCGTGATCGTTTCGTGCTGTCGGCGGGGCACGCCTCGATCCTCCAGTACATCCAGCTGGTGATGGCTGGCTACGGGCTGGAGGTGTCCGATCTGGCGCAGTTGCGGCGGGCGGGGTCGGCCACGCCGGGGCACCCGGAGTTCGGTCATACGGCGGGGGTGGAGACGACCACGGGCCCGCTGGGGGCGGGCCTGTCCAACGCCGTGGGCATGGCCATGGCCGCCCGCTACGAGCACGGCCTGCTGGACCCGACCGCCCCCGCGGGCGAGTCCGTGTTCGACCACTTCGTCTACACCGTCATGGGGGACGGCTGCATGCAGGAGGGCGTCGTCGCCGAGGCCGCGTCCCTGGCCGGCACCCAGCGACTGGGCAGCCTCATCGCCGTCTACGACGACAACGACATCACGATCGAGGGCAGCACCGACCTGGCCTTCACCGAGGACGTCTCCGCCCGCTTCGCCGCCTATGGCTGGCAGGTGATCGAGGTCGACTGGAGGGCCGGCGACCGCTACGAGGAGGACCTGGAGGCCCTGCACGAGGCCTTCGTCGCGGCGCGGGCCGAGACCGGGCGGCCGACCCTGATCCGCCTGCGCACGATCATCGCCTGGCCGGCCCCCACCAAGCAGGGCACGGCCGCCAGTCACGGGGCGGCCCTGGGCGCCGATG
The DNA here is from genome assembly GCF_000429265.1 of Actinomyces gerencseriae DSM 6844. Taxonomy (GTDB): domain Bacteria; phylum Actinomycetota; class Actinomycetes; order Actinomycetales; family Actinomycetaceae; genus Actinomyces; species Actinomyces gerencseriae. The sequence continues at coordinate 456,098 of NZ_KE386871.1, forward strand.
AGGTCGCCGGCCTCAAGAGGGCCCTGGGCCTGGACCCCGAGGAGGTCTTCCAGACCGCCGGGGTGGTCGAGCGCACCCGCGCCCACGCCGCCGCCCGGGCCGCCGCGGCCCGCCGGGACTGGGACGCCCGGTACGAGGCGTGGCGGGCGGCCGACCCCGAGCGGGCCGCCCTGCTGGACCGCCTGCGGGCCGGCCGGCTGCCCGAGGGCGTCGAGGCCGCCCTGCCCGTCTGGGAGCTCGGGGCGCAGGTGGCGACCCGCAACGCCTCTGGCAAGGTGCTGACCGCCCTGGCCGACGTGGTCCCCGAGCTGTGGGGCGGGTCGGCCGATCTCGGCGGGTCCAACAAGACCACTATGGAGGGGCAGGCCTCCTTCCTGCCCCGGGAGCCGGCCCGCGAGGAGGGCGACGGCCCCTACGGGCGAGTCATCCACTTCGGCGTGCGCGAGCACGCCATGGGCGGCATCCTCAACGGCATCGTCCTGGACGGCCTGACCCGCGCCTACGGCGGCACCTTCCTGGTCTTCGCCGACTACATGCGCCCCGCCGCGCGTCTGGCGGCCCTGATGGGTGTTCCCACCGTCTTCGTGTGGTCCCACGACTCCATCGGCGTGGGCGAGGACGGCCCCACCCACCAGCCCGTCGAGCACCTCGCCTCCCTGCGCGCCATCCCGGGCCTGGACGTCGTCCGCCCCGCGGACGCCAACGAGACCGCCGCCGCGTGGGTCCAGATCCTCCGCCACCGCAACGAGCCCGCCGGCATCATCCTGTCGCGCCAGAACCTGCCCGTCGTGGCCACCCCGACGGCAGCGGCCGAGGGCGTGGCCCGCGGAGCCTACGTCCTGGCCGAGGCCACCGGCGACGACGGCGAGCCCGTCGTCCCGGCGGTGACCCTGATCGCCACCGGGAGCGAGGTGTCGGTCGCCACCGCCGCCCGCACCATCCTCCAGACCGAGTCCGTCCCCACTCGCGTGGTCTCCGCCCCCTGCCTGGAGTGGTTCGACCAGCAGGACGAGGACTACCGGGCCCGCGTCCTGCCCACCGACTGCGTCACGGTCTCCATCGAGGCGGGCATCGCCACCGGTTGGCGCGAGCGCGTCGGCCACACCGGCGCCGTCGTCTCCATCGATCACTTCGGCGCCTCCGCCCCCGCCGCCCGCCTGTTCGCCGACAACGGCTTCACCGGCGAGAATGTCGCCGCCGTGGCGCGCGACGCACTCGCACGCGCCTGACCGCCCCCCCCCGGGAGGGCGGCGCCGTCCGGGGGCCCTCGCGTCCACTGCGGCGCCGCGGGGCCCCGACGCCGCCCCGGCCAGGGCCTCCACCACCCGCCCCGGCCCCGTTCTCCTCCGACCACCGGCCGGAGGAGAACGGGCCCGCCTCACAGAAGCCCGTTCAGAAGCACGCGATCAGGCCCCTGGGGCCCTCGATGACCTCGATGTCGGCATCGAAGATGGAGCTGAGGACCTCGTCGCGCATGATCTCCGCGGGGGTGCCGAACTCGATGACCCGGCCGTCCTTGACCGCGCAGATCCGATCGGCGTAGCGCGCCGCGATATTGATGTCGTGCAGAACGACGATGACCGTGCGCCCGAACTCGCGGGCGGCCCGCTCGACGTGGTTCATCATCTCCACCGAGTGGGCGATGTCCAGGTTGTTGAGGGGCTCGTCGAGCAGGACGTACTCCGTCTCCTGACACAGGACCATGGCCACGTAGGCGCGCTGGCGCTGGCCTCCCGAGAGCTCGTCCAGGTGGCGCCCCTCCAGCTCCGAGAGGCCGAGGAAGTCCACGTAGCGGGAGATGATCGTCTCGTCGTCGGCGGTCAGCCGCCCCCGCGAGTACGGGAAGCGGCCGAAGCCGATGAGCTGGCGCACGGTGAGACGGGTGATGAAGTGGTTCTCCTGGCGCAGGATCGACAGCACCTTGGCCAGGTCCGCGGACCTGGCCCGGGCGACGTCCATCCCCGCCACGCGGATCGCGCCCTCATCGATGCCGAGCAGTCGGCCGATCATCATGAGGAGCGTGGACTTGCCCGCTCCATTCGGGCCGATGAGAGCGATCACCCCGCCGGCGGGGATATCCAGCTCGACGGGACCGATGGAGACCTCCGGGCTGTAGATCTTGGTGACCCGGCGCAGCTCGATCACAGCCGCCCCTTTCTGAGAATGACGACGAGGAACGCGCCGCCTCCGACCAGCTCGATGATGATCGAGACGACGCCCTGGGCGTGGAAGACGTTGTTCATGAGGACGTAAGCCCCGGTCAGCACGAGCAGACCGACGCTGATCGCCATGGGCAGGATGTATCGGTGGTCGTAGGTGCCGCACAGCTGGTAGGTCAGCATCGCCACCAGGAACCCGAGGAAGGTCATGGGCCCCACCAGCGCGGTCGACGTCGCCATGAGCACCGAGACCAGCACCAGCACCGCGACCGAGGTCCGCGTGTGGCTCAGCCCCAGGCTCGTCGTCGTCTGCCTGCCCAGGGACAGGACGTTGAGCCTGCGCGACAGGATGAGCAGTCCGACGGAGGCGATGAGCACCAGCGGCAGCGCCACCGGGTAGTACGCGGGGTCCGCATTGCTCACCGAGCCGAACAGGCGGGCGGTGAGGACGTCGAACTCGCTGGGGGTCAGCAGGCGCTGCATGAAGGTCGAGACGCTTCCCAGTCCCGCGCCGATGACGATCCCGATGAGCAGCATGGCGTGCATGCTGCCCGCCCGTCCCGTCAGCAGCCAGGAGTACAGCAGCAGCGACAGCCCGATCATGAGCACCAGCTGGAGGACGAACATGCTCAGGGTGCGGGCGGCGTCGAGCCCGGCGACGCCGAGGAGGAAGACGGTGGAGGTGTGGATGGCCCGGTACAGGGACTCGAAGCCCATGATCGACGGCGTGATGATGCGGTTGCCGGTCACCGTCTGGAAGGCGACCGTGGCCATGGCCTGGCACACCGCCACGACCGCCATGGCGATGACGCTGGACGAGCGGTATCGGACGATGAGCCAGAAGCCGCGCGTGCCCAGCGGGAGCGGGTTCCCCCAGGAGACCAGTCCGGCGACGAGAAGGAGGGCCAGGGCCGTCAGGCTCAGGTAGAGGATCCACCACCGGCGTCGGGCGCGGGAGGTGGGGAAGGCGCCGGAGCGGCGCACGGTCGGCGCGCTCATGACGACCTCCTGAGCCGGCGGATGATGAGGGCGACGAACACGACCGCGCCGACGATGCCGAGCACGACCGAGACGGGGACCTCGAAGGGGGAGATGATCGTGCGGGCGAGCAGGTCGCAGGCGGTCACCAGGCCGATCCCCACCAGGCAGACCCACGGCAGGTTGGAGCGCAGGTCGTCCCCGCGCCGCATGGAGACCAGGTTGGGGACGACGAGACCGAGGAACGGCAGCGACCCGACGACGACGGTGACGATGCCGGTGGCCAGGGCCACCAGCCCCGTCCCGATCAGGACGGTGCGCCGGTAGTCAACTCCGATGCTGGTGGCGACGTCCTGGCCCAGGCCCGCCGCCGTGAGGCGGTCGGCGTAGTGGAAGACGGCCGCCACCACGCCCAGCACGAGCCACAGGACCTCGTACTGGCCCCGGTAGACCGAGGTGAAGCTGCCCTGGAACCACACTCCCAGCGACTGGAGCATGTCGGTCTCAAGGGCGAAGAAGGTCGATACGGCGCTGACCACGGAGCCGAGCATGATGCCGACGATGGGTACCAGCAGGGAGGAGCGCAGCGAGACTCGCCGCAGGAACAGGAAGAACACCATGGTCCCGGCGAAGGCCATGACGACGGCGCCGACCATGCGCATGAGCACGCTGGCCCGCGGGGCGACGGCCATGACCAGGAGCAGTCCCAGCCCCGCCCACTCGGTGGTCCCGGTGGTGGTGGGCTCCACGAAGCGGTTCTGCGTGATGAGCTGCATGACGAGACCGGACATGGACATGGCGGCGCCCGCCAGGACCAGGGCGATGGTGCGCGGCACGCGGACGTTGAGGAACATCTCGGCGCCGTCGCCGTGGGAGAGGATCGAGTACTCGCCGGTGAACAGGCTCACGACGAGCAGGAGCGCGACGACCGCCGCCCCCGCCAGCAGTCCGACGGTGAGCAGCGGACCGCGGGTGCGGTTCGCGGGCGCCTCGGGGCGCCGGTTCGGGATCGAGGGCATGAGGGCTGCCCCGTCCGCGCGGGCCTCGGCGGGCCGCGCGGACGGGCGGCTGGACGAACGGGTCAGTTCCCGACCTTGGCGGCCTCGAAGGCGTCGGCCATCGAGTTGAGGATCTCGGTGTAGGTGATGATCGACTCGTTGGTGTAGGTGTCCTTGGGGGCGTAGACGGTCTGGCCCTTGGCCACCGCGGTGACGTTCTGAAGGGCGCTGTTGCCGGCGATGACGTCCTGAGCGGGGGTGTAGCCCTCCTTGTCCGCGGAGATCGCGCCGTCGCGGTCGAGCACCAGGAGCCAGTCGGGGTTGGCCTCGGCGAGGGCCTCCACGGAGATGTCGTCCCCCTTGTGGTTCGAGCTCGCCTCCTCATCGTCGACCGGCGCAGGCTTGAGCCCGACCAGGTCGTAGAGCGGCCCCCAGGTGCGCCCGACCGTCGGGGCGACGTAGCCGATCTCGCCCCCGGAGACGTTGAGGGCCATGACCGTCGAGCTTCCGTCGTAGGCCGCCTTGGCCCGCTCCAGGGCGTTGTTGAAGTCGGTGACGAGCTGCTCGGCCTCGGTCTCCTTGCCGAAGACCTGCCCCAGGGCGGTGACCTGGCGGGCGAGCTCGGAGTCGAGGGGCTGCCCCTCGCGCGGCTCCAGGTCGAGCAGCGGCACGTCGGGGTTCAGCTCGGCCATCTGGTCGTCGTACTGGGAGAAGCGCTGGCCGGAGATGATGAGGTCGGGCTGGGCCCCGGTGAGGGCGACGAGGTCGGGATCGCGGTGGTTGCCCATGTCGGCCACGTCGTCGCCGTTGTAGGCGGTCACGGTCGACGGGATGAGTCCCTTGGGGGCGGCGACGAGCGGCACGTCCCACTGCTCCAGGACCTCGAAGGTGCGGTTGTCGGCGGAGGCCGCGCGCTGGACGGGCAGGGCGACATCGACGCTGCCGCGGTTGTCCTCGATGGTGACCGACGAGGTGTGCGACTCGGCGCCCGTGGACGTCGAGTCGCCGCCGGTGGTGCTGCCGCAGCCGCCCAGGGCGAGCCCGGCGGCGGCGATGAGGGCGAAGGCGGCGGGGATCTTGCGGGACATGTCTTCCTTCGGTGGTGTTGGGCGCGATTCCGGCCGGGAACGGCGGGCAGTCGCGCGGAGCACTGGGCGAGCGGAGCGCCGGGAGCACCGCGCGAGCGGAGCAGCGGACGCATTATTAGGTCAGGCTCGCCTCGGTAAAAAGTAATGGCAGACCGATCTCAGGGGCAACAGCGTCAGGCAATGCATCCACGTGGCAGTCGCCACTGCGCGATGACCCCCGTCTCGTCGTCGGGACCGGACGGAGTCGGCGACCAGACGGGGAAGAAGAGGGCGGAAGCCGGGGGGGGGAGGGGACGAGGAGCGGAGGCGGGAGCCAGGGCGCGGGGTTCTCAGAGGGCCGCCACGGCGGCGGCCTGGACGGGCAGGACCCGTGCGAAGACCTCGAGGGCGCGGGCGCACTCCTCGATCTGCTCGGGCGCGGAGGTGATCGTGATGCCCCGCGCATCGCGGAACACGATGTCGGCCAGGTACTCCTCCAGCGCCGCGCCGTCCGTCCGCAGCATGCGGGCGGACGGCGCAGCTCCATGCCGCGCGTCTCCTCCGGACCCCCGTGTGCACGTTCGTTCACCACGGCCGATGCCATGCCGCGGCGAAGACGGCAGGGTGGGCAGCGTCCGCAGGATCCGCCCGTTCCGGGGCGAGCCCCACGACCGGCGGAAACCGGTGAGGAATCAGCGAAAGATAGGAGAGCATCGTGTCCGAGTCGTCCAAGTCGTCCAAGCCGTCCAAGAGGATCGTTCTGTCCGAGCTCGACGCCGAGGTGCGCGAGGCGGTGGCCGCGACCCGCGAGAGGGTGGCACTGCTGCACGCCGAGCTGCCCCGCTGGGGACTGGTGGTGTGGACCGCCGGCAATGTCTCGGAGCGGGTCACCTTCACCCGCGGCGGCGAGACCGTCACGACCGATCTGTTCGTCATCAAGCCCTCGGGCGTCTCCTACGACGAGCTGACCGCCGGCACCATGGTCGTGTGCACCCTCGAGGGGACCAAGATCGACGACGGCACGCCGGAGTCCCTCTCGCCGTCGTCGGACACCGCCGCCCACGCCTACGTCTACCGGCACATGGAGCGGGTCGGCGGCGTGGTCCACACCCATTCCACCTACGCCACCGCCTGGGCCGCGCGCCGCGAGCCCATCCCCTGCGCCCTGACCATGATGGGCGACGAGTTCGGCGGCCCCATCCCCGTGGGCCCCTTCGCCCTCATCGGCGACGACTCCATCGGGCGCGGCATCGTCGAGACCCTGGCGGACTCGAAGTCGCCGGCCGTGCTCATGGCCAACCACGGCCCCTTCACCATCGGGAAGGACGCGCGCGCCGCCGTCAAGGCCGCCGCCATGTGCGAGGAGGTCGCCCGCACCGTCCACATCGCCCATGCCGGCGGCGAGATCACGCTCATCGACCAGGATCTGATCGACCGGCTCAACGAGCGCTACCAGAACGTCTACGGGCAGCACTGACAGCACTGACAGCACCGACAGCACCGACAGCACCGAGCGGCCCCGCCGAGATCGGTCCAGTTCCGCACCGAGATCGGTTCAGTTCCGGCCCGAGATCGGTTCGGAGCGGAACCGGTGAGCCGACTGACCGCAGGCCCGGCCCCGTCCGTCCTCCGCCCTCGCAGCCGCCGCCCCTCGGCTTCCGGTCTCGCAGGCGAAGGGCTCGATGTCGGCCTCGCGGGTTCCATCGGCCGTGCCGCGCCGCCGGGAATGGTGGCGAAGGACGACGTCGGCCTCCACGGGTCACGGCCCCGAGGACGTCCGGCCGCCGCCATGCTGCGGATCGCCGCAGCCCCTATCGGCAACGGCGGTTCGTCACGTGAACGGAGGCTTCTCCCGGACGGCTGAGGGTGAGCATCGGTCGTCCGGGAGAAGCCTCCGTTCGAGTTGCAAAGGTACGTTCGCGCGCTGAGTCCTCGGGCGGACGGCAGCTCAGGGCTCGACCACCGCACGACCCCGCGACGGCGCGGCGGGTCCCACGACCCCGGACGCCGCGGCTCTGCGTGACCGCGGACCGCACGAGCCGCGGTCACCTTGCACGGGAAGCTCCCCTACTGCGCGATGACATCCATCCGGGGCATCGTCCGCCACCGGACCTGAGCAGCACCGGCCCCGACGTGGGCGAGGACGAGATATCTCACCCTCTACGCGCCGGAGCCGGGCCACTCGACCGATCTCGGCGCGGAACTCGACCGATCTCGGCGCGGAACTCGACCGATCTCGGCGCGGAACTCGACCGATCTCGAGCCGGAACTGAACCGATCTCGGCGCGGGCCCGGCCGACCCGCGCCGGCGCGGAGTGCGGGCGCCGACGACGCCGGCGCCCCAGGACGCCCCAGCCCCCTCCGCCCCGACACATATGTACATGTGCACCGGGTCAGGTCTCGACGATCTCAGGCATTTCCCCGGTTAACACAGGTTGTCCAGAGGAGACTCCTCCGAGACGGGCACATATGTACATGGAGGGTCTATCGTCTCGCCTTCCTCCCGCCTATGGTCGAGGCCGTGCTCGAGGAGGAGCCCCGGCCGGAGCGAGGCGCACTGCGGCGCACCGATCCCCCGGCACGATCGAGGAGGGAACCATGCAGCGCGATCTTCTGAAGCGCGATCTCGTCCAGCTGGACTGGGAGGTCGCCGATCAGGACGAGTTCTTCAATCGGATGAGCGACAGGCTCCTGGGACTCGGCTACGTCGAAGAGTCGTTCCCGGCAGCCGTCAAAGCGCGCGAGCGGGCCTATCCGACAGCGCTTCCGACGCAGCCGGAGGCCATCGCCATCCCGCACTCCGATGCCGAGCACATCATCGAGCCGTTCATCGCCTCGACGAGGCTCGCGTCCCCCGTGACCTGGCACGAGATGGCGAACAACGACGAGACCCACGCGGTCCGCTTCATCTTCATGCTCGGCTTCACCAAGGAGGACGGGCACGTGGAGGTCCTCCAGATCCTTCTCGAGAACTTCCAGGACCCCGGCTTCATGCAGAGGCTGGACCGAGCGCGCACCGAGGACGAGTACGTCGCCGCGCTGGCCACCATGTCGGGCCTCGACGCCTGATCGGCTCCATCGCACCCGCTTCGACCGCGCCCGCCACGACCTCGACCACACCCATTGCAAAACCCCAACCCCACCCCACCATTCGGCAAAGGAGCCTCACGATGAGCGCAAAAGTCATCGTCGCCTGCGGAAGCGGCGTCGCCACCTCTCAGACCGTCGCCAGCAAGGTCGACCGCCTCCTCAAGGAGGCGCGCATCAACGCGGACGTCCAGGCGGTCGATCTGAAGTCCGTCGATCGCCACCTCGAGGGGGCGGCCGCCTACATCACCATCGTCCGCGAGACCAAGCAGCGCGATATCCCGGTCATCAACGGCATCGCCTTCCTGACGGGAATGGGGCAGGACCGGGAGCTGTCCAAGCTGATCGACGCCATCAGGGCGAACGGCGACCGCTGAGTCGCGAGCCGCGCCACCGCACGACCTCGGAAGGAGAACATCATGCAGATTCTTCAGGGCTCGGTGAACTTCCTGCTCTCACTGGGAGCGGCGATCTTCGTCCCATTCATCATCATCGTCGCGGGTCTGCTCGTGCGCATGAGGGTCAAGGACGCCGTCTCGGCGGGCATCACCCTCGGTGTCGCATTCTCCGGGATGACGATGCTCATCAGCTACATGACCGCCGCCATCACCCCCGCCGCCCAGGCGATGTCGGAGACCGTCGGCGTCGATCTGCCCATCACCGACGGCGGCTGGACGACCATGTCCACCATCTCCTGGTCATGGCCCTACGCCTTCCTCATGTTCCCCCTGGTGATCGGCATCAATATCGCTCTCATCCTGCTGAGGCAGACCGAGACCTTCAACGCCGATCTGTGGAACGTCTGGGGGAAGATCTTCACGGCGGTGGCCGTCTACTACATCACGGGCTCGGTCGTGCTCGCCTTCGTGATCGCGGCCGTTCAGACCGTCTTCGAGCTCAAGGCCGCGGACTTCCACCAGTACCGCGTCGAGACGATGTCGGGGATCCCCGGCGTCACGATCACGCACCGCATGGTCTTCCTCGCCGCGCCGATGTATCCGATCGACTGGCTGCTGCGCAGGATCCCCGCGCTCAACCGCTCGTTCAATGCGAATGACCTGCGCGACAAGGTGGGGATCTTCGCCGAGAACCACATCCTCGGCTTCATCCTGGGCATCCTGTTCGGAGTCCTGGCGCGATTCGACGTGGCCGCCACGCTGACGCTCGGCATCCAGGCGGCAACCGCCCTCACGCTCTTCCCGGTGATCTCGAAGTACTTCATGCAGGCTCTTGAGCCCATCTCGAACGCCATCTCCGAGTTCATGCAGAAGCGATTCAACGACCGTCAGCTCTTCGTCGGGCTCGACTGGCCCTTCCTCGGCGGGGCGAACGAGATCTGGCTCGCCGTCATCTGGACGATCCCGGTGACCCTGCTCTACTCCTTCTTCCTGCCCGGGAACAAGATCCTCCCGTTCGCGGGCATCATCAACGTCTGCATCGCGGTGGCCGCCTACTTCGTCTCCAAGGGGAACATCATCCGGATGCTCATCCAGTGCACCATCTTCGCCCCGGTGTTCCTGTGGGTCGGCACCGCCTTCGCCCCGTTCATGACCGAGCTGGCCAACTCCACCAAGGCCGTCGATCTGGCCGACGGCCAGCTCATCTCGAACTCGTCGATCGATGCGCCGGTCTTCACCTACGCCATCTCCCACCTCATGCAGGCGGTCGAGGGCAACGTCCTGCCGCTGATCGTCCTCGCCGTCTGGCTCGTCTGCTTCGTCCTGTACTCGCGCGAGCTCGTCGTCGAGCGCAACGCGGCGCGCCGGGCCGAGGCCGATACCGGCACCGCCACCGTGTCCGCGTAGCGCTCTCATCGCCCATCCGCGGAAATCATCACCGGCAGAAATCTCGCAGCAACCTCATCGAATTCCTCAAAGGAGCACGTCATGCTGGAACCCTTCAAGAAGGACCTGTGCACCATCGCCAAGCGCGCCCAGCGCGACGGCCTGTGCAAGCACAAGTCCGGAAACTTCTCCATCCGCGATGCGGAGAGCGGGCTGCTCGTCGTGTCGCCCACGGGCCTCGACCGCGAGGAGATGAGCCCGCGCGACGTCGTCGTCATGGACCTCGACGCGCAGGTCGTCGAGAACGACTCGGGGCTGCGCCCCACCTCCGAGGTGCTCATGCACATCGAGATCTACAAGGCCCGGCCCGAGGCGCGCGCGATCGTCCACACCCACTCGCCCTACGCCACGTCCTTCGCCGTCCTGGCCAGGCCCATCCCGGCGATCGTCTACGAGGTGGCCAATCTGGGTCTGAGCCGGGGCCGGATCCCCGTGGCCCCCTACGGGCGCCCGGGAACCCCCGAGCTCGCGCGCCACGTCCGCGAGGCCGCCGCCGAGGCCGACTGCATCCTGCTGGAGAAGCACGGCACCGTCGCCATCGACGATCGCACCATCTACGAGGCCTTCCTGAAGGCCGCCTATATCGAGGAGCTCGCCGAGCTCTACCACCACGCCCTGACCGCGGGCGGCGGCGCGGAGCCCGACTGCTTCGATCAGGCCGAGCTGCGCAAGTGGGAGTACCCCGCGCAGATCGGCCTCCCCCGCGGCTGAGCCCGGCCCCGGGGCCGCGCGGATCGGCCCCGGGACTGCGGCGGGGAGAAGACGAGACGACGCAGAGAATGAGGACAGGAAGAATGAAGAAGATACTGAACAGCGCGGACACGTTCGTGCGCGACACCATGGAGGGCATCGAGGCGGCCTACGGCGATCGCGTCGAGCTGCTGGGAGGCGACTTCCGGGTGCTCGTCTCGACGCACCCGAAGAAGGAGGGGAAGGTCGGCATCGTCACGGCCGGGGGCTCGGGGCACCTGCCGCTGTTCCTCGGCTACGTCGGCCAGGGCATGATCGACGGCTGCGCTGTGGGGGAGGTGTTCGCCTCCCCCTCGGCGGAGAAGATGGCCGACATGATCCGGGCGTGCGACAGCGGCGCCGGGGTCCTGTGCCTCTACGGGAACTACAACGGCGACATCTTCAACTTCCGCATGGCCTGCGAGGACGTCGAGTTCGACGACATCGAGACCAGGCAGCTCCTCGGACGCGACGACGTCGCCTCCTCCCCCGCCGAGAGGGCGGACAAGCGCCGTGGCGTCGCCGGGATCGTCTACGCCTACAAGATCGCGGGCGCGGCCGCCGATGAGATGCGGAGCCTGGACGAGGTCGTCGAGGTCACCGAGCGGGCCCTGGCGAATATCCGCACCATGGGGGTGGCGCTCTCCCCCTGCATCGTCCCGAAGGCCGGGGAGCCCACCTTCACCATCGGCGACGACGAGATCGAGATCGGCATGGGGATCCACGGCGAGGCGGGAATCGCCGTCGAGCCCATGATGACCGCCGAGGAGATCGCCACGCGCATGATCCGAACCATCGAGGCGGACATGCCGCTCGCCGACGGCGACGAGGTCTCCGTCATGGTCAACGGCCTGGGCGGCACCCCGCTGGAGGAGCAGCTCATCGTCTACCGGTCGGTCTCCTCCCTCCTGAGGAAGCGCGGCGTGACCGTCGTCATGCCGCACATCGGCGAGTTCGCGACCTCCATGGAGATGGCGGGGCTGTCCGTCACGGTCTTCAAACTCGACGAGGAGCTCAAGCGACTCCTGCGGGCCCCGGCCTCCACCCCGTTCTACACGAACGCCAACAAGTGACGACGAGGGAGGACATGATGCTCAACGCACGGACTCTGAGCCGGATCTTCTCGTCGATCAGCGAGCTGATGGAGCAGAACCGGGACTACCTGGTCCGTCTCGACCAGGTCAACGGGGACGGCGACCTGGGGATCTCGATGGACGACGGCTTCAGGGCCGCCGCCGCCTTCTTCGCCGAGTCCCTGGAGTCGGGCGAGGAGACCGACCTCGGGCGGCTCCTGCGTCGGGGCGGCAAGGTGCTCAACGAGGCGGCCCCCTCGTCGCTCGGCACGATTCTCGCCTTCGGGCTCATGGGCATGGCCAAGCGCCTGCGTGGAAACCAGGAGGTCGACGTCATCGCCGCCGTCGGCGCCCTGGATGCGGGCGTGCAGAACATGATGGACAAGGCGGAGTCGAGGCCCGGGGAGAAGACGATCATCGACGCCCTGGTGCCCGGCGTCGAGGTGCTGCGCGGCGGGGCGGCTCGGGCCGCCGGCGACGCCGAGGCCGAGAGGGCCCTGCTGCGCGATGCCGCGGCCGCCGCTGCCGCCGGATCGGAGGCGACCCGGCAGATGGAGGCCGTCCACGGACGGGCCGCCTACTCGGCCGAGCGCAGTATCGGGGTGCTCGACGGCGGCTCCGTCGTCGGGCGCCTCATCTTCGCCGGCATCGCCTCCGCTCCGGCCGAGACGCGGCCGGAGCGCTGATCCGGCACCGGCTCCGGCCAGGGCGAGGAGCCGCTCGCCGGCCCGGAGCGCCGGGCCGGCGAGCGACGTCCGGCCGAAGCGCTGGCCCGAAGGCGCCGTGTCCGGCCGGGGCGCCGTCCGGCCCGACCCCGACCGACCGACTCCCCGCGGCAGGCCGCTCGTGATGGAGCGACCGGCTACAGGGCCGCGAGGATCACCGCGGCCGTCTCGTAGTCCGTGACGAGCGAGCTGATGATCCTGCCCCGGACGGCCCCGATGATGGCATCCGCCTTCTCGGCTCCGGCGGCCACACCCACGACCATGGGGATCCGCTTGAGGTCCTCCAGCGGGAGCGCGAGCGTGCGCCTCGACAGGGGCGTCACCACGTGATCCCCCTTCATGTCGTAGTGATGGTCGAGGATGTGCCCGACGGCGCTCCCCCGCTGAATCGCCTGCACCACATCGGGCGTGAGGTACTCGGCGAGGATATTGCCCGGACCGCGCGCCTCGATGCCGGCGACGCCGACCATGGCCATATCAGCGCGGGCGCCCAGGGCGAGGGTCGTGGCGACCTTCTCCTCCCGCATGAGAGAGGGCAGGAGAGCGGGGTTATCGACGATCAGGGGCATGGACATCCGCGACATCTTCGCCCCGAGCCTCTCCGCGATCCTGCTGCACACGGTCGGGGCGTCCCGCCCCCACTCCGGGAGCCCTCCCGGGATCGATCCGAGCAGCTGCACGACGGTGCAGTTGACCCGGGTGAGCGGCTGGAGGTGGCGCGCCACCGCGGCGATCGAGCGCCCGTTGCCCACCGCGAGGACCTGCCCGTCCAGCAGGGTGTCGGCCAGCAGCTCCGCGGCCGCCCGACCGATCGCCCCCATCGTGTCGGAGTCCGGCACCTCGGCGACGCGGATGCTCGCGATGGGCAGACGACGTCGCAGGTCCGCCTCGATCGCGAGGATCCGCTCCAGGGGATGGGAGATCGAGACGCGGACGATGCCCCGCTCGCGCGCCTGGGCGAGCAGGCGCGACACGTGGGGGCGGGAGTACCCGATACGCGCTGCGATCTCGGACTGCATCAGGCCCTGCTCGTAGTACATCCTGGAGACCCGCAGCAGGATCTCGACATCCGCGCGCCGGCTCCCCGCGACCATGGAGCCATCCTAATGGGCCCTCGCCCTCCCCCGGCCCGAGTTCGGGCGGCCCGGGCGCTCGCACGGCGACGCCGGCCGTGAAGTGGACACCCCCGTGACTGGATCCGGCTCGAGTGGTAGCGTCGACGTTTGTTCAGGACTCGTCATAACTTGTCGTGTCCATGATGCTGCAGCAGGAGGTCGTCGAATGCCGGATCGGCTGGCGTGGAACGGTGAGCAGGTGTCGCAGGCCGTGAAGGACCTGGACGCCGCGAGTGGCGAGATCAGCGGCAAGACGGTGGAGCCGCCGTCGGGGTGCGGGTGGTCGGCGTCGTCGGCGGCGACGGTGGTCTCGAATCTGCAGTCGGGACTCTCGTCGTTGCAGACCAACATACCGCTCAATTCGAGCAACCTGTCGACCGCCAACGCCACGATGCGGGACACCGATGAGGCCGTCGCCAGCGGCGTCCCGTCGGCGGACAGGGGCTGACCGGAACCGCACCGGCACCCGCGAGGAGGGCGCGCCGAGGAGGGGCGCCCCTCCTCGGCGCGAGTCAGATTGCCCTCCTCCTCCATCTCCCGCCCCCATCTCCTGCTCCAAACGAAACACCTCTTACTGACGACGATCGCGCACGGAGGCGACCACAATGGCAATCGACACTCATCTGGATGCGACTCCGGCTGACATCTTCAGCTCGGTGGCGGATATTGACACCGTGAAGACGGCCGTGGACAGCGCCGAGGACGACCTGATCAGCGCCCGTAAGGATCTGGCCGAGGAGAGCGGCGAGACGATCACGACCGCCACATCCTCGATCAGCGCGATGGTCACCAGCTGCGAGGGACTGGTCGGGGATATGGACAGCTACAGGACCGCTCTGAACAATCTGGCGTGCGCGTTGAGCAGCATCAAGACGGAGCTGGAGGGGATCCGCGAGCAGGCCACCACCGGCGAACTGACGGTCTCCGGGGAGACTGTGCTCGAACCGACCTCCTCTTTCCCGCTCGGGCCCGACCCGAGCAGTTCCGCAGCAATGGAGATATATGCCGACGAGCAGGACAAGAAGGCCCTGTACGATACGCTGTCGACTCAGACCAGCGAGATCCGCGATCGAGAGACCGAGGCGCGCCAGGCCTTCACGAATGCATGCTCCGCGCTCACGAATGATCGCGGTACGAAGGATCCCGTAACGAAAGCAGCGGAGGGATTCTTCGCCCCCGACACCAAGAACGGCGGCGCCATCGGTGCGATGAGCGTCACGACGTGGGGCGTCAGCCGCGCTAAGGACATTAATAAGCTTGTGGAGGGGATCGGCCTGCATCACGCCGACCCGCGCCTGTCGACCAAGCTCAAAGACGGCACGGTGATCGGGGCCGTTCACAAGTCCAACAAGGGAAGGGCCGTCGGCCGGTGGAGGCACGCGATACGCGACGGCAAGCTCTCGAACTGGGATCCGTCCAAGTCCGCCGAGGGATCCGTGGGAGCCAAGGCCGTTAATGCGGCACGGCGGGCCGCCCCCGCCCTGAAGTGGGCGGGACGCGCCAGCAATGTGCTCTCCTTCGCGGTCAGCGCCCACGAGCAGTGGGAGAAGGACTCGCACAATCCGTCCATCGGCGAGGGGGAGAAGGTCACCCGGGCAGGATTGTCGGGTGCTGGTGCCGCTGGAGGCGGTTGGGCCGGCGGGGTGCTCGGGGCGAAAGCGGGCGCAGCCATTGGCGTGTGCGTGGGCGGTCCGGTCGGGGCCGCGGTCGGGGGTATTATCGGCGGCGTCGTCGGCGGGGCTGTAGGCTCCACCGCAGGAAAATCGCTTGCCGATGCAGCCAATAAAGGAATCCATAATTTGTTTCACCGACAGAAATAGATCTAGGGACCGCATATGACTGAGAGCATGTGGGGCGGCATCGGCTGTCTGGTGCTGGGCGGGCTGACGCTGGTGAACTGGTGGTTCGAGATGTTCTCGGACTGCGACTACGCCGACCTGTGCCGCTCCATAACGAAGGACTCTTTCGACCTGGGCCGAAACACCATCGCACTCATCGAACCCGCCGGAGGCATGATGTTCACATTCGGTGGGGGAATGCTGTTGATGAACCCAGAAGGTCTTACGGAAGAGCCCTGGCAACTATTTCTTCTTTTTGGCACGGTTTCATCGATGGCACTGTTTTTGCTGGGCCTGATCCCGTTCCGGCTGCCGAGGTGGATGTATCCCGACTGGCAGGCCGACAAGCGCTGGTGGCGCGCCGAACGAGCCAGACTGGAACGCAAGGCGGAACAGGCCAGACAAGCCGAACGAGCCCAACAGCCCCAGCAGACCAGCACGCCCGACGCGGCACGACAGGCAGAACAACCCGAGTGGCCCGGGACGGCAGGCCTCCCCCGCCCGACCGAACAGCCCCAACCGCCCACGAACCGCCTCGCCCCCACCCCCGACCTCCCGGACGACGACCCACCACCCCAGACCCACCGAACCGGACGACACCGACGCGAATGACGAACTGACGAGAAAAGCGACTCGTACGATCCGTCGCCAACGACCTCGCGCGCCCACCCCTGATCTAGTCTCGAGTTTCCATCGTCAGGGTGCCGAAGATGGGGCGGAGGTGCCGCTTCGCCTGGAATAATGCGGGTTGCTGAGATCCGAGAACTCCAGGGGAAAAACACCTTCATGGCGGGAGACTACCGGGGCGCGCCCGGCTGCGGGCGTGGAGTCCGGCCACGCGCCTGCGGCGGGGCTGGCCGGGACCAGACTGCTGACCAAAGCCATCCGAGCCACCGGCCTGGACGACGAGGTCTCGCGGGCCCTGTCGCCGTGGCGGCGGCCATGGGCGATTCACGATCCGGGCATGATCATGGCGGACCTGGCGGTGTGCGCGGCCCCGGCCAGCGACTTTCTCGCCCGGTCCTAGATGCTCGCCCTGACCGGCACCCCACCCCGCGCCGGGAGCCCAGGATGATCCGCCCGCGGCTGACGAGCATTCCCGCCACCATCGCCCGCCACACCCACTATACCGCGCAGTGCCGGTGGCGCCGCATCATGTGGTGCAAGAACTATATCGACCCGCCCTCCCTCTAGAATAGAGGTTGCTCGCAGCACGGGGCTGCGGGCGCTCAGATTCGAAAGAGACCACTGATGGCAGAGAGTACGATGGAAAACAAGTTGGAGCCGTGTGGGACCTGCGGAGCGCCGGTGCGTGAAATTCGGGTTCGCTCGTCGGTTCAGGTGATTGCGGGGCCGACGGTCTACGTAGCGAATAGGGTGTGCACGAATCCCGAGTGCGGCTCGAAGAAGCTGGTGCGTGCGATCACCGACGTGGTGTGAGCGGCCGATGGAACGGCAGATCCCGGCCATGAGGCGGTCGAGGCTCTCCCCTCCCCGCCAACCGGACGCACTTGGGAAATGAACTTGAGGGGT
This sequence comes from Actinomyces gerencseriae DSM 6844, assembly GCF_000429265.1. GTDB lineage: Bacteria > Actinomycetota > Actinomycetes > Actinomycetales > Actinomycetaceae > Actinomyces > Actinomyces gerencseriae. The sequence continues at coordinate 473,244 of NZ_KE386871.1, forward strand.
GGGGCGTCAGGGGCACCCCTGATGCCCCACCCCTCATGCCTTCATACCACCATTCATACGCCCAACTTCCTCCTCCTTCTGCGCCTCAGCGGGGACATGAGCGCATCGACCAACAGCCGCTCGCCGTCGACCCCGACCAGCAAAGAGCCGCACTCAACCTGCTACGAGCCCACCCCACCCCGGGCAATCCATCACCCAGCAGCCCTCAGCACGCCGAGCAGGGAAGCCGGTAGCCGCAAGACACTCCCACTAGTGGTGCACGTCACTCTTGCCTGTGGTGATCATGCCTGCCTACTCTTTACATCATAACTCCCCGCCGTCCTTCGGGACTGGCGGGGTCTAACTTTTTCTGGGAGGCTTCCACGACCTGACGATGGCAGTCGTCGTCGACTACCAGAATGTCACCTCACAGGAGCATCCCCGTTCCTCCCCGGACGCCCGCCCGAAGAGGGCCTCATCGACCCATTCCGCTTCGCCTGCCAGCTCACGCAGGCGCGCAACGCCAAGATCAGCGAGGACATTTACCACACGTCAGTCAAACATGTCGAGGTCTTTCGAGGCCTACCGATCCAGGAAGACGACTCTAACGCCTACCGGCGCAACCTCGCTCAGAAGGCCGAGTGGGGGCGCGGACACCATGATGTGGTCAGGGTAACCCTGCGCCCCCTGAAGTACTCCTGGGAGTACCGGGACGGTGTCAAGGTTCCCGTACGCGCCTCCCGCAGAGAGAAGGGCGTCGACGTCCTCTGCGCCCTCGCCCTGGTCGACCTGGCCCGCTCAGGCCTCTGTGACGTCGTCGTCCTCGCCTCTCGGGACACCGACCTGGCCCCCGCCCTCGACAACGCCGCCCGTACCACCACGAAGATTGAAGCCGCCAAGTGGTACGACCCAACCGATCGACGGACGCGAGGCAACATCCGCACCCGGAAACGTCTATGGACCACGTCGATGACCAGGGCCCACTTCACCGCCAGCCTCGACCCCCGCGCCTACCCCTGATCCAGTCTCGAGTTTCCATCGTTGAGGTGCCGAAGATGAGGCGGAGGTTTCGCTTCGCCTGGAATAATGCGGGTTGGCGTCCAGATGGGCGTTCCGGGGCGAGTCCGACAACGGCGTCGTCATCGGACTCGCCCCGGAATGCCCGACTCGTCGGGAGCGGGCGCCGCCGAACCGATCTCGGTGCGGAACTGAACCGATCTCGGCACGGAGTTCGACCGATCTCGGTGCGGAACTGAACCGATCTCGGGGTTGCTCAGATGTCCTCCAGGGAGGTCCCCTTCGTCTCGCGGGCGAAGAGGTAGATGATGCCCCCGAGGAAGAGCAGCACCGCGAAGACGATGAAGGGCAGGAAGACCACCTCGGCGGTCAGCGCGCTGCCCCCGATGAGGGCCCCCACGAAGTAGGGCCCGACGACCTTGGCAATGGCGCCGATGCCGTACCCCAGTCCCAGGCCCGTGGAGCGGGCCTCGGTCGGGAACTGCTCGCCGCCGAAGGCGTTGAGGATGCCGAAGGCGCCGTCGCCGAACATCATGACGATGAAGATGCCCGCGAAGAACACGTAACCGGCGCTGCCGATCTCGTCCCCGTGGACCATGCGGGTCGAGAAGGCCGCTATGAGAGCCCCCACGGCGCCGATCATGCCGCAGCCGAACATCGTCCAGCGCCGTCCGATCCGGTCGGAGATCCAGGCCGAGCCCAGGCGCCCCAGCAGATCTCCCAGCGAGACGAGCATGAACAGCGTCGCCACCGTGCTGACCTCGAACTTGAAGGACTGCCCCAGCAGCGTCTGCCCCCAGGACTGGACGGTGAAGGAGCCCAGGATGAAGGAGAAGGAGCCCAGCGCCACGACGAGCAGCTGGCGGGGGTACCTGGTGAAGACGACCGCGTAGGAGGCCGAGGCCTCCTTCGGCGGCTCCGGGAGGTCCGCCACCTGCTCCACGGGAATCTCCATGGCCCAGGCGTAGGCCGCCTTGGCCTCCTCATCGCGCCCCTTGGAGCGCAGGAAGCGCGGGGACTCGGGGATGATGCGCGCCCAGGCCAGCAGGATGATGGGGATGCAGCCGACGGCGATGAGGCCGCGCCAGCCCAGGGCGGCGCCCAAGTACTTGGTGACCAGGCCGCCGAGGAAGATGCCCGCCGGGATGAAGACGCTCGTCAGGCCCGACAGGAGGCCGCGCTGCTTGGCGGGCACGAACTCCTGGACGAAGGGCACGGAGGTGATGTTGAGGCCCCCGACGCCGAACCCGACGCCGGTGCGCAGGATGGCCAGCAGGACCCAGCCGTTGACCGGGGTGAAGGCGGAGGCGGCGGTGAAGACGACGAGGACGACGATGCACCAGATGAAGGCGTGCTTGCGCCCCCACACGTCGGCCAGCCGGCCCCAGGTGATGGATCCGAGGACTGTGCCCAGGCCCGCGCCCGCGAGGATGACGCCGGAGTGGAAGCCGGTGAGGTTCCAGCCCGGGGCCTCGATCAGCAGGTTGACGATGAAGCCGATGAGGAACAGGTCGAAGAACTCCGACACGTTGCCCACGATGGCCATCCCGATGAGGGACTTCTGGTGCCCGGTGAGGCGATGGTTGTCGATCTGCTCGGGAGCGGTGCGCCCAATCGGCGCCGCGCCGCTCTCCGCACGTGTCTGCATGCTCATGGTGTGAACCAATCTCGTTGTAGGGGCGGCGCCGTCTCAGCGCACGATATCCGAGCCGTGGAGAGCCAGGAGCTCGCCGGGGCGCACGTGCGTGAGGTCGCCGTGGTGGGTGAGGGCGAGCTGGGCCACCTTGGTGCCCATCTCGATGCCGCGCTCGACGTCGCCGTCGAGCCAGCCGTGGATCGTGCCCGCCACGAAGGAGTCGCCGGCACCGGGCCGGTCGATGACCGGGACGGACTTGATCTCGAAGACGCGCTCCGTGCGCGCCGTGGACAGGTAGGTGCCCGCGCGCCCGTCGGTGGACACGACTGTCGGCACCCCCATCTCCTCGCGCAGGGCGTGGCACACGTCCGCGCCCTCGCCCTCGATGCCGAAGACGATGCCGGCGTCCGAGCGCGAGCAGAACAGGATCGCCGCCCTCCGGGCGATGGGCCCGAGCACGTCGCGCGCCTGCTCACCGCTCCACAGCAGGGAGCGGAAGTTGACGTCGAGGGCGACGTCGACGCCCCTGTCGTGGGCGGCGTCGGCGGCGTAGCGCACCACCGCGGCGGTCTGCGGGGTGAGCGCCGCCGTGATGCCGGTGAGGAACACGACCCGGGTGTCGAGCAGGGCGTCCCAGTCGAAGTCGTCGGGCGTGATGGACCGGAAGGGGGTGTACTGGCGGTCGTACGTGACCTTGCCGGGCAGTGGGAACTCGCCCGGCTCCAGGAAGTAGAGGGCCACGCGGCCCTCGTCCGCGAGCACGACGTGGCTCATGTCCACGCCGACGGCGGAGTACTCCAGCGCGATGCGGTCGGCCAGCTCGCCCCTGGGGAGCTTGGTCGCCCAGGCGGTGGAACGGCCGAGCTCGGACAGGAGGCCCGAGACATTCGCCTCGGAGCCCGCAGCGGTCATGCGCAGGGAGCGGGCGGTGGCCAGCCGATCACCGCGCTCGCACGTCAGTCGGATCTGTCCCTCGCCGATGGTTGTCAGGTCGTACGTCATTGTTCGATTCCTTCTCCGACGGCCGTCGCCGGTCCGTCCGCGGCGGGCCCGGGGACCGCGCCGCGATGTTGTGGTGGGGTTTGTGCTGGAGCTGTTGCCGGGGCCGTGCACGGCTCAGGGCGCCAGGACCGGAATCCCGGCGGAAGCCGCCCTGTCCTCGATGAACTCGCGGGCGTCGATGCATCTGGCGACCGAGTCGGGAGCGTCGTCGTTCCACATCTCGATCATGAGGCGACCCGCCCAGTGCTGGGCTCTCAGCAGCTCGAAGGAGCGACTCCAGTCGACGGTGCCCGCGCCCATCTCGACGCGTCGGGGCTCGCCGGGGCGGACGTCCTTGGCGTGCATGGCGACCATGTGCCCCTCCCCGGCCGTCAGCTCGACGGCCGGGTCGAGCTGCTGCTCGGCGATGTTGCCGAGGTCGGGGTAGACCTGGAGGTACGGGGAGCCGACGGCGTCGACGAACTCCATGGCCTTGCGGATCGAGGTGACGTCGGTGCCGTCGACGTTCTCGATGCCCATGACCACGCCCAGGCGGGCGGCCATGGGGACCGCGTCGGCGAGAAGCTCGCCGTACCAGCGCTCCGCATCGGGGCCCGGGTCCTCGTAGTAGCAGTAGTACCCGGCGATCTGGATGACCGGGACGCCGAGGTCGTGGCACACCTGAAGTCCGCGGGCCATGACCTCGCGCGCCCGACGGCGCACGGCGGGATCGGCCGACCCCGGCCCGATCCTGCGGTGAATGGACAGGCAGATCCCGCCGATGTCGGTGCCGACCGCGTCGGCGGCATCGCGCACCCGGCGGCAGGCGGCGGCGTCCCACTCCAGGCGGGCCTCCCGCTCGGGGGACTCGTCGATGGACAGGTCGAGGAAGGAGAAGCCCGCCGTCGGCACCTGGGCGAGGAGGGCCCGCCAGTCGTCGGCCGTCCTGAGGGAGCTCGAGACGAGAGCCTTCTCGTAGATGCCCAGGGCGAGGCCGTCGACCAGGTCGCCGTGGGCGGGCGGCTCGGCCCTCGCGGTGGGGGCGGCGCTCATGACCAGACCTCGTGCAGGGTCTCGCGCAGTCGCGCGGCCGCCGCCGCCGGGTCGTCGGCTCCCACGATGGCGCGTCCCGCGATGACGATGCCGACGCCGCGCCCGGCGAAGGCCGGGAGGTCCTCGGCACTGACCCCGCCGGTGATGGTGACGGTGAGCCCCATGGCCGCGAGCTCATCGACGCGGTCCATGTCCTCGTCCTTCCAGGACAGGTCGCCGGCGGCCTCGCGGTCACGGGACCGCTTGACGATGACGTGGCGCACGCCGGCCTCGCGCCAGGCGCGGGCCCGGTCGGCGTCGTACCACTCGTCGGCCAGCTCGACCTGGACCTCGCCGTCGAACTCGGCGGCGACGTCGCAGACCTGCTCGATGGTGGTCAGGGAGGCCCCGGCGACGCAGGAGACGAGGTCGGCGCCGGCCTCGAAGGCGAGCCGGGCGATCTTGGAGCCGGCCTCGGCGATGCGCACGTCGGCGAGGATCCGCTTGTCCGGGAAGAGGGCCCGGATGGCGCGCACGGCGTGGTAGCCCTCGCACAGCACGAGGATGGTGCCGCACTCGATGATGTCGACGTGCGGGGCGGCCTTCTGGAGGGGGCCGAGCGCACCGGGCAGGTCGACGGTGTCCAGGGCGATCTGGAGGTCGGGTGTCATCTCGATGCGCCCCCGTTCAGCCGGCCAGGGGCTCGAAGGCGAAGAAGGCGGCGGCGTTGTTCACCAGGAGGTCCTGGACGTAGTCCGGGTCGAATCCCTCGTCGTCGATCAGGCGCGGGCAGAAGACGGCCGGGTCGTAGTCGATGCCGGAGACCGAGCCGTAGACCTTCTGGTAGGAGGCCTTGCCCGAGTCCGTGCCCAGGAGGATCTGCCTGCCGTAGCCCTTCTCGCCCAGGACCTTGAGGAGGTTGACGCGCGCGTTGTCGGGCACGTACTTGGTGCGGTTGGTGCCGTCGAGCTCGACGTAGGCGCCGAGCCCGACGATCTGCTCCTGGATCCACGGGTCCCAGTTGCGCTGGATGTGGCCGATGGCGATCTTCTCCGGCGCCACGCCCCGCTCGATGAGGAAACGGGCCTGCTCGGGGCCGCAGGTGCCGGCGGTGACGTGGGTGTTGATCGGGGCACCGGTCTCCTTCGACGCGATGGCGACCGCCTCGCCGGTCTTGACCTCCCAGTCGGTGATCCGGCCGTAGGCGGTGGCCCACTTGATGCAGCCGGCCCTGATGTCGGTGCGCTTGACCAGGGGGCCCATGTAGTCGTTGGCGTCGACGCCCTCGACGATGTCGGCGATGAGCAGGTCGGCGATCTCGGCGACGGTGTACTGGTTGACCCAGGACTGGCGCCACTCCAGGTAGACCTTCTGCTGGTGGAAGCCCGTGGTCTGGACGACCTGGAGGTCGGGGACGCGGTCGACGACCCTGCGGAGCTTGAGGACGCCGCGCCCCGAGGAGGCGGGGCACATATCGACGATAGTTGCCCTCGGTGCGAAGCGCTTGGAGGCCTCGACGAAGTAGGTGGCCTCCTGAACGGCCTTGTCCTCGTCGATGAGGAGGTGGTCGGGGTCGATGTAGACCTCGCCCGCGCCGACGCGGATGAGGTGGTCGTGGGCGTTGACGACGCCCAGTGTCGAGGGGTCGACGTCGCCGTGGATGGTGCGGACGATGCCCATGGTGCTCTCCTTCGAACAACTGATCGGTGAACGGTGCGGGCACGACGGCCGAGCTCCGAGGACCAGGTCCCGAACCAGGTCCCGAGACCGCTGCCCGACGAGACCAACGTATGGACCCGTCGTCGAGACCTGGAGCCTCTCTGCGCACATCTGTGCACGTGTGATCTCGGCGCGATCAAGGAAGAACCAGAATGACGAGTCTAGAACTGGAGCGGAGACCATCACGATCCCCCTACAATGAACGCATGTGCGGTAACCTGACTCGCAATCGCGCATCGTTGCTGCTCGAGGTCGCCCGCATGTACTGGGATGAGGGCCTCGGTCAGACGGAGATCGCCCGCCGTACGGGCTACTCCCGCCCGACGATCTCCCGCATGCTCGCCGAGGCGCGCCGGGTCGGCGTCGTCACCGTCACCGTGGCGCACCCCATCGAGCGCCTCATGGCCCTGGAGAAGCGACTCGTGGACGCCTTCGGGCTCAAGACCGCCCGCGTGAGCGAGGCGACGCCGGGCAACGGATCCGACATCGGGCCCGATGTCGCCCGCACCGCCGCCGATCTGCTCCTGGAGAGCTGCGGGCCGCACAGCGTCATCGCGGTGTCCAACGGGCGGGCCGTGGCCGCCGTCGTGCATCACACGCCCGAGCGCAGCTGGCCCTCCTCGACCGCCGTGGCCATGCTCGGAAGCGTCGGGGAGTCCTTCAACACGGAGGACGGACCGGACGTGTGCCGCAACCTGTCCCTGCGGCTCGGCGGCCGCTTCCGCTCCCTGACCGTGCCGCTCGTCTTCGACTCCCTGACCCTGGCCCGAGCCGTGCGCGAGGAGGACCAGGTCGCCACGACGCTGGAGCTCGCGGCGCGCAGCGACATCGCCCTGACCGGTGTGGGCACCGTCGGGACCTCCGTCAGTCCCCTGCTGCGCCGCTGGATGACCCCCGAGGTCGTGCGCGAGTGCCGCCAGCGGAATGTGGTGGCGCACGTGTGCGGCCACCACCTCGATGCGAGCGGCCGCCATGTGCACACCGCCCTGTGCGACCGCACCCTGTGCCTCGACCCCGAGCGGCTCAGGGAGATCCCGCTCGTCGTCGGCGTGGCCGCGGGTCCCGACAAGATCGTGGCCATCCGAGCCGCACTGCGCGGCGGCTACCTGTCCGCCCTGGTCACCGACGAGGCGACTGCGCGCGCCGTCCTGAAGGACGCGTGAGCCGCGCCCGAACGGGGTTCAGCCGGTTCCTCCCGGCCCCGCGCGCCGTTAAGATGACGGGCGCCCATCCCATCGGCACCCCGGTATCGTCCCCGTGCTCCGCCGCGTGCCGCCGTATCCGGTCCACCAGACCGGCCGATGGCGAACTCCAGGGAAACGAGCAGTCATGACAGCCCAACCGCCTCAGAGCATTCAGAACCCTCAGAACAAGACCCATTCCGCCGCGTACTACCCGCTGCTGGTGGTCGCGATCATCCTCGGCATCGCACTGACCCTCGGCATCCTCGTCTGGATCACCACCAATGCCACCGGTCGCGTGAGGATCCCCTACATCGTGCTGATCTTCCCCACACTCGTCCTGGTGGGCCTGGTCAAGCTGATCGATGAGGCACTCCTGCGGCGTCAGTCGCGCCCGGATCCGAACGCCCCGGGGCGGGGTGCGATGCCGGTGACGAATCCGTCCGGCCAATCGGGCCCCTCCTCGTACGGCGGCCCGGCCGGTCCAGCGGAATCCGCTCCAGCGGGATACGGCCAGCAGATGTCCCGCTCGGAGGAGGCGGCGTCCTACGGCCAGTCCCAGCAGGCCCAGGCCCCGGCCTCCGGGTACGGGCAGGCCCAGGCCCCGGCCTCCGGGTACGGGCAGGCCCAGGCCCCGGCCTCCGCGTACGGGCAGGCCCAGACCCCGCCCTCCGCGTACGGGCAGGCCCAGGCCCCGGCCTCCGCGTACGGGCAGGCCCAGGCCCCGCCCTCCGGGTACGGGGCAGGCCCAGCAGCCTCGGACCCCCGAGCGCGGCTCGGGCGACTCGGGCTACGGTTGGCGGCCGACCTCTGGCTACGGTCAGACGCCTCCGATGGAGGTCCGGCCCCCGTACGGCCAGGACGGATCGCGAAGGAGCTGAGCCCGGCCGCCGGCGTGCCGACCGGGGTCTCGCGAGCCCGGCGACCGTTCCCCTCCACGGCCGATTCGTGTCGGTGGCGCTCGCTAGCCTGGCACCATGGCTTCGACCAAGAGCACCAGGACACGCACCTCCTACGTGTGCACGGAGTGCGGCTGGACGAGCCCCAAGTGGCTCGGCCAGTGCCGCGAGTGCAGGGCCTGGGGCACGCTCGAGGAGTTCATCGAGGCTCCCGGGTCCGATGCTCCGATCGCGAGCGGAGTCGCCCCGGCCCGCGCTCGGGTCGTGCCCCCCGCCGTCGAGGCCCGTCCCATCGGCGAGGTCAGCGCCGAGGAGGCCCGCGCCCGTCCCACCGGCGTCGGCGAGCTCGACCGGGTTCTGGGCGGTGGGATCATCCCCGGTGCCGTCGTGCTGCTGGCGGGCGAGCCTGGGGTGGGCAAGTCCACCCTGCTTCTCGACGTCGCCGCCAAGGCCGCGGCGGCGGCCCGTCGGCGGAGCGAGGGCCCCGTCCTCTACGTCACCGGCGAGGAGTCCGCGAGCCAGGTCAGCCTGCGGGCGGAGCGCATCGGTGGAATCGACCCGGCGCTCCTGCTCGCGGCGGAGACCGAGCTGGGGGCGCTGCTCGGCCAGGTGGAGGCGACCGGACCCTCGCTCCTCGTGGTCGATTCGGTGCAGACCATCGCCTCGGCGCAGATCGAGGGCTCGGCAGGCGGTGTCGCCCAGGTGCGAGCGGTCGCCGGGGCCCTGATCGCCGTGGCCAAGGAGCGTGGAATACCGGTCCTCCTGGTCGGTCACGTCACCAAGGACGGCGGGATCGCCGGTCCACGTGTGCTCGAGCACCTGGTCGATGTCGTCTGCCAGTTCGAGGGGGACCGCCACGCCCGCCTGCGACTGCTGCGCGCGGTGAAGAACCGCTACGGGCCAACGGACGAGGTCGGCTGCTTCGACCTGGGCGAACGCGGCATCATCGGCCTGGCCGACCCCTCGGGCCTGTTCCTGTCCGCAGCGCGCTCGGAGGTGCCGGGCACCTGCGCGACCGTCACCCTGGAGGGGCGCCGCCCCATGCCGGTCGAGGTTCAGGCGCTCGTGGCGGGCGGCACCGCCGGTTCGCCGCGGCGCACGACCTCGGGGGTGGATCACTCGCGCGTGGCCATGGCGCTGGCGGTGCTCACGGCCCGTATGCGCGTGGACACCTCCGGCTCGGACGTGTACGTCTCCACGGTGGGAGGCGCCCGCGCGGTCGAGCCCGCCGCGGACCTGGCGGTGGCCCTCGCCGTGGTCAGCGCAGCGCGCGACCTTCCCACGCCCGCGGGGCTGGTCGCCTTCGGGGAGGTCGGCCTGACCGGGGAGGTCCGCGCAACGGTCGGTATCCAGCGGCGCCTGGCGGAGGCCGCGCGACTGGGCTTCGATCGGGCGATCGTGCCCCTGGCGGGCTCGGAGGAACTGCGCGCCGTCACCGGCATGCGGGTGCTGCCGGTGGGGCACCTGGGCGAGGCGGTCGGAGCGGCCCTGCCCCGCAGTTGAGGCGCTGAGATGACGGGGTTTGGAGACCGAGGCCGGAATGACGAGGCGAAGCCGGGACCGGGATGCCGGGGGACGGCCGTGCCGGAGCAGTGGCGGGCACTCGGAGACCACTGCGCGAGTCCTGCACGGGCGCGGGGGACGTGCGTCGGGCACGCAGCCGTGCGCGATGCGCCTCACAGCGGGACGACGGGGACCCGGATACGATGACGCCACCTGGCCCTCGGGGCGCCGATCGGTGCCCCAGCCCCATCGTCCCCGCCTGGAGATGTGCATGACTGAACCGACCGGCAAGCCCGGCAACCTGGTGCGCGAGACCCTGACGCTCGTCGCACCCGGAACCGTCTTGCGCGACGGCTTGGAGCGCATCCTGCGGGGTCGCACCGGGGCGATCATCGTGCTGGGCTACGACGAGATGGTGGAGTCGATCTCGTCGGGGGGATTCAACCTCGATGTCGAGCTCTCCGCCGCGCGGCTGCGCGAGCTGGCCAAGATGGACGGCGCCGTCGTCGTGGACCGCACCGCGGGACGCATCCGGCGCGCCAACGTCCAGCTCCTCCCCCACGCATCCATCGAGACCGCCGAGGCCGGGATGCGTCATCGCACGGCCGAGCGCGTCGCTCGCCAGACCGGTTACCCGGTCATCTCCGTGAGCCAGTCCATGCGGATCATCTCCCTGTACGTCGACGGCAGGCGTCACGTCATCGAGCCCAGTGAGGCGATCCTCGCCCGGGCCAACCAGGCGCTGGCCACCCTGGAGCGGTACAAAGCGCGTCTCGACGAGACCTCGGCGGGCCTGGACGCCCTTGAGATCGAGGATCTCGTCACCGTCCGCGAAGTCACCTCGGTCCTCCAGCTGCTGGAGATGGTGCGTCGCATCGCCTCGGACATCGACGGCTACGTCGTCGAGCTCGGCACCGACGGGCGTCTGCTCGCCCTCCAGCTCGAAGAGCTCACACGCGGTCTCATGGCGGAGCGGGACTTCCTCCTGTCCGACTACCTGCCGGTGGGGCTGGACACGGCCGCCGTCGACGCCCGACTCAAGTGGGTGGGCTCCCCCGCACTGCTCGACATGGCCATGGTCGCCCGCTCCATGGGCATCGGCGGCGACGACGGCCAGGAGCTCGATGCCTCGATCTCGCCGCGGGGACTGCGGATCCTCGCGAAGATCCCGCGTCTGCCGTTGTCGACGGCACGCACGATCGTGCGCACCTGGGACTCGCTCCAGGCGATCCTCGGCGCGACGGTCGAGGAGCTCCAAGCCGCGGACGGCGTGGACGCGGGGCAGGCGCGCACCCTGCGCGACGGGCTCTCGCGACTGGCCGAGGTCTCCATCGTCGACCGCTACGCGTGAGGGCGGGGCGCGCGGGCCCACCGCGCCCTCTCGATCTCACCCGGCCTCAACCCGCCCCGTCTCACTTGATGACGAAAACCTGCTCACCGGTGACGTCGGTGCCGCCGAGCCGCAGGTGGATCCGGTAGGTGCCCGCGGCGGCCACGCTCGGATCAACCGGTGACGGAGTCGCCGTGGCGCCGGCCTCGGGGCTCGCCGAGGCCTCCGGCGTCGAGCCGGGAGTCGGGCTCTGCTCCGGATTCTGAGTCGGGGAGGGGGACGGGCTCGGGGGCGGAGGGGAGCAACCGGCCTCCGCGGAGGCGCCTCTCCACCTCAAGGAGGCGTCGGCGGACTCCCCGGCATCGACGAGCAGAGGACGCTCAGTGGGGTCGGCCGGACAGGCGGTGGAGTCCCACACGGTCTGGTCGCCCGAGCTGATGACCGCGCCCAGGGAGGCGCCGCCGATATCGAGGAGGCAGGCGTCGTCCCCCTCATTGGTGAGCGTGACGTCGATGCTCATGCCGGCGCCGACGGCGGTCTCCTTGGGGGCGTCCATGGCGATGCGGAGATGAGCGTCATCGCAGGCGACGGGAGCGGGGTAGACGGTGCGGACCTGGCTGGCGGCCTCGGCGTCGTCCTGGCTGCGAATGGTGCCGCGGACCCACCCGGCACCGGCGATCATCGCGTAGGCGAGGGCACCAATGACCGCCAGAGCGATGGCGATGACCAGAAGCCAGCGAAGCCAGTACCGCGGTCGGGGCGGGATGCCGGCGGCCGCGCGTCGCAGCCGGGAACCGGAGGGACGACCCGGTCCCCCGGCGGCGGAGCCCACAGTCGTCCCGCGACCGCGGCCGGCGGCCGCCGGGCGTCGACGCGCGCCGGAGCGCGACGGATGCCCCTCCTGGGTCGTCACGGTGCGCGCACTGCGGGCCGTCCCCCGCGCGGCCTGCCTGGAGCCGGAGGAGGAACGGGGCCGGCCGGTGCCCGCGGCGGGCCGGCCAGAGGCGGTCCGGCGGGCTTCCCCGGCCGGCCGACGGCCCTCGCTCGAACGACCACTGGCCGCGGAGCGGGCCTCCCCGGCCGATCGCCGCGCCTTGCCCGAACGCCCCCCGGCCGCGGAGCGCAAGGGCTTATTCGTACGACTCGTACGGCCGCCACGCGCGGGACGCGGGGTTCCGGGAACGCGAGATCCCGGGGTGGAACGACGCACGTGACCGGAGCCCGCGCCGGACGAGGAACGAGCACCGCCCGTCCGACGCCTCCTCCTGCGCGGCGGAGTGCCGCCTCCCTTTCGACCCTTTGCCATGCGCACGACTGTACCGGCGCCCCCGCCCCGCACTGCGGTGGCGCGCGAGGGCGGACCGCCTCGTCGAGGCGAGCGTTCCCGGTCGGGGCCCGAGGTCGACGGCGCTGAGCGGTGCCGCCGGGACGGCTACTGGGTGGGGGGCGCCCAGGCGAGCTGGAGCGACTGGACCCCGTGGTCGCGGCTGATGAGGCGCGCTCGTCCCGGAGGCCCGGGAATGGGCTTCTGCCGCCCGAGCAGCGGCCCCTCGTCGGGACTTCCGGGCAGCATGATGCCGGGTGTCGACAAGTCGTTCAGCGTCTGGGTGATCGGTTCGAACATGGCGCGACTGGCGCCTCCGATGCGCCGGGTCAGGATCAGGTGGAGACCCAGGTCCTGGGATTGCGCGAGCAGCGGCTGCAGGGACATCAGCGGGTTGACGGCCTGCCCCGAGGACAGCAGGTCGTAGTCGTCGACGAGGATGTAGACGTCCGGCCCTTCCCACCACGACCTGTTACGCAACTGCTCCGGCGTCACGTCGGGACCGGGCATGCGTCCCTGGAGGAAGCCGGCCAGCTCGGTGACCTCCCTGGCGGCGTCCTCGCGAACCGTGACGTAAGTCAGAAGATGCTCGGAGGAGAGCTCGCCCAGCAGGGAGCGCCGCAGGTCGATGGCCAGCAGACGGACCTCGCTCGTCGAGCGCCCGCGGCACAGCTCGTTACCCAGGGCGCGCAGGAACGAGGACTTCCCGGTCTTGGCATCGCCCAGGACGATGAAGTGCGGGTCGTGGCTCATGTCGAGGCGCACGGGCTCCAGGCGCGCCTCGTTGATCCCGATGACCGGGGCGCCGCCCGGCGGCACCTGCTCCTGAAGCGTCGCCAGGTCGATGCGCGTGGGCAGCAGACGCAGCTTGGGCCCCTGCGGACCGGTCCACGCCTCCGCGATCGCACGACAGGCGTCGTTGGCGCCGCGGGCCAGCGTCGCGGGGTCATGATCGTCGTCGGTGCGCGGCAGCGCCAGCAGCATGTGCCGTGCCCCGGGGTCGAGACCGCGCCCGGGCCTGCCGGTCGGAACCTCGCGCGCGATCTTCCGGTTGATCTCGGAGTCCGCCGGGTCGCCCAGCCGCAGCTCGATGCGGGTGGCGAACATGTCCTTGATGGTCATGCGCATGTCGGTCCATCGCCCCGTGGCGACGACGACGTGCACGCCCAGGGCCAGGGCGCGCGGCGCGATCGCCATAATGCGGGTGGAGATGTCCTCGAAGTCCGTCTTGAGGGTCGACCATCCATCGATGATGAGGAAGACGTCGCCGTACCCGTCGTCGAGACGGCCCGCGGCCCGCTCATGGCGGTAGGTCTGGATCGAGTCGATGCGATTGGCCTTGAAGAAGCGCTCGCGATCGTCCAGCAGCGCCGACACCTCGGCCATGATCCGGGCGACGACGTCGGGCTCGTCACGGGTGGCGACGCCGGCCAGGTGCGGCAGGTCGAGCATGGTCGAGAACGTCCCGCCCCCCAGGTCGATGACGTAGACCTGCACCTCCACCGGGGTGCGCGTCAGCGCCAGACCCATGACCAGGGAGCGCAGCGCCGTCGATTTCCCGCTGAGCGGACCGCCGATGACGGCGACATGCCCGCCGGCCCCCGACAGGTCGACGCTGTAGTACTCACGGCGCTGCTCCAGGGGGACGTCGGTGATGCCCAGGGGCACCTCCAGGTCGCCGCGGGCGCGCCAGGACGGCGACACCAGGCCCAGCTCCGGATCCACCACAAGATCGCCCAGCAGCGAGTCGAAGGTCTCACTGACGTTCAGGGGAGGCAGCCAGATCTGATGCGCGGGCGTGCCGTGCCCGGCCATCCGCGCCACGGCGATGTCCATCGTCGTCATCTCGGCGTACTGGATGTCCTGAGCCGGAGGAGGCGCGCTCGGCTCCGACTCCGCCGCCCGGGCATCGACGGCGTCGCCGACGTCGACGACATCGACGTCCTCCTCGACGGGTGGCGGCGCCGTCCGGTCGTGGACCGGGCGCGCCGAGAACGGAACGACCCGGGGGGTGACGACCCGCTCGCGGGGCTCCCCGGTGGGCGCCGGCGCGAGCGCCGCGTTGACGCGCTCCGGCGGCTGGCCGGCGACGTAGCAGGCCCGGAAGCGGGTCATCTCGCGCGTACCGCTCTTGAGGTAGCCGCTGCCCGGGTAGGGCGGCAGGTCGTAGGCGTCCGCGACCCCCAGGACGATGCGCGACTCGGCGGCGGAGAAGGTGCGCAGGCCGATCCGGTAGGACAGATGGGACTCCAGGCCGTGGAGCCGGCCCTCCTCCAGGCGCTGGGAGGACAGCAGCAGGTGGATCTGCATCGAGCGCCCCAGGCGCCCGATGGCGACGAACACCTCGATGAAGTCCGGCTTGGCCGACAGCAGCTCCGAGAACTCGTCGAGGATGACGAACAGGGCGGGCAGCGGCTCCCCGTCGTGCTTGCCCGCGCGTCGCGCCTCCTCGTAGTCGGTGACGTTGGCGTAGTTGCCCGCGTCGCGCAGCATCTCCTGGCGGCGGGTCATCTCCCCGCGCAGAGCCTCCTCCATGCGGTCGACGAGGCCCAGCTCGCTCTCCAGGTTCGAGATCATGGCGGACACGTGGGGAAGCTCCGACATGCCCGCGAATGTGGCGCCGCCCTTGAAGTCGACCAGCACGAAGTTGAGCTGATCGGGCGAGTGGGTCAGCGCCAGCGCCAGGACCAGCGTGCGCAGGACCTCGGACTTGCCGGAACCGGTGGCGCCCACGAGCAGGCCGTGGGGGCCCATGCCGTTCTCAGCGGACTCCTTGATGTCCAGCACCACGGGGGCGCCCTCCGGCGTGACCGCGAAGGGGACCCGGAGCCGCTCCCGCCCCGACCGCCGTCTCCAGTCGGTGTCCGGGTCGAAGTCGCGCACATCACCCAGATCGAGCAGGGAGAGCAGATCCGCCGAGCGCTTCGGGTCGGTCGTGCCCACGGGGGCGTTGACCGAGGCCTCCCCGGAGGTGGTGAAGCGCGATGACAGACGTCTCACGACGGCCTGGGCGGTCGCCACGTCCATCATGTCCGCCACGGCGAGGGCCGGGTCCTCACCCGCGCGCACGACCTCCATCGGCGTGGCGCGGGTCAGGGACGAAACCGGGTGCAGCAGGAGCCGGAGAGTCGAGAGCGAGGTCAACGCGCCCCACTTCTCGGGCAGGTCGATGACGGTCACCCCGTTCACCCCGCCGCTCAGGGCGATCGGGGACCCGATCGGCACGTACCCGCCGTCGACCACGACGATGATGTACGGCATGGGCGTGTCGGTGGCGTCGTAGGAGAAGGAGCCGCGCTCCGCGAGATCCTCCGGCAGCAGCTCGGCCACGTCCTGCCACGACGTCGCGATCATGCGGGCGGGGCCGGCGTCGTCCTGGACCGAGTCCGACCAGGAGTGCGGCGCCCACTTGAGCCACTCCCACTGCCCCAGCGCCTCCTCGGAGGCCACCACCGCCACCCGCAGCCGGCTCGGCGGCGTCATGGACAGCAGGTGCACGAGCAGCGACCGGGTCAGCGCGCGGGCGGAGTCGACCTCGCCGACGACCTCCACACGGGAGAAGTAGTTCAACGAGGTCCCCAGCGGCAGGCCGTCGACGTCGCGGTGAGTGACCACGAAGCGCGACATGGCCGACAGGCACACGGGGTCGGGCTTGGCCAGCGCGTCGAGCTTCTCCGGCACGAGATCCACGCACAGGGGCTGGGTCGAGCGCCCCAGGCGCACGAGCACCTGGTCGTCGCCGGGACTGCGCTCCCACACCCGCCGGCCGTCCTGGACGAAGTAGGGCAGCGCCTCCGGCTCGGGCAGGACGTGCACCGCGTGGCGCCGCTGCTGGCCGGCCACCGTACGCACGGAGTCCCGCAACTCGGAGAGGTAGGCGAGGTACTCGCGCCGCTGGTCCTTGACGCTCTCACGGTGCTGACGCGTCTGGCGGTAGATGTTGACGCCGACCATGGACAGCATGGCGATCACCATGCCGCCGCCCATGAACAGGGTGCGGTTGCCGTTGGAGTTCGAGATGGCCATGAAGACCATGACGCCCATCGAACCGGTCAGGGGCAGCACCGTGGCCAGGATGCTCGACGCGTCCTGAGCGACGACGGCGTCGGGAGGGGCCTTGACATCGATGGATCCCGAGGGGCGCTCGGGGGCGTCTGAGGAACTCACCTGGTTGTCGGTCATGAGTGCGGCCGGAAACCTTCCGATTCGTGAGCGGCGGACCCGCCGGCTGGGGGCGTCCCGATTCCCGTGGATCGCACTCGCGTGCGGTCACAGGACGGCAAGTGCCCCTAGAGTACTCGTGCAGCCCGGTGCGCCTCCACGCCGACCAGCCGTGCCGAAGGACCTCCACCACGAACGACTCCCATGACACACGAGAAGCGAGAATCCGCATGAACGTGGCGAACGTACGCGTCACCCTCGTCGACGAGGGAGGGTGGACCGATGTCGCCGTCGCGGCTGGGACCCCGGTGCGCGCACTCCTGGAGGCGAGAACGGGCGCCATGGTCCCCGACGACGCCCTGGTGACCACCACCACGGGAGCACGCACCCCCCTGGACGCCCTCGTCGGCCGGGATCTCGACAACGGCACCGTGCTGCTCGTGGGCGGCAAGGCGATCGGCAGGCACGCGGCTCGTCATCTCTCGGACCGCTCCGCCTCCCGCCCCAGGCCCGCGCGACCGTGGCTCGACGCCGCCGCCGTCGCGCTGGTGGCCTGCCTGCTTCTCGCGCTGGGCTGGTACTCGGCGCTCGCCGACGAGGGCGCGCGGCTGCCGCTGCTGGCGCGCACGGGCGCCGCCGCGCTCGCCACGGCGCTCCTGGCGGTCCGAGTCGTCCTGATGGACGACCGGCCCGATCCCCTGCAGGAGTCGTCGGCGATCCTGCCGCTGCCGCTGCTGGGCGCGGCGACGGGGGTCCTGCTGGTACCGGCGGGCGTCCTGGAACCGGCCGCGACGGCGACCCTGCTGAGCGCATGGGGAGCGGGCGCCGCCTCGCTGGTCCTGTGGCTGCGACTGCGGTCCGCGTGCGCCGCCACCGGCGCCCTCGCGTGGACGGTCGCGGCCGTCCTCGTCACCGCGGTCCTGATCTTCGGCGTCCCCCGGGCCCCGGTGATCGTCATCACTCTGGCGGCCAGTACCCTGTTCATCACGCTCGTGCCCACCGTGTCCCTCTCCTCTGTGCCCGACCAGCAGCTGCTCGACCTCTCGGAGCAACGCGCGGGCAGTCGCGGCGTGCGGGTGCCGACGATCGAGCCGCCGGCGAAGGTGACCGCCGCCCGGGTCTCGCGCACGCTGGCTCAGGCCGAGTCGATATCGGTGGCCATCGGAGTGGTGGTGGCGGTCGTGGTGGTGACGTGCTCACCGGTGGCGGCGAAGATCGCCCTGGGCACCGGGCCGGCGGCGTGGGGCGCCCGCGTCGAGCTGGCTCTCGTGACGGCGCTCCTCCTGCTCCACCCGCGCACGGCGCGCTCGCACACCGAGCGCGTTCTACCACGCCTGGCGGTGGGCGCCGCGGCCATCGTCTCGGTTCTGGCATCCGGGGTCCGACCCGGCACGACGACCTTCGACCTGCTCGTCGGGATCGTGGCGGCGGCCGGGCTCGTGTCCGTCGTCATCATGCTCACCCGACTGGGCGGCCGCCCGTCCGCGTGGTGGGGCCGCTTCGGAGACATCCTGGGGTCCCTCGCAGGTTTCCTGGCACTCCCCTCGGCGGTGGTCGCCGCCGGGATCATCGACTTCATGAGGCAGCTGTGAGCACTCGACTCCACGACACCATCAGCAGCACCACTACCGCCGGTACGGCCGGAACCGGCGGGGCCCGGCGGCGCCCGACGACGGCCGGGCTGCTGGGCGCCGCCGCCATCGACCTGGTGGTCCTCGTCGCCCCGCCGGTCGCGCTCCACCTGCTCAGGGGGTGGACCGCACTCGCAGTCATCACCGCCGTCCAGATCCTCGCGCTGACCGTCATCGCCCTGGCGTGCACCGGCTGGACCCCGGGGCTGGCCGCGATCGGGGCTCGCACGGTCACCGCCGAGGGCCCGACGACTCCCGGTCTGGGCCGCGCGGCCGCCCGCGTCGCCCTGACGCCGCTGACCCCGATCGGCAGCGGGGAGGCCGGTTTCGTGGACGGGGCGACGCGGTGCCGAACCCTCGTGACGCGCCGCTCCCGTCGTACGGACGAGTCCGTCCGGAAGCCCGGCCCCGGCGGCGCCGGACGGCGGGACCTCGCGGAGACCGCGCACCCGCGCACCCGCGGAGGCGGGACAGCGGGACGCCCCGCCGCCATGCTCTCGGGCGCCCCGTCCGCGCCCTCGACCGGCGCCCCGCCCGATCTCCCGGCCGGCGCTCCGCCCTCACCGCCCGCAGTGGGCACCGGGCCCGCGACGACCGTCTCCGACCCGACCTCCGTCGTCGACTCCGCGCCCGTGCCGCCGCAGGCCCCGCCGGCTCCGGAGCCCGTCGTTCAGTCAACGCCCGCCGCACTCGGGGGGATCCTCGGACCGGCGGCGCCCGTGCCACGGGCCCCGGGCCCGCATACCGGTACAGGGGATCCGCACGAATCGGAGCGCCCTATCCGGCTCTCATCGGACGCGCAGAACGCCGCCGAGTACGCCGCCCCCGGGCGCGCCGTTCCCGAACCGGCGGAGACCGCTGCTCCTCCCGGGCGCACCGCCGCTCCCATCGACTCCCAACCAGCGGAGACCGCAGGCGCCCCCGCCCCCGGAGGCACCGTCACGCCCGTCGCTCCCGGACCAGCAGCGACCGCCGGTCCCATCCCGGGGCGCGAGACCCCGGGCGCGCAGGAGACGCCGTTCGTCCCTCCTCCGCCCGCCGAGCCCGCACCCGCATCGCCCGCACCCGCATCGCCGGGCCCGCCCTCCGCAGGACGGCGGGCGCGCCCCGGCGAGCCGGACGCCGCGACGGCGAGCGCACCGATGCGCAGGAGGCGCAGGGCGACCTCCCATCGCGCGTCGGCCTCACCGGCGGCGTCCTCCTCGCCGATGAGTCCGTCGCCAACGAGCCCGTCCGAGGCTCCGCCCCCGCCCTCCGTCGGGCAGGCTCAGACACGGACCACGACACGTGAGACCGTCCTGAGCCCTGCGGGCCCCAGCGCCTCGAACGCAGCCGCGCCGAACGTGCAGGCCGATCCGCGGACCGTCCCGCGGGAGGATCCGAACGCCGGGCGGCGGGCCGGTACCGGTGGTCCCGACTTCGTCCTCGTCACGGGTTCGGGCATGCGCGTCCCCCTGGAGGGCCAGTGCGTCATCGGTCGAGCACCACGCCCCGCATTCCCCGATGACACTCAGATGGTGACACTGGCCACTTCGTCAAGCGCCTTATCACGCTCCCACCTGCGCATCGGCTTCGACGATCAGCAACTATGGGCCGAGGACATGCGCTCGGCCAACGGTACCGTCATGGTGCATCCCACGGGGCAGCAGATCCGGCTCAAGCCCGAGTGGCGCACCGCCGTCGCCCCGGGATCGGTCCTTCTGCTCGCCGACGAGAGCATCACCGTGGAGAAGAGCGCCTGAAGGGGATCCGGAAGAACGCGGTGCCGCGGTCGCACCCCTCTCGCCCGCGGCACCACCGATTGTCGCCCCCCCCAACCAGCCTGCCAGGCGAAACCCCCTCCCGCCCGCGGCATCACCGCCGGCTTGCCTCGCCGCCCTCGACCGCTGGGACTCGCAGCGCACCCCTCCGCCCGCGGCAGCCCAGTAACGCCCGCCCCCGCTCTCCTCGGGGGCGCCGATGCTCCGGCTCCGACCGGCCGCGGTCCGGCGTCGTCGTCTTGCGACTCCTCACGTTCCGGAGCGCGGTCCGGATGCGCGCGGGCACCTGCTGAAGTCATGTTTCTCAGCCCAGCCTTCAGGCGCGCGGTCCGGATGCACGCGGCCACCGGGCCCCGGCTCCGATGATCCGACGCTTCCCGATTCCCGAGTAGTCGTACGCCGGATACCTCCTCGCCGGAACCTAGCTCGCCATCACCCGGACCTCGCGAAGTGGTACCTGGGCCGCGTGGTCGTACGTGAACCCGCGTGGTCGTACTTGTTTGCGCCAGGTCGTACCTCCTTCCGCGTGGTCGTACCTTAGGGAGGTTCTAAGGTACGACCGCGCGCCCCCGCGTACGACCGCGCGCCCCCGGGTACGACCACGTGCCGCCGCGTACGATCACGCGCCCCCGGGTACGACCGCGCGGATCTCGTATGAGCCTCGCGCAATGGCACGGCGCCGAAGGCCCCGGAGCGGTCCTCGGACGCAGAGGCGTCCATCTCGCACCTCATCCGCCTCATCCGCCCTGGGCGAGGCGAGCAGGGCGATTCCCCTTCCGCGCAGTGTTCGCACAGCGAGGTCCGGTCCGCGCCCGACGAGCGCATGCGTCCCTTCGAGCCAATGCCCACAGCGCTGCTGCGTAACGCGGGCGGGTGCGCCCCGGACCGATCGGTCCGGGGCGCACCCGCCCGCGTTACGCAGCAGCATCCCGGATCCATCCGGGATCACCGGGCTGCCAGCGCGAATCAGGCGCCGAAGCTCGCGGCGCCCTGGTTGTCGGCCGTGCCGTAGTCGCCGGACGAGGTCTCCACGTGGGTCCCCATCTGCGCGAGCAGCTGGTTCATGTCGGTGACCGACTGCGTCCACTCGGCCTTGGCGGCGATGTACTGAGTCTGAGCCTCACCGCTCCACTCGGACTGCGTGGGCTTGAGCTCCCCGTCCATGGCCTCCAGGTCCGAGGAAATGGACTGCGAGGCACGAGCGAGCTCGCTCGAGGCGTTCGACATCGACCCGTAGTCCACCAGCATGTCGTCGGACATGATCATTCTCCTTGTTCGTCGATTCTGAGCTGTTGTCGAGGAGGCCGGATCAGGCCATCATGCCGTGGTAGCCCTGCGAGGCCCCGCCGAGCTTCTGCGCGCCGGCGGCCGCATTCGCCTCGGTGTTCTGGTAGGTGGTGTGAGTCCCGCGCAGGGAGGACTCGAACCTGTCGAGAACGGCGATGATGTTCTTGGCGTCCTGGATCCACTGGTTGGCGGCGGTGGTGAACGCCGTGCCTCCCGAACCCTTCCACCCCGGCGCAAGCGCCTGGATGCTGCCCTCAACGCCGCTGACGATCGACTGCTGCTGCTGACGATGAGTGGCGACAACGTTCGCCGCATTGATGAGTACGCCGCTCCCCGCGGCGAGGTTCTGTGGTGCCATGGTCTCTCTTCCTGAGGGTGCAGGGGGACAACTTGGATGCTCGCGGGAAGCGTCGCCCACCTCCCGACTGTTCCTGAGCGGATACAACCTACCCAATGTCTCCGTCCTGTTGCGAGCCTTTCGGCGGAGCACCTTCCAGGTCGTGCCCCCCATCACCCCTCACTTTTCTCATGCCCCTCACGCTTCTCTGACGTCACTCCGCCACCCTCCAATCCGTGATACCACGGCGGCCCCTCACCTCACCTCGGCGCGCGGAGCGCCGACGTCCTCCGCCGGCCGCCGGGTCGGGCACGGCGCCGAGCGCCAGGCATGTCGTCGAGCCGACCCCGGAGCCGGGTGCCGAGCCGAACCCGGAGCGGGTGCCGGAGCGGGGCATCTCGCCGCGGTAGCGCCTCGGGTCGACGCCCGGCCGCCGAGTCCGACCCGACGTCGGGTGTCGAGCCTCACTGAAAGGACCAGAGCGGGACCCGAGCGGGACAGGCGTGTCAGGATGGACCGTGGAGTCGTCCGGCTCCGCGCAGCGCGCCCGCCCGGCGCGCCGACCCCACCCCCTCCCCTGGACCCAGGAGAGAACCAGGAGAACGTCGTGCCCCTTACGAGTGCCCGCCGCGGAGCGACCGGTCTCACGCCGGTCACCATCAGGCACCGCAACATCCCGACGGACGTGGCCCTGCCGTCCTCACTCCCGCTGGCGGAGATCCTCCCCACCGTGGCAGCGCGCCTCGGCGCCCTGGACGAGGAGTCGGCCGTGTACGGCCTCATGCTCGTGACCGAGGACGGCAAGCCCTTGAACGACTCGCGACCGATCGTCGAGCAGGGCGTCCGGGCGGGTGCCCTGCTCACGCTCGAGGTGCGCAGCACCGAGGCCGAGGCGCGCTACGACGACCTCGTCGAGGCAGTCGCCACGGCGGTCGAGACGAAGCAGGTCGCCTGGAGCCGGCAGGACTCGCTGTCGATGTCGGTGGCCTCCACCTGCCTGCTGTTCCTGGTGGCGGGACTGCTCCTGCTGCGCGAGGGCCCGGGCAGGCTCCTCACCCCGGTGTGCGCGCTGGTGTGCGGCTGTCTGCTCGTCCTGGCCGCCTTCGCGATCTCGCGCCTGCGCGGCAGGGGGACCTGGCCCCTGGTGATGACGGCGGGCGCGCTCGCCGCCGTCGCCGCTCACACGGCCTTCGACGGACCGGCGACGGGGACCCGGATCATGGCGGCGGGAGGCGCGCTCGCCGCCGCCGTCCTGGCCTGCCTCCCCCTCCTGGACGACGACCGGTGGCTGATCTCGGGACCCCTGCTCGTGGCATCCGCCCTGGCCCTGACCGGGGTGGGCGTCGAGTTCCTCGGCCGTCCACTGACCAGCGTTCTGGCCGTCGTCGCCGCGTGCGCGGCCCTCATCTCCCTGCTGGCGCCGTGGCTGGCCCTGGCCTCGGTCCCGATCGACATCTCGCTGCCCGACCGAACCGACAGGCCGGTCCTGGAGCCCGGCACCGAGGTGACGCCCACGCTGACGGCCCGGGTGCTCAACGCGCACGGCCTGGTCCTGTCGGCGCGCGTCGCCTGCGCGGTGATCGTCCTCGCCTGCGTCCCGACGCTGGCCTCCGTCGGCTACGCCGGGGCCGGCCTGGTCGCCGCCATCGCGGCCGCCTCCCTGCTGGGCACGCGGGCGGCGAGGTCGCAGGCGGACGTGATCGCCGGAGTCGCCGGGGGCATGGTGGCGCTGGCGGCCCTGGTCGTCACGGTCATCGTCTCCCGCACCGACCTGGTGATGCCAGCCGTCGGGGTCGTCGGCGTGACCGGCGTGGTGGTCCTGCTGCTCAACGTGCTCGGCCCCAGCTACCGGCCCCGCCTGGCGCGCGCGGCCGACGCCCTGGAAATCGTCGTCCTGCTGGCGATCCTGCCACTGGCAGCCATCGTCTGCGGAGCGCTGTAGGACAGGAGAAGCACGGCCATGGCCTCCAACAAGGACATTCTCGACGCCCAGCGCTTCAACCGGCGCCGGCTGGTGACCGCCTTCGTCGCAGGCGCGCCGGGGGGTCGCGAGCTCGAGCCGCGGCGCGTCGCGCCTCCCCTGATCGGCGGCGTCGTCCTGACCCTGGTCATCGCCCTGGCGTCGTGGATCTCCGGTCTGTTCGTCGGATCCCTCCCGGCGAACTGGCAGGACAACACCCTCATCGTCGTCAAGGGCGAGGGCACCCGCTACATCACCATCAACAGCCGCCTGCGCCCGGTGACGAACCTGGCCAGCGCGCGCCTCCTCGCGGAGCCGGGCAAGTTCCAGGAGTCGTCCCTCAAGAACTCGGTCCTGGACGGGATCGAGCGCGGCTCCCAGGTGGGCCTCGAGGACGCGCCCGAGCAGCTGCCCCGAGCCGGCTCCCTGGTGGCCCATGGATGGACCGCCTGCTCGACCTCCTCGGGCTCGACGGCCACCGGCGTGGGCGACTCGCCGCAGGGCCTGAGCACCATCCAGCACGCCCTGGTGTCGGTCGCCGGGACGACCTACCTGGTGGCGGACGGCGTCAGCCACGAGCTGCCCGCGGAGAACCTCGGCTCGGTCCTGCTCGCGCTCGGCGTCGATTCCGAGCCCGTCACCGAGGTCGACGCCGCGTGGCTCTCTCTATTCACCCCGGGCAGCGCGATGCAGAGCTTCTCCGTGCCCGATGCCGGGGTGCCGGTGACCGGCCTGTCCTCGACGATCAGGAACCCGGTCGCCGGAATGCTGCTGTCGGTGACGGACGGCGCAAGCGGTGGTCAGAGGTACTACGTCGTCCAGTCCGACTCGAGCCTGGGGGCCCTCAACGACGTCTCCCTGGCGCTGTACAAGTTGGGCGGGGGCGCCACGGCGCCCGTCCAGGACGTCAGCGTCTCCGACCTCACCCAGGTCAACACGACGACCGCGGCCCCGGATGACTGGCCCGCGACCCTGGACGATGGCGCCGCGGCGGACTCGAGCGTGTGCGCCGTGCTCGGTGAGTCCTCCTCGTCCGGGATGGCCAGAACCACCCTGGCATCGGCCGACCAGATCGAGTCGGGAGGAGTGAAGGTGACCGGCGGCACCGGCGCGCTCGTCCGGGCCTCCGCCGGAGGCAGTGTCGGCCCCGTGTTCCTCATCACCGACGCCGGTCGGGCCTGGGGTCTCGGCGGCACGCTGTCCGACACGCTGGCGAGGCTCGGCTACGAGGAGGGCAGCGTCGTCGCGGTGCCGGCGGCCTGGCTCGCGCTCTTCCCCACGGGGGTCGAGCTGTCCACGGAGGCGGTCTGGGACGGGGTCAGCGAGCAATGAGACGAAGGATGACACGAACGACGGAGAGCACGATGATCCGAGGACGCCGCAGGAGGACCGCGGCCATGGCGACTCTGGCGGCCTGCGCGCTGGGCGCCGTCCTGGCGGGTCTGAGCCCCATCGATGCGCGGGCCGACGAGACCCCGCCGCCGGTCAACCGGATCGTGCCGACCAGGCAGCCCCAGCAGCCCGCGCCGACCCAGCAGCCCGAGCAGCCCGCGCCGACCCAGCAGCCCACCCCGGAGCCGACGCCCGAGCCCACCCCGGAGCCGACTCCGGAGCCGACCCCCGAGCCGACCGAGACCGGACAGCCGACTCCGGAGCCGACGCCCGAGCCCACCCCCCAGAAGCCGACTCACGACAACGCGATCTCGAACTGCGAGGAGGGACGGCAGACGCTCGTCCCCACGGTCCCCCCGATCGTCTCCCAGATCGGGATGGAACGGGCGTGGTCGCTCACCAAGGGCGGCGGCGTGACCGTCGCCGTCGTCGACTCGGGTATCGCGGAGGCCAATCCGCACTTCGACGGGGCGCTCGCCGCGGGCGTCGACCTGACCAGAGCCGGTGGGGCCACCGAGGACGCCAGCGGGCAGGGCACGGCCGTCGCCGGAGCCATCGGGGCGCGCAGCGTGTCGGGCTCCGGCCTGGTCGGCCTGGCCAGCGAGGCCACGCTCATGCCCGTGCGGGTCTTCACGACCACCTCGAGCGACGCATCGGGATCGAGAACGGCAACGGGGATGGCAACGGGGAGGAGCCCTCAGGGCCCCCAGACTCCTCAGGGCCCCCAGGGCCCCCAGCCCGAGCGGACGGCGGAGGGCATCCGCTGGGCGGTCGATAACGGGGCGCGGGTCATCGTCGTGCCCCAGGCGCTGACGGAGGACGCCCCCGCTCTCCGGGAGGCGACCGAGCACGCGATCGACTCGGGCGCCCTCGTCGTCGCCAGCACGGGCGACCGCTCGCAGAGCTCCCAGGGCTCCAAGGACGAGGATGAGAGCCCGGTGCGCTATCCGGCCGCCTACGACGGCGTCCTCGGAGTGACGGCGCTCACCTCCCAGGGATCGGCGTCCGAGGCCGCCCTGCGCAACGAGGGCATCGATCTCGCAGTCCCGGCGCAGTCCGAGACATCCGCCTTCCTGGGCGACGGCGACTGCGTCATCGCCCAGGAGTCGCCCTCCTCCGCCCTGGCGACCGGGTACGCGGGGGGCGTCGCGGCCCTGGTCGCAGCGGCCCATCCGGACGAGACCCCGGCGGACTGGGCCTACCGGCTGACGGTGACGGCGCTGCGCACGACGCCGGCGGAGTGGAGCTCGTCAGTGGGGTGGGGCACGATCGCGCCCTACTCCGCGCTCACGTTCATCAATGACGGCACCGCCCTGGGACCCGCGAACCCGCGCGGCTCCCGCACGCTCGAGACCGCCGCCCCGGTGATGGCGACGCCGCCGCAGCCGGACCTCGGTCCGCAACGGCGCCAGCGCCTGGCGGGTACAGTCGGCCTCGGCGGCGCAACGGCCCTGACTCTGGCGCTGATCGCGTCGCAGGCGCCTCGTCGCGCGGATGCCCGCACGAAGAAGGGAGAACCCCATGCCCGATAGGTTCGAGCTCGCCGCGCAGCGGGCGCAGGAGCAGGTGGACAGCTGGCTACGGCAGTCGCAGGAGCAGGCGGAGACGGCGCAGCGCGTGTCCAAGCAGGTCGACGCCATCCGCGAGACGGAGACGGCGAGCGACCGCACGGTCACCGTGACTGTCGACGCCGGGGGCAGGCTCGTGGACCTCAAGCTCACGAGGGAGGCGATGGACCTGTTCCCCTCCGACCTGGCGACGACTATTCTTGACTGCGTCGACAAGGCGCGCTCGCGGGCCGGCGCGAAGGCGTCGAAGATCGCCTCGGACGCCTGGGGCGCGGAGTCGGATCTGGCCCAGCGGATGCGAAAGGCCTACGGTCCCCGGACGGAGGGCGCGTCGGACGCCCCGGATCCCGGCAGTGGCCGGGACTCGCGCAGCCGGGGCTCACGGGGTCCCGGCGTGGGACCGGATGGCATGATCGGTTTCAATCGAGGAGGTCGGTAATGGCGGATCTTGAGGTCTCCCCCGAGGTGTGGCGCACGCACGCCTCGCACGTGGACCAGGTCAAGGACGGTCTCGGCACGGCGGCGTCGGCGTCGCAGGCGGCGATGGCGGGGCTGCCCTTCGGCCTCCTGTGCACTCCCCTGTTCCTGCCGCCCTACGAGATCGCCAAGACCGCGTTCGACCAGGGCCTGTCCTCGACGTCCAAGCAGATCGGAACGGGCGCCTCGACGCTGCGCCAGGTGGCCTCGAGCTTCGAGACGACCGACGCCGACGTGGCGAGTCGGGGGCAGCAGTACTACCTCTGACTCCGGGGAAGCGGCGGCGGCGCCTCCTGCTCGGCCCCGTCCCCGTCGGCGCCCCGGCGGAGGATCGGGGAGGGGTGGGAGGCGCCGCCGGTCAGCGCCGGTGAGTCGCAGCGCCGCGGTCAGCGCAGGTCGAAGCGCCGCTCCTGGCTCTCGCGCACCGCCTGGTGAACGCCCAGCGCCCCGGACAGCGGCACGTACTGGTGAGTCTCGCGGGTGTAGCCGCGGGAGACGGCCCACTGCCAGATGCGGTTGCACTCGGCCACGCCCTTGGCCTCGATCGCAGGGATCCAGGGTCCCGTCCACGACAGGCCCATCAGCTCCAGGTCGCCGCCGTCGGGCAGGACGACGCAGGCGAAGGCGCGGTTGGCGCCGCTGCTGCTTCCCGGGGCGATCCGCACGTACAGTCCAGTGCGCGAGGCGGGCCAGGGGTAGCTTCGTTCCCTGCCGATGGCGCGCACATGGATGCCCGTGGGATCCAGCACAGTGCGTATCGAGAGCATGAAGGCGGCGCCCGGCAGGGCGAGGGCCGCGACGATCGCCAGGATGACGGCGTTGCCGATGGTCCCCTTGTCGCTCACAAGGTTCACCACGACGCCGTAGAGGCTCACGAGTCCGAAGCCTCCGCCGACCAGCGGCAGGAACGCCGAGGAGAGGGTCGAGAAGGCGCGCAGCGTGATGCGCTCCCGGTTCGGGGGGATCGGCGCCCCGGGCGTATAGGCCGCGGGGCCGGGATCGGGAGAGTCTTGCCCATCAGTCGTCGGCCCGGCCGCGGCTCCCGGGACACCCCCGGGGCCGGATCGCGTCGCGGCCGACGGCACGATCCCGGATCCGTCCCGGCGCCCAGCCCCCTGCTCGACGTCGTGCGGCCGGATCCCGTCGGCCGCCCGGGGATCGTGGGCCGGGTCCTGTTGAGGCTGTTGAGGCTGTTGAGACTGCTGCATCATTGGACCCCCTGATGATTCACGAGACAGGCTAGAGGATCGGCTCCACGACTCGGAAGGAGCTCGACGGCCCGTCCTCCAGCGCCCCGGGGCCTCGGGATGGGGCCGCCGCCAGTACCGCGATGGTGCTCCTGGGGCCTTCTCCCCATCCTCATGTCGTGTTGCACGTTCTCCTCACCACCGCATGTCCTTTAGGGTGGGCGCAGTTCCCCTGCGAGCCCCTTGGGAGGAAGGAGACACGATGGCAGATCAGACGTCCGTCGACTACGACCAGGCATCCGTCAACTCCTCGGAGATGGCCACGGCCTCGGACCACGCGGATCCCGCGGCCACCACCATTGACAACGTCACCGTTAACCAGACGACCACCACCTGGAGCGACCACGCCGAGGCGACCACCTGCAAGGACGCCTACACCCGAGCGCTGGAGAACCTCAAGGCCTGCATCGAGGCCACCAAGGCGGACATCGACAAGCTCAAGACCAACTACGACAGGGCGGTCGCCGCCTTCCAGCAGGGCGATCTCGACACAGCGGCGGAGGCCGAGGGACTCATCCGGAACTGGAAGATGAACCGCACCCCCATCAACGCCCCCGCCCCTCCGCCCGCACCGGCCGACGGCTCCGTCCCGCCCTCCCTATCGCCCACGCCGAACCAGTACTCCGGCGGGTTCTGCCCCGTTCCGTCCTCCCCGCCCGCGGCCACGGCCCCGCCGTCCGGCGGCGATCCCCGCACGCCCGCGCCGACTGCCTCCCCCTCGGGCGAGGAGCCCGGCACGCCCACGCCCACGACCCCGCCGTCCGGCACGCCCACGCCGACCGCCTCGCCGTCCGGCACCGCCCCCGGGGCGCCCACACCTACCGCCTCCCCCTCGGGCGAGGAGCCCGGCACACCCACGCCCACGGCGAGCCCCTCGGCCCCCCAGTCGACGTCCTCGCGCTGAATCACCGCACCGCGGCCGCCGACACCACCTCCGCGTCCCGCCCCCTCCTGCCCACAGCAAGCCCTAGACACACCCAAGGACAGCACCATGGGCCTCAATGTCGACGAACTGAAGAAGATCAACGCCCTGTCGCTCGACGATCACACCGACGACACGAATCTGGACACGATCCGCTCCGAGCTGGTCTCCTGCGACGACTCCATCCGACTCATCGCCGGGTCCCCGGCCCTGACGGGCGAGACCCAGAACGCCGTCACCCAGGCCCTCGCCCAGCTGCAGGCGGAGGTGCGCAAGTGGCACCTGCTCGTCGGATCGGTCCACTCGCATCGCACCGTGGCCCGCGATGCCATGCGCACCGCCAAGCCGAAGTTCGACGACCTGCCGGCCACGACGGGCGACCAGGTGCACCAGGGCGTTCCGCTCCGCACGGAGTGCCAGACCGACATCGATCCCGATCCCCTGGTGGAGGCGCAGCGCGAGACCGCCGCGAGCGAGGCCATCAGGCCGATGGACGCGTCGCTGACGACGACGACCACCAACCTGAACCTGCTGGACTTCGCGCGTCCCCCCTTCGACCCCAACCGCACGATCGACCCGACCCCGCTGCACTCCCTCCCGCTGAACGGCGACGCCGGCGGGGGCGGCGAAGGCGCTGACCACTCAACGGGCTCCGGTGGCGGCACGGGCACGGCCGGCGCGGGATACGCCGGCGGCGCCCCCGCAGCCGGTGGATCCACTGCAGCGGGCGGCCCTGCGATGGCGGGCGGGAACGGAACGACGGCATCGCACGACGGAGCCCTGGGCGGCTCGGGCTCGACCGCGGGTCTCATCACCCCCGGCGCGCAGGCCGCCGGCAGCGTGTCGGGCATCGCCGACGCCGCGGGCCACTACGGCTCCGCCATGGACGGCCAGAGCACGAGCGGGCTCGACGGCCTGGTTCGCAACGGCTTCGTCAACAGTCATACGTCGGGAGCCTCGGCCGTTCCCATGGTCGCCGGGACCACCGGCAGCGCGTTCCTGGCCAACAGGTCGCGCGGCGCCAAGGGGTCGGGCCCCGGTCTCAAGGGCGCCGGCGGTCTCCTGGCGGGCTTGGCCGGTTTGGCCGGTCTCGCCGGTATCACTCGTGCCACGGGCGCCGCGATGGGGTCCGCTTCCGCCTACACGACGGCGCAGACCGCCTCCGGCGCAGCGGGCCTCGCCAACGCCGGGCAGGCCTCGTCCGCCCTCGGCGTCAACGGCACCACCGGCGCACCGGCGGCGGGCGCCACCGGCCCGGCGGGTCAGGGAACGGCCGCTGGACGAGGGGCCGGGGGCATGGGCGGACGCCCGATGGGCGGTGCTCCGGGGAGTGGCGCCGCCGGAGGTTCGCGACGCCGCCGGAAGCGCGCCCGGGGCACGTACGACGTGCCGGTCTTCGACGAGCCCGAGAGGCCCGTGCCCGGCGACCCGGGCCCCAGCGCCGAGGCGGGCTCGCGCGCCGACATCGGCTGGGCCGGGAGGTGGACCGAGGAGTCCGACACGTGGTGAGCCCCGATGGTGCTGGACGGTCCCGTCCGACCACCCAGCACCATCCGTTGCTCGCCCACCCGCATGCTTTCAGGAGGTTGGTTGTGTTCCATGTCGGTTCTGTGATTCGTGGTGGTGTTTGGTCGTGAGCGAGAACTCGTTGGTGGCGTCGCGGCAGGATTCGACGTCGTTCTGGGCGGGTACGGGTCTGGGTGA
Source organism: Actinomyces gerencseriae DSM 6844 (assembly GCF_000429265.1). Lineage (GTDB taxonomy): Bacteria > Actinomycetota > Actinomycetes > Actinomycetales > Actinomycetaceae > Actinomyces > Actinomyces gerencseriae. The sequence continues at coordinate 504,291 of NZ_KE386871.1, forward strand.
GGACATCTCGGATCTGTCGGAGGCCATCGGCCAGGGCTCGTGGGCCCAGGGCACCATGGCCGGGATCGGGGCCGCCGCCGATGTCGCCTCCCTGGCCTTCAACCCCGTGGCCTCGGCCATCGGCTGGGTGGCCGGCTGGATCATGGATCACATCCCGCCCCTGCCCGACATGCTCGACAAGCTCACCGGGGACGCCGACGCCGTGCGCGCCGGCTCCCAGACCTGGACCAACATCTCCACCCACCTGAAGACCAAGGCCGCCGACCTGCGCGCCGACATCAGCGCCGACATGGCCGACCAAGTCGGCGCCGCCGCCGACGCCTGGCGCTCCCAGGGACAGGTCCTCACCGGCGCCCTGGAGTCCCTGTCGTCCCTGGCCGAGGGCATCTCCTCGGGCCTGGGCGTGGCCGCCACCCTGGTCCAGGTCGTCCACGACATGGTCCGCGACCTGATCGCCGAGGCCATCGGCATGTTCTTCCAGTCCGTCCTGGAGGAGGTCTTCACCCTGGGCCTGGCCACCCCCGCGGTCGCCGCCCAGATCAGCACCTGGGTCGCCGACAAGGTCACCAAGGTCACCCGCCGCGTGAACGACCTCATCTCCTCCTTCCAGGCCCTGTCCAAGCTCCTGAACAAGATCCAGCCCATCGTCACCCGCCTCAAGAGCGTCCTGGACAAGATCGGCAGCGTCACCGACAAGGCCGCCGACGCCGGCCACGCCACCGGACGCCGCATCAACCAGGCCCTGGGACGAACCCCCAACACCACCCACGCCACCACCACCGCCACCCACACCACCGCACACACCGCCCACGCCACCAGCGGAACCGGCGGGCACGGCGGCAGCCACGCCACCGACGGCGGACACACCACCAGCAGCGGCAGCGGAACCGGCGGGCACGGCGGCGGCAGCAGCGGCCACAGCGCCACCAGCAGCGGCCACACCGGTGCCAGTGGCACCGGCGGGCACGGCTCGACCGGCGGGCACTCCAGCGCCGGCGGTGGAGAAACCGGCTCCCACGGCCCCACCGGCGGCGCCGACGGCGGCCGCACCGGGGCCGGGCACACCGGCGCCGGCACGGGATCCGCCCACAGCACCAGCGACGGCGGGGCCGGGCACGCCAGCGGATCCCCCGGCACTGGCGGGCACGGCGGGACGAGCCCGTCCACCGCCAGCGCGCGCCCATCGACAGGCCCGTCCACCGGCAGCTCCGGTAGCAGCGGAACCGGCGGCACCAACGCAGGCGGTCATGGTCCCACCGGCTCCCACAGCCCCGCCAGCGGATCCGACCACAGCGGCACGGGCCCCGCCCACACCCCCACCAGCGGCGGCGAGCACACCGGGGCCGGCTCGACCGACGGGTCCGGCCACACCAGCAGCGGCCACGGTGGCGGGACGGGCCCGTCCACCACCGGCGGAACCGGCTCCCCCTACCGCGGCCTGGACCCCATCAAGGGCCCCATCAACGAGGCCCCCACCCCCGCGACAACACCATCGGCACACCCCACCGGCACCACCGGCACACCCACCTACCACGGCCTCGACCCCGTCACCGGCCACACCCACACACCCGAAGCCCCGCACACACCACACGACGCCGGCGGAACCCACCCCGCCGGAGGCGACACCCCCAGCAGCACCGCCCACGCCAGCAGCGCGCCCGAGACCAGCGGGACCCACTCCGGCACGCACTCCGAGGACGCCCCCGCCACCGGCGGAACCCGCCACACCGGCACACCCGAAGCCCCGCACACCTCGCACGCTACCGGGGACACCACACCCACCAGCGGGACCCACGCCACGCCCGAGACCCCGCAGCACGCCCACGCCGCTGTGTCCGAGGCCGGCAGCAGCCACACCAACGGCACACCCGCCGCCGGCGCCCACGCCCCCAGCAGTCCCCACACTGCCGGGGGCGGCACACCCACCAGCGGCGGGATGCACCACACCGGCGCCCCCGACGCGACAGGCAAGCCAGCCGGCGCCCACGACGCCACCAGCCCCAAGGGAGACGATCCGCACCCCCAACGTCCCGAAGGCAAGGATCCTGACACCTCCCGCCCTGAGGACGGCGAATCGATATCTTCGCGTTCCAACGACGATAACGTTTCTCAGTCAGAGAGCGATGAGACGACATCCGCCACTCGCTCAGAGGAAGAATCGCCTAAGAACGAAAACGATGACGCCAACGCGCACACTGACAGGAAAGGGGACGACGACACATTTACGCCGCAAAAGGAGGCGGGTAAGCATGATCCGAACGTCAACCACGGAACCTATGTGGACGACGATGGCACACCCCATATCAGCCCGGACGACGATCGCCCCTACCTGGACCCAGATAATCGACCTAGTTTCCGACAGGGGGTTCCCGAAGACACTTGGAACCTCACAGCCTCCCAACACGGCGGCCACGTGTACGATCCTCTAACCGGAGAAGAGATTCAGTGGACAGCTGGCGATCCCCGCCGAGGCGTTTGGGATATGGGCCACAAACCCGAACATCAGTACCGTGATATCTGGAGAAGCTATGTTGACGGGCAGTTGACACCTCAGGAGTTTCGCGACTGGTATAATAACCCATCACACTACCGTCCTGAGTTTCCATCATCCAACCGCAGTCATAGAGCCGAGGGTATAGGTTAACCACCGCCTCCCTTTGCTTCCATTGATGACTTGAGTTTGAGGAAAGGTCCATCATGGATATTTCGATGAGCGCGCGCATGAAGAAGTCGCCGGAGCCGTTCTTCGCCGCGTACAAGCCCGGGGACGAGCAGCGCCGCTTCTACGGCAGGTCGCTGCTCATGTGCGCCATCGCCAACACCGACATGAACACGCGGTACACGATCGCGGACTTTCTCATCGAGCGCGATGCCCTCATCGGACCACCCGGATCCGAGGGGCACACGCCCCTGCACGTGCTGTTCAGCCACACCCACCGCAACGTCGCCCGCGACCTGACCATCGCACGCTGGCTGATCGACAACGGCGTGAACATCAACGCCACGGACAGGCGCGGTACCGTGGCCATGTGCGAGCTCATCACCGGAGGCATGTCCGACCAGGAGCTCGCACCTCTGTACGACCTCATGCTCGCCCAGCCCGACCTGGACCTCACCATCGCCAACGCCGTGGGCCGCACGCCGATCGACATCGCCGACCGACTGCCGCACCGCACCGCCATCGCCGACCGCATGAAGGAGTATGTCCGTGAGCACGCCTGAGTTCACCGAGTTCATCAAGGACTCCGGGGGCTGCCTGGTCTCCCGCAACATCATCGACGGCCGGGGCCACATCAAGTGGGCCCGCCGGGAGAAGTCCGTCAACCCCGTCGACAACGGATGGCGGATCCTGTCCGACGCCGACACCGACGACTTCCTCAACACGCCCGGCAACCTCGTCGTGGCCAGCTTCAACTCCATCGCCAACATCGAGCCCGCCCTGATCGGCATCTACACCCTGCCCGTGGGCACCGACCTCCAGCTCGTCGTCCACAACGGACGCCGCCGCTGGTACGACAACACCACCGGCCAGGACATCACCGACCAACTGTAGAACACCAC
>NZ_AUBN01000003.1 GCF_000429265.1 Actinomyces gerencseriae DSM 6844
AGAGTCCGGGCAAGAACGGTAAGGCCAAGAGGACAACCGTTGAGGTGGTCTACCTGGTCTGCTCGCTGCCTATGGAGCAGGCTCAGCCCGAGCAGGTTGCGGCCTGGGTCCAAGGGCACTGGGGAATCGAGAACCGGCTCCACTGGGTCAGGGACGTGGTCTTCGATGAGGACCGCCACCAGCTGCGCACCCGTAACGGCCCCGAGATCATGGCCGCCCTGCGCAACCTGGCCATCGGCCTCATCCGCCTGGTCCACGGCCCCGGCGCCGGTATCGCCTCGACCACCAGATCCCTGTCACGACGCCCAAAACGAGCCATCAAGCTCATCACCCAGCCAAGCACCTGACCCGACTTTGCCGACCCCCTGTGGCCCGTGTACTCGACGACGAGGGTGGCGAACCCATCGGAGTGCGTGAGATGGAACAGGCCGACGAACCTCTTTTCCCGCTCTTCGTGCCCGCGCCCACGAATCAGGACGGTCAGGAATCCGTGTCGCAGCCGGAAACTGTAACCGGTCGGCGTGACGGGCCTGAGAGAGATCGGGGCATCGGCCCAACGGGGTACGATCACTGGCCTCGAGTTTTCATTGTTGGGGTGTTGAAGGCGGGGTGGGGGTGTCGCTTCGCTTGGAATAGTGAGGTTTTCTCGCTGGGGTGGTGGTGCTGGTGGTCTGAGCGCTGGGATGGCTGAGAAGGGGGGCCGGGGTGTGTCGGAGCGGGGTGCACGCGGAGCCGTGCGTCAGAGTTGTTTTCGACCAAGAAAACCTGCTCGCAAGAAAGGCTCCGCGCGGGTGTCCTATCGTGCCGCTCCCGACGTACCCATCGCCACCGCGCGTACCGTCAACGGCTGGCCGACCACCCACCACCGCACCCACGACGCCCGACCCCATCAACGGACCGTCACCACCCGGGTCCAGACAGCCCCGGTGCTGCGGCGGCCCAAGGACGGCACCGATGCGCGGGCCCTGACCCGCGACGCCGGGGTCCCGCGGGCCACCGCCCACCGCTACCGCCCGCGAGGCCCTGGAGGTCATCGCCCAACGATCCCCCGACATCACCGACGTCCCGAACAGGCTCCGGCGCAGAGGTGAGCCTTTTGCGCGCCTGGACGCCACCCTGGTGCGCACCGACCGGGTCGCAGCCCGCACCCAGGCCGGCAACCACCTGTGACACTCGGGTAAGCACAAGGCCTTCGGCGGCAACATGCAGGTCCTGACCGATCGCACTGGCTTCCCGGTGCGGACCGCGCCCATGGAGCCCGGCTCGACCCATCTTCATCACCGCCGCCCGGGCCCACGCCCCGCCGGCACTGCACCGGGCGGCCTCACCGGGACTGCCCACCCCCCGGCGGACAAGAGCCGCACCGGGGCCGGCATCGGCATCAAGGCCCCGGCCAAGAACCCCGCCCCGGACCCCGACACCAGACGGCACGGGCAAGCCGATCGCCCGCATACGAGCCCCGGCCGAGACAGCCAACACCCTACTCAAGCACTTCAAGGCCCTACGACACGCCACTCCCACCCCCACAGCCATCACCACCATCACCGCCACAGCCCCGGCCACCCTCACCCTCCACAAAAACCCCTGGCGAGAAAACCTCAGTGAGAGGGTCCACCGAATGGTGTACCCCGCGCAGAGCAGGGCGATCAACGATATGGCCTCATGGATCGAGCTGAGATACAACCATGTCCGCCTTCACTCAGCCCTGGTGTACCGCAACCCTGACGAGGTGGAACGCGAGTTCCTGGGCCTGACCAAGGCGGCCTGAAGCACAAAACAAGTAATGTCCGAAAAACACATAGCAGTCCACCGGATCAACTCACAGCATTACGGAACATTCCCCGCCCGTCGCGGCGATCGGGGACCCAGGGCCGCGCGCAGCGCCGGGGCGAGCTGCGCGACGATCTCGTTCGGGGTCAGCGAGGCCACCGGTTCGAGCCGCAGCAGGTGCCGGGTCAGGAAGAGCCCGCTCATGATCGTCGCCGCCGCGGCCGCCCGCTGCTGCGCGTCCGGCCCCTCGATGTGGTCGGTCAGGCGCCCGATCATCTCGGACTGCAGATATTCCCGCAGGACCCGTGAGGCGGACTGCGAGGCGAGTGCGTCGGCGAACAGGCGCGTCAGGCCGGTGCGGTACTCCGGACGGTCCCACAGGGTGAGGGCCGCCCGCAGCAGTGCCTCGGGCAGGTGCTCGGGGGCGACCTTCGCGGCCACGACGTCGAAGCCCTGCGCCGGGCTGAGTGCGAGCGCGGCCACGGCCCGGAACAGTCCCTCTTTCGAGCCGAAGTAGTAGGTGACCAGGGTGTGGTCGACATCCGCCTCGCGGGCGATCGACCGCAAGGAGGTTCCGATGTAGCCATTCGCCTCGAACCCGGCGCGCGCCGCCGTGAGGATCCGCCCCTTGGCGTTCGAGGATCCGGAGGGGCGCCCCCGTCGTTTATTCACCACGGTTGAAATCATGATGCTCCGACGCGTCCCATGGCAACCATGAGCACTCACCACGACCCCGGACCGCCCGCCTGCTCCGACGCCCCCGCCGTCAGCTTCCGCGACCTGCGCATGGAGTTCCGACGACGCCGTCGCGAGCCCCTGACGGCGCTCGACTCCCTGACCCTCGACGTCGCCCACGGCCAGGTCTTCGGCCTGCTCGGCCCCAACGGCTCGGGCAAGACGACCTCCGTCAACCTCCTGTGCGGGCTCCTGCGCCCCACCCGCGGGACTGTCCTGTGCGAGGGCATCGACGTGCGCACCGACGTCACCGCAGTACGCACCCACCTGGGCGTCGTCCCCCAGGAGACCGCCCTGTACAACGACCTGTCCGCCGATGAGAACCTCTCCTTCCATGCCCGCCTGTACGGCGTCCCCCGCGACGAGCGGCGCGGCCGCATCGACGAGGCTCTCGAGCTCGTCGGACTGGCCGAGCGCCGCCGCGACCGGGTCGGCACCTACTCCGGCGGCATGCAGCGCCGCCTGGCCCTTGCGCGCGCCCTCCTGACCGAGCCGAGCGTCGTCGTCCTGGACGAGCCCACCCTCGGCGTTGACGTCCAGTCCCGGGCCGCCCTGTGGGACCGGGTGCGGCGCATCGCCTCCGGGGGCGGCACGGTGCTGTTGACGACCAACTACATGGAGGAGGCCCAGGCGCTCGCCGACAACCTCGCCATCCTCGACCACGGCGTGCTCGTGGCCACCGGTACCCCCGACGAGCTGCGCGGGCGGTTGGGCCGGACCTTCATCGACGTGCGCGCCTCCCGCCCGGACGCGGCCGGCCGACTCGCCGGCCTGCCCGGCGTCACCGGCGTCACCTGGCACGACGGCGTCGCCTCCGTGGCCGCCGACGCCGCACCGGCGACCACCCGCGCCGTGCTCGACTGGTTCGTCGAGCGCGACCCCGACGCCGCACTCGTCGGCGTGCGGCGCCCCGACCTCAATGACGTCTTCCTGGCCCTGACCGGGACGGCGCTGCGCGACGGGGGCCGAGCATGAAGGGCGCGAGCGCGGCCGTCGCGATCGCGGTCAAGGACTGGACGAGGTTCGCCCGCCAGCCGTTCCTCATGGTCATCAGCGTCGTCATCCCCCTGGTCTTCATCTTCTTCTACTCACTGATCATCCCCGTGTCCAACAACAACCCGATCATGGTCGCCGACCTCGACGGCGGCCCGGTCTCCTCGCGCCTGATCGAGACCATGCGGACCATCCACTCCGAGGAGGGGCCCTACTACGACGTGCGCACCACCGATGCGACCGCTGCGCTGGAGGCGTTCGACGACGGCGACGCCCTGGCGGTCATCGTCATCCCGGAGGGCTTCTCCGACGCCGCCGAGGCCGGGAGCGCGCAGGTGGAGCTGCGGCTGAACAACATCAACTCCGACTACTCCAAGAACCTGCGCCTGCGGCTGGACGATGCGGTCCGCCAGCTCGATGACGGCCTGGCCCAGCCCGTGGCGAGCGTGGAGGAGACTGGCTGGCTGCCGACGGACCCCACCATGCTCGGCTACATCTCCACTAGCCTGCTCCTGTTCGGCTGTCTGTACGCCGCCATGGTGGGCGCTGGCCTCCAGGTGGCCTGCGAGTGGAATGACAGGACGGTCAAGAACCTGCTGCTGGCCCCGCTGGGACGCGGCGCGCTCGTGGCCGGCAAGGTGCTCGCCGGCCTGGGGCAGTCCCTGGCCTCTGTGGCACTCGTCCTGCTCGTGCTCGTCGTCGGCTTCGGCTTTCACCCCACCGGGAACCTGCTGGCCATGACCGGCATCGTGGCGGCGGCGCTCCTCATGGGCTCGGGGATCGGCACCGTCGTCGGCGTCGCGTCGAAGAAGACGCTCGCGACGGCATCGGGTCTGATCGCCCTGGCCGTCATGTTCTTCCTCGTCTCCGGCAACGAGGAGTCCATGCGCGGCTTGGCCTGGGGTGAGCCGATCACGACGCTGTGGCGCCTCTCGCGGGCGCTGCCCACCACGTACGCCTTCATGAGCGCGCGCAGCATTTTCTTGACCGGCGACACATCGGACCTGGCCGGGAACCTGGTCGTCGTGCTGGCCTCCACCGCGGTGATCCTCGCCCTCGCCGGATGGCTGCTGCGTCGAGCCTACAGCCGCCTGACCGGAGGACAGTGATGACGGTGATGACAGCGCAGACGGCGCAGGGGCCGCGGACGACGATGGGCCGGCACCTCGACCGTGTCGGGGCGGTCGCCCGCAAGGACCTGCACCAGTGGGCCCGAGACCGGCAGGCCCTGGCCGGGCCTGTGCTCATCCCCCTGGTGCTCATGTTCCTGTGCGGCGTCCTGTTCGGGTTCGGCGGGGACGATTGGAACATCGGCCTGGTCAATCGGGGCACCGGCCCGCACGCGGCCGCCCTCGAGCAGGAGATCCGCGACCTGCGCAGCAACATCTCCCCGTACTTCCATGTCGTGACCACCGACCCCGACGAGGCCGACCGCCTGGTCGCCGAGGGCCGCCTGCACCTGGTGGTCACCATCCCCGAGGACTTCGACGCCCAGGTGGACGCCGGGCGGACCCCCGTACTCAGGACGAGGGCCTACAACATCAACACTGACATGATGAAGAACGCCCGCCTGCGCCTGACCCGGGCCGTCCAGGACTACGCCGCGGGGCACGTCCCCGACGCGGCGCCGGTCACCGTGACCCAGACGACCACACGCACCGACGACGTGCGGCGGCGGGTCTTCATCGCCCACAGCGCCGTCGTCCTGGCGGTCATGGTCGGCTCCGCGCTCAACGCCGCGATCATGGTCGCTCGCGAGTGGGAGCACCGGACCGTCAAGGAGGTTCGGCTCGCGCCGCGGCCCCTGGCCGATCTCACTGCCGGTACCCTGACCGCCTCGGTCCTCGCCGGCTGCATCAACACCCTGGTCACGCTCGCCGTGGCGCTCCTCCTCTTCGGGGTGCGCCTGCCGGTGGGGCGGCTGCCCGTCTTGCTGGCGGTCGCCGCCCTGACGAGCGTGGCCTGCTCCGGGGTGGGGGTGGCCATCGGGGCGTGGCTGCGCGACTACCGCACCGTCCAGCCGCTGCTCATGATCACTTTTGCCGGTTCCTTCTTCGCTTCGGGCGGGTTCTCCTCTGTCGCCACTCTGCCGCGGAACGTTCAGGTCTTCGACCGGTTCTGGCCGCCGTCCTACATCTTTGAGACCATGCAAGCGCAGGCATGGATGGTGGAGCCGCCCTCGGTCGTGCCCGTGCTGGCCGGATGCCTTGTCGCCGCCGCCTGCGGAGTGGGGCTGGGCGCCTGGGCGCTGGGCAGGAGGCTGTAGAGGGCCGACGGCGGGAGGGGCCGTCCTCAGGCGAAGACGACGGTGCGGCGGCCGTTGAGCAGGACGCGGTGCTCGGCGTGCCACGTGACGGCCTGGGCGAGGACCCGGCGCTCGACGTCCCGGCCCTTGCGCTGGAGGGCGAGGGCCGAGTCGGCGTGCGACGCCCGGGTGACGTCCTGCTCGATGATCGGGCCCTCGTCGAGGTCGGCCGTGACGTAGTGGGCCGTCGCCCCGATGAGCTTGACGCCGCGGTCGTGGGCCTGGTGATACGGCTTGGCGCCCTTGAAGCTGGGCAGGAAGGAGTGGTGGATGTTGATCACGCTCCCGTGAAGCCGTTCGCACAGGGCGGGGGAGAGGATCTGCATGTAGCGCGCCAGCACGACGAGCTCCACGCCCAGGGAGTCGACCAGGGCGAGCAGCTCGGACTCGGCCGTCGCCTTGGTGTCCCTGGTGACCGGGATGTGGTGGAAGGAGGCTCCGTAGAACTCGGTCACGCTGCGCAGGTCCTCGTGATTGCCGACGACGCCGACGACGTCGATGGGCAGGCCCTGGCTGGTGGCGCGGAACAGCAGGTCGGACAGGCAGTGGGCCTCCTTGGACACCATGAGGAGCGTGCGCAGCGGGCGGTCGACCTCGTGCAGCGCCCAGTGCATCTCGTACTGCTCGGCCATCTCGGCCAGATCCGCCTCCAGCTCGGGGCGCGGCACCCGGGTGACGACGGAGACGCGCATGAAGAACAGGCCGGACTCGGGGTCGCCGAACTGCTGGGACTCGGTGATATTGCCCCCGCGTCGCGCCAGTGCCCCGGAGACGGCGTGGACGATGCCCGGCCGGTCCGGACAGGACAGCGTGAGGACGAGGTGCTGCGGCGCCGGGGGTGAGGGGGCGACGGTCGCAGGGGCTTCGACGGTCCCGGGGGCTCCGGCGGTGTCGGCGGTCTCGGAGGTCATGTCCGCAGGGTAGTCGGAGGAGCGCGACGGCCGCGCGGCATCCCGATGGGGCCGCCTCACGCGGTGGCGACCTCCGCGAGCGGGAGGGGCCCAGGAACCGCCCCGGTGGTTGGCGCCACCGGGGCGGGCGACCTCCGCGTGCGGGCCCTCTCAGCCCTGACGGGCCTTGAAGCGGGGGTTCTTCCTGTTGATGACGTAGGTGTGGCCGCGGCGGCGCACCACCTTGCTGCCGGGCTGCTTGGCGAGCGACCTGATGGAGGCGCGAACCTTCATGGGCTGGTCCTCTATCTTCCTTATCTTCGTTCGGATGCGGGTGATTCCTGGGGTGCTCCCTGGATGCGGTCGGCGTCTCAGCGCCGGCGCCTCCCGTAGCGGCGCTCGAACTTCTCCACCCGGCCGGCCGTGTCCAGGATCCGGCCCCTGCCGGTCCAGAAGGGGTGCGAGGCGCTGGAGACATCGACGTCCACGACGGGGTAGGTATTGCCGTCCTCCCACTCGATGGTCTGAGAGGACGTCATGGTGGAGCGGGTCAGGAAGGCGAAGTCCGCGCTCTTGTCGCGGAAGACGATCGGGTGGTAGTCGGGGTGGATTCCGGGGCGCATGAGGATGACGCACTCCTCACCAGGACGACTTCGAGATGCCGGGCAGCTCGCCGCGCAGGGCCATCTCGCGGAAGCGGACGCGCGAGATCCCGGCCTTGCGCAGGAAGCCGCGCGGGCGCCCGTCGACGCCGTCGCGGTTGCGCACGCGAGTGGGGGAGGCGTTCCGGGGCAGGGCGTGCAGGGCCGCCATGGCGGCATCCCGCTCGGCGACGGTCAGCGCCGGGTCGACCGCGGCCCGTTTCAGCTCGGCGCGGCGCTCGGCGTATCGCGCCACGGTCCGGCGACGGCGCCTGTCGGCCGCGATCTTGGACTTCTTGGCCATCAGCGGGACTCCTTGAACTCGACGTGCCGGCGCACGACCGGGTCGAACTTGCGCAGGACGAGGCGGTCCGGCGTGTTGCGCCGGTTCTTGCGGGTGACGTAGGTGCAGCCGGTGCCGGCGGTGGAGACCAGCGTGATGACGGGCCTCAGGTCCTTGGATCTCCCGGTCCTGGCGGGCATCAGATCCTCTCCCCTCTGGCGCGCATCTGCGCCACGACGACGTCGATGCCCTTCTTGTCGATGATCTTGATGCCCTTGGCGCTCACGGTCAGGCGCACGGTGCGGCCCAGGGAGGGCACCCAGTAGCGCTTCCTCTGCAGGTTGGGCAGCCACCGGCGCTTGGAGCGGCGGTGGGAGTGGGAGATCGAGTGACCGGTGACCGGCCGGGCTCCCGTGACTTGGCAATAGCGGCTCATGGGGCCACTATATGCAAATGATTCTCAGTACAGTCAATTGGGAGGTGCCGTGCACTGCCTCGCACTCATCAGCGTCGTCGATCCGCTGCTGGTGGACCTGGTCGGCCTCGCTCTCCACGGCGAGGACGCCCTCGTCCTGACGGCCTCGCTCCACGCCGGCCCCGATGCCGGTCCCGGCACCGATCTCAGCGCCGCCCCCGGCTCCGTCACCGCTGCCGACGCGCCCGGCGACCCCGGCCTCGCCGACGGCTTCATCCGACTGACCGCCGCGCAGGTCCCCCTCGACGCGGGCACCGCGCCCGTCCTCGACATCGCCCGCACGACGGACTGCTGGACCTGCTCCCTGCGGGAGGTGCTGCTGGCCGTCGTCGAGGACCGCGCGCGCCTGGACCCCGACGGCGCCACCGTCGTCCTGCTGCCGCCCGGCGTCGAGCTCATCCACCTCGCCCCGCGCCTGGCCGACGACCTCGCCCGGCTGCCCGGCGTGACGCTCGCCGGCCTGGCCCACGTCATCGACGTCGACGCCGCGGCCCGCGACCTGCTCACCCACCGCCCTGCGCCCGAGTCGGTCGCCGTCGTCGAGGACCAGTGCGCGGGCGAGCTGCACATGGTGGCCCTCGGCTACGCCGACGCGGTCGTCGCCCTCGGCCGGGACCCGGTCGGCCGCGACCTGGTGGAGCACCTGCGCCCTCACGACACCCTCCTGCTGCCCGGCCTGGACGCGCCGCTCCTGCCCGAGCTGCTCGCCCTGCGCCACGACGCCGCCCGCGCGGTGGCCCGCGTCCACCCCGCCACGACCCGGGCCTGGGGCGGTCCGGCCGAGCACGGGGTGCGCACCCTGGATCTGTTCAGCGAGATGCCCTTCCACCCCGGGCGCCTGCGCGAGCTGGTCGAGGACCTGGCGGGGCGCGGCATGCTGGCGCGCGGCTGCTTCTGGCTGCCGAGCCGCCCCGGGCGCGTGTGCACCTGGGAGGTCGCCGGGGGCGCGGTCAGCGTGGGGGACGCCGGCCCCTGGACGGAGAGCCCGGACGATCCGGACGGCCCGGACGGGCCCCGGTGCCACCTCGTGGTCACCGGCGTCGCCGATGACGACGCCTGCGAGCGCGTGCGCGCCGCCTTCGGCAGCATCCTCCTGCGCGCCGACGAGCTCGCCGAGGCCCTCGCCTGGGCCGGCGCGCCCGACGGCCTGGAGGACTGGCTCGGCCGGGGGTGACCCGCCCGCACCCCGGGGCGTCCGCGCCGCGGGCGGTTCCGCGCCCGAGCCTCCCGACGGCGGTAGCATGGACATCGTCGTCGCGACTGGCGCAGAGGTGGTCACCACCGGGGAGCGACGGCGCCGCACCGGACCGCGCCGGAGCGGCCGTCACGGGAACCTGGTCGCCCGCCTGGGCCGGAGTCACCGCCCCCGCACGGCGCCGCCGTGCCGACACGAGGAGAACCATGACTGGACCAGCCGGCACCACGCTCAACAACCTGCCCCTGGCCGAGCTCGACCCGGAGATCGCGTCCGTCCTGGACGACGAGCTCGCCCGTCAGCGCGGCACCCTGGAGATGATCGCCTCGGAGAACTTCGTGCCCCGCGCCGTGCTCCAGGCCCAGGGGTCGGTGCTGACCAACAAGTACGCCGAGGGCTACCCGGGCCGCCGCTACTACGGCGGCTGCGAGGTCGTCGACGTCGCCGAGACCCTCGCCATCGAGCGCGCCAAGGCCGTCTTCGACGCCGAGTGGGCCAACGTCCAGCCCCACTCCGGCGCCCAGGCCAACGCCGCCGTCCTCCACGCCCTGGCCGACGCCGGCGACACCATCCTCGGCCTGTCGCTCGCCCACGGCGGTCACCTCACCCATGGGATGAGGATCAACTTCTCCGGCAAGAACTACCACGCCACCGCCTACGGCGTGGACGAGACCACCATGCGCGTCGAGATGGACCAGGTGCGCGAGGCCGCCCTGCGCGAGCGCCCCAGGGTCATCATCGCAGGCTGGTCCGCCTACCCCCGCCACCTCGACTTCGAGGCCTTCCGCGCCATCGCCGACGAGGTCGGCGCCTCCCTGTGGACCGACATGGCCCACTTCGCCGGGCTCGTCGCCGCCGGCCTCCACCCCAGCCCCCTGCCCGCCTCCGACGTCGTGTCCACCACCGTCCACAAGACCCTCGGCGGCCCCCGCTCCGGCATGCTCCTGACCAACCGCGCCGAGCAGTGGGGCAGGAGGCTCGACTCCGCCGTCTTCCCGGGCCAGCAGGGAGGCCCCCTCATGCACGTCATCGCCGCCAAGGCCGTGGCCATGAGGGTCGCCGGTACCGAGGAGTTCAAGGACCGCCAGGTGCGCACCCTCGAGGGCGCCGCCATCCTGGCCGAGCGCCTCCTGGCCGACGACGCGCGCGCGGCCGGGATCCGGCTGGTGACCGGCGGCACCGACGTCCACCTCGTCCTGGTGGACCTGCGCGAGGCCCCCCTGGACGGCCAGCAGGCCGAGGACCTCCTCCACGAGGCAGGCATCACCGTCAACCGCAACGCCGTCCCCTTCGACCCGCGTCCGCCGCGGGTCACCTCGGGCCTGCGCATCGGCACCCCCGCCCTGGCCGCCCGCGGCTTCGGCGCCGCCGAGTTCACCGAGGTCGCCGACATCATCGCCACCGCCCTCGTCCACGGCGCCGCCGGCACCGCCGACGACGAGACCCTGGCCGCCCTGCGCGACCGCGTGCGCGCCCTGACCGACGCCTTCCCCCTCTACCCGGGGCTGGCCCAGTGAGGGCCCCCTGGGGCGGGCCCGCCCGGATCCTGGACGGCAGGGCCACGGCCGCCGCCCTCAAGGCCGAGCTCGCCGAGCGCGTCGCGGCGCTGCGCGAGCGCGGCGTCGTGCCGGGGCTCGGCACGGTGCTCGTGGGCGAGGACCCCGGAAGCCTCACGTACGTCGCCGGCAAGCACGCCGACTGCGCCGAGGTCGGCATCGACTCGCTCCGCATCGACCTGCCCGCCACCGCGACGCGGGCCGAGGTCGAGGCCGCCGTCGACCGCCTCAACGCGGATCCCGCCTGCACCGGCTACATCGTCCAGCTCCCGCTGCCGGCCGGCGTGGACACCAACGCCGTCCTGGAGCGCATCGACCCGGGCAAGGACGCCGACGGCCTGCACCCCACCAACCTGGGCCGCCTGGTGCTGCGGACCTCGGGGCCCATCGCCTCCCCGCTGCCGTGCACGCCCCGGGCCTGCATCGAGCTGATCGCCCGCCACGGCATCGACCTGGCGGGGGCCGACGTGTGCGTCATCGGTCGCGGCGTCACCGTGGGGCGCAGCATCGGCCTGCTGCTGGGCCGCAAGGACATCAACGCCACCGTCGATGTCTGCCACACGGGCACTCGCGACCTGGCCGCGCACGTGCGCCGCGCCGGCGTCGTCGTCTCGGCGGCCGGCAGCCCCGGCATCATCGCCGCGGACATGGTGGCTCCCGGTGCGGTCGTCCTGGACGTCGGGGTCGCCCGGGTCACCGACCCCGCCACCGGCAGGGGGAGGATCGCCGGGGACGTCGCCGACGGCGTCGATGAGGTCGCGGCCTGGCTCTCCCCGAACCCCGGGGGAGTGGGGCCCATGACGCGGGCCCTGCTGCTGGCCAACGTCGTCGAGGCCGCCGAGCGGCGCGCCGGTTGAGCGCACGGCCCGGGATCAGTTGCCCGGTCGGAAATCCCTGCGGGACAGGCTGCCCGGTGGCATCTCGGTGAGCCGGACGTCGTCGACCCGCGCCCACCGGGGGCCGTGGTGGAGCCAGGAGACCAGCCGCGAGACCGCGTCGGCCGGTCCCTGGGCCACGACCTCGACGTCGCCGTCGGAAAGGTTGCTCACCCGGCCGACCAGCCCCAGCTCCTGCGCCTCCTCGGTGCAGTACCAGCGGAAGCCGACGCCCTGGACCTGCCCCGACACGCGCGCGCGGATGGTGCGCACGCGGGCGGTGCTCGCGTCCGCCGGTGCGCCCGGGCCGCCGGGAGGGCGCGATGAGCCGGAGCCGCGCAGGCGGGAGAAGAGACTCATGGTTCCGTCCCTCAGAAGACGTAGTCGATGACCAGCGGGGCGTGGTCGGACCACCTGGCGTCGTAGGAGTCGGCGCGGTCCACGGTCAGGGAGGCGGCGCGTCTGGCCAGGCGCGGTGTGGCCACCTGGTAGTCGATGCGCCAGCCCACGTCGTTGTCGAAGGCCTTGCCGCGCTGGGACCACCACGTGTAGGGGCCCTGCCGGTCGGGCGCCAGGGAGCGCGCCACGTCCACCCAGCCGGCGGCGAACCAGCCCTCCAGGTGGGCGATCTCCTCGTCCAGGACGCCCGCGGACTTGTTGTGGTTCGGCTTCCAGTTCTTGATGTCCCTCTCGGAGCGGACCACGTTGAGGTCGCCGGCCATGACGACCTGGGGGCCGCCCGACTCGCTGGAGTCCAGCAGCTCCGCCATGCGCGCATCCACGAGCTCCAGGTGGGCGTACTTCTGATCCATCTTCTCGGTGCCGACCCGGCCCGAGTGCAGGTAGGCCGAGACGATGGTGAGCGTGTGGCGGCCGGCTCCGTCCGAGCCCGGCGTGCCCTCCACGCCGAGGTCCACTTCGAGCCACCGGCCCGAATCGACATCGGGCTCGGCGGTGTCCGGGGGCGCCACGCCCCGGCGCACCTCCCCCGCGGTGACCGGGATGTCCTCGCGGACGGCGACGGCGACCCCCGCGCGGCCCTTGATGCGGCACGGCCAGATCTCCGAGCGGTACCCGGGCAGGAGGGAGGAGGCGGTCGTCTCGTCCGCGCGGACCTCCTGGAGCACGAGGACGTCGGGCGCGCTGGCCTCCAGCCACCCCGAGATGCCCTTGCGGGCCGCTGCCCGAATGCCGTTGACGTTGACGGTGGCGATACGCATGATCTCAGAGTACGGCCTGCCGCGATGACACCGCGGCTGGACACTCGCTGTCGGGGGCGCTGACGATGAGGAGCTCCGGCGAGCTCCGACGGGCGCCGACGGGCTCAGTAGCGGATGGCGTCGATGGGGCGGATGCGCACGGCCACGATCGCCGGGATGATGCCCGACAACGCGCCCACGGCGGTCGCCGCCAGCAGGCCGATCACGGCGGCCAGCATGGGGAAGGGCGGGTTCGAGGGCATCGGCAGCCCATCGAACACGACGCTCAACGGCACCCAGCGGAGCGCCACGATGGCGATGCCGACGCCGACGACGCCGGCCACCACGGTCGCCACGACCGACTCCAGCATGATGGAGAAGAATATTCGCCGGCTCGTCGCCCCGAAGGAGCGTCTCACCCCGATCTCGTGGATGCGCTGGCGCACCGTCACCAGCGAGATGTTGACCAGGCTCAGGGCGCCCAGGATCATGACGAAGACGCCGGAGCCGGTGACCACGGTGGTGAAGGCGTCCGCGCTGACGTTCGAGCTTCCGCTGACGTTGTCGGTCGTCTGCGTGGATCCCTGCCCGAACTGGGCGTCCAGGCTCGCCTTGGCCAGGTCCTTGACCTGCTGGGCCTCGGCTTTGCCGGCCCAGATCTCGAGCGTCGGTATGGGGCGCTCGCTCTCCTCGGGCAGCTGCTGCTCGTAGGAGTCCGCCAGGACGAAGGCCGACAGCGGCTGCGGGCAGGGGATGTTGTTGCCCTCGGCGTCGGTGGTGGTGCAGTAGCTCAGATTCTCGGGCTCGAGCACGCCCACGATGGTGAAGGTGGTGCGCACGGGGGTGTAGGAGGTGACGGTGACCGGCTCCGTGAGCTCGGAGATGCCGAGGTCCTCGAGGAATCCCTGGGAGACGACCAGTGTCGGGGAGAGGTCGTCGGCGTCGTCGGACCTGAACCACCGGCCCTGGGACACGGACGTGTGGTGCAGGGTCCCGTACCCCTCGCTCACCGCCTGGGTGGAGATCTGGCGGGGGCCGTCCGGGAAGGCGAAGCGCACCTTCGTGGTGTAGGTGGTCGCCCAGGAGCTCGCCTCGTAGCGGGAGACGAAGGACGCCATGGCGCGGTTCACCCTGTCCGAGGTGGCGGCCGACGCCGTGGCCCCCGACGACCCCGCGCCGCCCCGTCCCGAGCCGGCGGAGCCCTGCCCGGAGCCCGACTGCCCGGAGCCCGACTGCCCGGAGCCCTGACCCGAGCCGGACTGGCCCGAGCCCGCCGTCGGAGCGCTCGAGGCCCCGGCGTCATCGTCCCCGGGGTCGTCCTGACCGCGGACCGTCACGTCCTTCCCGGTGGGGGAGACGTTGATGGTGACGGTGCCGGGGCGCCCGACGCCCTGCTCGATCTCGGAGTTGATCGCGGACACCGAGACCTGCCCGACGGCGATGACGAAGGACATCGCGGCCACGGCCGCCGCCACGCCGACGAGGGAGAGCAGCACCCGGAGCTTGCCGATGCGCAGCTGCGCCCACGCCTCGATGACGGCGCCGACGAATCCGGTGAGCAGGCCGCCCGCTCCTGCGAATATGCTCACTTCGGACCCCCTCCCGCGTCGGCCGGCTCGGGTGCGCGGGAGGCGTGCGCCCCGGGCGCCCGGCCGAGCTGGACCTCGCCGAACTCCTCCAGGGAGCCCACCCGCCGGCGGGTCACCGAGATCGGGGTGAGGACCCCGTGCTCCAGGCGGTACTGGGTGTGCGCCCGCCCGGCCACCGCCAGGTCGTGGGTGATGAGGATGAGTGCCGCACCGGTGTCGCGGCACTGCCTCTCCAGCAGCTCCATGACGGCGTTGCCGGTATCGACGTCGAGGGCGCCGGTCGGCTCGTCGGCCAGGATGACGTGGGGGCGTCGTGCCAGGGCCCGGGCGATGGCGACCCGCTGCTGCTCGCCGCCCGACAGGCGCCCGATGGAGAAGCCCCTCTTGCTCCCCAGCCCGACGGCGTCCAGAAGCCCCTCGGCCCGGGAGGTGCGGCTCCAGAAGGCCGTCCCGTGGTCGTACAGGAGGGGGGCCGCGATGTTCTCGGTGGTCGTCAGCCCGTTGATGAGGTTGAAGGACTGGAAGACGAAGCCGAAGGTCTGCCCGCGCAGGTGGGCGCGGCGGCCCTCGCCCAGCCCCGCCGTGTCGATGCCCATCAGGTGATAGCTGCCGGAGGTCGGGGTGTCGATGAGTCCGAGGGTGTTGAGCAGGGTCGACTTGCCGGTGCCGGAGCGCCCGACGATGGCCACGTGCTCCCCGGGGTGGACGTCCAGGTCGACGCCGGTGAGGATGTTCAGCGGCGGGCTGTCGGGGACCATGAAGGTGCGCGTGATGCCGCGCAGGCTGATCAGCGGGTCCGGGCTCACAGGATCTCCTGGCCGTTCTCGTCGTAGCAGGCCGAGTTGTCGGGCTCGCACGTGTTGGGCGTGCCCGTGCGGACGATGTCCTTGCCGGGCACGTACTGGAGGATCGTCTCGCCCCCGGTCAGGCCGTCGGTGACCTGGATGCTGGTGCCGTCGTTGATACCCAGGGAGACCTCGCGCTTCTCGGCCCCCCTCGGGTTGTCCGGGTCGGTGACGACCCAGACATTCCCCGCCGTCACGGATCCCTCGACCGCCGTGACGGGGACCAGGACGGCGCCCGAGGCCGAGCCCGCGTCGATGCCGATGGTGGCCTTGAGACCGGCGAAGACCTGCTGCTCCGCCGGCACGGAGCAGCGCACCTCCACCGAGGTGCCGTCCCCGGCCTTGGTCGTGGGCTGCCCGTCCTGGCCGGTGGTGGTGGAGGTGTTCTCCTTCGTGCCGATCTTGAGGCTCAAGCAGGAGAAGGGCGCGGGGCCGTCGTTCGTCGAGACGGTCGCCGTGGCCGGGGCGTTGGTGAGCCGGTACTGCTGGGAGGCGGTGATGGTGCCCGTGGCCGAGTAGGTCTGGGGGGTCACCGTGGCCACGACCATGCCGACGCTCGTGTCCTGGTTCTCGATGACGCTGAAGGACACCTTGCCGCTCTCCGGGGCGGTGACCGTGCCCCAGGTGGTCTTGTCCCCGCCGTCGGCGCTCGGCTCGGTCTTCTTGATGTACAGGAGGGGCTCCCCCTGGGTGACCAGGGCGTCCTTGGCCACGGCGAGGGAGTCGACGGTGCCGGTCAGGGTGGCCTTCGCCTCGACGGCCTTGTCCTGGACGATCTGGCCCTTGATCTCCACCGTGCTGGTGATGTCCCCGACCGTGGCGGTGGTCGTCCTCGTGGAGACCTCCAGCCCGGAGGAGATGTCCGCGCGTTCCTGCCCCTGCTGGCTGGGGAAGAAGGCGATCTTCGTCAGCGCCAGGGCGATGACGACGGCGATGAGGACCTTGAGTGTCGGTAGGGCGTATTTCTTCATTCGAGTCTCCGGTTGTGCCCGGGTGCGCGGGCGCCTGGAACGGGGCGCAACGGGACGACGATGCGCCTGGCAGGGGGTTGTGCGGAGCCTATAGTCCTTGGTCTTAGGGGCGGTTCCTCCTCCAGGAGGAACCGCCCCTAAGACCACGGAATGAGAAGGAATTGAGACAGGTGGGGCCGGGGGGCCTCAGACCAGGCGGCCGGCCGGCGCGGAGGGGACCGCGTTCAGGAACGCCGGGGCCGCGAAGCCGGTCTCGGCGTAGGCGTCGACGACGGCCCGGGCGACGGCGCCGGCGGCGGTGGCGTCGATGAGCGCGATCGCGGAGCCTCCGAAGCCGCCGCCGGTCATCCGCGCCCCGTGGGCGCCGGCCGCCCGGGCCGCCTCCACGGCCGTGTCCAGCTCGGGACAGGTGCACTCGTAGTCGTCGCGCAGCGAGTCGTGGCTGGCGTCCATGAGGGCGCCGACCTCCTCCAGCTTCGCGCCGGCCAGCGGGCGGTCGTCGCGCAGCAGCGCGACGAGACGGCGGGTGCGCTCGATCTCGGTCACCACATGGCGGGTGCGCTTGACCAGCTCGTCGGCGTCCGCCTCGCCCGATCCCGACAGGCGGGTCAGGTGCGCGTCCAGCTCGCCCGGCGGGACGTCCGCCAGCAGGTCGACGCCGAGCACCCGGGCGGACCTCTCGCAGGAGGCTCGGCGCGCGCCGTACTGCCCGTCCACCAGGGAGTGCTTGGCCCTGGTGTCGATGACCAGCAGCGCCAGTCCGGCGGCGTCCAGGTCGAAGGGGACCTGCTCGACCGCGCCTGTGCGGCAGTCCAGTCTCAGGGCGTGCCCGGCGCGGCAGCGCAGGGAGGCGGACTGGTCCATCCCGCCCGTGGGCGCGCCCGCCACCTCGTTCTCCGCGCGTACGCAGGCCGTCACGAGGCGCGCGCGGCCGGCATCGTCGGGCGCATCCGCCGTGCCCGCCAGCCCGAGGCCGTTGACCTCGTCCAGGGCCACCGCGGTGGCGCTCTCCAGGGCGGCCGAGGAGGACAGGCCGCCGCCCAGGGGCACGCAGGAGTACAGGGCGGCGTCGAATCCCGACAACGGGCCCACCCCGTCGTGCTCCAGGGCCCAGGCCACGCCGGCGATGTAGGCGTTCCAGTTGCGCACCTCGCCGGGCGTCCCCTTGGGCCCGATGGCGTCCAGGTCCAGGACGTCGATGCTCTCCCGCGTCTGGGAGGACACGAGCCGGATCGTGCGGTCCGTGCGGCGCCGAAACGCCAGGTGGGCGCGGTGCGGCAGGGCGATGGGCAGGGCGAGCCCGCCGTTGTAGTCCGTGTGCTCGCCGATGATGTTGACGCGTCCCGGCGCGTACCAGACGCCGTCGGGCTCGCCGCCGAGGGTCTCGCGGAACAGGGTGGTGGCCGCGGTCACGCCCTCCTCGGGGCTCATGGCCGGGGAGAAGGCGGGGGCGCCGCTGGCGGTGGCGGGGGTCGGGGTGTCGTTCATGGCGGGCTCCTGGTGCTGCGGGTCGGCGATGACGGGCTTCGAGCGCCATCCTGCCAGAGGACGGGCCCGCGCACGCGGGATCGCGCGTACCAGTGGTGGCCCCGGAGCCCCAGAAGGAGAGACGGGCCCGCGCACGCGGGATCGCGCGGCGGGTAGCCTGCGTCTACGCCGACCTGGACGGGACGGGCCCGCGCACGCGGGATCGCGCGAGCCCGTCCGGGCCCGGGCGCGGGGCGGACGGCGAGCGGACGGCGGAGGACTGCACTTCGTGCGGTAGTGTCCCCCTGACACGTCCCCGGCCCGACGGAGGTGACATGGACGTACCCGTGCCGACCCCCTTCCAGTGCGTCGTGGGGCTGACCATCCCCCTGCCGGAGCCCTGGGCGGCTCAGGTCCGGATCGTCCGCGCTGACGCCGGCGACCCGCTGGCCCGCGTCATCGCGCCGCACGTCACCCTGCTGCCGCCCACCGCCGTCGAGCGGGACGACGTGCCGGTCATCGCGGCGCATGTCGAGCAGGTGGCCGCCGGCACCGCGCCGTTCGTGGTGCGCGCGTGCGGGGTCGGCACTTTCCGCCCGGTCAGCCCCGTCGTCTACGTCGCGCTCATGGACGGCGGGCCCCAGTGCGACGCCCTCCAGCGGGCGCTGCGGGAGCGGGGCGGGCCCCTGGCCACGGCCCTGCGCTTCCCCTTCCACCCGCACATCACCCTCGCCCACGAGGTCGATGACGACGCCCTCGATGCGGCGGCCCGGGACGGCGCGGGCATCGACGCGCGCTTCGTGGTCGAGCGGATCCGCCTGCACCGTCTGGCCGACGACGGCTCCTGGCAGGTGCTGGCCGCCCCGGCGCTGGCCGGTCGGGCGCAGCGCGCGGGCACCGGGAGCGGGACGGCCGGGTCGGGCCGCGCACCCGCTAGCCTGGGGGCGTGACCGACAAGCCGATCCACGCGATCATCCCCGCCGGCGGCGCCGGCACCCGGCTGTGGCCGCTCTCCAGGCGGCGCCGCCCCAAGTTCCTCCTCGACCTCACCGGCGCCGGCCGCACCCTCATCCAGGGCACGGTGGCGCGGCTGGAGCCCGTGGCCGCCACGACGACGGTCGTCACCGGCGCCGCCCACGTGGCGGCGGTCGCCGATCAGCTGCCCGACGTTCCGCGCGAGAGCATCCTGGCCGAGCCCGCCCCCCGGGACTCCATGGCGGCCATCGCCCTGGCCGCCGGGGTCGTCGCCGGACGCCACGGCCGCGACGCCGTGGTCGGCTCCTTCGCCGCCGACCACGCCATCGCCGACGAGGCGGCCTTCGTCGACGCCGTCCGGCAGGCCGCCGCGCTGGCGCGCGAGGGATGGGTCGCGACCATCGGCATCGAGGCGACCGGTCCATCGACGGCCTTCGGCTACATCCACTCCGGCGAGGCCGTCGACGTGCCCGGGGCCCCCGACGGCCGCCGCGTGCTCGACTTCACCGAGAAGCCCGACGCCGCCACCGCGGCCGCCTACCTGGCCACGGGCGACTACCGCTGGAACGCCGGCATGTTCGTGGCCCGCGCGGACGTCCTGCTGGACCATCTCGCCGCCCGGAGGCCCCGGCTCGCCGCGGACGTCGAGGCGATCGCGGCCGCCTGGGACGCCCCCGCGCGCGAGGAGGTTCTCGCCGCGCTCTGGCCGGGCCTGGAGGGGATCTCCATCGACCACGCCATCGCCGAGCCCGTGGCCGCGGCCGGGGGCGTGGCCACGGTGCCCGTCTCCATGGGCTGGGACGACGTCGGCGGCTTCGACTCCCTGGCGGCCCTCGTGGCCGCGCGCACCCGCGGGAGGGCCGACGGCGTCGCCGTGCTGGAGGGGATCATCGGCTCCGACAACGCTCCGGCCGACCCCGCGGACGGCTCCTCGGACGGCGGGCCGGCGGCCGGGGTCGAGGCCGTGTCCTCGTCCGGTGCGCTCGTGGCCTCGACCACCGGACGCAGGATCGCCCTGCTGGGCGTGCCGGGCATCGTCGTCGTCGACACGCCGGACGCCCTGCTCGTGACGACTCCGGAGCGGGCCCAGGCGGTCAAGGACGTCGTCGATCGGCTGCGGGCCGAGGGGCGCGACGAGCTCCTGTGACTCCTGCGGGCCTCCGCGAACGCCGAGGCCCGTCGCCCCGCCCGCTCGGCCGGCTCGACCGGGTCCGGCCCGCGCGGCTGCTCCCGCGGGAGTCGTGCGGAGCGTTCTCGACTTGAGAATTTCGGATGCCCGAAATAATCTCGCCTCTCATGAGAACCATGATCACCGGTCGGCGCCGCGCGGCGACCGCGCTCGCCTCCCTCGCCATCGCCGCGGCGGCCCTGCCCCTGACCGCCTGCAGCGCGTCCACGTCGTCGGGCACCGACGCCTCCACCATCAAGGCCGTGGCCTCCACCACCCAGATCTGCGACTACATCACCCAGCTCGCCTCCGGCGGCCAGGACGACGGCCTCTCCTTCGAGCGCACCGCGGCCGACGGCACCACCGAGCACATCGGCGCCGACGACGCCGGCGCCAAGACCCGTCTGAAGCTCACCTGCCTGCTCGCCCCCAACGCCTCCGCCCACGAGCACGACATGACCCCCGCCCAGTCCAAGGCCCTGTCCGAGGCCGACCTCTTCTTCGTCTCCGGGGTGGACCTGGAGCACTTCCTCGACGACGCCGTCACCTCCACCGGGTTCAAGGGCTCCATGGTCGTGACCTCCGGGGTGGCCGGCGCCGCGGACATCGACGACCTCGACGCCCAGAAGGCCGAGGAGAAGGACCTGCCGTACACCATCGACCGCGGCACCGCCACGGTGGAGGTCGCCCGGTGGCCCTTCCCGCCCGAGGACGGCGAGAGCGAGCCCGAGTTCCGCTTCGACCCGCACGTGTGGACCTCGCCGAAGAACGCCATCGCCCAGGTCACCAACATCGGCGCCGCCCTGGAGGAGGCCTCGCCCGAGTCCGCCGAGCTCCTGGGCTCCCACGTCCAGGCCTACGTCGACCGCCTGAACGACCTCGACGCCTGGGCCCGCACCAGCCTGGAGACCGTCCCCGCCGACAAGCGCGTCCTGTTCACCAGCCACGACGCCTTCGGCTACTTCTCCGCCGAGTACGGCGTGGCCTTCAAGGGCGCCGCCCTGTCCGACTTCAACGACCAGCAGGACGCCACCGCCCAGAAGATCCAGGACACCGCCGACGAGGTCAAGGCCTCCGGCGCCGTGGCGATCTTCGCCGAGAACTCCAACAACCCCAAGTCCGTCCAGAAGGTCGCCGAGGTCGCCGGCGTCAAGGCCATCATCGGGGACGAGGCCCTGTACGGGGACTCGCTGGGCGACCCCGGCTCGGACGGCGAGACCTACATCGGCTCGATCCTCCACAACGTCACCAACCTCACCAAGGCCTGGGACGGCTCGGTCGCGGACATCCCGGACTCGCTGAAGGACTGGACGCCCATGCAGACGGAGGTTCGATGACCGTCGACGGCGAGCCGGTCGTCGCTCTGGAGGAGGCGGCCTTCGCCTACGCCTCCCGCCCCGTCCTGACCGGGGTCACCGGAACCGTCGGGGCCGGTGAGGCCCTCGCCCTCATCGGCCCCAACGGGTCGGGCAAGACGACGCTCCTGCGCGGCCTGCTCGGCATGGTCCGGCTCGCCGCGGGGGCCCTGCGCGTGGTCGGCGCGGCGCCCGGCCGGGCGCCGCGCGGATCGATCGGCTACGTCCCCCAGGTCGCCGACCTCGACCCGAGCTTCCCCGTCACCGTCCTGGACGTCGTCCTCATGGGCACGTACTCCCGCCTGGGTCTCCTGCGCCGCCCCGGACGCGAGGAGCGCCGGCGCTGCCGGGAGGCCCTGGAGGGCGTCGGGCTGGACGACCTGGCCTCCCGGCGCTTCGGCACGCTGTCGGGCGGCCAGCGCCAGCGCGTGCTCGTGGCCCGCTGCATCGCCGCCGACCCGCGTCTCATCCTCCTGGACGAGCCCTTCAACGGCCTCGACCAGCCCAACCGCACCGCCCTGCTCGGCATCATCGAGCGGCTCAAGGAGCGCGGCATCGGTGTGGTCGTCTCCACCCACGACCTGGTTCTGGCCCGGCGGACCTGCGAGAAGGCCGCCCTGCTGGCCGGGCGGCAGATCGCCTTCGGGCCGCGCGAGGAGGTCCTGGTGCCCGCCCTGGTCGAGCAGGCCTACGGCGGGCCGGGCTCGGACCTCCTCATCGGGCTCGGTCCCCTCCCCGCCGCGCCGGGCGGCGGCGCGGCGGACAGCGACCGGGGGAACGACTCGGAGAGCATCCCGGGGAATGACGAGGAGAGGCCATGACGGCCTTCGCCGATCTCGTCGAGGCCCTGCGGCTCCTGGCCGCCCGCGTGCCGGGCCTGGCCCCGCTCGCCTCCGCGCCCTACCTCTTCCGGCCGCTGCTCATGATCGTGCTGCTCGGCGGCGTGTGCGCCGTCGTCGGCACCCTGGTCAACCTGCGCGCCACCGAGTTCACCGCCGAGGCGATGGTCCACGCCGTCTTCCCCGGCATCGTGGCGGGCGCCGTCTACGGAGGCATCGACCGGATCGTCCCCGCGGCCGGCGCGGTGGCCGTGCTCGCCGCCGCCGTCCTGACGTGGGTGACCCATCGCGCGACCCGCCGCTCCGCCTCCGAGGCGGGCACGGCCGTGGTCCTCACCGGTTTCTTCTCGATCGGGATCATCCTGTCTCTGGCCGAGGGG
Organism: Actinomyces gerencseriae DSM 6844; assembly: GCF_000429265.1. Taxonomy (GTDB): domain Bacteria; phylum Actinomycetota; class Actinomycetes; order Actinomycetales; family Actinomycetaceae; genus Actinomyces; species Actinomyces gerencseriae. The sequence goes on from NZ_AUBN01000003.1 coordinate 22,507, forward strand.
GACTTCTCCGGGCAGCTCGAGGCGCTCATGTTCGGCAGGCTCCTGGAGGTCACCGACCTGCGCCTGGCCCAGGCCGTCCTCATGTGCCTGATCGCCCTGGCCGCGGTGGCGGCGACCTGGAAGGAGCAGGTCGCCTACGCCTTCGACCCCATCGGGGCGAGGGCCGCCGGCATGCGCCTGCTCGTGCTCGACCTGGTGCTCAACATGGCCGTCGCCGCGGTCGTCGTCTCGGCGTCCACGGCGGTGGGCACGCTCCTGGTCATCGGGTACCTCGTCATACCCGGCGCCACCGGCCGCATCCTGGCCGGCCGGGTGCCCGCCATGGTGGCCGTGGCCCTCGGCGTGGGCGTCGGCGGCGGCTGGCTGGGGCTGCTGATCATGACCGCGCCGCTGCCCCGCCCGGTCTCGCCGCAGGCGGCGGTGGCCCTGACCATGACCGTCCTGTTCCTGGTGGCCGCGGCCCATCGCAGCGTGCGCCGCGCCGGAGCGGGGGCGGCATGAGCGTCAGCTGGGACGTCCTTGCCCTGCCGCTTCTCGAGGTGGTGCTCATGGGGGCGCTGGCCGGCGTCGTGGGGGCCCTGGCACTGGTTCACCGGCGGATCTTCTTCACCGAGTCCCTCACCCACGCCACCTTCCCCGGCGCGGTCGCGGGAGTGGTCGTGGCCGCGGCGCTGAGCCGCTCCCTGGCCGGTCAACGGGCCGACTACGACCTGCTGACCGGCGCCCTGTTCATCGGCGCCGTGCTCATGTGCCTGCCCATGATCGCGCTCATGCGCTGGCTGTCGACCATCCCGGGGCTGACCTCCCAGTCGGCCGCGGGGATCGTGCTGACCTTCGGCTTCGCACTGGGCTACTTCCTGGTCAAGTGGTTCGCTCCGCTGCCGCTGAAGGTCGACGGGTTCCTGACCGGGTCGGTCCTCAACATCGGCCTCGCGGACGTCGCCGTGACGACCGCGGTCCTCCTCGGGGCGCTCGCGGTCCTGGCGGTCGCCGGCCGTCTCCTGGCCTTCCACGGCTTCGACCCGGTCGGCTACCGGGCCGCCGGGCTGCGCAGTGGACCGGTCGAGGCGGTCCTGCTGATCCTGATCTGCCTGACCATCGCGGCGCTGGTGCCGGCCGTCGGCACGATCCTGCCCATCGCCCTGGTCGCGGCGCCCGCCGCCGCGATCGCCCCGTGGTGCTCCTCGATGCGCGCCCTGGTGGCAGGGTCGGCGCTGCTGGGCGCCGCCACCTGCGTGGCGGGGATGTGGCTGGGAGTGTCCCTGGGCCTGTCGGTGGGCGGCGTCATCGCGGCGACGGCGGCCGCCGCCTACGTACTGGCCGCCGCCGTGCGCGCCCTCAGATGCCGAGTACTCCGTGCAGATCGGTCGTCATGAGCTCCAGACGGTCGGCGGCGGTGCGGCGCGCCACCTCGACCGGATCCTCGACGGCGACCGGCACGACGACCTCGCAGTAGCACGTCAGTGCCGGCTCGGCCCCCGAGGGGAGCACGACGACGCGGTCGTCGGCCGCCGTCTTGATGATCAGGCCGTCGGCCGGCGGCAGGCTCCCGCCGTTGCCGTCCGAGGCCCCGTCCATCAGGTCGAAGACGTCGACCACGGGGGAGCCGGCCAGTGAGGCGGGCACGCCGCCGGCGCGCAGGCGGTCCATGGTGCCGGGGATGAGGGACGGATCCTCCACGCGCACGCGCAGGGGTCTGGTGGCGTGCAGCCCGTGCTCGCGCGCCAGCCGTTCGAGCAGGTCGGCGATCGATCGGCCCTGCTGCTTGAGCACGCTGGCCAGCACCGCCAGGCGCACGGCGGCCGAGATGCCGTCCCCGTCTCGCACCGAGGCGGGATCCACGCAGTAGCCCAGCGCCTCCTCGTAGCCGAAGACGAGCCCGGGCACCCGGCTGATCCACCTGAAGCCGGTCAGCGCGTTGCGGTGGCCGAGCCCGTGGGCCTGCGCGATCCTGCGCAGCATGCGGGAGGAGACGATCGAGCTGGCCAGGATGCCGGTGCCCGTGAAGGCGGCGAGCTCGGCCGCCTGCTCGCCCAGGACCGTCCCGACCTCGTCGCCGGTGAGCCGACGCCAGCCTCCTGTGACGTGCTTGTCGGGGATGGCCGCGCAGCAGCGGCCGGCGTCGGGGCCGATGGCGATCACGAGGTCGGCATCGACCTGGCGGGCCAGCGCGAGGGCCGGGTCGAGGCGCCCGGACTCCTCCGGGGCGGGGAGGACGACGGCGGGGGAGTCGGGATCGGGGTCGAACTGCTCGGGCACGACGACGACGTCGAGCCCCACGCGGCTCAGCGCGTCGCGGCAGATCCTCCCGCCCTCGCCGCGCATGGCGGCCAGGACCACCCTCAGGGGCGCGGCGGCGCGCATGCGCGCCGCCCTCGCCGCGCTGTCGGTGTACTCCTCGACCACCTCGGCGCCGAGGGCCTCCCAGCCGGAGTCCGGCATGGGCACCCCGTCCAGAGAGCCGACCGCGGCGATCCGCTCGGCGATCTCGGCGTCGTGGGGCGGCACGATCCGCGCGCCCCGACCCGGGCCGGTCACGACCCGTCCGCCCAGGTAGACCGCCCAGCTGCTGAGATCGTCGCAGCCGTTCGCGTCGGCGCGGTCCTCGCAGCCGCCGCCGTCCCGGGGCGGTCGGCGGGAGGTCGTCGCCATGACCGCGGCGTCGGCCCCCAGGCGCCGCAGCGCGAAGGCGAGGACCGGAGTGGGGCAATGGGACTCGAACAGGAGAGCGCGGCCCCCCGCACCGGTGATGACGGAGGCCGTGTCGCGGGCGAGGGCGTCCGAGCCGTGATGCGCGTCGTAGCCGATCACGACGGCGAAGCCCGCACCGAGCCTGTCCCGCAGATAGGCGGCCAGACCCGCGGCGGCGCGGATGACGACGACGCGGTTCATCCGGCCGGGCCCCGCCCCCGGGCGTCCCCGCAGGCCGGCGGCGCCAAGCCGCAGGACGGTCGAGAACGCGTCGGCCAGGGCGGCGGTGGCCCCGGCGTCGCCGTTCTCGTGGGCCCTCAGCAGAGCGGCGAGCTCCTCACGGGTCGTGGGATCGGGGTCCTCATCGATCCAGGCAGTCACGGCAACGGTGTCGAGAGAGCGATCCGGGGGGGTCATGGTTGCGACGCTACCGTGACGCGCCTGCCCCGAACCGGGACAATGACGGCCCTCACGAGTGGTGCCCAACACAAGGATGTGAGGCGGCTGATCCCGGCCGGGGAGGCTCGGGGCGCGCCGGTCGCTCGGGCCCGGATCCCGCCGTTCGGGCCCGGGGATCTGGAGCCCGGGCCGTGCCGCCGGAGCGGGCTCGGATCCCGCCGCTCGGGCCCGGCCGCTCCCGGCTCGGGGCGCGCCGCTCGGGCTCGGCCTCGGAACCGGGCGTCGCCGTACGCTGGGCCCATGACCGATGCCCCGCTCCCGCGGCCCCCTCGGGCCCCGCAGCAGCCGCCCGGCGATCCCGTTGCGCTGCCCGATCCCACCGGCGACCTCGGAGCCCTCGCCCTCGCCCTGGTGTCCGCCCCGAGCGTGTCCGGCGCCGAGGGCCCGCTGGCCGACGCCGTCCAGGCCGCTCTGGCGGCACGGGGGCATCTGGAGGTCCTGCGGCACGGCAACACGGTCGTCGCCCGCACCCGTCTGGGCCGCCCCGAGAGGATCGTCGTCGCCGGTCACCTGGACACCGTCCCCGTCTCGCGTCGCACCGGCAACGTCCCGGGCCGCATGGAGACGCGCGACGGCCGGCCGGTCGTGTGGGGGCGCGGCAGTGTCGACATGAAGGGCGGCGTCGCCGTCGGCCTGCACCTGGCCGCCACCCTGACCGCCCCGCGCCGCGACGTCACCTGGGTCTTCTACGACAACGAGGAGGTCGTCGATGAGCTCAACGGGCTCGGCCTGGCGCTCGCGGCCCACCCGGACTGGTTCGAGGCCGACCTGGCGGTGCTCGGCGAGCCCACCGGCGCGGGCATCGAGGGCGGCTGCAACGGCACCCTGCGCCTCATCCTGGACGTGCCCGGGCTGGCCGCGCACTCGGCACGGGCCTGGCGCGGCGTCAACGCCATTCACGCCGCCTCCACCCTCATCGAGCGGGTCCGAGCCGCTCCGGTGCGGACCGTCGAGGTCGAGGGCCTGGCCTACCGGGAGTCCTTCAGCGTCGTCCTCATCGAGGGGGGCGTGGCGGCCAACACGATCCCCGACCGCTGCCGCCTCACGGTCAACTACCGCTTCGCCCCCGACCTGACGGCCGAGGAGGCCCTCACTCGCGCCCGGCGCGTCCTGGCGGGACTCGCCCCCGACCGTCCCGGCGTCGACGACGGGGCGGGCCCGGTCATCGACGCCGGCACCGGGGCGGTCGCGGTCGAGCTCGACGACCTGAGCCCGCCCGCCCGCCCGGGTCTCGACTCCCCCATGGCGCGCGAGCTCATCGATCTGGTGCGCGAGCGCGGGGGAGGGGTCGGCCCCAAGTACGGGTGGACCGACGTCGCCCGCTTCTCCGCGGCCGGCGTGCCCGCGGTGAACCTCGGCCCGGGCGACCCGATGCTGTGCCACACCGACGACGAGCACTGCCCCGTGGACCAGATCGAGGCGGTCGCGGACGCGCTGCGCGCCTGGCTCGCGTGATGGTCCGGGCGGCGTGTCCGACGGCACCCGCCGGTACCGCCGCGCGATGGGGGATCATGCCCCCATGACGAGCAAGATACGTGAGACCTACCGCAAGGGGCCCGTGCTGCTGCGCGGGACTCAGATCCCCGCTCGGACCACCGACGCGCGCCTGCTGGACCGTCGAGGCGACGCCGACTGGCTCCACTCCGATCCGTGGCGCGTCCTGCGCATCCAGTCCGAGTTCGTCGAGGGGTTCGGCGCGCTGGCCGAGCTGGGGCCGGCGATCGGCGTCTTCGGGTCGGCGCGCACCGCCGCCGACGACCCGGCCTACGCCCTGGCCGAGCGGATCGGAGCGGGCCTGGCGCGCAGCGGCTACGGCGTCATCACCGGCGGGGGCCCCGGAATGATGGAGGCCGCCAACAAGGGCGCCCATGAGGCCGGCGGCGCCTCCGTGGGACTCGGCATCGAGCTCCCCCGGGAGCAGGAGATGAATCAGTACGTCGACCTGGGCATCGACTTCCGCTACTTCTTCGCGCGCAAGACGATGTTCCTGAAGTACTCGGACGGCTTCGTCGTCATGCCGGGGGGCATGGGCACGCTCGACGAGCTCTTCGAGGCAGTCACCCTGGTCCAGACCGGCAAGGTCTCCTCCTTCCCGATCGTACTGGTGGGCTCGGCCTACTGGGGCGGACTGGTGGACTGGATCCGCGGCACCGTTCTCGACACCGGCACGATCTCGCCCGAGGACCTCGATCTGCTCCCCGTTGTCGACACGGCCCGGGAGGCCGTCGACTACGTCGTCGATGGCGCGCGGCGGCTGCGGGCCGGTCGGGTCGCCCGGGATCGCGAGGCCTGACGAGGCGCGAGGCGGCCCGGCGGATGACCCGACGACCGGGCGGCGACGAAGCGGAACCGGGCATAGTTGAGCATTCGTGGACTTAACCACGTTCTCCTGAGGATCGGCGTCGTCGTGCCGTAGAATGAACTGGGCAGTGCGGTGATGAATCCGCGATACAGCACTGAAAGGGGAGCTCATGGCTGCCATGAAGCCCAGGACCGGCGACGGGCCTCTCGAAGTCGTCAAAGAAGGCCGCTCGATTATTATGCGCGTACCGCTGGAGGGCGGTGGCCGTCTGGTCGTCGAGATCACACCCAATGAGATCAAAGAGCTCCAGGAGGCGCTGGCCTCCGTGAAGTACTGATTCTCGAGCCGTGCATCGTATGCGGTGCCGACCGCGGTAACGGCAGGAGCCGGGTCCCCACGGGCCCGGTTCTCGTATGAGGGCGCAGGAGCACCAGTCCACTACTACTACTCCGGTAACAGGTCCTGCGCCAGTCGGGGCCGGCCCGAATCGGTCCGGGCCGGCATGGGCCGGTGCGAACCGGTCGAGAACCGGTTCGATTCAGGGGTCGGTCCGGGCGGCCCGGGGCCGGCACCGGGCTCAGGCCCGGCGGACGGCCACCAGCAGCCCGTCGCCCACCGGCAGGAGCGAGACGAGCACACTGTCGTGATCGCGCAGGGACTTGCCGAGCTCGCGCGCGGCGACCGTCGCGGCGTCGCGGCGGGCGGGGTCGGCGACATGATCGTTCCACAGGGCCCGAGTGACGGCGAGGACGCCGCCGATGCGCAGCATGCGCAGCGCCGCTCCGGCCAGCGCGGCGGACTCCTCCGGCTCGACGTCGAGGACGACCATGTCGTAGGAGCGGGCGGCCATGCGGGGCATGACGTCGGAGGCCCTGCCCCGGATGATCCGCGTGCGCGCCCCCGGGTAGCCGGCGGCGTCGAAGGCCCTGCGCGCCTCCCTCTGGAGCTCGGGCTCGACGTCGATGGTCGTCAGCACGCCGTCCGAGCCCATGCCGCTGAGCAGGCACAGCCCCGAGACGCCGGTGCCGGTGCCGATCTCGGCGACGGACTTCGCGGCCACGGCGGCGGCGAGCATCCTCAGTGCCGCGCCGGTCGCCGGGGACACGGGCGCGATGCCGAGCTCGATGCCGCGCAGCCTGGCCTCGGCGGTCTGCTCGTCCTCGCCGGGGAACTCCTCGGTGTAGGACCAGCTCAAGGTCTTGTCGGCGCTCACCGTTCCACCTTCCGTGCTGCGACCGGTGGTCGCGTGGGATCGGGTCTGCCCGTGCGGGGCCCGAGGCGGGGCGGGCGCGGGCGACTGCTCTCATTGTTCCAGGTTGCGAGCCCATCAGCGGTATCGCCCCTGGCGATGCGCACGCCGCCGTGATGCTACGCGGGCGTGCGGGATCGCCGTGCGGCACGCCGCGGCCCCGTCCGCCGTGCGCCGGGCCCGTGCTCGGTGTCGTCCTCGTTCCCTATACTGGTCGCGTGCTAGGCATCTCGGGTTCCGAATTCCTCGTCATCATCCTGGTGGTGGTCATCGTCGTCGGGCCGCAGCGCCTGCCCGAGTACGCCCGCAAGCTGACCCAGGCCGTGCGCCGTCTCAGGGTGTTCCTGGACGACGCCAAGGAGCAGATCGCAGAGGAGGTCGGTCCGGAGCTGGCCGACCTCAACCTGACCGACCTCGACCCCCGCAACTACGACCCGCGCAAGATCGTGCGCGACGCCCTGGGCGAGGACCTGGACGCCATCCGCAAGGACCTCGCCACCCCGTTCCAGTCCGTCGCCAAGGAGGCCAGGGAGACGGCCGACGCCGTCGCGACGGGGACGGCGCCCCGCTCGACCAAGTCCCTGACTCGGATGATCGATGGCAAGGCCGAGGAGACGCGCAGGGAGCGCGAGGCGCAGGCGGAGCCGTCGCCGTCCGGCGCTCCCGACGGAGACGGCTCCGGGGGCTCCTCCGAGAGCTCTTGCAGGGACTCGCACGATGCCGATGACACCACGGGCGGGACGACCGCCGGCGTCCCGGTGGATGCTGGCGGGGCCCCCGCCGACGACGGTGGGAGGGCCGCCGACGGGGATTCGGTCATCCAGGCCCCGGCGGCCGATGAGACCCTGGATGAGATCCCGGCGGCCGGGGCGGCCGATGAGGGCCCGGGTGGTCGGGCCCCGGATCCGGTTCCTTCGAGCCTGGTCGAGGACGCCGCCCAGGATGATGGGGACGCCGAGCGGTCGATCGGGAGGACCCGGGTGCGCCCGGTGTCTCCCCGCGACATCGTGCGCGCGGCCAACGCCGCCGCGCGCACCCGCGCCGAGGCCGCAACGGCCGTCGTCGATGCCTGAGGCCCGGGAGGTTTGAGATCCGGCTGACCGAGGATCGGGGCCGGCCGAGGCGACTCACTCACGACCGCCGACCGCCGGGAGCCCCTCGGGGCTCCCGGCGGTCGGCGGTCGTCAGGTCGCGACCTTCAGGCTGAGCCTGCGACCGGCCAGCCCGCGGGAGCGGTGGGAGAGCCTGCTCGCGACCCCCGCCAGCTCCAGGGCCGCGGGCGCATCGGCGGCCGGCCTGCCGCCCTCGGAGACAGTGGTGGGCACACCGCCGTCGGAGCCCTCCCGCAGGCGGATGTCCAGGGGGAGTTGGGCCAGGAGCGGCACCTCGTACCCCAGCGTTCGCGTCAGTGAGTCGCTGACTCTCCCGCCCCCTCCCGAGCCGAAGATCTCCAGGCGCGAACCGTCGGCCTGCGGCATGTAGGACATGTTCTCGATGACGCCGACGACCTTCTGATTGGTCTGGGTGGCGATGAGCCCGGTGCGCTCGGCGACCTCCGCCGCGGCGGTCTGCGGCGTGGTCACCACCAGGATCTCGGCGTTCGGCAGGAGCTGGGCCACCGAGATCGTCACGTCCCCGGTTCCGGGGGGCAGGTCGAGCAGGAGGACGTCCAGGTCGCCCCAGAAGACGTCGGAGAGGAACTGCTGGACCGCCCGGTGCAGCATGGGACCGCGCCAGACGACCGGCTGCTTGTCCTCCACGAACATGCCGATGGAGATGACCTTGACCCCGTACGCCACCGGCGGGACGATCATGCCGTCCAGCTGGGTGGGGACCCGGTCCACGCCGAGCATGCGGGGGATGGAGAAGCCGTAGATGTCGGCGTCGACGACGCCCACGCTCAGGCCCTGGGCGGCCATCGCCGCCGCGAGGTTGGCGGTCACCGAGGACTTGCCGACCCCGCCCTTGCCGGAGGTCACCGCGTACACGCGCGTGAGGCTGCCCGGCTGGGTGAAGGGGATGACCGGTTCGGCGGCGCCGCCGCGCAGCCGGGCGCGCAGCTCCGCCTTCTGCTCGTCGGTCATGACGCCCAGGCGCACGCTCACCCCGGTGACGCCCTCGACACCACCGACCTCGCGACGCGTGTCCTCCGTGATCGTGTCCTTGAGCGGACAGCCGGCGACAGTCAGCAGGACGCCGACGGTCACGGCCCCCGCGTCGTCGATCTCGACCGATTCGACCATGCCGAGATCGGTGATCGAACGGCGGAGCTCGGGGTCGATGACTCGGCCGAGGGCCTCACGAACTGCGTCTTCGGTGGGTGCGGACATGACACCATCCTAAGTGGCCGCGTGCGGTGGCCGTCGTGGTGCGCAGCACGTTGGAGGGGGCCTTCGCGCTCCGGGCGCGGCCTCGGGGCGGGATCGGGCGCCGGCCGGGTCCGAGGCCCGTGCTGCGCTCCGGGCGCGCATGGCCTCAGGCGTTCCGTGGCGGCGCCCCCTGCCCGTCCGGCTCCTCGGAGAGCTCCTCCATGAGCTCGCCGACGATCTCCTCGCGCGAGCGGCGCTCCTCGGTGAGCAGCTCCTCCAGGACGTCGCGCAGCTCGGAGCGCACGAAGTCCCGGGTGGCCACCTCGTTCATCGCCAGGCGCAGCGAGGCGATCTCGCGAGTGAGGAACTCCGTGTCCTCCAGGTTGCGCTGGGCGCGCTGGCGGTCCTGCTCGGCGGTGACGCGGTCGCGGTCGTCCTGGCGGTTCTGGGCCAGCAGGATCAGCGGCGCGGAGTAGGACGCCTGGGTGGAGAAGGCCAGGTTGAGCAGGATGAAGGGGTACGGGTCCCAGGCGGCTCCCTCGTTGATCTTCACCAGGAGCATGTTCGCCGCGATCCACGCCACGACGAACACCGTCATGTAGAGGACGAACTTCGGCGAGCCCATGAACCGGGCCGTCGCCTCGGCGAAGCGCCCGAAGCCGTCGGAGCGGGAGGCGCGCGCGGGATGGAACCAGCGCATCCACCGCGAGCGGGACCGGTTCAGCGGCTGGTCGAGCTGGTCAGGCATTGGCGTTCCTCTCGATCGTCTCGTCGGTGACGGCCTCATCGGCCTCCCGCCAGTCGTCGGGCATGAGGTGGTCCAGGACGTCGTCGACGGACACCGCGCCGAGCAGCCGACCCGCCTCGTCCAGGATCGGCAGGGCGGTGAGGTTGTAGGTGGCCAGCAGCCGGGTGACCGTGCCGATCGAGTCGTCGGCGTGGACTGGTTCGAGGGCCTTGTCCAGGATCGAGCCGAGCAGGCGCTGCGGGCGCTCGCGCAGGGCCTTCTGGAAGTGGACCATTCCCAGGAAGCGCCCCGTCGGGGACTCCAGCGGGGGGCGGCACACGAAGGCGATCGCCGCGAGCGCCGGCTGGACCTCGGCCTTGCGCGCCTGCGCCAGGAAGGTCGCCACGTTGGCCTCCGGGGGCAGGATGATCGGCTCGGTCGTCATGAGGCCGCCGGCGGTGTACTCGTCGTACCTCATGAGGCGGCGCACGTCCTCGGCCTCATCGGGCTGCATGAGTCCGAGCAGCTCGGTCGCCTTGGGCAGGGGGAGCTCCGAGACCAGGTCGGCGGCGTCGTCCGGCTGCATGGCGTCCAGGACGTCGGCGGCGCGGGCGGCGTCCAGCCCCGACAGCAGGGCGACGGCGTCGTCGGTGGACAGCTCCTCGACGGCGTCGGCCAGGCGCTCGTCGGACAGCTCGGCGGCCACCTCGATCTGGCGGGGCAGGGGCAGGTCCGACAGGACATCGGCCAGGTCGGCGGGCTTGAGGTCCTCCATGGTGGCCAGCAGCGCGGTCGCCCCCTGCTGGTCGGCGCTGCCCGCCAGGCCCGTGACCTCCTCGGGGCGCGCCATGAAGGTCTCCCCGCGGCGCAGTCCCAGGGGGCCGGAGGCGCCGCGCTGGACGAACAGGCGCGTCACCTTCCAGTCCATGCCGCGGTCGCGCTCGATGGCGACGTCGCGGACCGTGACGGGCCCCGTGCCGTCGCGCATGGTGACCACTCGGTCGAGCAGCTCGCCCACGACGAGCGTCTCGACGTGGCGCTGCTCGAAGCGGCGGATGTTGACCAGGCCGGTGGTGATGACGGCGCCCGGCTCGATGGCCGTCACCCGTGACAGCGGCAGGAAGACGCGGCGGCGGCCGGGCACCTCGATGACCAGTCCCACCGCTCGCGGCTCCCCGCGCATCTGGATCAGGACGATGACGTCGTGGACCTTGCCCACCGCGTCCCCGAGCGGATCGAAGACGGTCGTGCCCACGAGACGGGCGACGAAGACCCTTGATATAGTGCGCGTCCTGGTGTTCTCCACGAGCACAGACTATGCGCCCCGAGCATGATGGGCCGGTATGCGGCCCTGATCGGGGGCGTGGCGTGGGACGATGGGGTCATGAGTCAGTTCTCCGCGCGACCCGCGCTCTCGCCCAGGGGCGGCGTCATGCCCCGGGGCGATGAGGTCGCCTCCTTCGCCAGTTACGCCGAGGCCCAGCACGCCGTCGACTCCCTGTCCGATGATGGCTTCCCCGTGCAGCACCTCACCATCATCGGTACCGACCTGCGGCAGGTGGAGCGGATCACGGGACGCATGAGCTGGGGGCGCGCCGTTGCCTCGGGCGCCGGGTCGGGTCTGTGGATCGGCCTGTTCTTCGGCGCGATGATGTCCCTGGTGGGCTCCGAGTCGGCCGGCGGCATGAGCATGGTGACGGCGGTGCTCCTGGGCGTGGTGTGGGGGATCGTCTTCCAGGTGGGCTCCTACGCGCTGACCCGCGGGCGGCGCGACTTCACCTCGGTGAGCCAGGTCGTGGCCTCGCGCTACTCGATCATCGCGTCGTCCAGAGCCGCCGAGGCGGCGCAGGCCCTGGCCGGCGTGCCCGGCAACCTCTCCCGGGGCGGCGACGCGGCTCGTCGGGCCGAGGAGCGGCGAGCCGCTCGGGAGCAGGCGCGCGGCGGCGGCCCCACGGCCTTCGGGTCGCGCCTCGACGAGCGGCCGCGCTACGGCGTCCGCGTGCCAGAGGGGGTCGATCCCTCCGAGTACTCCGACGCCGGCGGCCCCGGGGGTCCCGGCGGCTCCGGCGCGGCGGAGGGGGAGGAGGTCGACCCCTACCTGCGGCCGGCGGACGACCGGGGGCCCCGTGCCCGGGGCGAAGAGGGCTCGGGGCGCTCCGACGAGCACGGGGCTGACGAGGCATGAGCATCCCCATCGGCCTGTCCAATGCCTGCCTCATGCCCGCCGGCGTCGAGACGACCTTCGCGCTGGCGGCCGAGCTCGGGTACGACGGCGTCGAGGTCATGGTGTGGTCCGAGCGCACCACGCAGGACTCGCGGCTCCTGTCCGTGCTCGCCGAGCGCTACGAGCAACCGGTCCTGGCCGTGCACGCCCCCACGCTGCTGCTCACCCGCGGGGTCTTCGGCGCCGATCCCTGGGACAAGGTCGATCGCTCCATCGAGCTCGCGTTCGCCCTGGGGGCGCCCAACGTCGTTCTCCACCCGCCCTTCTTCTGGCAGACCCGCTACGCCCGCGGCTTCGTGGCCGGGGTGGCTCTGCGCGAGACCACCACCGGCATGCACCTGTGCGTGGAGAACATGTTCACCTGGCGCCCCCGCGACGCCCGCTCCTCACGGGAGTTCCAGGCGTACTCCCCGACCTGGGACCCGGTGGGTCAGGGCTACCACTCGGTCACCCTGGATATCTCCCACGCGGCGACCTCGGGCTCGGACGCCCTGGCCATGGCCCGTGCGCTCGGCCCGACCCTGCGCCACCTCCACCTGACGGACGGGGTGCCGGGGTTCCGCGACGACCACCTTCTGCCCGGCCAGGGCAACCAGGACTGCGCGGGCGTCCTGGCGCACCTGGCGGACACCGGCTTCGAGGGCCGCGGCGGCCAGGTCGTCGTCGAGGTCAAGGCGGGATCCATGACGGCCGCCGAGCGCCGCGAGGGCCTGACCAGCGCCCTGGCGTTCGCCCGCGAGCACCTCGAGGGGGAGGGGCGCACCGAGAACGTCCACGTCCCCGCTCCCACGCGCAGGCGCTACCGCACGGGCTGATGCGCCGCCGCGCCGCCGGCTCGGCTCAGCAGGGGCTCTCGAGCTCGCGGTGGGCGGCGGGCTCGAGCTGGAAGGTCGCGTGCTTGATGGGAACCGGGAAGTGCTCGGCGACGCACGTCTGGAGCATGTCCAGGATCGCCGCGGCGTGCCCGTCGCGCAGGCACTCGTCGCGCACGACGACGTGGGCGGTCAGCACCGGCAGGCCGGAGGCGATCGTCCAGGCGTGCAGGTCGTGGACGTCCTCGACGTGGTCGACGTCCAGGACGTGGCGGCGCACCTCGGCCAGGTCGAGGGTCTCGGGCGTGAAGTCCATCAGCACGCGTCCGGCCGAGCGCAGCAGGCTCAGCGCCCGCGGGAAGATGAGGGCGACGATGAGGAGCGATGCGATGGCGTCGGCGCGGGTCCATCCCGTGAGCGCGACGACGCCCGCGGCCACGATGACCCCGACCGAGCCGAGCGCGTCGTTGGCGACCTCCAGGAAGGCCGCGCGGGTATTGAGGCTCGACCCGCGGCCGCTCGCCAGGACGAGCATGGAGACGACGTTGGCGGCCAGGCCGATCACGCCCATGACGAGCATGCCGTCGGCCCCGATCTCGCCCGGCGCGAGGAGGTCGATGATCGCGCGCACGCCGACGACGATCCCGACGACGGCGAGCATCCCGGCCTGGAGGGCGGCGCCGATGACCTCGGCGCGCCGCATGCCCCAGGTCGAGCGGTCCGTGGGCGGGCGGGTGGACAGGTGCGCGGCCGTGAGCGCGATGACCAGGCCGATGGCGTCGGTGAGCATGTGACCGGCGTCCGCGAGCAGGGCGAGGGAGCCGGTGAGCAGGCCGGTGACGACCTCGGCGACGAGGACGGTGGAGGTCAGGGCGAGGACGAGGGCGAGCCGGCCCCGCGAGGCGCCGGCGGAGTGGTCGTGGGCGTGATGGGGACGGTGGTCGTGCGGGTCGTGCCGGCCATCGTGGTCGCGGTGGTCGGGGAGGGGGCGGTCGGCGGCGCTCATTCGATCCTCTCCGTCTCCTCCGGCTCATCGCCGGCGTTATCAGGGGCGACGGCGACCGCGCGGGCGAGGGTCCCGGCGGCGACGAGGACGGCGGTCAGCTCGTCGGCGTGCTCCAGGACGCTCACGCGGGCTCGGCCGTGGGCGTGTGTGGAGATGAGTCCGGCGCCGCGCAGGATGGCGAGGTGCTGGGAGACCGTCGACTGGGCCAGGCCCAGGTGCTCGGCGAGCTCGCCGACGCGGTGCTCGCCGCCGCGCAGGTGGGACAGGACGGCCAGACGCGTGGGATCCCCGAGGACGGACAGGACCGCCGCCTGGGCGGTGGCGTCGTGGACGGCGGAGGTGTCGTCGGTGATATCGGTGGGCAGGATCTCATGAATGATCGGCACCCACCGATGATATCGGTGGGTGCCGAAATGATGTCAAGAGGTGTCAGAATCCTCGTGATTCGCGTGCTGCTCGTGCTGCGCGGCTCAGCTCTCGATCAGGCCGTTCACCCAGGCCTCGACGTCATCGGCCGTGCGCGGGATCGCCGCGGTCAGGTACTCGGCGCGGCCGTCGGGGCGCATGACGACGTCGTCCTCGATCCGCACCCCCATGCCGCGCAGCTCGGCGGGGACCCGCAGGTCGTCCGCCCTGAAGTACAGGCCCGGCTCGATCGTGAAGACCATGCCCGGGACGAGCTCGGCGTCCATGGACATCTCGCGGCGCGCCTGGGCGCAGTCGTGCACGTCCAGGCCCAGGTGGTGGCTCGTGCCGTGCACCATCCAGCGCCGGTGGTACTGCCCCTCGGGGCCGAGGGAGTCGGCCGCCGTGACGCCGTCGGGCAGCAGCCCCCACTCCTCCAGCCGGGCGGCGATGACCTCCATGGCCGCGGCGTGCAGGTCCTTGAAGCGGCAGCCGGGCTCGTTGGCCCGGGCGAAGGCCGCGTCGGCGGCCTCGAGCACCGCCTCGTAGACGCGGCGCTGCTCGGCGGTGAATCGCCCGTCCACCGGGATCGTGCGGGTCACGTCGGCCGTGTAGAGGGAGTCGATCTCCACGCCGGCGTCCACCAGCACCAGCTCGCCGGGCTGGACGCGCCCGTTGTTGTCGATCCAGTGCAGGGTGTTGGCGTGGTCCCCGGCCGCGGCGATCGTGTCGTAGCCCAGGCCGTTGCCCTCCTCGCGGGCCCTGGCCCCGAAGGCCCCCTCGAGCACGCGCTCGCCGCGCCAGTGGCCCTTCGCGCGGGGGATGGAGCGGATGAGGTCGTCGAAGCCGGCCTTGGTGGCGTCCACCGCCTTGCGCATCTGGTCCACCTCCCAGGCGTCCTTGACCAGGCGCAGCTCACTGGTCGCCTCGGCCAGCGCGTCGTCGACCTGCTGGGCCTCCTGCCCGGCGGCCAGGCCGGCGCTGCGCCGCACCCGGTCGACCAGCGCGGTGACGGCCGCGTCGGCCTCGGCGACCACTCGCAGGCCGACCCCGCCCGCGCCCGCGTCCTTGGCCAGGACGTCGGGCAGCGAGTCGATGTGGGCGCAGCGGATCCCGGTGGCGGCCTCGACCTCCTCGACGGAGGGGCGCACACCCACCCACAGCTCGCCGTAGCGCGAGTCGGCGTAGAACCCCTCGCTCGTCCGCGAGGCGCGCGGACGGAAGTAGAGCACGGACTCGTGCGTGGGCTCGCCCGCGGCGATCCGCTGGCCCGGCACGGTGAGCGGCTCGAGGACGAGGACCGCGTCGGGCTCGAAGTCGGTGCCCGTGCCCGCCAGGTGGGCGAAGGCCGAATGGGGCCGGAAGCGGTAGTCGCAGTCGTTGTTGCGGGTCACCAGCGTCCCGGCGGGGATCACCAGGCGCTCGCCGGGGAAGAGCGCTCCCAGGGCGCTGCGGCGCGTCGCGGCCCACGGCGCGGCGTCGCTGCGCTCCGGCAGGTCGGAGGGGCGCGGGCCCCAGCCCGAGCCGATGAACTCCCGGAAGGCCTTGTTGGTGGGCCGGCGGGAGCGGTTGCCGCCGCGCTGGCTCAGCGGCTGACTCGTCGGCTGGTTCGAGGGTCGAACCGAGGGGCCGTCGGTCGGTCGGTCGGAGGGGCGGGCCGGGGACTGCGGGGCCGCGGCGGACTCGGGCGTGGATCCAGCAGCCGGTTCAGTGGCTGATTCAGTGGCTGATTCAGTGGCTGATTCAGTGGCTGATCCGGTGACGGTCTCGGCGGCTCGCTCGCCGGCCGGCGCGGGGGCGACGGGGGAAGGACGGTTCGTCTCACTCATGACCGCATCCTCCCACCGGGCGGCCCCTCAGGCCGAGCGGGTCGGCTCCTCGGCCCGGGCACCCGACCGACGGCGGGCCCGCGACAGCACGTCGGCCGCGGCGACGGACGCCGCCAGCGGGTGAAGGTCGGATTCCCGCGCCCCGGAGGTCACGAGACGGCAGACCTCTGCCAGCTCCCGGGCGAGCACGGGCGCGCCGTCGTCGGGCACCGACAGGTCCTCCTCGCCCTCCGGGCCCGTCAACCGGATGACGCGGGGCCACTGGGGGTCGTCGAAGCTCAGGACGCGGTGATCGGAGGTGATGCAGCTGCCGGTCCCGGTGGGCGAGGTCTTCGAGTGCAGGCAGACCACCTGCAGATCCGTGAGCAGGGCGGCCCCGTCCGCGGCGCAGGCGCCGGTGATCCGGTCGTAGTCGAGCACCACGACGCCGTGGGAGTCGGCCGCATCCGGCAGGTTCCGCCCCGCGGCGGTGATCCGGCTCGGCGTCCCGAACAGGTGGATGGCCAGCGACACCGGGTAGATGCCCAGGTCCATGAGGCTGCCGCCTCCCAGGGCCGGGTCGAAGGCGGGCGGCAGCTCTCCGGCGCGCAGGTGATCCATGCGGCTGGAGTACTGCTCCCTGATCAGCACCGCGCGGTGCGGGCCGCTCCCATCGGCGAGCAGCTCGGGCAGGGCACGACGGATCGCCGCGGTGCCCGGCTCGAAGGCGGTCAGCCATCCCTCCATGAGGAAGCGGTCGTGGCGCCCGGCGGCGACGACCATCGCCTCCGCCTCGGCGGCGTCGAGTGCGAACGGCTTCTCCACCAGGACGTGGAAGCCGGCCTCGAGGGCGGCGATCGTCTGGGGGGCGTGCAGGGCGTTCGGGGAGCCGATGTAGACGACGTCGATGGGGGTGGGGCCATCGGGACGGCCCGCCGCGAGCATCTCCTCCAGCGTCGCGTACGACGCCCCGATGCCGTGCTCGGCGGCGAAGGCGGCCGCGCGCTCGGGGTGCGCCGAGGTCACGGCCACCACCCGGGCCTGCGGCATGACGGCGGCCGCCTGGAGGAACCACCGGGCGATGAAGCCGGCTCCCACGATCCCGAAGCGCACGATCGGCGGATCGGCCCCGGGGACCGCGGCGGTGCCGTCGGAGCGGGCGGACGCGATGGGAGTGAGAGAACTCATACCGGCATCGTCCCACACTCCGCTGCGCTCATGCCGGCGTTCGCCCCCGAATCGAGTCCGCGCGCCCGGGGGCCGCCCTCCCGCAGTCCTCCCGCACTGTCCATCCGCGCCCTCCCTACACTGTGCTCGTGAGCGCGCGCATCGATCCCCACACCCACTCCACCTGCTCGGACGGAACCGACACGCCCACGGAGCTCATGGCCGCGGCCGCGCGCGCGGGGCTCGACGTCGTCGGGCTGACCGACCACGACACGACGGCCGGGTGGGCCGAGGCCGCCGCGGCCGTGCCGCGGTGCGGCGTGACCCTGCTGCGGGGCGCGGAGATCTCCTGCGCCGCCGATGGCGCCGTCCTCCATCTGCTCGCCTACCTCTTCGATCCCGAGGACGCGGCTCTGCGGGACGTCCTGGAGCACGCCCGCGCCTCGCGCGACGGCCGGGCCCGGCGCATGGTCGAGCGCCTCGCGGCCGACTACCCGATCACCTGGCAGGACGTCGTCGAGCAGGCCTCGCGGGAGGCCACCATCGGGCGGCCCCACATCGCGGACGCGCTCGTGTCCGCGGGCTGCTTCCCGGATCGCTCGGCCGCCTTCGCGGGTCCGCTGGCCACGGACTCGCCGTACTACGCGCCCCACTGGGCGCCGGATCCCGTCGAGGCCTGCGGGCTCGTGCGCGGCGCCGGGGGCGTGCCCGTCGCGGCCCACCCGCGCGCCGTCCGGCGGCAGCGCCGTCCCGTGCCCGACGAGACCTTCGCCGCCATGGCCGAGGCGGGGCTGGCCGCCCTCGAGGTCGATCATCGCGACCACGACGCCGCCGGACGCGAGGCGGCCCGCACCCTGGCACGCGCCCTCGGTCTGGGAATGTCCGGATCCTCCGACTACCATGGCACCGGCAAGCCCAATCGCCTGGGCGAGAACCTCATGGCGCCCGAGCTGCTCGACCGCGTCGTCGGCGAGGGCGCCCTGCCTCTTGTCACCGCCTGACCCGCTCCACCGGACATCCGCTCCCACGCCCATGCTCGACTCCCTCTTCAGCCTCAACCTGTTCGCCACGTCCTTCACGACGGTGCTCGTCATCCAGGACCCGCTCGGGGCCATCCCGATCTTCCTGTCGCTGACCAGCCGGCAGAGCACCGATGAGCGCAAGCGCTCGGCCAGGGAGGCCACCCTGGTCTCCCTGGCGGTGATCCTGGTCTTCGCGATCTTCGGGCGGTACATCCTGAAGTTCCTCGGCATCTCCGTGCCGGCCCTGCAGACCTCCGGCGGACTGCTGCTGCTGCTCGTGGCCCTCGAGCTGCTCACCGACAAGGCCGATGAGAGCCCCGACCCGGAGGCCGTGAGCACCAACGTCGCACTGGTGCCCCTGGGCACGCCCCTGCTGGCCGGGCCGGGGGCCATCGTCGCGGCCATGGTGGCGGTCGAGTCCGCATCGGGCTCCATCGTGGGGTGGACGTCGGTGACCGCGGCCATGATCGCCACTCACGTCGTCATCTGGCTCACCCTGCGCTTCTCCGTGGCGCTGCACCGCTTCCTGGGCGACTCCGCGATCCGCGTCCTCACCCGGATCTTCGGTCTGCTGCTCGCGGCGATCGCGGTGCAGATGATCGCGGCCGGCGTCCTCGCGTTCATCGCCGACATGCTCTGAGAGCCGACATCGACATGCTCAGAGACGCTCTCCGATAGTCCTGCGGGTCCCCACGGCCCCGGGCGCTCCGCGACCGGTCGTGCCCGATCGCGCCGGGGCGGGCTCCGGCGGGGGCAGCTCGGCTCAGTCCTCGCGAGGAGGGACGGGCCTGCCCCCGCGGGTGCGTTTGCGGGAGCGGCGGCGCCCGTCATGCGCCGTCGTCCCGCCGCGGCGCGCGCGGGCGCCGTCGAGCCACCGCGCGTCGTGATCGTCGTGCCCGTCGGAGCGGGAGGCCCTGCCGCCGCCACTGCGCCCGGCGCGCGCGCCCCGCCCGCCCCTCGGTCGCCGCGATCCCTGCGAGCCGCGCTCGCGCCTGCCGGTCTCGCCCAGGTCCTCGATCTTCTCCGCGTCCAGTCCCGCCAGCACGCGCTTGGAGCGCGGCAGGGTGCCGGTCGCGTCATGGGCGATGCCCAGGTCGGTGTAGAGGTGGTCGCTGGTGTGATAGGTCTCCACCGGCTCCTCGACGGGCAGCCCCAGGGCCTTGGCGATCATCCTCCACCGGGGGATGTCGTCCCAGTCCACGAAGGTGACCGCCGTGCCCGAGTGGCCCGCGCGCCCGGTGCGGCCGATGCGGTGGACGTAGATCTTCTCGTCCTCCGGGCACTGGTAGTTGATGACGTGGGTGACGTCGTCGACGTCGATGCCGCGCGCCGCGACGTCGGTGGCGACGAGCACATCGACCTTGCCGTTGCGGAAGGCCCGAAGCGCCTGCTCGCGGGCCCCCTGGCCCAGGTCCCCGTGCAGGGCCGCCGTGGCGAAGCCGCGGGCGGACAGGTCCTCGGCGACGCGCGCGCAGGTGCGCTTGGTGCGCGCGAAGATGATGGTGCGCCCGCGTCCGTCCGCCTGGAGGATCCGCGCGACGACCTCCACCTTGTTCAGGGCGTGGGTGCGGTACACGACCTGCCGGACGGTCGTGACCGTCATGCCCTCGTCACCGGGGTCCTGGGCGCGGATGTGCGTCGGCTTGGTCATGTAGCGCCGTGCCAGGGCGACCACGGCGCCGGGCATGGTGGCGCTGAACAGCATGGTCTGCCGGTCGCTGCGCGTGCGGGCCAGGATCTTCTCGACGTCGGGCAGGAAGCCCAGGTCGAGCATCTCGTCGGCCTCGTCCAGCACGACGGTGGTCACGTGAGTCAGATCCAGCACGTCGCGGTCCATGAGGTCGATGAGCCGGCCGGGCGTGCCCACGACGATCTCGGCTCCCCGCTCCAGGGCCTCGATCTGCGGCTCGTAGGCGCGCCCCCCGTAGACCTGCACGATGCGCACCGTGCGCCTGGCCGCCGCCATGGCCAGCTCCTCGGCGACCTGCTTGGCCAGCTCGCGGGTGGGCAGGACGATGAGCGCCTGCGGGGATCCCGACGCCGGATCCTCCTCCCAGCCGTCCTCGCCCGGGCCCAGGGTGTCCATGAGCAGGGGCAGGGCGAAGCCGAGCGTCTTCCCGGTGCCGGTCTTGGCCTGGCCGATGATGTCCTGGCCCTCCAGGGCCACGGGGAGCGCGAGCGCCTGGATGGGGAAGGGATGGGTGACGCCGTGCTCCGCCAGGGCGCTGCAGAGCTCCGGCTCCACCCCGAGGTCGGCGAAGGTCCTCCCGGTCAGATCGGCGTCGCCGTCCTCGTCGGTGATATCGGGAGTGGCCTCGTCCAGGACCGGGGCGTGGGCGCCGGAGGTGCGCAGGACGCCCGAGGCATCGGGGGCGTCATCGGGGACCGGTCCCTTCCGGGGGGCCCGCGCGGTCTGCGCGATGGGGGCCCCGAGCGCGCTCGGGGCGGCGGTGCTGTCGTCGGTCACGACGTTCCTTCCGGTCGGACCGCGCGTGCTCCCCGCGCGCACCGGCGCGGTCGGGCCTCGGCCCGCCGGGGGCGCGCGACATGGGGGCGCCGGGCGCTGCTGGGCACGGGCCCGGCGCGCCGAACTCCTTGCGGTCGCGGTGCGGCAGCCGATCGTGAATCGTGTCCCGCACCGGGCCGGAGGGCCTGCGGGACCAGGCTGCGGGACGACCGGTCAGCCATGGACTCCGCCAGGCTAGCCCCTTGTCGCGTGATGCGCCGCCGGGACCGGGACCCGAGCGTCGTGGTGGTGGTCGAACTCACGCACTCGGGCGCGTCTCGTGCTCTCCCGCTCACCGATGATCGTCGCCCGTCCGCCCCGCCGCGCTCCCGCGGGCCCGCCGCGCGCGACCCTACGCGCCCCGCGCCGGCGGCCTACGCTTGTTCTCATGACCAGCCCGATGCCCCCCTATCCGTCGTCGTCCCCCGCCTCCCACGTGCAGTCCGTCCTGGGCATGGCCGCATTCATGTGCTCCATCGCCTGCACGCGCTACGCCAAGGACGCCGACAAGGCCCCCTCGATGGGGCCGCGGGTGGAGCTGCTGCGGATGAGCGCCGAGCGCGTGGCCGCCTTCGACGCCGTCAACGCCCTCGCCCGGGAGGCCGGGGTGGACGCCAGCGCCGGTGCCGAGCCCTTCATCGGCTCCCTCGGGGACTTCGACGAGCGACTGCGGCCGTTGGACTGGGAGGAGCGGCTGATCAAGACCTACCTCGCCTTCGGCCTGCTCCTGGACTTCTCCGAGGCGCTGGTGGACGCCCTGGACGAGCCGCTGCGCACAGCGGTGCTCGACGTGCTCGGGGCGGACCGCTTCGGCGCCATGGCCGCCACGGAGCTTCTCGACGACGTGGCCGGCGATCCCCAGCTCGCCGCCCGGCTCGGCCTGTGGGGACGACGGGTCGTGGGGGAGGAGATCGGCACCCTCCGGCGGATGCTGTCGGCGCATCCCGAGCTCCTGGGCGGCGGCGCCGATGCGGAGGCGCTGTACGAGGTCCTCTCGCAGGGGGCGACCAGCCGCATGCGCGGCCTGGGCCTGCGGGCCTGACCCCGGGCGGCACGATCGGGAGCCCCGGGGGGCCGGGGCGCCGCCGCCGGGACGGCCGGGGCTCCGCCGATCGCCGTCATCCGCGCGCTCTGACCGGCCCCTCGGTCCCTCGGCCCCGGCCGGCGGGGAGGAGAACCGGTGGCCGAGGAGCCCGGTCGGCCCCGGCCGGCTGCGGGGGAAGAAGAAGAGAGAAGAGAAGAAAGAGGAGCAAGGAGGTGCGCGCATGCGCACGATGTTCATCCTGCGCGGGGCGCCCGGCGCGGGCAAGTCGACTCTGATCCGCCGGCATCGGCTCGGCGATCTCGCCATCGGTCTGGACGACTTCCGACGCCTGTACTCCACTCCCTTCACGGACCTGGACGGCGTTCCCACCCTGTCCATGACCTTCGGCGCGGAGAAGCAGGTCGTGACGGCCTTCAGGGCCGCCGTCGCCAACCGGATCCGGCAGGGCGGCACCCTTCTGCTGGACTGCACCAACCCGACGCGCAAGAGCTACCGGGAGTTCGCCTCCCTGGCGCGGCGCTGCGGCTACGAGGTCCGCGTCATCGACGTCCAGGGCGAGCTCGACGACGCCGAGCTGGTCGAGCGCAACGAGTCCCGCCGCGGCGAGATCGGATACGTCGAGCCGCGCGTCGTGACGGACATCGCCGCCCGCGTGCGGGCCGGGGCGGGCTCGGTCGTCGAGCCCGTCGTGGGCATGGACGACGTGCGCCGCCTCAGCACCGTCGAGGAGATCGACGCCACCGGCTACGAGCGCCTCGTCATCATCGGCGACGTGCAGAGCTGCTCCGGGGCACTGGCCCGGGTCAAGGAGCGCTTCGGCGGCTGGGACCCCGCCACCCTGTTCGTCTTCGTCGGCGACCTGTTCGACCGGGGTCCCGACGCCGCGGGCGTCTTCGACCTCATCGCCGGTGAGACCGGCGAGGTGCCGGACAACGTCGTCCTCGTCGAGGGCAACCACGACGAGCACCTGCGCATGCTCTGCTCCGACGTGCGCGGCGGCAGCTGGCCGGACACGCGCGAGTCCCGTCGCCGGATCCTGGACTCGGGGCGGAGCAACGGGGACATCGAGGCGCTCCTGGCGCGCATGGTCCCGCTGGCCGGTCTGCGCTTCGCAGGCGAGCACGTCCTGGTCACCCATGCGGGCCTCGACCCGGCCACCATCGACCGGATCGTCACCGAGCGCGAGGATGGCCTCCTGGCCTGGGACCTCACGGAGGTCCCCATGCTCCAGCTCCTGCTCGGCTCCTCCTGGCGGTCCGCCACCTTCCAGGGGCGGTCCAGCTACGAGAGCGCCGTCGAGACCCGCCTGTCCCACCCGCGGATCCTCCAGGTCCACGGGCACCGCAACGGCACCCGCTCCGAGGAGCCGGGGCCCGCGCGGGCCGCGCCCAACGTCTACACCCTCGAGCACGGGGTCGAGCACGGCGGCCATCTCGCCGTCCTGCAGATCGACGCCGACGGCACGCGCACCCTTCACGCCTTCGAGGAGGATCACCCGGCGGTCGCCGGCGCGGCCGCCGACCCCACCAGCCTGGTGGCGCGCATGAGCGCCCACCCCGAGGTCCGCGTGCGCGAGGTGACGGGCCTGCCCGGCGTGCTCGCCTGCAACTTCTCCAGGCGGGCCTTCACCAAGCGCCTGTGGGACGAGACCAGCTGCAGGGCCCGCGGCCTGTTCCTGCGCGCCGCGGACGCCGCGGTCGTCGCCCGCGGCTACGACAAGTTCTTCAACATCGGCCAAGCCCCGGGCCCGGCCAGCGCGGAGGAGATCGTGCGCGTCGGCGTTGGACGGCCCCTGACCGCGCGCCGCAAGTGGAACGGCTACCTCGCCATCGTCAGCGTCATCGATGGTCGGCTGCGCGTCTTCTCCAAGTCCGGCGTCACACCCTTCTCCGAGCACGCGGAGGCCCTCCTGGTCGCTCACGTGGGGGATCGGGCCGACGAGCTCGCGGGGATCATCGCCGGGGCCGGAGTCTCGCTCACCTTCGAGGTCATCAGCCGCCGCGATCCCCACATCATCGACGAGGGCGATGACAAGGTCGTGCTGCTCGACGCCATCCGCAACCAGGAGGACATGGAACTGGTCGATGACCTGCGCCTGCGCCTGGCCGACGACTTCGGCTTCGTCTCCCCGGAGGTGGAGGTCCTGTCCGAGGCCGCGGACGACGGTGCGACGGCGGCGCTGGCAGCCCGGTCCCGCGTCGCCGAGGAGCGAGGGGAGGAGGGATTCGTCATCACCTACGCCGACGGCGCGATGGCCAAGTACAAGTCCCGGGTCTACAGCGAGATCAAGGCCTTCCGCTCCCAGCTGTCCCGTTACCTGGAGGGGGGCCGGGTGCGCGCGACGGGGCCGGGCGCCGGGCTCATGCGCACCTACCTCGATAGGGCCGCCGGCGAGGGCTCCGGCGGGGGGCTCGTCGGGGACTTCATGGTCGATGGCCTGATCGGGCCGGTGATCGACATCCCGGCACTGGTCGCCGCCATGTGAGAGCCCCGTGAGGGGACGACGGCGCCGCGCCCCGCTTCTCGCGGGGCGCGGCTGTGCTCATGCGCTCATATGCTCGTACGGCTGACTCGTACGGCTCACACGCCGAAGCCGACGCGGCGCGGGGAGGCCTCCCCGACCTCGACGTAGGCGAGCGAGCCGGCCGGGATGAAGACCTTACGACCCTTGTCGTCGCTCAGTGTGACGTCCGCCTCGGCGGCGCCGGCCACCGCGGCGAGCACCTCCTCCTGCGAGACGGTGGTGTCGAGGCTCAGCTCGCGGGCGACGTGCTTGATGCCGATCGTGACCTGCATGATGACTCCTTCGTTCCTGCCGGCGGCGCGCCGCCGGTCGGTCGTTCCTGTCGTTCCTGGCCGTATTCCAGGGCGATCCTAGGGCGGGCCCGTCGCCCGCATCGCGGTCGGTGCGGGTTCGGCGCGGTGTTTCGCGTCGCGCGGACGGTGAGGAAGGCGACCGCGCGATCCGGTCGCTGATCGGTCGCCGGGGCCGGGACGTGGCCGTACGTGTCGCACCCCCGTGGTGTCATGGGACCATGCACGACGACGGCGCCCCGACTCGGGTCCGGCTCCTCCCCGCCCGGGAGGCGCCGCCCCTGCCCGCCCCGGACGCCTCCGGGCGCGCGGTCCTGGAGCGCGCCGCGGCGGGCGCCGACCTCGTGGTCCTCGGCGCGGCCGGCACGGGCAAGACCTCCCTGGCGCTGCGCCTGCTCTCAGACGCCGTCGCCGCCGGCCGCGACGCCCTCCTGCTCGCCCCCACCCGGGCCCGCGCCGATGCCCTGCGGCAGCGCTCCGCCCACCTGATGCGCGAGCGCGGCGTCGGGGACGGCGCGGTGAGGGTGCGCACGCCCGCCGGATACGCCTTCATGGTGCTCACCACCTTCCTCACGCGCCGCCGTGATCCGCTGCCCGCCCCGGTCCTGCTCGCCGGGGCCGAGGAGGACGCGGCGCTCGCCGATCTCATCGATCCCCGGCAGTGGCCGGGCCTGCCGCCCGAGGCCGTCGCCTCCCGGGCCTTCCGCACCGAGGTGCGCAACCTCCTGGCGCGCGCCGGGGAGCTGAAGGTGGACGCCGATCGCCTCGCCGCCCTGGGACGCGAGCTCGGGATCCCGGTCTGGGGCCCGGCCTCGGCCCTCCTGCGCACGTGGGACGCGCAGGGCAGGCCCACCGCCCGGCGGCGCTCGGAGACGCGCGGGCTGGACACCGCTCGCATCCAGGACCGCGCCGTCGAGGCCCTGGAGGACTGGGACGCCCCGGGCGTCCTCGACCGGCCCCCCGTGCCCGATCTGGTCGTGGTCGACGACTACCAGGACTGCACCGCCGCCACGGCGCGACTCCTGTCCGCCCTGGCCCGTCCCGACGCCGCCGGGCGCCGCGCCCGGGTCGTCGTGCTGGGGGACCCCGACGTCGCCGTCGAGACCTTCCGCGGCGGGACCCCGAGCCTGCTCGTGGAGGCCGAGGACGACTCGGGCCTGGCCGCCGAGCGCCTGACCCTGGACGCCGTCCACCGGGGCAATCCCGCGCTGCACGCCGTGTGGAGGGATCAGGCCGGAAGGGTCCCGGTGACCGGCACCGCCTCCCACCGCGGGGCGCTGATGGCCGCGGCGCCGGGCGAGCCGGAGGCGCCGGTCGCCGGGGCGGATGAGGCGGACTCCGGGGGCCCGGGAGGAGCCGAGGTCGTCGTCGCCTCCTCGCCCGCCCAGGAGGCCGCGCACGTCGCCCGCATGCTGCGCGGCGAGCGCATCCACCGCTCCACGCCCTGGGACTCCATGGCCGTCATCGTGCGCTCGGCGGGGCGTGCCCAGGTCGTGGCCCGCGAGCTGCGCCGCCGCGGCGTGCCCCTGGCGACCACCGCACCGGCGGTGCTGCTGCGCGCCGAACCGGCCACCGGGGCGATTCTGGCGACCGCCCGGGCCGCGCTCGCCGGGCGCCTCGGCGGTGCGGACGCGCCGCCCGAGCGGCCCAGCGCCCTCGACCTGCTCACCAGCCCCCTGGTCGGCCTGAGCTCGCTGGATCTGCGACGCCTGCGCCGTCGTCTGCGCCTGGATCGCCCCGCCGAGGCCCTCCCCGATGAGAATCTGCTCGCCGCGCTGGACTCGCCCGGAGCCGCCTCGGCTCTGGCGGAGGGGCTCGCCCGGGAGCCCCTGGCGGAGCAGGCCGCGCGCCTGGCGGCCGCGGCGCGCATCGTGTCCGCGGCGCGCGCGGCCTGCGGGACCGGCGACGAGGATGAGACCGGCGGCAGCGGGACCGGCGACGGGGGACGGCCCGAGCGCATCGACGCGGAGGCGCTCCTGTGGGCGATCTGGGACGCCTCGGGGTGCGCCGAGCGGTGGCGCTCCACGGCCCTCGGGGCGGACTCGGATCCGCTCCTGGCCGAGGCCGCCGAACGGGACCTCGACACGGTCACCGCCCTGTTCAAGCGCGCCGAGGTGTGGGCCGAACGGCACCCGGGCGAGGACGCGTCCTCCTTCCTGGCCGAGCTCCTCGACGAGGTCCTCCCCTCCGACTCGGTCGCCCCGCAGGGGGTGCGCCCCGCCGGCGTCGCGATCCTCACGCCCGCCTCCGCGGCGGGCGACGAGTGGGACGTCGTCGCCGTCATGGGCGTGGGCCGGGACGCCTGGCCGGACCTGCGCCTGCGGGACACGATCACGCGCTCGGGCCTCCTCGTCGATGCCGTCACCGGTCGCCTGCCCGCGCCCCCGTCCGGTCGCGGCGGGGCCGCCGTCGACACCGCCGCCGCCCGCTCCCAGGTGCGCGCCGACGAGCGCCGCATGCTCCTGGCGGCGCTGACCCGTGCGAGACGGCGTCTCCTGGTCACCGCCGTCGCCGACGCCGACAACGCGCCCTCCGCGTTCCTCGTCGAGGTGGCCCGCGCCGCCCGCGTGCCCGTTCAGGACGCGGACGGCGACCCGGTCATCGCCCCGGACACCGGCGACCTCACCCTGCGGGGGCTGGTCGGAGAGCTGCGGCGCGCCGCCGTCTCCGGCCTGCTCCCCGGTGCCTCGCCCGCTGAGCGGGAGCGCGCGCGCTCCGCGGCGGCGCTCCTGGCCGAGCTGGGCCGCGACGGTCCCGGCCCCGGCGTGGCCGGCGCGCTGCCGGAGGACTGGGCCGGCATCGCCGCACCGACCTCGACGGCCCCGCTCGTCGGGCGGGACGACGCCGTGCGCATCAGCCCCTCCGACGTCGAGGCCATCGCCGCCTGCCCGCTGCGCTGGTTCCTGCTCCGCCAGGGCGGGGGCACCGGCCCGTCGACCCCGCAGACCCTGGGCCTGCTCGTCCACGACGTCGCCGAGCAGGCCCAGCGCGAGGGACTGCGCGGCGAGGCGCTCAGGGCCCGCTTCGAGGAGCGTCTGCCCGACCTCGCCTACCCCGACACCTGGCTCGGCGATCTCGCCGCCGACCACGCGAGGCAGCTCATCGACCGGCTCGACTCCTATCTGTCGGGCGTGTCCGGGCGCGTCGACGTCGAGAGGCGCGTCGATGTCCGGCTCGATCTGCCCGTCCCAGCCGGCGCCGGTGATGCCGCTGGCGCCGGTGATACCGCCGGCGCTCGCGGGAGCGTCGCGGTGCGGCTGCGCGGTCGGATCGACCGCATCGAGTACGTCGACGGCGCGCCGTCGTCCACCGGCGAGCAGGATCGGCCCGACGACCCCCTGCCCGACGGGCGCGGCGAGCGCGTTCGCCTCATCGACCTCAAGACCGGTGCGAGGAGGCCGAAGGACGAGGACGCCGCCCGCAACCCGCAGCTGGCCGCCTACCGTCTCGCCCTGGAGACCAAGGGGTACGTCGTCGCCGGTGGGGCGCTCGTCCTCCTCGGAGCACCGCCGCTCAGGGACGGACTGACCATCCTGGCCCCCAAGGGCGCCGCGCTCGCCGACAGCCCCGACCCGCGGACCGGTCGGGACTGGGCGCGGGAGCTCGTCGCCTCCGCGGCGGCCGACGCCCGCGGCGCCCGGCTGACCGCCCGGACCGGGGCGCACTGCGCCCGCTGCATCGTCAGGGACTCCTGCCCGGCCGTCCCCGAGGGGAGGAGGACCGCATCATGAGCGCGCCGACGCCCGACGGGCTCGCCGAGGCCCTCGGCCTGCCTCCGCCGACGCCCGAGCAGGCCCGCGTCATCGCGCACCCGCTCCGCCCCCTCCTCGTCGTCGCGGGCGCCGGCAGCGGCAAGACCGCCACCATGAGCCAGCGCGTCGTCCACCTCGTCGCCCGGGGCGAGGTCGCCGCCGACCAGGTCCTCGGCCTGACCTTCACCCGCAGGGCCACCGCCGAGCTGGCGCAGCGCGTCTCCGCCCGGCTCGGCCGACTCGCGGCCTCCGGCCTCGTCCCCGACCCGCAGGAGGCCCCCGAGCCCACCGTCGCCACCTACAACGCCTTCGCGGGCTCCCTCGTGCGTGACCATGGCCTGCGCGTGGGCGTCGACCCCGACTCCGCCCTCATCACCGAGGCCAGGGCGTGGCGGATCGTCGCCGACCTGCTCGAGGCCCGAACCGAGCCCCTGCCGGTCGACAGGCTCTCCACCGCGGTCAGGGCCGTCCTCGCTCTCGACTCCGCGCTGTCCGAGAACCTCCTCGACGTCGAGGAGGCCGCCTCCGGCCTTGAGGACCTCTCGGACCTGTTCGAGGGACTCTCCTCGGTGCGCGGGCTCAAGAGCCTCGTCGGCAGGGCGTCGACCGCCTCTCGTCAGCGGCTGGGCATGCTCCAGGTCGTCGCCGACTACCGCGAGCACAGGCACCGCCGCGGCCTGCTGTCCTTCGGGGACCAGATCGCGCTCGCCTGCCGCATCGCCGAGCGCGTCCCCGAGGTCGTCGAACAGGTGCGCGCCCGGTACCCGGCCGTTCTCCTCGATGAGTTCCAGGACACCTCAGTCGCCCAGGCGCGCCTCCTGTCCGCCCTCTTCGCGGACAGCGGGGTCACGGCCGTCGGCGACCCGAACCAGGCGATCTACGGGTGGCGCGGCGCCAGCGCCGACGCCCTCGACGACTTCCACCGCCGCTTCAACCCCGACGGCGCGGCCGCCGTGCGCTCGGGGGCGGTCGCGGCGGACGACCCCGCGGGCGCGCCCGTCCTGCCCCTGTCGACCGCCTGGCGCAGCGACCGGGCCGTCCTCGCGGCCGCCAACGCCGTCTCGGAGCCGCTGCGCCGCCACGTTCCGCGGGCGGGGGACGCCGAGGTCGAGCACGTTCCCGTGGAGGAGCTGCGCGCCCGACCCGCGTCGGCCGGACTCGCCGACGGGCACGTCCTGGGACTGCGCGTCGGCGACCCGCTCGCGGAGGCCGAGGCCGTCGCCGACTTCATGGCGGAGCGCTGGAGCGCCACGGCCGAGCTCGCGGTGCTCGGTCGCGTCCGCTCGGCCTTCCCGGTCGTCGCCGAGGCGCTGGAGGCGCGCGGCATCCCCTACGAGGTCGTCGGGCTGGGCGGAATGCTCTCGGTGCCCGAGGTCGCCGACGTGCGCGCCCTCATCACCGTGGCCGCCGATCCGGAGCGCGGGGACCGGCTCATGAGGCTGCTCACCGCCGCCCGCATCGGCGCCACCGACCTGCGGGCGCTGAGCGACTACGCCGGGGCGATCGCGCGGGGGCCGTCCCCCGTCGGTGGCCCGGACGGTGCGCGCACCGCCGACGCGCCGGACGGGGAGAGGGGCGCGCCGCTGCTCGCCGAGGCGATCGAGGCGATCGCACGGCGCGCCGACGCCGCTACCGGGAGCGGAGTCGGCGTCGATGACGTCGGCGTCCCGGGCCTGACCGCGGCGGGCGCGCGCGCCGCCGACCGCGTCGCCCGGGCCGTGCGCCGGGTCCGCGCCGTCCTGGCGCTGCCGCCGGCGGAGGTCGTCATGGCCGCCGAGCAGGCCCTCGGACTCGATGTCGAGCTGACGGCACGGGTCGGCGACCGCATGGGGCGCCGCGCCCTCGACGCCCTCCGGGCCACCGCCGAGCGCTACGCCGCGGACACGGAGGCCCCGGACGTCGCCGACTTCCTCGCCTGGCTCGACGACGCCGCCGAGCACGAGCGCGGTCTTGAGGCGCCCGAGGTCGAGCCGGAGCCCGGTGCCGTCCAGATCCTCACCGTCCACGCCGCCAAGGGCCTGGAGTGGGACCACGTCGCCGTCATCGGCATGGTCGAGGGCGTCCTCCCGAGCTACTCGACGTCTCCGGCGGACGACCTCAGCGTCAGGGACTGGGCGTGGATGACGAGGCTCGACGAGTTCCCCCACCCCCTGCGCGCCGATGCCGGCACGCTCCCGCCCTTCGAGCTCGGCGCGCTGGAGCCGCCGGACGTCGACAAGGACGAGGTGAAGGACCTGCTCGACTCCTACCGGCTCGCCCTGGGGCGGCACGGCCTGGCCGAGGAGCGCCGTCTCGCCTACGTGGCGATCACGCGGGCCCGCCACGACGTCCTCCTCGCCTCCAGCCACTTCGCCGGCGGGGCCGGCAGGAGCCGTCCCATGTCGCGCTTCCTGGCCGAGCTGCGGCGCCGCGAGCTGGTCGAGCCCCGGGGGGAGGGCTTCACCGAGCCGGCCCCCGACGCCGTCAACCGGCTGGCGGACCGCTCGATGACGGCCCAGTGGCCCGAGCCGGCCGCGGACGACGACGTCGCCCTGGCCCGTAGGCGGGCGGCGGACGCCGTCACCGCGTTCCTCGCGCCCTCCGCCACGGTCCCGGTCACGCCCCTCGATGTCTCCTCGGCGGAGGGCGGCGACGCGGCGTCCGAACCTCGGGGGGATCCCGTCGTGCGTCGTTGGCGCGAGGAGGCGGCCCTGCTCCTGGCGGAGCGGACCCGCAGTCGCGGGGAGTCCCCGGCCGTCCGGATGCCCCCGCACCTGCCCGCCACCAGGCTCGACGACCTGCGCGCGGACGGGGACCGCTTCGCCCTGGACCTGCGTCGCCCCCTGCCCCCGGAACCGCGCCCGGCGGGGCGGCTGGGCACCGTCTTCCACGAGGCCGTGGCCCTGCGTCTGAGCGGGCAGGGTCAGCTGCTGACCCTGGAGCAGGCGGGCGTGCCCACCTCGCTGACGCCCGGAGATCGCGAGCAACTCGACCGGTGGCTCCAGGTCGCCGAGAACCTGCCCCTGTTGGACGGCTATGCGCTCGACGGCACCGAGGTCGAGCTCGAACTGGCGCTGGAGCCCGTCGCCCTGCGCTGCCGCCTCGACGCCGTCTTCCGGGGGCGCGACGGCACCTGGCTCATCATCGACTGGAAGACGGGAGGTCGACGGGTGCCCGTCGACCAGCTCAGCACCTACGTCCACGCCCTGGCCGCCTCCCGGGGCGTGGCGACCGGCGCCGTGCGCGCAGCCTACGTCTACGTGAACAGCCCCGGCGGGCGGGTCGACGAGCTCACCGCCGAGGACCTGCTGCCCCTGGCCGAGATCGAGGCCGCCCTGCGGACGGAGACGTGAGCGAGAGGTGACGGCTCTCCGCGCTCCCGGGCGAGGCCGGGGGCGCATCGGCGGGCGGTGGCCCGGTACTCCCGGGCGCGGCGCGGTCCTGGAAGGCCAGGTGATGCATCGCGCTCGCTTGGCCCGGTGCTCCCGGGCGCGGCTCGGTCGTACGCCGGGCGTTCTCCTGGTTTCTCGTCGGAGTCGGGCTCGCCGTCATCCGGAGCTCGCGCGGTCGTACGTGGGCTCGCGCAGTCGTACCCTCCTGCGCCGGGTCGTACCTTGGGGAGGCTTTAAGGCACGACCGTGCGCGCTCGGGTACGACCGCGTGGATCTGGATACGACCGCGTGGCGATGAGTACGACCGCGCGCGGGGCTCTCGCAGCGTCGCGGCACTGGACGGCCCGGCCCGACACCGATCGCGCGGGGACGGACCGGGCTCGATCGCTCCGGGGAGACCCCGCACGGTCCCGCGGAGGCCGACAATGGATGCCAGGGGCACTCGGGCGCCGCCCCCGTCGTCCCCGGACACGACGAGCCGGTTGACCTTGCCACTGTGACAACCCGGAAGGTGAATGCATGCCCGAGACACCCGTCCGACCGTGCTGGACCATCGGCCAGTTCTCCCGTATGACGCGCCTGAGCGCCAGGATGCTGCGGCACTACGACAGCCTGGGCCTCCTGCGCCCCGGCGAGGTCGATCCGTGGAGCGGCTACCGGTACTACTCGGACGTCGAGCTCGGTCCCGCCATGATGCTGCGTCGTCTGCGGGACGCGGGCCTGGGCCTGGACGACATAGCCCGGGTCCTGCCCGCCCTTCTCGCCGACGACGAGAGCCTCTGGAGGCCCGCGCTGGAACGGCATCTCGACCGCCTTGAGGCCGAGGCCGAGGCGCTCGGGCAGCGGCGCGAGCTGACGCTCGCCCTGCTCCGTCACCGAGAGGAAGAAGAGGAACCAGTCATGACAGCGTCAACCGCATCCGCCACGATCCTCACGATCCCGGCGCACACGATCGTCGCCCGGCGCGAGACCATTCCCACCTACGCCGACGAGGCCGCCCTGTTCGAGGAGTTCGAGGCCCAGCTCCACGAGGTCCTGGCCTCCACCGGTACGGCCCTGAGCGGAGAGCCGTGCGGCGCCACCTTCTACGAGGACGGGTACGTCGAGCGCGACGTCGATATCGAGGTCTGGGAGGTCGTCGCCTCCCCGGTCGAGGTCGTCCCTCCGCTGACCTGCCGCGCCGTGGAGGAGCGCACGGTCGCCATGGCCGAGCACGCGGGCTCGTACGAGAGTCTCTCGGAGACCTACACGGCGCTCCTGCGGGAGGTCGGCGAGCGCGGGCTCACGCCCTGCGGTCAGATGTTCGAGCGCTACCTCGTGGGTCCGATCCACAACCCCGATGCCACCACGTGGCGCACGCAGGTGTGCTGCCCGATCGTCGTCGGCTGACGTCCCTCGCGGGTCGGCGGGGCCGGCCGGGTGAGGTCGCCGGGCCGTGTCGATCGGCCGGGTCGGCCCGCTCGGGCTCCGTCGATCTGCTCGCCCGGCCCGGCCCGCCCTGCCCCGTCGGGCGAGGGCGCCGGGGCCGACGGCAGCAACCTCTTCGCCGTTCTGTCCTCATGCCCCGTCGGGCGAGGGCGCCGGGCCGTGAACCGGGCGCAGCGGCGTGACCCGCGCCGTGCCCCGCTCGGCGCGGGCGTCGTCGGCCTCCTCGTCGTCGGAGTCGGCGGCGTCGATGTCGTCGTCGAGCGCGACCATGGCGACCTCGTGGGTGATCGCCTCCGGCCCGGCGGGCACCCGCTCGCCCGGCACCGGGGCCAGGCGGGGCTCGCGCGGCTCGACGAGCGGCTCGTCGCCGACCTGGTCGGCCAGGTCGGCGAGCATGGTCACGGCGTCCTCGACGATCCCGTCCCGGCCGGCGCGCACCCCGTGCAGGAGCCACCGCGCCAGGCTCAGTTCGCTGACCAGCTCGGCGCGATCCCGCAGGTGCTTGTCGACGCCCTCGGTGCGCGCCAGGTCGTAGGCGCCCTCGATGGAGTCCAGGCAGTCGACCGGGACGGAGGCGTAGATCCAGGCCATGTCCTCCGCGGGGTCCCCGACGTGGGCCTGGCCGAGCCCGCGCATGGCGACGACCGCGCCGCCCGCCGTCAGGACGTTCTCCGCATCGAGGTCCCCGTGCACAACCACCGGTCGGAACCTCCACAGCGTGGGATCCTCCAGTGCGGACTCCCACCGGGACAGCAGCGCCGGGGGCACCCTCCCGGTCCCGGCGGCGTCGTCCATGAGGCTCAGCCAGCGGTCGCGGACCTCCTGGGAGTCGTAGACCGGCATGCCCGCCTCGGAGATGACGGAGGTCGGCAGCTCGTGGAGCTCGCCCAGGGCCCTGCCCACGCCGGCGGACAGACCGGGGCCCGGGTGCAGGGCGGAGACGTCCACCGGCCGACCCTCCAGATGGGTGCGGACCTGGATGTGGGCCTCCTCGCTGCGCACCGTCCCGGCCACGCGCGGCACGTTGAAGCTCAGACGGCCGTCGTCGACGATCCGCCCGATGCGCCGCAGCACCTCGGCCTCGGCGTCGAGGCCCGCGCCGGTGGTGTCGTCGTGGGCCTCGAGGACCTCCCAGTGACGGCCCCTGGTGTCGATCACGCCGACGACATGGAGGGAGGCGGACTCCTCCTGGGGCAGGGCCAGGCGCGCCGGGTCGAGTCCGGGCACGGCGACGCCGGCCAGGGCGGCCAGCGCCAGCGGGGAGCGCTTGCGGCGGGGCGCCGCGGAGGAGGCCGGGGCGGGCGCTGAGGACGGCGCAGCGGCGGGCGCGGCGGTAGGCGCGTCCTCCGCGCTCGGCGGTGCGGCGGGGTCGGACGGTCCGGTGGGCGGCTGCGACATGGCTCAACCGTAGGCGAGTAGCGGGTTATCGGGGTACTGCCGCGCCCTATTGCGACGGGTCGAGGTCCCCGTGTTATCCACAGGGCGCCGCCGGGGGCTGGCGCGGAGGGGAGAACGTGCTCTAGGCTCCGAATCGCGGAGCCGCCCGCCCGTCCGCGGTACCGCCGCCCCGGTCGACCCTGATCGCATCTGATCGCGCAGCGGTCGCCTGGGCCGACCATCCCTGCCCACCCCTGACCCACAGCGAGGCCCGACCATGGATGCAGCGGCGCTGCTGCACGACGAGATCCGCGAGCTCGTCCGCCTGCGGGGCGTGGACCCGCTCACCGAGACCGCGGCGCTGGAGGCCCTCGTCGCCGAGGCCTCCGCCGACTACGTGACCCGCGCCGACGCCGGGCTCGTCCCGCCCCTGCGCGATCCCGACGACGCCCGGGCGCGGGCGGTCGATGCCCTGGCGGGGCTCGGCCCCCTGCAGCGCTACCTCGACGACGACTCGATCGAGGAGGTCTGGTGCAATGCGCCCGGGCGGGTCTTCGTGGCGCGCTCCGGCAGGCCGGAGCTGACGACGACGATTCTGGAGGACGAGGACCTGCGCGTGCTCGTCGAGCGCATGCTGCGGGTCTCGGGGCGCCGCCTCGACCTGTCCAGTCCCTTCGTGGACGCCCAGATGCCCGACGGCGAGCGCCTCCACGTCGTCATCCCGCCCATCACCGCCCGGCACTGGGCCGTCAACATCCGCAAGCACTCCTCGCGGGCCTGGCGCACGGCCGACCTCGTGCGCCTGGGCTCCCTGACGCCGCGGGTCGCCGCCTTCCTGGACGCCTCCGTCCAGGCGGGCCTCAACATCCTCGTCTCGGGCGCCACCCAGGCCGGCAAGACCACCATGGTCCGCGCGCTGGCCGGGGCCATCCCCGCGGGTCAGCGCGTGATCACCTGCGAGGAGGTCTTCGAGCTCTCCCTGCGCAACCGCGACTGCGTCGCCATGCAGACCCGGGCCGCCAACCTCGAGGGGGTCGGCGAGATCAGTCTGCGCCGTCTGGTCAAGGAGGCTCTGCGCATGCGTCCCGACCGCCTCCTGATCGGCGAGGTCCGCGAGGCCGAGGCGCTCGATCTTCTCATCGCCATGAACTCCGGGCTGCCCGCCATGAGCACCCTGCACGCGAACTCCGCGCGCGAGGCCGTCGTCAAGATCTGCACGCTCCCGCTGCTGGCGGGGGAGAACGTGTCGGCGGCCTTCGTGGTGCCCACGGTCGCCGGCGCCGTGGACCTCGTCGTCCATCTCGACCTCGACTCCAAGGGCCGTCGGCGCGTGCGCGAGGTCGCCGCCCTGTCCGGACGGGTCGAGAACGGCGTCGTCGAGCTGGCCGACGTCTTCCATCGCGAACCCGGGGGCGGGCTCGTGCGCGGCCCCGGCGCTCCGCCGTCGCCCGATCGCTACGCCCGCGCCGGCCACAGCCTGGCGGAGCTCCTCGCCCCCGAGGGCAGCGGTCGTCGCACGGGGGAGCGGGTCTGATGGGCGCGATCGCGGGACTCGCGGGCGGGATCGGCATGGTGCTCGTCTGGCTCGCCCTGACCACCGAGCCTCCCCAGTGGCGCTCCGAGCGGCAGCGCCGCCTCGCGGACCTCCTGGTCCAGGCCGGGGTCGGGCGCACCAGCCCGGCGGTGTTCGTCGCGGGCAGCGCGGCCCTGGGGGTCGTGGCCGCTCTGGGCTTCCTCGGCGTCTCCCGCGCCTGGTCCATCGCCATCGTCTTCGGGGCCATCGCCGCCGTCGCGCCCTACGTCGCGGTCTCCAGCCGGGCCCGCTCACGGCGCACCCGTCTGCGGGAGGTGTGGCCCGAGGCCGTCGACACCCTGGTGTCCGGGGTGCGCGCCGGCATGAGTCTGCCCGAGGCCCTGGGCAACCTCGGCGAGCGCGGTCCGGATGCGGTGCGCGAGCAGTTCCGCGCCTTCGCGGTCGATTACGCGGCCACGGCGCGCTTCGCCGTGTGCCTGGACCGGCTCAAGGCGCGCTTCGCCGATCCGGTCGCCGACCGGATCGTGGAGGCTCTCCGTCTGGCCCACGAGGTCGGCGGCAGCGAGCTGGGAGTTCTGCTGCGCTCCCTGTCGCACATGCTGCGCGAGGACCTGCGCACTCGCGGCGAGCTCGAGGCCCGTCAGTCCTGGACCGTCAACGGGGCCAGGGTCGCCGTGGCTGCGCCCTGGCTCGTCCTGGCGCTCCTGTCGACCCGCCCCCAGGCGGCCGCGGCCTATGCGACATCGACGGGCGCGCTGATCCTGGCCGTGGGGGCCGTGGCCAGCGTTCTGGCCTACCGCCTCATGCTGCGGCTCGGGCGCCTGCCCGAGGAGGAGCGGGTGCTGCGATGAACGTCTCCCTGGGCGCCCTCGCCGGTCTCATGGCGGCGTGCGGCCTGCTTCTCATCGTCTCGGCGTCACGACGCCGCCACCTCACCCTGGACGACCGGCTCGCCCCCTACACCCACGAGCAGCCCGCGACCTCGGGCCTGCTGAGCGCCACCGCGCCGGACGCCGACGGGCGCACGATCTCGCTCGTGCTGCTGGCGGCGATCGGCTCGGCGGGCCGTGTGCTCGAGGGCCTGGGGTCATCGGCGGAGTCGGTGCGGCGCCGGCTGCCGCGAGCGGGCAGCGCCCTGAGCTACGAGGGGTTCCGGCTCCAGCAGCTCCTGTGGGCCGCCTCGGCCTTCGCCGTCACGATCGGGGCCGGTCTGCTCGTCTCGATGGTGCGTCACGTGAGCGTGCCGCTGCTCGGCGTCGCGGCTCTCGTCGCCCTGGTCGGCGGCGCGGCCTGCCGCGACTGGCGGCTCAGCCAGGAGGTCGAGCGACGTCGGAGGCGCATCGAGGCCCAGCTGCCCGACGTCGTGGAGCTGCTCGCCCTCGTCGTCGGCGCCGGGCAGGGCCCCGTCGCCGCCATCGAGCGCGTCGTCGGGCTCGGAACCGGCGACCTGGTCGACGAGCTCTCCCTGACCCTGGCGGACGTGCGCAGCGGCGCGGTCCTGACCACCGCCCTGCTCCGCCTGGAGAGCCGCGTCGACTCCCTGCACGTGACGCGCCTGTCGGAGGCCATCGCCGTCGCCCTCGAACGGGGCACGCCGCTGACCGACGTCATGCGCGCCCAGGCCGCCGACGTGCGGGAGGCCTCCCGACGCGCCCTCATGGAGGAGGGCGGCAAGCGCGAGATCGCGCAGATGGTGCCGGTGGTCTTCCTCGTTCTGCCGATCACCGTCGTCTTCGCCCTGTTCCCCGGCCTGTTCGTCCTGCGCCTGGGGATCTGAGACCGCCGACGCCCCGCCCTCACCGACCGACCTCCCCGCCCTCCGCCCGCCCCGACCCGTCGTCCTCGTCCCGTCCAGATCCGCCTTCGACCAGATCCGCCCTTGAAACTTGAAAGGACAGTCAGATGATTCATCCCACCTCCTCCGCCCCCGCCGCCCGCCTGCGCGACGAGCGCGGGGACGTCCCCGGCTGGGTGCTGGTCACCCTCATGACCGCGGGTCTGGTCGTCACCCTGTGGGCGGTGGCCGGGCCGGCACTGACCCAGGTGTTCAACGATGCGATCGCCAAGGTCACCGGTGCCATCTGACGGCGGGGCCCGCGGACGTCCCGACCCGCGGGCCGCCGAGGCCGGCTCCGCCGTCGTGGACTTCGCGCTGGTGGGCGTGCTCGTGATCGCCGTGTCCGTCGCGCTCCTCCAGCTCGCCCTGGGCCTGCACGTGCGCAACATCCTGACCGACGCCGCCGGTGAGGGCGCCCGCAGGGCCGCTCTTGTCGGCGGCAGCGAGGCCGAGGCCGCGGCGCGCGTGTCCATGCTGGCCGATGCCGCGCTGGCGGACGGCTACGTCGAGGACGTGGTCGTGTCCCGGACCGCGATCGACGGCGTCCCGGTGGTGCGGGCCGAGGTGACGGCGCCCCTGCCGGTGCTGGGGCTGCTCGGACCCTCGGGCGCGCTGCGGGTGACCGGCCACGCCGTCGACGAGGCCGCGCTCGTGCGTCGGGCGAGCGGCGCCCGGGAGGAGCCATGAGCGGCGGCGAGGACGGCAACGCGCCCGTGGAGTTCGTCGGCTGGACGCTGCTGATGGTCGTTCCGCTCCTCTACCTGCTCGTGGCCCTCGCGAGGATCCAGGCGGCGTCCTTCGCCGTCGCCTCCGCCGCCGACGCCGCCGGCCGCGTCCTGGAGGTGGAGGAGGGCGACGGCGCCCTGACGCATGCCCGCGTCGCGGTCGGCCTGGCCCTGTCCGACCAGCGCATCGACGCCGATCCCGCGAGCGCCCTGAGCCTGACGTGCTCGGACGACGCGTGCGCCGCGGGCGTCGTGCGCGTCGAGGCCGGGGTCGATCTGCCGGTCCTGGGGGCGGCCGGCGTGGGCCGCGGCGTCGTCGTGCTCGACGCCGAGCGCGCCGTGACCCGGGCCGGGTCCGAGAAGTCCGGGAGACCCGGGTGAGGCGCGGGCCGCGGCCTCCAGCGGGAGGGCCGGCGCCCCACGAGGGCGGTGCGGTGGGCAAGCAGTGCGATGGGCGAGTCGACGAGCGGGGAAGGCGACGGATGCAGTCGGTGAGACGCGGCGGGGCGCGTGAGGGCCGCGGTGACGAGGGCCGCGGCGATGCGCACGAGGAGGGGCAGGTCCTGCTGCTGGGCGTCGGGGCGATCGCGGTGGTGGCCGCGCTCGTCCTGGTGGTGGCCAGCGCCACCGCCGTCCACCTGGACCTGAAGACCCTGACCTCGCTGGCCGACTCGGCGGCCGCGGCCGCCGTCGACGGCATGGACGAGGACGGCTACTTCGGGGGAGTCGAGGCCGGCGGCGCGCCCGGGCGCCTCACGGACGCGGGCGTGCGCGCGGCGGCGCTCGACGATCTCGGGACCCAGCCCGAGCGCCCGGAGTCGCTGCAGCTGCGTCAGGCGGTCAGCCCCGACGGCGTCACCGCCGTCGTCACGCTCACCGCCCGGTCTCGTCCGCCCTTCCTGCCGTGGGGCGTGATCCCGGCCCAGGGGTTCACCATCACCGCCACCGGCTCGGCGCGGGTCTCGACGGCGCCGTGAGGCGGCGGCGAGAGCACGATCCGACCGGGCCGTTGAAGAGCGGCCGCATATCTCCATATGGACCATATAGATGATCTGAACCGAGGTCGGTACTGTCGATCCCATGGACATCTCCGCTCATCGCATCGCCGTCCTCCTCGCCGTGCATCGCGCCGGAGGCGTTGTGGCGGCCGCGGATCTGCTCCGCCTCAGCCCGTCGGCGGTCAGCCAGCAGGTCCGTCTGCTGGAGAAGGAGGCGGGCGTGCGCGTGCTCGACCGCACGCCCACGGGCGCCGTCCTGACCGAGTCCGGCCGGGTCCTGGCCGAAACCGCCGAGCGCATCGAGTCCGAGCTGGCCACGGCCCGGCGGGAGCTCGCGCTCGTCGATGGCGACGTCCCCGCCGGCATCGTCCGCATCGGCTCCTTCGCCACGGCGATCCGGGCGCTCCTTTTGCCGCTGCTGCTCGCACTGGAGGAGTCGATGCCCGGCATCGAGGTGATCATCGAGGAGGTCGAGGAGCGCGCGGCCCTGGCGCGGCTGCGGCAGGGGGCGCTCGACCTGGCCCTGCTCGAGCGCGATTCCCACACCCTGCCGGCGCCTCCGCGCGCCATGAACGACGTCCCCCTGCTGGACGAGTCATGGCTGGTGGTCGTCCCGCCCGGGCGGGCCGTCCCGAGCACGCTGGCCGACCTGGCGAGCGCCACCTGGATCGATCAGGATCCCTCGTCCGCCGGCGCGTTCGCGCTGGCCCGTCTCTCGCGCCGGCTGGGCGCGCCCCTGACCGTCCGCCACGTGGTCCACGACGACGACGTCGTCCTGGCGATGGTGGGCCAGGGCCTGGGCTACGCGCTCCTGCCCGAGCTGGCGGTGCACTCCGGCGCGGTCCCCGACGGCGTCGTCGTCTCCAGCCCGCCCGGCCTGGGCACCCGGCAGCTCGTCGTGCGCCACCGCGTCACCCGCACCGAGCCGACCAGCGCGGTGCGCGCGGTCCTGGAGGCGCTGCTGGCGCGCGCCCAGGCCCTCGAGCTGGGCTGAGCCGCGGGGGTCCGGCCGCCGCGGGGACTCTGCCGTAGACTCGCGGCGTGGCCACCGACTTCCCCGCCGAGATCGAACGACTCCGACACACCTACGCCTCCATCGCGGCGGTGACGGATCCCGAGGCGCTGCGGGCGCGCATCGCCTCCCTGTCCGAGAGGGCCGCCGCCCCGGACCTGTGGGACGATCCGGACGCCGCCCAGGCGGTCACCTCGGCGCTGTCGCACGCCCAGGCCGACCTGGGGCGCGTCGAGGAGCTCGGGGGGCGTCTCGACGACCTCGAGGCCATGGTCGAGATGGCGGGGGAGGAGAGCGGTGAGGACGCCGATGAGCTGCTCGCCGAGGCCGAGTCGGACCTGGCCGCCATCGACAAGGACCTGTCCGACCTGGAGATTCGCACGCTGCTGAGCGGCGAGTACGACCAGCGCGACGCCGTCGTCACCATCCGGTCCGGGGCCGGCGGGGTGGACGCGGCCGACTTCGCCGAGATGCTCCTGCGCATGTACACCCGCTGGGCCGAGCGCCATGACTACCCCGTCAAGGTCCTCAACACCTCCTACGCCGAGGAGGCGGGCCTGAAGTCCGTCACCTTCGAGGTCCACGCCCCCTACGCCTACGGGACGCTCTCGGTGGAGGGCGGCACGCACCGGCTGGTGCGCATCAGCCCCTTCGACAATCAGGGGCGCCGGCAGACCTCCTTCGCGGCCGTCGAGGTCATCCCGCTCATCGAGTCCACCGACCACATCGACGTCCCGGAGACGGACATCCGCGTCGACGTCTTCCGATCCTCGGGGCCCGGCGGGCAGAGCGTCAACACGACCGACTCGGCCGTGCGCATCACCCACATCCCCACCGGCCTGGTGGTCTCCATGCAGGACGAGAAGTCCCAGATCCAGAACCGCGCCGCCGCCATGCGCGTCCTCCAGTCGCGCCTGCTGCTGCTCAAGCAGCAGGAGGAGGACGCCAGGAAGAAGGAGCTCGCCGGGGACGTCAAGGCGTCCTGGGGCGACCAGATGCGCTCCTACGTCCTCAACCCCTACCAGATGGTCAAGGACCTGCGGACCAGCTTCGAGGTCGGCAACCCCGACTCGGTCTTCGACGGCGACATCGACGGCTTCATCGACGCCGGCATCCGCTGGCGCAGGCAGCAGGAGGGCGCCGGGGACTGATCGGCCGACGTCGAGGCTCCGGCGGTTGCGGGCCTGACGGCCGCCTCATCCGGGCGGTCGGTCCTGCGCGCCTCGCCCATGAGGGGGGACCCTGGTATGTGTCAGGGGGTGCCCGTATTCATCCCTGAACAGTGGATGAGAGTGTTGTGGCGCGGGGCACCGCTTCCTAACGTCGGGAGTCATGAGCACCTCACCGGCTGAAGCACCTTCCCCTGACACCGCAACAGATCCTTCCTCGCCCCGGCGCCGGCTGCCCGGCCGCGGGGGAACGGCCCTGCGCGTCGCGCTCGCAGTGCTTGTCATGTCTGCGGGCGACCTCCTGCTCGTTCCCCTGCTGCTTCTCGGTTTGCTCAAGAACCGCCCGGAAGACGCGGCGGGGGCTGTGATGGGAACCGCGGCGACGCTCGCGTCGTCCCTGCTCGTCCTGTTCCTGACCTGGTTGCTGGTGACTCGTCTGGACGGGGGGAGCCTAAGCGACCTGCGGCTGCGAGTCGATCGGCGGGCCCTGGCCTGGATGCTGGCCATGGTCGTGGTGGCCGTGGCCATCGCGGCGGTCATCGGGGTGGTCATGGACATGCTCGGGATCGAGCCGGCCGCCAGCGGGCTCACGGATCTCTCCCCGCCCGTCATTGGGATCCTGCTCCTCGCTCGAGTGAATTCGGCGTTCCTGGTCCAGGGGTTCCCGGAGGAGCTCGTGTGGCGCGGTTGGCTCTTCGGATCGCTGGGCGGCACTCGCCGGGCCGGTGCCATCTCGGTCATCGCCTTCACGCTGCTGCACATCATCTCCAACGGCGGGCAGGAGAACTGGATGGAGCGCATCCTGTACCTGGCGATGCCCTTCGGCTTCGCCGTCGCGGCGGTGGTGGTGGCGCGGGTGTCGGGCTCGACATGGGCGGCCGTGGGCGTGCACGGGGGCTTCCACATGGGCTCCCTGGTCCTGCTCGCCATGCGAACCGATGAGGGGCATCCCGTGGCCTGGGTGCTTGGGGGCGCCCTGTGGCTGGCGGTGGCCGGCGTGGTCCGCCTCCTGGCCCGACGCCGCATACTGCCCTGCTCCACGGAGCGCGCGATATCGGTTTGATGATGTGGTATCACGCGGGGAAGGGGTGAGGAGGAGTTATGGCCAGTGCGGTGATTCGCGGGCTCAATGTCATCTCCGAGCCTCTGCGGCGACGGCCTGGACGACGATGGTCGGCGGGGCGAGAGCGGAGGGGCATCTCCCGGTCGTGGACTCCCTCATCGCCGCCGCCGCTCGTTGAGGGCGGGTCCGAAGCCGGAAACGGCGTAAAAGATCGAGATCGACGTGGCCATGCCCGGGCTGAATATCCGGGGTGCTCTCGCGTGATGACGAGAACCGGTCCTCGATAGGTGTTCGTGCATCGATTGATTGGTTGCAACTGTAACGGTGTTCGTCTCATATTCCAGGCGACTACTGTTGTGCTGCATCGGGGTTGCTGTATTTTGAGTGAAGGATGTTGATCCAGTGGTTGAGGGGGAGTGCTTGTGATGAATAGGACGATCAAGATCGTTGAGATTGTTGAGTCCAATAAAACGGCGACGTCCGGGGTCATGATGATGGCCTGGAATCGCACGAGGCCCACTGTCCGGTGAGAACTGTGGTGCGATGCGATGAGTTTTGAAGAGCATTGGACTGCCTCCGCTCCTTGCTGTGTGGCGGAAGGACTTGTGAGATGAGGAGTCTCCTCGAGGATGCGGATAGATTGCGTGTCGCAGATTGAAGGCTTTCAGGAGAACGTCGAAATCATGAAGGCCGAGGCGGAGCGAATCGCTGACGATATCGCAGCGGACGTCCTGGGCGCCACCAGGGGACTGGTGGTGCCGTGCGGATGAGCAATGTGGTTCTTACGGCCACGGGTCTGCGCCGGGTCTTCGGGAGGAGGAACAAGGTCGTCGCCGTCGACGGCGTCAACCTCGACGTCGAACCTGGGCAGGTTCACGCACTTCTGGGTCCCAACGGCGCGGGCAAGACGACGACGGTGCGCATGTGCTCCACTCTCCTCGCACCCACGAGTGGGGACATCGCCGTCGACGGCGTGGACGCGGTGAGGCGGCCCCGGCGCGCACGCGCCCGTCTGGGGCTGGTCCTCGGAGGCGAACTCGGCTTCTACCCCCGGGCGACCGCGAGGGAGAACCTCTTGTTCTTCGCCGACCTCCAGGGACTCGACGCATCGCGGCGCCGGGCGGCGGTTGAGGACGCGCTCGAGCGCGTGACCCTGACCGACGTCGGAGACCGCAAGGCGGGGGCTCTTTCCCGGGGGATGCTCCAGCGCCTCCACCTCGCTCGTGCGCTCCTGGGGCGTCCGCGCCTTCTGCTCCTCGATGAGCCGACGACCGGACTCGACCCCGACGTCGCCCTGCAGGTCCGTGACCTCGTCAGGG
Source organism: Actinomyces gerencseriae DSM 6844 (assembly GCF_000429265.1). GTDB lineage: Bacteria > Actinomycetota > Actinomycetes > Actinomycetales > Actinomycetaceae > Actinomyces > Actinomyces gerencseriae. Next base: position 66,638 of record NZ_AUBN01000003.1, read on the forward strand.
ACATGGCGTCGCAGGGCGTCGGCGTGCTCATGACGTCGCACTCGATGCCGGAGGTGGAGGAGCTCGCCGACGTCATCTCGGTCATTGGCGCGGGGAGGATCGTCACCAGGGGGTCCGTGCGCGACGTCGCCGCGTTCGCGGGCGTCGAGATGACGACGACCCTCACCCTTCCCGCGCGACTGTCCGGGCTCTCGGAGCGCCTTCAGGATCGCATCGGCGACGACGGCGTCGTGGTGCAGCGCCCGCTGTCGGGGCAGTGGGCGATGACCGTCCTCTGGACGACGGCGGCCGCCCCGTCGGCAGGTCTTGCGGTTCTCGGGGAACTGCTCGAGAAGGAGGGCGCGGCGGAGCCTGTTGACATGGTGACGCGTCCGGCGTCGCTCGAGGAGGCGTATCTGGCGCTCGTGGACGGGCTCGGGGCATGAGGCGCCACTTGCGGATGAGCTGGTTCCATGTCCGTCAGTTCGTCTCCGTGCCCTACTTCATCCAGCTCATGATACTGACGACGGTGACGACGACCCTGATCCAGTTCCTCGCGCAGCGCGCGTGGGGAGGGATCACGCCGACCGAGGGGTGGGTGCGTGGTGGGGTCATCGGCATGTGGACGACTGCGACCTGCGCCGCCGGCATCGTCGGCTTCGAACGGTACAAGGGCACGCTGGTGCACCTGATCCTCGCGCCCATCGGCGCCCTGCGGGCTCTCACCGCGCTCGTCGCCTCGGCGGCCTCTTTCGGGGTGGCGGCGTTGCCGTTGTCCTGGGTGACGTGGGCGGTGCTGTCCTGGTCAGTGGACTTCACACCGATAAGCGCGTCACTCGTGCCCCGGCTGCTCGGCGGCGCGGTCATGCTGCTCGTCGGGTGCGTGGTCCTCAGCTTCGTCGTCGCCGCGGTGTTCGTCCTGACCCCGAACGCCATCTCCTACGAGGGTCTCCTCCTCGTCCCGGTCTTCATCCTCTCCGGCATCGTGTTCACGTCGGTGGACCCCCCGGCCTGGCTCGCACTGGTGAGCAGGCTGATCCCGCTGCGGTTGCCCGTTGATCTCCTCCTGGGCGAGCCGATCGGTGCGGTCGACGCGCTGGTCTGGTGCTCCGTCGTTCTGGCCTGGCTCGTCCTGTCCGGGTTCCTGGCGGTTCGCGCACTCAGGGGCGCGACCCGAGCGGGGACGCTCGAGGTGATCTGATGGTCTCGTTCGTTCACCGGTTGGCATCCGGCGTGCGCGTGGGCTGGGCGTCCTCCACCGCTTTCGCCTCCCTCGGCACGACGCTGACGACGCTCCTGCTCATTCCGCTGCTCGATGTTCTCTTCGACGTCCTCATGGGGCACGACCTGTCCTCTCCGAACCTCGTGCGCACCGGGTACGCGGCGGCGCTCGTGGCCGTTGCCGTCTCCGTCTCCGGCGGAGTCGTCTCCAGCGTGGCGGCGGACCGGAACCTCGGGGTCTTTCACGAGGTCCACACCCGCAGGCGGGTCGACGCGGCGTACTGGCTGTCCGCAGGCGTCATGCCGCTGATCCTGGCGATTCCGACCGGGGCCGCCGCGATCGGTTCCGTCTTCGTCCTGTCGTCGGCCCACGACATCGCCATGCTGGGGCGGGTGGTTGCGCTCGTTCCCGTGGTCGTCGTGTGCGGGCTGCTCATGGGAGTGGGCGGAGCCGGGGTCGGGGTGGATCTTCCCGACCCCTATCTGGGGGCGACGGTGATCGCATCCGTCCTCCCGCTCCTCGCAGGAGTGATCGTGCCGCTGAGCGATTGCCCGCAGTGGTTGAGGGCGGCGGCGAGTCTCATGCCGCTGAGCGGCGTCGTCGGCGTCATCGACACGACGGGCGGTATCCGGCCGGCGATCGGCCACGACCTCGGGGTCGCCCTCGCCTGGGCCCTCGCAGGGCTGCTCGCCACTCGCCACGCCGTCGTGCGCGTGCGGGCCGGACTGCGTCGCGACGTCATCTGAGGGCGAGTCGGTACCACGGAGGAGGATGAGGATGAGTGACGCGGAGACGTTCGGCTGGGGCGATCGTTGGCGCGCCCACCTCGAGGTCGCGGCGATGGGGGCCGGCGAGGACCTCGCCGCCGGACGCGTCATCGCGGCAGTCCTCCCCCGTCGAACGTATCTTGAGCGCCCGTCGCCGTCGGGGCGGTCGGTCGGGCAGCCCATCGCTGCGAACATCGATGTCGTCCTCATCGTCGAGCCCATGGACCCGACTCCCTCCGTCGGGCGTGTGGAGAGGTTCGCCGCGATGTCGAGATCCGCCGGGGCCGAGGCGTGGCTCGTCCTCACGAAGACCGATCTGGTCGCTCCCGAGGTTGTCGAGGAGGCCCTGACGGGCATGGCGCCCTGGGTCGACGCCGCCGTCGGTGTCACCTCGGCGGACCCGGCGTCCACCGAGCGCCTGCGGACCCTGCTCCCGAAGGGGGCGACCGCCGTCCTCGTCGGACGGTCGGGGGCCGGGAAGTCGACCCTGCTCAACACGATCCTCGGCGTGGACCACGCGACGGGGGAGGTCCGCTCCTCCGACTCCAAGGGGCGTCACACGACGACGCGCCGCGAGCTTCTCGCCCGACGGGGAATCTCCCTCATCGACACCCCGGGAGTGCGGGCTCTGGCCGCCACTGTTGACGGGGAGGCGATCGACGACGTGTTCAGCGACATCATTGACGCGGCGGCCGCATGCCGGTACGCGAACTGCCAGCACGGGAGCGAACCGGGCTGCGCCGTGCGAGAGGCGATCACCGAGGGGCGCCTGGATCCCGAACGGCTCGGTCGCTACCAGCGAATGCTGCGGGAGTCCGCTCGGCTGGCCGCTCGCTCGGATGCTCGGCACGCCCGTGAACAGGAACGCCGAGCGTTTCGGAATGACAGTCGGGGCAGGCGGGGCGTCATGCGCCTCAAGGGACGCTGATCGCCCACCGCCGACCCGGTGCCGCACGGGGCTGCGGGGCCGCGGGTGCCGTCGTCGGTTCCGGGGGAGGGCGCGACTCCATCGCCTCGGCAGTCCGACCCGACTCCTGACGGGCCGGCCTCGAGTTCTCATCGGAGCACGCGCGCGGGAGCGGGGTTCCCGGACTGCGGGTCCCGGATCAGGTCCTCGGAGCGTTCGGCGCCCGGCATCTGGGGCGCCCCGAGTACTGGGAGGCGCTCACCGGATCGGGCCCCGTCCTCATCGAGAACATCAGGCTCGATCCAGCGGTTCTCCAAGCCGGGACAACGCGAACGCCGGGCCCCATCCACGACAGGTACTCCGGCGTCTACTCCCACTCCACCTCAGTGGCGGCCCTCCAAGCGTATGATCGACATGCGCATCCGGGCAAGAGATCGACGAGACTCATCAGGCATGCCCGCAATGGATGCGATCCGGCGGATCGCCGAGGAGTCGGGAGCTCACCGCGAGCGGGTGCCGGGATCGACGTGGACCGCGACATCATCGGCGTCGTCGAGGGCCTTCAACATGCGCTCGTAGGCGTCGGGGCTGAGGAGAACCCCGACGGTGTGTCCCCGCTTGGTCAGGAAGACAGTGTCATGCCGCGCCTGATCAACGAGATGAGGAAGAGTGGAACGGGCTTTTGACATCGAGACCGTCGTGGACATGGGGCAACTGTACGTTTCGCCGTGCGATACGGGCATGACGCCGTCGATCATCGACGCGTCCGCCTCCCCGAGGGACGCGTCCGCCTCCCCGAGGGAGAGCTCCCGGGGCTCCGGGCGGAATGAGCGGGTGGAGCCGGCGTACTGCCGGCGTGCCGTCGGCGTGCACCGCCTCACGCCATCGCCCGTCGCCATCGTCCGTCCGCTCCCTTAGGCTTGGCCCCGGTGCGCACGGCCGGGGCCGCGGGGTCCGTCGTCGCGCAGAACCTCCGCTCACACACCGACGAAAGGCGCGGCGAAGCAGTGGCTGAGTACATCTACCAGATGATCAAGGCGCGCAAGGCGCACGGCGACAAGGTCATCCTCGACGACGTCACCATGGCCTTCCTCCCCGGAGCCAAGATCGGCATGGTCGGCCCCAACGGCGCCGGCAAGTCCTCCATCCTCAAGATCATGGCCGGCATCGACCAGCCCTCCAACGGCGAGGCCCGCCTGAGCCCCGGCTACAGCGTCGGCATCCTCCTCCAGGAGCCCCCGCTCAACGAGGACAAGACGGTGCTCGGCAACGTCGAGGAGGGCGTTGCCGAGATCAAGTCCAAACTCGACCGCTACAACGAGATCTCCGCCGCCATGGCCGACCCGGACGCCGACTTCGACGCCCTCATGGAGGAGATGGGCGCGCTCCAGACCGAGATCGACGCCGCGAACGCCTGGGACCTCGACTCCCAGCTCGAGCAGGCCATGGACGCCCTGCGCTGCCCCCCGCCGGACGCCGAGGTGGGGCACCTGTCCGGTGGCGAGCGCCGCCGCGTGGCCCTGTGCAAGCTGCTCCTCGAGGCCCCCGACCTGCTGCTCCTGGACGAGCCCACCAACCACCTCGACGCCGAGTCCGTGCTGTGGCTGGAGCAGCACCTGTCCACCTACGCGGGCGCCGTCATCGCCGTCACTCACGACCGCTACTTCCTCGACCACGTCGCCCAGTGGATCGCCGAGGTCGACCGCGGTCACCTCTACCCCTACGAGGGCAACTACTCCACCTACCTGGAGACCAAGGAGAAGCGCCTGGAGGTCCAGGGCAAGAAGGACGCCAAGCTCGCCAAGCGCCTCAAGGACGAGCTGGAGTGGGTGCGCTCGTCGGCCAAGGGCCGCCAGGCCAAGTCCAAGGCGCGTCTGGCCCGCTACGAGGAGATGGCCGCCGAGGCCGAGCGCACGCGCAAGCTCGACTTCGAGGAGATCCAGATCCCGCCGGGCCCCCGATTGGGCAACCAGGTCCTGGAGGCCACCAACCTCAACAAGGGCTTCGACGGGCGCACCCTCATCGACGACCTGTCCTTCACCCTGCCGCGCAACGGCATCGTCGGCATCGTCGGGCCCAACGGCGTCGGCAAGACGACCCTGTTCAAGACCATCGTGGGTCTGGAGCCGCTCGACGGCGGGGACCTCACGATCGGCCAGACCGTCAAGCTCTCCTACGTCGACCAGACCCGCGCGGGCATAGACCCCAAGAAGACGCTGTGGGAGGTCGTCTCCGACGGACTGGACTACATCCAGGTCGGCAACGTGGAGATGCCCTCGCGCGCCTACGTCGCCTCCTTCGGGTTCAAGGGCGCCGACCAGCAGAAGCCAGCCGGTGTGCTCTCCGGCGGTGAGCGCAACCGTCTCAACCTGGCCCTGACCCTCAAGCAGGGCGGCAACCTCATCCTCCTGGACGAGCCCACCAACGACCTCGACGTCGAGACTCTGGGGTCGCTGGAGAACGCCCTGCTGGAGTTCCCCGGCTGCGCTGTGGTCATCACCCACGACCGCTGGTTCCTCGACCGCGTGGCCACCCACATCCTCGCCTGGGAGGGAACTGACGCCGATCCGGCCAGCTGGTACTGGTTCGAGGGGAACTTCGCCTCCTACGAGGAGAACAAGGTCAAGCGCCTGGGTGCCGAGGCGGCCCGCCCGCACCGGGTCACCTACCGCAAGCTGACCCGCGATTGACCCGCGACTGATCTCGAGATCGGTTCAGTTCCGCGCCGAGATCGGTTCGGTTCCGCATCGAGATCGGTCCGGCGGAGCTGTGCCCCGACGACGGCGTTGTCGGTCGAGCGGGGAGCGCCCGCCACTGACGGAGGGGAAACGAGCGATGTAGCCGAGGTTCGGCACGTACGACTGAGGATCATCCGGCCAGTTGTGCGGGGCTCACCGTGCTGATGTGGTGATCGGCTTCAGATGGAGCAGCCGCTGGGTGCTGTTGTAGTCGACGACCTCGGCGATAATGTGCAGATTCTGGCCTACGCTCACGCTGTCCGGGACGTTGTCGCCCGTGAGATTGAGGTTGAAGTAACTGCAATTCGCGAATTGGAAACTTGGTCCGTGCACCGAGGTGGTGCTGTAGTCACCTGCGTAGACCAGAAAATCGAAACGTGTGTTATAGGCGTTGTGGCGAGCCACGTCCGCAATGTTCCCGTCGAACTCGACGGCACGCCCCTTGTATTCCGATGTGAACTGCTCGACGGTGGCGTCGTCCGGCTGCGGACTCTGCACCAGTGCGCGGAAGTCTTCGTTGTTGTCGACTGTGATGGTCTCGTCGCCGGTGGTGGGTGACGGAGTTGCCTCAGGAGTCGGAGAGGGTTCGGGGCTCAGCGGGGTGGAGGGGGAGGGCGGCTGCTCGGATGCGGCCGGTATCGGCTCCGAGGATTCCTTCTCCTTCTTCGGGAAGGTGTGATAGCTGACGATCACAGGTGTATCTGCTGAAAATGTATCTCTGGTGGAGAACGACGTGTCGCCGCCGATCGACACCTCCTCGACCTCGCCGTCCTCGGTCAGCCAGCCGGTGATCAGGTCATCTATCTCTTTCGTTGAGACGTCGGTGAACCCTGCATCATTGAATTTCGACACTACTTTTTGATAATTGCTGCTGCTCGCCTCGGATGAGTCGATTGGGGCGTTGATCTTCCTGCTGGCTGCATCGTTGCAGCTCACAAGGGAGATCGTCAGGACGCACACGCTGATCAAGCTGATCGTTTTTTTCACGATGTTCCTCGGGGAATAGTGTCGATGGGGAGCTCGACGTAAGGGGTGTGTTATCGACCGGTCGATTCTACGGCGAGGCCGGCGCCATCGGGGCGATACCGCGCAAGACTATTATGCCACTCGTAGGGCGGGTGCAACCGTTCAGGGTGCTTCCATCGTCCATGAGACTCCAATGTCTCGCAGCCGTGCGGTGCCCTAGAGCTGCTTCGCCCTAGAGCTGCTTCCCGTGGTCGCTCGGGTCGGTCGAACAAGGACAGCTGTCCTGCTGGGCGGCGCGAAGATTTTCCCCGGCGCATCCCTCATGTTTTTCATGGGTGTGGTGATCCCGCGCCGAGATCGGTTCGGTTCCGCATCGAGATCGGTCCGGCGGAGCTGTGCCCCGACGAGTCGGGCATTCCTGCACGAGTCCGACGACGGCGTCGTCCAACTCATGCAGAAATGCAGCCCTCGCGCAGAAAAGCTCGACTCGATGGCACCTTGTCGACGCGGACCGCGGCGGCCTTGATCTCCAAAAGTGTCCAAATCTGCCGCAAAGGCGGTTCTTGTGCACTCGAAGGCATGGGAGATCCGCCTGATTCCAACGATCTGCAGTGCGGTGCATGGTGCAGAACAATCCCTTTGTGGCAGATTTGGACACGCTCCGCCCGAACGATCCTGTTACGTCTCAGAAGTCCCACGCGCCTCACCGGGCGGGTGCACCCGTCTCCTCGTGCCCCATCAGGAGAACCCGCTCCCACCCTCGATCTCACTTCTCCACTGCACCGGTCCCCGGACGTGCTCGTAGCGCCGTCGTCGCCGTGACCTCAATTCTCGCCCTCCGCAGAGGAACCCGACGAGAACGCCTCAAGGGGGGAGTCGGGCGGTCAGTGCGTGGATGAGGGCCGCGACCGACGGATCCGCGACCATCGCCCATTCCCCTCTGCTCAGACCGATGACGACGTCGACGACTCGGAGGACAGCTCAGCCGGGAGCCCCGCCGTCGTCCTCCTCCGCCATGCGGATCTCCCACCGGCCGCTGCCGCGAGCAGTCCGCGTGGGCACTCTGATCATGCCCTCCTGGGCGATGGTGGACACGAGCCGCCCGGAGGAGTCGAAGACCTCCGCCCGGACCATCGCCCGCCCGCCCTGCGAGCTCGGCGAGTCCTGGACGAAGAGCAGCCAGTCGCACACGTCCACGTCCCGGTGGAACCACTGGGTGTGGTCGAGAGTCGCCAGGCTCATCCCCTTGCTGCGCCAGCTGAGCCCCTGACTGCGCAGCGCCGGCTCCAGCATCACCTGGTCGCACATGTAGGTCAGCAGCGCCCTGTGCACCGTCTGCGAGGCCCCGGCCGGGACGCGCCCGCGCGAGCGCGCCCACAGGTGCTGGACGCCGCTCCGCTCCTCGTCGGGACTCAGATAGACAGTGCCCTCGACATGTCGCAGGTCGAAGGCCGCCGTGCGTCCGAGGAACTTCGCCACCGGGTGGTTGACGGTCCTGAAGAGCTCCAGCGCACTCGTCAGCTCCTCGGGGCGCGGCACCTCGGGCGCCCCGATCTGAACATCGGCGCCGCCCTGAGTCTCCTGGAATGAGGAGATCATGGTCAGGATCGGCACCCCGCCCTGCGAGGCCGTGGTGCGCCGCTGCGAGAAGGACCTGCCGTCATGGAGTCTCTCGACGGCGAAGCGCACCGGCATGTCGGGCCTGCCCCCGCGCATGAAGTAGGCGTGCACCGAGTGGGGCAGGCGCTCGCCATCGCCGTCGTCCACCAGAGTGGCGGCCCCGGCGAGCAGCCCCTGCGCCACTACCTGACCGCCGTAGATGCGCCCGGAGAGCTGGGGCAGGGACTCGCCCGTGAAGGCGTCCTCCGCCGCGCACCCGTCTCCGTCGTGGACCTCCTCGCTCAGGGCCAGGACCCGGGTCACTGAGCCCAACGGCTCCTCGGTGGCGACGGGGACCGGGTACGGCGTCGTCACAGGCCGAGTTCCTCCAGGATCGGCAGCTCGGCGCGCACGGCGGTCCGGGCGTCGTCAGCGGTCCTGGCGTTGATCGCCAGCTCGGCCAGGCGCTGGCAGTCGGCGAGGTCCACGGACTTGAGCACGGCGTCGACGTCGGGCAGGGCGCGGGCCGTCATCGACAGGCTCGCCACGCCCAGACCCACCAGGACGACGGCGAGCGCCGGGTCGGCGGCGGCCTCGCCGCACACGCCCACCGGGCGGCCGTGGGGGGAGGCGCCGTCGCAGGCGGCCTTGATCAGACGCAGGACCGCGGGCTGCCAGCCGGTCGACAGATCCGCCAGGGAGGACAGGAGCCGGTCCGCCGCCATGACGTACTGCGTGAGGTCGTTGGTGCCGATGGAGGCGAAGTCGGCGTGCTCGAAGAGCTTGTCCGCCATGAGCGCGGCGGACGGCACCTCGATCATCATGCCCGCGGTCCTGAGCCCGTAGGAGCGCGCCTTGTCGGTGAACGCCTTGGCCTCGTCGGCGGTGGAGATCATGGGGGCCATGACCCACACCTTCGCCTCGGTGGCGGCCTCGGCCTTGGCGAGGGCCTCGAGCTGGTGCTCCAGGACCTCGGGGTCGCGTCGCGCGGTGCGGTAGGCGCGCACGCCGAGCGCCGGGTTGGCCTCAGTGGCGTCGGTGAGGAAGGGGAGCGGCTTGTCGGCCCCGGCGTCGAGGGTGCGCACGACGACCTTCTTGCCGGGGAAGGCCTCGAGCACGCCGCGGTAGGCCTCCACCTGCGCCTCGATCGTGGGCTCCTCGGGCTGGTCGAGGAAGCAGAACTCGGTGCGGAACAGTCCCACGCCCATGGCGCCCGCCTTCGCGGCGCTGCGGGCCCCCGCGGCCTCGCCGACATTGGCCAGCAGCTGGACCTCATGGCCGTCCTTGGTGGCGCCGTCGCCGTGGAAGACGCGCACCCGGCTGGCGAGCTCGCGGGCCCGGCGCAGGGCCTCCTCCGTCGGGTTGAGGGTGACGGTGCCCTTGGTGCCGTCGACGAGGACGATGTCGCCGTCGTGAAGCTGGTCGATGACCTCCGTGCCGGTGCCGACGATCGCCGGTATGCCGAGCGCGCGGGCCAGGATCGCGGTGTGCGAGGTGGGGCCGCCCTCGGAGGTGATGAAGGCGACGACCTTCTCGGGATCGAGTAGGGCCGTGTCGGCGGGCGCGAGATCCTCGGCGACGAGGACGAAGGGCTCGGGCAGGTGCGGGATGCCCGGCATGGGGGAGTCGGTGAGGACGGCGACGATGCGGTCGCGCACGTCCGCCACGTCGCGGGTGCGCTCGGCCATGTAGCCGCCCAGGGACTCGAGCATACCGGCGAGGGTGTCGGCGGCCTCCCACACGGCGCGCTCGGGGACGAGCTTGCGCTCGCGGACCTTGGCCTGGGCCGACGTGGTCAGAGTCGGGTCGGCGGCCATCTGGGCCGTGGTCTCCAGCAGAGTGCGTCCATCGCCCTTGGCCTCGGCCGCGGAGAGCTCGAGGTTCTTCTTGACCCTCTGAGCGGCTTCGGCGATGCGGTCGCACTCCTTCTCGGGGTCTCGATCGGAGTCGAGCGTGGCGATCTCGGGCTCGGTGATGCCCGGTGCCATGCAGGCAACGGGGCCGGCGATGAGCCCGGGGCTCACGCCAATGCCGGTCAGGGACGACGTGGGTGTTGCGTCGGACGGGGCCATGCGGTGCTCCTCAACAGCGATGGAGGCGAGTATCACGCTCCATTGTGCCCCGGAGGAGCGGTGGATGGAGCGTTTCCGCCGTCGGATGAATGACGATTGACACCGGGGCGCCTCGACGAGACCCCGATCGGCCCTCGGCGGAGGGCCTGTCCGACGGGAGGCGTTCCACCTAGGATAAAGTGATACCGAGCACGGAGATGACGAGCCGTCGCGCGGCGTCCGTGGGCGCCCTCGAACGCCCACGGACGCCACCGGGTCGAGTCTCACGAGGAGCCATGAGGAGCACAGAATGAGCACTGCTGAACAGATCGTCACCGGCCTGGGGGGCCGCGAGAACATCTCGGATCTCGAGCCCTGCATCACGCGTCTGCGCGTCGAGGTCGTGGATCAGGAGAAGGTCGATGAGGAGGCCCTGCGGGCCGCGGGCGCCTTCGGGGTCGTCCGCTCCGGCCGCGTCGTGCAGGTCGTCGTCGGGCCGGCGGCGGACGACCTCGCGGGCGAGATCGCGGGCCTGGACTGAACCGCGGCGCTCGTGGCCCCGCCGTCCGCCGCTCGACCGTGGGTGCGGACGGCGGGCGGCCGAGGAGGAGGCGAGTAGGAAAGGCGCGTCGCGACTAGTAATGCGCCGCCAGGTGTGAAACGCTTGCTGCAACGGATGGCTGCCGCTCGATCGTCCAGTCGCATTGTCGCGCTGGCACGGTCGGGCGAGCCGTCGCTCACCACACCATCCCCATAGGGACCACCCTCGCGCCCACGCGACCGACCAACGAGAAGCCACGCCATGACTGAGTCCATCGCCGCATCCGAGCCCGCGGGCGAGCGCCTGAAGAGGCTCGCCGAAGCACACGGAGTCTCCACCGAGTACTGGGACTACCACGGCAACCTCGCCGCCCCGTCCCGGGCCACGCTCGTCGCCGTCCTGGCGGCGCTGGGCGTCGATGCCGGCACCGACGAGGAGGTCGAGGCCTCCCTGATGGAGGCCGACCTCGCCCCCTGGCGGCTCACGTTGCCGCGCGTCGTCGTCACCCGGGCCGGCTCCTCGGGCTCCGTGCCGGTCCATCTGCCCGACGGCGCCTCCGTGCGGGTGCGCGTCGAGCTGGAGGGCGGCGGCAGGTGGGACCTGTCCCAGACCGATGAGTGGACGCTCCCGCACGATGTGGACGGGGCCCTGATCGGCCGGGCGTGCTTCGCCCTGCCGGCCGATCTCCCCCTGGGATGGCACACCCTGGTCGCGGAGATCGACGCCTCCCCGGCGCGCGAGGCGTTCTCGGCGACCGCGCCGCTGGCCGTCACCCCGGAACGACTGGAGCTGCCGGCGGCCCTGGGACTGCGGGGCTGGGGAGCGATGGCGCAGCTGTACTCCGTGCGCTCGCACGGCTCATGGGGCATCGGGGACGCGGACGACCTCACCGAGCTGGTCAGCTTCCTGGGGGACGAGGGCGCCGACTTCCTCCTCATCAACCCGCTGCACGCCGCGGAGCCGGCCGGTCGCATGACTCCGTCGCCCTATCTGCCGGTGACCAGGCGCTTCGTCAACCCCATCTACATCCGTCCCGAGGCGATCGGGGAGGTCGCTCGCCTGTCCGGGCCGCGCCGCTCCCTGGTCCAGTGGGCCTTCGAGGAGGTCTCGGCGACCGATCTCAGCGCGGAGCCCATCGACCGTGATGCCGTCTGGAAGGCCAAGAGAGAGGCCCTCGAGGTCATCTTCGCCGCCGGGCGCTCCCGGGCGCGTCAGCGCGACTTCGAGCGCTTCCGCGCCGAGCAGGGCGAGGGGCTGGAGCGCTACGCCCTGTGGTGCGCCCTGACCGAGAAGTACGGCGCGCTGGTGGACTGGCCCCATACCCTCAAGGACGCCTCGAGCGCCTTCGTCGCCAACGAGGCCCGAACCCTGACCGAGCGCATCGACTTCTACGCCTGGATGCAGTGGATCGTCGATGAGCAGCTGGGCCGTGCGCAGGCGGAGGCCAAGGCCTCCGGCATGAGCCTGGGAGTCATGGACGATCTGGCCGTCGGCGTGCACCCGCACGGAGCCGACGTGTGGAGCGATCCGGAGTCCTTCGCCCGGGGCATCGAGGTCGGCGCCCCGCCGGACATGTACAACCAGCTCGGCCAGAACTGGTCCCAGCCCCCGTGGAGCCCCGTGCACCTGGCGGAGACGGCCTACGCGCCCCTGCGCGACATGGTGCGCACGGTCCTGCGCCACGCCGGCGCGCTGCGCATGGATCACATCGTCGGGCTGTTCCGCCTGTGGTGGATCCCCCGGGGCATGCGGGCCGATCAGGGCGCCTACGTCCGCTACGACCACGAGGCCATGGTCGGCGTGGTCCTGCTGGAGGCCCACCGCGCCGGTGCCGTCATCATCGGCGAGGACCTGGGCACCGTCGAGCCCTGGGCGCGCGACTACCTCGCCAGCCGGGGCGTGCTCGGCACATCGGTGCTGTGGTTCGAGAAGCAGCACGACGGTTGGCCGCTGCAGCCCGCCGCCTACCGGCGCCTGGCCCTGTCCACCGTCAACACCCACGACCTGCCGCCCACCGCCGGATACCTCGCCGATGAGCACGTGGCCCTGCGCGAGCGGCTCGGGCTGCTCACCGAGCCCGCCGAGCGGGTTCGCGCCGAGGCCCGCCTGGAGCGCGAGCGGATGATCACCCGGCTGCGCGAGCACGGGCTGCTGGACGACGACCCCTCGGAGCGGGAGATCGTCGAGGCCCTGCACCGCTACGTGATGCGCACCCCCTCCGCGCTGGTCGGCGTGGCCCTCGTCGATGGCGTCGGCGAGCGGCGCACCCAGAACCAGCCGGGCACCGATCAGGAGTACCCGAACTGGAAGATCCCGCTCGCCGACGGCTCGGGCAGCGTCGTCCTGGTCGAGGACCTGCCGGACAACGTCAGGCTGAGCAGCCTGCTGGCCGCCGTCCGCGAGGAGATGAAGCGCTGAGGCGCCGCTGAGCCGGGGCGCCCCGCCCCTTTTCGCCGAGATCGGTCCGGTTCCGCACCGAGATCGGTCCGGTTCCGCACCGAGATCGGTCCGGTTCCGCACCGAGATCGGTCCGGTTCCGCACCGAGATCGGTCCGGCGATTCTCGTTCAGGCCCAGGTGCAGGCCGCGGCCCCGCTGGCGAGTGCCTCGCCCGCGCGTGCGGTCGTCAGCGCCTCCTTCTCGGCCTCCAGCGCGACCACCGGAACGATCGGGTCGTATCCGCGTGCCTCGATCCTCGTGGGGGACCAGGTCACCACCGGGTCGCCGACGGCGACCGCGCTGCCCTCGGCGGCGTGGACCGCGAAGCCCTCTCCGCTCAGCCGGACCGTATCGAGGCCGAGATGGACGAGCACGCCGCGCCCCTCCGGGGACACGACGACGTAGGCGTGCGGGTGGACCTTGGACAGGGTGCCGGAGATCGGCGCGACGGCGGTGACGGCACCGCCGTCGCGGTCGGGATCGATGGCCAGTCCGGGGCCGACGAGTCCGCCCGAGAAGACGGGGTCGGGGACGTCCTCGATGGCGACGACCCTTCCCGCCAGCGGGGCCCGGACGACCAGGCTCATCGCAGGTCCTCGATCTCCTCCGCGATCGTGTCGGCGTTGGGCCCGACGACGACCTGGGCGACGGCGCCGACCATGAGCACGCCGTGCGCGCCCGCGGCCTTGAGCCCGGCCTCGTCGACGAGCGAGGCGTTCTCCAGCTCGCACCGCAGGCGGGTGATGCAGGGTTCGATCTCGATGATGTTGTCGAATCCCCCGAGGGCCTTGACGATGCTCTGTGCCTGATCGGTCTGGGACTGGGGCATGGCGCGATGTCCTCCTGTGTCGGCCGGCCGCAGCCGGGCTCGGTGAATGACGAGGAGAATGCTATGGCCTTCGGGCGACGAGGTCGGGGAGGCGGCGCCCGGCTCGCGGGGGCGATGTCGCACCCCGTTGCCTTTACCTTATTGATATGAGTCATACGATTCGTCGGGGCGTGATGTGCTTTACAGTCTGCACAGCGTCTCACTTGCCAGGGAGAGCTGGTCCGGACGAGCCCATCGGCGGGCGCGCGTCTCGTCGTCTCCCTCAAGAGCGATGCGCTCCCGGTGCGGCGACGTGGCCCACCATCCCGGAACCGGAGAGAGGAGAACCGTGTCTGACGAGAAGAAGAGGGGCGGCGCCTTCGCGCTCGCTCAGCGGCTCGGACGTTCGCTCATGCTCCCCATCGCGACGCTGCCGGCCGCCGGCCTTCTCATGCGCCTGGGCCAGGCGGACATGCTCGGCTCCGACTCCCACGGCGGGGGTCTGTCCTCGCACGTGCCCTGGATGCAACCGGTCGCCGACGTGCTCGTCGCCTCCGGCAACGCCGTCTTCTCCCACCTGCCCCTCATCTTCGCCGTCGGGGTCGCCGTCGGGGTCGCCAGGAGGTCGGATGGCTCGACGGGCATGGCCGGCCTGTTCGGCTACATCGTGTACGAGGGCGTCCTCGGCGCCCTGGCCCCCCACTGGGGGACGGGCGGCGCGACGCCGGAGCACAACACCATCGACTACGGCGTGCTCGGCGGCATCGTCATCGGGATCATGTCCGCCGTTCTGTGGGAACGGTTCCATCGGGTCGCACTGCCCGACTGGCTCGCCTTCTTCGGCGGTCGCCGCTTCGTGCTGATCGTCACCTCACTGGCGGCGATCGGCGTCGCGCTGGTCATGGGCGCTCTCTACCCGGTCTTCAACTGGCTCATCAACGACCAGCTCGGCGGCTGGCTCATGAGGGCGGGCGCTGAGGGCGGCGCCTCGGCGGTCCTGGCGACCTTCGTCTTCGGCGTCGTCAACCGCCTCCTCATCCCCTTCGGCCTGCATCACCTGCTCAACTCCATCCCGTGGTTCCAGCTCGGAACGTGCACGGATGCCGACGGGCAGACCCTCCACGGCGACCTCACCTGCTTCTTCTCCGGAGTCGACGGCACCAACGCCTGGACCGGTTCCTTCATGACGGGGTTCTTCCCGATCATGATGTTCGCCCTGCCGGCCGCGGCCCTCGCCATCTGGCACACGGCCCGCCTCTCCAGGCGCAGGGCCACCGGGGCCCTCATGATCTCCGTCGCCCTGACCGCCTTCCTCACCGGCATCACCGAGCCTCTGGAGTACGCCTTCGCCTACGTGGCCTTCCCCCTGTACGCGGTTCACGCGGTCCTCACCGGCACCTCACTGGCCCTGGTCAACGCCCTGGGCATCAAGGACGGATTCGCCTTCTCCGCGGGGGGCATCGACTACCTCATCAACCTCGGCAAGTCCGCCGAGCTCTCGGGCGGCTACCTGGCCGGCCCGATTCTTCTGGCCGCCATCGGCCTGGCGTACGGCGTCGTGTACTACCTGCTGTTCCGGTTCCTCATCGTCCTGATGGGCTTCAAGACTCCCGGACGCGACGACTCCGACCTCGATGCCCTCGAGCCAGCGGCGGCGGACGAGCCCGATCGGGCGACGGCGGCGCGCACGCGCCTGCGGATGCAACGGCGCAGGGGCGTCGTGACCGCCTGAGCCGGGCGCCGGCCCCGATCGAGGGGGCCGGAGCCCGGTCGGCTCCTGCGATGGCGCGGGCCGGCGACGTCCGGCGGCGCAGGGCCGAGGCGGCTGGGGCGCCCGGCCGGCGCTCCCTCCCGTCAGCCCGCGGCGGCCTCGCGGGCCTGGGCGCCGGCCACCCGGCGGGTGTCGTCGAGGTTCTCCGAGATGATCCGGCGGAAGGCCGCCGGCGCATCCTCGTGGGAGGCCAGCCAGCCCTCCAGGGCGCCGATCGGGTCCGCGCCGTCGAGCCCCACCGTCGCGGGGGACCACAGGGCGGTGAGCAGGTTCTCGGCCATGTGGAAGGTGCGCGTGTCCCAGATGGCGTCCGCCTGGCGGACGTACTCCTCGATGAAGGGGACGAGCAGCCCGGGATCGCGCTCGACGTCGTTGAAACCGCGCAGGGTCTTGACCTGAGTCTCGTTGGGCATGGAGGCGTCCTCCACGAGCGTGCGCCAGGTCTCGGACTTGGCCTCGGCGGTCGGCACGGCGGCCCGCGCCTGCGCGGCGCGCTCGCGTCCCGTCGTCGTCAGGTCGCGGGCCTCCTCGGCGGCGATCTCGGTCTCGCCCGCGCGGCCCGCGGCCACGAGCCCGATGAGCAGCTCCCAGCGCAGGTCCTGGTCGACGACGAGACCCTCGGGGACGTCCGAGCCGGCGAGCCAGGCGGCGACGACGCCGGTCTGCTCGTCCGTGACCGCGTGGGCTGCGACGGCGCGCACCAGCTGGAGCTGTTTGTCGCTGCCGGGCTCGGCGTTCCCGGCCAGGGCCAGCAGGGCACCGGCGGAGCCGGGAGCGGCGGCTCGGCGGTCGTCCGGGGGCAGGTAGAGGGACAGGCAGGTGGTGATCCGCGCCAGGAGGCCCTGGATGACCGAGGAGTGCGTCTCGACGGCGAGCGCGTCGAGGGCGGCGGCGAGGTAGCGCGAGGACGGCAGCTCGGCATCGCGCACCATGTCCCAGGCCGAGGCCAGGACGACGGAGCGCGGCAGGGACTCGGCGAAGGCGCCCACGTGCTCCAGACCGGCGGCCAGGGAGTCCTCGTCCAGGCGCACCTTGGCGTAGGTGAGATCGTCGTCGTTGAGGACGAGGACGTCGGCGCGGCGCGTGCCGACCAGCCCGGGGACCGGAGTGCGCTCCCCGTCCACGTCGAGCTCGATGCGTCCGGTGCGGGTCAGGACGGCCTGGTCGCCTCGGCCGGTCAGCGTGTAGGAGCCGATCGCCACCCGGTGCGGGCGCAGCGAGGCGGGGGAGCCCGTCGGGATCTCCTGCACGACCTCGGCGGAGGTGATGACGCCGTCATCGTCGGTGGTGAGCGACATGCGCAGGGTGGTGACCCCCGCCTCCTGAAGCCACACCCGCGTCCACGCGCCCAGATCGCGTCCCGAGACCCTCTCCAGCTCGGCGAGCAGGTCGGTGAGCGTGGCGTTGCCGTAGGCATGGGCGGCCAGGTAGTTCTTGATGCCCTCGAAGAAGCTCTCCCGGCCCACGTAGCCCACGAGGGCCGCCAGCACGGAGGCCCCCTTGGCGTAGGTGATGCCGTCGAAGTTGACCTCGACGTCGTGCAGGTCGTTGATCTCGGCGGCGACCGGGTGGGTGGAGCTCAACTGGTCCTGGTTGTAGGCCCAGCCCTTCTCGATGGTCTGGAAGGTGGTCCAGGCGTCGGAGAAGCGGGTGGTCTCGGCGACGGCGAGGGTGGAGGTGTACTCGGCGAAGGACTCGTTCAGCCACAGGTCGTTCCACCACTTCATGGTCACCATGTCGCCGAACCACATGTGGGCGAGCTCGTGGAGGATGGTGACGGCGCGGCGCTCCACGCGGGCCTCGATGGGCCGGGAGCGGAAGATGTAGTCGTCGCGGTGGGTCACGCACCCGGCGTTCTCCATGGCGCCGGCGTTGAACTCGGGCACGAAGATCTGGTCGTACTTCGCGAAGGCGTAGGGGGTGCCGAAGAGGTCCTCGTAGTAGGCGAAGCCCTCGCGGGTCATCTCCAGGATCTCGTCGGCGTCCATGTGATCGAACAGCGAGGCGCGGCAGTGGACGCCCAGCGGGACGACGCGTCCGTCGGCGGCCCGGTACTCGCCGGTGGCCCCCCGGTAGGGACCGGCGACGATGGCGGTGATGTAGGAGCTGATCGGCTCGGTGGGGGCGAAGGCGAAGACGCGCGCGCCGTCCCGGGCCGCCGGCGAGGGGGTGGGGGAGTTGGACAGGACCGTCCAGCCCTCGGGCACGGTCACCGTGAAGGCGAAGGGGGCCTTGAGATCGGGCTGCTCGAAGACGGCGAAGACCCGGCGGGCGTCGGGCACCTCGAACTGGGTGTAGAGGTAGGTCTCGGAGTCGGCGGGGTCGGTGAAGCGGTGCAGGCCCTCCCCGGTGTGCATGTAGGCGCAGTCGGCGACGACCGTCAGCTCGTTGTCGGCCTCCAGGTCGCCCAGCACGATACGGGAGTCGATATAGGTCTCGGCCGGGTCGAGCTCGCGGCCGTTCAGGACGATGGAGCGCACCCGCGGGGCGATCAGGTCGATGAACGTGACGGCTCCGGGCTCGGCCGAGAAGCGCGCGGTCGTCGTCGAGCGGAAGGTCTTGCGCGCCGGATCGGCGGCGCCGGACAGGTCGAGGGCGACGTCGTAGCTCGTGGCGGTCACGAGGCCGGCGCGGGCGGCCGCCTCGTCGCGGGTCAGGTTCTGACCGGGCATGGGTGCTCCTTGCGGTTCGGGGAGGTTGACGCCGCACCGGTGGCGGGCCGTCGTGGGCCGGGGCGGTGCGGAACTGCGGGCCATCCTCTCATCGGGGCCGCGGTCGGATGAAATGAGCCCGTCCCATCAGCCCGTCGCGGCCCAGCCGGCCGGGGCGCGGCGGTCGAGCCGGGTGCGCAGCAGGGCGACGGCGTGTCGCGGCTCAGTCCGCCGGGGCGCAGTTCCCGGGCTCGTAGCCGTGCTCGGCGAGCACGGCGCGGGTCTCCTCGGTGGGCAGGGCTATGAAGGAGTCGCCCTGCGTGGGAGCGGGGACATCGACGAGCGTGACGGCGTCGGCACCGGCCCGGGCCGCGGTGCCGCCCAGCGTGGCGAGGTCGAGCAGGCCGGTGCCGTCGTCGACCCCCAGGTTGCCGCTGAGAGTCCAGGCCAGCCGGTGCGCCGCGAAGGGGTTGCGAGCGCGGTCGCGCATGGCGCCGACGAGGGCCTTCATGACGACGCCGGTGTACTGGCTGCGTCGCTGCGCGCCCTCGGAGTCGGACAGCACGACCCACGCGCCGTCGCGGTGGACCTCGGGATGCCGGGAGCGGACCAGGGCGAGTGCGTCGATGCCGGACAGGGTCCGGGGGCCGGCCTCGGGGATGTCGAGACCGGCGTTGGCGTCCCGGACGGGCTCGTCGAGCGCGACGTCGAGGCCGCCCATGGAGTCGATAATGGCGGCGAACTGGGCCATATCGACAATGACCAGGTGCGTCGTGGCGATGCCGAGCTGGGTGCACAGCAGATCGACGGTGTTCTGCGCGCCGTCGAGGTAGGAGGTGGCGAGTCTCTGACTCGTGAGGAAGGTCGGGCCGATGGTGAGGTCCCGGGGCAGGGCGAGGACGGTGAGTCCGTCCGCGGTGGGCCGCACGAGGGCCAGGACATCGGCGCGGGAGCCGCCCCCGGTGTCCTCCACGGTGCCGTACCGGTCGGGGCCCGCGGGGAGGGTCTCGCGCGAGTCGGTGCCGACGACGAGCCACGTCTCGTCGTTCGCAGCGCCTGTCGAGGTGGCGTCCGCGATGGCATGCGGCATGCGGACCTCGGTGCGGCCGAGCCTGGCGGACATGAGGCCGACGTCGCCGACGGCGAGGGCCAGGACCAGAATCAGGGCGAGGGCGGTCGCGGCCAGGAGCGGGCGTCGCCGACGGAAGACCCCCGCTCGGGTGCGTGCGGCGACGAGGGCCGCACGCACCCGAGCGGGGGCTGTGCGATGGGCGGGCGTGTCGGAGTGCGTCATCACCCGCACATTACGCGGGACTCATGCCTTGCGGCGCGAGGCGAGAACGACGGCGCCGGAGGCCAGGAAGCCGGCGGCGACGAGGACGACGCCGAGGTCGGCACCGGTGTTGGCGAGGCCCTTCTTGGCGGGAGCCGAGGCGGCCGCCTTGGTCTCGGCGGGCTTGGGCTCGGCAGCGGGCTTCTTGGCCGGAGCCGCCTGGTCATCGGTGCCGGGGTCCGCCGGGGCCGCCGGGTCCTCGACGCCGGGCGCGGGCTGCTGGGCGTTGTCGTCGCCTCCGGCCTGGCCGGTCCCGCTGCCGTCGTCGACGTAGTACATCTTGCCGCTCTTGACGAGGACGTTCTGGAACCAGGCGTGCTCGCCGTAGGCGATGCCGAAGACGCCGGCCTTGTACCTGCCGTCGGGCACGTCGACGGGGGCGGTGAAGCGGTGGGACACGGCGCCCTTGGCGTCGGCGGTGAAGGTCGACAGGACGGTGAAGTCGCCCTCGACCGGGCCCGTCTCACTGTTGTAGGCGTTCTCCGGCACGAGGCGGAAGGTGGCCTCCTCGTTGGGGGCGAAGCCGGTGACCTCGACCGCGATGGTCTGGGAGCCGTCGGCCTCGGAGGTCAGCGTGTAGGAGCCGTCGAGCGTCGTGGAGTCCGCCTGGAGGGACAGCCCGAGGGACTTGATGGTGTTGTTGTTGTAGTCGAGGCAGGCGAAGGAGAGGGTGGTCCTCTGCTGATCCTTCACGCCGGCGGCGGCCAGGTTGATCGTCGCGCTCCACGAGCCGTCGGAGTTGACCGTGCCGGTGCCCTGGGCGCCCTGCCCGCCCTCGCCGACGGCCCACATGAGGCTGGTCTGCTTGGAACTGCTGTCGGATCCGTCGGGGCCGTCGGGGGCGACGCAGCCGGTGCCGGAGACGGTGAAGGGCACGCTCGGGTCGGCGACGCCCGTGTAGTCGTTGTTGACCGTGAAGCCGTCCTCCTCGTCGGCGAAGGCGGGGGTGGAGACGGCGGAGCCGGCGACGACGAGGGCGGCGGCAGCACCTAGGGCGGCAGCGGAGCGTCCGAGACGCATGAGTCCTCCAAGGGGATGATCGGGTTGGGTTGTTGGCCATCACGGTGCTGCTGCACCGATCCGGGTCTCACTCTCTCTCACTCGAGGGCAGGACACAAGTCCACAACATCTCGAACACAGGCTCAACATGCGTATCACTAGTCACATCAGTCACAGGAGTCCCAGATATGTGGGACTTCGGTCCTAAAATTCACCAGATGGTGATGCGTTTCTCGGGCGCCAGCCACAGGGCGTCGTCCCCGGTCACGCCGAAGGCCTCGTAGAAGGCGTCCATGTTGCGCACGATGCCGTTGCAGCGGAACTCGTTCGGGGAGTGCGGGTCGATGGTGAGCAGCAGCTCGGCGTAGTCGTCGCGGTTCCGGCCCCTCCAGATGCGCGCCCAGGAGCAGAAGAAGCGCTCCAGCGCGCTCAGGCCGTCGATGACCGGCGCCTCCTCGACCGACTCGATGCCCGCCTCGGCCAGCGCCAGCCGGTAGGCCTTGAGCGCGATCCCCAGGCCCCCGAGATCCCCGATGTTCTCGCCGATCGTCAGCGCGCCGTTGACGTGCGGGACTGCGGAGACGTCCTCGCCCGCGGCCTCGGCCCGGGCTACGAGCAGCGCCGGCCGATAGGCGCTGTACTGGTCGATGAGCGCCCTGGTGCGCGCCGTGAAGGCCTCGCGGTCGGCGGGGGTCCACCAGTCGGACACCTTGCCGGTGCCGTCGAAGGTCGAGCCCTGGTCGTCGAAGCCATGCCCGATCTCGTGGCCGATGACCGCGCCGATGCCGCCGTAGTTGACGGCGTCGTCGGCCTCGGGGTCGAAGAAGGGCGGCTGGAGGATCGCCGCGGGGAAGACGATCTCGTTCATCGTCGGGTTGTAGTAGGCGTTGACGGTCTGCGGCGTCATGTGCCACTCGCCCCGGTCCACGGGCTCGGACAGCTTGCGCAGATCGCGGGCCAGGTCGACGTCCTCGACCGAGCGCACCGAGGCGATGACGTCCCCGGGCGTGACGACGACCGCGGAGTAGTCGCGCCAGGTGTCCGGATAGCCGATCTTGGGCGTGAACATGGCCAGCTTCTCCAGAGCGCGCTCGCGGGTGGCCGGGCTCATCCACTCCAGGGACGAGATCGACTCCCGGTAGGCCTCGATGAGGCGCTCCACCAGCGCCTTCATCCGCTCCTTGTGCGCGGGAGGGAAGTGCCGTTCCACGTAGAGCTCTCCCAGGGCCTCGCCCATGGCGCCCTCGACCAGGCCGACGGCGCGCTTCCACCGCGCCCGGAGCTCGTCGACTCCCTGCAGGGTGCGGGAGTAGAAGTCGAAGTTCTCCTCCACGAAGGCCCGTGACAGCAGGGTCGCACGGCCGTGGACCACGTGCCACGCCGCCCACGCGCGCAGGCCCTCCAGGTCCGACTCCTCCCACACCCGCGCGGCATGGGGCAGGTAGTCGGGCTGCTTGACGATCGCGCGGTCGAGCAGCGTCGTCGGGGCCGCGCCCGCGGCCGCGGCCGCCCGGTTGATCCCGGAGCGCCAGGCCTCCCACGGGAAGGCCGGGGCCGAGGCGGTCAGCTCGGCCCAGGTGCGCGGGTTGTTCATCCTCTCCACGTCGCGGCGGGCGACACGGTCCCAGTGCCCGGCGGCCAGGGCGGTCTCCAACGCCATGATTCTCGCGGCCAGCTCGTCGGCCTCGGCACCGAGCCGCTCCGGCAGTCCCGCCAGCTCCAGCATGCGCGCGATGTGCGCCGTGTAGGCCTCGCGGACCTCGGCGCGCTCGTCCTGACGGTAGTACGACTCGTCGGGAAGGCCGAGCCCGGACTGCCCCACCCAGGTGGTGTAGTGGTCGGGGTCGTTGAGGTCGACGTCGACATCGACGGCGACCGGGCCCATGAAGCCGGCGGTGATCCTCTCTCCCAGCGCCCGCGCCAGGGCCTCCTCGTCGTCCGCCTCCAGGACGGGGGCGAGTTCGTCCCGCAGCGGCGCGGACCCCAGCTCCTCGATGCGCTCCTCGTCGAGGAAGGAGGCGTACAGGGAGGCGATCTTCGCTGAGGACGTGACTGGCGCGGTCCCTCCGTCGGCCCGGGCGGCGAGGTCGTCGAGGATGTCGCGGCAGGCGGCCTCCGCCGCGTCGCGCAGGACCACGAAGGAGCTGATGCCCGGGCGGTCGGCGGCGATCCGCGCGTTGGCGAGCCACGTGCCGTTGACGTGGCGGAAGAGGTCGTCCTGAGGCCGCACGGCGGGGTCGATGGCCGAGGCCTCGAGCACGCCGCCGCGTGCGGGGGCGGTGCCCTGGAGGGCGGCCGAGCCCGCGGGATCCGATGGGCTCGCTGGGTTCGCGGGGGCCGCTGGGTTCGCGGGCGCCCCGGAGCCCTCGGTGCTCTCGGCCGGGACGTGCGCCGCCGAAGCGGGGGAGTGAGTCGTCATGGAGTCACGCTAACGTGGGCCACGGCCGCGCATCGGCGCCGCCGATGCGCGGCCGGAGACTGTTCGCGTGAGGCACAATCCGGCCGTCACCGGTTCCTCCTGGTCGTCTCGCACCACGTTCCCCGCGTCTCGCACCACCGTCGCCGCTTACTCCTGCCGCCGCCTGTCGCGCGGGTCCGTCGGTTCCTCCTCGCCGCCCCGGAGGTACACCGCCAGCAGGGCGTACGCCGCGGCGCCCAGCCAGAGGGCGACGGAGGGAGCCGATGCCGCATCGAGGCTCAGAGCCGGCCAGCTGCCCGCCACTGCGCCGAGCGCCCCACCGGCCCGGCACCAGACGGTGTCGTTCACGAACTCCTCGCCCTGCGGCTGCACCTACTGCTCCCCGATCAGCACGCTCACGATCCCCCATGCGCACGGCTGGGCGATCACGAGCCCGGTCGCACCGAGGACCGGGCCGCGTCCGGGCAGGAGCAGGGCGGACGCGGATAGCGCGACGGCCCCTGCGACGCAGCACGCGAGGCCCGTCGCCCTGGCGCCGTAGCGGGCGCGTGATACCCGGCTGATCTGGGTCCCGCACTGGCCCCCGCGCCCATCGCCACCAGGGGCCGGACGTAAGCGGAATGCCCGTCATGCGCTCCGACGTGGATCGGCGCGTAGACCGCGGTGAGGCCCATGATGACGGCCCTTCCGCCCCGTGCATCTCCTCGGACACATCCAGTACGAGGGGGATGGGTGAGGCGAGGATCAGGTAGGCGACGACAACATATCCGACGTGAATCCCACTGACGATGGAGTCGATAGCCACTGCCAGAAGGAGGACGTCGTAGCACTCGCAGAATAGGGGTACCCGTCCTGGGCGCCAGTTCGCGACGAGTCTCACCGCAAGGGGAGCGAGCAGATCCTCGATATTCGTGAGCGTCGCGTCGAAGGCGATCCAGGCCGGTGGCAGGAGCGAGGCGACGGCCATAGCCCACGCCGTCCTCTCGACGGGGCCGTCACGGTGCCCGGTTGTCCAAATCTGCCACAAAGGGCTCGTTCTGTACCATGCGGCGCACTGCGGATCGTTGATATCACGCGGATCGTTCATGTCTTCGGGTGCACAAGAACCGCCTTTGCGGCAGATTCGGACACGTCCCCGCCCGGACGAGTCCTGTTACGTCTCAGAAGTCCCATGCGCCCCACCGGGAGGGTGCGCTTCTTCCCGGGTCGGTCCGCCGTGTCGCCCTCGCGCTCCTCGTGGGTACGCGCATCGGCATCGCCGGAGCGCAGTCGAAAATCGCTCGCGTGAGGCACAATCCGCTCATGCGTATTCACATCGGTACCGACCACGCCGGATTCGAGCTCAAGAACCATCTGAAGGACCACTGGAGACGGGCCGGCCACGAGGTCGTCGATCATGGCAGTCACGAGTACGACCCCGGCGACGACTACCCCGAGTTCTGCTTCGCCTGCGCCGAGGGCGTCATCGCGGACCCCGGCAGCCTCGGCGTCGTCCTGGGCGGCTCCGGCAACGGCGAGCAGATCGCCGCCAACAAGGTCGATGGCGTGCGCGCCGCCCTCGTGTGGTCCGTCGAGACCGCGCGCCTGGCTCGTCAGCACAATGACGCCAACGTCGCCGGCTTCGGTGTGCGCCAGCACTCCGTCGAGGAGGCCCTGACGATCCTCGACGCCTTCATCGCCGAGTCCTTCTCCGGCGACGCTCGCCACCGCGCACGGATCGACCAGGTGCGCGATTACGAGCGCACCCATCACGAGGGGGTCTGACCCCAGCGGTAGGGGGCCGGCCCCGGCTCCGTCCTGACTCCTCCGTCCCGGCTCCGTTCCGGCCGTGGCCCGATTCTGCTCCGGCCAGGGGCTCGGGTCCGAGGCGAGGCCGCCTCGAATCCCGACTCCGCGGTGCCGCCGCTCCGGCATCCGCGGAGGCTCGGGTAGCGTCCGACCCATGCCGGAAGGACACACCATCCATCGACTCGCGGGCGCTCTCGCCGAGCTCTACGGCGGTCGGCGCCTGCGGGCGCTCTCCCCGCAGGGGCGCTTCGCCGACGGCGCCGCCCGGCTCGACGGTCAGGTCCTCCTGGGCGCCGAGGCACACGGCAAGCACCTTCTCCTGGCCTTCGGGCCCCGGTCCGACGTGCCGCTGGGCGCCGAGGCCGTCACCTGGCTGCGCATCCACCTGGGGCTGTACGGCTCGTGGACCTTCGACGGCGACTCCGCCTTCACCGCTCCGCACGCCATCGGCGCCCCGCGCAGACGGGTCGGCGAGCGCGGGGAGCACGCGCTGCGGCACGGGGGCGGCTCCGCGCTCACGGGCCTGAACGGCGGTGACGAGACGGACCCGGGAACCGCTGATGCGCCGGCCGCGCCCGAGCCGGGGCGGTGGAGCCCTCCCGAGCCCCGTGGCGCCGTGCGGCTGCGTCTGCTCGGGGAGCACGGCGTGGCTGATCTGACAGGACCGGCGGCCTGCGAGCTTCTCGACGCCGAGGGCGTCGCCGCCGTGCACCGGCGCCTGGGTCCCGACCCGCTGCGCGCCGACGCCGACCCGGACGAGTTCATCGCGAGCGCGCGGCGTCGTCGGAAGGCGATCGGGGAACTGCTCATGGACCAGTCGGTCATCTCCGGAGTGGGCAATATCTTCCGCGCCGAGACGCTGCTGCGCTGCGGGATCAGTCCTTTCCCCGCGGGCAACCGGCTCGGCGAGGAGCGCCTGCGCGCCGTATGGGACGACCTCGTCCCGCTCATGGAGTACGGCGTGGCCACCGGCTTCATCACCACCGTCGATCCCGATGACGTCCCCGATCCGCTGCCCGACGGCGACGAGGAGGCCGGGCGCTGGTACGTCTACCACCGCACCGGGCGGCCCTGCCTGAGGTGCGGCACCCCGGTGAAAGAGCGGGAGGCGGCCGGGCGACGGCTCTTCTGGTGCCCGACGTGCCAGGCCTGTTGACGCTCGTCTCCTTCTCGCGGCCTTCGTCGAGTTCGGTCGGGTTCCGCGTCGAGATCGGTTCGGTTCCGGCTCGAGTTCGGTTCGGGGCGGGTGCTGTCAGGGTTTTGCCAGGTGGGGTGGGGGTGAATCTCCAGGGTGGTGGGGTTACATAGTGGTCGCCGTCGGACGGGGCGGGTCCTGAGGGTTGGGGAACCCGGTGAGGGATTCGCGTCGAGCGCTGCTGGGGTCCAAGGGAGCCCTGGTGGTGCGTTCCGGCGAAGGAGGCTCGTCCGGCCGGGAGTGGGAACCCGGTGCGGCGGTCTCGATGACGAGGGCCCGTGGGTCCGGGTCGCCGCCCCGGACCCACGGGCCGCACTCATGCACAACGGCGGAGGCGAGTGCGCGATCTCGTTCCCCGCCTCCCACCGCCGTCGGATGCGGCGTCAGATGTAGATCGTCGGATCCATCATGAGCTCGGGATCGGTGCGCGGGTCGCGCACGCGCGCCGGGACGCCCACGCCGACGTGATCGGCCGGCAGGTTCTTCACCAGCACCGCGTTGGCCCCGATCTTGGCATTGTCCTGCACCGTCACTGGGCCGAGCACCTTGGCGCCCGCACCGATCTGCACATTGTTGCCGATGGTGGGGTGCCGCTTGCCGGGGTTCATCGAGACCCCGCCCAGGGTGACGCCGTGGAACATGAGGACGTCGTCGCCGACCTCCGCGGTCTCCCCGATGACGACGCCCATGCCGTGGTCGATGAAGAACCGGTCGCCGATCCTCGCCGCCGGGTGGATCTCGATACCGGTGACGCCCCGCGCCGCCTGGGACAGGGCCCGTGCGGCGAACTTGTGGCCCGAGTTCCACAGCTTGTGCGCCGCGCGGTGCGCCCACAGGGCGTGCACGCCGGGGTAGAGCACGGCCACCTCGAAGTTGGAGCGCGCGGCGGGGTCGCGCCTGCGGGCCGTGGCCAGGTCCTCCCTGGCCAGCCTCCACAGTGAACGGGTCGGGTCGTGCATGGTGCTCCTCGGTATTCGGGTCGGTGGCGAGGCCGATGTCGGGCGGCACCGCCGGGATTCAGGGGTCTCAGGGATCGAGGATCGGATGCCGGATTCCTCGTCCGTGGCTGCCGTGGCTATCCGCGGCGCGGATGATTCCGGTGGAGCAACGCCGACGGCGGCGCTCCTGTTCCCAGGGGCGCCGCCATCGGACGACCCGCCTCAGAGCGGCGAAGGCCGACGTGCGGAGCTTCGACGGGCTCAACCGGCTGGCCCGGGTGAGGTACTCAGTTGAGGTACTCGGAGTACAGCGGAGTCGACAGGTAGCGCTCGCCGGTGTCGGGCAGCACGGTGACGATCGTCTTGCCGGCGAACTCGGGGCGCTGGGCGAGCAGGTCCGCGGCGGCCAGGGCGGCGCCGGAGGAGATGCCCACGAGGAGGCCCTCCTCGGCGGCGGCCCGGCGGGCGTAGACGATGGCGTCGTCCGACGGGACGTGGAGCAGCTCGTCCCAGATGTCCTGGTCGAGGACCTCGGGGACCACGTTCGGGCCCAGTCCCTGGATCTTGTGCGGAGCGGCGCGTCCCTCGCCGAGCAACGGCGACTCCGTGGGCTCCACCCCGAAGATCTTGGTGCGGGGCCGCTCCTTCCGCAGGATCTGGCCGACGCCGGTCAGGGTGCCTCCGGTGCCGATGCCGGCCACGAAGACATCGATATCGCCCGCCTGCTCCAGGAGTTCCCGCGCCGTGGTCTCCCGGTGGATCTCGGGGTTGGCCGGATTGGTGAACTGGGAGGCCAGGATCG
Organism: Actinomyces gerencseriae DSM 6844; assembly: GCF_000429265.1. Taxonomy (GTDB): domain Bacteria; phylum Actinomycetota; class Actinomycetes; order Actinomycetales; family Actinomycetaceae; genus Actinomyces; species Actinomyces gerencseriae. The sequence goes on from NZ_AUBN01000003.1 coordinate 94,550, forward strand.
AGTTGGGAGTGGCCGCCTGGATCTCCTCGGCGCGCTTGACGGCGCCGGCGACGCCGCCCTCGGTGGTGAGTACCAGCTCTGCGCCGAAGGCGCGCATGATCGCGCGGCGCTCCTTCGACATGGTCTCGGGCATCGTGATGACGACCTTGTAGCCCAGGGCCGCGCCGACCATGGCCAGGCCGACGCCCGTGTTGCCGCTGGTGGCCTCGATGATGGTGCCGCCCAGCGTGAGGTCGCCGGAGGCCTCGGCCGCGCGCACGATCGACAGGGCGATGCGGTCCTTGACGCTGCCGGCCGGCTCGAAGGCCTCGACCTTGGCCAGAACCGTGGCCGGGCCGGAGATGAGACGATTGATGCGCACCAGCGGGGTTCCGCCGACGGTTTCGGTGATGTTGGACAAGTAGGGCATCGTGCTTCTTCCTCGTGAGTGTCCCTGCGGGCGGGCTCGACGGCGCTGGGGCGCCGCGTTCGAGAGTGTCTGGAATGCCGGGTGGACCGGAAGACCGGGTCCGGGCGGGGCCGGCATGAGGCGGAGTGACGGTTCGCGGCCGTCGATGAGGGGGACTTGCCGGTCGTGCCGGTGGTGACGCGGCGTGAGTCTCGCCGGGGTCGTCCCATAGCGCCGGGCATGCGCGCAGCGACGCGCGCACAGTTGTCGTGGCCAGGCGCTCTATCGACACCGGGTGCACTCAGCGCAGTGAATGCACTGAGCGGTGGGCCGACAGCGGACCGACATCGCACGCATGACGCCGTTGGTCATCGTGGGGTCCTCCTTCTGCGGCCCGGGGCGACCCGCGGGGGCGGTCGCCTCTACAGTGCAGACCGTACCGCGGCGATGCGCGTCGTTGTCAAGACGTCTCGGGCGCACGCGCGTGATCCGCACGGCGGACGGCGAGCGGTTGATGAGCGGCGGCCCCGACGCCGACGATGAGGGAGCGGGGAAGCGGTGCCGTGCGACGCGGTTTCAGACGGGCAGCTCGACGACGCGCCGCCCGGCGCTGCGAGGCGCGGCGCTCCCCGCCGTCATGGCGGCCAGGAGCTCGGTGATCCGGGCGGCGTCGGGGGAGCCGGTGGCCAGGAGGAGGACCGCGTGGGTGGCGCCCCAGACGGTCTCCTCGACGGTGAGGTCGTGCTCTCCGCGCCCGCACGCGGCCCGCAACTCCGCCTCGATCCGGCCAGCGTCGGCCACCGGGAGCCGCACGTCCCACAGGTGGCGGGTCGTCAGACGGACTCGTTTCGCGGCGGCCAGGGCGCGGGCGGTCGCCTCCGAGTAGGCCCGCACGAGGCCGCCGGTGCCCAGGAGGACTCCGCCGAAGTACCGGGTGACGACGACGGCGGTCGCGGTCAGGTCCGCGGCCCGCAGCGTCTCGAGCATCGGCCGACCGGCCGTGCCCGGGGGCTCGCCGTCGTCGTTGGAGCGCTCGATCGGCAACGCGCCCGGGCTGGGGACCGTGTAGGCCGAGCAGTGGTGACGGGCGTCCGGGTGATCACCGCGCACCACGGCGATGAAGGCCCTCGCCTCCTCCTCGCAGTCCGCGCGCGCAGCGCGGGCCAGGAAGTGGGATCGCTTGATCTCCAGGTCGATCTCGGGCTGATCGCCCTGGGCCAGGGTGAGCGGCGAGTCGGACGGGGCGGCGCCGTCGGCCCCGGAGGCGGAAGTGAGCATGGTGCCATCGTGGCATGGCGGGACTGATCTCACACGCTCGCCGCCCCGTTCGGGCTGGAACGGCCTTGGACGATGTCGTTAAGGTATCCTCCGGTTCAGCTGTCGATGGATCGGACGATCCCAGGACTTTGGAGAGGAGCGGGCTCATGGCAGTGCCGAAGCGGAGGATGTCCCGCAGCAACACCCGTAACCGCCGCTCGCAGTGGAAGGCCAAGCTTCCCGAGCTCAACACCATCCGGGTCGCGGGTCGCGAGATCTCCGTGCCCCGCCGCCTGGTGAAGGCCTACAAGACTGGGCTCCTCGAGTACTGAGCCCTGTCCAGCGGATTCGCGCGGTTGGCCGTGGTCGATCGCATCGGGTCCGTCCATGCGGGTGTAGCTCAATGGTAGAGCCTCTGCCTTCCAAGCAGATTGCGCGGGTTCGATTCCCGTCACCCGCTCGGTGATCGAACCGGGCCGCTTCCGGCGCTGCGCTGGCGATCCGGTCCGTTTCTCACGGGGTATAGCGCAGCTTGGTAGCGCGCCTGCTTTGGGAGCAGGAGATCGTGGGTTCAAATCCCGCTACCCCGACCATCAAGTCTGGATTGCCGGGTGTTTTTTTGTGGTTCAGGCCGCCTTGCTCAGGCTCAGGAGTTCGCGTCCACCTCGTTGGGGGCGCGATATCCCAGGGCTGAGTGAAGGCGGCTATGGTTGTGTCCCGGCTCGATCCACGAGGCAATATCATTGATCGCCTTGTCCTTCGCGGGGTGCACCATGCGGTGGCTCTCTCATTCTTCAGTGCGGCGTTGAGCGACTGAAGCCCGGGCAACCCACCCGGTCGCTCCCCCGTGCGCCCCACCGGGGTCGAATGCTGTAGACCTTGAGGTGGTTCAGGAACTTCTGAGACGTGTACTGACCGCCACGGTCGGAGTGGAAGGTCGTCACGTCTTTCTCGATCGGGCACCTGCGCACGGTGACAATGAGTCTTGTTCCTGTTGTTTGGGTGCGCTGGTTCCGGTCTTCGGGGTTGGGGAGGGCGGGGTGATCTGGGCATGGTTGGGAAGGGCTGTTCCGGGGGAGTTTGCGGTGTCGGGCGGTGGGCCTGTACGAGATGGTACTGGGGGCGAGGGTGCGTGGGAGCGCCCGGGACCTGGGAATCGTGCATGGCGCGCTGCGCCGGTGGCCGGCCCGGTGGGGGCGGGCCGGCGCCCGGCCTGCTGCGCTCCAGCGCTTCCAGTACGTCCCAGCCGAGTGGCGCAGAGGAGCCTGCCTCGGAGGCGATCACCCGCCTGGAGGCTGCCAATGTCAGGCTTCGGGCCCGGAGAAGTCAAGCCCGGCCCGGGGAGCCGGTGGGATCCTTCGGTAGGCGGGCGGGCATGTTCCGCCGGTGGAGACGATCCGGTAGAGCCCGTGCTCCGGTTCGTTGAGGACCACCGAGATTCCTATGGGGTCAAGCGGCTGCGGGCTGGTCGAGCCGGCTTGCTCGTCTTATCTGCGCCTGGAGAGTCCGGCGCACCGGCCCGTCAGCGGCGCTGGGCCGCTGAGGCGGCCCTGACCGAGCTGATAACGCGCACCTGCACAGGGCCGACCTGGCCATGGGCTCGCCCAGGACCGATCGCCGAGCTTAACGAGACCGCCGAGCAGGCGGGCGGGCGCGTGAGCCGTCAGCGGGTTGCCCGACTGATGCGCACCGTGGGCGCCAACCGGCTACCGGCGACGGCGCCGGGTGCGCACCACCGTGCCGGACCGGATCGGGCTGGCGCCAGGTGCCCCAACCCGCTCGGGCGCGACGTCACGGCCTCTGGCCCCCAACCGCAGGATGCGTCGGCGATATTCCCCCACTGCGTGGGAGGCGCCCCTCCCGCCCGCCTCTGGTTGATGGGACGAACCTGTACCTGGCCGCTGTCATCGACTGCGCACGGCCGGCGCCCGGTCGGCCGGAAGTTGCGCGCCCACATGCGTAACACCCCCTGGCCATCGAGGCTCTCCAGCAGGCCGCGACCACACGCGGGAGGCCCGAAGGGGGCTGTATTCCATACTGACCACGGATCGCCCGCACCTCCAAGAGCCTTTCACGCCTGCGAGAGGCCCGGGACGACCCCGTCTGGGGTACGTGGTGTCTCGGACTGGGGATTTTTTCTTCCCGTTAGTCGATAGGATGGAGACCATACCAGCAGCAAAATACTCTGAGGGGTTCAAGGCCCAGGTCGTGCGTGAGGTGATCGAGAAGCACCGCACGATCGCCTCGGTGTCCGCCTCATAGAGCCTTGTGGCATAGAGAAGTGGGCAGCTGGGTCGCCAGGTACAGAAAGACTGTGCCACTGATCAGGGCCGGCAGAAGGCGCTCGAGTTGGCTTAAGAATCGCAAAACTCAGGGCGGAGAACAGGGAGCTGCGTGAGGAAAACGGGTTTCTGGAAAAAGCGGTCGCCTGGTTTGCGAAGGAACGGCCGTGACCGAACGCTACGAGGTCGAGGACGCGAAGAGGACCATTATAGCCGGCATTAAACAAGGTTGCATTCCGGGGGTGTGTCACCCGGTAATTGCGGGTTATTCAATATGGAATGCGTGCGTGATTGTTGATGTGACGCCGGAGGAGCGGGGCGTTCTTCTGGGGCGGAAGAAGCGTGGTGACTCGTTCGTCCTGGTGTGGTTAAAGGCCGAGGCCATTTTGTACGCGTCTCGTGGTGTCGGCACGGGCGTTATCGCTGAGATGGGCGACCGCAGCCACAGGACGGTGCCCAACTGGCTCTCGGGGCGGGGTGGCGGGCCACCGGGCTGCACTCGGCGGTGGCCGGGCACGCCGGTAGCGAGAACGCCGCCAAGCTCACCCGCGCCCAGAAGGAGCAGCTCAAGGAGACCCTGAGCAGACCACCGGCCCAGAGCGGGGTCAGGGCGGAGTTCTGGGACGTGCCGGCCCTGCGCGACGTGGTGTGGGTCAGGCTCGGTGTGGAGTATGACTCGGACTCCTCCTACCAGTTGCTCCTGCATTTCCTCGGGATGAGCTTTAAGCTTCCCGACCCTTTTGACAAGCGTCGCGACGAGGCCGCCATCACCGCTCGGATGGGCCAGGTCCGCCAGGAGGTCGCCGACCTGCTGGTCCAGGGCTGGAAGGTGTACACCGTAGATGAGGTCCGCGTCGAGCACGAGGCCGAGATCCGCCGCATGTGGCTACCCAAGGGCCAGAGAACCAAGGTCTATGTCGACCGGGACCGTTCGGTCCGGTCCTTCTTCGGTGCACTGAGCCTGACCAGCAAGCAGGTGCGCATCTACCCCATCGAGGGCAATCAGAATGCCGAGCAGATCATCCCCAGCCCTGGCCCGCCCGGTGCGCAAGACGGACAACGACAAGATCGCTGTTGTTCTTGACAACGCGAGCTTCCACCACGCCAAGGCGGTCACTGGTCTGTATGAGCACGGCCAGGCCCTGGAGCGCATCAGGCCGATCTACCTATTTCCTTACGCTCCTGATCACAACCCGATCGAGCACGTCTGGAACACCGCTAAGGAGAACATCTCAAACATACAACGAGACACCCTCGAGGAAGCCTACTGCGCATTCACCATCTACATCACCAACCGCGCCTTCGACTACGACTTCGAGCACCTACTCATCACACCAACCCAAGGAAACCTCGACTAAAGACGGCCATAGAGAACTGGGCTGCAGCCACTCAACCGTGGTCGATGGCCGCCAAGTCCTAGAGGAGAAAATAATACCGATTTGTAAATTTCTAGCACCTGGGAGTGGGAGAATCGTCAAATGCCCAATCTTCACTTCCCGACCCACGATTCTGATCCACCCACCCAGAACCGCCCTCACCGGGAAACGAATCTGGAATCATTTCACTGGAGTACCGCCAATGAGTATCGACATCACTTGATCCGCCTACAGCCAGGCAGCAACCACCAACAGTTTGTCGCCAAGCGTACCAAGCCTGAGCGTCGCTTCTTACACCAAGATGAATTTCCCGTGGCTCGGAAAGATAGTCGAACCCAGCAATAGGAAGCACAACATTTTTGTCGCCCTGGTAGCGATGACCGTGATTGCGGTACAGTCCCATCTCGGCAAAATATACGCTCTCAAGTGTTTGTTTCGTTTCGTAGAACTCGCGACGATCGATCCATCTTCCATTGTCGTCTCGCCCCTGAGAGCCAGCGAGCTTTCGAAGGCGCCGCTCTCGTTTGCGATTCATCTGAGCGTGCGCCCTCACGACCTGGCGGTAACGACACATCACGTCACGTGCTTCGTGATAACTTTCAGCGTTCGCGACATCAATGAGCCACTGTCCGCAGAATGCGCGCACGTATCGTAGGCTACCATGAAATCCTATAATCATCGCCAATTTCGTCGATTTTTTGACTTGCTTGTTGTGAATTTGTAGAAGAACGAGTTTGGTCTCCGCGCTGGCGATAATTCCCAACATATATGCAAACGGAATCATCGTGATTGGCAAGTAGACTGAGAATGCGAAAGACCTCAATTGCTGCCCCCAATCATAGGTGTCATGTCTCTGGATTAGCCAATTACTCACCCATACAAATAAACTTATGCCGATGAATCCCAGCAGCCGGTTGAACAAGGCTACCGTCGAAGCCTGCGACGGATCCCTCTTGTTGAAGTTGACCCCAAATATTAGAATGACTACAAGCGTTTGCAATAGTAGCTCCAATACATATGGTAGCGACGTCAGGTTTACATAAGTGATTGCAAGCGCGGCTACGCCGAAAGTCTCTTTTGTGATGCTGAGCAACAGTTGCTTACCGTCATCGGCTTCAAGGGATTTAAAAATTAGAAGTGGAATGCCAGAAAATATTGCAAGGACCAATGTATCCTTAAGTAACATGAAGTCCCACAAACCGATCCAAGCAGCCTGGTAGGTTAAGGCGGCAATCGTCGCCCCATATACGAGGATGACTTGCAGAACTTTCGGGCGAAGGGTCTGCTTGACGACGTCGCCCCAAGAGCTCTTTAGTTGTCGTCGGTCTTTGCTCTTGACAATAGCGAAGACAATGAAAATAAGTAACAGTGTGAGTGATGCTGCTTCACGGCTCGTCAACAACATGCCAATGCCTTTGATAATACTATTAACGTCGCGATTTTCTCAAGAGATCATTGAGATTTTCTCATCGGGGTGGGGGTGCTCGTGTCCTGAGCGCTGGGACGGCGGGAAAGGGTGGATAGGATTAGGGTGGGGTCTGTCTGAGCGGGGTGCACGCGGAGCCGTGTGTTCGAGTTGTTTTCGACCAGGGAAACCTGCTCGCAAGGGAGGCTCTGCGCGGGTATTCTACCATGCCACTTTCGACGTCCCGGCTGCTACCGTACGTATCGTCGGCGGCTGACCGGCCGTCCACCGCCGCGCCCACGACATCCGCCCCCACCAGTGGGTCGCCACGATTCGGAGCCAGGCCATCCTGGTACTGCGGTGGCTCAAGGACGGCATCGACGTGCGCACCCTGGCCGGCGACTCCGGGGTCTCGCAGGCCACTGCCTGCCGCTACCTGCATGAGGCTCTGGAGGTCATCGCCCAACGATCCCCCGACATCACTGACGTCCTGGACAGGCTCACAAGGAACGGGTGAGCCGTTTGTGTGCGCTGGCGGCACTCTGGTGCGCAGCGACCGGGTCCCGGGTCGCGGCCCGCACCGAGTCCGGTAATCACCTGCGGTACTCGGGTAAGCGCAGGGCCTTCGGCGGCAACGTGCAGGTTTTGACCGACCACGCGGGATTCCCGGTGCGGACCGCGCCCGTGGAGCCGGGCTCGACCCATGACTGAATCGCATCGGGTTTGATGGAGGCAGTGAATGCGCGGAAGGATCACTGTCATGAGTGCACCGAGGAAGTACCTCGAGGAGTTGAGGGGCGGGCCACCCGCCTGGCTGTGGAGGCCCGTCGGGACCCGGAGAGGTCCGAGGGCGCGATCCGTAGGATCGCCGACGAGCTGGGCGTCTACCCCCGAGGCTCTGCGCACCTGGGTGAGGTAGGCCGAGATCGACGGCGGCATCCGGCCAGGAACCACCACTGACGAGGCGCAGCGGATCAGGGAGCTGGAGGCCGAGAATCGGGAGCTGCGCAGGGCGAACGCGATCCTGAAGAGCTCATCGGCTTGTCTATCGCGGCGGAGTGCGGGCGCCCATCTCGCTTGAGCGTGTTCAATGGTTTGTGTAGGCCGCTTCCGTTAGAAGGGCTGACACTGGTGACTGCTACCGATGACGACAGGGCTCGTGCTGGTGGGTGGGATGTGATTGACCAGGTGCGCCGGAGCGGAGCTCTGGATGGTTTGTTCGAGCAGACCTGGTGCCGGGCGGGTGACGATGACCGGGGCCGATGGTCTGCTTCCGGCCCTGCACCAAGGGAGGGCCTGGAGCGGGGCCTGGCCGCCTGGCTTGAGCGAGCACCTGGACTACGAGGGGGGGGCGAGCAAGCGGCCCGAGCGCGCGGCAGCGCCAGGAGGGGGCCACGCCCAAGATGGTGGACTCGCCAGGAGGGGTCCCTTTGAGACCCGTGGTGCCCCGGAGGCCGGGCCGGGACCTTCACCCCGCGCCCGGTAGCGCTATGGGACAGCGCCGCCCGGTTTGGGGTCGATGCGCGTGAACCACCAGACCTGATACGCTGGCAGAATTGAGACGTAAGGGGATATCCGGCTCTTCGTGTTTGAGGGTGTAGTAGGTAAAGGCCTATTGATGTGTTCGGGGGCGGGGGTGGGTGCGTCGTTGCGCTGGGTGGGGGTCGAGGTCCTCCGATGATGGGAGCTGCTACACACCCCGGCTGAGAGACCTCGACGTGCCTGAGACTACCTTCACCCGCCCTGATCTGACGACCTTTCTGGGCCTGGACGCCCTGGGGCTGACCGCGGTGGGCCAGTTTCTCACAGCGGAGCGGGCGGTTGTGGAGTGCCGCGTGCAGATCGGGTTTGAGGACCCCTTCTGCAAGGCGTGCGGGGCCCAGGGGCAGGCTCGTGGGACAGTGGCCCGGCGCCTGGCCCACGTGCCGGTGGGGTGGCGGCCCACACAGCTGCTGGTACGTGTGCGGCGCTTCGCCTGCACCCACTGCCGCCGGGTGTGGCGGCAGGACGCGACTCGGCTGGCCCGGCCCAGAGCCCGTCTGACCCACTGCGCGGTTCAGTGGGGGCTGCGGGCCCTTGCCCTGGAGTCCATGTCCGTCTCACGCGTCGCGCAGGCCCTGGGGATCTCCTGGCACGCCGCCAACAACGCGATCCTCATTCGGGCCGAGCAGGTCCTCACCGGCGACCCGGACCGCTTCGGCGGCGTGGAGGTGCTCGGCGTCGACGAGCACGCGTGGCGCCACACCAAGCGGGGCGACAAGGGCGACACGTACGTCACGGTGATCGTTGACCTGACCCCGGTACGCGACTCCACAGGGCCGGCCCGCCTGCTGGACGTGGTCCCGGGCCGGTCCAAGAAGGTCCTCAAGACTTGGCTCGCCCAGCGCGACCAGGACTGGCGCCAACGGGTTGAGGTGGTGGCCATGGATGGTTTCACCGGGTTCAAGAGCGCCGCCGGCGAGGAGTTCCCCAAGGCCCGGGCGGTCATGGGCCCCTACGCGCGTCGTGGCCCTGGCTGCCGGCAAGCTCGTCCAGTGCCGCCGCCGCACCCAACGAGCGATCACAGGGCGTCGGGGCCGGGCGGGGGACCTGCTCTACCGAGCCCGGCGCACCCTGCTGACAGGCGCCGACCTGCTCACCGACGCCCAGGCCAGCCGTCTCGAGGCTCTGTTCGCCGACGAGCGCCACGCTCCGGTCCAGGCCACCTGGGGCGTCTACCAGCGCCTCATTCAGGCCTACCGCACCGAGGGCCCGGGCCTGGGAAAGCACCTGATGCAACAGCTCATCGACTCCTTGAAGCAGGCCATCCCCGACGGGCCGGAGGAGACCCAGGCACTGGCTAAGACCCTGATCAGCCGCAGTCAGGACGTCCTGGCCTACTTCGACACCCCCGTACCTCTAACGGCCCCACCGAAGCCGCGGGCGGACGCCTCGAGCACCTACGCGGCATCGCCCTGGGACTCCGCAACCTCACCCACTACACCATCCGCAGCCTCATCCACGCCGGACGCCTCAAAGACCACCTGACAACAACTACCCAAGCGCACCGATAAGCCCCACCTACCACACCCCCAAACATGAAGAGCCGCCTTCATCCTCGATTCGCGTGACGCGCGGAGCGCGTCGTGGTCCGCTCGCACGAGGCGGATCCTGACGGTGACGGAACAGATCGTGACGGTAAGGCGTCCATCGGTCTGTGCCGAGACGAACCTTCGTGAGTTAAAGTGTTAGGCGTTCTCACGCTAGCGACTTGCTAGTTGGGCTGATCTTCGCATCGTCAGGAGTTCCCATGGTCCCCATCTACCCTACTGGCGGGCCCAGGCACGCTGCGCCATACCCTCCCCTTCCTCCGCGGCCACCCCTTCCTCCCCTTTCTCCGCCGCCACCTCGCAGGAGCCACGCTGGTGTTGTCGTGTCCATCCTCGTCACCGCTGCCGTCGCTCTTGCGGTCGGCACCGCCGGTGGCTACGCCGTGGGGAGCGGAAAGGCCGTCGCAGCCGCATCGGCGTCCGCTTCCGCCACGCGCAGCACCTTGTTCTCCTCCGCCGTCTCCTCGTGCGGCTCTCCCGCCGGTACTCAGCTCGGCGACGGCGGCCGTACCCTCATGCTCCATACGCGAGGCACGAAGCAGCGTTCGTCTGGCATGTCGGTTCAAGACCTGCGATGCATCCTCAAGAAGCTCGGCGCGTCCGACGCTGTCATATCCCGCATGAGCGCCACTCGAGCCATCGACGGCATGCAGGACGGGCGGTGGGGCGGCATCAGCGCCTCATGGACGTATCACCCCGACGACGGATTGAACATCACCCTGACCATGGACTGATCTGGTCGTGGACGGCTGGCGACAGACCTGGACGGAGGAATGAATGAGGAATGCGCGGGTGACCCTCCGCGACGGCCTCCCGCGCGTGGCGCGCCCCATAGGATGGGGGCGGCGTTGCAGATGACGCCAGGAGGAGGAACCATGAAGATCCTGCACTCGCAGTTCACCGCCAAGCCCGGTTTCGAGGGCGAGGTGGCGGGGATGATCTGCGATTTCGCCGACAAGGTCCGCGCCGAGCCGGGCAACCGCGTCTTCGACGTCTACCGGCACAACGACAACCCCGGGAAGTTCTTCGTCATGGAGGCCTACGTCGACGAGGACGCCTTCCAGACCCACCTGGGCATGCCCTACGGCGGGCCCTTCAACGCGCGTCTGGAGGAGCTCATCGAGGAGCCCCACTCGATCCTCACCTTCCTCGATCAGATCGCCTGACGGGAACGCCCGGCCGCGCTCCTCGCGGGCGCCCGGCCGAGGACGGGGGCGGGGCCCCGCGGATCATGCGAACATGTCGGCGGGTCCCGCCCCGGTTGCGTCATCGCCGCTCGATCAGTGGTTGGGCCCGCCCGCGCCCTCGTTGACGCGGTCGGTGAGGATGCGCCCGAAGGAGGAGGCGTCACGGGTGGAGATGTAGTTCGCGACGGCCTGGAAGAAGCCGTCCTGCATCGCCGGCGAGATCACCTCCCCGTAGGAGATCGAGTTGAGGATCTTCTGGCTGCGCAGATCGCTCGCCGCCTGCTGCTGATAGGCGGACAGGGAGGACACGTCGGCGTCGTTGCGCACCGGGACGCATCCCTTGACCTCGCAGACGGCGGTCTGGACGCCGGGGTCGAGGACGGAGCCGAGGAACGCGTCCGCGTCGCCGCGGCTGTCCGTGGAGGAGGAGACCACGAACGAATCGACGACCATGAGGAAGCTGCCCTCGGTTCCCGGGAAGACGGTGGAGGACACCGGCGAGGCTCCGGCGGTCGAGCCGCCGGTGGGGCTGCCGGTCGAGTCGCCGAGAGTGAGGGACTCCGACAGGGCGCTGTCGTTCATCTGGTAGAACCCGCACTCGCCCGCCGCCAGGCGACCGGAGGCCTCGTCCCACGTGCGGGTCGCGTCGCCCTGATCCGTGTGGTCCATGAGGCGCCCGAAGGTGTCGAGGGCGTTCCTCACCTCCTGCCCGTTCCAGTCGAAGCGGTCCGCCTGGATCCTCTCCCAGCCCTCCTGGCCGATGGTGGCCAGCAGGACCGACTCGAAGAGCCCGGCCGTGGTGATGGAGTCGGCCCCGCCGATGCACAGGGGTGTCGTCCCCTTCGCCTGCAGGGTGTCCAGGTCGGTCATGAACTGGTCGAGGGTGTAGCCCTCGCCCGGCTCGGCGATCCCCGCGCTCTGAAGAACGCTCCGGTTGAACATCAGGAGGTTCGCGCGGTGAGCGGACAGGGGGGCCGCGTACTGGGCCCCGTCGACCGAGACCGAGGACAGCACGTCCTCGGGGAGCTGCGCCTTGACGTCGTCGGAGAAGAGGGAGGAGACGTCGCCGACGGAGCCGGCGTTGCGCCACGCGGAGATGTTGCCGCCGACGAGGCTCTGCCAGACGTCGGGCGCGTCCCCGCGCGCGATGCGCGTGGCGAGGGTGACGTGGGCCTGGGAGCCTCCGCCGCCGGCCACCGCGATCTCGTCCACGGAGGCCTCGGGGTTCCGCGTCTTGTACTGGTCGACGAGGGCGTCGAAGGCGGATGACTCGGAGGCGGACGTCCACCAGGAGAGGACGTCGATGGATCCGCTCGCGGAGGGGGACGAGCCTCCCGAGCAGGCGGTGAGGGCGACGGCGGTCGTCGCAGCGGTGAGAAGGGCGACGAGGCGTTGTTTCAGAGTGGTCATCACGAGGCCTTCCTCTCTGATGAGGTGGTGGTGATTACTCGCGGGGCGGGCGTGCGCAGGTCGTAGATCGCGTAGAGCGTGACCATGGCGAAGCAGAACGCCGGCACGACGAACGAGGTGGCTGCGCTCGTCATGTCCATCACCCGTCCCTGGACCATCGGCATGATCGCTCCGCCGACGATCGCCATGACGAGGCCGGCGGCGCCGAACTTCGTCGCCTCGCCCAGGCCCGCCAGGGCCACGCCGTAGATCGTGGGGAACATGAGGGACAGGCACAGGGAGATGGCGATGACGGCGATCACCCCGGTGATATCCGGACGCAGTGCGGCGTAGAGGCACAGGGCGACTGCCACGGTGCCGAGGAGCGTCATGACCTTGGTCGCGCGGATGCGCGCGATGACGGCGGTCATGACGAAGCGGGCGATGAGGAAGACGACGAGGCTGATCTGCAGCATCTGCGAGCCCAGCTGGAGGGAGCCGTCGATCGCCTGCTGCGTGTACTGGATGATGTACGTCCAGCAGCACACCTGGGCGGCCACGTTGAAGAACTGGGCGAGGACGCCGTATCTGTACCTCGTGGAGCGCCACAGGACGATCGCCGGGTTGGCGGCCCTCGTCGCGGCCTCCTCGTCGGTCGACGACGAGGGCGGCGCCTTCTGGATGAAGATGATGACGAGGATGACGGCCAGTAGGATTCCGAGGCCGATGTAGGGGCCGGTGACGGCTCGCAGCTGCTCCGCGCGGATCTGACGCTCCATCTCTGCGCTGACGTCGGCGAGGTTCACCGGGGTGTCGAGCTTGGGGAGGATGAGGGTCGAGGCGATGAGGACGCCGATGTTGGTCCCCAGCGGGTTGAACGCCTGAGCGAGGTTGAGGCGTCGTGTCGCGGTCTCCTCCGGCCCCAGCGAGATGACGTAGGGGCTGGCGGACGTCTCCAGGAGGGAGCACCCTGCGGCGATGGCGAACAGGGCGGCGAGGAAGGCCCCGTAGGTCATCACCCGGGAGGCCGGCCAGAACCCGAAGGCGCCCAGTGCGGCCAGGGCGAGGCCGGAGACCATTCCCGCCTTGTAGCCCCACCGGGAGTTGATGAAGGCGGCGGGTATGGCCAGGAGGAAGTATGCGCCGTAGTACGCCATCTGGACCAGGGACGCCTGGAACGAGGACATGTCGAAGATGCGTTTGAAGCCCGAGACCATGGGGGTCGTCAGGTCGGCGGCGATGCCCCAGGCGGTGAAGCACCCGATGACCGCGATGAGGAGCATGGCGGTGCCCGGGAAGAGTATCTTGGGTTTGGATGCGGCGTGTGGATCGGCGGTTTCTTTGTCTGTGGCTGATGTCAGGGCCGTCATTGGGTCTCCGTGAATCTGCTCCGGCGGAGCGGATGCGGGGTCCGGGCCGGAGTGTGTGCAGCGCGTCACTGCGATGGTACCCGGACCGCGTCGCGCCGGTTGGTTTTCGCGGACAGGTCTTCAACGGTCTTCTGCGAGGACGTCCTGAGAGGCGGCGCATGGAGGGACAGCCCGCCCGTCCTGATCCGCGCGGGCTCGTTCCCGTCCTGCTCGTCCATCCGCGCGCCTGCGCGCGCTATCGATGGCGGTGTGGGCGGCGACGTCGAGGTGGGCGTCCATCCGCGCGCCTGCGCGCGCTATGCTCCGACCCCCGCTCCTTCGCGTCCGGTCGCCCTGCTCCGGCGGCGCGCCCGTGGGCGGCCGTGGCGACCAGGCGGACGGGGAGGTCCGGGTGATGCCCGCCCGCGCGCCTGTGCGCGGCCTCATTTTTCGCGCCGCGCTGCCCGTGGCCTAGGATGGCCCGGATTGACGCCATCCATCGGCGTCCGTGACGGGGCACGTCCGGCTCCGCACGCATTGTCAGCATCCCCCGCATCGGAGTAGAGCCCCGTGAAGAGCACTGTCGAGAACCTTGACCCCACGCGCATCAAGCTGACCGTGGAGGTCCCCTACGAGGAGCTCAAGCCCGGCCTCGACGCCGCCTACAAGGAGATCGGCTCTCAGATCCAGGTGCCCGGCTTCCGCCGCGGCCACGTTCCCGCCCAGGTCATCGATCAGCGCGTGGGCCGCGCCTCGGTCATCCAGGAGGCCGTCAACAACAGGCTGTCGGACTTCTACCGCGAGGCCATCACGGAGGCGGGCCGCGTGCCCATGGCCCAGCCCGGGGTCGAGGTCACCGAGCTGCCCAATGTCACCGGGCCCCAGGGCGGCCGGCTCGGCTTCACCGCCGAGGTCACCGTCCGCCCGGAGTTCGACCTGCCCGACCTGGGGACCGCCGAGGTCGTCGTCGATGCCGTCGAGGTCGGCGATGAGGACGTCGACGGCGAGCTGGAGAGCCTCCGCGCCCGCTTCGGCTCCCTGAAGTCCGTGGAGCGCGAGGTCGAGACCGGGGACTTCGTCACCATCGACCTCAAGGCCGTCATCGACGGCGAGGAGGTCGACTCGGTGTCCGGCGTCTCCTATGAGATCGGCAAGGGCAACATGCTCGAGGGCCTGGACGACGCCCTGCGCGGTCTGAGGGCCGAGGAGTCCACCACCTTCACCACCAACCTCGCCGGTGGCGAGCACGCGGGAGAGGAGGCCGAGGTCACGGTGACCGCCACGGCCGTCAAGGAGCGCGAGCTCCCGGAGGCCGATGACGAGTTCGCCGAGGTGGCCTCGGAGTTCGACACCATCGACGAGCTGCGCGAGGACCTGAGGAGGCAGGTCGCCCAGCGCAAGGCCGGCGACCAGGCCATCGCCGCCCGCGACGCCCTTCTGGACTACCTGCGCGGACAGGTCTCCTTCGACGTCCCCGCCGAGGTCGTCGAGGCTGAGATCAAGCAGCATCTGACTGCCGAGGGCAAGGAGGGCGACGACGATCACGCCGAGAAGATCCGCGAGGACGTCACCGCCGGCGTGCGCGACCAGGTCATCCTCGACACCCTGGCCGAGAGTCTCGAGGTCGGCGTGAATCAGGAGGAGCTCATCGACTACCTCGTCCAGACCGCGCAGCAGTACGGCATGGAGCCCGCCCAGTTCATGCAGGGCGCCCAGAAGGCCGGCCAGATTCCGGCCTTCGTCGCCGAGATCGCCCGCAACAAGTCCCTGGCCATGGCCCTGCGCCAGGTAACCGTCAAGGACTCCGAGGGCCGGACCATCGACCTGACCGAGTTCATCGGCTCCGACGAGCTCGACGCGGCCTCCGTGGTCTCCGAGACCGAGGACGCCTCCTCCCCGGACGACGTCGAGGCTGATGACGTTGAGCCCGCGGATGGCGCCGACGAGGCCCCCGTGGCCGCCGCCGGCTCCGCCGCCTCGGCGGCTTCCGCCGACTGAGTCGCCGCCATCGCGGATCCGGGCCGCCACCTCCTCAGGGGTGGCGGCCCGTTCGCGCGCGTGAGGCCGTTGACGGCGTCGCTGAGTGCGCCTACCATATGACTCATCAGTCATATGACTCACGAGTCATAAGTCATAGGAGGTCGTCGTGCCCCACGCCACCTTTTTCAGTCTCCCCGAGGACAAACGCGCCCGCGTCGTGGACGCTCTCAAGGCCGAGTTCGCCGCCCGTCCCTACTCCCGGGCCTCGGTCGATCGCGTCACCGCCTCCGCCGGTGTGTCCAAGGGCAGCTTCTACCAGTACTTCGAGGACAAGCTCGACGCCTACACCCACCTGGTGCGCGGGCTCATGAGTGAACGCGTCGGCCTGGCGGGAGCGCCTGCTCCCGAGGCCCCCCTCGAGGAGGTGCTCACCGCCGTCGTGAGGGGGAGCCACGACTTCCACCGGCGCGACCCGCTGGGCTGGGCCGTGCTCGCGCGCGCCCTGGCCGACGACGCCCCGCGGCTTCTCGACTCCGACGAGTCGATCTCCGGCGGTGTCCACCGGTGGGCGGTCGCCGCCATCGCCGCCGGACAGGCGAGCGGCGAGCTGCGCGACGACGTCGACGCCGATACCGCCGCCTGGATGATCGAACGCGTGCTGCTGGGAACGCCCCACTACGTCATGACCCGCTTCGGCGTCGACCCCGAGAGCGCCGCCGCCGACGGCAGTGCCTTCGACCGGCCCGAGATCGCCCGGGTGGCCGACGACGTCGTCGCCCTGCTGGCGGCCGCCCTGACGGTGCCGGGCCGGGACGGCGGCCGCGACTGCGGGGGCGAGGGCGGTGAGTGAGGCGATCGCGGTCCACGACCTTTCCTTCACCTATCGGGGCTCGACCCGCCCGGCCCTGGACGACGTCGGCCTGAGCGTCGCCGCCGGCGAGATCATCGGCCTGCTGGGGCCCAGCGGCGCGGGCAAGTCCACCCTCCAGCGGGTCCTGACCGGCCTGATCACCGGGTACCGGGGCTCGGCGTGCGTGCTCGGCCGCGAGATCGCCGACTGGGGGCGCGGGGTCTACGAGCGCATCGGGGTCGCCTTCGAGACGCCCGTCTCCTTCGGGCGCCTCACCCTGCGCGAGAACCTCGCCTACACCGCCCGCCTGTACCGCGGCCCCGTCCGGGACCCGGAGGGGCTGCTGGCCGCCGTCGACCTCGCCGACGACGCGGAGCTGCGCGCCGCGCACATGAGCAAGGGCATGGGGGTGCGCTTCAATGTGGCGCGCGCTCTCCTGCACGGACCCGAGCTGGTCTTCCTCGACGAGCCCACCTCCGGTCTCGACCCGGTGGGGGCGCGGAGGATGGAGGACCTCATCGCCGCCGAGCGCGCCCGGGGGTGCACCGTCGTCGTCACCACCCACGACATGACCCTCGCCCATCGCGCCTGCGACCGGGTCGGCTTCATCGTCGACGGGCGGCTCGTCGAGGCGGGCGCGCCGGGCGAGCTGTGCCGGCGGCACGGCAGGCGGGAGGTCCGCGTCGCCTGGGACGGGGGCGGCGGCGTCTACCCGCTGGACGGTCTCGCCGACGACGCCTCCTTCCACGAGGCGCTTCGCACCCGGCGCGTGCGCGCGCTCCACTCGCGCGAGGCCGACCTGGCCGAGGTCTTCGCCTCCGTCACCGGCCGGGAGCTGTCATGACCGGGGCCGGGGCGGGGCGCGCCGCCGCCTGCGGTCGCGCCGCCGTGAGGCGCACCGCCGCCACCCTCGTGCTCGACCTGCGGCGCCAGGCAACGGAGGGGTACTGGTTCGTGGCCCTGCTCGCGGGCCTGATGGTCGGCGCCGTCCTCCTCGCGATCGCCGGGGATCCGCGCCGCTGGTGGCCGGTCGTCGTCCTGGCCGAGCTGTCCATCACCTCCTTCTACTTCGCCGCCGTGCAGGTCCTGCGCGAGCGGGGCGAGGGCACCCTCGCCGCCCGGGCCCTCACCCCGCTGGGGCCGGGGGAGTACCTGGCCGCGCTCGCCGCATCCCTGTGCCCGCTCGCCCTCGCCGAGGTCGGCGCGCTGGTCCTCGCGGCCCACGGCGCGGCGGTGCTCTGGCCGGTCCTGGCCCTCGGCGCGGCCCTCGTCTCCTGCCTCTACGTCCTCTACGGCGTCATCGCCGTCGCCGGCTACGAGACCATCGGGGCCTTCCTGCTGCCCTCGGGGCTGTGGACGCTCGTCCTGGGCCTTCCCGTCCTGCCCCTCCTCGGGGTCCCGGGCGGGTGGTGGCTGTGGTGCCACCCGCTCCAGCCCGCCGTTGTCCTCATCGAGGCCGCGTTCGGGGCCCGGCCGGTCGGGGCCGTCGCGCCCTGCGCGCTGCTCGGGGCCGCCTGGTGCGCGCTCCTGGCCCTCGTCGCCCGGGCGAGGCTGGTGCGCGCTGTCACTGCGAAGGGGGCGGTCTCATGAGACCCCGCGCAATGCTGGGACTGCTGCCCGCCGACCTGCGCCGCCTGGCCCGCGACGAGCTGCTGGTGTGGATGCCGGCCGTGCCCCTGGCCATGGCCCTGGCCGCGCGGCTCGGCGTGCCGGCGCTCCTGCGGGCCGTCGGCCCGGGCGGGGCGGGGGCCCGGGAGTGGGCCGCCCGCATCGACGTGGCCGCCTTCGCCATTGTCGTGCCGGTGCTGGTCGGCACGGTCGTGGGCTTCATGCTGCTGGGGGAGAAGGAGGACGGGGTCTGGTCGGTCCTCGCCGTCACGCCGACGTCCCTGCGCGGCTACCTGATCTGGAGGGCCGCCGGCGCGGTGATCGTCGCGGCCGCCGCCGGCGGGGTGTGCACGCGGCTCGCCGGCCTGGACGACCTGGGGGCGGCGCGCACCGCCGTCCTCGCCGCGGCCGGCGCGCCCCTGGCAGGCGCCGCCGCCCTGAGCTTGGCGGCCTGGGCGGCGAACACGGTCCAGGGATTCGCCGCCGTCAAGCTGTCCCTGATCGTCCTCGTCCTGCCCGCCGTCGTGCCCCGCGACGCCGGGGCGTGGCACTGGCCGCTCGCCGCGATCCCGAGCTGGTGGCCGGTGCGCGCCTACTGGGACCTGACCGGCCCGGGATCCTGGTGGCCCGCCTGGCTGCTGGGGTCCGTGGCGGTCGGTCTGGCGATCATGGCGGCCGGGCTGCGCCGGGCCGCGCCCTGAGCGGCGGCGGCATGACGAGGCGGGCGGGACTGTCTCAGTCCCTCGCGCCGACCTCCACCATGACGAGCTGCATGCGGCAGGCGGTCACCGCGGTCAGGGCGTGACGGTCGTTCGGGGCCAGGTAGACGACATCGCCGGCCTTCAGACGCTCGCTGCGGTTGCCGATGGAGAAGTCCATCTCGCCCTCCAGCAGGGTGACCACGACGGCCTTGGTCGAGGCGTGCTCGGTGAGCATCTGCCCGGCGTCGAAGGTGAAGATGACGGTGCGCAGCACGTCGTTGTTGACGACCACGCGGGATGTGGTGGCCTCCTCGCTGATGGGCAGGACCTCGTTCAGACCGAGGCGGAAGAGGGACTCCGAGACGGCGGTGGCGGGCATGACGAGTTCCTTTCTCATGGTTCTCATGGTTCGGTGATTGCTCTCATGGTGCGGTGACTGCTGACGACGCGAGTCCGGGCGATCCTGGGGGCGCGGCGCGCCTCGGGCCGGTGCGGGCTCCGTGCCCGTCGGATCGCTCGCGCGGCGCCGGGCCCGGAGCCCGAGTCGGGGACGAGGCCGGTGTCCGGGGTCGGGGCGGACGGGGCGAACGACGACTCGTGTCCTCCCGACTCCTCCCGATCCCTCTCATTCGCCCTCCCGGCGCCGTTTCAAATGGGTCGGAAACACACTAGCGCACCCGCTTTCGTCCCGATGGGTGCCCTCCCTCACGGCTCCCGCAGTGCGCAATGGGGCCGATCCCGGGAGAGGGCCGGGCGACGCCCTCTCTCACGGCTCTCACGGTGCCGCCCGGGACGCCGACCTGCGGGCGGGGAGCCTGTGCCGTGAGCGAAAGCGCTCGATCGCGGGCATGAGGCTCGCCCCGACGGCGTTAGCGTTGACGGTACCGAACACGAGAGGACTGACGTGAGCGAGCTTACTTCGCCCGTGACGCCCGCGGCGGCCGAGGGGCCCGGCGCGGGACTGGGCCTGACCGACTCCATCTACAACCGCCTCCTGAAGGAGCGGATCATCTGGCTCGGATCCGAGGTGCGCGATGACAACGCCAACGCCATCTGCGCGCAGATGCTTCTGCTCGCCGCGGAGGATCCGGAGCGGGACATCTACCTCTACATCAACAGCCCCGGCGGCTCGGTGACCGCCGGGATGGCCATCTACGACACCATGCAGTACGTCCGGCCGGACGTCGTCACGGTGGCCACCGGCCTGGCCGCCTCCATGGGGCAGTTCCTGCTGACCGCCGGGGCGAAGGGCAAGCGCTACATCACCCCGCACGCGCGCGTGCTCATGCACCAGCCCTCCGGCGGCGCGGGCGGGTCCGCCACGGACATACGCATCAACGCCGACCTCATCATCGCGATGAAGCACGAGCTCGCCGAGATCACCGCCTCCAACACCGGGCACACGGTGGAGGAGATCATCGCCGACTCGGACCGCGACCACTGGTTCAGCGCGACCGAGGCCCTGGACTACGGCTTCATCGACCACATCGTGACCTCGAGCCGTGAGATCGGCGCTCAGAACGGAGAGAACTGACATGACGAGCTCTCGTCCCTACTTCGAGGCCGTCGCGCGCCAGACCGGTGTCGCGGCCCAGGCGGGATCCCTCCCGCAGTCCCGCTACGTGCTGCCCCAGTTCGAGGAGCGCACCGCCTACGGCTTCAAGCGGCAGGACCCCTACGCCAAGCTCTTCGAGGACCGCATCGTCTTCATGGGCGTCCAGGTCGACGACGCCAGCGCCGATGACATCATGGCCCAGCTGCTCGTCCTGGAGTCCCAGGACCCAGACGGGCTGATCACCATGTACATCAACAGCCCCGGCGGCTCGTTCACCGCCCTGACGGCCATCTACGACACCATGCAGTACATCAAGCCGCAGGTGCAGACGGTGTGCCTGGGCCAGGCCGCCTCCGCCGCCGCGGTGCTGCTGGCCGCGGGATCGCCGGGCAAGCGCCTGGCCCTGCCCAATGTGCGGGTCCTCATCCACCAGCCCGCGATGGAGGGCGTTCAGGGGCAGGCCAGCGACATCGAGATCGTGGCCGACGAGATCGACCGCATGCGCGCCTGGCTGGAGGACACCCTGGCGGCCCACACCGGCAGGGACCGCGACCTCATCCACGCCGATCTGGAGCGGGACAAGATCCTGACCGCCAAGCAGGCCCTGGAGTACGGCATCGTCGACCAGGTCCTGTCGTCCCGCAAGGCACTCCCCTCACCCCACTCAGCCTGAGAATGCCCTGAGTTCACCCTGAGATCGATCAAATCAGCGGACGGGCGCGGGGTTGGCGCGTTACCCTACGAAAAACAATCCCACCCCACGCCCATCCCGCTGCTGTGCGGACACGCCGACCGGTCCGGCCGCGCCGAGACGCCTTGAACATAGGCTGGCGCACGAGTCGGGCCCTGTGCCCGCAGCGGCTCGACAAGACGGAGGATCCCCACGTGGCACGCAGCGCCGAGAGTGTTGACCTTCTCAAGTGCTCTTTCTGCGGCAAGAGTCAAAAGCAGGTCAAGAAACTAATCGCCGGTCCGGGCGTCTACATCTGCGATGAGTGCATTGAGCTGTGCAACGAGATCGTCGACGAGGAGCTCGGCGACTCCAGCGCGGGTGTTCCCCTGGAGCTGCCCAAGCCGCAGGAGATCTTCGACTTCCTCAACCAGTACGTCATCGGCCAGGAGGGCGCCAAGCGCGCCATGAGCGTGGCCGTCTACAACCATTACAAGCGCGTTCAGGTGCGCGAGCGCGCGGTCGCCGAGGGCGACGGCCTGGAGCTCGGCAAGTCGAACATCCTCCTGCTCGGCCCCACCGGTACGGGTAAGACCCATCTGGCCCGCACTCTGGCCCGTCTCCTCGACGTCCCCTTCGCCATCGTCGATGCGACCGCCCTGACCGAGGCCGGGTACGTGGGCGAGGACGTGGAGAACATTCTGCTCAAGCTCATCCAGGCCGCCGACGGAGATGTCAAGCGCGCCGAGAAGGGCATTATCTATATCGATGAGATCGACAAGATCGGGCGCAAGGCCGAGAATCCGTCGATCACGCGCGACGTGTCCGGCGAGGGCGTTCAGCAGGCTCTCCTGAAGATCATCGAGGGCACCACCGCCTCGGTTCCGCCGGGCGGCGGGCGCAAGCACCCCCACCAGGAGTTCCTGGAGATCGACACCACCAACATCCTGTTCATCGCGGCCGGGGCCTTCGCGGGCATCGAGGACATCGTCCGGCAGCGCCAGCGCAAAGAGGTCGGCGCACAGCTGGTGGGGTTCGGCGCGACCCTGACCAGGGACTCCGCCAGGGACGTGTTCGCCTCGCCGGTGCGCCCGGAGGACCTTCACAAGTTCGGTCTCATCCCCGAGTTCATCGGGCGCCTTCCCGTGATCGCCACCGTTCAGGATCTGGGCGTGCCCGAGCTGGTGCGCGTGATGACCGAGCCCAAGAACGCGCTCGTGTCCCAGTACGAGTACCTCTTCAGCCTCGACGGCGTCGAGCTCGTCTTCACCGATGAGGCCATCGAGGCCATCGCCTCCCTGGCCCTGGAGCGCAAGACCGGTGCCCGGGGACTGACCAGCATCGCCGAGGAGGTCCTGGGCAACGCCATGTTCGAGGTGCCCTCCATGCCGGAGGTCGGGCGGGTCGTCGTCGATGCCGACGCCGTGCGCGGGACGGGGCGCCCGTGCTACGAGGTGGGCTCCGGAACCCTCGCGGCCGCCTACAAGGGGGAGCGGAGCCGCACCGCATGAGCGCCGTTCCGGCCCCCACCCCCGGTGGCGCCGGTGCCGCCGAAGCGGTGCCCGCGACGGGGCCGGAGGCCGTCGAGCGGAACCAGCCGGGCGTCCCGACCCGGTTGGCGGTCTACCGCGCGACCATCGACAACCTGGATGCCGCCCTCGTTCACCTGCTGGCCGAGCGCTTCCGCTGCACGCAGCAGGTGGGTCTGCTCAAGGCCGAGCTCGACCTGCCTCCGTCGGATCCGGGCAGGGAGGAGCGCCAGGTGGTGCGCCTGCGGGCCCTCGCCCAGGACTCCGGGCTCGACCCGGTTTTCGCGGAGAAGTTCTTCACCTTCATCGTCGCCGAGGTGATCCGCCACCACGAGGCGATTCGCGACGAGTTGGCCGAGTGAGTCGCGAGCGGGGCGGGCGGCGGGACCGGCCCGCTCACCTCAGGGCGCGCGTGTAGAGCGCGTCGATCTCCTCGGCGAAGCGCTCTCGGGCCTGCGCCCGGCGGACCTTCAATGAGGGCGTGAGCAGCCCGTTGGCGACAGTGAAGTCCCCGGGAAGCACCGTGAAGGTTCGAATGGACTCGGCCCGGGACACCGCCTCGTTCGCCCTGGCCACGGCCCGCTCGAGGGCCGCCCGTATCCGCGGGTCCTGCGCGGCCTCGACCGGATCCATGTCCTCCAGGCCGTGGCTCGCGAGCCACAGCGGCAGCATCTCCGCGTCGAGGGTGACCAGGGCGCCGATGCAGGGCCGCCCGTCGCCCACGACGAGGACCTGGCTGACCAGCGGGTGCCCGCGCAGCCGGTCCTCCAGGATGGCCGGGGCGACGTTCTTGCCGCCGGCGGTCACGATGAGCTCCTTCTTGCGACCCGTGATCCACAGGAAGCCCTCCGAGTCGAGGGAGCCGAGGTCGCCGCTGCGCAGCCATCCGTCGTCGAGCGCCTCCGCGGTGGCGGCGGGGTTGTTGTGGTACCCCCGGAAGAGACCGATGCCCTTGATGAGGATCTCGCCGTCGTCGTCCAGCCTCACCGAGGTGCCCGGCAGCGGCGGTCCGACCGAGCCGATGCGCGTGGCGTCCGGCAGGTTGACCGTGCACGGGGCGGCCGTCTCGGTCAGGCCGTAGCCCTCCAGGACCGTGATCCCGGCACCGCGGTAGAAGTGGCCCAGCCGCTCGCCCAGGGGCCCGCCGCCGGAGATGACGTGGCAGACCCGGCCCCCCAGCAGGTCCCGCAGTCTGGAGAAGACCATTCGGTCGAAGACGGCCCGCTGCGCCCGCAGGCCGCGGCTCGGCCCCTCCGGGGCGTCCAGGGCCCGCGAGTAGGCGATCGCGGTCTTGGCCGCCAGGCGGAAGACCTTCTGCTTGGCGCCGGTCGAACGGGCATCGGCGGCGTTGTAGATCTTCTCGAACACCCGCGGAACGGCGATGACGAAGGTCGGACGGAAGGATGCCAGGTCGGTCACCAGGTTCTTCACGTCCGGGCTGTGCCCGAGGACGCCGGCCGGTGAGCAGACGATCGCGATCTCGACGAAGCGCCCCAGCACGTGCGCCAGGGGCAGGAACAGCAGCGCCCGGACCTCGGGCGCCCCCAGCACCTCGGGGACGTGGGCGACCGTGTTGACGCTCAGGTGGATGAGGTTGCCGTGAGTGAGCTCGACGCCCTTGGGCCGACCCGTCGTGCCCGAGGTGTAGACGATGGTGGCCGGGTCCGCGCTCCCCAGTCGCGCGGTGCGGGCGTCGAGGTCCGCGTAGGCGCTGCCGCCGATGTCCCGCCCGGCCGCCATGAGCTCGGTGATCGCCCCCCTGGCGATGGACAGCACCTGGAGGTCGCCCAGCTCGGGCGCGGTGGCCGTGAGCGAGGTCAGCATCGTCCCCATGGCCACGTCCTCGACGACGACCAGGCGCACATCGGCATCGGTG
Organism: Actinomyces gerencseriae DSM 6844; assembly: GCF_000429265.1. Lineage (GTDB taxonomy): Bacteria > Actinomycetota > Actinomycetes > Actinomycetales > Actinomycetaceae > Actinomyces > Actinomyces gerencseriae. Next base: position 119,041 of record NZ_AUBN01000003.1, read on the forward strand.
AGGATCCATCGCGCCTGCTCGGCCGACGAGGTCTCGTAGATGGGCACGACGACGAGGCCCGCCTCCCAGGCCGCGAAATCGAGCAGCGTCCACTCGTAGCTCGTGTGCGACATGATGCCGATTGCGCTTCCGGGCTCCAGGCCGCGCGCCACGAGCCCGGCCGCCACCTGGCGGACCTGGTCGCGGAAGGCGCGGGCGGGCATGCTCCGCCAGCGTCCTCCCACCGAGGACTTGCGCGCGATCAGCGGGCCGTCGGGATTGGTGCGCACGCGCTCGGCCAGTGCCCACGGGCCCGTCATGCCGTCATGCACGGGCACGAGCAGCGGCGCGGAGATCTCACGGGGCGCGCTCACTCCTGCGGCCCCTTCCTCGTCGAGGCGTAGATGCCCGCGATCGTGTCGGCGTACTCCTCCATCACCTGGTTGCGCTTGACCTTCAGGGAGGGGGTCAGCAGGCCGTTGGCCTCGGTGAAGTCGGCGGTCAGCACCCGGTAGGCCCGGATCGACTCGGCCCGCGAGACCGCGCGATTCGTGCGCGCCACCGCCCGGTCGAGGGCCGCGAGCACCTGCGGGTTGGTCGAGGCCTCGACGACGTCCATCTCCGGCAGGCCGTGGTTGCGCAGCCAGCCGGGCAGCATCTCGCGGTCCAGCGTGATGAGGGCCGAGATGAACGGCTCGCCGTCGCCGACGACGAGGACCTGGCTGACCAGCGGGTGCCCGCGCAGCCGGTCCTCCAGGATGGCCGGGGCGACGTTCTTGCCGCCGGCGGTCACGATGAGCTCCTTCTTGCGACCCGTGATCCTGATCCATCCGTCGGGGTCGATGGAGCCGATGTCCCCGGTGCGGAACCAGCCGTCCGGTGTGAAGGCCTCGGCATTGGCGGCGGGATTGTTGTGGTAGCGGGAGAAGACGCTCATCCCACGGACCTCGATCTCGCCGTCCGCGCCCACCCGGGCCCGGCTCCCGCACACGGGCGGGCCCACGGTGCCGATCTTGTTGCGCCAGTCGAGGTTGACGCTGAGGGGGCCGATCGTCTCGGTCAGGCCGTAGCCCTCGAGGATGATCAGGCCCAGGCCGCGGTAGAAGTGGCCCAGCCGCTCGCCCAGGGGCCCGCCGCCGGAGATGGCGTAGCGGGCGTTGGGGCCGAGTAGATCCCGAATGGTGCGGTAGACGAGTCGATCCGCCAGCGCGTGCGCGGCCGTCAGCCCGCGGGAGGGGCCCTCGGGGGTGTCCAGGGCGCGGGAGTACTCGATGGCGACCTTCGCCGCCCAGCGGAAGGTCTTGAGCCTGAACCCGCCGCCGGCCTTGGCGTCCGCCGCGTTGTAGATCTTCTCCAGGACGCGGGGGACGGCCAGTACGTAGGACGGCCCGAAGCCCTTGAGGTCGGGCAGCAGGGTGGCGACGTCGGGCGTATGACCGAGAACGCCGTTTCCGGCGATGGACAGCAGCTCCAGGCACCGGGCGTAGGAGTGGGCCAGCGGCAGGAACAGCAGCAGGCGCGTATCGGGGGAGAAGAGCAGATCGGGGATCCAGCGCACGCCGTTCCAGGCCAGACCCGCGGCCATGCGGTGGGTGACCTCGACGCCCTTGGGATTGCCGGTCGTCCCGGAGGTGTAGATGATCGAGAAGACGTCATCGGCCCTCAGCGCGTCGCAGCGCTCGTCGAGGTCGGCGCGGGAGACCGCTCTGCCCTCGGCCGAGATGGTCGTGATGGCGTCGCGGTCCAGGGACAGCACCCGCACCTCGGCGGCATCGGGATGGGCGGCGGCCCTCGCCGCGGCGGCGCCCCGCACCAGCTCGGCCAGCGCGGCCGACTCGGTGATCACCAGTCGCACGTCCGCGTCCTGCAGGATCCACTGCACCTGGGAGGGCGAGTCCGTCTCGTAGATCGGCACCGAGACCAGGGCGGCCCGGGCGATGGCCATGTCGAGCAGTGTCCACTCGTAGGAGGTGTGGGCCATGATACTCACGCACTGCCCGGGCTCCAGCCCCATTCCCACCAGGCCGGAGGCGACCCGGGCGACGTCCTCGCCGAAGTTGCGCGCCGTGACATCGACCCAGGAGCGTCCCAGCGCGGCCTTGCGCTCGATGATCGTCGAGTCCGGGTCGCGGGCGATACGATCGGCCAGCAGCCACGGAACCGTCCATGAGAGGTCCGGCTCGGTGACGACGTCGCTGGTGGCGGCGCCGTCGAGCACGCGGGGCTTGCCGGCTGCGGACACGGTGGGCTGGCCGGGGGATGGTCGCGGGTTCACCTGGTCATTGTGTCAGGTCGGTCGCTGCGAGCGGTCCCTTCGACCAAAAGATCTGACGGCCTGTCTTAGTGAGATCCGCTAAGGAGGCCTCTGCCCCTCGTGCGCTCCCACAGGTCGGGCTCATGAGCCCGCCGAGTTCGTCGCACTCGCCGAGCTCCCCCGGTCCTCCGGGGCCGTCGCGTCCGCCGCTCGCACCGGGCCGCCGTACAGCTCGTCGATCCGGTCGGCGAAGCGCTCCACCGCGACGGCGCGCTTGACCTTGAGCGAGGGGGTGAGCAGGCCGTTGGCCTCGGTGAAGTCCCCGTTGAGGACGGTGATCCTGCGGATCGACTCCGCCCGCGAGACATGCGCGTTGGTCCGCGCCACCGCCCGGTCGAGCGCCGCCAGCACGCTGGGGTCGGAGGCGGCCTCGGGCGCCGTCATCGGGGGCAGGCCGTGGTTGCGCAGCCAGCCGGGCAGCATCTCGGCGTCGAGTGTGATGAGTGCGGCGATGAAGGGCCGCTTGTCGCCGACGACGACCACCTGGCTGATGAGGGGGTGCCCGCGCAGCCGGTCCTCCAGGATGGCCGGGGCGACGTTCTTGCCGCCGGCGGTCACGATGATGTCCTTGGCCCTGCCCGTGATCCTCACGTAGCCGTCGCGGTCCAGGGAGCCGAGATCGCCGGTGCGGAACCAGCCGTCGGGAGTGAGGGCGGCCGCCGTGGCCTCGGTGTCGTTGTGGTAGCCCTGGAAGACCGAGGGGCCCTTGACGAGGATCTCCCCGTCCTCGGCCACGCGCACGGCCACGGGCGGCAGGGGCGGTCCCACGGTGCCGATCTTCGACAGCCGGGGCGTGTTGACCGAGACCGGTCCCACCGTCTCGGTCAGCCCGTAGCCCTCCAGGACGGGGATGCCGAGTCCGCGGTAGAAGTGGGCGAGCCGTTGGGACAGCGGCGCCCCGCCGGAGATGATCCAGTCGACGTTGCCGCCCACGAGGGTCCTGATGCGCTGGAAGACGAGGCGGTCCGCCAGCGCCCGCTGCGCACGCAGGGCGCGCGACGGCCCGGCCGGCCCATCCAGGGAGCGGGAGTAGTCGACGGCGACCTTCGCCGCCCAGCGGAACACCGTCCGGGCGCTGCCCGAACCGGCTCGGGCGTCGGCGGAGTTGTAGATCTTCTCCAGGACCCGCGGCACCACCAGCAGGTAGGACGGGCGGAAGGTGGCCAGATCGGACAGGAGGTTCTTCGTGTCGGGCACGTGGCCGATGACCCCCTGCCCGGAGATCTGGAACACCTCCAGGAAGCGTGCGAAGACGTGGGCCAGCGGCAGGAAGAGCAGGAGCCGCGAGTCGCGTCCCATGGCGATCTCCGGTATCCACTGGTGCGCGTTGGTGCACAGGTCGGTGAAGTTGCCATGGGACAGGACGGTGCCCTTGGGCGTGCCGGTGGTCCCCGAGGTGTAGACGATCGTCGCGAGCGAGGAGGTCGTCAGGGAGTCGGTGCGCTCGGCCGGCGCCGAGCGGGGAACGGAGCGGCCGGAGTCGGTGATGGTGTGGAGCGCGTCGGTGTCCAGGGAGAGCACCCGAGTGCCCTCCCGCCCCGCCGAGGCGGCGGCCGCGCGGACGAGCTCGGCCATGGTGATCGTCTCGGTGACGACGAGATCGATGTCGGCGTCGGCGAGGACGTGCGCGATCTGCTCGGCCGAGCTCGTCTCGTAGATGGGGACCGGGACCAGGGCGGCGGTCCAGCAGGCGAAGTCGAGCAGTGTCCACTCGTAGCGGGTGCGCGACATGATGGCGACTCGCTCGCCGGGTCCCAGCCCCATGCCGATGAGTCCGGCGGCGACCGTCTCGACCTCCTCGGAGAAGTCGCGGGCGGTGATCGTGCGCCACACCTCGCTCGTCTCCTGCTTGCGGGCGACGAGCGGGCGGTCCGCCGAGCGGGAGACCCTCTCCCGCAGCAGTGCGGGCAGGGTCGTCCGCTCGTCGATGCGCACGAGGACGGGGGCGCGCCACTCCAGCGCGCCGCGTCGGGCGGGGGAGGCGGAGGGAACGATCGGTTTCGTCATGCACGGCATTTAACGGCATGTCCGCCGCCTCCGCAGGCGCGTCGCGGGATCGGCGGCGAGGAATCGGAGAGCCCGCCGAGCCGGACCCCGATCGCGTTCTGACGGCCGTGGAGGCGCACCAGGCGGTCCTCGATGCCGAGTGGACCGATCCCGGGGCGTCGACCGGCGGTCCGAGCCCCATGCCCGCGGAGACGACGATCCGGGACGGGCGCGACGATCTCATCCGACTCGGGCCTCCGGTGATCTCGGCGGCCAGCGACGTGCGGCGCGTGAAGGCGGTCTTCCAGGATGACGGCACCGCGACGGCCAGGACCGAGGGTCGCGAGCCGTACGACGACGGCTCGGCTACCGCTCCGGTCGCTCCCCGACGGACGACGTGACGACGCGGTCGCCCGTGCGCGTCCGCGTCGCGCCTCAGGCCCTCCTGCGCCTGGCCGGGGCCTCGCCGAGCTCGACGGCGGTGACGCGCACCGGGGTGCTCTCGGGAGCCTCGGCGCCGGGGACCGCCTCGGTCGCACCGGTCCTTGCGGGCGTCGCGACCTCTACCGTGAAGGGGCCGATGACCTTGGCGGCGTCGACCAGGTCCGCGCGCACGGTCTCGACCGCGTCGGCCACGGCGGCGGCCTCGGGAGCCACTGCCAGGGCGACCGACAGGATCGGAGTCCTCTGACTCGTCCTGGCCTCGGACTTCACCTTGCGCAGGGCGGTCAGGGCCGCTCCCGCGTGCGCGACCAGCCGGGCGTCTGCGCCGCCCGCGGCCTCCCGCAGCACCGCCGCCTCGGGCCACGCCGCGCGGTGCACGCTCCCGGTGCGGTACCAGCTCCACACCTCCTCGGTGACGAAGGGCAGGAAGGGGGCGAACAGGCGCACGAACGTGTCCACCGCGATCGCCAGCAGCGCGCGGGCGCTGCGCACCGCCGCGGCGTCGTGCGAGCCGTCGAAGTCGTTGGCGCGATCCTTGACCAGCTCGATGTAGTCGTCGCAGAAGGTCCAGAACAGGGACTCCGCGGCCTCCAGCGCGCGGGCGTGCTCGAAGTCCTCGAACGCGGCCGTCGCGGTCTCGACGACATCGGCCAGGGCGGACAGCACGGCGCGGTCGATGGGCTCCGTGACCGCGCTCGCCTCCAGGCTCGGCGGCGGCACGGCGGCCAGCGCCGTCTCATCGGCGTCGAACGGGATCCCCATGGACAGGGCGAACTTGGAGGCGTTGAGGATCTTGATGGCCAGGCGTCGTCCGATCTTGATCTGCGCCTCGTCGAAGGTGGCGTCCAGCCCCAGGCGGGCCGACGCCGCCCAGTAGCGCACGGCGTCGGAGCCGTACTGCTCCAGCAGGTCCATGGGGGTGACGACATTGCCCTTGGACTTGGACATCTTCTTGTGATCCGGATCCAGGATCCACCCGGAGATGCCTGCGTGCGCCCATGGCAGCGCACCGAACTCCAGATCGGCGCGCACGACGGTGGAGAACAGCCAGGTGCGGATGATGTCCTGCCCCTGGGGGCGCAGATCCATGGGGTAGGTGCGGGCGAAGAGATCCTCGTCGGTCAGCCACCCGCAGGCCAGCTCGGGGGACAGGGAGGAGGTCGCCCAGGTGTCCATGATGTCCAGCTCGCCGACGAACCCGCCCGGCGCGCCGCGCTGCTCCTCGGTGTATCCGGCCGGGACGTCCGAGGAGGGGTCGATCGGCAGGGCCGACTCCTCGGGGGTGATGATCGCGTCGTAGTCGACCTCGCCGTCGGCCCCGACCCCGTACCACAGCGGGAAGGGCACGCCGAAGAAGCGCTGGCGGGAGATGAGCCAGTCGTTGTTCAGACCCGTCACCCAGTTCTCGTAGCGCACCCGCATGAAGTCGGGGTGGAAGGTCAGCTCGCGCCCGCGCGTCAGCAGCTCGGCCCGCAGGTCCGCCCCCGTCTCCGGATTCGTCCACGCCCTGCCGCCGTTGCGGATGTACCACTGGCGGGAGGTGACGATCTCCAGGGGCTTGTCGCCCTTCTCGAAGAAGTTGGTCTGGCGCATCGTCCTGGTGGGCTCGCCGCGCATCTCGCCGGTGGCGGCCAGCTCGCCCACGACCGCCTCGCGGGCCGAGAAGGTGGTCCTGCCGGCCATGGACCGGTAGACCTCGCGACCGCGGGAGTCGGCGATCCAGTCGGGGACCTCGCTCCGCAGGCGTCCGTCCCTGCGCAGCACCGCGCGCAGCGGCAGGCTCAGATCGCGCCACCAGTCGATATCGGTGGTGTCGCCGAAGGTGCAGCACATGGCGATGCCCGCGCCCTTGTCCATCTCGGCCTCGGGGTGGGCCAGCACGGGCACCTCGACGCCGAAGACGGGGGAGGCGACGGTCGTGCCGAACAGCGGCTTGAAGCGCTCGTCGTCGGGATGGGCCACCAGGGCCACGCAGGCCGGCAGCAGCTCGGGACGCGTCGTCTCCACGCAGATGTCGGCGGTGCCGCCCGGTCCCGCCTCGATCGGGGCGCCCGCCGCCTCCGCCGCGGCCGCGGCCGCGGAATCGACCACGTGGAAGGCGATGCGGTGGTAGAAGCCGGGGTACTCCCGCGACTCCAGCTCCGCCTGGGCCACCGCCGTCTGGAACGTCACGTCCCACAGGCCGGGGGCGGCGGACTGGTAGGCCTCCCCTCGCGCCAGGTTGCGCAGGAAGGCGGCCTGGGCGACCTTGCGGGCCCGCTCCCCGATGGTCTGATAGGTCTGGGACCAGTCCACGCTCAGGCCCAGGCGGCGCCACAGGGCCTCGAACTGCTTCTCGTCGTCCACCGTGAGGCGCTCGCACAGCTCGACGAAGTTGCGCCGGGAGACCGGAACCTGGTCGCGGGCCCTGATCGACCTGCCCTCGCCACCGGTGTGCGGCGGGACGAAGTCGGGGTCGTAGGGCAGAGAGGGGTCGCAGCGCACCCCGAAGTAGTTCTGGACCCGTCGCTCGGTGGGCAGGCCGTTGTCGTCCCAGCCCATGGGGTAGAACACCGCCCTGCCTCGCATGCGCTGGAAGCGGGCCACCGTATCGGTGTGGGTGTAGGAGAAGACGTGCCCCACGTGCAGGGAGCCGGAGGCCGTGGGCGGCGGGGTGTCGATGGAGAAGACGTCATGGCGATCGGCGCTGCGGTCGAAGTCGTACGTGCCGTCGGACTGCCAGCGCTCGCCCCACGCGATCTCCAGGCCGTCGGTGGAGACTCTGGCCGGCACGCGCGGGCTGCGGAGGGAGGAGGGGAGGAGGCGAGAGGCCGGCTCCGCTGGAGTCGCTGGAGTCGCTGGAGTCGCTGGAGTCTCGGGCATGGGCCCGATTCTGTCACGGGGCGCGGGCTCGTCCCGAATGGGTGCCCCGCGCCGCCCTGTGAAGTGGGCTACCAGGCGCGCCCGTCGCGCGGGCCGTGGCGCTCGACGTCGGACGCGTCGGCGTGTCGGGGTCGGATGGGACGAGAGACACGCGGGTGAACGCGAGGAGGGGATGAAACGAAGCCCCAGGACGTTTATCGTTCTGTTGTAAGCAACCCGCTGACCAGCGCCCCGCCCCGCCCCGTATTCCCGACCCACCGAGACCCACTGAGAGGAGAGCCCGTGGACGAGCGCCCCCAGGTGGCCCCGTCCGGGACATCCCCCGACCCCCTCCCGGCGACCACTCCCGCACCCGCCTCACCCCCGACATCCTCCGCGCCACCATCCGCGTCCGCCAGCGCCGCCGAGTTGGAGGCGCAACGACGTCTGCGGGAGGACACCGGCAGTATCGAACCCATCGAGGACGTCATCGCCGCGCCCTCCGCGCCCACCGAGTCCCCCGCTCCGGTCGACGAGCCCTCGCCGAGCACGCCGGTGGCCCCGATGCCCGCGGTGGGCGCCGCGGCCAAGCGGGCGTCCACGCTGGCCCGCGCGCAGATCGGTGTCGCGGTCGTCGCCGGCCTGTCGGTCATCGCCGCCCTGGCCATATTCGTACCCGGCTCCGGCGGGCGGGAGGGGATCGGTCAGGGACCCGTCCAGCCCACGGCCACCAGCACCGCGGAGACCTCTCAGCCCTCGCCCACGGCGCAGGCCGCCAGAACGGCGCCCGCCGGGGCGGGCCGGCACGGCGGGGGGGCCACCGCCGGCGGCGGTCAACCGGACCCCGCGGCCTCGGCCTCCGCACCACCGGCCGCTCAGTCCGACGCCGCGCCGAACGGCGACGGCGATTCCGGCGCCAACGGCGCCGGTGCCGGCACGGGCACCTTCTCCGGTCCGGGGTCCGGCGGCGACGCCGGCGTGGCGGATGCCGCCGACGCAGGGGACGGCGGCGGCGCGGGACCGGGCGGATCCTCCTCCGAGGAGGGGCCGGCGAGCGACCCTCCTCCCCCGCAGGAGTCGGAGGACAAGCCGAGCCTGCCGTCCCACAAGAACCCCCTCGTGCACCCGACCTCGCCGCCGCCGAGTCATCCCGATGCCAGTCCCACGCCCTGAACGGCGGGGGAGGCCTTCCCCGGACGTCGCGCCGTCGGAGCCGCGGGCCCTGGTCGCCCGACTCATTTCAGGTTAGGCTCACCTGGTCGCGCATGATCGGTCGTGCGCGGTGCGCCCGGGCGGCGACGCCGTCCGCGGCGGCTGCGCTCATCGACGAGGAGGACACGGGATGGCGGTCACCGTCGGCACCCTCATCAGCCCCGCCCGCAGGGCGATGGTCCTGTCCGGTCTGCTCACGGCCGGCGGTGCCGTTCTGTCCGTCGTGCCGTACGCGGCGCTGCGCAATATGGCGGCCATCTGGCTGGGCGAGTCGAATCGCGTCGGCTGGGCCGGCGGCCTGTGGGCGTGGGCGATCATCGCCGTCGCCTCCCTCTTCGCGGCGCAGGTGCTGTACCTGATGGGCCTGGGGGTCACCCACCTGGCCGAGGCGAGGCTGCGCCACCTGCTGCGCACGCGGGTGGTCGATGCCATCGGCCACCTGCCGCTGGGGAGCGTGGCCTCCATCCCGCACGGCGCCATCCGCAAGATGGTCGCCGACGACACCTCCTCCATCCACACACTGGTCGCCCACGTGCCCGGGGACGCCACCAACGCCGTCGTCGGGGTCGCCGCGGGCATGATCTACCTCCTGTGGACGGACTGGCGGCTCGCCCTCGCCCTGCTGGGCGTGTGGTGCCTGGTTCTCGCGGCCATCGCCGTCCCCACCATGCGCGGCCTCGGCGACATCACCGATCGCTTCGGGGTCGCGCAGACCCGGCTGGCCTCCGCCACCGTCGAGATGCTCGAGGGCATCAAGGAGATCAAGGGCTTCCAGGCCGCCGATGCGACTCGTACCCGTTTCGATGCGGCCCGCGCCCGCTTCTCCGACCTCTCCTACGAGTGGGTGTCAGCCTCCGGCAGGACGATGAGCCTCATGGGCGCCGTCCTGCGCCCGGCCGCCGTCTTCGCCACCGTGGCGCCCCTCGTCGTCCTCTTCGTGACGCAGGGGTGGACCCGGTTGTCCGACACGCTGCCCTTCTTCCTCCTGGCGCCGGGCCTGCCCGAGGGGCTGCTGACGCTGGTCGGACTCATGCAGCACACGTACGAGTCCCGCATGGCGGCCCGAACCACCGCCGACCTCCTCTCCCGGGAGCCCATGCCCGAGGGCGCCCGCGACGAGGAGGAGGGACCGACCCCTGGCCGCGTCGAGGTCGATGGCGTCACCTTCTCCTACGAGGCCGGTTCCCCGGTGCTCAGGGACGTCTCCCTCACCGCCGAGCCGGGCACCGTCACCGCCCTCGTCGGCCCCTCCGGCGGCGGCAAGTCCACCCTGGTCCGCCTCATCGCGCGCTTCTACGACGTCGACTCCGGCGCCGTGCGCGTCGGCGGCGTCGATGTGCGCGCGGCGACCTTCTCCTGGCTGTTCACCCGCATCGCGGTCATGCTGCAGGATGTGGAGCTGTCCCACGACTCGGTGGCGGACAACATCGCCCTGGGGCGCCCCGGGGCCTCCCACGAGCAGATCGAGGCCGCGGCGCGCGCCGCCTGCATCCATGAGCGCATCACGCGCCTGCCTCGGGGCTACGACACCGTCCTGGGAGAGGAGGGAGGGTTCCTCTCGGGCGGTGAGCAGCAGCGTGTCGCCCTTGCCCGGGCCTACCTCCAGGACGCCCCGATCCTCCTCCTGGACGAGGCCACCGCCCAGGCCGACCCCGCCTCCGAGCGGGACATTCATCGGGCCCTGTCCCGCCTGGCGGCGGGTCGCACCGTCATCATCATCGCCCACCGCCTGTCGACCGTGCGCGACGCCGATCAGATCCTCGTCGTGGACGGCGGTCGGGTCGTCGAGCGCGGGCGCCACCACGAGCTCATGGCCGCCGATGGTCGCTACGCCTCCATGTGGCGCAGTCAGGACACCGGCTCCGAGAGCGGGGACGAGCGCGACCATGCCGGAACCGCTCCCGCGGGCGTCGGAGAGGGGGAGTGACCATGTGGTCGATGCTGCTGCGCCTCGTCAATGCCGCGGAGATGCGGATGATCCTCGCCGGGTTCGTCGCCTCGTCGGTCCTTCAGGGCGTGACCCTGGCTCTCATGATCCCCTTCCTGCGCGCCCTCTACGGGCGCTCGGAGTCCTTGACCGCCTGGCTCATCGTGGTCGTGGCGCTCGGGGCCCTCACGGTGCTCGTCGATGCGGTCGCCATGTACCGCTCCTACCGGGTGAGCGTCTTCGAGGTCTGCGACACCATGATCGACCGCGTGGCCGAGCACGTCCTGTCCCTGCCGCTGGGCTGGTTCGACGCCGGGCGCCGGGCCGCCGTGGTCAACGCGACCTCCAAGGAGGTCAACACCCTGTCGCACCTGACGTCGCTGGTCATCCCCAGTCTGTGCAACGCCTTCATCGTGCCCCTGGTCATGCTGGTGGCGACGGCGTTCGTCGAGTGGCCGCTGGCCCTCATCATGGCCATCACGATCGTTCCGCTGGCCCTCACCTGGCGGCTCATGCTCGCCGCGACCACCCGCGCCAACGAGATGGAGGACTCCGCGTCGGCGGACGCCGCCGGCCGCCTGGTCGAGTTCGCCCGCCTTCAGGCGGTGCTGCGCGCCACCGGCGCCACCGAGACGGGCTGGGAGCCCCTGCGCGCGACTCTCGACGCCGACTCCGAGGCCACTCTCGCCGGGCTGCGCATCAAGGGGCGCCCCGCCCAGGCCTTCAATCTCATCGTCAATCTCGCCTTCGCCCTGGTCATGGCCGCGGGTCTGTCCGCGGTCAGCGGCCACGGTCTCGACGTGGTCGCCTACCTGGCGATCGTGACCGTCGCCTCGCGGATGCTCCTGCCGCTGACCAGGGCCGCCCTGCTGTCCGCCGAGGCCGATCATGCCCGGATCGCCCTGCGCGCCATGAGCTCCATCCTCGATGCCGAGCCCCTGCCGGAGCCCGCCCCCGACGAGCGGAGCCGTCCCGAGGGCACCGCGATCGCCCTGTCCGGAGTCTCCTTCTCCTACGACGAGGGTCGTCCGGTCCTGGCCGACGTGTCCCTGACCGCGCCGCAGGGACGGGTCACGGCGCTGGTGGGCCCCTCCGGCGCCGGGAAGTCCACGATCCTGCGTCTGATCGCCCGCTTCTGGGACGTGGACGCCGGAGCGGTCACCATCGGCGGCGCCGACGTGCGCGCCCTGCCCGCCACCGAGATCATGGGCCTGACCTCCATGGTCTTCCAGGACGTCTACCTCTTCGACACGACCATCCGGGAGAACCTGCGCATCGCCCGGCCCGAGGCGACCGACGCCGAGCTGGAGGCGGCGGCCCGTCGCGCCCGGCTGGACGGAGTCATCGAGGCGCTCCCGCACGGGTGGGACACGGAGGTGGGGCCCGGTGGTCTCAGCCTGTCCGGCGGTGAGCGTCAGCGGGTGTCGATCGCCCGCGCCTTCGTCAAGGACGCCCCGATCCTCCTGCTCGACGAGATGACGTCCGCCCTGGACGGGGAGAACGAGTCGGCGATCACCGAGATCATTCGCGAGCTGTCCCACGGGCGCACCGTCATGATGGTGGCTCACCGCTTGTCCACGATCCGTCGGGCCGACGAGGTCGTCTTCCTCGAACCCGCCGATGGGGGCGCGCGGGTCGTGCAGCGGGGCGCGCCGACCGAGCTGGCGGTCGTACCCGGTCCCTTCCGCGACTTCGTCGAGGCGTCCGGGACCGCCTCCCGCTGGCACCTCGCCCGGGACTGACGGAGCCGAGGCGGTCGGGGACGCTCAGGCCCCGAGCGCGCGGTCACGGGCGATCGTCGCCCGCACCGCCTCGATGACGGCCGGGGAGAAGCCCTCCCGCTCCATCGCGACCAGGCCGGCTATCGTCGTCCCGCCGGGGGAGCACACGGCGTCGACCAGGTCCGCCGGCGTACGGGCCGCCCCGTCCCCGGCGCTGCGCTCCGCCTCGCGGCGGACCAGGACCGCCGTGCCGAGCAGCGCCTGGGCGACGACGTCCACCGCCTGCGCCTTGGGCATCCCGGCGTCGACGCCGCCGCGGGCGAGCGCCTCGACCAGGGTGAGGATGAATGCGGGCGATGAGCCGGCGAGGGCCGTGAACGCAGGGAAGCTCCTCTCGGGCAGGACCATCGTGCGACCGACCCGCCCCATGAGCTCGGCGGCGAGCCCCAGATCGGCCTCGTCCGCCGCCGCTCCCGCCACCAGCGCCGTCATGGACTCGCCCACGACCGCGGCCAGATTGGGCATGGCCCGCACCACCCGGGCGCCGTCCGGCAGCCGGGCCTCCAGCTGCGCCGTCGTCAGCCCTGCCGCGATGGAGACGATCAGGGGACGGTGCTCGGCCAGGACCGCCTGAAGCGGTGCCAGGGCGACGGGGACGACATGGGGCTTGACCGCCAGGACGACGACGTCGGCGGCGGACACGAGCTCCTCGGGACCGCGGGCGAGGCGCGCGCCGGTGCGGGCCGCCAGTGCCGCGGCCGAGTCGTGCGCGCTCCACACCAGGACGTCGGCGGCGTCGGCGGGGGCGCGGGGGACGCCGGCGGTACTGGCGCCGCGCCCGCCGGCGAGCAGGCCGTCCACGATCGCGCCCGCCATGCTGCCCGCCCCGATGAAGCCGTAGGTCGTCATGGCCCCAGCCTATCGGCGGTTCGCCGGCGGCGCGGAGGCGCGGCACGAAGGTGTGGCGCCTCCGCGCCGCCTCAGGCGGCCCCGACGATGAGGTACCCCGCGGACACGACGGTCAGCGCGGTGACCAGGCGGTTGAAGAGCCCCTGGTCCATCCGGGCGGCCACCCGCCTGCCGGCCAGGGCCGAGGCGATGACGACGGGCGCCAGGACGGCGTCCAGCCCCAGGGTCTCCGCGTGAATGACCCCCAGGCCGATCGAGAAGGGCAGCTTGACCACGTTGACGAGGAAGAAGAACCAGGCGGTCGTGCCCAGGAAGGACGTCACCGCGAACCTCGAGGCCAGGAGGTACATGGTCATCACCGGTCCTCCCGCGTTGGCCGCCATCGTGGTGAAGCCCGACAGCGTGCCGTAGACGAGTCTCCCGGCCGGCCCCTGGACCGTCGGCGGACCCGGGCGGCGCATGAGGGCGAGCGTCACCGCGATGAGGATCAGCAGGAGCGCCCCGATGAGGATCGCCGTCGCGCGATCGCCGGCGGCCATCAGGAACCCGGCACCGGCGATGACCCCCAGCAGGACGCCCGGCACCAGGCGGCGCAGGGTCGCCCAGTCGACGTCGCGGCGATAGGCGGAGATGGCGACCGCGTCGCCCACCAGCAGGAGGATGAGCAGCGTGCCCGTGGAGGCCCTGGCCGGCAGGACCGCCGCGAACAGGGCCACCGCGAGCGTGGCCGCGCCCGGCAGGGCCGTCTTGGCGATGCCGACGGCGACGGCGGCGACGACGAGCACGCACCAGCCGATGCCGGAGAGGGGGAGAAGCACCTCTGCATTGTCCTGCACCGCAGGGACAAGCGTAAGAGCATGAGAGAAATTGTCAGGACTAGTGCGAGGGCGATTCCGATGGCGGCTCCGAGGGGGACCCGGAGGCGGCTCAGGGGAGGGCGAGGCGGTCGGCCCCGCCTCGGGCGCGTCGGGCCGAGGCGAGGAGGTCGTCGCGCCGCCGGCGCAGCGCGGAGATGTCCTCGGGCGCGTTCAGGACCGTGAAGCGCAGATGCTTCGTCTCGGACGCCTGGGCCGGCAGGTGGTGGAGGTCGCCGCGCTGCTCGTGGTAGCCGCGGCCGTGGACCGAGGAGTTGGCCGGTTCGAGCCCGACGACGTAGTCGCCCGACGCCATCGACTTCCACTCCATGAGGTAGGGGAGCTCGCGGGCGGAGAACTCGACGACCAGGGCCAGGCCGAGCTCGTCGTTGACGACCGCCGCGAAGGTCGAGCCGTCGTCGGCCGCTGCGGGGGTGTGGATGTAGACCGACTCCTCGATGCCGGGGCGCGGCTCCTCGACGCTCGACCACGGGGTCGTGTCCGCCGCCGTGGTCTCGTTGCGGGGCTCGGCCTCGAGGCTCGGGATGACGATCTCCGCGCCGGGCGCGAGCAGCGGCCAGCCGACGTTGCAGTGGTACATGAGCATCATGGGCTCGTCGCGGAAGCCCTCGTTGATGATCTCATCGGTGACCTCCAGCGCGGCCTCGCCCGATCGGGTCCGCAGGCGACGGCGCAGGAGCAGGTTCTCGCCGAAGAGCTCGGCCTCGCGAACCTCTCCGCTGACCGACAGGACGTAGTCCTCGCCCTCCCAGGCCGCGTCGTAGCCCACGTGCTCGGCGGGGCTGGTGCGGATCCTGCCGTGCATGGGGTACTCGCGCCCCTCGGCGTCGGCCCACGGGGCGCCGATGTTCTCGAAGCCGCAGGTGAAGAACAGGCCGCCCATGATGGAGCGCTGCGCCTCCAGGCCATGGGTGTCGAAGGGGTTGCGGCCTCCCAGACCGGGCTTGGAGGTGAAGGAGAGGATCGTGCCGCTGTACTCCAGCTCGGCGACATCGAGTGCCTTGTCCGCCATCGCGGCCAGGCGCAGGGGGCCGTTCTTCATCTCGATGACGCGCATGCCGGCCGCTCGGCCGTCCTCGTGCCGGACGGAGCGGACGTAGGCGAGCTGCTGCATCGAGCCGACTCTGGCGAGGGTCTCGGAGCGGTTCATCGGCGGGCCTCCTCGGGCTCGGTGTCTCCCGCCGGGGACGGCGGTCCGAGGCGGCTCGTGGAGGCCCCTTCGTCCATCGGCGCGGTCGAGAACCCGGCGCCCCCCGCTCAGGGTAGCGCACCCCGGGGCGCGGACGGGGCGGGCCCGTGCGCGTCTCGGGATGGCTCGGCGGCCCAGTCGCGTGCCCTGAAGGGGGTGGCGGGCGGGCCCGTGCGCCTCGGGACGGCCCGGGAGGGGCCGGAGCGGCTCAGGACAGGACGGCCCAGCCGAGCGGGGGCAGGACGACGCCGTCGCGCTCGGGCCGCGGGGGCGGGGCGTCGTGCGCCGAGGCCAGGACGAGGTGATGGTCCGCGGTGGGCAGCCAGACCTCGGTCTCCTCCAGGCTGAGGACGAGCACCGCCTCGGCGGGCTCGCGCTCACCGGTGCGCTCGCGCATGCGCAGCGACAGGACGGTGTTGTCCAGATGGAGCGCATCGACCTCGGCGTCATGCAGCCACGGCAGGCGGCGGCGCAGGCCGATGAGCTCCTGGTGCAGGGCGCGCACCGGCCCGCCGGCGCGCGCCTGCGGCGAGGCGGGCAGCTCGGGGCGGATGGCGTCGTCGCCGCCGAGGCGCTCCTCCTTGACGGCCCGCAGGCCGTCCTCGTCTCCGTAGTAGACGGCCGGTGTGCCCGGCAGGGCCATGAGCAGGGCCAGCGCGTGGGGCGCTCGGCGCGGGTCGGGGAGCTGGGAGGCGATCCTGGTGGTGTCGTGGTTGCCGATGAAGGTCCACGGAACGAAGGTCCTGAGCAGCTCGGCGTTGCGTCCCAGGGTCCAGTCCAGTTCGTAGAAGTTCGCCTCGGCCAGGGAGTGCCAGATCGCCTGCCACAACTCGTACTGGGTGACGGCGTCCATGCCCGAGGCGGACACGATGGCGGCGTAGTCCCCGTGGATGACCTCGCCCACGATGTAGACCTCCGGATGGGCGCGGCGCACCCGGGGCAGAACCCGCGTCCAGAAGGTCGGATCGATGGCGTAGGCCGCGTCCAGCCGCCAGCCGTCCACGCCCCGTGAGCACCAGTGGGTCATGACGTCGGTGACGAGCTCAACCACCGCCTCGCAGGAGTGGTCGAGCTCGGGCAGCCAGTCCTGGCCCTCGAAGCGCTCGTAGTCCGGTGCGGTGCCCGGTCTCCACGCGTCCTCGCCGCCCGGCCATGTCAGGCGGAACATGCCGGCCTGCCGGGAGCGGGGGCCGACCCGGGGCAGGGCGGCGAAGTCCGGGTGGTCGATGCCGACGTGGTTGAAGACGCCGTCGAGCATGACGCGCACGCCCCGGGTGTGAGCGGCGTCGATGAGGGCGAGCAGGTCCTCGTTCGTGCCCAGGCGGGGATCGACCCGCATGTGGTCGACCGTGTCGTAGCCGTGCGACATCGACTGGAACACGGGGCCGAGCATGAGCACGTTGCAGCCGAGCTCGACGAGGTGGTCGAGCCAGGGGATGAGGCGGCGGAGGCGGTGCTCGGCCGCCATGGCCCCCGCGGGCGAGGCCGGGTCGTCCGGGTTCCCGGGCGGGCGGAGCGCCGGGGCTCCCATGGCCCCCAGGGGGAAGACGTGCCAGGCGATGGCGTGGCGGACCCAGTCCGGCTCGCCCGGACCGGCTGGGTGGAGGGCGGAGGGGTCGGGCGCGGCGGCATCGGCGTGCATGCCCCCAATCTATCGCGCCGACGGCCCGATCATCGGGGTCCGCCGAGCGCTCGTCGGTCGGCATCGTGCGCCGGCCCCGGGGGCGGGCCCGGCGGGGTGCGCCGTGCCGCGGCCGACGACGGGCGCGGCCGCGCGGGTCCGGAGAGGGACTCGCCGACCGGACTCGCACCGGGTGCCCGGACGGTGCGGCCGTGCGGCCTCCCGGGCGGGCGTGCGGATCCGAGCGGCGATCCGAGCGTTCGACGGGGGCGTGGCGGGGGCATGGGGGAGGATGGCGTCATGAGTCAGCCTGCGAATCAGTCCATGAGTCAGCCGCGGAGCCGTTCCCGCGCGTCCTCCGGTCCGCGTCGGGCCCTGGTCACCGGGGCCTCCACCGGCATCGGCGAGGCCACCGTCCGCCTGCTTCGATCCCACAGGTGGGACGTGATCGCCACCGCGCGCCGCGTCGAGCGCCTCCGGGCCCTGGCGGCCGACACCGGCTGCGCCTGGATCGCCGCGGATCTTCAGCGAGCCGACGACGTCGAGGCTCTCGCCGCCGAGGCGCTCGGGGCCGGAGGCGTGGACGCGGTGGTCAACAACGCCGGGGGCGCGCTCGGCGCCGATCCCGTCGCCGATGGGAGCCCGCAGGAGTGGCTGACCATGTACGAGCGCAACGTCCTGGCGGCGCTGCGCGTCACCCAGGCGCTCCTGCCCGGCATGCGCGAGCGCGGCGGCGACGTCGTCTTCCTGACGTCCACCGCGGCCCACGACACCTACCCGGGAGGCGCCGGCTACGTGGCGGCCAAGCACGGCGAGCGGATCATCGCCAACACCCTGCGTCTCGAGCTCGTCGGGGAGCCGGTGCGCATCATCGAGATCGCGCCGGGCATGGTCGCCACCAGCGAGTTCTCCCTCAACCGCTTCCACGGGGACCGGTCGCGGGCCGATGCCGTCTACGCCGGGGTCGAGGCCCCGCTGAGCGCCGAGGACGTCGCCGAGTGCATCGTCTGGGCCCTGGAGCGCCCCGTCCACGTCAACATCGACTCCATGGTCGTGCGGCCGCGCGCCCAGGCCTCCAACACGATCGTCGCGCGCGACTGAGGCGAGGGGCGGCCGGCCCGCACCCGCAGGGCGGTGGTGGGTGGAGTCGCGCCTGCCCGGTGCCACCGGCGGGCGGCCCGCCCGGGGCGCTCCGAGCTCTCCGGCGGGAGGGGCGGTCCTCCGAGCCGCTCAAGGCCGTTCTAAGGCCGGAGAGGGCCGGCCGGAGCCGGCCGCGCCTCTCGTGCCCCCTCACGGGGTCCTGCAACGACCCCCCGAATTGTGATGCGCATCTCATTGTGTGACTCCGGGCTCGTGCGGTGTACTTATGTGCACAAGCACTTATGTGCACAAGTCGTCGATGCTCGCCCGGTCCCGCTCGATCCCAGGGGAAGTCATGTCCTTCGAAGACGCCGTCGTCTACCAGATCTACCCGCGCTCCTTCCGCGACTCCACGGGCGATGGCGTCGGCGACCTGCGCGGGATCGTCGAGAGGGTCCCCTACATCGCCTCCCTCGGCGTCGACTACGTCTGGCTCAACCCCTTCTTCCCCTCACCGGGATGCGACAACGGCTACGACGTGTCCGACTACTGCGCCGTCGATCCCGCCATGGGCTCCCTGGAGGACTTCGACGATCTCGTCGCCGCTCTGGGCGCCCACGGCATCGGGGTCATGCTCGACATGGTGCTCAACCACACCTCGACCGAGCACGAGTGGTTCCAGCGGGCCCTGGCCGGCGAGCAGCGCTATCGCGACTACTTCTACATCCGCCCCGTCAGGGAGAGGGGAAGCCGGCCCACCGAGCTGCCCACGAACTGGGTCTCCAAGTTCGGCGGGCCCGCCTGGGCCCCATTCGGTCCCGTCGACGAGGACGGGCGGCCGCTCTCGGGCGAGTACTACCTCCACCTCTACGATCCCGGCCAGGCCGATCTCGACTGGCACAACCCCGAGGTGCGCGCCCGCGCCGCCGAGGTCGTCAACTTCTGGCGCGCCCGGGGCGTGCACGCCTTCCGCTTCGACGTCGTCAACCTCATCGGCAAGCCCGAGCCGTTCGTCGATGCGCCGGCGGGCACCGACGACCGGGCCGTCTACACCGACGGCCCCCTGGTCCACACCTACCTGCGCGAGCTCAATGAGGCCAGCTTCGGCCAGGACCCCGACTCGGTGACGGTGGGGGAGATGTCCTCGACCAGCATCGGCGCGTGCGTGGAGTACACGCGGCCCGAGAACCGTGAGCTGTCCAT
Organism: Actinomyces gerencseriae DSM 6844; assembly: GCF_000429265.1. Taxonomy (GTDB): domain Bacteria; phylum Actinomycetota; class Actinomycetes; order Actinomycetales; family Actinomycetaceae; genus Actinomyces; species Actinomyces gerencseriae. Next base: position 138,342 of record NZ_AUBN01000003.1, read on the forward strand.
GGTGTTCAACTTCCACCACCTCAAGGTCGATTACGCGTCGGGGCGCAAGTGGACGCTCATGGATCCCGACATCCCCGCCCTGAAGAGGCTCCTCAACGACTGGGCCCTCGGTCTCCAGGACGGCGGCGGTTGGAACGCCCTGTTCTGGAACAACCACGACCAGCCCCGCGCCATCGACCGGTTCGGCGACGCCGACCGCTTCCGCTACGAGTCCGCCACCATGCTGGCCACCGCCATCCACCTCATGCGCGGCACCCCCTACGTGTACATGGGGGAGGAGATCGGCATGAGCGACCCCGGATACACGACCATCGAGGACTACGTCGATATCGAGGCGCGCAACGCCTTCGCCGAGCTCGTCGCCGCCGGGCACGAGGCGGACGAGGCCTTCCGGATCGTCCACTCCAAGGCGCGCGACAACGCCCGCACCCCCATGCAGTGGGACGCGAGCGCCAGCGCCGGGTTCACCGATGGCGTCCCCTGGCTGCGGCCCACCAACCAGGACGAGGTCAATGTCGCCCACGAGGAGGCGTCGGGCCGCATCCTCCCCTATTACAGGAGACTCATCGCCCTGCGCAAGAGCGTGCCGGTGATATCCGGGGGAGCCTACGAGCCCTACGCGCTCGACGACCCGGACATCATGGCCTACGTCCGCCACGACGAGGAGCACCGCCTGCTGGTCGTCTGCAGCTTCCGCGGGCACGAGACCGGGATCGACCTGCCCACGGACTTCCTGGGCGGGGAGGTGCTCATCTCCAACTACCCGCTCCGATCGCTGCGGGAGCGGATGAGCCTGCGCCCGTACGAGGCCCTCGCCCTGCTCGTGTGACCCGGGTGGTCCGCTCCCGCGCGCCGCCCCCGTACCCGTCCGCTGCTCAGTCGTCCTCCAGTCCTGATCCCGATCCCTGCCCACCACGGAGTACCGCTCCCCGCCCGGCGGCACCTCCCCGACCCGCTGACAGCACAACGCTCCGAAAGGAACACGTCATGTCCCTACCAGCCAAGCCAGCGATCGAACGCGAGGTCCCGATCGCCTCCCCGGTGACGGGGAGGGTCATCGACCTCGCCGACGTTCCCGATCCGGTCTTCTCCTCCAAGGCCGTCGGCGATGGGCTCGGCGTCGAGCCAGACGACGGGACCATCGTCTCCCCGGTGGACGCCACCGTCACCATGGTGGCCGGAACCGGGCACGCCATCGGGTTCAAGGCGGACTCCGGCCTCGAGGTCCTCGTCCACCTGGGCGTGGACACTGTCGAGCTGGAGGGAGAGCCCTTCGATCTGGGCGTGAGCGTCGGCGACGCCGTCAGGGCGGGCGATGCGCTGGGCACCATGGACCTGGAGGCCATCCGCGCCGCCGGCAAGGCCACCACCGCCATCGTGGTCCTCACCAACACCATGACCCACCTCGAGTCGCTCTCCGTCACCCTCGGCGAGGCCGAGGCGGGCACCACCATCGCCACCGCCGTGCTCAAGAGCGGCGAGTCCGCCGCCGCTGACGATGACGCCGCCGGTTCGGGAGCCGTCTCCGGGACGGGCGGCGCCGATGGCCTCACCGGCTTCGACGCCACGGCCGCCGGCATCATCAGGAGCATCGGCGGTCCCGACAACGTCCGCTCGGTGCTCCACTGCATCACCCGGGTGCGCTTCTACCTCAAGGACCAGTCGCTCGCCGACGACGCGGCGGTGGCCGATACCGAGGGCGTCATCGACGTCGCCAAGGCCGGCGGCCAGTACCAGGTGGTCATCGGCCCGGCGGTGGAGGACGTCTACGACGCGGTCGTGAAGCAGCTGCCCGGCACGGCTCGGGGAGACGCGGACGGCGGCGAGGTCGAGGAGGTCGAGAGGCCCACCACTCTGATCGGATGGCTCAAGCTCGGCTTCAGCTCGATGATCGGGGTCATCACCGGCTCGATGATCCCGGTCATCGGCCTGCTCGCGGCCTCGGGCGTGCTCAAGGGGATCCTGTCCCTGCTCACCCAGTTCGACATCGTGGGGGCGGGGACGTCCACCTACAAGATCATCGATGCGATGTCCTCCTCGGTGTTCTACTTCCTGCCCATCATCATCGGATTCACCGCGGCGCGGCGCCTGGGCTCGGATCCCATCGTCGTGGCCATCATCGGCGGGGTCCTGTGCTATCCCAGCCTGATCGACCTCTCGAACTCGGACGCGTCCGACTACAGGATCGTCGCCAGACTCGGGCAGACGGTGTTCAACGCCGACTTCTTCGGCATTCCGGTCTCCCTACCGGAGAGGACCGCCTACACCAGCTCGATCTTCCCGATCATCGTGGCGGCTTGGCTGGCGGCCAGGATCGAACCGGTCCTCAAGAGGCGGATCCCCGTGGTCGTCCGCTCGATCTTCATGCCGCTGCTCGAGGTCTTCATCGTCTCCGCCCTCATCCTGCTGGTCTTCGGCCCCGTCATCATGTTCATCTCCGGCGGCATCGCCGGCGCCATCAAGCTCGTCCTCGGACTGAACTTCTCGCTGGCCGGGTTCGACCTGAACTTCTCGCTGGCCGGGTTGTTCATCGGCGGCTTCTACCAGTGCCTGGTCATCTTCGGCCTGCACTGGGCGGTCATCCCGCTCATCTCCGCCGATCTGGCCCAGACCGGGAGCTCGCCCCTGAACGCCATCGTCTCGGCGACCATGATCGCTCAGGGCGGCGGCGCCCTGGCGGTGTGGCTCAAGACGCGCAACGCCCGCATTCGCACGCTCGCCGGGCCCGCGACCATCTCCGCCTTCTGCGGTATCACCGAGCCCGCCATGTACGGTCTCAACCTCAAGTACGGCCGAATCTTCATCACCGCGTCGATCGGCGGTGCCGTGGGCGGTCTGCTCACCGGCCTGTTCAATGTCACCATGTACGGCTTCACCGGGGCCTTCGTCGGCTTCCCCTCCTTCGTCAACCCCGAAGGCATCGACTCGGGCTTCACGGGCTACTGGATCGCCTCCATCGCCGCTCTTGCCGTCTCCTTCACGTGCACCTACTTCTTCGGCTTCTCCGATGCCGACGTCGATAAGGTCCGCGAGGTCAAGAAGGTCCGGCTGGGACGTCGGGAGCCCGCAGGCGCATGATCTCCGGGAGGGAGCCGGTTGCGAGTCGGGTACTGTCAGCGCTGCGCCGGCAGGCGCTGGGCGATGGAGATGAAGCTGAAGGTCCTGGCCGCATGACGGGAGCGGGTGTACTCGAAGGGCACGCCCGAGGAGTCGAAGGAGAAGGACTCCACGACGCCCACGCAGTTCTGCCCGCCCAGGTCGAGGTAGTGCAGGTCCTCCTCGTCGGCCGGCTCGATGGTGGCCAGACGGGAGGAGGAGACGATGCTCACCCCGAGCTCATTCTCCAGGTAGGCGTAGATGGAGGACTCGGCCGCCTCCCTCGGTACCCGCGGGACGACCTCGGCGAGGAACATGTTGTGGTCCACGATGGCGGGGCGCCCGTCCAGGAATCGCAGGCGCTTCAGCGCGATCGCGCTCGCGCCCTCGGGCAGGCCGGATCGCTGGGCCAGATCCGCGTCGACGGTCACCGTGCTGGAGTCCAGCAGCCTGGTGCGCACCTCGATGCCCAGTCGTCGGCCGGCCTCGGCCAGCGACTCGATGCCGGCGAGCAGGAAGTGGGAGGTCCGGTGCCGGCGGAAGATGATCTGGATCCCCTTGCCCTGCATCGCCTGGACGTACCCCTGGCTCGCCAGGTACTGGAGCGCCTTGCGCACCGTGTTGCGCGAGATCCCGAACTCGTCGGCCAGGGAGTTCTCCGAGGGGAGGAAGGATAGGAAGGGGTAGTCCCCCCGTTCGATGCTCGTGCGCAGCGTGGAGTAGATCTCCTCGTACTTCGCCATGCGACTCGCCCCCTCACGTCTGAGATCCTCACCGGGCAGTCGTCGGATGACCGGCGGACCGTGGGCCCATACCCTATCGTCCGGTCCCGGCGGGACGGGATGACCGGCCGGCGATCGCCCGGTAGCGCCGGGCGACGACCTCCGCGACCGCGGGGTGGTCGCCCAGGGGAGGGGACACCAGATCGGCCCCGGCCCCGCGCAGCGCGCGTGAGAAGCGTCCCTGCGCCAGAAGGTAGGTGGCGATCGCGATGGTGCCGGCGCCCTCGGCCCGCCAGTGCCGCACGGCGAGGCGCGCGCTCGGCTCGACCGATGACAGGTAGGCGGTGCGCACCGGTGTCCCGAGCAGCCGGGACAGCCTCCGTCCGGCCGCCTCCGCCTCCGCCACCGGGCCGCGACGGCGCGAGCCCGCCGCGGCCAGGACGACGCCGTCGATCTCGCCGAGCTCCGCGCCCTCGCCCGCCAGCGCCCGTCGGAGGCGCTGCGCGACGGCTCCCACGATGACGGGCTCCGGACCCAGATGGGCGGTGATCGTTCCGGAGCCGTGCTCGCGCACGCAGTGCGGCAGGTCGTGCCCGACGTGGTGGCCGCCGCCGAGGAAGAGGGGCACGACGACGGGGTCGGTGCTCCCCGCCAGCGCGTCCGCGATGCTGGGCCTCTGGAACTCCGCCCAGCCGTGCCGCACGTCCGCTTCGGGGAGCAGAGCGCTCACCCGCTCGGCGATGCGCTCCAGCAGTGGTGGGCCACCGGGGCGGCGAGTGCCGTGCGCCGCCAGCACGAGCGGCCCGGGCGCGGTCGCAGCGGTGCCCGGAGCCCGTGCGCGCGCCCCCGGGGGCGCGGCGACGCCCGCCTCCCTCCGGCCGGTCCCCGGAGTGCGCGCGCGGGCTCCCGCGATCATCGGACTCGGACCACCGGGACCGCGGCGGCCTCCCCGACCGACGTGGACTCTCGCAGGGCGGACCCCTTCACCGGTGACGGCGGCTGGTCCGCACCGCGTCCCGAGCGCCTTGAGCGCTCTGAGAGCCCTGGGCGCCCAGAGCGCACTGAGACGGTGACGAGCAGGGCCCACACCGGGAGGAGGATCAGCGGGGCTACGGTGACGAGCCGTCCCGGGGCGTGGAGGGCCGACAGGATCGTGCGCAGATTGGTCAGGGCGATGAATCCTCCCACCGTGCTACCGAGAACCCGGCCGGGAATGCGCGACACGAGCCAGGCCGCGACCGGCGCCGCGATGAGCCCACCGACCAGGAGCGCGCCCACGACCGTCGGGCTGATGCCGGCCGTGCCCAGTCCCGCCAGGAAGCCCGCCGAGGCGGCCACGGCGACGATGAGCTCCGAGGTATCGACGCTGCCGACGATGGTGCGCGGCGCGGTCCGGCCGCGCGCCAGCAGCGTCGTCGTCGCCACGGGGCCCCAGCCGCCACCGCCGATCGCGTCCACGAATCCGCCGACCAGGCCGAGCAGGGCGAGGAACCGGGCCGAGTGCGGGCTGCGACGCGCGGAGGAGCCGGCCGGAGGGCGCACTGCGAAGCGGACCAGGACGTACAGGCCCAGCACCAGCAGGATGCCCGAGGTCGCCGGCGTCGCCGTCCCGCTGCCCAGGCGGGTCAGGAGGGTCGCGCCCGCGAGCGCGCCCACCGCCCCCGGGCCGCCCAGTCGGGCGACGAGCCGCCAGTCGGTGTTGCCCAGTCGGTGGTGGGCGGCCCCCGAGACGAGCGTCGTGCCGATCTCGGACAGGTGGACGCAGGCGCTCGTCAGGGCGGGGCCGAGTCCGGCCAGCAGGAGCAGGGAGGACGAGGTGACGCCGTAGCCCATGCCGAGGGCGCCGTCGACGAGCTGGGATGCCAGGCCCACGAGGGCCAGGACGAGGAGTTCTCTCATGAACCGATCCGATCTGACTGGGGGGGGCGGAGGGGCGGTCGATCAGCCCCGGGGCACGACCCGGTCCTTCCAGGCGGGGCTGACCGTGACGACGTCGCCGAGGACGATGACCGCCGGCGCTCTCGCTCCGATGGACTCGGCGACATCGGGGAGATGACGCAGGATGGTGGTGGTCACCCGCTGGTCGGGGCGGTAGCCGCGCTCGACGACGGCCGCCGGGGTGCCGGGGTCGGCACCGCGACCGGTGAGGAGGGCCGTGGAGCGACGCAGATGGCGCACTCCCATGAGCAGGATCAGGGTGTGATCGCGGCGCGCCGGGACGGTGGCGACCAGGTCCTCGTTGGCCGAGACGACCGAGAAGCCGCGGGCGAGTCCGCGGTGCGTGACCGGTATGCCCGCCGCCGCCGGCACGGCGATGGCGGAGGTCACTCCGGGGACGATCTCGACGGTCACGCCGGCGGCGCGGCAGGCCCGCGCCTCCTCGCCGCCGCGCCCGAGCACGCAGGGGTCGCCGCCCTTGAGCCGCACCACTCGCCTGCCGGCCCGGGCGCGGGCCACCAGCAGGGCGTCGATGTCGGCCTGGGGCATCAGGTGGTCGCCGGGCCGCTTGGAGGCGTCGATCACCTCGACGGTCGGGGCCAGGCCGCTCAGCAGGCCGCGCGGCGCCAGGCGATCGGCGACGACGACGTCGGCGCGGGCGAGCAGCTCCATGCCGCGCACGGTGATGAGCCCGGGTTCGCCCGGGCCCCCGCCCACGAGGGCGACCCAGCCGCCCGCGTCGTCGTCGGTGATGCCCACTCGCGCAGAAGCGCTCATGACCCGGCCTCCTCGACGCGCCTCTCGAGCGCCTCGGGAGCGCGGACCATGCCGGCCGCCAGGGTCCGGCCGTCCTGCGGGTCGATGAGCAGGAAGGCGCCGTCGGTGCGCGAGGCCGCGTAGTCGGCCGCGGGCAGCGGCTCCGCCAGCCGGAGGCGGACCCGTCCGATGTCGTTGAGAACGAGCCGGTCGGCGGGCGCGGTCGTCAGGTCGTCCAGGTCCAGGGCGCCCTCGATGCCCGCCACGAGGGCCCGGACCGTGCGCGTGCCGTGCTTGACCAGGATCCGGTCGTCCCCGTGCAGGGGATGCTCGGACAACCAGGCGACGTGCGCGTCGATCTCCCGCACGAGCGGCGGGAGGCCGCGGGGTCCCGCGATGACGTCGCCGCGGGCGATGTCGATGTCGTCGGCGAGCTCCAGGGCCACGGACTGCCCGGCTCGTGCCGAGGGGAGCGCCCGCGCGCCCAGGTTGATGCCGGTCACCGCGGTGCGCCGGCGGGAGGGGAGGACGACGACCTCGTCGCCGATGCTCACGGTGCCGGCGGCGATGCTCCCGGCGTAGCCGCGGTACTCGCTCAGGCCCTCGGCGGCGGCGGCCCGGGGGCGGATGACCATCTGGACGGGCAGGCGCAGGGGGCGATCGGCGCGTGCCGACTCCGCGGGCAGGGACTCCAGGAGCTCCAGGAGCGCCGGGCCGTCGTAGAAGGGGGTGCGCGCCGAGCGCTCCACGATGTTGTCCCCCAGAAGCGCCGAGGTGGGCAGAATGCGCGCGTCGGCGACGCCGAGGGCCGCGGCGACCCGCTCGATCCGGTCGGCCACGCGGGTGAAGGCCTCGGCCGAGAAGTCGACCAGGTCGATCTTGTTGACTGCGACCACCACGTGGGGCACCGCCAGGAGTCCGGCGACCGCCAGGTGCCTGCGGGTCTGCTCGAGCACGCCGTGGCGCGCGTCCACCAGCAGTACGACGACGTCGGCCGTCGAGGCGCCGGTGACCATGTTGCGCGTGTACTGCACGTGTCCGGGGCAGTCGGCCAGGATGAAGGAGCGCCGCGGGGTGGCGAAGTAGCGGTAGGCGACGTCGATGGTGATGCCCTGCTCGCGCTCGGCCCGCAGGCCGTCGGTGAGCAGCGCCGGGTCCGCCCGCGTCAGGCCCCTGTCCAGACTGACCCGCTCCACGGCTGCGAGCTGATCGCGCAGAACGGACTTGGAGTCGAGCAGGAGACGGCCCACGAGGGTGGACTTGCCGTCGTCGACGCTCCCGGCGGTGGCCAGGCGCAGCAGGCCCCCGCCCTGGAGGGCGGTCTCGGCCCGCTCGGCGGAGGGGGCGCTCATCAGAAGTACCCCTCCCTCTTGCGGTCCTCCATGGCGCCTCGCTCAGGCGGTCGTCGGCGCGGGTGGCGCCCCGCTCGGTGAGGGAGGAGGCCGCCACCTCGACGACGATCTCGTGGTTGGTGGTCGCGGCGGACTCCACCGCACCGGTGCAGGACATGTCGCCCACGGTGCGGTAGCGCGCCCTCGCAGTGCGCGTGCGCTCCCCGCGGCGCGGCCGGGTCACGGGGCTCACCGCCAGCCACATGCCGTCGCGGAGGAGGACCTCGCGCTCATGGGCGTAGTACAGGCTCGGCAGGGCGATGCCCTCGCGCTCGACGTAGCGCCACACGTCCAGCTCGGTCCAGTTCGACAGCGGGAAGACGCGCACGTGCTCGCCGGGGGCGTGGCGCGGATTGAGCAGGGTCCACAGCTCGGGGCGCTGGTTGCGCGGGTCCCACTGCCCGAACTCGTCGCGCAGGGAGACGATGCGCTCCTTGGCGCGCGCCTTCTCCTCGTCGCGTCGTCCGCCGCCGAAGACCCCGTCGAAGCCGCCGTCCCGGATGGCGTCCAGCAGGGGGCGGGTCTGCAGGGGGTTGCGGGTGCCGTCGGGCCGCTCGCGCAGCCGGCCGTCGTCGATGTAGTCCTGGACGCGGGCGATGATCAGGCGCATCCCGAGGCGCTCGGCGACGGCGTCCCGGTAGGCGAGCACCTCGGGGAAGTTGTGGCCGGTGTCCACGTGCAGCAGGGGGAAGGGCACGGGCGCCGGCCAGAAGGCCTTGCGCGCCAGGTGCAGCACGACCACGGAGTCCTTGCCGCCGGAGAAGAGCAGCACGGGCCGGCGGCACTCGGCGACGGCCTCCCGGACGACGGCGATGGCCTCGGCCTCCAGGGCGTCGAGCTGGTCGAGGGGAGGGGAGCCGTCCCCCGCTCCCGCCCGGTCGGCCGCCGGGGTCGTCCCCGGAGTCGCAGCGGGTGCGGCGGATTCAGTGGGCGCAGTGGTTCTGACGGCTTCAGCGGCTACGGGGGTCGTTGCGGTCGTCGTGGTTGCGGTCAGGGGGGTCACGGGTCCTCCGGAAGGGGGGCGGCGTCGATCTGCGACGATCCGCGCTGGTTGACGATGGTTTGGCGATGACAGGGCGCTCACAGGTGGATGCCGCACTCGGTCTTGGCGAAGCCGGACCAGCGGCCCGAGCGCGGGTCCTCGCCGGGGGCGACGCGGGCGGTGCAGGGCTCGCAGCCGATCGAGGGGTATCCGTCGGCCAGCAGCGGGTTGACGATGACGCCGTGCTCGGTCGCGTAGTCCAGGAGCTCCTCGATGGTCCAGGCGGCCAGTGGATTGATCTTGACGATCCGGTGCGTCCGGTCGAAGCCGACCAGCGGGGCGGCGGCGCGGGTGGGGGCGTCCTCGCGACGCACCCCGGTGGCCCAGGCCTCGTACCCGGCGAGCGCGCGCGCCAGCGGCTCGACCTTGCGCAGGCGGCAGCACAGGCCCGGGTCGCGCGCGTGCAGGCGCGGTCCGAAGCGCTCGTCCTGCTCGGCCACGCTCAGCGCGGGCAGCACGTCGATGAGCGTGATGTCCATGGTGGCCGCCACGGCGTCGCGGGTGCCGTTGGTCTCGGCGAAGTGGAGGCCCGTCTGCACGAAGAGCGTATCGACGCCCGGGACCAGGGCGGAGACGACGTGGGGCAAAACGGCGTCGGCCATGGAGCAGGCCACCGCGAGCGTGCCCGGGAAGGTGCGGGCCGCCCAGGCGATGACCTCGGCGGCGGGGGCGTCGTCGCCGAGGTCGGCTGCGCCCGCTGCGGCCAGGGCGCGCAGCTCGTCCTCGTCGCGCCTGGGGGCATCGGCCGGGCGCGGGGCGTTGGCGCCCCGGGCGGTGGCGCGCCCGAAGCGGTTGCGGGCGGGCCCGGCGGACCCAGGAGACTCAGCCGGCTCGGCGGGTTCGGCGAGTTCAGCGCGGTTCGGGGCGAGAGGGCTGATGACAGTCATTGAAGGGCCTCCTGATCGGCACGATGAACCCACTGGGCGAAGCTCTCCTCGTCCTCCCGCTGGGCGAGGTAGCGGCGCACGAGGCGCTCGATGTAGTCGGTCAGGCCGGTGGCGGGCACCTTGAGCCCGCGCACCGTGCGGCCGATCTCGGCCTCGGGCCGGCCCTCGCGGGCCAGGGAGCCGCCCAGGTGGACCTGGAAGCCCGGGACGCGCTCGCCGTCGACCGTGATGATCTGGCCCTTGAGGCCGACGTCGGCGGTCTGAATGCGCGCGCAGGAGTTGGGGCAGCCGTTGATGTTGACGGTCAGCGGGCGCTCCAAATCGGTGTCGGCCAGGCGCTCGTCGAGCTCGGCCGCCACACGTGCGGCCAGGGCCTTGGTCTCCACGATCGCGAACTTGCAGAACTCCAGGCCGGTGCACGCCAGCATCGAGCGGGTCAGGGGGCCGGGGTCGGGGTCGATCCCCAGCGCCCTCAATCCGGCGACGGCGTCGTCGGTCCTGTCCCCGGGCACGTCCAGCAGCAGGATGTTCTGCAGGGGTGTGGTGCGCACCCGGTCCGATCCCACCGATTCCGCCAGGTCGGCCAGGCCCAGCATGATGTCCCCTGACAGGCGTCCCACCGGGGGCTTCCCGCCGATCCAGTAGGCGCCGTCCCGCTGCAGGTGCACGCCCAGGTGGTCGGCCTCGCCGCGAGGCGGGCGCGGGGCCGGCCCATCGGCGAGGCGGAAGCCGAGGTACTCCTCCTCCAGGACCTCGCGGAAGCGCTCGGGCCCCCACTCGGCCATGAGGAACTTCAGCCGCGCCTTGTTGCGCAGGCGCCGGTAGCCGTAGTCGCGGAAGATGCGGACCACGCCCCACCACACGTCGCCGACCTGGTCGGGGCGCACGAAGGCCCCCAGGCGCCTGCCCAGGAACGGCGCGGTGGACAGGGCGCCGGCGATCCACAGGTCGTAGCCGGGGCCGAGCTCGGGGTGGTCGACGCCGACGTAGGAGATGTCGTTGATCTCGTGGAGGACATCGAGTGTGGGCGAGCCGGTGAAGGCCGTCTTGAACTTGCGCGGCAGGTTGGCGATCTCCGGGTCGCCCAGGTAGGCGTCGTGGATCGCCCGGGCCGCCTCGGAGGGGTCGATGACCTCCTCCGGCTCGATGCCGGCCACCGGTGAGACCAGGAATCCCCGAGGGGTGTCCCCGCAGGCCTCGACGGTGGTCAGTCCGACGTCGTCCAGACGCCGCCACAGCTCGGGGATGTTCTCGATCTCGAGCCAGTGCAGCTGGAGGTTCTGACGGTCGGTGATGTCCAGAGTGCCGCGGGCGAAATCGTTGGAGGCGGTGCCGATGACCCGCATCTGGCCCACCGACAGCGTCTGACCGTCCATGCGGATGCGCTGCATGAAGTAGTGGTCCTCCAGCTCGGTGACGTCGAGCTGGGCGGTTCTGCCGCCGTCGATGCCCTGCTTGCGCTGGGTGTACAGCCCCCACCATCGGAAACGGCCGTGCAGGTCGGTGGGGTCGATGGAGCCGAAGCCGCCCGTGGCGTAGTCGGCGATGATGCGCTCGCGGGCACCCAGCGGGTTCCCGTCCTGCTTGAGTACTTCGTTGTCATTGAGCGGTTCGCGGCCGTCGACGAGCCACTGGCCGTTGGAGCGGCCCCGGCGCGGCGGGCGGACGTCGCGCCGGGCTCCGGGAGCGGCATCCGGGACGGGGCGACGGGCCGTGACAGGGCGCTCGCGCGCAGGCCGGGTGCGGGTGGTGGTGCTCATGTCCTTCTCCGAGAAAGTGGGATCGATGAGCGTCCGGTGGCGGTTCTCGCCGCGGTCCATGGCGGTGGCCGTCATGGCTCCACCTCTCGCACGCGCCTGTGCGGCCCCGGACGCCTCGTTGCGCCGGATCCGTGTGCGGTCGTGCCGTTGCGGTCAGGCGCCTGTCAGGCCTGACAACACATGACTCGTCCGTGGGCACGCTGGTGCGCCGAGGGGCTGATCCTCTCCGGGATGCCCCTGGCGGCGGTACGGCGTGCGGCGGTCATGCCACTGACGCTAGTGAGGGCGACGCGTGGCTCTACAGGTAGGGAACCTCGCAAGATGACGCTGTGTCATTGGGATGAACCACGAAAATCCCGAAGAATCTCATCCTGCGGAATCGGGGTGGTCTCCAGAGCGGAACCCGGTAGTGCGCCGTGCGGCCTGCGTCACGCCGGAGAGGGGAGAGGGATGAGGAATGACGAAGAGGGCCGGCGCAGCGCCGTGAGGCTGCGGACGGGGCGCCGTCGAGGTCGTGCGGCCCTACCTGGGACGCGCCGGTGCCGTCAGTCTACGGACGGGGCGCCGGCTCGGGGGCGCCTGCCAGTCGTGCCGGATCGGGTCCGGACTGGGCCTGGATGCGGGATGATCGGCTCCGGTCCGGCGGGCGCGACCGCGGGGCTCTACGGCTCTGCCAACCGGTGTCGAGCGGGAACGTGAACGTACCTTCGTCATGTGAACGTACTTTTCTCCCATTCCACTGAGCTTTAGCCCCAGTGGAATGGGAGAAAAGTACGTTCACATCGCAAAAGTACGTTCACGTTGGGGCTTTTCTGTTGTCCGCGTTTGGCTGGGCCGGCCTCGCCGCCGGCGGCCGGCTCGACATGGTTTCCCGAGCCTCCCGAGCCTCCCGAGTCGGGCGGATCCGGTGGGCGCCGAGGCGAGCTGCGGTTCGTGGCTGCGATCGGAGGCTGCGCAGCGTGTCGTGTGTCAGCAGCGCGTCAGGGTGTGTCGAGGATGACGCCGCCGACCGGGGCTTGCGGCTGGTCCGGGCCGCCCGGGTCTGATTACACTCCCTGGCATCCAGGCGCTGACCCGGCCGGAACGTCGTGTGCACTGTGTGCACTGTGCGTACGACGAATCCGGGCATCACCGGCGAGCCTCCCGGAAGAACAGGTGCCTGCCGTCCAGCCGGCTCATCGGCCTCAATCAGCCGATCGGCTCAGGTGGCTCAGGTCGGCATGTGCCCCATTAGACCCGGGCGGGAGGGGCCCGTACAGCCCCGCACGAGCGGTCGCGCACCGTCCGCCGTCGCGGCTCTCACGCGGCGGCGGTGCCTCAGGGCTCCACCCTGTGGGCGAGGCGCGCGGCAAGCGAGGTGGTACCGCGGTGCCCTTCCCCGCGCCGGCTGCCAGCCGGGACCGGCGGGGACGGCGTCGTCCTCGTGAGACGCAGATGTTCACGAGTGAGACACGAGGCAGACCCCGATGGCTGATACCGCCGACACCGCCGCTACCGCCGATACGTCCGGCACCGCCAAGCCGACCACCGCCCACACGGGCGCCGCCTTCTACCCCCTGCACCGGCCCGGCCAGGCGGTTGAGCCATCGCCGTCCTTCCCCGCCATCGAGGAGGATGTCCTCGCCTACTGGAAGGCCGACGGCACCTTCCAGGCCTCCATCGACAATCGCGATGAGCCCTGCGACGAATTCGTCTTCTACGACGGCCCGCCCTTCGCCAACGGCCTGCCGCACTACGGCCACCTCCTGACCGGTTACGTCAAGGACGCCGTCGGGCGCTTCCAGACCCAGATGGGCAAGCGCGTCGAGCGCCGATTCGGCTGGGACACCCACGGCCTGCCCGCCGAGCTCGAGGCCCAGCGCCTGCTCGGCCTCGACGACGTCACCGAGATCACCCGCCCCGGCGGCATCGGCATCGAGAAGTTCAACGCCGAGTGCCGCTCCTCCGTGCTGCGCTACACCGAGGAGTGGGAGGACTACGTCACCCGCCAGGCGCGCTGGGTCGACTTCGAGCACGACTACAAGACCCTCGACCCCACCTACATGGAGTCCGTCCTGTGGGCCTTCAAGTCCCTCTACGACAAGGGCCTGGCCTATCAGGGCTACCGCGTGCTGCCCTACTGCTGGCACGACCGCACCCCCTTGAGCAACCACGAGCTCAAGATGGACGACGACATCTACCAGGACCGCCAGGACAACACCGTCACGGTGGGCCTGCGTCTTCAGGAGCCGCTGCGTCGGGGGGCGGAGCGGCCCGAGCTCCTGCTCATCTGGACCACGACCCCCTGGACCCTGCCCTCCAACCTGGCCGTCGCCGTGGGTCCCGACGTCGAGTACGTCACCGTGCACGTCGCCGAGGACCTCGACTCGCCGGTGGCGGGCGAGGACGTCGTCATCGCCAAGGACCTTCTGGGCGCCTATGTCCGCGAGCTCGGCGAGGACCCGCGGATCGTGGCCGCCTGCATCGGGGCCGACCTGGCGGGAGTGCGCTACCACCCCATCTTCGACTACTTCGATGACGACGCCCACCGCGCCGCTCCCGGGCCGAACGCCTGGAGCGTCATCACCGCCGACTTCGTCACCACCACGGACGGGACCGGTCTGGTCCATATGGCCTCCGCCTTCGGTGAGGACGACATGATCGCCTGCACCGAGGCGGGCATCGAGACCGTCGTGCCCGTGGACGACGGCGGCTGCTTCACCGAGGAGGTCGGCGACTACGCCGGGCTCCAGGTCTTCGAGGCCAACAAGCCGATCGTGGCCGACCTGCGCGACGGCAGCGGCCCCCTGGCCCGCCGCGATGCCGCCCAGCGCGCCGTCCTGGTGCGCCAGGCCTCCTACGTGCACTCCTACCCGCACTGCTGGCGCTGCCGCAAACCGCTCATCTACAAGGCCGTCTCCTCCTGGTTCGTGCGCGTGACCGCCATCCGCGACCGCATGGTCGAGCTCAACCAGGAGATCGACTGGTTCCCCGGACACATCAAGGACGGCATCTTCGGCAAGTGGCTGGCCGGCGCCCGCGACTGGTCGATCTCCCGCAACCGCTTCTGGGGCGCTCCCATCCCGGTATGGCGCTCGGACGACCCGCGCTACCCGCGCGAGGACGTCTACGGCTCCTTCGAAGAGCTCGAGCGCGACTTCGGGGTGACGATCACCGACCTGCACCGCCCCTTCATCGACACCCTCGTGCGGCCCAACCCCGATGACCCCACGGGCAAGTCCATGATGCGCCGCATCCCCGATGTTCTGGACTGCTGGTTCGAGTCCGGCTCCATGCCCTTCGCCCAGGTGCACTACCCCTTCGAGAACGTCGAGTGGTTCGAGTCCCACTACCCCGGGGACTTCATCGTGGAGTACATCGGCCAGACCCGCGGATGGTTCTACACCCTCCACGTGCTGGCCACGGCCCTGTTCGACCGGCCCGCCTTCACCAACTGCGTCTCCCACGGGATCCTCCTGGGCAACGACGGGGCGAAGATGAGCAAGTCCCGGCGCAACTACCCCGACGTCTCCATGGTCTTCGACCGCGACGGCGCCGACGCCATGCGCTGGTTCCTGCTGTCCAGCCCCGTGGTGCGCGGCGGGAACCTCGTGGTCACCGACAAGGCCATCCGCGACACCGTGCGCCAGGTGCTGCTGCCGCTGTGGAACGTCTGGTACTTCTTCGCGCTCTACGCGGGGCAGGCCGACGACGGGCGCGGCTACGTCACCGACGGGGTGGACCTGGACGACGCGGGCCTGTTCGGCAAGAAGGGCTCCCTGCACGTCATGGACCGCTACATCTTGGCTCGCACCAAGGACCTGGCCGCCACCGTGGGGGCGCAGATGAGCGCCTACGACGTCACCGGCGCCACCGCCACCGTGCGCGAATTCCTCGACGTGCTCACCAACTGGTACCTGCGCACCTCGCGGAGCCGCTTCACCGACGGGGCCAATGCCGCGGTCTGCCGGCCGGCCTTCGACACCCTGGCCACCGTGCTGCGCGTCCTGGTGCAGGTGATGGCTCCGCTCACCCCGCTGACCAGCGAGGAGATCTACCGCGGTCTGACGGGGGAGCGCTCCGTGCACCTGACCGATTGGCCGGTCCTGCCCGCGCATGTGGCCGACTCCTCCCTGGTGGCCGCCATGGATGAGGCCCGTGACGCCGTCTCGGCGGCGCTGAGCCTGCGCAAGGCCGAGAAGCTGCGCGTGCGCCAGCCGCTGCGCTCGCTCACCGTGGCCACGACCGATCCCGCCGCTCTGGCGCCCTTCCGCGACCTGATCGCTGAGGAGGTCAACGTCAAGGAGGTGCGGGTGCTCGATGCCGCCGACGCCGGCTACGAGGTGACCGAGCAGCTCACCCTCAACCCCCGCGCCTTCGACCCCGATATCCGCAAGGCGACCAGCAAGCTCTTCGCGGCCGTCAAGGCGGGGGAGTGGACGCTGACCGAGGACGGGGACGTGCGCTTCGACGACGTCCTGGTGGGCGGTGCACCCGTGGTGCTCGAGGCCGAGGAGAGCTCATTCACCCTGACCAGCCGCATCGAGGTCGATGACGACTCCCTGGCCGCGACCATGATCGGCTCGGGCGCCTTCATCGTCCTGGACACGGCCCTGGACGACGCCCTGGAGGCCGAGGGCTGGGCGCGCGACCTGATCCGGCTCGTCCAGGACGAGCGCAAGGCCGCCGGGCTGCACGTGGGCGATCGCATCGAGCTGACCCTGACGGTTCCGGCCGACAGGGGCGCCTGGACGGGCGCGCATCTGGACCTGATCAAGGGCGAGACCGGGTGCGTGGCCGCGAACGTCCTGACCGACCCGCAGGCCGATCAGGCCAGTGCCTCCGTTGCGAAGGCGGAGGGCTGAATCTGCTCCGTGCTCCACTCCGAGTGCTGGGCACGCGCCGGCCGTGGACGTCGTTGGCGTACCTCGTCGTGGAGATCGCAGCCGGATGGCTCACCTGGCTGTTCGCGAGCACCATCGTGCTGCTGCCCGTCTGGGCGGCGGCATGGGCGGGCGCCGAGCGCCGGCTGGTGACGCTGGCCGGCCTCCCGCCGATCGCGCCCCGGGCGGCGGGCTGGGCGGGTCGTCTGCGTGAGGCCGCCTTCGTCCTGGTCCTCGCCGTGGTGGCGATCCTGGGGACGATCGCGGCCGCGATGCTGCGCACCGCGGCGCAGATCACCCTCATCGAGCCGGTCCGGGCGCAGGCCGATGCCGGCGGCGCATCGGCCTCTCCGGCGGGGCGCTGCCTGATCGTCCTCGTCGGCCTCATCGGCGCGTGCCTGCTCCCGTGGCTCGTGATCGGGGCGGCGTCGGGGCTGGCGCGCCTGTCCACGGCGCTGCTCTCTCCGCGGGCCGAACAACTGCAGAAGCAGGTCGACGCCCTCGTCGACAGGGCCGTGGAGACGGAGGACCGCCTCATTTTGGAGCGCAGGCTCATGGAGCAGCGCCTTCACGACGGCGCGCAGCTGCACCTGAGCGCGGCCGGCCTCCGCCTGGGGCTCCTCGAGCTTCGGCTCGCCGGCCTCGAGGGCCCGTCGGGGGCGGAGGCGCGCGAGACCCTCGGCGAGCTGCGCGAGCAGATCGACGCCGCCGCCGACGCGGTTCGGGAGGCGGCCCACGGGCTCACCCCGAGGACTCTCGCCGAGCAGGGGCTGCGGGCCGCTCTGGAGGAGCTCGCCGCCGGCCTGCCAATCCCGACCCGGGTGACCTGGGCCGGCGGGGAGGGGACGCCGTCGCCTCCCGATGAGATCGCCGAGAACCTGTACCTCATCGCCTCCGAGGCGATCACCAACGCGATTCGGCACAGCGGCTGCAGCCGCATCGAGGCGCGCGTGGAGTGCATCGGCGCTGACAACGGTGCCGTCGTGCTGACGGTGCGTGACGACGGCAGGGGCGGGGCCGCCCCGACGGGGCAGGGAATCCTCGGAATGGCGGCCCGTTCCCGCCGTCTGGGAGGTACTTTCGAGGCGGTCAGCCCCGACGGCGGGCCGACCACCATCACCGTCCGCATCCCGACGGGAGAGCAGCGATGAGGATAGTCCTGGCCGAGGACGAGGCGCTGCTGCGCGAGGGCCTGGTCATGCTGCTCGAGCATGCCGGGCACGACGTCGTCGCGTCCGTGGCGACCGCCACCGAGCTGGTCCACGTGGTGAAGCGCAATGATCCCGCAGTTCCGCCGGACATCGTCATCACCGATGTGCGCATGCCGCCGGGCAGGACCGATGACGGCCTGCGCGCCGCCATCGAGCTGCGCCGAGATCGCCCGCACCTGCCGATCCTGCTCCTGTCCCAGTACCTGGGCAACGAGTATCTGCAACGACTCCTGGACTCGGCCGAGGACGACCCGCGCTCCGGCGGCGTCGGGTACCTGCTCAAGGACAGGGTGGCCCACGTGCACGAGTTCATGCAGGCGCTCCAGGCCGTGGCCTCCGGCGGGGTGGTCGTGGACCGCAAGGTCATCAGTGCGCTGATGCGCCGCAGCGAGGACCGCCTGGAGCGCCTGACGCCGCGGGAGCGGGAAGTGCTCCAGCACGTGTCGGCGGGGGAGACCAACCACGGGATCGCCGAGGCGCTGCACCTGTCCGATGGGGCGGTCGTCAAGCACATCGGCGCCATCTTCGACAAGCTGGGCCTGTCCCAGCGCGAGGGCAACCGGCGCGTGCTGGCCGTACTGGCCTTCCTCGACCATCCCTGAGACCGGCTCTGACCCGGACCGGATTCGACCCCGATCGGTTCTCATCCCGGCCAGCGGCGCCACGACGGCGCGCGGCAGAGTCCTGAGTCCGTGTGAGTCCGTGGTGGGGTTTTCCCCACCACGATCCGACCGCCATGCCCACTGCGCTCGCGGGCGCACTGGGCTGACATGGGGGCATGAGACCGACCCCCGCCGTTGAGGCCCACGAGCTGCGCAAGTCCTTCCCGACTCCCGGCGGGAGGCCGATCGAGATCCTGCACGGCGTCACCTGCGCCATTGAGGCGGGCAGGGTGACGGCGCTGGTGGGCCCCAGCGGGTCGGGCAAGTCCACCGCCCTGCTGTGCCTGGCGGGGCTCGAGCCGGCGTCCTCGGGCCGGGTGATCCTCATGGGGCGCGACGTGGGCGCGCTGTCGGCCGCGCGCGTGGCGGAGCTGTACCGCGACCGGGTCGGCTTCGTCTTCCAGGCCTACAACCTCGTGCCCTACCTGAGCGTGCGGGAGAATCTGACGATCAGCGACACCCTGGCGGGCCGCAGGCCCGATCGGACGCGCGTGCAGCAGGTCCTCGCCGGGCTCGGCCTTGAGGCGCGCGCCGACGCGGTCACGACGACGCTCTCCGGCGGGGAGCAGCAGCGCGTCGCCCTGGGGAGGGTGCTCTACCGCCGCCCGCCGGTGGTGTTCGCCGATGAACCGACCGGGGCTCTGGACACGCGCTCGGCATCCTTCGTCCTGGCCGAGCTGCGGCGCCTGGCCGACGAGGGCGCCGCGGTCGTGCTGGTCACCCACGACCTAGGGGCAGCAGCCATGGCGGAGACGGCGCTCGTCATGCGCGATGGAGTGATTGTCGGCCGCCGTTGCGGCGCCACCCCCGACGAGCTGCTGACTGTGATGAACCGGGCGGGGGAGGCGGCATGATCCGCTACACGCTGCGCGCTCTGGCCGTTCAGTGGCGGGCCTGGTCGGGCACGCTGATGGTGCTGGCCTTCGCGGCTGCCCTCGTCGATGTCTGCCTGGTGCACCGGATGACCGTCACCCGGCCGGACGTGGTCGCCGCGGCGCGGGCCGCGGGCGTCAGACCGGCGGAGCTGGTGGTGCCCGGCGTATCGGTGTACGTCTACTCGGCGATGGTGGCGATCCCGGTGGTGGCGGTCGTCGGGCAGTCCTGCGTGCAGGCCCTGCGCACGGACTGGGCCAGGTGGCGCCTGGCCGGCGCCCTGCCCCGGCAGGTGTTCGTCGGCGTCATCGCCACCGTGGTCTCGGTGGCGGTGGTGTCCTGCCTGCCCGGCATCCTGGTGGGGGCGGTGGTGGACCAGCCCTTCGCCGCGGTGCTCACGCGCATGGCGGCGCAGCGCATGGGACGGATCGAGGTGGCCCAGACGCCGGCGACGGTCCTGCTCACGATCGTCTCCGTCGTCGGCGTCGCCGTGATCGGGGCGATCGGCCCGGCGCGCACCGCCGTGCGCACTCCGGCGGCCGAGGCGGTCCGCACCGCCACCGCCGCGTCGGGACGGCGCCGTATGGGCGTCATCCGGTGGATCCTGGCCGGGGCGTGGGCCCTGGTGTGCGTCGTCCAGCTGCTCGTGGCCTTCATGGTCCGGCCCGGTAAGCGTGCCGATGGGCTGCCGGACGGCGGCGGCCAGGCGATGCTGGCCGCCCTGCTGCTGGCCATCCTGGTCGTGCTGCTCGCGCCCGCAGTGATTCCCGGTCTGCTGCGCGCCTGGTCGGCTCCGCTGGCCCGGCTCGGAGGGCCGTGCATGATCGCCCGCCGTTCCGCGCTGTGGCGCAGTTCCCTGGCGGCCAGCGCCATCGCCCAGCTGGCCCTGGCCTTCTCCTTCGCGGCCGCCCTGATGACCAACCTCGATACGGCCGAGGCGGTGATCGAGGCGGAGCACCTGAACGTGACGCTCAACCAGTCCGATTCCCTGGTCCTGGCGGCGATTCTCGGGGCCATGGCCCTGCTCGGCGCCATCGCCGTGGTCGCCATGGCATCCCGCTCCAGACAGCAGGAGATCGCCGTGCTCCGCTGCGCGGGAGCCACCATCGGAGGTGTGCGCGCCCAGGTCGTGATCGAGGCGGCCCTGTACGTCGGGACCGCCCTGATCATCTCCGTCATTCCATTGGCCGTCACGGCGCTCGGCGAGGCGATGTTCTTCGCCAGGGCGGGCCTGCCGTTCCTGCCCAGCCCGGCCGTCGGACGACTCGTGCTGCTGGCTCTGGGGTCCTTCGCGGTTCTCGCCGCGGTGCTCCTGGCACCGGTGCGCCGCGCCCACCGGGCGCCGATCGGCTCCACCCTGACCGCTGAGTGAGGCATGGGTGAGGCGAGTGAGTGCGAGGCGATCCGGTCAGTGCGCTTCGTCGCGTTGCAAGGAGCCGTTATCGCGCCGGGACGCGAGGCGACGCAGGAAGTGGGCGCATCCCAGGCAGCCGAAGAGCGCGGGGTAGCCGACCAGCGTCCATGGCCGGGCGGACTCCGCTCCGGATGCGATGATCATGCCGCCCAGAAAGGATGCAATGGCGATCAGGCCCAGGCAGAGTCCTGCAACTCTGAGGTAGAGGATGCGCCGCTGAGTCTGAGTCGTTGTCCGGGTTATCCGTGTCATCACTGTGATCATACTCAACTCGCCCCGACTCGCCCCCGGCTCACCCCGACTCGAGGACGCGGCCGTCGGCGGTGAGGATGGCGAGCGCGGGCGCGCTGGCGACGTCGGCGCCTACGGCCGGCGTCTCCATCTTCACGATAGGTGAACTCGATTACTTTGCCTTCCTCTATTGACAGATGGCGGTAGCATCTGCTCGGGCTGCTTGGTCGCGCATGCGGCGAAAGGCATGCGGACGGACATTCGAAGAACAATCGCGAAGGACGTGGTGATGAGCGGGAGTGAGCCTCGTTCCGGCGGAGGGGATGGTCATCCGGGGGCTGCCTTCGGAATCCCCGAGGGAGCCACGGGCGAGGAGGTCGTTGACGCCGTCCTGGCCGCCGGTGGCTCGACCGGCCCCGATGATCTCGAGGGAATCGATCCCGAGCTCCTGCCCTACCTGGAGGCCGCCGACGCTGAGGACAGTGATGTCGGCGAAGCCGACGAAGCCGACGAAGCCGACGAAGCCGACGAAGCCGACGAAGCCGACGAAGCCGACGAAGCCGGCGGTACTGATGACGCCGCCGCTGGGCACCGGGCTCAGGAGGAGGACCTGGAGGCCCTGCGCGAACTCGTCGCCGCCAATATGATTCCGGGCGGCGACCTGGAGCGCCTCGACGCCCTCCTGGCCGAGGTCGATGAGGACGACTCCGACGACTGGAACGAGTGGGAGCCTCAACTTCCCGACTCGCCCGCCGCATCGGGCGCCGACTCGGACGAGGACGAGGAAACTGAAGAGACCGGGCACCACCGGGCCGACCTGCTCGCCGCCGCCCGCGCCGTCGAGGTCTCTGCGCGCATGCGCGAGGTGGAGTCGGAGATTCTGTCGCGCGCCCCCGAGCACCGCGTCCAGCCGAGCCTGGAGCGCGTCGAGTGGGCCCTCGACCTGCTCGGCAACCCCGAGCGGGCCTACCGCAATATCCACATCACCGGCACCAATGGCAAGACCTCCACCGCACGCATGGCCGAGCGCCTCCTGGCCGCCACCGGCATGCGTACCGGCCGCTTCACCAGCCCCCACCTGGCCACCATTCGCGAGCGCATCGCCCTGGACGGCGAGCCGATCAGCGAGGAGGGGTTCATCGCCGCGTGGGAGGACGTGGCCCCCTACATCCGGATGGTGGATGAGCGCTCGGCCGCGGCGGGCGGGCCGCGCATGAGCTTCTTCGAGGTCCTAACCGTCATGGCGCTGGCCGTCTTCGCCGATCATCCGGTCGACGTCGCCGTCATCGAGGTCGGCATGGGCGGAACCTGGGACTGCACCAACGTCGTGCCCGGGGATGTCGAGGTGATCACCCCCATCGGCTTGGACCATGCCGCCTGGCTGGGCGACACCATCGAGGAGGTCGCCTCCAACAAGGCCGGCATCATCAAGGACGGCGCCATGCTCATCACCTCCGTCCAGCCCCCGGCGGCGCAGGCCATCATCGCCGCGGCCGCCGCGCAGCACGGCGTCGTCTGGCGCCGTGAGCTGGATCCCGAGGAGGATCCTGACGAGGCGGGCGCGGGTGTCCTGAGCGTGCTGGATCGCACCCTGGCCGTGGGCGGGCAGATGACGACGCTGCGCACCACGGCTGCCGTGTACGAGGACGTCTTCATCCCGCTGCACGGCGACTACCAGGCGCACAACGCTCTGCTGGCGCTGGCCTCCGCCGAGGCCCTGTTCGGTGGCCGTGCGCTGCCCGCCAAGATCGTCGAGGACGGCTTCGCCTCGGTGGCCAGCCCCGGCCGCATGGAGGTGCTGCGCTCCAGCCCGACCGTCATCGTCGATGCCGGACACAACCCCCACGGTCTGGGGGCGCTCGTGCCCGCCGTGGAGGAGGCGTTCGGATTCCGCCATCTGGTGGCGGTCGTCGGGGTCATGGCGGACAAGGATGTCGAGGGGATCCTGTCCGTCCTCGAGCCGGCCTGCGACGCGGTGGTGTGCGTGCCGGTCGATTCCCCGCGCGCCTTGGAGGTCGAGGACCTGGCCGTCGTCGCGCGCGAGGTCTTCGGCGCCGATCGCGTCGATGCGGCCGACACGCTGGCGGGCGGCATCGAGAGAGCCGTCACCCTCTCGGAGGGCTTCGACGACCCCTTGGCGTCCTCGGGCGTCCTCGTCGTCGGCTCGGTGGTGCTGGTCGCCGAGGCCCGCGCCCTGTTCGGCCGGGCCTGAGGGGCGTGTGGCGGGCATCGCGCTCACGGGATCCTCGGGGCCGGGGCGCCTAACAGGCGCGCTGGCGTGCGGGATGCCAGAATGGAGCAGTACAGTCCGGCATCTGCCGGCACAGGATGCTGACCGGCAACAGGACGACGAGGAGAACCGTGACTCACGAGAAGCCGCTTGACGTCGCGTGGAGCACCGCTTGGATCCGCGGTGCGGCGGCGGCCGTCGCCGAGCACCGTGACGAGCTCACGGCACTGGACGCGGCCATCGGCGACGGCGACCACGGCGCCAATCTCGATCGCGGGATGCACGCGGCGGTGGCCAAGCTCGATTCCCAGCTCGACTCCCGGCAGGGCGCGGGCGGTGTGCTCGACCTGCCCGCGGGCGTGCTCAAGGCGACGGCGACCACTCTGCTGGCCACGGTGGGGGGCGCGGCCGGTCCGCTGCTGGGGACGGCCTTCCTGCGGGCGTCGCGGATCGGCGACCTGCCCGTGCTGTCCTCCCAGGATGTCGCGATGCTCCTGAACGAGGCCGCGGCCGGGGTGCAGGTGCGCGGACGGGCCGAGATCGGTGACAAGACGATGCTGGACGCGTGGCAGCCCGCCGCCCGGGCCGCGCGTGAGGCCGCCGATGCAGGGGCGAGCCCGGCCGAGGTGCTGCGGGCCGCGGCCGCCGCCGCGGCCGATGGCGCCGAGACGACCTGCCCGATGACGGCGCGCAGGGGCCGCGCCTCCTATCTCGGTGCGCGCTCCGCGGGCCACTGCGATCCCGGTGCGCTCTCGACCGCCCTCATCCTCGCGGCCGCGGTGCGGGCCGCGGGCGCCGAGATGGGCTGACCGTGTCCGCCCGGGGTGGGCGGAGATGACAGGGGTTGCCAATCGAGGCGATCGCCGACACGCTGGCGTCCTGGGCCTTTGCGGGGCCTGCGCGGGGCCGTCGCGCCCTCGCTCCGCCGTGATTCGCGTTGAAAGGATTCGCCATGACCGACGCCCCCGAGCGCATGCTCGTCCTCATCAAGCCCGACGCCGTCCGACGCCGGCTGACCGGGGAGATCCTGCGCCGCATCGAGGCCAAGGGCTACGAGATCGTCGCGCTCGACCGCCTCGTGGCGACCCCCGACGTGCTGGCCGAGCACTACGCGGAGCACGTCGACAAGCCCTTCTACCCCGGCGTCGTGGAGTACATGACCAGCGGCCCGCTGGTCTCCGTCGTCGTCGAGGGGCATCGGGTGGTCGAGGGGCTGCGCTCCCTCATCGGCGCCACCGAGCCGACCATTGCGGCCCCGGGGACCATCCGCGGCGATCTGGGCCGCGACTGGGGCGGCTCGGCCATGATGAACCTCGTCCACGGCTCCGACTCGCCTCAGTCGGCCGAGCGCGAGATCGCGATCTGGTTCCCCCATCTCGTCGACTGAGCTCCGGGCCGGGCCCCGGAGCCTTCGAGGAAGCCCTCGATGAGCCTCTGACCGAGGCCGGCAGTCCGGTGCCGATTGGAGTCCGGCCAGCGACTCCGGGCCCGGGCCAGCGACTCGCACCAGGTCGGCGGGCGGTTCGCGGCGGCCTGCGAGCCACTCGCCGTGGGTCCCGGGCGAACCGGGCCGATCTCGAGCCGGAACTCGACCGATCTCGGCGCGAGGGGGCGAGGGGGCGACGGGCGCGCCCCGGCCGCCCCGTAGGCCGCCGCGGCGATCGCATAGCCCACGATCATCCACACGATCATGGCGACGACCACCGCGTCGATGCTGAACAGCGCCTCGGGCAGGACCCCGGTCAGCTCGGCGGCGGCGCCCGCGGCGAGCCCGATGAGCCCGTAGCCGAGGATGACGGCGACGCCCGTGCCCAGGATCTTGCCCGCCAGGAGCGAGCCGGGTCGCACGCAGGCCAGCAGGATCTCCACGATCCTGCTGGACTTCTCCTCGACCACGCCCATGGCGATGGTCTGGCCGCCGCCCATGATGACGATGATCATGAGGATGTCGATGAGGCCGAGGGTCGCGTACCGGGCGCCGAAGTCCTCGGAGTCGTACCGGGGCGGGTCGAGCGCCTCCACCCGGGGCGCCGCCTGGGCCAGGGCCCCGGCCGTCGTCGCCGGGTCCCCGCCGAGCGCGGTGACCTGGTCCGACAGCGCCGCCTGCTGCAGGATGTTGGTGACGGCGGCCACGACGGCGCTGTCGGAGTTCTCGCTCCTGGACACGAGGAGCCCGGGTGTCTCCCCGGTCAGGTCGAGGACCATATCGACTGTGCCGGCTGCGCCGCCGGGGGACTCGGGGGCGCCGTCGTCGATGCCCAGAGCGGCCTCGGGCCGCGCGCCCGAGAGGTCGACGACCTCGATGGGCCGCTCCTTGGAGTCCTTGATGCCCTTGATCTGCTCCAGGACGGAGGTCGACGCGTGCGCGCCGGCCTCCGCCGGCTCGATCGAGTCGGTCGCGTCCGCCGGATCCGCCGCGTCCGCCGCACCTGCCATGAGCACGCCCAGGCGGTAGGGCTCCTCGTCGTCCCCGGTGACGTAGCTGTGGGCGAGGATCCCGCCGACGGTGATGACGAGCAGGACGATCGTGGCGGCGAGCGAGGACCTCTTGAGCAGCTGGGCGCGCAGCTCGCGTGCTGCGACCAGACGGATCTCGGCGCCGCGGGGCATGGTGCTGCGTGGCGTGGCGGTACGCGATGACGACATGCTCTCAGGCCTCCTGCTCGGTTGCGGCACTCGCCGCGCCTCCGGCTCCGGCGGCCCCGCCGGTCGCCCCGCCTCGTCGGCGGGCGCGGCGAGGGCCTCTCGGAAGATCTCGGTCAGTGGGCGGTGGACCGGGCCCAGCTCGCGCAGACGGCCCAGGTGCTCGGCGGCCCGGCGGAGGGGCTGCTCGTCGGGGCCGCCGGCGGAGAGCTCGAGGCGGGCTCCCCGGTCGTGCGCCGCGGCGGTGACCCGCGGGTCGGGAACGCCGGCCAGCAGGGCGCGGGCGGCGTCCGCGGCGGCGTCGGGGGAGTCGTCCGTCTCGACGACGGCCCGCCAGCGCGGTTCGGCGGTGGCGCGGAGCCGGTCGATGGTGCCCTCGGCGACGAGCCGGCCGGAGCGGATGATGACGACGCGGTCGCACAGGCGCTCGACGAGGTCGAGCTGGTGGGAGGAGAAGAGGGCGGGCACACCGGATCGGGCGCACTCGCGCAGCACGGCGCTCATGACGTCGACCGCCATCGGGTCCAGGCCGGAGAAGGGCTCGTCGAGGATGAGCAGGTCGGGGCGGCCGACGAGGGCGGCGGCGAGCTGGACGCGCTGCTGGTTGCCCAGGGAGAGCCTCTGGACCTCGTCGTCGCGGCGCCGGGCGATGCCGAGGCGCTCGGTCCACTCCCGACCGGCCCTGCGGGCGGTGGCGGCGTCGATGCCGTGGAGCCGGGCGAGGTAGGTCAGCTGCTCGCCGACCCTCATCCTGGGGTACAGGCCGCGCTCCTCGGGCATGTAGCCGATGCGGCGGCGGATCCGGGCGTCGACCGGTGCGCCGTTCCAGGTCACCGCGCCCGCGTCGGGGGCGAGCGCGCCCATGACGATGCGCATGGCGGTGGACTTGCCGGCGCCGTTGGCCCCCACGAAGCCGACCAGCTCGTGGTCGTCCAGGGTGAGGGACAGGGAGTCGAGGGCCTGAAGGCCCCCGAGGCGCTTGGACAGGCGTCTGATCATCAGCATGAGAGCTCCGGGACCGGTCGACGGAATGTCAAGTTCCCTTGACTTAGAAGGCATGCTTGACCAGATGTCGGTTGTCAAGCGCTCTTGCCATGAGCATGCCGGGGCCGCGATGGGTCCGACATCATCGGACGAGTCGTGCGATGTCGCCGTCGGGCTCGTCCGACGATCAGGGGGGGGCTCGCCGCTCGGAGTCCGGGCGACGACTCCGGTCGGGCGACGAGCGGACCCGACCGGGGGCCGCTGCGAGGATCAGGACCGGGAGGCGATCCACTCGGCCGCGGCCGCGGGCGCCTCCTGGGACGGGACCTCGACGTCGGGCGCGATCGGCTCCTCCGAGAACCGCTCGCCGGTGCGGGCCTGCGAGATGCCCGTGGTGAGGACCATGGTGCGCCCCGTGTACAGCGGGTACTCCTGATTGACCGAGGCGTAGCCCCTGGTCGGATCGCCGAAGGCCCGGGCGTTGTCCAGCCCGCGGAAGGCCAGGAGCGTCTGCTCGCCCGAGGAGGCGGTCGTCCCCGAGGTCAGCACCGCCACGGGCACGTCGAGCTTGTCGCGGGCTCCCACCGAGATCGATGTGCCGCCGCCCTTGATCGTGCCGTCCTCGAGGGCGGCGTCGCTGGTGCGCCCCTGGATCACGAAGGAGGTGACCGTCCCGTCGGGCAGCAGGGGGGACAGCCCGGCGAGCATCGGCCCCATGTCCCCGCCGCCGTTCTCGCGCAGATCGACCACCACGCCGCAGACCCCGTCCGCGCCCAGGGCGTCCGCGATGGTGTTGGCGTACTCGTCGCCCTGGTCGACGGTTCCCGCGAACTCCGGGACCGTGACGGTCAGCACGCACCCGTCCAGGGAGGACGTCGGTGCGATGTAGGAGTCGCTCAGGCTCCGGACCTCGTCGGCGTCCATCATGAAGGAGTGCTTGCCGCCGGCGACTGCGAGGGCGTCGGTCAGGATCTCGTCGACCTCGTCGTGGGTGGAGGCCGCCCTGATCCGTTCGGAGGCGTCGGCGCGGGCGGCCTCCCACTCCTCGCCGGTGGCGTGGATGCCGGCGTCCATGATGTCCAGGACCTTCGCCCCGTAGGACTGCGGATCGGGCGCGGGCCACCAGATGCCGAGGGAGGGGCCCGCCGAGTGGACGAGCCAAGCCCCGCCGGCGGCGCCGACGACGACGAGGACGGAGACGACCACGACGACGATCATGAGGACCCGATGGCGGGAACGGGCGGGTCGGGGAGAGGGGGAGGGGCGCTGCGTGCTCATGGCTCTATGATGGCCATCACTGGTCGCCGAGCGGATCGGCCCGCGGGACCGGTTCACGGTCCGTCCCCGGGAGGAGACCCCCACCGCCTCATCCTCCGCGGTGACGGCCCGGCCGTGGTCCCGGGCCGAGGGGCCGCGAGTCGTCGGGCCTCACGAAAGGGGCGCTCCCCGGTGCGGGTCCGCTCGCCCCGCGGGAGGGCCGCTATCGTGGGCGCGTGCATCTCAAGACGTTGACGCTCAAGGGCTTCAAGTCCTTCGCCTCGTCAACCACCCTCCGTCTGGAGCCCGGCATCACCGCGGTGGTCGGCCCCAACGGGTCCGGCAAGTCCAACGTCGTCGACGCCCTGACCTGGGTCATGGGGGAGCAGGGCGCCAAGAACCTGCGCGGTGGCTCCATGGCCGACGTCATCTTCGCCGGGGCCGGGTCCCGCCCGGCGCTCGGCCGCGCCGAGGTCTCCCTGACCATCGACAACACCGACGGCTCCCTGCCGATCGACTACACCGAGGTCACCATCACCCGCACCCTCTTCCGCGGTGGCGGATCCGAGTACAGGATCAACGGCACCGCCTGCCGCCTCCTCGACGTCCAGGAGCTGCTCTCCGACACCGGCCTGGGCCGACAGATGCACGTCATTGTGGGGCAGGGCCGGCTCGACGCCGTCCTGTCCGCCACGCCCGAGGACCGGCGCGGGTTCATCGAGGAGGCCGCCGGCGTCCTCAAGCACCGCCGTCGCAAGGAGCGCGCCCTGCGCAAGCTCGACTCCATGGCGGCCGACCTCGCCCGCCTGACGGACCTGACCACCGAGCTGCGCCGCCAGCTCGGCCCCCTGGCCCGGCAGGCCGCCGCGGCGCGCCGCGCCCGCACCATTCAGGCCGAGGTCCGCGACGCCACCGCCCGGCTGCTCGCCGACGACGTCGTCCAGACCCAGTCCCTCCTGGAGGCCGGGGACGAGGACAAGGCCCTCCTGGCCCGCCGCCGCGCCGCCGCGGAGGAGGCCGCCCGCGCCGCCCGCTCCCGCCTGGCCGAGCTCGCCGCCGTCGAGACCACCTCCGCGCAGCGCCTGGCGCGAGCCGCCGACGTCTGGGAGGGGCTCACCACCGCCGCCCAGTCGCTGGGCGCGCTGGCCGACGTCGCCGCCGAGCGCGTCCGCGGCCTCGCCTCCGCCCCCGCTCCCGCCCGGGGGACCGACCCCGACGAGCTCGAGCGCCGCGCAGAGGCGGCCGCGATCGAGGAGGCCGAGCTGGCGGGCGCCGTCGAGACGGCCCGCTCGGCCCTGTCCGACGCGACCCGCCGGCGCGCGGACGCCGAGGCCGCCGAGGCCGCCGCCGAGCGGGCCCTGTCCCAGGCGCAGCGCCGCGCCGCGGACCGTCGCGAGTCACTGGCCCGCGCCGGCGGCCGAGTGGCCTCCGCACGTTCCCGCCACGAGGCCGCCCTGGCCGCGCGCGAGCAGGCCCGCTCGGCGCTGGCGGCGGCCCGTCAGCGCGCCGACGCCGCGCAGGCCGCACTGACCGATCACCGGGGGGCGCGCCCCGACGACCCGAGCGGCGACGGTGAGGCGCCGGGCGAGCAGCAGGTCCGGGCCGCCGCTGCCCACGAGACGGCCGCCGCCGGGCTGGCGGCCGCTCGCGACGCCGTCGCCGCGGCCACCGACGCCCGCCGCGAGGCCGCGTCGGACCGCGCCACCTGGACGGCGCGCCGCGACACCCTGTCCCTGTCGCTGACGGCTCAGGACGCCACCGGCGCCCTCGCCGAGGCTGGCCTGCCCGGTGTGCTCGGCCCCCTCAGCGAGGCCGTGGGTGTGGAGCGCGGCTGGGAGAACGCCATCGCGGCGCTGCTCGGCGACCTCGCCGGGGCGGCCGTCGTGGAGGGGACCGGGAGCGCCCTGACCGCCATGGCGCACGTGCGCGACGAGGGCGGCGGCGCCCTGCGCCTGGTGATCCTCCGGGAGCCGGGCCCCGACGGGACCGGCGGGAGGGGCGCCGAGGGCGGGGCCGCCGGTGCGGAGGCCGTCGCCGGGACCGACGCCGGGGGCGGTACCGGGACGGCCGGGACGTCGGCTCCGCCGCCGGAGGGCGCGCGCCCGTCCACCGCCCTGGTGTCGGCCGGGCAACCGGGGCTGAGCGCCGCCCTGAGACGGATCCTCGCCGGCGCCTGGGTCGCCCCGGACCTGGAGACGGCCCGCGCCGTGCGGGAGGCCCTGCCCGAGGCCGTCGTCGCCACCAGGGACGGGGAGGTGCTCGCACCCGCATGGGCGACGTCCGCCGGGCGCGGCACCTCCTCCGTGCTCGAGCTGGCCGCTGCGCACGAGGAGGCCTCCGCCGAGGCCGACGCCGCCGCCCGGGCCGAGGCCGAGGCCGACGCCGCCCTCGATGAGGCCCGTGATCGCGAGGAGGCCGCCCGCCTCGCGGTCGGCGAGGCGCTGTCGGCCCTGCGCGCGGCCGACGCCGACGCGGCCCGCTCCGCGGAGGCGCTGGCCCGCCTGACCTCGGCGGCGCGCGCCGCGCAGGAGGAGGCCGAACGCGCCCGACGCGTCCTGGAGCGGGCCGAGGACGAGTCGGCTCAGCGCACGACCGAGCTCGCGGCGGCGACCTCGGCCCTGGCCGACATCGAGTCCTCGGGCGCGGACGACGACGGGCACGGGGGCCTCGACGACGCCGTCGAGGCCGCTCGCGCAGGGCGGGGATCGGCGGTCGCGGAGGCCCGCCGGGCGCGCGCCGATGAGACCGAGGCCCGTCTGACGCTGCGCACCGCCGAGGAGCGCGAGCGCTCGGGGCGCGGGCGCGCGGACTCCCTGCGCGCCGCCGCTCGCCGCGAGCGGGAGGCGCGCGCCGCCGCCGAGCGGGCCGCGGCGCGGCGCGCCTCCCGGCTGGCCATCGCCTCCCGCGTGCGGGACCGCGCCCGGACCGCCGCCGATACCGCACGCGCCTGGATAGAGGAGGCCCAGGAGGAGCGCGTCCGCATCGAGACCGAGCGGACGCGGGCGGGCGCCGCGACGAACGAGGTCCGCGCCGAGCTCGACGACCTGGGCGCGGAGATGTCCCGGCTGACCGATGCCGCCCACCGCGACGAGATCGCTCGCGCCGAGCACCGCATGCGCCTGCAGTCCCTGGCCGAGCGCGCCATGAATGAGCTGGGACTGGAGCTGGAGCCGCTCGTGGAGGAGTACGGGCCGCACATGCCCGTTCCCATGGCGGTCGGGGAGGGGGCGGACGACGGCGCCGGTCCGACGGACGATGGGGACGGGGGCTCCGCGGGGGAGCGGGCCTCCCTCTCCCGGGGCCGCCCCTACGTGCGCGCCGAGCAGGAGAAGCGGCTGACGCGGGCCAACCGGGATCTCGCCCGCCTGGGCAAGGTCAACCCGCTGGCCCTGGAGGAGCACGCCGCCCTGGAGCAGCGCCACCAGTTCCTCGCCGAGCAGCTCGCCGACCTCAAGTCGTCGCGCGCCGACCTGCTGAGCATCGTCGAGGAGATCGACGCCCGCGTTCAGGAGGTCTTCGCCCGCGCCTTCGAGGACACGGCCCGCCAGTTCGCGGCCGTCTTCGACCGGCTCTTCCCCGGGGGCGAGGGGCGCCTGGTGCTCACCGATCCGGAGGACATGCTCACCACGGGCATCGAGATCGAGGCGCGGCCCGCGGGCAAGAGGGTCAAGCGGCTCTCACTGCTCTCCGGCGGCGAGCGGTCGCTGGCCGCGGTGGCGCTCCTCATCGCGATCTTCAAGGCGAGGCCCTCGCCGTTCTACGTCATGGACGAGGTCGAGGCGGCCCTGGACGACACGAACCTGGGCCGCCTGCTGGAGATCTTCACCGAGCTGCGGGAGTCGAGCCAGCTCATCATCATCACCCATCAGAAGCGCACCATGGAGGTCGCCGACGCCCTGTACGGCATCAGCATGCGCGACGGCATCACCAAGGCCGTCAGCCAGCGGCTGGCGCGCGGCGGGGAGGCGAGCGGGGACACGGCCTGACGCGCCCACCGGGATCGGCGTCGCACTCGCCCCGGCGGCACGCGACCGCACCCGCATGTGTGACGAAAGTCAGAACAAAGTCGCCGGGTCGCGGACGAGTGCGATTGCCGCTTGCGCCCGCGGCGAACGCGGTGCCGGCAGTGCACGACACGTGTCGTGGACCTCAGCGACGGCGTGACGCACGTGAGGCACAATCAATCCCATGGGTGACATGATCGTTCCTCTGCTCGTCGTCGTCATCGCCGCTCTGGCGGTTATCGGAATCTTCATCATCAGTCGCTACCCCGTCTCCACCTGGCGAGCCGGACTGCGCGACCTCACCAAGGCCGCCCGTGACAAGGAGGGGCCCGTCGAGGTCGTTCCGCAGGACGTGCACCTGGACGATCTCATGACTCGTGACGACTCCTCGGCCTACACCCGCACCGACGCCTTCCCCGGTCTGGTCGGCGCCGTGGAGAAGGCCATGACCACCGCCGAGGGGACCACCGCGGTGGTGCGTCGGGCGCGCGCCGAGCTGACGTCCGATCATGCGTCCGGGTCGCGGGCCGCGCGAGATGGGCAGATTCCGGTTTCCTGAGCAACCAGCCGCGTCGCGCCGGTGCGAGGCTCTCGCACCGGCGCGACGCGGCGTTCGCGGCCGCCGCGGGCTGAGTCGCCCCCCGATGCGAGCGGCCCCGTCGACGGACTGCGCCGGCGGGCGCGAGGCGGGGCCCGCTGCCCGCCGCCGATTGGATCGGGCATGATGGGGCCATGGATTCCTGGATGATCGTTCTCGCCATCATCATCGTCATCGCCGTGATCGGCGGCATCTGGTTCGTCGCGAGTCGCCGTGGCGGCGGGCGGGTGCCCGACGAGATCAGCGCCCACAAGCCCGCCGAGGCCGACGACGTCCTGCCCGCACCGCCGCAGGAGCAGGGGGAGGCCGATTCCGGCGCCGGGGCCCCGCAGACGGCGACGCTCGAGCGCCCCGAGTCGATCCCCGGGCGCATGCAGCGCCTGCGGGCGCGCCTGGCGGGATCCGGCGGCTTCGGGCGCGCCGTCCTGTCGGTCCTGTCGCGCGGGGACCTGACCGAGGCCGACTGGGAGGAGATCGAGGACACGCTCCTGACCTCGGATCTCGGCATCGAGGTGACCACCGCTGTCATGGAGGAGCTGCGCACCCAGGCCAAGGTCCTGGACACCTCCGATCCCGAGGCGATACGCGAGGTCCTGCGCGCCGAGCTGCTGACGCTGGTCGACCCGACCATGGACCGCTCCCTCGTCCTGAAGCGGCCCGACCCCGCCGAGGGCCGGGACGGGGACGAGGGCGCCCCGGCCGCCGCGGTCCTCATGGTGGGCGTCAACGGGACCGGTAAGACGACGACCTGCGGCAAGCTCGCGCGCGTCCTGGTCGCCCAGGACCGCACGGTCCTCATGGGCGCCGCCGACACCTTCCGCGCCGCGGCCGCCGATCAGCTGACCACCTGGGGGCGGCGCGTGGGCGTCGAGGTCGTGCGCAGCGAGAAGGAGGGCGCCGACCCGGCGTCGGTGGCCTACGACGCCGTCCGTCGGGCGGCCCGCACCGGGGTCGACGTCGTCCTGGTCGATACCGCCGGACGCCTCCAGAACAAGGCCGGTCTCATGGACGAGCTCGGCAAGGTCAAGCGCGTCATGGAGAAGATCGCCCCCGTCGGCGAGATCCTGCTGGTGCTGGACGCCACGACCGGCCAGAACGGCATGCGTCAGGCCCAGGTCTTCTCCGAGGCCGTGGGCGTCACCGGGATCGTGCTGACCAAGATGGACGGCACCGCCAAGGGCGGCATCGTCGTCACCGTCCAGAAGGAGCTGGGTGTGCCCGTCAAGCTCGTGGGCCTGGGGGAGGGCGCCGACGACCTGGCCCCCTTCGACCCGGAGGGCTTCGTCGACGCGCTGCTGGGCTGAGCCGTCGCTCACGGGCCTGCCCGTCTCTGCGCAACGCCTCCGGCCACTC
This sequence comes from Actinomyces gerencseriae DSM 6844, assembly GCF_000429265.1. Lineage (GTDB taxonomy): Bacteria > Actinomycetota > Actinomycetes > Actinomycetales > Actinomycetaceae > Actinomyces > Actinomyces gerencseriae. The sequence goes on from NZ_AUBN01000003.1 coordinate 172,256, forward strand.
GCCTCGTTTCAGAGCCTGGGTAGCCGGAGGCGTCTCGACCAAGTCGGGTGAGGGCCCTTACTGAATGATCCACCCCTTCTGGGCGGCGATGTGCACCGCTGCGGCGCGGGTGGGGGCGCCGGTCTTGGCCATGGCCTGGGAGAGGTGATTGCGGGTCGTTCCCTCCGAGAGGTGAACGCGCCGGGCGACCTCGGAGACGGTGGCGCCGTCGGCGGCGGCCTGAAGCACCTCGGTCTCCCTGGCGGTCAAAGGGGAGTCCCCGAAGATGAGCGAGTCGGCGGCCAGCGCCGGGTCGACGACTCGCAGCCCTGCATGGACTCGGCGCACCGACTCGGCCAGCTCGGTGACCGGAGCGTCCTTGACGACGAAGCCGTGGGCCCCGGACTGGATAGCGCGTCGCAGGAATCCGGGGCGCCCAAAGGTGGTGACGATGAGGACCCTTGTGGTCGGCAGCCGCTCCAGGAGTCTCGCGGTCGCGCTCAGTCCGTCAGTGCCGGGCATGTCGACGTCCATGAGAACGACGTCTGGCCGGTGCTCGAGTGCAACGGGGAGGACGTCGTCCCCGTTTCCGACCTGGGCGACGACCTCGATGTCGGTTTCCAAGGTGAGCAGCGCGGCCAGCGCCCCGCGCACCATGGCCTGGTCATCGGCCAGCATCACTCGGATCATCGATCATCTCCGTCGCTCGTGGTCCATCTAGGACTGGTGCATCAGCAGCAGCGCACTGCGGGTACGCAACCGGTTCAGCGCGTCGTATCCTGCGTCAGCCGAGAGGATAAACGACGGGCGCTCACCCTCAGAGCAGTGCCCTTGCCGCTGGAAGGCGTCCCAGCGGTGAGGTCAGCGCCGTTGTCCTGGCAGCGTTGACGCAGCCCCTCCAACCCGTGACCGTCACTGGCGCTAGACGAGTCGAGTCCGATACCGTCGTCGGTCACCTCAATGGAATCAGTGGTCAGCTCCACCTTGCAGTGCGAGGCGTGGGCATGGCGCACGACGTTGGTGACGCCCTCGCGCACCACCCAGGCGAAGAGCTCGCGCAGCTCGGGGTCGACGACCTCGACGGTCAGCGGTAAATCGGCGCGGATACCGGCTGAGCTCAGGACATTCGTGGCACGAGCCAGCTCGCCGGCCAGGCTCAGCTCGCGGTAGCTGTTGACGGTGGCGCGCACGTCGGCCAGGGCGGAGCGCGCCAGGGACTGAACCTCGGTCAGCTCCGCCTTGACCTGATCGGGGGCGGTATCGACGAGTCTGGTGGCGAGCTCGGTCTTCAGGGCGATGACGGTCAACGAGTGCCCCAGGATGTCATGCATGTCCCGGGCCATGCGGTTGCGCTCCTCATTGATCTCCAGCTCGTGAGTGCGCTGCTCCAGAATGCGGGCCACCCGTCGCTGCTCCATGATGTAGCGCCCGAAGACGCAGGCGCCTCCCGCACCGAGGAGAGCGATCCATGCGTCTTCACTCGCGGACCAGGAGGGACTCATCCTGGGAACGAGGAACAGTGTGCCAGCGAGGATCGCGATGGGGCCGATGGCCGCCTGCCAGGGCAGGGAGAAGGCCAGGACGACGGCCAGGAAGACCACCAGCTGCAGGCTCTGAGGCCCCACGCCGAGGGCGGCCCCGATCGCTGTGAGCGCGCCGACGACGATGAGCAACAGACTCAGGCGGCCTGGCCAGGTCAGGCCCTGGCGCACCCGTCTCACGCTGAGCGAGCAGGCGGCGTACAGGCATGCGCAGGAGACGACGACGCTGACAGCGCCCCACGCCCCACCGCTGGATCCTTGGGCCAGCCCCACCCTGACGACCGGAACCATGGAGGCGGCCCACACGATCCCCCAGCCGAGCGCCACAACGCGGGTGCGGCGAGCCCGCGCCTCGTCGGGTGACAGGGCGCGGGCGGTCATGGACGAGATCGTACTCATTCTTGGAGCTCTAGACCCGAGCAGTATCGCGGCCCATCCTCCAGGCGGCACCGCCCAGGAAGACCGCGAGCCAGGTCAGGACGTTGACCACCCACCCCCAGGAGAAGTTCTCGCCGCCCATGGGCCACAGCGCCAGGTTGTGCAGCCCGTACATGGGGGTGAGGCTGCCGATGCGATCCATGGTGGAGCCCGGCGTCAATGGGATGAACATGCCGCCGAGGAAGGCGAGCAGGGCCATGAGCGGGCCGACCACCTGCATGGCGTTGTCCGAGGGGAGGAGGTAGCCGACAAACAGGCCGAAGGCGACGAAGACCAGGGAGCCGAACCAGATGATGAGTGCCGAGGAGATCCAGACCTTCGCCGGCATCTGCGCGTGACGCAAGGGGCCGCAGGCGTAGACGGCACCGATGGCCAGGGCGCTGATGAGCATCCCGACGATCGTCTTGGTGGCGATGTAGGCGATGGGCTTCAGCGGCGTCAGGCGCAGCTGTCGGCTCCAGCCCGAGGCCCGCTCGGTGCTCACGGCCGCTCCGGCCCCGGTGGTGGTCATGAGTGCGCCGTACAGGGCCATGCCGATCATCATGTTCGCCACGACGTTGCCGTTGCCGTAGGGCGTGGAGGAGTAGTCGGTGGTGGTGAACATGAGGAAGAAGGCCACCGGTAGAAGAACCGAGAAGATGACGGACCGACGGTTGCGCAGGCGTCGGCGGATCTCGAGGAGCAGGAGAGTCAGGCTCAACCCACCCAGAGGCGGCGTGGTGCGGGAGGAGAGATCGAAACGACGGATAGGCGAGGTCTTGGCCGAGGGCAGGGTTGACGATGAAGAAGACATGGAAGTGGCGGATCCGGTTGAGGTAGTGGATGGGAGAGTGACGGTGCTGCTGGTGCGGACGGCACGGCTCATGCTGATGCTTCCGGAGCAGGAACGGTGGTGTCATCGCTGGTCAGGGCCACGAAGGCCTCCTCCAGGCCACGGCTGGTGATCTCCAGGTCCTTGGCGAGGTGCTCGCCGAGGAGAAGTGCGGCGACGGCGTCGGTGTCGGTCGAGCTCAGGGTGAGCGCGCTGCCCAGGATCTCGACATCGGAGACCGTGCCTTGGGCCCGCAGATCGGCCAGGGCGTCATGCAGCTGCTCGGGAGCGCAGGTCAGGGTGGCCCGTACGCTCCGCCCGCTCACGGAGGCGCGGATTTCGGCGGCGGTGCCGTCGGCGATGATGCGCCCATGACGCATCAGGATGATCCGGTCGGCGAAGGCATCGGCCTCCTCGAGGTAGTGCGTGGCGAAGACGATGGTGCGCCCGCGCTCGGCGTCGGCGTGGATGGACTCCCAGAAGCTGCGGCGCCCCTCGACGTCCATGCCTGTGGTCGGTTCATCGAGGATGAGCAGTGCAGGATCACTCACGAGCGCCATGGCGAAGCGCAGGCGCTGCTGCTGGCCCCCGGAGCACTTCTTGACGATGCGCGAGGCGAAGTCGGTGACGCCGGCGCGACGCATGGCCTCCTCGGCGTCGGTCCGATGGGAGAAGAGACTCGCCGTCAGCTCCACCGTCTCACGCACGGTGATATCGGGCAGGAGGCCTGCGGTCTGCATGACTGCGGCGACCAGACCCCGGTCGACCGCCTGGCGCGGAGTCGTCCCGAAGACTCTCGCATCGCCGCTGGTGGGGCGGCTCAGTCCCAGGATCATGTCGATCGTCGTCGTCTTGCCCGCGCCGTTGGGTCCCAGGAGGGCGACGACCTCCCCGGGGCGGATGGTCAGGTCGATACCGTCGACGGCGGTGACATCACCGAATGACTTGTGCAGATCGGTCAGTCGGACGGCGTCTGCACGGTCCGTCTGGAGAGCCTCCTGGGCAGAGGGCTCCAGGTCGGGCCGAGGCGTTGCTGTGCTCATGGCTCAAGACTCGCGCAGCAGCGGCGGTGGCCCATGGCCCATCGGTCATCACTTGCTCATGACATATCTCAGGGGTGAGCAGATGGTGGAATAAGCGCATTGTGGCGGGCAAAGCCGGATTGTTGAACGCGAGAGGAGATACCGGGCGAAGCCGGCGAGTAGCGGGCGGTCGGTGAGTGTGGGCTCAGTCCCGGTCCGGGCACGGGGGAGAGGACGGGCCCCGCTTGCCGCTATCCTGGGTCGCAGTCAGCGGAGTCGCCATGGCTGACGGCCATGGGTGTTCCTCTTTCATCCGCCCTCAAGTCTCCCGACCAACGCGCCCGACGGCGCCAGGAAGGACCATCGCGTGTTCGGCAATCTCTCCGATCGCATCACCGCCTCCTTCAACCAGCTGCGCGGCAAGGGCCGCCTGACCGAGGCGGATATCGATGGCACCGTCTCCGAGATCCGCCGCGCCCTTCTGGAGGCCGACGTCGCCCTGCCGGTGGTCCGCGCCTTCACCGCGGCCGTGCGCGAGAAGGCCAGGGCCGCCGTGCGCTCCCAGGCGCTCAATCCCGCCCAGCAGGTCGTGCAGATCGTCAACGACGAGCTCATCGAGGTCCTGGGCGGACAGTCCCGCGAGATCAACTGGGCCGACCGCGGTCCCACGATCATCATGCTCGCCGGTCTTCAGGGCGCGGGCAAGACCACCCTGGCGGGGAAGCTCGGACGCTGGCTGCGCGACCAGGGCAAGCGCGTCCTCCTGATCGCCTCCGACCTGCAGCGCCCCAACGCCGTCACCCAGCTGAGCGTCGTCGCCGAGCGCGCCGGGGTGCACGTGTGGGCGCCCGAGCCCGGCAACGGTGTGGGCGACCCCGTGGCCGTGGCCCGCACCGGCGTCGAGCAGGCGCGCACTCACGGCTACGACGTCGTCGTCGTGGACACGGCCGGTCGCCTGGGCGTGGACGCCGAGATGATGGACCAGGCCATCCGCATCCGCGACGCGGTCGCCCCCCACGAGATCCTCTTCGTCCTGGACGCCATGGTCGGCCAGGACGCCGTCAACACCTCGGTCGCCTTCCGCGACGGCGTCGGCTTCACCGGCGTCGTGCTCTCCAAGCTCGACGGCGACGCCCGCGGCGGCGCCGCCCTGTCGGTGCGCGGGGTCACCGGCGCCCCGGTCCTGTTCTCCTCCACCGGTGAGGGCCTGACCGACTTCGAGCGCTTCCACGCCGACCGCATGGCCAGCCGCATCCTCGACATGGGCGACATGCTCACCCTCATCGAGCAGGCGCAGAGGACCTTCGACGAGAAGGAGGCCGAGGACGCCGCCGCCAAGCTCGCCTCCGGCGACTTCACCCTCGAGGACTTCCTGTCCCAGCTGCGGCAGATCCGCAAGATGGGCTCGATGAAGAAGCTGCTGGGCATGATGCCCGGCATGGGGCAGATGCGCGAGACCCTGGAGGCCTTCGACGAACGGGAGGTCGACCGCATCGAGGCCATCGTGTGCTCCATGACGCCCGCCGAGCGCAAGGACCTGTCCATCCTCAACGGCTCGCGTCGCTCGCGCATCGCCAAGGGGTCTGGCACCACCGTTCAGGCCGTCAACGAGCTCGTCGAGCGCTTCGGCCAGGCCAAGAAGATGATGGAGGCCATGGCCGCCGGCGGCGGCCCCGACAGCGCCGGCGCCGGTATGCCCGGGATGGGGTCGCTGCCGTCCATGGGCAAGCACTCCAAGGCCAGGCAGGCCCCCAGGAGCAAGCGGCGCAAGGGCGGCAGGAAGGGGCGCTCCGGCAACCCCGCCAAGGCCGCCCGTCAGGCGAAGGAGGCCGCCGCTCGGGCCAAGGCGAACGACGGCGCGTCCGGGGCGCCCGCCGCCGGCTCCGCCTTCGGCCTGGGCGCGGGAGCGAACGCGCCCGCTGCGGGCGGGTACGGCATCATGCCCGGCCAGGAGGAGGCGTCCGCGGCACGATCCGCCGGCGCCGGCAGCGGCGATGACGTCGCCGACGCCATGAACTCCCTGCCCGAGGACCTGAAGCGCCGACTCGGGCTGTGACCCCGTTCTAGGGCGCGTCGACCAGGCGCTTCGAGACGTCCACCTCCGCGCCCAGGCCGGAGTACGCGTCCGCGAGGGCATCGACGGCGGCCGTCAGCTGCTCGTCGGTCGCCGGGGCGAGCGCGTCGAGGATGAAGAGCGCCGTCCGCGTCTCGTCGGACAGGCCGGTGCGTCGGCCCTGCCGCCAGTTCCAGCGACGGCAGGTCACCCCGGCGCCGTCGCACCACACGACCTCCCCGGGCTCGGGATGCTCGATCACCGCCTCGCCGCCGGCGGTGGTGTCGAAGGGCTCGTCCCCGACCGCGCGGATCAGGCGGGCGGGGCCCTGGTAGCGGTGGAGGTCCTCCCCGCCCAGGGGGATCTGGTGGAGGACCGAGATCGCGTTGTACACGTCGGTGAGCGCATTGACCCGCGGCAGCCCGCGCTCCGCGCGGCGGGTGAGGGCCTCGAGGCTGTTGCGGGTGCGCTGCGGCTTCGCGCCGAAGGCCCGGTACGCCTCCCGCCAGGCCGCGATGTGCGGAAGCTCGGCCACAGGCGACTTCGCGAGCAGGGCGCGGGCGCGGGCCTCGGCGGCCGCGATGAGCGCATCGGCTCCCGAGACCGGGTCGCCGTCGCCGCCGTCGGTCTGGAGGCCCGCCACGGGCTCAAGGCCGTCGACCACGAGCAGCATGGCTCGATAGTCCGGGCGCAACTCGAACACCGCGGGCTCCACGGTGCAGGCGGCCAGGAACTCGGCGGGAGTCGCGTGGTCGGACATGGCGGGTCCTCACTCTCCTCTTGGACGCGCGGGCGGCGGCGACACCATGATGGCAGAGCGGCGGGCGGTTCGGGAGCGTCGTCCTCGAGCCGCCCGGGGCGGGCGCCGAAGAGCATCGGAGCTGGATGAACACTGAGAGTCTTCATGTCACCTCCGTCCCGCCACCACGTGTCACAGCCAGCCGTTGGTCTCGGCCGTGCGCGCGGCCTCGGTGCGGTTGCGGGCGTGCGTCTTGCTGATCGCGCTGGACAGGTAGTTGCGCACCGTCCCGGCGCCCAGGTGGAGGGAGTCGGCGATGTCGTGGGCGTCCGCGCCGCGCGCGGCCAGTCGCAGCACGTCCTTCTCGCGGTCCGTGAGCGGGTTCGGCCCCACGATCACCGACTCCTGGGCCAGCGTCGGGTCGATGACGCGCAGCCCCGCCGCGACCTTCCGGATCGCCTCCGCAAGCTCCTCGGGCGGGGTGTCCTTGACCAGGAAACCCGATGCGCCGGCCTCCAGCGCGCGGGACAGGTAGCCGGGGCGCCCGAACGTCGTGACGATGAGGCTGCGGCAGCCCGTGCCCGATGCGGTCAGCGCCTCCGCGGTGGCCAGGCCGTCCATGTCCGGCATGTCGATGTCCAGCAGGGCGACGTCGACGGCGTGCTCCCGGACCAGCGCCGTCACCGCTCGCCCGGTGCCCGCCTGGGCGACGACATCGATATCGTGCTCCAGGCCGAGCAGTGTGGCCAGCGCCCCCCGGACGAGGGCCTGGTCGTCGGCGATGAGGACGCGGATCGGGGTGCTCATAGGGTGACCTCCAGGACGGTGCCCGGGTGCGCGGCCGTGCCGCCCGGTGCGGGACTGGTCAGGACGAGGGCGCCGCCGACGGCCTCGACGCGCTCGCGCAGGCCGGTCAGCCCGTTGCCGGGACGGTGCCCGGCGACGCCCGCGCCGTCGTCCTGCACGCGCACCCGCCCCGGGGCGAGGCCGATCCGCACGTGAGTGGCGCCGGCGTGCCGCAGGACGTTCGTCGTCCCCTCCCGCAGGGCCCATGCGAGCAGCTCGCGCTGGGGCAGGGGGACATCGGAGGCCTGACCGGAGAACACGGCGGCGATGTCGGCGGCCGCGAAGGCCGTGCGGGACGCCTCCAGCTGACCGGCGAGATCCGGTACGCGCAGGCGGGTGACGGTTGCGCGCACGTCCGCCAGGGCGGAGCGGGACAGCTCGACGATCTCGGCGAGCTCGTGCTCGGCGGCCTCGGGGTCGCGGCGCACGAGCCGGTGGGCGACCTCCGCCTTGAGCGTGAGGACGGTCAGGGAGTGCCCGAGGAGGTCGTGGACGTCGCGGCCGATCTCCTCGCGCTCGGCGGCGGCGGCGAGCTCGCGCCCCTCCGCCTCGCGTCGCGCGCTGGCGCCGGCCCCGAAGCGGGAGATCATGACGATGACGGAGGACAGGGAGAAGCCCATGGCCGCCCACGTGATCCCCGCCTCCGGGGCGAGGAGGAGAATGCCGAGGTCGGTCAGGAGGATGAGGCAGCCGGAGATGATCAGGCCGGTGCGCAGCGTCGTCGTGAACAGGATGATCGCGCAGAAGTAGGGCAGGTAGGAGAACGTGTACCACCCGTTCAGTCCCGGGGCGGAGGCGGCTGCGACGCCCGCCAGCAGTGCGAGTCTGCCGGCCGCCGGCCTCAGCTGGTCGAGGACGCCCGCCCCCTCCGGCAGATCGAGCCAGAGCGGCATGGTGGACACGGCCCAGGTGTAGGCGCAGGTGAAGCCGAGGAGCCCGATGACGCCCACGACTTTGTAGGACAGCGGCATGTCGGCCCTGATCACGAAGGTGAGGGGGATGAGGAGGAAGACGGTCCAGAAGGTGGAGCTCCAGTCGATCCGCCGGTACCAGGGCCCGGGGCGGCCGTCGGCGGCCGCCACCGGACCGGTGGCGGCCGCGCTTCCGCCGGGCAGGAGGGCCATCTCGGATGTCCCGGTCGTCTGCCCGGTCAGCGGCGCACCGTCGTGCGACGCTGCGCGGTCAGGCACGCCACGACGAAGATGAGGGTCCACACGCCGATGTTAACGACCGGCACCCACAGGGCCTCGTGGATGATGGCGCTCTCGCCGGTGCTGGTCGCGGTGGCGATGACGTCCCCCTGGAGCGCGCGGACGGCCAGGTTGCCGGTCCCGTACATGGGAGTGACGTGGGCGAAGGCGAACAGGCCCCCGCTCAGCGGCATGAACAGGTTGCCGAGGAAGGCGTAGATGCTGATCGAGGCGCCCGCGATGCCGACCGCCGCCTGCGCCGGGAACCACAGACCCACGGCCAGCCCGTAGCAGGCGAAGGGGACGGCGGCCAGCAGGGTGAGGGCGTAGCTGGCGGCCCACACCCAGGGGGCGTCCATCTGCGCGCCCGTGAAGGATCCCGCGATGAAGATGACGGTGACCGGGAAGACCGAGACGATGAGGGCGGTCAGCAGCTTGGTGGTGATGTAGACGCGCAGGCCGCCCGCCGTGAGCGCCATCTGGCGGCCCCATCCGCCCACCTGCTCGACGGCGGCGCCGGCGGCCGTGCAGGTGGCGGCGATGGCCACGGAGAAGACCGACATGTTGATCATGATCGTGGCGGCGACATTGCCCCGACCGACGTCATAGGCGGAGAAGTCCTGCATGGCGCCCCAGAACAGGTACATGCCCAGCGGCATCACGAGGGTGAAGAAGAGCATGTCGGGACGGCGCAGGGTGGTCAGGGCGTCGATGCGCGTGTAGACCCACGGGCGCGGGCGGCGAGTCGCGGTGGCGGGGCCGTCGCCGCGCGCGGTGGAGGCGGTGGTGGTCATGAGTGGTTCCTTGATTCTGGTGACGGGCGGACGGGGATCTGCGGGGCCGGCGCCCTGGCCTGGCGGGCGGCTCCGACCGGGAGGAGCGGCGGGCTCACGCCGCGCGCGCGGACGCGTCGTCGTGCTCCCCGCCGACGAGCTCGGCGAAGATCTCCTCGAGGCTGAGCGCGGTGATGCCGAGGTGGGTGGCCGGGGTGGCGGTGAGCAGGAGCCGGGCGACGTCGTCCGGGGCGGTGGTGCGCACCTCCAGGTGCGCGCCGTGGACCTCCACTCCCAGCAGGGAGTCGGATACGGGCTCCAGGGCGGCGCGCAGCTCGCCCTGGCCGGTCAGGCCCGGCCAGGAGGCGGTCACCGTGGTGCCCTCGCCCATGGCGCGCACCTCGTCCACCGAGCCGGCGGCGACCAGGCGGCCGCGGTCGATGATGACGATGCGGTCCGCGACGTCGGCGGCCTCCTGCAGGTAGTGGGTGGCGAAGAGGATCGCCCGGCCCCGCGCCGTCTGCCGGCGCATGGTGTCCCAGAAGGCGGCGCGGGCGGTGGGGTCCAGGCCGGTGGTCGGCTCGTCCAGGACCAGCAGCTCCGGCTGCGCCAGGAGCGCCAGTGCCAGACGGATGCGCTGGATCTCGCCGCCCGAGCACCGGGAGATCCTCCGGCGGAGCATCCCGCGCAGGTCCGTCTGGTCGATGATCGCCTCGACGTCGGGCGCGCGCAGCTGGAGGGAGGCGACGATGTCGAGGGTCTGACCGACCGTGAAGGAGGGGATGAGTCCCCCGGTCTGGAGGACCGCGCCGACGCGCCCGGCCCGCACCGCCTCGCGCGGCGCGACTCCCAGGACGGTGGCCGTGCCGGCGTCGGCCCGGGTGAAGCCGAGGACGACGTCCAGGGTGGTGGACTTGCCGGCGCCGTTGGGCCCGAGGAAGGCGACGACCTCGCCGGGGGCCACGGTGAGGTCGAGGGAGTCGACGGCGACGACGGGGCCGAAGGTCTTGCGCAGGCCGACCACGTGGACGGCGGGGACGATCGAGGGACCGGCATCGGCGTCGGAATCGACCGGGGGGAGGACGGGGCGCGCCATGAGGGGGGAAGCGGCTGTGCTGTTCATGGCATGAGGGTCACCCCGGTCCGCCCGGCACGGTACTGAGCGCTGTCACCGGCTCGGCATGACAGGTGTCATGCGCGCGCTCGGCCCCGTGCCGGCGCGCCGGGCCTCCCCGATATGCGGACGCCCGAGGCCGTCGGGGAACGGCTCCTGTAGCGTCGAGCGCGCCCCGCTCCCGACGGACGGAGATCCCCGTGCTCGCTGCACTGCCCGCCGCAGCAGGAACCGACCTGACTCAGGACCTGTCCGCCTTCGAGGAGTTCGTCTCGGGGAGGATCCTCGTCTGGGTCCTGCTCGGCGCCGGCCTGTACCTGACGATCCGCACGCGCGGCGTCCAGGTGCGCCTGTTCCCACGGGCCGTTCACCTCGTGGCGCGCTCGCGCCACCAGCGCGGCAGCCTGTCGAGCTTCCAGGCCTTCGTCATCGGGCTGGGCGGCCGTGTGGGCACCGGCAACATCGCGGGGGTCGCGCTGGCGATCACCCTCGGCGGCCCGGGAGCCCTGTTCTGGATGTGGGTGGTGGCCCTGCTGGGCATGGCGACCTCCTTCGCGGAATCGACGCTCGCCCAGGTCTTCAAGGTCCGCGGCCCCGACGGCATCTTCCGCGGCGGCCCCGCCTACTACATGCGGCGCGGACTGGGCCGGCGGGGCGGCGCCCCGGGCGGGGCGACCCGGCCCGGCCGGGCCATGGGCGCGGCCTTCGCCGTCATGCTCGTCTTCTCCTACGGCCTCATCTTCCCCATGGTCCAGTCCAACACCATCGCCGTGACCCTCCAGGAGGGCCACGGCGTGGGGACCGCGGTGACGGCGATCGTGCTCATGGCCGTGACCGCCCCGATCCTGCTGGCCGGCATGCGCATGGTCGCCCGCGTCACCGAGTGGCTCGTGCCTCTCATGGCGCTGGCCTACCTCGGGGTCGTCCTCGTCGTCCTCGTCGTCTCGGCCCCGCGGGTGCCCGGGGTCCTCGCCGATATCGTCGCCGGCGCCCTCCACCTCCGGGCGGGCCTGGCGGGCACGGCCGGAGGCTTCTTCGCCACCTTCCTCAACGGCACCAAGCGCGGACTGTTCTCCAACGAGGCCGGCCAGGGCTCCTCGCCCAACGGGGCCGCCACCGCCGACGTCGCCCACCCCGTCACCCAGGGGCTCATCCAGGCGCTCGGCGTGTTCATCGACACGATCGTCATCTGCACGGCCACGGGGCTGACCGTGCTGCTCGCCTCGCCGCGGGTCTACACCCCCGGCGTCGAGCCCGAGTGGGCCGAGACGACGCTGGTCCAGCACGCGCTGGCCGACTCCCTGCCCGGCGGCTGGGTCGTGCCCTTCATGACCTTCGTGGTCCTCACCTTCGCCTACTCCAGCGTGCTGGGGTACTCCGCCTTCGCCGAGATCAACATCTCCTACCTCGGCGGGGGGCGCGCGGCGGGCGTGCTCCTGCGCCTGACCATGACGGCGGCCACCGGGCTGGGCGCCGTCGTCGCCCTGGAGCCGGCGTGGGTCATGGCCGACATCGCCCTGGCGCTCATGACCGTCCTCAACCTCGTCGCCGTCCTGGGGCTGAGCCGCTGGGTCCTCGCCGTCCTGCGCGACTACGACTCCCAGCGCGCCGACGGCGTGGCCGAGCCCGCCTTCGTGGCGCGCGGCAACCCGCTGCTGCCCGGTGACCCCGGCGGCGACGTCTGGACGGCCGAGCGCGCGACCGCCCGCGTGGCCGCCCTCGACGAGGAGTGAAGGAGGAGCGAGTCGCGCGCATGTCAGGCCGCCGGCGACACCGCTTTGTCAGCCGGTGGGCGCATAGGTGACCAGGGCGCCGTCCTCGAGCGCGATGAGGAGGTCCTCCCGCATAACCGTGACATGGGCCCTCTCGCCGTACAGCGACTCCCCCAGGGGGACCACTCGCCCCTGGGCGAGGTCGATGACGCGCACGGGACCGGGCCCCGGGGAGGAGAGCCTCAGGACCAGATATCGTTCGCCCGCTGTGACGGCCTTCTCGTTCCCAAGCCGCAACGAGGTCGTGACCCTCCCGTCCGCGCCGGTCACCCGGCGTCCGCTCCCGAGCGCGCACGTGCCGTGCCGCGGGTGGCAGTCGAACGCGATCGAGGTCCAGGACGAGTCCCCCTCCCCGGCGATGGCGGGCCTCCGGAACTGGGGGAGGGCGTCGCCGGGGAGGGGGACGGGTCCCCATCGCAGTGCGAGGACGCCGTCCTGCAGATCCCAGCCGGTGCAGGCGGGATCGGGTCCGCCCGTGCAGGCGATGACGAGGTCGTTTGTGACCAGCGCGGGCGAGGACGATCCGCCCCAGGGGGTGCCCTCGACCTCGCCCGTGGCCGGATCGATGAGGCTGTTGGAGGAGATCAGGGCTGTGGAGGTCAGGGCCTTGGGCTCCAACAGGGGCGTGGTCGACCAAGCTTCTCGGGGCTGGCCGTCGACGAGCCTGTATCCGCGCAGCCGATTCGACGCCCCGTGGTCCCCTGGAGTCGAGTCGTAGACCACGAGACGGTCGCCGTTGACGTGGACGCGGACGTAGGCGTCGGCGCTCAGCCCGAGGTCGACGCGCCGCGCCTGGGACCACGGGTCGTCCGTGGCGGAGGGCTCAGGGGAGGGCGGCGTGGTACGAGAGAACGGCGGGGCGGCGGGCTCCTCCGATGATCGCGTCTCTACGGGTTCGTCCTCCGGACCGCGGCTCTGGAAGCGCTCGACGACGGTGAACGCGACGAGCACGACGACGAGGGGGGACCATCAGGGCGGCCAGGAGCGCGGAGCCCCGGCCGAGATCGTCGAGCCGCCTCGTCATCGCGCTCGGGCGTCGTGGAGGCCTCCGGGGTGGGCGCGTGGACGGACTCGGCTCGCCTTCTCGCCCGCCTGCGCGCGCCCTCGCGGGTCCGGGCCGCCTGAGCGGGGATGATCCCGAGGGACCCCGCGCGGAGCCGGGCGGGTGGATGGAGGTCGGTGCGCCGGGGGGGCGGATGCCGGAGAAGAGGCGTCTCACAGGGGTAGCGTGCTCCGGTCGCCGCTCGCGCGGCCAGCCCCGACCGCGGTCGGGCGCCTCGCCTTCCTGCCGCCGGCGGCGCCGGCGACGAACGCCAGGACGACCAGCAGGCGGGCGCACAGGCGTCGAGCCCTGTGCGAGCGGTTCCGGAGGCGGAGCCTCGCGTCCGGATCCTCGGCGAGATCATCATGGCGCTGCCTTCGCTCGTCTGCCGATGTCTGCCGCCGATGTCTGCTGAGGAGGTCCTCCCGAACGACTCTCACACGGGCGCGGTCGTCGTGCAACGACTCCGACCGGGCAGCGCGCCCCACCCGCCCGGCGCCGGCGACGCGCACCTGGCCGGTCGCGCCGTTGTGGGGCATCTCGCACGTGTCCCGGGGCGATGCCTCCGTCGTGCGCTGGCGACGATATCGATCGCTCTGGCAGAATGACCGGCTGTACTCGACTGCGTACGGTCCCTCTCCCGGGCGTGGTTGCGTCTCGGCCCGCGCCGGACATCGTTGCTCGACCCCACCGGGTCCGTCGTGCGCCACACCATCCAGAGTCAGGAGCTCATCTACTGTGGCAGTTAAGATTCGCCTCAAGCGCATCGGCAAGAAGTTCGCGCCCGCGTATCGGGTGGTTGTGCTGGATGCGCGCAAGAAGCGCGATGGTCGTGTGATCGAGGAGATCGGCCTGTACGACCCGATGCAGGAGCCGTCGCTGATACGGATCGATTCCGAGCGGGTGCGGTACTGGCTGGGCGTGGGTGCTCAGCCGTCGAACACGGTGTTCAACTTGTTGAAGATCACGGGCGACTACCAGGCGTTCAAGGGGCTGCCGATCCCGGAGGGCAAGCTGCGGGTCAAGGACGAGGCCGCTGAGGCGGCCGCCAGGCAGGAGGCCATCCGGTCCGCCGCCGACGATGCGGAGAAGCGCAAGGCCACCGCCGCCGCGGCTGCTCAGGAGGCCGGGGCGGCCGAGCAGGCTGCCGAGGGGGCCTGAGCTATGCTGGCTCAGGCGCTGGAGCATCTTGTACGGGGCATCGTGGACAATCCCGATGACGTGACGGTCACCTCCAGGTCCCTGCGTCGCGGTGGCCTGCTGGAGGTGCGGGTCGATCCCGAGGACCTGGGCCGCGTGATCGGCCGGTCGGGACGAACCGCCCGGGCGTTGCGCACCGTCATCGGCGCCCTGGCCGATACTCCGGTGCGCGTCGACGTCATCGACACCGATCGTCATCCATAGACACCGATCGCATCGGCCGTTTCATCGGCGCGGGCGCCCGGCCCTCATCAGGAGGGACCGGGCGCCCGCGCCTGTCCCGGATGAGCCCGGGGCCGCCGGAGGCCGTGATGGAGAGGCCGGCCGTGCCGATCGGGCCGACCGGGGCGGTGACGAGGCCCCGGCGGGGCGGTCGGGCCGGCCCGGCCGTGCTCGGCCGTGCCGTGGCGGGGCGCGGTAGGTTTACCCCGTGCTGCTCACCGTCGCCGTCATCGGCCCCGCCCATGCCCTCAAGGGAGAGGTCCGTCTTGAGATCCGCACCGACGATCCCGAGGGCAGGCTCTCTCCGGGCACCAGTCTGCCGGTTCAGGCGCCCCGGGGCCGCACGGCGCCCTCGCACGACCAGCCCTCATACGACCGCCTGACCGTCGCGCGTCTGCGCTTCGACGGCACCCGCTGGTTCGCCGCCTTCGAGGAGGCGCGGGACCGCACCGCCGCCGAGGCCCTGCGCGGCGTGCGCCTGCTGGTCGACACCGACACCGTCGGCGGAAGCGCCGCCGAGGGCTCCGGCGATGCCGACGACGAGGCCTGGTACGCCCACGAGCTCATCGGTCTGCGGGCCGTCCGCGCCCTGCCCGGCGCCGAGCCCCAGCACCTCGGCGAGGTCGTCGACCTCGAACCCGGTGTCGCCCAGGACCGCATCGTCGTGCGCACTCCCGACGGCGAGGAGGTCGCCGTGCCCTTCGTCGAGCAGCTCGTCCCCGGGATCGATCCCGAGGCCGGTGTCGTGACCCTGGATCCTCCCGGCGGGCTCTTCCCCGGCGTCGGCCGGACCGAGGAGGCCCGCTGATGGTCCGGGCCCCCGCGGGATCCGGCGCGGGACCCGACGTTCCCGGCTCCCTGCGCCTCGACGTCGTCACGATCTTCCCCGATTACCCGAAGGCGCTGAACCTCTCCCTCATCGGCAGAGCGGCGCGGACCGGGCTCATCGACCTGCACGTCCACGACCTGCGCGAGTGGACCCACGACCGCCATCGCACTGTCGACGACACCCCGCTCGGCGGCGGCGCCGGCATGGTGATGAGGCCCGACGTGTGGGGCGAGGCCCTCGACTCCCTCCTCGCTCCCCCCGCCGGCGCCGCGGGGGCCCTCCCCGCGCCGGTCGGCCGCCCCGCCCCCCGCGACACCGGGGCCTCTTCGGGGCCCGACCGCCAGGTCCTCGTCATCCCCACACCCGCGGGCGACCTGTTCACCCAGCGCACCGCTGAGGACCTCGCCCGGGCCGACCGGATCGTCTTCGCCTGCGGGCGCTACGAGGGCATCGACGCCCGCGTCGCCGAGCACTACCGGAGCCTCGGCGTCGAGGTGCGCGAGCTGTCCATCGGCGACTACGTGCTGAGCGGCGGCGAGGTCGCGGCCCTGGTCATGATCGAGGCCGTCGCCCGCCTGCGCCCCGGAGTTCTGGGCAACCCCGCCTCCGTCGTCGAGGAGTCCCACGGCGGGGCAGGCCTTCTGGAGCACCCCGTTCACACCCGTCCCGTCGCCTGGCGCGGTCTCGACCTGGCCGACTCCGACCCGCACCTCCTGTCGGGCGACCACGCCCGCATCGCCCGCGCACGTCGCGACCAGGCCCTCGCCCGCACGGCGGCCCGCCGTCCCGACATGATCGGCCGTCTGCGCCCCGAGACCCTCGACGCCGCCGACCGCGCCGTCCTGGCGCGCCACGGCTGGGCGGTCCCGGAGGGCGCGCGGGGCCCGGTCGGGCTGGTCGTGCGACCCGCCCTGGCCGAGGACGTCGAGGCTCTGTCCGCCCTGGCGGCGCGCACCTTCCCCGACGCCTGCCCGCCCTTCCTCGCACCGGAGCGGATCGCCGCCCACATCGCGACCAACCTCGCCCCCGAGCGCTTCGCCGTCTGGCGGGCCGACCCGCGCGCGGTCCTGACGGTGGCCGAGCTGCCCGGCGGACTCGCACCGGACGGCCTCGCGGCGGGCGCCGATCCCGCCGACGCCGTGGCCCCGGGGGAGATCATCGGTTACAGCGTCGTGCTCGTGGAGCGGGCCGACCCCGAGGGCGGGCTCATCACGGGGCTGGACCAGCGGCCCGACGCCGTCGGCGTCCCCCCGCGCTCCGACGGCACCGCGGGACTGGCCGCCGAGCTGTCCAAGGCCTACGTCGATACGCGCCTGCGCTCCTCCGGAGTCGCCGCGGTGCTCCTGGACGAGGCCGTCCGCGCCGCCGCCGCGGAGGGCGCCACCGTCCTGTGGCTCGGCACCCACGAGCGCAACCGCCGGGCGCAGAGGGCCTACAGGCGGCGCGGCTTCCGCATCGTCGGATCGCGAGTCTACGACGTCGGCGGGCGGACCTGCCGGGACGTGGTCATGAGCCTTGACCCGCGGGAGGCCCGCCATGAGCACTGAGAGCACTGAGAGCACTGACGGCACTGAGAACACTGGCAGTACGGGCGGAATGGGCGGTGCGGGCCGCACCGACCGCATCGGGACGGTGAGGGTGACGGAGATGAGGCAGATGAGGAATGCGCCCGGGCGCGCCGCCGAGGCCGCCCTTCCAGAGCGGCCGCACGGGCGGTCGCGCGGTCTCGGCGGGAGGCGGGAGCCCCACCCGTTCGTGCGCAGGCTGGTCACCCTGGTCGCCGTGCTGGTGGTCATCGCCGTCGTGCGCAGCCTGGTCGTGCAGAGCTACACCATTCCCTCGGGGTCCATGGAGAACACGCTCCACGCCGGCGATCGCATCATGGTCACGGTGTACGACGCCGGCTCCGTCGAGCGCGGTGACGTCGTCGTGTTCACCGATCCCGACAACTGGCTCACCGAGCCCGGGCCCACAGGCGTCGCCCGCGTCATCCAGGATGTGCTGGTGGCTGTGCGCCTGCTGCCGGAGAACGCGGGGCACCACCTCGTCAAGCGGGTCGTCGGACTGCCCGGCGACCACATCGTGGCGGATGGCACCGGTCCGATGAGCGTCAACGGGATCGTTCTCGACGAGCCCTACCTCAAGCCCGGTCGCACCAGTTCGGACATCGCCTTCGACGTCACCGTCCCCGACGGCTACGTGTGGGTCATGGGCGACAACAGGTCGAACTCGGCCGATTCCCGGGTGCACCGGGGCGATGCCCACGGCGGCTTCGTGCCGGCCGGCAACATCGTCGGCACCGCCAGGTTCGTGTACTGGCCCATCGGACGCTGGTCCGGGCTGGGGGGCGGTCGGGACGTCTTCTCCCGCGTGCCCGAGGCGGCCTCCGCCCCGGTGACGACGCCCGCTCCGGCCGTCGGCGAGCACTGAGGGTCATCCGCCCGTAGACGCCCGTAAGGCGCGTGACGTCAGGCACTCGGACCCCGACGGCCTCGCAGCCTCGTGCCGCACTGTGGCAGACTGAGCGCGCCTCCGGGCCTCGGGCGTCCTCTGCCACTGGGGAGGGCGCTCATGCGCAGGATCCGCGGGCGATCGAGAACGATGCAGCCGCCCCATGGGGTTCGTCCCGAGGCGGGCCGCGGCGTCGCCTACCAAACGCCCATGACCAGTGGCACGAGCGTGGAGAGAGTAATGACCAACCTGATTGACCAGATCGACGCGGCCTCGCTGCGCGACGATGTGCCCGACTTCCGAGCCGGTGACACCCTCAAGGTGCACGTCAAGGTCGTCGAGGGCAGCCGTACCCGTACCCAGGTGTTCCAGGGCGTCGTGATCGCCCGCCAGGGCGGCGGCGTCTCCGAGACCTTCACGGTTCGCAAGATCTCCTTCGGCGTCGGCGTCGAGCGCACCTTCCCGGTTCACACGCCCACCGTTGAGAGGATCGAGGTCGTCACTCGCGGCGACGTGCGTCGGGCCAAGCTGTACTACCTGCGCAACCTGCGGGGCAAGGCGGCCAAGATCAAGGAGCGCCGCGAGAGCTGAGGGGCGCGCTCGTCGCGTTCCGCCGTCCGGATCCGGGCGGCGCCCCTTCTCACCACCGGGGCATCCAGGCCTCGTTATGCATACGCACCACCTCGGAACAGGAGCACGGTGACCTCACCGCAGGACGACCGCGAGGAGTTCGGTCCCGACGTCGACGACGGCGGGACCGCGACCTCTCCCGACAAGGAGCAGGCCGACGACGAGTCCGCGGCCGCTCCTCCCGAGGAGAGCCCGACGCAGGCTGCGCCCGCGGAGGCGGGCGATGAGGCCGTGGCGTCCGACGGGGCGGATGAGCTCGCACCCGAGGAGGCGGAGTCCGTCCCCGCTCCCGCGGGCCGGGAGCCCTGCGAGGCGGATGAGGCCGGCTCGATCGAGCAGCCGGTCGAGCACGAGGCCGACGCTCCCGAGTCCGATCCGGTCGAGGCGAGCGGGGAGCCGGAGTCGGCGCCCCCGGTCGTCGCGTCCGCCGACTCCGCCGGGTCGGGACGGCAGGCCGTTGAGCCGGTCGACTCCGAGCAGGTCGGGTCCGGGTCCGGCACTGAGACTGAGGACCCGGCTGAGGCCGGGCGGCAGGCCGGTGGGGCGGACATGGCCGAGCCGGCCGAGCCGGCCGAGCCGGCCGAGCCGGCCGAGCCGGCCGATCCGGTCGAGGTCGAGCCCGAGGCGGAGGAGCTCGCCGAGGTCGATCCGGTCGAGGATGCTGGGCCCGGGATCGCCGAGTCCGATGCCGAGCCGGTCGAGGTCGAGCCCGAGACGGAGGACTCCGCCGAATCCGGGTTGGCCGAGTCCGCTGAACCCGGGCGGATCGCGTCCGAGGCGGATGAGGCGGGGGCCGATGACGCGAGGAGCGAGCCGGATGCCGTCGAGGCCGGGCCTGCTGAATCCGGGGCCGAGTCGGTGCCGGACGACCTCGAGGAGGGGCGGATCGAGCCGGTCGAGGCCGTGACGGATGTCGAAGCCGACGAAGCATCCGAGGCGCCCGAGGGACGCGAGGCGATCGACTCCCGGGCCGATGACGGCCGAGCCGCGGGCGACGGCTCGGAGTCCGTCGTCGAGCCGCACGAGGAGCGGGCGCCCGTCGTGGACGAGGGCGGCGGTGCTGCGCCGCACGAGCCGGATGAAGAGCCCGATGCCGCGGACTCCGCGCCGGAGGCCCGGCCCCCCGCGCCGGAGATCGATGAGCCCTCGCCCGGGGCCGGCGGCACCGGGGTCGTCGAGCCCGATGCCGGGACCACGGCACGGAGCCTCGCGGCAGAAGCGGCCGACGCGTCGACTCCGCTGCCGGAGGCGGTGTCCGGAACGGAGGAGCCCTCGTCGCACGCCGGTGAGCCGGCTGCCGGTGCCGAGGAGTCCGAGCCGGAGGAGCCCATCGACCTCCCCCCCTCCTACCCGCCCACCCGGCGCCCTCGTCCCCTGCCGATCCCTGGCAGGGAGAAGGATGAGGACTCCTCGGAGACCCGACCGCGCCGGGGATGGCTGTCCACCGTCGCCGTCGTCCTGGTCGTCCTCGCCCTGTCCGCCTTCATCAAGACTCACATCGTCCAGACCTTCGAGATCCCGTCCGGTTCGATGGAGAACACCCTGCAGTCCGATGACCAGGTCGCCGTGCGGATGTACCACGCCCACGACGTCCACCGCGGAGACGTCGTGGTCTTCGCGGACCCGGGCGGCTGGCTCGATGCCGAGGATCCGTCCGGTTTCAAGGGGCTCGTTCGCGATGGTCTCATCCTCACCGGACTGCTGCCGAGGAACTCGGGGCATCACCTCATCAAACGAGTCATCGGCGTCGCCGGGGACCGCGTCACGGCCGATGGGCACGGCGTCCTGACCGTCAACGGCGTCCCCCTGAATGAGACCTATGTCAAGGAGGGTACCGTCCCGTCCTCGGTGCCCTTCGACGTCATCGTCCCCGAGGGCTGCGTATGGGTCATGGGCGACAACCGCTCCAACTCCCTGGACTCCCGATTCCACCAGGACGACCCGCACGGCGGCGCCGTGCCGTTGAAGGACGTCGTCGGCGTGGCCACCAACGTCGTGTGGCCGGTGAGCCGCTGGAGCTCGCTCGACAACGGTGAGGCGGTCTTCGCCGACGTGTCCGGCTCCGGCCCGTGATCCCTTCTGCTCCCGCGGCTGCGGCGAGGCGGTCGCGGCCGCTCCGCCCCGACCGGGAGGTCGAGACCGGGATGCTGACGCGCCACCGGCTGGTCGGCGGCATGGACGAGGTCGGGCGCGGCTCCCTGGCGGGACCGGTGACCGTCGGTCTGGCCGTCGTCGGCCGCGAGACGTCGGACGCCTTCCCCGGGACCCTGGCCGATTCGAAGCAGCTCACGCCCCGACGCCGCGAGGCCCTCGTGGGACCGTGCCGCGCGTGGGTCCTCGACTGGGCCGTGGCCCATGCCTCCCCCGCGGAGATCGACGACCTCGGCATCGTCGGCGCCCTGCGCCTGGCCGGCCGGCGTGCCCTCGCCCGAGTGGCCGCGCGCGACCGTCTGCCCGGCGCGATCATCCTCGACGGGCGGGCGGACTGGCTGACCGGCACCGATCCCGACCTGCTCGACGCCCTGGCCGGCGAGCCCGCCGGCACCGACCCGCCCCCGGGCGACGGCGCACCGGCTCTGCCCGCCCGTCTCATCCCGGGCGTGCGCATGGAGGTCGGGGGAGACGCCCGCTGCGCCGTCGTCGCCGCGGCGTCCGTCCTGGCGAAGGTCGAGCGCGACGCCCTGATGACGGCCCTGCCCGATCCGGGCTACGACTGGGCCTCCAACAAGGGGTACTCCTCCGGGGCGCACATCGAGGCACTGGCTCGTCTGGGCGCGAGCGACCAGCATCGCCGCTCGTGGCGCCTCCCCGGGCTGACGCCCGCGGACGGAACGACCCGTTGAGCCCGCATCCGCGGATCCGGTCCGGACCGGGGCCGGTCCACGGCCGGATCGGGACCGCTCCGGACCGCTTCGCGGCTGGTCCGTGGCCGACGGAGTGCGACGCGCCACCGGCGCCTGCTCGGGCCGCGCAGCAGGGACGTGCATGATGGGACGGTGAGCGCCGATGACCTCGAGTCCTACGAGAACGACCTGGAGCTGGACCTGTACCGCGAGTACAGGGACGTCGTCTCGTTGTTCTCCTACGTCGTGGAGACCGAGCGCCGCTTCTACCTGGCCAACGCCATCGACGTGCAGGTGCGCACCAATGGCGGCGAGGTCTTCTTCGAGCTCAGCCTCGAGGACGCCTGGGTATGGGATATCTACCGCTCGAGCCGCTTCGTGAAGTCCGTTCATGTCGTCACCTTCAAGGACGTCAACGTCGAGGAGCTCACCAAGCCGGAGATGGACATCCCCTCCTGATCCCGCCGGCCCACCACCCGGCATTGATGTGATGCAGATCATGTTGTAGGGCTCCACCGCACTTCTCGCGCCGGACGCCTCCACCATGCTCGAGGACGTCGTTCGCGCGGTCCGCCGCCGCCCGCGCATTCTGGTGGCGGAGGTGATCCCCGTGATCATGACAACGTCTACGACCCGCGGGTCCGCGGAGGCGCTCGGCCGCCCGGCGGTCGGCCGGCGCGGCGAGGACATCGCCGCCCGGTATCTCGGCGACCACGGCTGGCGGGTCCTGGACCGCAACTGGCGCCTCAGCGACGGCCTGCGCGGCGAGCTCGATCTTGTGGCCCTGGAGCCCGCCGCCGACCGTCCACCGACCCTCGTGGTGGTCGAGGTCAAGACCCGCACGGGCCTGAGCGCCGGGCCGCCCGCGGCGGCCGTCGACACGGCCAAGCTCGGTCGCCTGCGCGTGCTCGCGGCGGCCTGGGCGGCGCAGCACCCCGTCCCCCACGAGCGCATCCGCCTCGATGTGGTCTCGGTGCTCCTGCGCCGGGGCCTGCCCGCCGAGCTGCGCCATCACCGCGGGGTGGGCGTGTCATGAGCCTGGCGCGCACCCTGGCCGTGACCCTCACCGGCCTGGAGGGCCATCTCGTGGACGTCGAGGCCCACTCGAGCCAGGGCCTGCCCGGCTTCACCCTCGTGGGGCTCCCCGACGCCGCCGTGCGCGAGTCGCGCGAGCGCGTACGCGCGGCACTGACCACCTGCGGCGTCACATGGGGCGAGCAGCGGCTGACGGTCAACCTGTCTCCGGCCGATCTGCGCAAGACCGGCACCGGGTTCGACCTGGCCCTGGCCCTGGCCGTTCTCGGCGCCCGCGCGCTGCTGCCCGGTGGCGCCCTGGCGGTGCTGGACCGCACCGTCTACATCGGCGAGCTCGGACTGGACGGCTCCGTCCATCCCGTGCGCGGCATCCTGCCGGCCGTGCGCACCGCCGTCGAGGCCGGTGTGCCCGACGTCGTCGTGGCCGCCTCCGCCGCCTGCGAGGCCGCCCTCGTCCCGGGGGCCCGCGTGCGCGCGGTCGACCACATCGGCGAGCTCGTCGAGGACTACGGAGGAGAACTGCCTCCCCGCGCCCGCGCGGTCGTCGAGCGCGCCCACCGGCGCTCCGAGCAGACCCGCGGCCCGCGGCGCCGCCCGACGGGCTCCGCCCCCGATCTCGCCGACGTCGTCGGGCAGCCCGAGGCCCGCCATGCACTTGAGGTCGCCGCCGCGGGCGGCCACCATCTTCTTCTCGTGGGTCCGCCCGGCGCGGGCAAGACCATGCTGGCCGAGCGACTGCCCTCCGTCCTGCCGCCGCTGGACGCGGAGGATGCCGCGACCGTCACCTCCCTGCACTCCCTGGCGGGCGCCTTCGACCCGGAGGCCGGCCTGCTGACCACGCCGCCCCTACGAGCCCCGCACCACACCGCGACCAGGGCGGCGGTCGTCGGGGGCGGCAGCGGCTCGCCCCGGCCGGGCGACGTCTCGCTGGCCCACCGCGGGGTGCTCTTCCTCGACGAGGCGCCGGAGTTCCCCAGCGGCGTCCTGGACTGCCTGCGTCAGCCCCTGGAGACCGGCTCGGTCACCATCGACCGGGTCGGCGGACGGGCCGCCTTCCCCGCCGCCTTCCAACTCGTCCTGGCGGCGAACCCCTGCCCCTGCGGCAAGAGCGGGGGCCGCGGGCTGGAATGCACCTGCACGTCCCTGCAGCGCAGACGCTACTTCTCGCGGCTGTCGGGCCCGCTCCTGGATCGCATCGACATCCAGGTCGAGGTCGCGGCCGTCACGGCTCAGGACCTGGCGGTGGGCGCCGTGGGCGAATCGAGCCGGGACGTCGCCGCGCGCGTGCAGCGGGCGCGTGCGCGCGCGGCCCATCGGCTGGCGAGCACTCCCTGGCGGCTCATGGGGCAGGTGCCGGGGTCCTGGCTGCGCTCGCCCTCCTCCGGAATGGACGCCGCCCTGCTGGCACCGCTCATGGCCGCCCTGGACCACGGCGACCTCACCCTTCGCGGCGTCGACAGGGTGCTGCGCCTGTCCTGGACCCTGGCGGACCTCGCCGGCCGCCCGGCTCCCACGACCGCCGACCTCGGCGGCGCCCTGGCCCTGCGCATGAGAGGAGCGCGACTGTGAACCCGACCGGTACCGCGGACGCGGCGGGCTCGACCGTCCCGGCGGGTTCGGCCGACTCGACCGATCCGGTCGGCCCGACGGGCGCGGGTCCCGCCCCCGCGCCGTCGTCGGGGGCCCCGGTGCCCTCCGTCCCGGAATCCCCTCGTGCGGCCGATCCCTCATCCGACCGGGTGCGGGGGAGGAGCGGGCCGCCCGCCGGAGCCCGCCCGCGGCGCCGCACGCTGCCCCACCCCATCGGGAACGAGGCCCTGGCCCGAGCCACCTGGTCCCGCCTGGCCGAGCCCGCCGATCGCGCCGCATGCGCCCTGGTCGGCGCCCTGGGCGCCACCGGGGCTCTCGCCTGGCTCCTCGACGAGGCTCTGGACTCCGACGGGAGGGTGCTGCCCGCGCCGCGCCCGCCCGTGCCCGTCCGGGGCGACGCCGCCCGGGCTCGCGCGGCCTGGAGCCGGGCGGTCGCACGATGGGCGCCCAGGCTCACCGGTCTGGACATCCGTCGCGAGCTCGACGCCCTGGAGCGGCTCGGCGGCAGTCTCGTCCTGCCCTCCGACCCGTGGTGGCCCGCCGGTCTGGACGATCTTGAGCACCCGCCCCACTGCCTGTGGGTCCGCGGCGACCCCGCGCTGCTGTCATCGGACGGCCCCCATGACGGGGCGCCGCCCTCCCGGGCCGCTGCCGGGGCCGCTGGGGCCCGGCGCGCCCGAGCCGATCTCGTCGCCGCGGGCCCCGGCGCCGGGCGGTCCCTGGCCCTGGTCGGATCGAGAGCCTCCACCGATTACGGGGAGCGCGTCGCCGCCCGAATCGCCTCCGAGGTGACGGCCCGGGGCGCCGTCGTCGTCTCCGGCGGGGCCTTCGGCATCGACGCCGCGGCCCTGCGCGGAGCCCTGCACGCCGGCCCGACGCTGTCCGTGAGCGCCGGAGGGGTGGACCGGCTCTACCCGGCGGCGAATGCCGATCTGCTGTCGGCCGTCATCGGCACCGGCGCTCTCGTGGCCGAGGTCCCCCCGGGATGCCAGCCCGGACGGCATCGCTTCCTGACGCGCAACCGTCTCATCGCGGCCATGAGCGGGGCGACCGTCGTCGTCGAGGCCGCCTGGCGCTCCGGGGCCCTGTCCACGGCCCGGCACGCGCGCGACCTCGGCCGCGGCCTCGGCGCGGTGCCCGGCCCGGTCACCTCCATGGAGTCAGTCGGCTGCCACCGGCTGCTGCGCAACGGCGCCGTGTGCGTCACCGACGCCGACGACGCCCTCGAGCTCATCGCCCCTCTGGGAGAGATCGATCCCGAGGCGACCCGTGCGGCCGCCGCCGGCCAGGCCGGCTCCGGGCTTCTCGACGGCCTGTCGGAGGAGGCCTCCGCGGTGATCGACGCCCTTCCCGCCCGGGGTTCGGCGAGGGTCGAGACGCTGACCCGAGCGGCGGGCCTCTCGGAGCAGGAGGTCGTCTCGGCGCTGGGGCTGCTCGAGCTCTCCGGACGCGTCCAGCGCGACGGGCCGCGCTGGCGCCGACGCCCCGTGCCGTGAGAGCCGCGGGCGGGTGCGATGGCGGGCGTCGCTGGGAAACGGCGAGAGTCGCCGTGCGAGTGCTCGTGGGAGCCGCGTCGATGGGCGGATCGCTAGTCTGTCCTCATGAGCGAACCGGTCCGGCCGCGCACCCGCGGCGAGCTGAGCGACGCGTGGTTCCGCCACCTCGCTCTTCAACGGGGCCTGTCCGAGCACACCGTGCGCGCCTACGTCGCCGACGTCGAGGACCTGCTCACCTTCCTCGGCGTGGGCGCCGACGCCGATGAGCCGGTCGGCCCCGCGCTGGCCAGCCTCGACCTGGCCGATCTGCGCGCGTGGCTGGCGCGGATGTCCGCCTCCGGCAGCGCCCGGGCCACCATCGCGCGTCGCTCGGCGGCGGTGAGGGCCTTCTCCGCCTGGGCCCACCGCGGCGCCCTGCTCACCGCCGACGTCGCCGTCCGACTGCGCTCGCCCCGGGCGGACAACCGGCTGCCGGCGGTCCTGACCGAGGAGCAGGCCGAGGCGCTCCTGACGGCGGCCGCGCGTCGAGTCGATGAGGCCTCCGAGGCCTCCGCGCTCGCGGAGGGCGGTGCCGCACGAGGGGAGGACGCGCGCAAGAGCATCGCGCGGCGGGCCATCGCTCTGCGCGACGTCGCGCTCCTGGAGCTCCTGTACGCCACCGGCGTGCGCGTCTCGGAGCTGTGCGGTCTCGACGTCGCCGACCTGGATCGCTCCCGCCGCACCCTGCGCGTGCTGGGCAAGGGGGGGGATGAGCGCACCGTGCCCTACGGGGCCCCCGCATCCCGGGCGCTTGAGCACTGGCTCTCCGTACGCGGCCGGATCGCGGCCGGCGCCGCCGGCGGGGCGCTCTTCGTCGGCGTGCGCGGCCGGCGCCTCGATCCCCGTGCGGCCCGCGACGTCGTCCACCGGGCGGCCGCGCTCGCGGGTGTGCCCGACCTCGGCCCGCACGGACTGCGGCACTCGGCCGCCACCCACGTCCTGAACGGGGGGGCGGACCTGCGCAGTGTCCAGGAGCTGCTCGGCCACTCCTCCCTGTCCACCACGCAGCGCTACACCCACGTATCGACCGAGCGCCTGCGGGCCGTGTACGCCCAGGCGTTCCCGCGGGCGTGAGCGGTTGGTGCGCGACGGTGCGGCGGCCGGCTCCCCGCCCGCTGTCGTGGAGCTCGCCGGGGGACGCCCGGACCCGGAGGTGCTCGGCCGTACCCGTACGACCTCGTGCGCTCGGCGGTGCTCATCACCCGGCCCTCAGAGGCTTGAGACGGATGACGGCGGGCCGCAGGAGGCGCAACGGGTTGATGTAGGCCTTCGGCCCTGTGCGCGCCCCCCAGTGGAGCGCGTCCGCCCCGTCGGAGCGGTGCCCCGCTCGAAGCGTGCCGATGGTCTGGCCCCGCGCGACGACGTCACCGGTCGCGACCGAGGCCTCGACCGGCTCGTAGGTGGTGCGGACGCCATCGGCGTGATCGATGGAGACCACCGGCCGGCCCGCGACCACGCCCGCGAAGGCCACGGTCCCGTCCCCCGCCGCGAGCACCGGCGAGCCCGCCGGAAGGGCCAGATCCACGCCCCGATGCCCCGAGCCCCAGACCACCGCCGGAGGGTCGAAGCCCTGGAGCACATCCGCGGGGGCGCCGGTCGGCCACCCGTAGAGGGAGCGGGGAGCAGGATTCCGCGGATCCGCGGCGCTCAGGGTCGCCGAGGACGCGGCGTCCATCACCGTCACGTCGGCCGTTGCCGCCGTTACGGTCGCCGCGGCCGGCGGCGGTCCTGCGGCCAGTGGCGCCAGCAGGCTCAGGGCAGTGCCCAGCACGAGGGACCGGTGGCGGTGCTCGCGCGAGGACGCGCGCGGGCGCCGGCAGGGGCACGGACACGGGGAGGACGGGCGCACGGGGCTCATGCTCACCAGGCTGCTCCGGGCGCCCGGTCGGCGCACCCGAGGGCGTTGAGCCCTGTGGGCCGTGATTCGGCGCGGGGACTGGTGGAGCCCGGCGAGGTGATGGGAATGACATTCCCGCGCCTCCGGATCCTCTCATTTCGGCGCGGAATCGCGCCAAACACTGTGGTAGCCTCGCGTTCGCAGTCGCCTGTGGCCCGCTCGCACCGATTCGTCAAACCGATCGATCGTCGCTGGTTGATGTCGATCGGCATTCCGTCGGTTCCACGCTGACCGTGGGTGGCTGACTTCGCGTGCTCGCGTCCGCGCCCATCGGCTCACCCCGATCCGGGTGCGGGCTTCCTTTCGGGCGTCGCGGTCGAGGTCCTGAACCGCCCAGGCGGAGAGGGTGACCGCGCGTCGCGAGCACCAGGCCCCATCCACCCGGCCCCTCCGGGGCGGAGCCGCGGCCCGCCGTGCGGGCCCACCGGTCAAAGGGGAAGAACCATCAATACCGGGGCGTCGTCCACGACGGCGGACAACCGCCCCACGACTCATAGCGGGCCCGGCAACCTCCGGGTCGCGCGCGAAAGGACCGACATGGCGATTGTCACCATGCGTCAACTCCTCGAGAGCGGTGTCCACTTCGGCCACCAGACCCGCCGCTGGAACCCGAAGATGAAGCGCTTCATCCTCACCGAGCGCAACGGCATCTACGTCATCGACCTCCAGCAGACCGTCGAGGGCATCAACACCGCCTACGACTTCGTCAAGGAGATCGTCGCCCGCGGTGGCAGCATCCTGTTCGTCGGTACCAAGAAGCAGGCGCAGGCCGCCGTGGCCGAGCAGGCCCAGCGCGTCGGCATGCCCTACGTGAGCCAGCGCTGGCTCGGCGGCATGCTCACCAACTTCTCCACCGTGCGCGCCCGCCTGGACCGCATGAAGGAGCTCGAGCAGATCGACTTCGACGACGTGGCCGGGTCCGGCCGCACGAAGAAGGAGCTGCTCATGATGCGCCGTGAGAAGGACAAGCTCGTCAAGACCCTCGGCGGTATTCGCGACATGAGCAGGCTGCCGGCCGCGGTGTGGGTCGTCGATACCAAGAAGGAGCACCTGGCGATCTCCGAGGCCCGGAAGCTGAACATCCCCGTCGTCGCCATCCTCGACACCAACTGCGACCCCGACGAGGTCACCTACGGCGTCCCCGGCAACGACGACGCCATCCGCGCCGTCAGCCTGCTGACCCGCGTCATCGCCGACGCCGCGGCCGAGGGCCTCGTGGCCCGCTCCGCCGGCCGCGCCCGCACGGGCGCCGAGGCCGAGGTCGCCGCGACCGACGCCGAGCCGCTGCCCGAGTGGGAGGCCGCCCTCCTCGCCGGTGCCGAGGCGGAGCAGACCGAGCAGGCCGTTGTCGAGCAGGTCGAGCAGACCGCCGAGCCGGGCGAGCAGACGGCCGGCGCCGCCCAGCAGGCCTGAGCGCCCCGCCCCGGCAGCCCGACCGGCCCAGCGGGGCGCGGCGGGACCCGGCCGGACCCAGTCAGACACACTCCAGTCAGTACAGGAGACACAGGAGACATCCATGGCGAACTACACCACCGCCGACATCAAGGCGCTGCGCGAGAAGACCGGCGCCGGCATGCTCGACGTCAAGAAGGCCCTCGACGAGGCCGACGGCGACGCCGAGAAGGCCATTGAGATCATCCGCGTCAAGGGGCTGAAGGGCATCGCCAAGCGCGAGGGCCGCTCGGCCACGGCCGGCCTCATCGCCGCCAAGGTCGTCGAGGACGGCGGCTCCCAGGTCGGGGTCCTGGTCGAGGTCAACGCGGAGACCGACTTCGTGGCCAAGAACGAGAAGTTCATCGACTTCGCCGCCAAGGTCCTCGACGCGGCCATCGCCTCCGGCGCCCAGACCGCCGAGGAGCTCGCCGAGGCCGCGGCCGACGGCGGCAGCGTCAAGGAGCTGACCGACTCCATGCAGGCCGTCATCGGGGAGAAGATCGTCGTGCGCCGCGTCGCCCGCCTGGCGGCCCCGAGGGTCGACACCTATCTGCACCGCACCAACCCCGACCTGCCCGCCCAGGTCGCGGTGCTCGTCGGCACCGACGAGGCGGCCGCGGAGGTGGCCCACGACATCGCGATGCACATCGCCGCCTACTCGCCGCTCTACCTCGCCCGCGAGGACGTCCCGGAGGAGACGGTCGCCAAGGAGCGCGCCATCGCCGAGGAGACGACCCGCGCCGAGGGCAAGCCCGAGAAGGCCGTCCCCAGGATCGTCGAGGGCCGGCTGAACGGCTACTTCAAGGAGAACTGCCTCGTCGACCAGCCCTACGCCAAGGACCCCAAGACCACGGTCGGCAAGGTCGTGGGAGCCACCGGCGGCGAGCTGACCGGCTTCGTCCGCTTCCGCGTCGGCGCCTGAGCGCCCGGCCTCCCGCGCCGTCGCGAGGCGACCCGCCGGCGACTCCGCCATCACTCGAGGGCCCCGCGAGCACCCGCTCGCGGGGCCCTCGCGGGGTTCCGCCCGGGCGGGGCCGCCCGTCGACGCGACCGGGGGCGCGCTGGCATGCTGTGGACGTGAGCACGTCCACCAGCACCCGGGCCGGGGATGTCCCCGGTTCGGCGAACGGGACCAGGATCGTCCTGCGGCCCTCGGGCGACAGGTGCGTCGGCGGCGGCTGCCTGGTCGCGCTGCCCATCGTCATCCTGCCGACGGCCATCGGCTCCGTCGTGGCTCGCGGCGGGCGGATGCCGGACCTCCTCGCCCTGCCGATCCTCGCGCTCATCGTGATGCTGATGGTCGGGCTGGCGATCCTGCCCTCGCACGTGGTCATCGACTCCGGCGGCTTCCATCGGCGGGGGATCCTCCTCCGCAAGGACCTCCCCTGGCCGGTCATGCCCTCCCGGCTCGTGCTGCGCGAGCGCACGGAGTCCAGCGGCCGCGGCCGCCGCAGGGTCCTGAGAGTCGTTCTCGACCCGAGATCAATGACGCCGCAGCCCTGGCCGCCATGTTCGACGACGGGCCCGCGGACGGCGCCGCGCATGCTGGCGCCCGATCCTGAGACGGGCTCCGGTTCCGGAAGGCTCGGTCGGCGCGCCGGGACCGGGGGACCGCCGCGCGCGGAGGCGCCGGACGCCGGGTCGTGACTGCGTCGACAACGAGTGCGGGCGCGACAGCGGGTAGGCTCGCTCCCGGCGCGCCTGCCGCCTTGCTATGTATCGTCGGACGCACATTCAGGAGACATGACTTATGACCGCTCAGCCGCTGCCCTGCACGACCCCGGCGACTCCGGTCGAGCACCCGCGCCGCGTCCTGCTGAAGCTCTCCGGAGAGGTGTTCGGCGGGGGAGCGGTGGGCCTGGACCCCGACGTCGTCTCCGACGCCGCTCGGCAGATCGCCGAGGCGGTGCTCTCCGGGGTGCAGGTGGCCGTCGTCGTCGGCGGGGGCAACTTCTTCCGCGGCGCCGAGCTCTCCCAGCGCGGCATGGCCCGCGACCGCGCCGACTACATGGGCATGCTCGGCACCGTCATGAACGCCCTGGCGCTGCAGGACTTCATCGAGAAGGCCGGGGTGCCGGCGCGCGTCCAGTCCGCGATCGCCATGACCCAGGTCGCCGAGCCCTACGTCCCGCTGCGCGCCATCCGCCACCTGGAGAAGGGGCGGGTCGTCGTCTTCGGCGCCGGGGCGGGGCTGCCCTACTTCTCCACCGACACCGTCTCCGCCCAGCGGGCGCTGGAGACCCGCTGCGACGAGCTCCTCGTGGGCAAGAACGGCGTCGACGGCGTCTACACCGCCGACCCGCGCACGGACCCGACGGCCCGACTTCTCGACCGCCTGACCTACGAGCGCGCCCTGGCCGACGGGCTCAAGGTCGTCGACGCCTCCGCCTTCGCCCTGTGCCGCGACAACGGCCTGACCATGCGCGTCTTCGGCATGGGCGAGGGCGGTGGCATCACTCGCGCGCTCCTCGGTGAGCAGATCGGTACCCTCGTCACACAGGACTGAGCCGGCGCCCGGCCAGCACCGCCCACTACTCGAGAACCACCAGCCACCACCGGAGGAACCACCATGATCGACGATGTCATGCTCGATGCCGAGGACAAGATGGACAAGGCCCTCGACGCCGCCAAGCACGAGCTCGCAGCCATCCGCACCGGTCGCGCCAACCCCGCCATGTTCACCCCGCTTCTGGTCGACTACTACGGAGCCCCGACCCCGCTCCAGCAGCTCGCCTCCATCACCATTCCCGAGGCCCGCACGGTGATCATCAGCCCCTTCGACCGCTCCGCGATGAAGGCCATCACCACCGCCATCCGCGAGTCCGACCTCGGCGTCAACCCGACCGACGACGGCACGGTCATCCGCGTGTCCCTGCCCGCCCTGACGGAGGAGCGGCGCAGGGACTACGTCAAGCTCGCCCGCAGCCGCGCCGAGGAGTCCCGCGTTCAGGTGCGCGGCATCCGCGGTCGCTCCAAGAAGGAGCTCGAGGCCATCAAGAAGGGCGGAGAGGCCGGCGAGGACGATGTTATGCGCGCCGAGTCCGAGCTCGACGCCCTGACCAAGCGCTTCGTCGATGCCATCGACGAAGCGCTGTCCGCCAAGGAGGCCGAGCTCCTCGACGTCTGAGCCCGCGCCGCCCGACCGTTTTCGCAGACCGACGAGAACACGCGCCCCGTGACCTTGCTGAGCACGCTGCTGACCCCGCCGCCGACGCGCAACCGCCCCCCTCTGCCCGCCACCGGGCGGGCGGGGCGGAATCTCCCCGCCGCCGTCGGGGTCGCGGTCGTCCTGATCGGCGCAGTCCTGGCCTCCCTGTTCTTCTACAAGATCCTGTTCGTCGGGGTGGTGGTCATCGCCGTCTGCGGGGCCCTGTGGGAGCTCGCCGGGGCCTTCGCGCGCAAGGGCATACGCCTGCCCATGGCCCCCCTGTGGCTCGGCTCCCTCGGAATGGCCGTGTGCGCCTGGACCATCGGCGCCGAGGCTGCCCTCGGGGCCTACCTCGCCACGGCGGGATCCTGCGTGCTGTGGTGCTTCATGGACCAGGCGGAGGCCGAGTCCGGCACCGACCTCGAGGCCCCCGATCACATGGTCCCGCGCACGGATGAGCACGACGCCGCACGACGATCCCGCTCCGTGGAGGCCTCCGCCTCCGTCTTCGCCGCGACCTACCTGCCGTTCCTGGCCAGCTTCGCCGTGCTGGTCACGGCTCAGGATCACGGGGTCGGCAAGGTTCTCATGCTCATCGCCCTGCCTGTGGCCAATGACACCGGCGGTTGGTTGGCGGGCATCACCCTCGGCCGGCACCCCATGGCGCCGAGCGTCTCGCCCAAGAAGTCCTGGGAGGGCTTCGCCGGCTCCATGATCGCCACCGTGTGCACTGGTGCCGGCTGCCTGTGGGCCCTGGGCGGGCCCTGGTGGGCGGGCGCGGCCCTGGGCGCCGCCATCGTCGTCGTCTCGACCTTGGGCGACCTGGGCGAGTCCCTTCTCAAGCGGGATCTCGGCCTGAAGGACATGGGCACGCTCCTGCCCGGGCATGGCGGTCTCATGGATCGACTCGACTCGATCCTCGTGGCCGCGCCCGTCGTCTACGTCTTCTCCCTGCTTATTCGATAGTTTGTCCTATAGATCATCCGACGGCCCGACCGACCGACTCGGTCGACCGGGGCCGGCCGGTACCGCCACCTCATTCCTGAGAGGAGCACTGAACCAAGTGAGATCCGTATCGCGGCCCGCTCCCGTCGTCATCGGGCGCGGTCCGACGGCCCCAGGGCCGTCTTCGGGATCACGCCGGGTTCAGGTGCGCCCCACCGACCAGCCCCCCGAGGGCGCCACCAGTCCTGACGCGCGCCCCCGCCTGTCCTTCGCGGTGCCCCCGGCACGGGGGAGGGCCCCCCGGCACCTGGCGGATCTCGACCTGGCGGGCCGCAGGGCCGCCGTCGGGGAGGCGGGCCTGCCCGCCTTCCGGGCCGACCAGCTCTCGCGCCACTACTTCACCCGCTTCACGCGCGATGCCGCCGACATGACCGATCTGCCCGCCGACGGGCGCGACCGGCTGGTCGCCGACCTGCTGCCCGACCTCATCCGCGAGGTGCGCGCGCTCCGGGCCGACGGCGGCCGCACCGTCAAGCACCTGTGGGAGCTGCACGACGGGGTGCGCGTGGAGTCGGTCCTCATGCGCTACCGGGACCGCACCACCCTGTGCGTGTCCTCTCAGGCCGGCTGCGGCATGGCCTGCCCCTTCTGCGCCACCGGTCAGATGGGACTCACCCGCAACCTGTCGGCCGCCGAGATCGTCGAGCAGGTGCGCCGCGCCGCGCGGGCCTCGGCCGCAGGCGCCCTCACCGGCGGCCCCGCCCGCCTGTCCAACGTCGTCTTCATGGGCATGGGCGAGCCGATGATCAACTACAAGAACGTCGTCGCCGCCCTGCACCGGCTCATCGATCCGCCTCCCGAGGGCTTCGGGCTGTCCGCCCGCGCGATCACCGTCTCCACGGTCGGCCTGGTGCCCCTGATCCGCAGGCTCGCCACCGAGGGCATGCCCGTGACGCTGGCGGTGTCCCTGCACGCCCCCGACGACGAGTTGCGGGACGAGCTCATCCCCGTCAACTCCAAGTGGAAGGTGGGCGAGCTCCTCGACGCCGCCCATGACTACTTCCGATCCACCGGGCGACGCGTCTCGATCGAGTACGCCCTCATCAGGAACATGAACGATCACGCCTGGCGCGCTCAGCGCCTGGCGGACGAGTTGTGCGCCCGCGGCCGCGGGTGGGCGCACGTCAACCCCATTCCGCTCAACCCGACGCCGGGCTCCATCTGGACCTGCTCGGAACCGGACGTGCAGAACCTCTTCGTCGACACGCTGCGGCGCGCCGGCATCACGACGACGGTGCGGGATACTCGCGGTAGTGACATCGACGGCGCCTGCGGTCAGTTGGCCGCTGAGGTGCTCCACCAGGAAAGGGCCAGGACATGAGCGACATGTTCCCCAGGGCGGGCCTGTTCCGGCAGGGTTACCGCCGCGAGCAGGTCGAGGGCTATTTCGCGACCGCTCACGAGATCTACGACGCCGGCGAGCTCGACGAGATGGATTCCGAGGGCGTGCGCACCGTCGCCTTCGACATCGTGCGCGGCGGCTACAAGCCCGCCGCCGTCGATGCCGCCCTGGATCGGCTCGAGGCCGCCTTCCTGCAGCGGCGTCGGGCCGACTTCGTGGCCGAGAGGGGGCGCAAGGCCTGGATGGAGGAGGTCGCCCAGCTGGCCACCACCCTCTACCCGCGGCTGCTGCGGCCCCACGGGTCGCGCTTCGCCTCGGCTCACAAGCACGGGTACTCCAAGGTCGAGGTCGATCGGCTCATGGACCGCGTCGCCTCCTACTTCGACGCCGCTACCGCGCTGTCCTCCATCGAGGTGCGCACCGCCACCTTCTCGGCCGCGAGGAAGGACGCCGCCTACGACGAGAGGAGCGTGGACCGCTATCTCGCCCGCGTCGTCGAGGTCCTGCTGTCCGTCGAGTGAGGCGAGGCGGTGGGAGCGGTCCGCGGACCCGCGACGGCGCCGCGCTCGCCGTGTCCGCCAGAAGCCCCGGCAGACGCTCCGGGAGTCCAGGAAGGAGTACGCATGAGTCACGCCCCCGCCCGGCTGGTCGTGCTGGGGTCCACCGGCTCGATCGGGACCCAGGCCCTGGAGGTCGTCGCGCGCCTCGGCCCCCGGGGGAGGGCCCCCCGGGTCGTGGGACTGGCCGCCGGGGGCTCCCGCCTCGAGGAGCTGGCCGAGCAGGCCGTCGTCCATGAGGTGCCGCGGGTCGCGGTCTCCTCCTCCGAGACGGGCGCGCGCGAGCGGGCGCGCGCCGCGCTGGCGGCCGCGGCCGACCGCCTGGGGCGTCCCGACCCGGTCGCGGAGGTCCTCGTCGGCCCCGACGCCCCGGTCGAGCTCGTCGTCCGGGCCGGGCTGGCCGAGGACGACACCGTCCTGAACGGCATCACCGGCTCGGTCGGCCTGCGCCCGACCCTGGCGGCGCTGGCCACCGGTGCGCGCCTGGCCCTGGCGAACAAGGAGTCCCTCGTCGTCGGCGGTGCCCTGGTCCGGCATGCCGTGCGTCGCGACGGGCAGGTCGTCCCCGTGGACTCCGAGCACTCCGCCATCGCCCAGGCCCTGGCCTCCGGCCGCCACGAGAAGGGGCTGACCAGCCCGGTCGTCACCGGGCGCAGCGAGGTGCGCCGCCTGGTGCTCACCGCCTCGGGCGGCCCCTTCCGCGGCCGCGCGCGAGCCGACCTCGCCGCAGTGACCGCCGAGCAGGCCCTGGCGCACCCGACCTGGACGATGGGACCCGTCGTCACCGTCAACTCCTCCACCCTGGTCAACAAGGGACTGGAGCTCATCGAGGCGCACCTCCTGTTCGACGTCGCCCCGACCGACATCGCTGTCGTCGTGCACCCGCAGTCCGTCGTCCACTCCATGGTCGAGTTCGTCGACGGCGCCACCATCGCCCAGGCCTCGCCCCCGGACATGCGGCTGCCCATCGCCCTGGGGCTGACCTGGCCGGCGCGCCCCGACCTGTCCGGGCTGGTGACGCCCAACCGGTGGGGGGAGCCGACCGCCTGGACCTTCGAGCCGCTGGATGCCGAGACCTTCCCCGCCGTCGACCTGGCCCGCCGCGCGGTGGCGGCCTCCGCGACCCACCCGGCCGTCCTCAACGCCGCCAACGAGCAGGCCGTCGACGCCTTCCTGGCCGGCCGCCTGAGGTGGACGGACATCGTCGAGGTCGACGCCGCCGTCGTGGGCGAGCACGAGGGCTTCTCCGGGGCGCCCGCGCCCGGCGCCCCCGACGGCCCCGGCGCGGCCCCGCGCCTGGACGACGTCCTGGCGGCCGAGGCATGGGCGCGCCGGCGGGCGGAGGAGCTCATCGCCGATCGCTCGCGCCGTTCGGGCTGAGCCCTCCCCAGTACCGACCTGTCCCGTTCTACAGCACCAGGAGCCGCCCGTGAGCCCGACTCTCGCATACATCCTCGGCATCATCGTCCTCATCGTGGGGATCGCCGTGTCAGTCGCCCTCCATGAGCTGGGGCACATGATCCCCGCCAAGCGGTTCGGCGTGAAGGTGCCCGAGTACTTCATCGGCTTCGGGCCGCGCCTGTGGTCCGTGCGCCGCGGCGAGACCGAGTACGGCGTCAAGGCGATCTGGCTCGGCGGCTACGTCAGGCTGCTCGGCATGCTGCCCCCGGCCCGACCCGACCGCCCGGACAAGCCCGGGTCGATGGTGGCCGACGCCCGTCAGGAGTCCCTGGACGAGCTGGGACCCGACGAGCGGGACCGGGCCTTCTACCGGCTCACCGTGCCGCGCAAGCTCCTGGTGATGGCCGGGGGGATCCTGACCAACCTGGTTCTGGGGATCCTCTGCCTCGTGCTGGCCCTGGGCGCGGTCGGGCAGTACACCCGCACCTCCACGATCTCATCGGTGGGGGCCTGCGTACCGGCCGACGTCGACGCCGGCGGATCCGAGTGCGCCACGGACGATCCCTCGCCCGCGGCGGCCGCGGACCTGCGGGTGGGCGACGAGATCGTCTCCTGGAACGGCGCGCGCACGCCCGCCTGGGAGGACGTTCAGAAGGCCATCCGCTCCGGCGGCACCGAACCGGCCGAGGTCGTCGTGCGCCGGGACGGGGCGGAGACGACCCTGAGCGTGACCCCCGTCGAGGTCGAGCGCACCGTCACCGCCTCCGACGGGAGCACCTCCAAGGAGCCGAGACCCTACGTCGGCATCGGGCCGGGGCTGGGCACGGTGCGGGTGCCGATCAGCCGGGTCCCGGGGGCGGTCGCCACCGCGGTCGGGCAGACCCTCAAGGCGATCTTCACCCTGCCGGTCGGCCTCTACCACTCGGTGGCCGCGGGCCTGGGACTGGAGCAGCGCAGTGCCGACGGCCTGGTCAGCCTGGTGGGCGTGGGCAGGATCGCGGGCGAGGTCTCCAGCGAGGGCGTGGGCACCGGCGCGATCCCCTTCTCCGCGCGCCTGTCCTCCATGCTGAGCCTGCTGGGCTCGCTCAACCTCGCCCTGTTCGCCTTCAACCTGGTGCCGCTCCTGCCCCTGGACGGCGGGCACGTCGCGGGCGCCTGCTGGGAGGGGGTGCGGCGCGCCTGGGCGCGCCGGCGCGGGCGCCCCGATCCCGGTCCCGTGGACACGGCCCGGATGCTGCCGGTGGGGCAGGTGGTGCTCGTCGCCCTGGTCGTCATGGCGCTGGTGCTCATCTGGGTCGACATCGTCGCGCCGTTCTGAGCCCGACGCCGGCCCCCGGGCGGCGTCGGCGCATCCGCGCCGCGTGCTCCGCGGGGCACGGGGAGAAGCGCTCGGGGGAGGGCCCGGGCGCCCGGGGACGAGAACCCGGGGAGGAGGACGCGGGAAGCGGAGCCCATGGCGACCGCCCCGAGCCCCGGGAGACCATGGTCGAGTCATCGAGCCCATCGGGACCATCAGTGCGGACCGCTGCGGCGGGCGGTCGCGGCGCCGTCGGCTGCGCGGGCCGCACCGGTCCCCCGGAAGCCTCAGGAGAGCTCATGGCTGAGTCATCGCCGGCGCCCGCCGCCCCCGGGAGGCCCGAGGGGAGCCGCCTCCCGCACGAGCCGGAGTCCCGGCGCCGCGTGCGGTCCGACCGCACCCGGAGGCTGGGCGCCTTCCTGTTCCTGGCCCAGGGCCCCATTGTCACGTTCACGCCCGTCTGGACGCTCGGGGTGTTCTTCATGGGACTCACCGGGGGCGGGTGGTTCACGGTGTTCTACATCATCTACGCCCTGCCCGTGGTCGTCATCGGCCAGGCGCTCATGTGGGCGTTCTCGGCCCTGGAGGCTCGCCGCACCCATGTGCGGCGCCTGAACGCCGTGGGGACCTGGGCCTACCTGGTGCACGTCGTGTGCGTCCTCGTCTTCCCGCTCATCCTCGTGGACGTCGACGACTCTCACGACATCGGATCACTCCTGACGTGGATCGGCCTGCCCCACTTCTTCGCGTTCACCGTGGACGGCGCGGTGCTGGTGGTCGGGGCCCTGGCGGGCGTCGTGGCCCTGGCGGTCGGGTGGATGCCGCTCGAGGAGTGATCTCGCCGCGCGCGGGAGCCGCACCACAGGACGCCTCGCCGCCTGGCTGACAGGCTGTCATCGGGTCCATACTTGGGCGCGTGACTGAAGCCATCGCCCTTGGTATCCCCACCGTCCGTGAGGAGAGGCCCGTCCTGGCTCCGCGCAGGCCCACTCGAAGGATCAGGGTGGGGGACCGTCACGTCGGGGGCGACGCTCCCATCACGGTCCAGTCGATGACGACGACGAAGACTCACGACATCGGCGCGACCCTCCAGCAGATCGCCGAGCTGACGGCCGCCGGCTGCGACATCGTGCGGGTCGCCTGCCCCACCGACAAGGACGCCGACGCACTGCCGGTCATCGCCAAGCAGTCGCGCATCCCCGTGATCGCGGACATCCACTTCAAGCCCAAGTACGTCTTCCAGGCCATCGAGGCCGGTTGTGGCGCGGTGCGCGTCAACCCGGGCAACATCCGCAAATTCGACGACCAGGTCGCCGAGATCTGCAAGGCCGCCTCCGACCACGGCGTCTCCCTGCGCATCGGCGTCAACGCCGGCTCCCTGGACCGGCGTCTGCTCAAGAAGTACGGCAAGGCCACGCCCGAGGCGCTCGTGGAGTCGGCGACGTGGGAGGCGGGCCTGTTCGAGGAGTGCGGCTTCCACGACTTCAAGATCTCGGTCAAGCACCACGACGTGGTCACCATGGTCCAGGCCTATCAGCTGCTCTCCGAGAAGGGCGACTGGCCCCTGCACCTGGGGGTGACCGAGGCCGGTCCCGCCTTCCAGGGCACCATCAAGTCCTGCGCGGCCTTCGGCACGCTGCTCGCTCAGGGCATCGGGGACACCATCCGCGTGTCCCTGTCGGCCCCGCCGGTGGAGGAGGTCAAGGTCGGCACCAAGCTGCTGGAGTTCATGGGGCTGCGCGAGCGCAAGCTCGAGATCGTCTCGTGCCCCTCGTGCGGGCGCGCTCAGGTGGATGTGTGGACGCTCGCCGAGGAGGTCGAGTCCGGGCTCAAGCAGATCACCGCTCCGCTGCGGGTGGCCGTCATGGGCTGCGTGGTCAACGGACCCGGCGAGGCCCGCGAGGCCGATCTCGGCTGCGCCTCGGGCAACGGCAAGGGTCAGATCTTCGTGCGCGGCAAGGTCGTCGAGACCGTTCCCGAGAATCGAGTCGTCGAGACCCTCCTCGAGCACGCCCAGTCGATGGCCGATCAGATGCGCTCCGAGCTCGGCGAGGCCGCTCTGGCGGGGACGACCCCCAGCGTCGTCACCAGCGCCTGACGCCGCTGCGGGAGTGCACCGCTCGCCCAGTCGCCGCTACCGTGAGCTTCTTCGGCCACCGCTTGAACGCCATCGGCCCGCACCAGCGCGACGGGCTGCTGCGCCTGTGCGCCCTCGAGCCGGTCGGCGCCGTCTCCCTGGCCCACCTGGTGCGCAGGTGGGAGCGATGGAGCAGAGGCGACGTCGTCGTCCTGGGACGGCCGAGCCGACCCGCCGCCGGAGCGTGGGCAACCGG
The DNA here is from genome assembly GCF_000429265.1 of Actinomyces gerencseriae DSM 6844. Lineage (GTDB taxonomy): Bacteria > Actinomycetota > Actinomycetes > Actinomycetales > Actinomycetaceae > Actinomyces > Actinomyces gerencseriae. The sequence continues at coordinate 212,325 of NZ_AUBN01000003.1, forward strand.
CTCGCTGGTGCCCTTCGGCCTGGCCGCGCGTCCCGGGCTCGGGCACGACGGCGTCGGGCCCGCCGGGGCGCGGGTGATCGCGGACCACGCGCGGCTGCGCCTGACTCGCCGCGGCTCGGTCACGGGTCCGGCGCCGGATGTGGAGGCGGTGTGGGCGCCCCTGGCCGTCGACGGCCTGCGCGCGCGCGAGGAGCGGTGGATACAGCCGCTCCTGGTGGCGCCGTCGCCCCCCGGCGGTCTGGTCGAGCCGGTTCTGAGACGCCGACCGCGCCTGGGATGGGCGGCCGACGGTCTTCACGCCGCCGGCCCGGCCGAGGAGGAGCTGGTGCTGCCCGCATCGGTGGCCATGTTCTCCGGCGAGCTCGGCTACGACCCGACGGCGGCGGGGGGCTCCTACGCCCGGCACGTCGCCTGGCTGATCGCCGCGGGACGCACGTACGTCCTCCTGGACGACGGCGAAGGGCGGCCCGCGCAACCGGGCGGACCGGCACGGGTGGCATTCAAGACCGACGTCGGCGCGATATGGGAGTCTCCCACGGGCGTGGTCGCCCAGTTGACCGGGGTGTGGACCCGGGACGACCTGCGCGGACGGGGAATCGGCACGGCGGCCCTGGCGGCCGTGGTCGATGCCGTGCGCCGGGACCACGTGCGCGCCGGAGGCGTCGTGAGTCTGTACGTCAATGACTTCAATGCCGCCGCACTGGGCCTGTACGGCCGGCTGGGCTTCGAGCGGGTCGGCACCTTCGCCACCGTGCTGCTTTAGCGGGTCGGGCCCTCGGCGGCTCGGGCTTTCGGCGGCCGGGGCGTCTCCGCTCCGGGGCCCGGGAGGCAGGGACCTGCGCTCCCTTTTCACCGAGATCGGTTCAGTTCCGCGTCGAGATCGGTCGAGTTCCGCGTCGAGATCGGTCCGGTTCGGCCGCGTCTCTCGCGCCCTCGGCGGGCTCACGTCCCGACCGCGTCGAGCATCTCTCGCAGGGCGCGGGTGTACTCCTCGAAGGCCGCGCGCCCCCTGGTGGTGAGCGCGAGGTAGGTGGCGGGGGTGCGTCCCGTGAAGGTCTTGGACTGGGACACGTACCCGGCCTCCTCCAGCCTGCTCAGGTGGGTGGACAGGTTCCCCGCCGTCATGCCGAGCATCTCGCGCAGACGGGGGAAGACCATCTCGTCGCCCCGGGGCAGGCCCGCCAGGGTCGCCATGATGCGGAGCCGGGCCTGCGCGTGGATGACCGGGTCGAGTGGTACGGCGCCGGAACTCATCGCGCGGCCCTTTTCGCGTCCCGGGTGCGGAAGAGGTCGACGGCGGCGGCGATGAGCATGCCTCCACCGCCCGCCAGAGCCATGATCGCCCATAGCAGGGCGCCCCCGACGAGGGTGGCCGCCGTGGTGACCGCGAGGAACCAGCCACCGATCCACGCCAGCACGGGCTCGTCCCACACGGCTGAGCCGGCGATGAAGAGGACGCCGACGATGAGGCAGGGAACGGCGTTGCTCAGGACCATGCCCGTCTCCATGGCCTCCGGCGTCCCGAGGCTCATGAGGAGGGCGCCGACCCGGCCGACGGCGACCTCGCCGAGGATGAATCCTCCGACCCAGGCGGCGCCGTAGCGCAGGGCCGCCCGGTTGGAGGCTCCGCGCACCCCGCGCGCGCGGCGGATGATGTAGATGCCGGTGTAGGTGCCGGCCGCGGCGAGGCAGCCGAAGTAGACCAGCCAGAAGAGTCGCGGCATGGTCCAGTCGGGACGGATGCTCAACCAGCCGACGCCGTAGCCCACGAGCCATGCCAGTCCCCAGGCGGTGAGCAGGGGCGAGGAGCGGATGAGGGTGCGCCGCCGGACGGCGACCTGCTGCTCGACGATCGTGTCGAGGGCGGTGCGAGGGCTGAACGGGGCATCGGTGCTCATGGGACTCCTCGGCGATCACAGTGGTTTGCGAACCAAACTCGAATCGGGCCCGAACCACTGTACTCCGCCGCCCCGGACGTCCGCCCCCGCTCCTGCGACGCGCATCGGGCCGTCGCTCCCGGGCCCGTCGTTCCGCCTCGTCTCCCGGGCCCGTCGTTCCGCCTCGTCTCCCGGGCCCGTCGTTCCGCCTCAGGGCATCGACGGGGACATCATGGTGAACAGCATATGGTGCGCTCAGGGGAGCGGGCATAGCATCGCCGCTCGTGCACGATATGTCCGAAACCGGATCTAAGAGCACGGATCGTCAGAATATCGAGGTCTGGAATGATCTCGTCTCGCCCAAGGATCTCGTGGTCTGCTTGCTGATATCGGTGGTCTGCGCCGTCGCGGCCGTGCCGATCGCCTCCAGAATCGGCGGGCAGACGCTTTTCTGGGGGCTGGGCGCATCCGTTCTCGGTTTCATCGTGAACTGCCTGCTGGTGGCCCCCAAACGGGACGTCGTTATCGTCGACGAGTCGGGCGTCACCGACGAAGCGGATTCCGCCGACGCGGAGGGGAGCGACGCCCGATGACCCCGGAGCTCATTCCCATGATGCTGATGGCGGTGCTGGGCGCCGTCGTTCTCTACACCTTCATCGGTTTCGTCCCCGGTACCGATGAGACGAGCGTGCTCGCCCCGGTCACTCTGGCCCTCGTGCTCGCCGGCGCCCCGCCGCAGGTGGTGCTCGCCTTCTTCGTCTCGGCGGTCGTCACCCTCAACCTGATGAACGGCATACCGACGGCGCTGGTCGGGCTGCCGGGCGGAGTGATGTCGGCTCCGCTGATGGAGCACTCCGTGCTGCTGCGCGACAAGGGCCTGGCCTCCGGCACGATCAGGAAGATGGCGGTCGGCTCCGCCATCGGAACCCTGATCTCCATCCCGCTCGGCTTCGCCCTGGCGGGGCTGCTCAGCCCCGTCGCCGAGCCGATCAAGTCCCAGACCCCGCTCATCCTCGCCGCGGGGACGGTGCTCCTGGCGCTGCTCGGCGGCAATCGGGCTCTCGCGTTGATCGCGATCATCCCATTGGCGCTCATGTTCCAGGCGCTGCCCGCGCTCTACCGCTCGACCGGCATCATCTCCGAGGACGGCAACGTGAGCGTTTCCTTCTTCCTGGGGATCACGGTGGGCCCCATGCTCCTGACCGGGCTGGAGCTGCTCAACCCGGGGCGGCGCGCGGCTCTTCCGCACGGAACCCGCACGAGGACGGAGCTCCTGCGCTCCGGGTTCGACTCGCGGGAGCTGATGCCGGGGCGCCTGGTCTCCCTGTCCGAGGGCTGGTGGAGCGCCACCATGGCGGCCGCCTCCACACCTCTGTTCGTGCTCAGTCCCGTCGGCCTGACCTTCCTGCTGGGGGAGGCGTCCGTGGCGCGCCAGGAGGAGAATCGCGTGCGTCGTGCGCAGCGCGCGGTGACCGTGATGAGCGCGCTGACGCACTCGACGTATCTCGCCGGCGTCATCATTCCGCTCGTCGCCCTGGGCATTCCCGTCTCGGGAGTCTCCGCGGGGCCCGCGGGCCCGCTCTTCAACGCGCCGCCCGTCTACGACTTGAGCAACAACCTGCACCACCAACTGCGGATGCCCGATTTCGTCATGGCCGTCACCGCGGGCGCGCTGATCTCCGTCGCGATCACATATGTGATCGCGGTCCGCTGGTCGTCGCGGATCACCTACTTCGTGATGCGGCGCATTCCGCACGAGGCGGTTCTCGCGCTGTTCATGGCCTTCATCCTGCTGCTCGCCTACATTGACGCGGGCGTTCCGAATGTGTTCGGAGTACTGCTCGTCGGCGTGCTGTGCGGAGCGCTCAATCGTCTCGGAGTCTCCTACGGCGTGCAGTTCATGACGCTCTACGCCGCGCCCGGCATCGTCGGGGCTCTGGTCGCTCTGGCCTGAGCGGTGGCGGTCCGACGTCGGCCCCGACCGCTCCGACTCCCGACCGCGAGGGCTCGTCCATCAGCGACGCGGACCGATCTCGACGCGGATCTGAACCGATCTCGACGCACCGGCGCGCGCCGCTGCGCGGTCATCGGACCCGCGCGATGAGCCCGGCCCGGACCGTCTGGCGGCGCCCGGACCGTCTAGCGGCGCTCCGAGCGACGGGCCAGAGCCTCCGGATCCACACCCAGCAGTCGCGCCCGTTCGCGGGTGGGTCCCGTCACCAGCACGTCCGTGAGGCGCAGGTGGTCGACATCGGCCGCCCCCAGCAGGGTCATCAGCGTTCGCACGTGGTCGGTCCACGAGTGCAGCTCGTCCCGGAGCCCATCGGCGCCCCGTACGGTCAGGGTGTGCAGGAAATGCCCCGAGACGCCGACCGCGCGAGCCCCCAGGGCGAGCGAGCGCACGACGTCGAGAGGATTGCGCACGCCTCCGGAGGCGAGCACCGGGAGCCCGACGGGGTCCCGGCCGCAGAGCGCATCCAGGAGGCACAGGGGCGCCGACTGCCCCCAGCCGGTCAGGTAGGCGTACTCCCGGCGGCGGCGCTCGTTCTCGATGGCGATGAAGTCCGTGCCGCCGGCGCCCGCCACATCGACCGCGGTGACGCCGGTCCGCTCCAGCGTCATGATCGTGCGGCGCGAGAGCCCGAACCCCACCTCCTTCGCCACGACCGGCACGGGCACGGTTGCGACGATGGCGGCGATGCGCTCCGCCCAGTCGCGGAAGTCCCGGTCCCCCTCGGGCATGATCAACTCCTGCGCCGCGTTCAGGTGGATCTGCAGGGCGTCCGCCCGGACCATCTCGACGGCGCGCAGCGCCTGCTCCGGAGTGACCGTCGGACCGACATTGGCGAGCACGAAGGCGTGCGGGGCCTCACGACGGATGATGCGGAAGCCGTCGGCGCGCTCGGGATCCTCCAGGGCGATGCGCTGCGAGCCGCAGGCGATCGCGACATCCGCATCGGCGGCGGCCCCGGCCAGGCCGGCGTTGACCGCCGCCGTCGCCCGCGTGCCCCCGGTCATCGCGTTGATGTAGAACGGAACCCTCCAGGTCGCGCCGCACACCGTCGTGCTCGTGTCGATCATGTCGGCGCTGGTGCGCGGGAGGCCGTGATGGACGAAGGACACGTCGTCGAAGGCGTTCGGCCCGCCCTGGTCGTGCAGACGCACCGCCAGCCTCAGGTGCTCATCCTTGCGGGAGGCGCGCTCCGGCCCCGCCGGTGGCGTGGGCCCGGCAGGACTCCCGGGCACCACGGGCTCCGCGGGCTCGACGCTCATGAGGCGGCCTCGCCTCGGGAGTGGACCGACAGATCCAGGGGCCGGATGCCCGATGCCTCCCAGGCCGAGCACATGGCGTCCGCATCCGTCCCCGGCGGGCACAGGGCGATGCCGCAGTCCCCGCCACCGGCGCCGGAGCTCTTGGCGGACGCTCCGAAACCCCGGGCGATGTCCACGAGCCGCCGCAGCCGAGGGGTCTCGATGACGATCCCGCTCGTGCGGCTGAGGTCCGACAGGAGCCGGCGGCTCTCCTCGATCCGACCGGCGATCGCCCGGCCGTCGTCCTCCCGGAGCGCACGGGCGAGGGAGCCCACGCAGCTCTCGCTGGCCCGGAGGAAGGCCGCGTAGGCCGCGTAGGCCGGGGCCGCATGGGCCGTGCGGGCGGCATGGGCGGCCTGCCCGGTTCCCCTGGTGCGAGCCCGGACGCCCGCCACGAGCCGCGGGGTGGAGGCCGGCTCGCCGGTCCATCCCACGCGCAGGCGCGGGCTCGGCGGTTCCAGGCGGCGGATGCCAAGGCACGGCCAGTCCATCCGCACCAGCTCTCCCACGCTCGTGCGGCCGCTCGTCCGGCGCAGCCATCGGCGGTCGGGGGAGGTGTAGTCGATCCATCCGGTGAAGGCACTGGCCGCGATATCGCCCCCGGAGCCGATGGGCTGCACGGACTCGTTGGCCAGCAGTGCGAGCTTGTAGACGGCGAGGTCGTCCAGGGGCAGGTCGTGGAACCCGGCCACCGCGCGCACCGTGGCCACGGTCACCGCCGCGGAGGAGCCCAGGCCGAGCTTGCGTCCGCCGTCGTCCAGCTCGCTGGAGACATCCAGGTCGAAGAGCCGCAGCGGGCCGCCCGCCTCGCGCACCATCTGCTCGACGAGGCGGATCGCCGGGACCACGTGGTCGCCGGCCCGCTCCTCGACCTCCATCGCGCCGTCCTCGGGACGCCGGTACCAGGTCCGGGAGCGCGTCCCGTGCAGGGCGGTGCTGATGCGGCCGGCGTGCTCGGCGGGGGCGACCCGCGCCGTGATGAAGCGGTCGACCGCGACCAGCACCGCCCGGTGGCCCGGTTCGACGACGGCGTACTCGCCGGCGATGTAGAGCTTCCCGGGCGCGCTGCGCGTCACGCCGCCCGCGGTCACGGGACGACCTCCTCGACGTGCACGCCGGCGCCCGGGTGCCTGACCGACACCGTCGCTCCGGGCAGGCGATCGCGAAGGGCGGCGGCGACCCGGTCGGCGCTGTCCCTGCTGGTGAGCGCCTTCACGTTCGGGCCGGCGTCGATGGTCGCCCAGACGGGCAGCCCCTCGTCGCGCACGGCGCGGATCGTGCCCAGCGCCTCGACCGTCCGCGGCAGCCAGTACATGATGCCGGGGCGGGAGGCGATCATCGCGGCGTGCATCCCCAGCGCGTTCGCCTCGACGACCTCGCCCAGGCGAGGCAGGTCGCGGCGGCGCACCGCCGCCAGCGCCGCGCGCAGGTCCTCGCGGCCGGCCTCCACCCAGGCGGGGTAGAGCGGCGAGGACCTCATGGTCTCCCGCATGGCCCTCGTACTGCTGATGCCCTTGTGCCGCTCGGAGAGCACGACCACGACCATGGCCAGGTCCAGGGCGCACTCCACGGGCTCGGCATAGGACGTCTCGTCATCGACGCCGGCGTTCCACAGCACCAGCCCGCCGAAGACCGACCGCGTCGCCGAGCCGGAGCCGCGTCGGGCGAGCCGGGAGAGCGCGCGGTCGTCGAGACGCATGCCCGCTGCGCGCGAGGCGGCTGCGGCGAGCGCGGCGAAGCCCGCGGCGGAGCTCGCCAGGCCGGCCGCCAGCGGCACCGTGGAGGAGGAGGCCACGGTCGCCGACGCCGACTCGCCCGACTTCGCGCGCACGAGGTCGAGGAAGCGGGTCACCCGGGCCAGCTCCGCACCGCCGGGGGACGAGCCGTTGATCGTGACCGCGTCCCCGCCCCGCTCCTCGCTCGTCGCGCCCGCCCCGACTGCGCCGCCGTCGAAGGAGACCGTCGTGGTCGTCCGGGTCCCGTCGAGGGTGAGGGACAGGCTGGATGCGGTGGGGATCGTCAGCGACTCGTCCGCCTTGCCCCAGTACTTGATCAGAGCGATGTTGGTGTTCGCCGTGGCCGTCACCGCGGGCGCCGCCGCGGCCGTCTTCGCGGGGCTCACTCGTCCGCCTCGCCGGTGCGCATCCGATGGGTCCACGCGGCGGGCGCCCCCGCCCGCCGCAGGGCGGAGCGGACCCGGTCCGCCGCCCCCTCGCTGCCCGTCAGGGCGATCACGCACCCGCCGAGGCCTCCTCCGGTGAGCTTGGCTCCCAGTGCTCCGGCCCGGCGCGCCGCCCCGACGAGCCGGTCCAGGACCGGCAGGCTCAGGTCGAGCCCCGCGAGCACCGTGTGCGCCCGATTCATGGCCTCCCCCAGGGCGGGCGCGTCGCCGTCGTGCAGCGCCGTGATCGCCGTCCTCGCCAGCGCGCCGAGGCCGTCGATGAGCGGGCCCACGCCCTCGGCGTCCTGCTCGTAGCGCCGGCGCAGGCCGCTGACGGCCTCGCGGGTGCTGCCCTGAACGCCCGAGTCGGCGATGACGAGGTGCGCGTGGGCGATGCGCTGGCTGACGGGCCGCATCCGACCGCCCTGGAATCGGATCGGGGAGGACGAGCTGGTCGCCGCCGCGTCCAGTCCGGACGGGTTCCCGTGCGCGACCCGCTCGGCCATCTGCGTGAGCGCGAACAGCTCATCGGCGGAGGCGTCGCGTCGGCAGGCGTCCAGAACGGCGCGGATGACCGCGCCCGACGCCGCGGCGGAGGAGCCCAGCCCGCGCGCGTGGGGGAAGTCGCTGCGGGTGGTGATCTCGAAGGACTGGCCGAGGCGCCCCGAGAACTCCCGGGCCTTGTCGAATGCGCGGGCGACGCAGGCGAACCGGGGCCCGCTGCGATCGATGGGGCCGCGGTAGTCGAGGCTGCACAGCCTCGAAGGGCCGGGCACCGGCGCGGCCGTCGCCCGCATCCGCAGATCGTGCAGCGGCAGGGCCACGGCGGGGTGCCCGTACACGACGGAGTGCTCGCCCAGGAGGATGACCTTCGCCCAGGTCCGACCGCGCCCCTCGCGGACGGAGGAGTGCCTGTCCATCTTCTTCCCCTGCCTGTAGGCCAAGAGTGCGGGAGGTCCTGCGGGAAGTCACGGCCCCGACCGGGCTGAAGCATATCGCGGGGATGCTCGACATGCCGCGCCGCGGCATCGCGTCGGCCGCGTCGGCCGCGCCGTCGTCGCGCACCGCATGATGCCGCGCGCGTGCGGTGCGTACCATGTGCCCCGTGCTGCACAGACTCTCCACCGCCTTCATCCGGACGCTGCGCGAGGACCCGGCCGATGCCGAGGTCGCCAGCCACAGGCTGCTCGTGCGCGCCTGCTACATACGCCGCGCCGCGCCCGGCGTCTACACCTGGTTGCCGCTGGGTCTGCGCACCCTGCGCAAGATCGAGGCGGTCGTGCGCGAGGAGATGGACGCCATCGGCGCCCAGGAGGTCCACTTCCCCGGCCTGCTGTCCGCCGACCCGTACAAGGCGAGCGGCCGCTGGGATCAGTACGGCCCCACCCTGTTCACCCTGGCCGATCGTCGGGGCAACGACTACCTCCTGGCGCCCACCCATGAGGAGATGTTCACGCTCCTGGTCAAGGACATGTACTCCTCGTACAAGGACCTGCCCGCGGTGATCTACCAGATCCAGACCAAGTACCGCGACGAGGCCCGCCCTCGCGCCGGCCTCATCCGCGGCCGCGAGTTCGTCATGAAGGACTCCTACTCCTTCGACATGGACGACGCCGGTCTGGAGGCCTCCTACCGGATGCACCGCGACGCCTACGAGCGGATCTTCACCCGCCTGGGCCTGGACTACGTGCCGGTCAACGCCGTGGCCGGGGCCATGGGCGGCTCCCACTCCGAGGAGTTCCTCCACCCCTCGCCGATCGGCGAGGACACCTTCGTGCGCTCCGCCGGCGGCTACGCCGCCAACGCGGAGGCCGTGGTCACGGTCCCCCCCGAGCCGGTCGACGCCGGCGCCGAGCCGCCCGCGCGCGTCGTGGACACCCCCGACACCCCCACCATCGACACGCTCGTGGACCTGTGCAACGAGCGCTACCCCCGCCAGGACGGCCGGGCGTGGACCGCCGCCGACACCCTGAAGAATGTTGTGGTCACTCTCACCCACCCGGGCGGCGCCAAGGAGCTCCTCGTCGTGGGCCTGCCCGGCGACCGCGAGATCGACATGAGGCGGCTCGAGGCGGCCGTCGCCCCCGCCGAGGTCGAGATGGCCGTCGATGAGGACTTCGACGGCCACCCCGAGCTCGTGCGCGGCTACATCGGCCCGACCGCCATCGGACCCAACTCGCCCGACCGACGCACGGAGATCGACCAGGACGGCCGGGAGCGCCCCGCCGGCTCCGTGCGCTACCTGCTGGATCCCCGAGTCGTGGACGGCACCAGCTGGGTCACCGGCGCCAACACGCCCAAGAAGCACGTGCTCCACCTGGTCAAGGGCCGCGACTTCACCGCCGACGGCACGATCGAGGCCGCCGAGATCCGCGCCGGCGACCCCGCCCCCGACGGCTCGGGCCCCCTCGAGCTGGCCCGCGGCATCGAGATCGGCCACATCTTCGCGCTGGGCCGGAGGTACGCCGAGGCGCTGGGGCTGTCCGTCCTGGACGTCAACGGCAGGTCCCGCGTGGTCACCATGGGCTCCTACGGCATCGGGGTGTCCCGGGTCATGGCGGCGCTGGCGGAGGCCAACCACGACGAGCACGGGCTCGCCTGGCCCATCCGGGTCGCCCCGTACCACGTCCAGATCCTGGCCACCGGCAAGGACGACGCCGTCTTCGACACCGCCGCCTCCCTGGGGGAGGCGCTCGACGCCGAGGGCCTCGAGGTCCTCTACGACGACCGCCGCAGGGTGTCGGCGGGTGTGAAGTTCGCCGACGCCGAGCTGCTGGGCATGCCCTATATCGTCGTCGTCGGACGCGACCTGGCCAGGGAGGGCACGGTCGAGCTCCGCGATCGTCGCAGCGGCGACCGCCGCAGCGTGCCGGTCGCCGACGCCGTCGGGCGGGTGGCCGCCGTCCTGCACGAGGCTCTCGCGCGCGCCTGAGCGGGCCGGCTCGGCGGGGACGCCCGGGGACCGGGGGAGCGGGCCCTCGCGCGGGCCCGAGCGGTCGCACCGGCCCGCAGCCGCGCGGCTCCGCTCCCGACGCCCTCTGGCATACTGCCGCTCATGGGCCCGCTTCTCACGGTGGCGGCCGTCGTGGCCGTCCTGCTCGCGCTGGATCGCCTCTGCCTGTGGATGGAGAGCCGGGGCCTGATCTACTGGCGCCGGAGCAGGCCCGACCCGCGCGGCGCTGTGCTCGGCGTCGTCGATGGGGTCGTCAATCCCGCGCACGTGCACGTGGTCGAGCAGCGCCGCACCGAGGCGCTCCTCATCGACGTCCAGACCGACGCCGGGCCATCACGGCTTCCCGCACCCTCCTCGCGCGAGGGCCGTGAGGGTGACGAGGGTCGCGCCTGCCGCGGGAACGCGGGGAACGCGGGGGACGCGGTCGCGCGGCGCTGCGACGGCTGAGCGGATGGCTGACCGGACGACCGGGCGCCCGCTCGCCTCCTGGTGCCCGAGCGCTCCACTGCGCGGCTACCAGGCCGACCTCCTGAACGCCGTGCGACCCGACGACGGAGCCCGTCTTCACCTGGTCGCCCCGCCCGGCGTCGGCAAGACCGTGCTCGGCCTGGCCCTCGCGGTCCGCAACGGCCGCCGCGCCCTGGTCCTGGCGCCCACCACCGTCATCCGCGCCCAGTGGGTCGAGCAGGCCGCGCGGTTCTTCCGCGCCCCCGACGGCAGTGCGCCCCTGGTCGCCGACCGCTGCCCCGAGGCGGGGGAGGACCCCGCGGATCTCACCGTCCTGACCTATCAGGCGCTGTCGGTGGTCGACGACTCCGGTTCCTGGGAGACGGCCGCCCGGGAGCGGTGGCTGGACGACCTCGGACGCGACGGGCGCCCTCGCGCCCGGGCCGACGCCTGGCTCGACGCCCTCGCGGCCGACAACCCGGCCGCCTACAACCGCGGCATCCGCTCGCGCGCCGCCACCATCCGCGCCCGCGTCGATGAGCTCGACGACGGCGCCGTCGCCGCGCTGCTGGCACCCGGGGCGCGCGAGCGCCTGGACGCGCTCATCGGGGCCGGCACGGCCACGATCGTCCTGGACGAGTGCCACCACCTGCGCGCTCACTGGGCCGTCGTCGTCCACTACCTGCGTCGCCGTCTCGACGCCGCCGGACTGGCCCCCACCCTCATCGGCCTGACGGCCACCGAGCCCAGCGCCGAGGACCGCTCCCGGCGGCGCTACCAGGCCCTGCTGGGCGATGTCGATGCCGAGATCGCCGTTCCCGCCGTGGTGCGATCCGGCCACCTCGCCCCCTACCGGCCCATGGCCTGGTTCACCCTGCCCGCGCCCGAGGAGACCGCCTTCCTGACCACCGCCGGGGCGGAGCTCCGCCACCGCATCGCCCAGTACCTCCTCGCGCCCGACGGCATCGACCACCTCCTCGGCCTCGTCGCGCCGGGACTGCCCGCCGACGCGCTGCTGCCCGCGCGCGGCGCCCCGCCCGGCGACGGCTCGCGCCGCCCTCGCCGCCGGCCGCTCGCGCCCGACGACCCGCTCCTGATGCGGGCCCTGGCCGCCGGCTTCGACGAGGCCCCGGCGCTCGCCGCGGCGGCCGCGGCCCTTCTGCGGCGCACCGACGACTACGCGCCCACTCCGCTCAGCGTGCTCGTCGTCCCGCACCTGCTGGAGCTCGACGCCCTCGACGCCGCCGAGGAGCTGAGCCTCCTGGCGCACTACGCCCTGAACCGGCTCCTGCCCGATCCCGCCCGCCGCGCCGACTGGGAGGACGTGCGCCTGACGCTGCGCGGCTTCGGACTGCACCTGACCGACTCCGGGATCCGCACCGGCCGCTCGCCCCTCGACGTCATCACCGCCGCCTCGCGCGCCAAGGACGCCGCCGTCGTCGACATCGTGCGCCACGAGCTCGACGCCCTCGGGGACCGCCTGCGCGCGGTGGTGGTCACCGACGCCGCCGAGCGCTCCGCGCCGCACCGCGCCCTCGACGTCCTGGTGGGCGCCGACCGGGCCGATGCCGCGGGCGGGGCCGCGCGCTGCTTCAACGCGATCCTGGCGGACGAGGCGCTGCGCGGCCTGCACCCGGTGCTGCTCACCGCCTCCAGGCTGCGGCTGGCCCACGGCGACGACGCCCTCCTGGAGCGCCTGCGCGCGCGCACCGGTCTGGAGCTGCCCGCCCGCGACGACGGCTGGTCCCTGACGGTCGCCGGCGGCGTCCGCGGCGCCGACCTCGTGCTGGCGGTCAGCGGGCTCGTCTCCGCCGGCCAGATCCGTCTCGTCGTCGGCACGCGCGGCCTGCTCGGGGAGGGATGGGACTGCCCCGCCGTCAACACCCTGGTGGACCTCACCACCGTCACCACGTCCGCGTCCGTCCAGCAGCTGCGCGGACGCACCATCCGCCTGGACCCGGCGTGGCCCGGCAAGGTCGCCCACAACTGGTCCGTCGCCTGCCTGGTGCCGGCCGACTCCCGACTGCGCTCCACCACGGACCTCGACCGCCTGCGCCGCAAGGCCGACCGCATCTGGTCGGTCGTCCTGCCCGAGCCCGGCTCCGGGGACGATCCGCCGCCCGGACGACGGCCCCCGACGATCGAGACCGGGCTGGCCGGCGTCCTGACGCCCTCCCAGCGTCGGGTCCTCGACCGGCTCGCCGGGGGCGCCCGGTCCGAGGACGTCGCCGCCCTCAATACCACGACCCTGGCCTCCCTCGGCGACCGGGAGGCCGAGGGCGGCCGCTGGTCGGTCGGCGCGCCGAGCAGCGACTCGCCCGGCGCGCCGAATGGCGCCTCGCCCGGCGCGGGGCGCTCCCTGGAAGTGGTCCGCATCCGCGTGTCCGCTCCCGTCCCCGGGTGGAACGCGGCGGGCGCCGGCCTGCTGCGCCGCGGCGCCCCGGCGGATTTCTGGGCCGGTGCGGCGCGCGCGGTCCTGGCCGCCATGGGATCCCGCGACGGGGCCGTCGGGCCGGATCGCGGACATCTGGTCGTCCTGACCGGGGACGAGCGGGGCGGGCGCGCGGCGGGCACCGTGGTCGTCGGGCTCGACGGGGTCGACGCCGCGACGGGCGCCCGCTTCGCCGACGCCCTGGCCGAGCTGCTGACCCCGCCGCGGCGCCGGCCCCGCTTCGTGCTGGAGGCCGCGCCCCTGACGCTCATCCGGCCCGGGGGGCCGGGCGCCCTGGGACCCGTGCGCCGGCTCCTGGGACGTCTGGCGGCCCGCGGCGCCTGGGGGAGGGGGCGCAGCCTGCATCTTCCCGTCCCCACGGCGCTGGCGGCCTCACCGGCCGGTATGGGGATGCTCGTGCGGGCGTGGAGGCGGTACGTCGGTCCGTGCCGTGCGCACCTGGTGCGCGACGCCGATGACGCCGAGGCGCTCATGGCCGGCCGCAGCGGGGGCGTGCGCCGGCGCGTCACCGTGCGTCGCGCCCGCCGCTGGGTGGAGTCCCCGGCCGGCCGGACCGGGCGGCCCGGTCAGGCCGAGGCGTAGCCCGGCAGGGGCTCGTCCGCCGCGGCTCCCCAGGCTCGCGCCCTCAGGCCCGCGTCGACGGCCGCGTTGATGGCCTCGGTGGTCGCCTCACCGCCGCCGGCGGCGACGCCGGCGACCTCCGCGTCCATGACGGTGGTCCAGGCCTGGCGCGCCCAGGTCACGTCCAGCGAGGCGCCCTCCGCCGCTCCCGTCGGAGGCGCGTAGGCGGACAGGCGCGCGTCCGCCCCTCCGAGCGCCAGCGATGCCGAGACCACGCGAGTGGCGTACGCGGCGTCCTCGTTCGCGTGAGCGCGCTGATCGTCGGCCGCGCGCGCCGCCACCTCCTGGAGCGCGTAGCGAGCGGCGTCGTAGGCCTGCAGCACCGATCCGGGCGCGGGAGCGCCCGAGGAGAAGGATCGTCGAGGAGCTTCGACCGCCCCGGGGTCGAGCGAGACCGCTCCCAGCAGCCACGCGACGGCCAGGGAGGCGTACAGGCGCGCGGCGGTGGTCTCCGAGGCCTGGGAGGCCGCCGTCGATGCCTGCGTCGCGCCCTCGGTCAGCGCTGTCACCAGGTCCGCCGTGGCGGCGGTGGGCGCGGCCGTGGCGATCGGCGACGCCGTCGGGTGGCCGGAGGGGGGCGCCGTCGCCCACGGCTCCCACACGCCGCCCAGGGCGTTGAGCTGCGCGCGTCCGGAGTCGGCCAGGCGCCGGGCATCGCCTGCTCCGTCGGCGCCGCCGGCGACGACGTCCGCGGTCGAGACGATGAGGGACGCGCGGCGCGCCAGGGCGTCGCGAGCCGCCTCGGACGCGGGGGGCGCGGGCAGCGAGTCGGGTGCACCGGTGCCCAGGCGCAGCTCGCACCCGGCGGTCAGGGCGAGCACGGCGGCCACGGCGCCCGCCCCGCCGCCGCGCAGCATCAGACGCCGGGACGGGGGACGGCCCGAGCGCGCACGGGCCGGAACGGAGTCTGAGGACGGGGGGGTCGATCGCATCACGCGGCGATCCTCCCATGGACGGGTAGCATGTGACTCATTGACCATGTTCGCCGAGTTCGCTGAGTTCGATGAGAGTCACCGGCCTCGCTGAATTCACTAGTCACTGTCGCCGACAGTCCCGCCGGCCCCGATGGGCCCGGCGGGAGGAAGCACGATCGGGAGGATCCGCCCATGGCCGACGCGCTCGCACGCAGTCTCACCGAGCTGCTCGCCCCTGTCGTCGAGGGCGCCGGGGCCTTCCTCGAGGGCATTGAGACGACCCGGGCCGGGAAGTACTCCACCGTGCGTGTCCTGGTCGACCTCCCCGACGGTCCCGGGGACCTGGGCATGGACGCGCTGACCGAGGTCTCCCGCGCCGTGTCGACCGCCCTCGATGAGGCGGATCCGGTCAAGGGCCGGTACACCCTGGAGGTCTCGACCCCCGGCGCGGAACGCGAGCTGAGCACCCCGCGCCACTTCCGCCGCGCGGTGGGGCACGACGTCGAGCTCACGGTCGAGGGCGGCGGCGCGGACGTCGTGCTCGCCGGCACCGTCACCGCGGCGGATGAGAACTCCGTCACCCTCCGGGTCGACGGGCGGGAGCGGACCCTGGCGCTCGGCGACGTGAGGCGGGCGCGCATGGTCGTCATCTTCTGATACTACGAACCATCGGCCCGGTCCCGACCGCGGCCGCGGGCGGCCCGCCCGACGCACCGCCCAGACGAGAGAGGACCCGAGGAACCATGGACATCAACATGCCGGAGCTGCGAGGCGCTGCCGATGAGCTGGGCATAGACCTGGACAACCTCCTGCCGGCCATCGAGGATGCCATTCTGGGCGCCTACTCCAAGGTCCCCGGCGCCATCCGCGGCGCCCACGTCGAGATCGACCGGCGGACCGGCCATATGAGCGTGCTGGCGCCCGAGGTGGACGAGGAGGACCAGCCCACGGGCGAGTACTTCGACGACACCCCCGACGACTTCGGACGCATCGCCCAGGCCACGGCCCGCTCCGTCATCGTCCAGCGCATCCAGGACCGGCGCGACTTCCAGGTCCTGGGCGCCTTCAAGGACAAGTCCGGCGAGCTGATCTCCGGAGTGGTCGAGCAGGGGCGCGACCCGCGTGTCGTCTACGTGCGCCTGGACGAGGAGCACGAGGGGATCATGCCCCCGCACGAGCAGGTGCCCGGCGAGAGGTACCGGCACGGCGACCGCGTGCGCGCCTACGTCACCGAGGTCTCCCGCGGGCCCAAGGGCGCCCAGATCATCCTCTCGCGCACTCATCCCGGCCTGGTGCGCAAGCTCTTCGAGCGGGAGGTCCCCGAGCTCGCCTCCGGCGACGTCGAGATCGTCTCGGTCGCCAGGGAGGCGGGGCACCGCTCCAAGATGGCGGTGCGCTCCCGAGTGCGCGGCGTGGGCGCCAAGGGCGCCTGCATCGGCCCGATGGGTCAGCGGGTGCGCGCCGTCATGGCGGAGCTGGGCGGGGAGAAGATCGACATCGTCGACTACTCCGAGGACCCGGCGCGCTTCGTCGCCAACGCCCTGTCCCCGGCGCGGGTCGCCTCGGTGACGGTGCTGGACGCCGAGGAGCGCATGGCGCGCGCCGTCGTCCCCGACTTCCAGCTCTCCCTGGCCATCGGCAAGGAGGGGCAGAACGCCCGTCTGGCCGCGCGCCTGACCGGGTGGAAGATCGATATCCACGCCGACGCCGAGTCGGGCGAGGTCGCTCCCGGCCACGTCTCGCGCGCCGACGACGTGACTGGTCCCTCAAATCCGGACGCTCAGGACTGAGGCCGTACAGCGGCGGACGACGGTAAACTCTGGGCGGGTCTGTCCGAGGGCGCCCGTCTCATCAGCTGAGCCAGTTGATCGGGTCGGCCGAGCCGGTGCGCTCCGATGGCGGCACCCGAGCAGCGAGCGGAGCGACGCGGGAGTACGCGGAAGGACACGGCGAGCCGGTGGCAACCACCACACACACGCCCGAGCGCAGGTGCATCGGCTGTCGGAGCAGGGCTCCCCGGGCGCAGCTCCTGCGCCTGGTGACGAGCGCCGACGGCGAGTTGATGGTCGACGTCCGGGCCACCATGCCCGGACGCGGCGCGTGGATCCATCCCGACTCCGCGTGCCTCGCTCTCGCAGAGCGCAGGCGCGCCTTCGGGCGCGCTCTGCGAACCAGCGGGCCACCCGATGTGGCCCCCGTGCGCGACTGGATCGCCTCCTACGAGGCGGGCCGGGGCGGGCACGAAGCACCGGTTCCCGCGGAACCGGCACGACCGATAGCGAAGGCGGGTAGGAAGTTGATGGGCACCCGATGAGTACCCGGCGATGAGCTGCCTCTAGAAGCGCCCACCCTGATCCGGGGTGGGCAACCGGACAGGAGAAAAGTGGCTAAACCACGCGTTCATGAGCTCGCGAAGGAGCTCGACCCCTCTGGCAAGAAGATCACCTCGAAGATGATTCTGGCCTGGCTCAAGGACCAGGGAGAGTTCGTCAAGGCGGCGTCCTCGGCGGTGGAGCCCCCCGTCGCCCGCAGAGTCCGCGAGCACTTCGGCTCCCCGGCCGCGTCGGCCCGGGGAGGCTCGCCCAAGCCCGCGCCGGCGGCGCCCCGGCCCCGTCCGGGCAAGCCCCCGGTCCCCAAGCCCGGCGGCGCCCGGCCGGCGGGGCCGCGCCCGGGGGCGCCCAAGCCCGCCGCGCCGACTCCGCCGAAGCCGGAGGCCCAGGCGCCCCGCCCGGCGGCGCCCGCGACTCCGAAGGCGCCCAAGCCCGCGCCCCGCCCCGGTGCCGGGGCGGCCCCGAAGCCCGGGGCGGCGGCCGAGCGCAAGGGCTCCGCCCCCACTCCCGGCCCGCGTCGCGGCTCGGCGCCGACTCCCGGCCCGCGTCCGGGCGCGCCGCGTCCGGGCAACAACCCCTACGCCACGTCCCAGGGCATGCCCCGCCCCAGCGGCCGCGGTCGTGACCGCGGCGGTCAGGGCGGCCCGCGTCCGGGCAACAACCCCTACGCCACGTCCCAGGGCATGCCCCGCCCCGGCGGCTCGGGCGGTCCGCGCCCTCAGGGAGGGCGTCCGGGTCCGCGCCCCGGCGGCGGGCGCGCCCAGGGCTCCACCGGAGGCCCGCGCTCGCAGGGGGCGCCGCGTCCGGGAGGCCCGCGCCCCAACCCGGGCATGATGCCCGGGCACTCCTCCGTCGGACGTCCCGGCGCTCCCGCCCGCGGCGGGCAGTCCGGCCGCGGCGGTCGTCCGGGCGGCGGTGGCCGCGGAGGCGCCGGTGGCGGCGGTCCCCGCGGTGGGGGCGGCTTCGGCGGCGGTCCCCGCGGCGGGCGCGGGGGGCGCGGCTCCACGCAGGGCGCCTTCGGGCGCGGCGGCGGTGCTCCTCGCGGGCGCAAGTCCAGGCGGGCGAAGCGCCAGGAGTTCGAGCAGCAGAGCGCGCCGTCGATCGGCGGGGTGGTCGTCCCCCGCGGAGACGGCTCGACCCCGATCCGCGTGCGTCAGGGCGCGACGCTCACGGACCTGGCGGAGAAGATCGACGCCAACCCCGCGGCTCTCGTCACGGTGCTCTTCCACCTCGGTGAGATGGCCACGGCCACCCAGTCCCTCGACGAGGACACCTTCGCCCTGCTGGGCGCCGAGCTGGGCTACAACGTCCAGGTCGTCTCGCCCGAGGACGAGGACCGCGAGCTGCTGGAGTCCTTCGACATCGACCTGGAGGCCGAGGAGGCCGGGGAGGACGACGACGATCTGCTGCCGCGTCCGCCGGTGGTCACCGTCATGGGTCACGTCGACCACGGCAAGACCAAGCTGCTGGACGCCATCCGCTCCACCGACGTCGTCGCCGCCGAGGCCGGAGGGATCACTCAGTCCATCGGCGCCTACCAGGTGCGCGTGCACCTGAACGACGACATCCGCCCGATCACCTTCATCGACACGCCCGGCCACGAGGCCTTCACGGCCATGCGCGCCCGCGGCGCGGAGGTCACGGACATCGCGATCCTCGTGGTGGCCGCCGACGACGGCGTCATGCCGCAGACCGTCGAGGCCCTCAACCACGCCCAGGCCGCGAACGTGCCGATCGTGGTGGCCATCAACAAGATCGACAAGGAGGGCGCCAACCCGGACAAGATCCGCGGCCAGCTCACCGAGTACGGCCTGGTGCCCGAGGAGTACGGCGGCGACACCATGTTCGTCGAGATCTCGGCCAAGCAGCGCCTCAACATCGACGCCCTCCTGGAGGCGGTCCTGCTGACGGCCGATGCGGCCCTCGACTTGCGCGCCAATCCGGACACGGACGCCCGCGGCGTCACCATCGAGGCCAAGCTCGACAGGGGGCGCGGCGCTGTGACGACCGCTCTGGTCCAGCGCGGCACTCTGCACGTCGGCGACCCGATCGTTGCCGGCAGCGCTTACGGGCGCGTGCGCGCCATGTTCGACGAGCACGGCGGCTCCCTGGAGGAGGCGGGTCCGGCGCGTCCGGCCCTCGTCCTGGGCCTGACCAGCGTGCCCAGTGCCGGGGACTCCTTCATCGTGGCGCCCGACGACCGCACCGCTCGGCAGATCGCGGACAGGCGCGAGGCCGCCGAGCGGGCGGCACTGCTGGCCAGGCGGCGCAAGCGCGTGTCCCTGGAGAACCTCACCGACGTCCTCAAGGAGGGCAAGGTCGACACCCTCAACCTCATCCTCAAGGGCGACAGCTCGGGCGCGGTCGAGGCGCTGGAGGACTCCCTGCTCAAGATCGATGTCGGCGAGGAGGTCGCCCTGCGTGTCATCCACCGCGGGGTGGGCGCGATCACGCAGAACGACGTCAATCTCGCCACGGTCGACTCCGCCGTCATCATCGGCTTCAACGTGCGGCCCGCCGAACGGGTGGCCGAGCTGGCCGACCGCGAGGGCGTCGATATGAAGTTCTACTCGGTCATCTACAACGCGATCGAGGACGTCGAGTCCGCCATGAGAGGCATGCTCAAGCCCATCTACGAGGAGGTCGGACTCGGTACCGCCGAGATCCGGCAGGTCTTCCACTCCTCTAAGTTCGGCTCGATCGCCGGTTCGATCGTCCGCTCCGGGACGATCAGGCGCGGCACGAAGGCGCGCCTCGTGCGCGACGGAGTCGTCGTCAAAGGCGATCTGTCCATCGAGACGCTGCGCCGCGAGAAGGACGACGTCACCGAGGTCCGCGAGGGCTACGAGTGCGGCATCAACCTGGCCTTCAGGGACATCGCCGAGGGCGACGTCATCGAGACCTGGGAGATGCGCGAGAAGCCGCGCGACTGAGGCGGACCGGCGGCCCGTCGAGGACCGCCGGCGGCTGCCCCGCGGTGGAGCGAGGGGGCGCGGGATCATCCTGCGCCCCCTCGCCGCGCGCCTGGTCGGGTCGGGGCGGGGGCCGACGGACCGATCTCGAGCCGGAACTGAACCGATCTCGACGTGGAACTCGACCGATCCCGACGAGGGCTCCGGTGGCCCGGCGCTCCCGGGGCCCGCGCGATGGCGGCGCCCCGACCGCTCTCACGCGCGGCGCACGCGCGGTCGGCGGGTCGCCTCGCGCACGGCATCGGCCACGAAGATCGCGACCGCGATCCACACCAGCACCATGGCCGCCCAGCGGGCCGGCGGAATCTCCTCGTGGAACACCGCCCACGCCAGGATGAACTGGATGATCGGCGCGATGTACTGACTCATTCCCACCACGCTCAGCGGTACCCGGCGCGTCCCGGCCGCGAAGAGCAGCAGCGGCACTGCCGTGACCGGTCCGGCCACGATGAGCAGGGCCACCATCGACCAGCCCGTCTGCGGCCCCTGCCAGGCGGACTGGCCCCGCAGGGCCAGATGGCCCAGGTATCCCATCGCCACGGGGCAGACCATGGCGCTCTCCACCGTCAGGCCGGTCAGCGCATCGACTCGCGGCCCGATCCGCTTCTTGACCAGGCCGTACAGCCCGAACGAGAGGGCCAGGGCCAGGGAGATCCACGGCAGGGAGCCCTGCAGCGCCACCAGGAGCACCACGGCCGCGGTCGCCAGGCCGATCGAGACCCGGTGGACGGGGCGCAGCCGCTCGCGCAGCACCAGGGAGGCCAGGGCCACCGTCACCAGCGGGTTGATGAAGTAGCCCAGGGCCGCGTCGGCCGTCCGCGCGGTGTTGACGCCGTAGACGTAGATGAGCCAGTTGACCGAGACCAGCGCTCCCGAGACGGCCAGGGTTCCCAGCAGGCGGGGCGTGCGCAGCGCGCGGACCAGCTGCGACCAGCGGCGTCGTGCGGCGACGAGGAGCAGACAGGTCGCAAGGGTCCACACGATGCGATGGCCGATGATCTCCACGCTGCCCGCGTCCGCCAGCAGGTGGAAGTACAGGGGGAAGACGCCCCACAGGGTGTAGCACCCGACGACCAGGGCCATCCCGGTGCCGTCGAGCCCAGCGCCCTCCCGTCGCGGGGCGGGCACGGGCGCGTCGGGGGAGGAGTGCATGGTGCGGATCCGTTCGCAGTCGGACATCACGGCGGCACGGGACCGTCGCTCCGCGTAGCATAGTGCGGCGTGCTGCCGGGCATCGCAACGGCTCACGGAGCACAGTTCCTCCACACGCCCCCGCGTTCGCCCAGTCCGGAGGCCGCCCGCCATCAGATCCACGACCGTCCACCCCGAGGAGCCCGCCATGGCCGACGCCGCCCGCGCCCGCAAGGTCGCCGACCGAATCCACCAGACCGTCGCCCGCCTCCTGCAGGGGCGGATCAAGGACCCGCGCCTGGGATTCGTCACCATCACCGACGTGCGCGTCACCGGCGACCTCCAGCAGGCGACGATCTTCTACACGGTCTACGGCAGTGACGAGGACCGCAGCGACAGCGCCGCCGCCCTGAGCTCGGCCAAGGGACTGATCCGCTCCGAGGTGGGCCGGGCACTCGGGATCCGCCTGACGCCGTCGCTGACCTTCCAGCTCGATGCCCTCCCCGCGCAGGCCAGGTCCTTCGACGACGCCCTGGCCCGGGCGCGCGCCAGGGATGAGGAGATCGCTCGCGCTCACGCCGGCGCCGCCCACGCCGGCGACGCCGATCCGTACAGGCACGACAACGAGCCCGACGACGCCGGTCGGGCCGCCGGGGCGGAGGCGGACGCGACCGGAGCCGACGGGACGCGGGCGTGAGGGCGACTCGCCCGGACGTGCCCCGGGGCGCCGCGACGGCCGGCGACGGCATCGTCCTGGTCGACAAGCTGGCGGGTCTGTCCAGCCACGACGTCGTCGCCCTCACCCGCCGCCTGGCCGCCACGCGCAAGGTGGGTCACGCCGGCACTCTCGACCCCATGGCCACCGGCCTGCTGGTCCTGGGCGTCGGCCGCGCCACGCGCCTGCTGACCTACCTCGTCGGCGCCGACAAGACCTACGAGGCCACCGTGCGCCTGGGGCAGGAGACCACCACCGAGGACGCCGAGGGCGGGGTCACCACCGCTCGGGGCTGCCGGATCGACGACCTGCCCGCCGCCCGTCTCGACGAGGCGTTGGACCGCCTGACCGGTCCGATCCAGCAGGTGCCCAGCGCCGTGTCCGCCATCAGGGTCGACGGCATGCGCTCCTACGAGCGGGTGCGCCGCGGTCAGGACGTCGAGCTGGCGGCCAGATCCGTCACCATCCACGCGCTGGAGCTGCGCGGCCGCCCGCGTGCCGCTGCGGCCGTGAACGGCAACGGGACGGCGGGAGCCGCCGGTGCGGCCGGCTCCGTCGGCTCCGTCGGTGCAGCCGATACGGTCGAGGTCGTCGATATCGACCTGCGCGTGGCCTGCTCCTCGGGGACCTACGTGCGCGCCCTCGCCAGGGACCTGGGCGCCGCCCTGGGATGCGGGGCGCACCTGACGGCCCTCAGGCGCACCCGGGTCGGCCCCTTCGGCGTCGACGAGGCCGCCACTCTCGGCGCGCTGAGCGCCCGGGTGGAGTCCGACGCCGCTGCCGCCCGGCCGCGAGGACTGAGCGTGCTGCCCGTGCCGACGGCGGCGCGCCGGTGCTTCGAGGCGGTGGAGCTCACCGGGTCGGAGGCGCGCGCCCTCGGCCACGGCCAGTTCCTGCCGGCATCCCTCCTGGACCGGGCCCGAGCCCCCGAGCACCCCATCGTTCCCACGGCCGCGGTCCCGGCGGGATCGGCGACCCCGGCGGGCCGGCGGAGGGTGACCGCCGGGTTCGCCCCGGACGGCGCCGTCGTGGCGCTGCTGGCCCGCGAAGGCGCCCGTGCCCGCCCCGTGCTGGTGCTGGCCCCGGCATGAGCGGAGAATCCGGCTCGACGACGACCTCGGGACGGATGACGGCCGCCGATGCCGGGCCCGGAGGCGTCGCGCTCGCCGTGCTCGCTGCGCGCCCGAGTCGGTGCGGGAGGCCCGGGGAGCCGCCGGGGCCTCCCGGGGTCGTCCGACGGGGTCGGGCCCGCGGCGGCTCCGGAGTTGGTGCCGGTCACACGGAGCGGCGTTGCAGGGCCTCCGAGACGGTGGACAGGCGCTGTGCGGCCCGGGCCTCCTCGTACTCGCCCAGCGCCAAGTCCTCGGCGATGGATCCGTCGACGAGCACCAGCACCCGGTCCGCCCGGGTCGCCACCCGGGCGTCGTGGGTGACCATGACGAGGGTCGTTCCCGAGGCGTGCACCTGGCCGAGCAGATCGAGGATCTGCTGCGCGGTGGCCGAGTTGAGCGCCCCGGTGGGCTCGTCGGCGAAGACGATCCCGGGGTCGTTGATGAGCGCCCGGCAGATGCCGGCCCGCTGCAGCTGGCCCCCGGAGACCTCGGTGACGCCGTTGTCGGCCAGGTCCGCGATCCCCATGCGCTCCATGAGGCTCCGGCCCCGCGCCGTGATCTCCGGGCGCGGGCGCAGCCCGGCCAGGTAGCCCGGCAGGACGATGTTGTCCAGCAGGCACAGGGTGGGCATCAGGTGAGCCTGCTGGAAGACGAAGCCGAAGCGCGTCAGCCGCAGCGCCGCCAGCTCCTTCTCGCTCAGGGCGGTGACGTCGGTGTCGCCCAGGAGGATCGAGCCGGCGCTGGGGCGGTCCATGCCGCTCAGGCAGTGCAGGAGGGTGGACTTCCCGGATCCGGAGGGCCCCATGATCGCGACGAACTGTCCCCGCTCGATGTCCAGGTCGAGGCTCTCCAGGACGGGGGAGCGGTAGCTCTTCGACAGGCCTCTGGCGCACAGCGCCGGGGGCGTGGATCCGCTCCTCGTCATGGTGCTCGACGGGGTCGAGGTGTGCATGTGATCTTTCCTCATTCGCTGGTCGGGGTCGTGGACAGGGGCATGGCGCGCAGACGTCTGAGGGCCAGGGCGACGGCGCCGGTGACGGTGGCCAGCAGTGCTCCTGGCAGGATCACTCCCACCAGCCACGGGTCGGGGAGGAGCTGGAGGTCGGGCGCTCCCCGGGTGGCCATGACCGCCCCGATCGCGGACTGCCCCACCGTGAAGGTTCCCAGGAGCCCCAGCGCGACTCCCGTCAGGGCGAGCGCGCCGAAACGGACGAGGTACTGGCCCGCGATGGCGCGTCCGGTGCAGCCCAAGGCCCGCAGCACCCCCACCTGGAGTCTCTCCCGGGACAGGATCAGGACGGTGAACAGGATTGTGATGAGGAAGGACAGCCCCAGCGCGATGGCGCAGGCCATGATGGTGATGAGACGGACCTGGGAGCCGGTGGCCCCGAAGAACTGGGAGGCGTACTCGTTCATGCCGATCGCCTGGACTCCCGCGAACTCCTGGCTCAGGTCGTGGGCGACGACGTCGGCCTGGTCCTCGCTGTGCACATCGGCGTAGATGATCTGCCACAGCGCCGGGGCGCCGTCGTCGAAAGTGGCCTTGGCGGTCAGCCCGTTGTTGGTGATGTCCTGGTAGACGCCCGTGACCGTGAGGTCCCTGTTCCCCTGCGCCGTCTGCACGGTGACGGTGGAGCCCTCCTCGGCGCCGACGGCCCGGGCCTGGCTGTAGGACAGGGAGACCTCGTCGTCGGAGGCGGGGCCATGACCGGAGATGTACCTCATGGGGAAGGCCTCGTGGTCGCCGATGTCGATGAGCACCGTCTCCCACGTGCCGCTGCTCGTGGCCATCTTGTAGTTGCGGCGCAGCACGGTGGCGTGCCGGCTGACACGGGGGTCGGAGTCGACCGCCCTCTCCACGGCGGCCAGGTCCTGGACCCCGGTGCGCACGTCGATGCGCAGATCAGCCTGGCCGACGCCCAGGTAGGTGGCGATCTGCGGGTCGCTCAAGGTGGTGGAGACGTTGGCCGGCAGCACCATGGTGACGGTGCACAGCGCCAGGACGCCCAGCAGCAGCGCGTTGGAGGGGCGCAGGGCCTCGCGCGCCCCGAGCCACACCTGGACCGGGAGCCGGCGCACACCGGTCAGCCGCCACCGCCGGCGGCGCGGGCGCAGAGTCCCGCTGGTCCCGCTGCGCAGGGCCTCGATCGCCGAGATGCGCCCGATGCGCCGCAGGGAGGCCCACGTGGAGGCGATGACGGCCGCGGCCAGCACCAGGACCGTCAGGACGGGCAGTCCCAGGCTCCAGACGGTGGTGGGGGGTGAGCCCAGGTAGAGCGTCGTCGGCGCCTCCAGCGCCGCTGCCAGCGGCTGTCCCGCCGCGTAGCCCACGACGGCGCCCACCGCTGACAGCGCCAGGTACTTGAGCACGTAGAGGCGGCGTATCCGGCTCTGCGGGGCGCCGATGGCCTTGAGCACCGCGATCTGGGCCAGGTCCGTCTCGATGGCCGCCAGCACCGTGTAGCGCAGGGCGAGCATGGCGACGACCGCGAGGACGACCGCGACGATGAGGGCGACGGCCACGATGAGCATGGCGTTCAGGGAATTCATGAACTGGATCATCGAGGCGCTGACGTTGATGCCGTTGCTGGGCAGGCCCGCCTCCTTGTAGTCGTCGATGACGGCGCCGGGACGGGCGGAGTCGGCCAGGGCGAATTCGATGAGGTACTCGGGCTCGGTGATCTGCTGCTCCAGGGCGGAGAAGTCCTCGGGGCTGATCACCAGGCGCTTGGAGGGGATGATGGCGGCGTTCATCTGCGCGTCCCGCATGAAGCCCGCCACCGTCAGCTCGGTCCTCGTCCCCCCGGCGCTCACGGTGACCGCGTCCCCGACGTCCGCCGCTCCGATGGCCCGGTAGTGGATCGGCAGGAACACCTCGCCCGGTCCCGGGTGGACCGGGTCGCCGTTGTCATCCAGCAGCAGGTCGAGGTGCTCGGGGGAGGTGACGAAGGCGGGCTCGCTGTAGGAGTCGGACTGGACGACTCCGTTGATCGAGAGCTCCTGGCGCGGTACCGGCAGAGTCTTGATGACCTCGTGATCGGTGACGTCGTCGCGCGCGGCGGCCCACCGGTCGATGGCTCCGCGATCGACCTGCCCGGTGTGCATCTGGACCAGGTCCGGCAGCTCGGCCCGCGTGGAGAGCCGGCTGGTCGCCGACAGGCTGTCCACGATGAGGGAGGTGCCGGCCGACATCAGCGTGGCGGCCAGTGCGACGAGGGCGGTCAGGGTGGCGGCGACGACGGCGCCGCGCGCCAGGTCGGCCCTGAGGAGTCGAGTCAGCACGGGACGGCCCTCGCGGTCGACCGTGTCGCGCGCCCCGTTCGCTCCGCCCGCTCCGCAAGCGCTGCTGACCGGGGACCACTCGTCCCGGTCCGGGTCTCCGCCTGCGGGGATTCCCGTCCACCGGCGGGGGAGGGAGGGGTCAAGGACCGGCGCCGCGAGTGGATGACGGCGGCCAGTCCGATGGTGACCAGGCCCGCCAGGGCCACCAGCAGAGCCGCGCCGCGCCCCGTCCCGGTGCCCATGACCGCTCCCAGGCCGTGGGCCAGCGCGCCGTCGGACGTCAGGAGCGGCTGGAGGACGCGGTCGGCCAGGGGCCCGGCGCTCACATAGGCGACGACGTACCCCAGCTGGGAGATGAGGCTGATCGTCCCCCAGGCCCGGGCCTGATAGTCCCCGTCCACGCTCATGCGCACCAGGGTCTCGGCTCCGGCGTTGCACAGGGCCAGGCTGGCGAAGACGGCGAATCCCGTGACCGCGGCCCACCAGGGCCATACGCGCAGGGCCAGGAGCACCATGGCCGCGCCCGCGCCCGCCGTCCCCAGGGTCAGCAGCGTCGTGGGGCGCAGGCGCGCCAGGGCGGTCACCAGGCCGGCGCCGGCCAGGATGCCGGTGGCCGCCGCGGTCTCCACCTGGCCCATGGTGGTCGTGCCCACGTGGGGGAGCAGGATCGGCTTGAGCAGCACCTGCAGCGTGCCGATGGTCAGGGTCACGAAGGTCATGAGGGCCACGAGACCTCTCACGCCGGGACGCGCCGTGACGGCGCGCCAGCCGCCCAGGAGATGGTCGGCCGGGGAGGCGGCGCCCCGCTCGCCGGCGCTCCGGCGCCCGACGGCGCGCATGACGATGATCGAGCAGGTCACGGTCACCAGGCAGGTGGAGGCGTCCAGGGCCAAAAGGCCCCGCAGTCCCACCAGGGACAGCAGAAGACCGGCCAGCAGCGGGGACAGCAGGTAGCGTGCGGAGGAGGCGGCCTGCAGCATGCCGGCGCTGCGCAGGTAGTCCTCCTCATCGACCAGGTCGGTGACGGAGGCGCGCAGCGCGGGCTCGGTCAGGGCCGCCAGGCAGGAGGAGGCCGCCACGCCCGCCAGGATGTGAGCGAGCCGGGGCGAGGGCGTGCTCAGCACCAGGATGATGGCGACCAGCCCGAGCACGGATCCGCCGTCGCCGATGATCATCATGAGCCTGCGGTCGAAGTGGTCCGCCAGGGCTCCGGCCACCGGGGCCAGGAGGATGATCGGGGCGAAGGCGCACAGCTGGACCAGGGCCACGGCTGAGGCCGTCCCGTAGGCGGAGTAGGCGAAGACGGCCAGGCCGAAGGCGGTCAGCCCGCTGCCCACGGAGTTGACGAGCGTGCCGATCAGCAGCAGGTGGAGGTGCTTCATCGCTCACCGCCTCGGGGCGACGTCGCAGGACCGGACGCGAGTCCCGGTGGGGTCTGGGCGACGTGCGCGGCAGCGGCGCGGCGCGCCGTCCGATCCGCCTCGCCGGTGACGACGCGGTCCTCCGAAGGCGATCCGGCGGGTCGCCGGGGAACTGGTGTGCGTGTGTTGGGGGCCATGGCTCCTCGCGATGTGTCGAGCGGGCCCGTGCCGGGCTCCGGGGTGGATGGGCTGATGGACGCCGAGAGGCGGACGGGGCGATATGGGACATGACCCGACCGACCGTCGGTCTAGTTCGAGGGTAGCCTCCTCCGCCGAGGGCGGTCAACCCGGACGCCCCGGGCCCCCGGTCGGGCGCCGCCCGGCTCGACCGGGACGAGGGGGGAGGGACCCGCGGGCGGCTCGCACCCCGGTGATGCCGTCGCCGCTGATCCGTTGCGAGAGGGACCCGCGGGCGGCGGCTCGCGCGGCGCGGTCCGCTCGTGGCAGTGTTGACCCGCAAGATCGGTGGTCGTTCCGCCGAGTGGATCGAGAACAGGATTGCCCGCAGTGGAGGTCTGGTACGGCGCCGAGCAGGTGCCCGCGAGTCTGAGTGCGCCTGGTGGGCCGGGCAGCGTGGTGACCATCGGCGTCTTCGACGGCGTGCACCGCGGGCATCAGGCGATCCTGAGCCGGGTTGTCGAGCGGGCCCGCCGGGCGGGGGGCGCCGGGCCGTTGGCGGTGGCCGTGACCTTCGACCCGCACCCGGTGCTGGTTCACCACCCCGAGGCCCACCTGCCCATGGTCGCCTCCCTGGCGGACCGGCTCACGGCCCTGGCGGCCACCGGCCTGGACGCCGTCCTCGTGATCCCCTACACCCTCGACTTCGCCGACCAGGGCCCCGAGGAGTTCGTGCGCACCTGGCTCGAGGAGCTGCTCGGGGCGCGGGCGGTCGTCGTGGGCGACGACGTGCGCTTCGGGCGCGGTAATAGCGGTGATGCGGCGAGACTGGGGCGGATAGGTCGTGCCGACGGCCTGGCCGTGGAGATCGTCGCCGACGTGCGCTCCCCCTCGGGGCGCCGCTGGTCGTCCACCTGGGTGCGCGAGCTCCTCAGGGCGGGTGACATGCGCGGGGCCGCCGAGGTCCTGGGGCGCACCCATCGTCTGCGCGGCACCGTCGTCCACGGGCTGCGGCGCGGTCGCGAGCTGGGCTTCCCCACGGCCAATCTCGACGCCGCCAGTGCGGGCGTGGTCCCGCCCGACGGCGTCTACGCCGGATGGCTCGTGCGCTCGTCCGGCGCCGGGGCCCTCTCCGACCCGCGGGACCGCGCGCCGCGCGAGGAGCGGTTGCCGGCCGCGATCTCCATCGGCACCAACCCGACTTTCGACGACGTCCCCCAGCGCACCGTCGAGGCGCACGTGCTGGGGCGCGGCGATCTCGACCTGTACGGGGAGGTCGTCGCCATCGAGCTCGTCGAGCTGCTGCGCCCCATGCTCGCCTTCGACGGCCTGGAGCCGCTGCTGGTCCAGATGCGCCAGGACGTCATCGACACCGCTCACGTCCTGGCCGTCCCGGTTCCCGAGCCGATCCGCCCGGAGGACGTCACGGCCGGCTGATGGGGCCGGCCGACCGAGAGCGGTCGTCAGCCCGTCGTCAGCCCTTGGGGTGCTCGGCGAAGAACTCCCACATCAGCTCGGAGGCGCTGATCTCCCGAGTCGTGGTTCCCAGGGCGCTCAGGTCGGCCGAGGTCCCCGGCCAGGTGTGCCCGCCGCCGGCGATCGTGTAGGCCACGACGTCCGCGCCCCGGCTGCAGCCCTGGTGGGCGGTGCGCTCGACGTGCTCGCTGATCTGCTCGGTCGTCGTCCCCGTGCACTCGTCGAGATCGGCCCACCTCTGGACGGCGGTGGCGACGTCGTAGCCCCACCGCGGGTCGTTGTCGCCCCTGTAGGGGTTGACGAGATCGGCCGTTCCGTGGAACGTCATGACCGACACGCCCTGGGCGGAGGCGCAGGTGGTCGTGTCGATGACGGTGGGGTCCTCCTCGCTCGCCCGACCCGCGCGCAGGCCCGCCACCGGTGCGATGGCGGCGACGAGGTCGGGGCGGGCGCAGGCGAGGGCGGAGGCCATGCGGCCGCCGCCGGAGAAACCGGTGACGTAGACGCGCTGGGGATCCGCGCAGCCCTGAGCGGTGAGCTCCTCGATGACGGCGGCCAGGAAGTCGACGTCGTCGCGCGCGTCCTCCGGCGGCAGCCGGCCGGCGGTGGTGGGAACGCCCGGGACGTTCCAGGCCCAGTTCCCGTCGGCCAGCGGACTGCTCGACTCCGTCGCGATCGCCGCGGACGGCTGCGCCACGATGAAGCCGGTCTCGTCGGAGTCGGCGACGGCGTCCAGGTCGGAGATGCTGGCCTGGAAGAAGCCGTTCGAGTCCGAGCCGTGCAGGTCCAGGACCAGGGGCAGGGGCGTCTCCGGATCGGACGCCTCGGGGACGTGCACCCGGACGGGGTAGGTGGTTCCGTCGAAGTCGATGTCGAGCGTCCGGGTCCCGCTGAGCGTGCGACTGCACTGCGTCGCGGCCGGGGCCGTATCGGCCGACGGGGTGACGTCGGGCGTCGGGGCGGGCGAGGAGCCGGTCGCGGAGGGCCGCGAGGTCGTGCGCTGGAGGACCGACGTCGCCGTGATCAGGGCGGCGATGATGAGGAGGGAGAGGCCTCCGATGAGGAGGGGGCGACGTGGCGGGCGACGTGACATGGGTCCTTCCTTGTCCGCCGGGGCTCCTGGCTGCGGCGCGAGAGTGGGCGGGAACGGCTCGTGCGGGGCGCACGGCGACGGGCGGGCCCGTCTCCAGCCGCCCCGAGCACACTGCGGATTATAACGGCGGGGTCTCCGCGGTCGCGGCTCGACGGCGGCGCCGGCCGCCCGCGGGTCGTGTGCGCGAGCCCACGGGCCGCACGGCCCGGTGCGGGTGTGGGTGCCGGTGGGGACTGGTAGTGTTGGCGGGCCGTCGACCGGCCGCGGACGAGTCATGCCCGGGAGAACCAGCCCCGGCGCTCCGCGCAACGAGGATCAGGAGCCGTCGTGTCGATTTCCGCCAAGCGCAAGCAGGAGCTCATCGCCGAGTACGCCACTCACGAGGGGGACACGGGCTCCCCGGAGGTCCAGGTCGCCATCCTGTCGGAGCGCATCTCCAATCTCACCGAGCACTTCAAGACCCACACGCACGACCACCACTCGCGCCGGGGCCTCTATCTGCTCATCGGTAAGCGCCGTCGCCTCCTCGACTACCTCATGGAGGAGGACATCGGGCGCTACCGCTCGCTGATCTCCCGTCTCGGCATTCGCCGCTGAGGCCGGCGTCCCCGCTCCTCCCGAGGGTTTCCTTCGAGTCCTCGTCGGGACTGCGCCGCACGATCCGGTGCGCTCCGGTCCCGCCGCCGCATGCGGGAGCGGAGCGTCATCGACGGGCCCGCCCCCGCGCTCAGTCTCAGAGCAGCGAGCGGTAGAGGGCCTCGATGTCCTCCCGGGTCGCCGGCCGCGGGTTGCCCGGGGTGCACACGTCGTTGAAGGCGTCCTCGGCCAGGGCGGCGACGCCCGAGGCGTCCACGCCGATCTCCGAGATCCGCGTGGGGTTGCCGAGGTCGGTCGTCAGGGTCGCGACGGCCTCGACGGCGGCGGCGCGGGCATCGGCCAGCGGCATGGTTCGGGCCCCCTCGGCACCGAAGGCCTCGGCGATGTCGCGGTACTTCTCCCCGGTGAACTCCGCGTTGTAGGCCATGACCGGCGCGAGCAGGATGCCGTTGGCCACTCCGTGGGGCGCGCCGTAGCGCCCGCCCAGCGGGTGGGCCATGCCGTGGACCAGGCCGAGACCGACGTTGGAGTAGGCCATGCCGTTGATGTAGGCGGCCAGTCCCATCGCCTCGACGGCGTCGGCGTCGCCGTCGGCCGCCTTGCGCAGGTTCGTCGCGATCATCCGGATGGAGCGCAGGCACAGGGCGTCGCTCAGCTCCCAGGCGCCGGGTGTGATGTAGCCCTCGATGGCGTGAGTCAGGGCGTCCAGGCCGGTGGCGACCTTGAGGGAGCGGGGCATGGCGTCCATCAGGTCGGGGTCGACGACGGCGACCACCGGGATGTCGTGCGGGTCCACGCACACGAACTTGCGCCTGTTCGCGGTGTCGGTGATGACGTAGTTGATCGTGGTCTCCGATGCGGTCCCGGCGGTCGTGGGCACGCCGATGATCGGCACGCCCGGGTTCTTCGTGGGCGACACGCCCTCCAGGCTCAGGACGTCCTCGAACTCGGGGTTGGTGGCGATGACCGAGATGGCCTTGCAGGTGTCCTGCGGGGACCCGCCGCCCAGGCCGATGAGGATCTCGGCGCCGGATGCGCGGAAGGCGGCCAGACCCGCCTGGACCTTCTCGATGGGCGGGTTGGGGACGACGTCGGAGAAGAGATCCCAGCCGATGCCGGCGCCGTCGAGGAGGTCGGTGATGCGGGTCGCCGTCCCATTGCCCGCCAGGACCGGGTCGGTGACGATGAAGGCCCTGCTCAGGCCCCGGCCGGTGATCTCCGCGGGGATGGCGGAGACGGCGCCGCGGCCGAAGTGGCCGGTCTGGTTGAAGATCATGCGGTGGGTCATGACGGGTGCTCCTCGAACGGACGGTGCCGGTGCGGTCCGGCGTGATCGGTGCGGCCGGTGCGAGTCGCCGCGAGTCGGTGCGGTCGTGACGGCGGCGCCCATCCGGCATGTCCACGATCACATGCGAGGCGGCCCGGGGGGCAGGCCCGAAGGTCCCTGGTGCCGGGGTGCCGGGGTGCCGGACGCGGCGCGTGGGCGCTGCGCCTCGCCCGCGCGACGGCGCGGTGGCCTGCCGGCCCCGGGCGCGGGCCGCGGGACGGCACTCGCCCGCCGCCGCTGCCGCCGCCCTCACCCCGGGCGCGGGCCGCGGGACGAGAGCCTCGGGCGGGCCCCGCGGGCCCCGGCCCTCCGGGGACTCGTGGGGCGCGTCGCGCGTCCCATCTCACGCCGACACGGGGGCGGGGACGCGTTGAGGCCGACACCTCCACGGTAGGATCATCGCGCCCGCACGTGTGCGCGCGCCCGTGATTCCCGGGTCGGATGCATGCTGAGGACCGGCAAGGACCGGCGTCGGAGCGACGCCGCCTCATCGGCGCGGGCCCGGGACCCGGGGACAAGCCCGGCCCCGGACGGCAGGAGCCGTCGGTTTTCGGTGGTGGCCTCCGGAACGGCGCGCGTCGGTCGCGGCGCGACTGCTCTGTTCCGTGGGCCTCGATCGAAGACCGCGCTCCGGCCCCAGAGGAAACCTGAGAAAGAGACGCATCGCAGATGTTCATTGACGACCCCGAGGTCACCGCCGCCGAGGCAGTGATCGACAACGGTGCCTTCGGCAAGCGCGTGGTCCGCTTCGAGACCGGCCGCCTCGCCAAGCAGGCGGCCGGAAGCGCCATGGCCTATCTCGACGGCGAGACGGCCATCCTGTCCGCCACGACCGTGGGCAAGCACCCCAAGGACCAGTTCGACTTCTTCCCGCTCACCGTCGACGTGGAGGAGCGCCAGTACGCCGCCGGGCGCATCCCCGGATCCTTCTTCCGCCGCGAGGGCCGAGCCGGCACTTCCGCCATCCTCGCCTGCCGACTCATCGACCGCCCGCTGCGCCCCTCCTTCGTCAAGGGGCTGCGCAACGAGGTCCAGGTCATCGAGACGATCCTGGCCATCGATCCCGACGACGCCTACGACGTCCTGGCCATCAACGCGGCCTCCATGTCCACCCAGATCGCGGGCCTACCCTTCTCGGGGCCCGTCGCGGGCACCCGCCTGGCCCTCATCGACGGCCAGTGGGTGGCCTTCCCCCGCTACTCCGAGCTCGAGCGCGCTACCTTCAACATGGTGGTGGCGGGCCGGGTCCTGGAGTCCGGCGACGTCGCCATCATGATGGTCGAGGCCGGTGCCACCGAGAACGCCTGGAACCTCATCGCCACCGGTGCCACGGCCCCCACCGAGGCCGTCGTCGCCGAGGCCCTGGAGGCCGCCAAGCCGCACATCAAGGCGCTGTGCGAGGCTCAGATGGAGGTCGCCGCCCGCGCCTCGAAGCCCACCGCCGAGTTCCCGCTCTACCTGGACTACACCGACGAGCAGTACGACGCCGTGGAGAGGGCCGCGGAGACGCACGATCTGGCCGGCGCCATCGCCACCGAGGGCAAGCAGGCCCGCGACCAGGCCATCGACGCCGTGCGCGAGGGGGTCCTCGCCGAGCTGGCCGAGCGGTTCGGGGCCGAGGAGGACGCCAAGGCGCTCAAGGCCGCCTTCAGGTCCGTGACCAAGAAGCTGGTGCGTCACCGCACCCTGACCGAGGGCGTGCGCATGGACGGCCGCGGCACGAAGGACATCCGCACGCTGGCGGCCGAGGTGGAGGTTCTGCCCCGCGTTCACGGGTCGGCCGTCTTCGAGCGCGGCGAGACCCAGATCCTGGGCGTCACCACGCTCAACATGCTGCGCATGGAGCAGCAGATCGACGACCT
Source organism: Actinomyces gerencseriae DSM 6844 (assembly GCF_000429265.1). Lineage (GTDB taxonomy): Bacteria > Actinomycetota > Actinomycetes > Actinomycetales > Actinomycetaceae > Actinomyces > Actinomyces gerencseriae. The sequence continues at coordinate 246,497 of NZ_AUBN01000003.1, forward strand.
CTCCCCGATCACGCACAAGCGCTACATGCACCAGTACGTCTTCCCGCCCTTCTCCACCGGTGAGACCGGTCGGGTGGGCGCTCCCAAGCGCCGCGAGATCGGCCACGGGGCCCTGGCCGAGCGCGCGCTCGTGCCGGTGCTGCCCAGCCGCGACGACTTCCCCTACGCCATCCGCCAGGTCTCCGAGGCCCTCGGCTCCAACGGGTCGACGTCCATGGGCTCCGTGTGCGCCTCGACGCTGTCGCTGCTCAACGCGGGCGTGCCGCTGCGCGCCCCGGTGGCGGGCATCGCCATGGGCCTCATGCACGAGGAGATCGACGGCGAGACCACGTGGGCCACGCTGACCGACATCCTCGGATCGGAGGACGCCTTCGGCGACATGGACTTCAAGGTCGCCGGCACCCGTGACTTCATCACGGCCCTCCAGCTCGACACCAAGCTCGACGGGCTGCCCTCGGAGATCCTCGCCGGCGCGCTCGGGCAGGCCCGTGACGCCCGTCTGTTCATCCTCGACGTCCTGGCTCAGGCCATCGACGGCCCCGACGAGATGGCATCGACCGCGCCGCGCGTCCTGGCCGTGCGCATCCCCGTGGACAAGATCGGCGAGGTCATCGGCCCCAAGGGCAAGATGATCAACCAGATCCAGGAGGACACCGGCGCGGACCTCACGGTGGAGGACGACGGCACCGTCTACATCGGCGCCTCCGACGGCCCGTCCGCCGAGGCCGCCCGTGACGCCGTCAACGCCATCGCCAACCCGCAGATGCCGGAGATCGGCGAGCGCTTCGTGGGCACCGTCGTCAAGACGACGACCTTCGGCGCCTTCGTCTCCCTGACCCCGGGCAAGGACGGTCTGCTGCACGTCTCGCAGATCCGCCGTCTGGTGGGCGGCAAGCGCGTGGAGAACGTGGAGGACGTCCTGGGCGTCGGCGACAAGGTTCAGGTCGAGCTGGCCGAGATCGACCAGCGCGGCAAGCTGAGTCTGCACGCCGTCCTGTCCGACGAGCAGCTGGCCGCCGAGGCCGAGAACAAGGCGGCGCACTCGCACTCCGGCGGCGGGAGTGGGGAGCGTCGCGAGCGTCGCCCGCGTCGCGAGCGCGCCGAGCGCACCGAGCGCTCGGACGGCGATGGCGAGCGTCGTGAGCGCCGCCCGCGACGGCGCCGCACCCGCACGGTCGAGTCCTCCGAGGAGGAGTGAGCGACGGGCGACCGCGCGCTGATGCCGGCGGGGCCGGGACGCTGCGAGGCGGCCCGGCCCCGCCGCCCCGTCTCCTCCGTCGAGATCGGTCGAGTTCCGCGTCGAGATCGGTCCGGGGCGCCGGGAGAGCACGTCGCGCCCGTCCGCGTGCCCGGTGGGGCGGCGGGGCGCCACCCCGTCGGTGAGGGGGCTCCGCCCCGGTACCGGTGACGGCGCCGGGCCCGTTAGGCTCATCCGGTGACCAACCCGTCCCCCTCCACCGCTGGCGCCCTCGGGAGCAGGGCCACCAGCTACGCCGAGGCCGATCTCCTGCGCGGTACTGCGGGCGCTCCCGGCACCGAGTTGCGCTTGACCGACGACAGCGCCGTGCTGCGCCGTTCGATTCTGCCCGGTGGTGTGCGCGTCATCACCGAGTCCGTGCCGGGTCTGCGCTCGGCGTCGATCGGCATGTGGTTCGGCGTCGGGTCCCGTGATGAGGCCGCGGGCCAGGAGGGCTCCACCCACTTCCTGGAGCACCTGCTGTTCAAGGGCACCGCCACGCGCGACGCCCACGACATCGCCGAGGCCTTCGACATGATCGGCGGCGAGTCCAACGCCGCCACCTCCAAGGAGCACACCTCCTACTACGCCCGCGTGCTCGCCCCCGACGCCATGGAGGCACTCGATGTACTCGCCGACATGGTGACCTCCTCCCTCCTGGAACCGACCGACGTTGAGACCGAGCGCGGCGTCATCGTCTCCGAGCTCGCCGACGCCGCCGACGACCCGGCCGACGTCGCCCAGGAGGCATTCGCCCGTGCCGCCTTCGGCGAGGACACGCCGCTGGGCCGGCCCATCGGCGGCACCAACGAGACTGTCATCGCCGTGCCGCGCGACGCCGTGTGGGAGCACTACAGGCGCACCTACGCCTCCGACTCCCTCGTGGTGGCGGCTGCCGGCGCCGTGGACCACGACGAGGTCTGCGAGCGGGTGGCCGCCGATCTGGCCGCCGCCGGGTGGGATGCCTCGGCCGACGCCGCCCCCCGGGAGCGCCGTTTCGAGGTCGAGCCCTTCACGCCGCTGGACGTCCACGACATCACCGTCTCCCGTGAGGGCGAGCAGACCCACCTGTACCTGACCTGCCAGGGCATCGCCGTGCTCGACGAGAGGCGCTGGGCGATGAGCGTGCTCACCACCATCCTGGGCGGAGGCATGTCCTCTCGTCTGTTCCAGGAGGTGCGCGAGAAGCGCGGCCTGGCCTACACCACCTACGCCTTCGACGTCTCCCACGCCGGTGCCGGGGCCTTCGGGCTCTACGCCGGCTGCGCCCCGAGCAACGTGGACGAGGTGTGCGCTGTCATGGTCGGGGAGTTCGAGAGGCTCGCGGCCGACGGCGTGAGTGAGCGCGAGTTGCGGCGCGCCCGCGGCCAGCTGCGCGGCGCCATGGTGCTCGGGGGAGAGGACTCCCTTGCGCGCATGGGGCGCCTGGGCCGCGGCGAGGTCGTCACCGGCCGCCTGCGCTCCATGGAGGAGAACCTGCGGCGCCTGAGCGCCGTCACTGCCGAGGAGGTGCGTGAGATGGCCGCCTGGCTGGCGGGACACGCCCGCGCCCGCGTCCTCGTCGGCCCCAGGGCCTAATCGGGTGGGAGTATGTGTCACGCTGCGGCAGCCGTCGCCGTAGGGGTGCCGACGTCGTCGCGAGAGAACTGCGTCGGCGGAGGCATCCACATCCTTGTCGTGCAGGCTTTCAGACAGGCTGATGGACGAGTGACGTGGAGCCCGTGGGCCGGGGGCGCGCCCGAGGCTGGTTAAGAAGCGGCCTCGACAGTCCGTGCGGAGCGAGGCGCGGTCAAGTCTTTTGGTGTGGTGTAGTTGTGGTTAGGGGTTGAGGATGATGGTGCTGTGGTCGGTTAGGGCGTGCTGGTCGTGGGAGAGTGTGTGGGTGAGGTTTCTGAGGGAGGCTTCGGACAGGTAGCGGCGTTCGCCGTACTGCCACTCTTCGTGCTGCTCGAGCAGGACGGCGCCGATCAGGCGGGTGACGGACTGCCGGTCGGGGAAGACCTGCACGACGTCGGCGCGGCGCTTGACCTCGCGGTTGAGGCGCTCGATGGGGTTGTTGGACCAGATCTTGGGCCAGTGCTGTTTGGGGAGGGCCGCAAACGCGGTGCAGCGCTGCCAGGCGGCGCCGGGCAGGATCGCCTTGACCGCGGAGCGGATACCGGCGTGGGCGTCGCTGGTGACCAGCACGACCCCCTCGGGGGCCTGGTCGGTGGTGACCCTCAGTCCCCGCTGGCGCAGGGACCGCAGGAAGGGCGTCCAAAAGTCGGTGGTCTCGGCGTCGCCGAGAGCCATGCCCAGGATCTCGCGACGTCCTTGGGCTGAAACCCCGGTGGCGACCACCAGGGCCTGGCAGACCACCCGGTGGCCCAGGCGTACGTCGAGGTAGGTGGCGTCCACGAACAGGTAGGGGAACCAGGTGTGGTCCAGTGGCCGGGGCAGAAACTCCGCGACTCCCTCGCCGATGTCCTTGCAGATCCTTGAGACGGTGGATCTGGAGGTACCGGACTCGTTGCCCAGGGCCTTGACCAGGTCATCGACCTTGCGGGTCGAGACCCCCCTCCCTCGATCCAGGCTGAGCAGATCACGGCGTACAGGGCCTTGTCGACCCGTTTGCGCGGTGACAGCAGGGACGGGAAGAACGATCCCTGCCGCAGCTTGGGGATGGCCAGGTCCACCTCCCCGGCCGTGGTGGCCAGCCTCTTGGGACGCCTCCCGTTGCGCCGTGTGCGCCGGTCCTGGGTGCGCTCGTAGCGGCCGGCGCCGATCACCGCGGTGGCCTCGGCGTCCACAAGGTCCTGCAGCCCGGCCTGAAGCAGACGACGCAAGGACGTCGTCATGGGCCAGGTCGGGGTCGGCCAGGACTTCCTGAATCAGCGCGGGGCACGGCAGACTTGTTCTCGGGCATCGTGGGTACTCCTTGGTGAATCCTGGTCGTGAACACACGGGCTCCCACGATGCCCCCTCGTGCGCCTACACCGCCTCAGGGACCAGCGCGGGAATTGCCACCACATAAGGGACTCACCCGCGCTATGCGAACAGCCCGCGCGCAAGGGAACGGCGTGACCGCGCTGGCACGTCAGTTTGGGGTTCACCGGGGCACGGTGTGGGCGAAGACGCGGTGACAGCACCTGAGGACCGGCGTGGAAGATGAACTCTTGCCCCCGGCCGAACAGGCGAGTGGCAGTCCGTGCGGCAACGGCTCCAGCGCCCGCATGACCAGCGTGCTGGTCATAGTGATAAGCACGCTTGTCTCATAGACAAGCGTGCTTGACACTTTGGAGCCATGTTCAAGTTCAGTGTTCGGGAATGGTTCGCAGTAGTCGGGGGATCGGTCGTGTTCTTCGCAGGCGCGGTCATCGGCGGTGTGCTCTACGCACTCGACGTTTTGCCCGCATGGGCGGGATGCGGGATGGGGTCTCGCCGTAGCCTCGATCCTTGGGTTGCTTCTCTTCATAGGCACAACAGTGCGTGGCCTGCTGCGCACTGACACCGAGGGGGTGGAGCGCCAGGACGCGGCGCGGGCGTCCATGATCGCGGTCCTCGTGATCGTCATGGCCGGGTTCGCCTACGCGCTCCTCGAAGCGTTCGCGGGCCTGCCGAGGATGATCGCCGCGGCGCCCGCAGCCGCGACCGCCCTCGTCCGGATGATCGCGTTCGCATGGCGGCTCCGCGGCGGTGAGGAAGGATGATCGCCAATCGTCTCCCCGTGCTGTGTGCCGAGCGCCGCTGGAGCCAAGCCGACCTCGCCGAACGTATCAACGTGTCACGGCAGACGATCGTCTCACTAGAGAACGGTCGATACGAGCCGACGCTGATAGATCGCCATGCGGTTGTCGGCAGTGTTCGATGCACCGATCGAGGAGATCTTCAGCCCAGACCCCGACGACCTCAGCCTCGTTCGCACAGACTGACCACACGCGCCCTCTCCCCACAAGACGCCGAACGCCTCGATTCATCTGGATGGACGCCCATACAGCGAGGCCACTACGAGCACATCGTTACCCTCCGCCCAGGGCGATGACGAGCGTTGCTGCTGCCAGCAGGAGGCTGGCCGGTGTCATCGTCCAGCGTTCGGCGGGGCTGCGCGAGATCGCGTTGAGCGCCACGCTCGCGGCGAAGAACGCGAACATCACCCAGGTCAAGACGATCACCGCTGCACTGTCTCCGGCCGGGAGAACGCCCGCACGGCTGAGCAGCAGGGCCGCCAACCCCGCGTACACCAGCACCGACGCCGCACTGGCGACGCGGAGCCCGCGCGGCAGAACGCGGTGCTGGCCGCCCCACCCGAAATGACCTAAGGGGAGGCCCGACGCGGCGAGGATCTGCATGACGGCGAGCGCCGCCAGCAGCGCGAGCGCGACGACAAGAGCGATGGCGGTCATGCGGTTTCCTCTCATCGAGCCACTGCATTGCGAGCACATGCGCGAGGATGCCGTGGTCCAGGGTCGCCCGCCGTTAGTGGTAGACCTGCTGGACGTCGTCCGAGACCTCTGTAGCATCGAGTTCCGCTGCCAACGAGGCGAGCCGATCGGCATCCGCCGCGATCCTCCCGCGCAGCACCGCGACGCACGCACGCGCGCCGGTCGGCTGCGGGAAGCCGTCCGAGCAAGCAGACCTTCGCGAGCATCGTCGGCCCGGCATCGGAGGCGGTGACCGGCGCGTGCATCCACTCGCGCCACGCCTGCTGGCCGGCATCGTTGACGACGTAGACCTTCTTGCGCCGACGAGAGTCGTCGGCGTCGAGGATCGTCACCCACCCATGCGACTCCAGTTGCCCGAGCGCGCGCTGGATACTCCCGGAACTGGCGGTGTAGAACAGCGAGATGCCCGCAGCGAACTGTTTGCGCATGTCGTAGAGCGAGAGCGGCCCATCCAGCAGGATGCCGAGGATCAAGAACCGCATGAGGTCGCTGAACGGATTCAGCCCCAAGACCCGGACGCTGCCCTGGGTGGGCCGGCGGAGACCTGCCAGCATCTCCACGGTCGTGGTCTTACCGGCACCGTTCGTGCCCAGCAGACCGAAGGTCTCCCCCGCGCGGAGCTGCAGGTCGATGCCGTCAACCGCCGTCTTGTACCGCTTGACCAGGTGCCGGGCATCGACAGCCAGAGGCGGAGTCGCGGTATCCATCATTCGCTCCTCAGATCGTGGGCCGTGCTCGGCCGGGTACGTGCTGGTAGGGCTCTTCCTGGTCACGGTCACTCCTGAGAGTTCTCGGTCGGCTCGGCGAGTCCGAGCAGCTGGCGCGTCTCGCGCAGCCACTCCCGTTCGGCCTCGGCGTGGACCAGGCCATTGCGCAGGGTCGCCGTCTGCAACAGCCCCATCAGGTCATCGGACCTGATCGTGATCGAGGACAACGTGGTCAACGCCTCGTTCATCTGACGCTCCCGCTCATCAAGCATCCTCTCCACCCCTTCCCGGCCGATCAGGGCGGCAAAGAACAGCCGGGCGAGGAACGGCTCCTTGGGAAGGTCCTCCTCTACCGGAGACGACAGCCAGTCCATCAGCTCCGCGCGCCCGGCGTCGGTCAGGGAGTGCACCTTGCGGTCGGGCTTGCCGTCCTGTCGCACCACCGCTGTCGTGATCGCCCCCGCCCCGCTCAGCCGGTCCAGCGTCCGATAGATCTGCGACCGGTCGGCGTGCCAGAAGTGCGCCACCGAACCTGCGAACGCACGTGCCAGGTCGTAACCACTCGCGGAACGGATCGACAGCAGCCCGAGGATCGCGTGCTTCAACTCCATGCCATATACTCTACTGCACACCTAGATGACTATGCACCTATGGGTTCGGAATCTACGAGCACGCTGGTGCTGCGGTCACCTGTCCAGGGACGGCCCGCCATAGCGTGGGCCGCGGTCTTGAGTCAGGGCGTGCGAGGATTGGAGTTGGCGGTGACGTTCCTCGACAGCACGGTCGGTGGCATCGCGCTGCGTCTGCTCGATGGCACGGGACTGCTTGATGCGTCGAAGTGCCTCGGTGGGGGTGAGTGCGCGTAATGCCTCGATTTCGGCGTGGGCTCGGTTTGCTGTGCGGGTCGCGTCCTCAACGTTCCGATGCGGGCGGGCGTTGAGGTAGGCGGCCTGGTTCTTCGCCACCGCATCCGTGCCGAAGATGCGGGCACACATGCGCAGGCGCGGCAGGTCGTCGGGTTCCAGCGACTTGCTGCTTGGCGTCGGCCTCGTGGCACTGGCCTCGATCTTTCATGGGGTGGTTGGGTGGGGCTGGGGTGGCGTCGTTGCCGGTGTGGTGGGTCTGATTGTGGCACGTGGGTGTGACGGCCTGCCGCGTGTCGGGCCGCGGTGGTCGGGCCTGTCCTGGGGACCGGAGGGGTTCTTCCTTCAGTGTTGTGGGGCGGGTATGGGACGGGGCCGCGTGCCTATGGGGCTGATAGGGCCCGCAGGTGCCTGAGCCCGGTGACAAGGAGGCTGGTGAAGGGGGTGGTGGGCCTTGTAGCGCAGCACGGTGCGTCGGGCGTGGCGGGCGATGACGGCGGGGATGCTCAGCAGGCGCAGGGCCCTGGGCTCCCACTTTCGGGCCGGGGTGCGGGCAAGCGCCAGTGTCTGGCAGAAGGCGAGGATGTCGCAGGTCAGGGCCACGATCAGGCACCAGGCGCGGGTGGCCAGGTCCTTGAGCACCTGGGAGTGATCCGGACATGACAAGCACGAGCAGTTATAGCGCGGATGGCATCCGAAGGGCTCCCTCGGCTTCCGGGCAGTGTGACAACCACCTGGCTACCAGGAGCCTTCACCCTCTCAACGACCAACACACCCCAGTTCCCAAACGGCCTCTCAGTCAGGTCCTGAGTCAGCGCAGGAAGCCGAAGGCGGCGCCGATGAGCTGGTCGAAGGCGCGGTCGGGCAGGACCCGGCGCGCGGCGATGAGCGGCTTGGCCATGAAGCCCACCGCGTAGCGGGTACGGGGGTGGCGGGCAGTGACGATCTTTCCGATGGTGCGGGCGATGACCGCGGGCGGGGAGTAGCGCCGCTGGTACGACTCGCTGCGCATGGCTCCGGCCACCGCCCTGATCTGGTCGGCGTAGGCGCTGCCCTCGGCCGTGGCCTCCAGATGGTCGGCGGCGATCGGCCACCATGCGGTGCGGATCGCGCCGGGCTCGACCACGACGACGTCGATGCCGAAGGGACGCAGCTCCATGCGCAGCGCGTCGCTCAGGGCCTCGACGGCGTACTTGGTGGCGTGGTACCAGCCGCCCAGCGGTGTGGTCAGTCTCCCGCCCATGGAGGAGATATTGATGATGGTGCCCGAGCCCTGGGCGCGCATGTGCGGGGTCACCAGCTGGGTGAGGCGGCCCAGACCGAAGACGTTGACCTCGAACTGGCGGCGGGCCTCGTCGATCGGGACGTCCTCGATGGCCCCGTAGGAGCCGTAGCCGGCGTTGTTGACCAGGATGTCGATGCGGCCGGTCTCCTCCAGGATGCGGTTCGCACCGGCGGTCATGGAGGCGTCGTCGGTGACGTCCATGGACAGCGGGCGGATGCCGTCGGCGGCCAGGGCCTGGAGACGGTCGGTGCGGCGGGCCGCGCCGTAGACGATGCAGCCCAGCGCCTGGAGCCTGCGGGCGGTGTCCTCGCCGATGCCGGAGGAGGCTCCGGTGACGAGCGCGGTACGGGTCGCGCCGTGGTCCGCCGAGCTCGTGGGAGAGCTCTTGGCGGTGGTGGCTTGGTTAGGCGTGGTGGTGGTCATCGTCTGAGGTGTCCTCTCACTAACATGAATCGATGTTCAGGCACTATCGTGAACCTAGATTCACATTCGTGCAACTGAGATGCTCGGCACGGTGCGGAGCAGGACGGGGGAGGCGCACAGGCATGACTCGGGCAACGGACGACGCGGCCGGGCGGGGTCGCTGTGGCGAGGTCGGGCGGGTCGCGACCGCTGCGACGGAGGCGGCGGCGACCGGGACGTCGCCGGGGACGTCGCCGAGGCGCGCCGACGCGGTGCGCAACCGGACCTCCATCCTGGAGGCCGCCAGGCAGCTGGTCACCGAGCAGGGGACTGAGGTCGCCATGGGGGAGATCGCTCGGGCGGCCGGCGTCGCTGTGGGCACGCTCTACCGGCACTTCCCCAACAAGGCGGACCTGCTCGCGGCGGTCGTCAACGAGTACGTCGAGGCCCTGGCCGATGACGCTCAGGACGCCTGGGCGCGCGTCGAGGCCGGACGGGCCGACGCCGCCCAGGAGCTCCTGGAGTTCCTGGAGCGGGCCCTGGAGATGATCTCCAGGAGCCATGCCGCCAAGGCCGTCGCTCAGGCGCTGGGCGCGCAGGTGGAGTACTCCGAGCCGGAGACCCGCGCCATCGAGGCGCTGGAGCGCCTCATCGAGGCGGGGCGGGCGAGCGGGCGGCTGCGCTCCGACCTCACCGTCTCCGACCTCTACATCCTCATGGTCTTCTACCCCGGTGACGGTTCTGTTGAGGTCCGTCGGCGCTGGCTGGAGCTCATCCGCCCAGGCCTGCTGGGGCACGGCGGGTAAGACGGCCCCTGCGGTGGACGGGCGAGTCGCTAGGGTGGGGCCATGACGATTCGCGTAGCTGTTGTGGGCGCCGCCGGGCGCATGGGATCGACCGTCTGCCAGGCGGTCCAGGAGGCCGAGGACCTCGAGCTCGTGGCCCGCCTGGACGTGGGGGGCGCCCTCGACGTCGAGCACCTGAACGGGGCAGACGTCGCCGTGGACTTCACCGTCCCCAGCGTCACCGAGGCCAATGTCCACGCCCTCCTCGACGCCGGGGTGGACGTCGTCGTGGGCACCACCGGCTGGAACGAGGAGTCCTACGGGCGCGTCCGCGAGCACCTGGCCCGGCCCGAGGCCGCAGGCCGCAGTGTCCTCATCGCCCCGAACTTCGCCCTGTCCGCCGTGCTGGCCATGAGCTTTGCCGCGAAGGCGGCCCCCTACTTCGAGTCCGCCGAGGTCATCGAGCTCCACCACCCGAACAAGGTCGACGCCCCCTCGGGCACTGCGGTCGCCACCGCCCAGGGCATCGCCGCCGCCCGTGCCGGGGCGGGCCTGGGCGCCGTGCCGGACGCCACCCAGACCGACCCCGACGGTGCCCGCGGGGCCGTCGTCGACGGCGTCCACGTCCACGCCGTGCGCCTGCGGGGGCTCACCGCCCACGAGGAGGTCGTGCTCGGCAACCCCGGCGAGCAGCTGACCATCCGCACCGACTCCTTCGACCGCGCCAGCTTCATGCCCGGCGTCCTCCTCGCCGTTCGTCGGGTCGGCGGGCGCCCGGGACTCACGGTGGGCCTGGACCGGCTCCTCGGCGTCTGAACCTCCGAAGCGCCGGTCCGCCCGGGTCGCGGCGCGCCGCCCGGCCGGCCGTTCCGCCTCGCCCCTGCCGAGGGCGGGCGGGGCGCGAGGCGCCGCCGGATCGCTGATGGGCCGTCGGAGCCGTCAGAGACGTGCCGCCCAGCAGTCCTCGGTCACGCCGCCTCCGACCGGCAGCGCGCGGTGGGAGCCGGTCGGCTCCAAGCCCGCCCCGGTGAGCAGCCGCGCCAGCGACTCGTCGCCACGCACGACCCACATCGTGAGCACCGTGGCGCCGTCCCGCCTGGCGAGGTCCGCGGCCGCTGCGAGCAGCCGGGAGCCGTGACCGCGGCGCTGATGGGCGGGGGCGACGCCGAGGGCCGTGATCTCGGCCGCCGGCTCGGACGCCCGGAGGCGCTCGGCCTCGGTGGCACCGATGTCGTCGACGGTGCCGGAGACGTCGACGGCCGTTGTGAGCTCGGTGGGAGCGACCCCCGCCAGCCCGACGACGGCGCCGTCCCGGGCCGCGACGAGGACGTGGTGGGCCCGACTGGGAGGGGCGGTGATCGCGGGCTCCCACCCGGCGGCGACCACCGGGGCTGAGACCATGGCGCGCACGTCCTCGGGAAGCGGTCCCTCGTGCCCGGTGGCCAGGGAGGCGAGCATGGTCGCCGCGTGGACCTCGCCCATGGCGGGCAGGTCGGTCTCCACGGCCGCGCGCACGATGCCGCTCTCCTCCATCGGGTGCGAGCGGGGCCCGGATGCGTTCCGGTCGTCGGGAGCGCTCTCGTCGCCCGGGCCGGAGGGGGCGCACGACCCGCCTCGCTCCTCCCGCGCGCGGGCCGGCAGGCCGGAGGAGGGGTCGGCGTCGAAGACGGAGGCGGAGGGCGTCATGCCCGCGAGCCTATCGGTGGCCGGAAGGGCTCGATAGGCTCGCGGGCGGAAAGGGGCATCAGGATGATTCGCACGATCGCATGCATCGGCGTGGGCCGCATGGGCGGCGGCATCGCCAGGAACCTGGCGCGCAGCGGCAGGTTCGAGGTGCGGGTGGGCAACCGGAGCCGGGGCGCCCTCGCCGCCTGCGTCGAGGCGGGGGCGGTGGCGCCGACCGGGATGGAGGACCTGCTGGCCGGGGCGGATCTGGTCATCACCTGTCTGCCGCTGCCGGAGACGGTCCTCGACGTGCATGAGGCCAGGAGGGGACTCTCGCCCGCCGGCTCCATCTGGATGGACACCTCCACGGTCGATCCGGCGACCGCCAGACGACTGGCCGACGGCGCGGCGTCCCAGGGGCGGCGCTTCGTGGCCTGCCCGCTGGGCAAGGGGCCGGCCCAGGCGGAGGCCGGGACCCTGCCGCTCTTCGTGGGCGGGGACGAGGAGGCCGTCGCCGCCCTGGGTGAGGTCTTCGACTGCATCGGCGAGTCCGTCCACCACCTGGGCACGGTCGAGGCCGCCGCCTCGTTCAAGATCGTCTCCAACCTCATCGGGATGACCAATCTGGCGGTTCTCGCCGAGGGGTACGAGCTGTGCCGCTCCTGCGGCGTCGACGACGAGGCCTTCGAGGCCTCCCTGCGGGACACGGGCGGCTGGTCGTACCAGGCCGAGGTGCGGCTGCCGTGGATGACGGCCGGTGACTTCGAGAACCGCTTCGGGATCGACCTCGCCCTCAAGGACCTCCGGCTGGCCGTCGACATGGCCGCCCGCCGCGGGATCCCCGCGCCGGTGGGCGCCGCCGGGCTCATGCAGCTGGCGAGCGCGCACGCGCTCGGCCACGGCGGCGAGGACGCGAGCGCCGTCTACAGGGCGGTGGCGCCGGAGGCGTGACGCCCTCCGGGCTCCGGGGTCGTCCGGGATCGCCGGAGGGGCGGTCGGGGCGCCCCGTTCCCCGTCCGGCCGCGCTCCGGCGTGCTCCGCTTCCGAACATCTTCCGAATACCATGGCGAGACGACCGGTGCCAGGATCGCGGCCCCGTTACACTGCCGGTATGAGCGCTCTTCCGACTCGTCCCTTCGGCTCCGTCGGCGTCGCCATGGTCACGCCCTTCACTCCTCGGGGGGAGATCGACGTCGAGGCCGCCCAGAGCCTCGCCGTCACCCTCGTCGAGGACGGCGCGGACATGATCCTGCTTGCCGGCACCACGGGTGAGGCCCCCACCACTCACCTGCCCGAGAAGCAGACGCTGCTGCGCGAGGTGGGGGACGCGCTCGCGGGCCGCGCCATGCTGGTGGCCGGCGCGGGCTCGAACGACACCGCCCATGCGGTGCGCATCGGCGTGGGCAGCCAGGAGGCCGGCGCCCAGGGGCTGCTCATCAACGCCCCCTACTACAACCGCCCCAGTGCGGAGGGCGTCTACCGTCACATCATGGCGATCGTCGAGGCCACCGACCTGCCCGTCATGATCTACGACATCCCCGGACGCACGGGCGTGAGGATCACCGATGAGACCCTGGCCCGGCTGGCCGAGCACGAGCGGGTCCTGGCGGTCAAGGACGCCACCGGCGACGTCGAGCAGGGCTTCCGGCGCATGGAGGCCACCGGCCTGGCCCACTACTCGGGCGACGACGGCCTCAACTTCGCCTGGCTGGCCCACGGCGCCTCGGGCGTGGTCTCGGTCGTCGCGCACGCCGACGCCCACTCCTGGCGCGAGATGATCACGGAGGTCGACGCCGGGGACCTCGCCGGGGCGCGAGCGGTCGCCCGGCGCATCCGTCCTCTGGTGCAGGCGATCATGGGCGGGGGTCAGGGCGCGGTCATGGCCAAGGAGGCCCTGCTGCTCCAGGATCGCATCCCCAGCGCCGCCGTGCGCCTGCCGCTGGTGCGCGCCGAGGCCGACGACGTCGCCGCGCTGCGGAGCGTGCTGGACGACTGCGGTCTTCTCTGAGGCCGCTGCGACTGCTCGACGCCAACGTCCTCGCCGCGCCGTCCCCGCCCACTCATCCTCGTCCCGCGCTCACCACGAGGTGATGACCTGGATGCCCCTCGGCGCGTACGGGGCGGCGGCTCAGCGCCCTGCCAGCTGCTCGCGCACGACGCGCCGCAGCACCTTGCCGATCGCGCTGCGCGGCATCTCGTCGAGGACCTCCAGGCGGCGGGGCAGCGCGTAGTGGGGGAGGACCCGCTCGGCGTGGGCGCGCACCGACTCCAGTGTGACGGCGTCCGCCGGCGCGTCGGCGTCCAGGACGACGGCGGCGCACACGAGCTCGCCACTGGCCCCGTCGTCCAGCCCGACCACGGCGACGTCGGCTACCGAGTCCATGTCCCGGATGGCCTCCTCCACCTGGGAGGGGTAGACGTTGAAACCTCCGGTCAGAATGAGCTCGCGCCTGCGATCGGCCATCCACAGGAACGAGTCCTCGCGGCGCGCCATGTCCCCGGTGCGCAGCCATCCGCCGTCGAGGAGCGCGGCCGCCGTGGCCTGCGGGTCGTCCCAGTACCCGGCGAAGACCTGCGGCCCGCGCACGAGGACCTCGCCCGGCTCGCCGTCGGGGACCTCCCGCCGCGGGTCCGGGTCGTCCGGGTCCACCAGGCGCACGTCCGTGGAGGGGAAGGGCAGCCCCAGCGCGCCCAGGCGCCGACTCGGCCCCATGGGCGTGCCCGCGATGATCGGGCTCGCCTCGGTCATGCCGTAGCCATCGACGATGAACCCGCCCGTGGCCTCCTCCCACTCGGCACCCACCGCGGCCGGCATGGGGGCGCCACCGCACACGCCGTAGCGCATCGACCTCAGGGAGGCGCCTCTCTCGCGCGCACCACGCAGGAGCCGCTCGAACATGACCGGGACCCCCACGAAGAAGGTGAGAGGACGTCGCCGATGGGCGTCGAGCACCTGGCCGACGGAGAACCGCGGCAGGACCACCTGCGTCGCCGCCTTCTGCACCGCGCAGAACAGGTTGAGGGTCAGCCCGAAGGCGTGGAAGAAGGGCAGCAGCGCCAGGAAGGTCTCCGCGCCCTCGTGGAGCAGATGCATCCAGGCGATGGCCTGGTTGGCGTTGGCCCGCAGGTTCGTGTGCGTGAGCATGGCGGCCTTGGGCGCGCCGGTGGTGCCGCCGGTGTGCAGCAGCACGGCGAGATCGTCCCCGCCCGGGCGGGGCCACGACGCGGGCAGTCGAGGGGCGCCCGCGACCTCCCTGTCCCAGGAGCGCACCCCGGCGGGGAGGCGACGGGCCTTCATCGACGAGCGCGTTCGGCGGGCGCGGGCCACCGGCAGGCGCAGGGCGGCGCGCAGTCGGGCGGGCATCGCCGCGGACAGGTCCACCGAGAACACCGTGCGCCCGGCCAGTGGGTCCACCGCGGAATCCGGTCCGCCGGCGGCCGTCGAGGCCGGGTCCAGGACCAGCTCGACGCCCTTCTCCCAGGCGATGACCACGCGCGCTCCATGGCGGTCGAGCTGGTCGCGCACCTCGTGCGCGGGCGCCAGCGGGTTGTGCTCGGCGACGACCGCTCCGAGCCGCAGCGCCCCGTAGACGGCGATCACGTGCTGCGGGCAGTTGGGCATGAGCATGGACACCCTGTCGCCCGCCACGACCCCCGCCTCCCGCAGCAGCTGGGCGGCGCGCTCGGAGGCCTCGAGCAGCTCGGCGTAGGTCAGCGTCGCCCCGAAGAAGTCCAGGGCGCAGCGCTCGCCGTAGAACCGCGCGGTGGTCTCCAGCAACTCGCTCAGCGGTGCGTCGGGCGCATCGATGACGGCGGGCACCCCGGGGGCGTAGTGCGGACGCCGGTAGAGGGCCGCGTCCCCGGCGTCCCCGGCCCCGTTCGCGCGAGCGTTATCCTCCGGCCTCGAGTCGCCGCTGCGAGGGGTCATCCGTCGTCGCCGGTCCTCCCGGACCCCTCGCGGTCCCCGGACGACTCCGGGGACGGCATCGCGGGGGAGGCGGGCGCCGATGGGGACTCCGACTGGTCGCCGCGTCTCGTGCCCGCGCGGGCGCCCGCCTCCCCGAGGCGCTCGGCGATGGCGCCGGCCGCGCTGACCGCGCTGGCCGATGCGGAGGCGGCTGCACTGGCCGCCCCCGAGGCGACCTCGCGGGCCGCCAGGAGCTCTTCGCGCACCACTCTGCGCAGCACCTTGCCGATCTGGGAGCGCGGCATCTCGGTCAGGATGGCGATCTGCCGGGGCAGGGCGTAGTGCGACAGGGTCTTCTCCGCCCACTCGCGCACCTGCTCCAGGGTGACGGTCTGTCCCTCCTTGGGCAGGATGGCGGCCACCACCGACTCGTTCCCGCTCTCGGCGGGCAGTCCGACGACGGCGACGTCCTCGACCTGCGGCATGGAGCGCACGGCCGCCTCGACCTCGGTGGGGTAGATGTTGAACCCGCCGGAGATGATGAGCTCCTTGCGACGATCGGCGATGACGTAGAAACCGTCCTCCTCCTGACGCACCAGGTCTCCGGTGCGCAGCCACCCGCCGGGCAGCATGACGGCCTCGGTCTCCTCGGGGTTCTCCCAGTAGCCGACGAAGACCTGAGGGCCGCGGACGACGAGCTCGCCGACCTGACCGGGGGCGATCTCCTGCTCGGGATCCTCGGGATCGATGACGCGCACGTCGGTCGATGGGTAGGGCACCCCCAGGGAGCCGGCGCGGCGCTCGGGGGAGATGGGGTTGCCCAGGATGATGGGGGAGGTCTCCGTCATGCCGTAGCCCTCGATGATGATCCCGCCCGTGGCCCGCTCCCAGGCCTCGGCGACCGCTCTGGGGTTGGGGGCGGCGCCGCACACGGCGATCTTGCAGCTCGACAGGTCGGCCCCCGTCGCTCCGGCGCGCGCGACGATGCGGTCGAACATGACGGGCACGCCCGGGAAGAACGTCGCAGGGCGCCTCTTCCAGGCGGTCAGGACCATGTCCGCGCTGAACTTGGGCAGCACCACCTGGGTGGCCGCCAGGCCCACGGCGCACAGGAGCGACAGGCTCAGCCCGAAGGCGTGGAAGAAGGGCAGGACGGCGTAGAAGGTCTCCTCGCCGGCCTCGCAGGTCTGAGAGGCCCACGCCAGTGACATCTCGGCGTTCGATCGGGCATTTGCGTGCGTGAGCGCCACGGCCTTGGGCGTGCCGGTGGTGCCGCCGGTGTAGAGCAGAACGGCGACCGCGTCGACGTCCGGCAGCGGGTGGCCGTCGGGCAGCGGCGCCGTGACCGCCGCCAGGTCGTCCCAGGACGCCACCCCGGCCGGGACCCTGCCTCGCAGCTCGCTGCGCTGGGACCTGGCCGCGGCCACGGGCAGCCTCAGGGCCAGCCGGCTGGTCCACGGCAGCCCGCGAGACAGATCGACCGCCAGGACCCTCCGCCCGGCCATGCCGGCCTCCTCGAGCGAGCCGGCGGCCTGGACCAGACGGGTCAGCGACTTCTCCCAGGCGATGACGACGCGCCCGCGGTGGAGCTCGATCTGCTCGCGGATCTGCGCGGCCGGCGCCAGCGGGTTGTGCTCGGCGACGATGGCGCCTATGCGCCAGGCGGCGTAGGCGATGACGACGTGCTGCGGGCAGTTGGGCAGGATGACGCCGATCACGTCTCCGCGACCCACGCCCAGGCGCCTGAGGGTCCCGGCGGCGCGGGCCACCTGATCGCTGAGTCGACGGTAGGTGGTGGCCCGCCCGAGGAAGTCCAGCGCGACCCGGTCCGGGAAACGACGGGCGGCGTCGTCGAGCATGCGGGAGAGCGGCTCGTCGACCGGGGCGATGACACCGGGCACGCCGGGGGCGTAGTGGGGGCGCAGATAGTGCGCTGAGGCGTCAACGGCGTCGGCGGCACCGGCGGACCGGGGCTCGGGCGCGGAAACTGCGGCGGACCTGCTCACGGTGTCCCCTTCCTCGAGGATGCTCCGGCTGCGGCCGGGGCTCGATGGTGCGACCGTACGCAACCGTAACCTACGGTTGCGTAGGTCCGCAGGCGAGTGCGGCGGCGGCGCCTGTGGCATCCCGCTCACGTCGGGGGTTCTCGGGGCGCTCAAGGACGCCGCAGTCCCTCGGGCAGGGGCGCGCGGGACACCACCCGCAGCCGGCGAGTGGGACGCGTCATGGACACGTACAGATCCCCGGCACTGATCTCGCCCACGACGGCGGGATCCACCAGCACGACGACGTCGAACTCCAGCCCCTTGCTCAGCCGCGGCGCCATCACCGCCAGGCGGCTGCGCAGCACGTCTCCGCCGGGGGCCTCCAGCGCCTGCGCCAGCACCGGGTCGTCCCGCAGGATCTCGACGTCCCGACCCGGATGCGGGGTGATGACGGCGATCCGCCCTCCGTCGGCGCCGACGCTCCGGTCCAGGGCGGCGGATTCCTCGTGCACCGCTGCGCGCAGCGCGCGCGCCCAGGCCTCCTCAGCGCTCTCGGCGGCCTCAGCGTCCTCGGTGCCCCTGTCCCGCGCGCTCGCGGCCCCGAGGGGGCCGACCGGACCGGAGGAACCCGGCAGGACGTCGATCACCAGGCAGTCCTCCAGGTCGCGCACCGAGCTGACCGGGAAGACCAGCGGCTGCCCCAGGGCCGTCGCCACGTCCTCCGCCGCGGCCATGATGGTGGCCGGGGTGCGATAGCACACCGTCAGCGCCTCCTGACGCAGGGGCGTCGAGGCGGTCCTCCCGCGGCCCCGGCCGCCCTCCCGTGCTCGCGTCCCCAGGGCGGCCAGCACGTCCTCCCATGAGCGCGGGGCGCTCGGCCCCGAGTACTGCGCCAGGTCGCCGACCACCGTGAAGGACCGCACCGGGCACCGCCTCGCCAGGGCGCGCCATGCCATGGCGCCGAGCTCCTGGGCCTCATCGACCACGACGTGCCCGTAGGTCCACGTCCGGTCTGCTCGCGCGCGCTCCGCCAGGGTCAGTGAGGGGCCGGCGTCCTCCACGCGATCCGCCAGCATCTCGGCATCGACCATGCCCGAGCCCAGGTCCTGGGCCTCGATCGCCCGCGCCGCGTAGGAGACGAGCTCCTCGCGGCGCCGCGCCTCCAGGCGCGCTCGGCGGGCCTGGGCGTCCTGGCTGGGCCCCAGCAGCTCGGCCAGCTCGTCGATCAGCGGGACATCGGCCGGCGTCGGCTCGGCGCCCGCGGCGCGCTCGACCAGCGCCCGGTCCGCGGCGTCGAGCTCGGGCGCCAGACGCTCCAGCAGCGCCGGGCGCGCCCACAGCCGCTCCAGGAGCCCGACGGGCGTCGTGGGCATCCAGCACAGGTTGATCTCCCGACGGGCGTCGCGGGAGGTGCGGATGTCCTCGCGGATCCAGGCCCGCGTGTCGGCGTCCGAGGCGTCCTGGTGGGTGGCCGAGGCGAACTGGTCGGTCAGGCGCTCCAGCAGCCATAGCACGAATGTCTCGCGCGCGAGGTTGTGGGGCCTGTCCGACCGTCGGGCCCGACTGATCGCCTCGCGCACGTCCGCGGGGCGCAGCTCCAGGCGCGTCCCCTCCACCGTGATCGGGCGCGGCGAGTCGGGCGCGCGCTGGAGGTCGCGCACCGCCCGGCGCAGGATCGTGGCCCACACCGGTCGGGACTTCACCTCGGCCGTCTCGGCCGACTCCGCACCGCGGGCGCGCACACCGGGCACCAGGTCCGCCAGCGTGGTGGAGACCACGCCGGTCTCGCCCAGCGAGGGCAGCACCTGCTCCACATAGCGGAGGAAGGTGCGCGAGGGCCCCACCAGGAGCACGCCCGAGCGCTCCAGGCGCGCGCGCTCGGAGTAGAAGAGGTAGGCGACCCGGTGCAGCGCCACAGCCGTCTTGCCCGTGCCGGGCCCGCCCTGGACGACGAGCACTCCCGTGCCGTCGGAGGTGACGATCCGATCCTGCTCGGCCTGGATCGTCGCCACGATGTCGTTCATGCGCCCGTCGCGGGCCGCGCTCATGGCCGCGATGAGAGCGCCCTCGCCCTGCAGGCCCGCGGCTGCCGGGCGCCCGCCCTCCTCCGGTGCCCCCGGCGCCGCCTCCAGGTCGTCGAGGCCGCCGACGTCGACGAGCTCGTCCTCGACGCCGAGGACCATGCGCCCGCGGGTCTCGATGTGCCGCCGGCGCACGAGGCCCATCGGATCCGAGGCGGTCGCCTGGTAGAAGGCCCGAGCCAACGGGGCCCGCCAGTCCAGGACCACCTCGCGGTGCTGGGCGTCCTGCAGCCCGGTGCGCCCCACGTAGTGCCGCCGGCCGGCGTCGGTGACCGGTCCGCCCGGGGCCCGGCCCTGCGCCGCGACCGCCCGAGGGCTCAGGTCCATCCGGCCGAACACGAGCCGGTCCTCGACCCCCTCCAGGGAGGAGATCAGGCCCGTGTAGTGCACGGCATAGGCGTCCCTCTCCCCGCGGGACTGGTGGGTGCCGGCCGCGCCGCGGGCCTCCGTGGCCGCCAGGGACCGCCTCGCCTCGGCCAGCTGGCGGTCGAGCTCGGAGTAGGCCAGATCGACGATCACCTGCTCGGAGGCGATCTCGCGCTCGCGAGGGGCCTCGGCGGCGGTGGAGGAGGGGCGCGTGCTGTGGGACTGAGTCACATGACCTCACTGGAAGCGGTGGGTGGATGCGGATGCGCTCGAGGCCGCCGAGCCGTCGGGCGCACCGTGTTTCGCAGGGGCTCCATTATTCTCCCGACCGATCGTGTTCGACGACGGTCGACGACGGAGACCTCCAGGATGTGACACGATCGCCGTGTCGGATGTGGCGCAGGCCCCCGGAGCCGAGGGAACAGGCCGTCGGGACTCGGCGTTGCACCCGCTGACGGCGCGATCGCCCTCGGCGCGCACGCCGTGCGGCCGTCGCCCCGGATGGGACGAGACACGAGCAGCGCCTCGGGCGCGGGAGGAGGATGCAGTGGGACCGCTGTACACCGTTGAGCATCCGGCTGAGGACCCCGTGACCCCGCGTGTGCTCCTGCACCACTTCGACGGGGCCATGGACGCCGGGCACGCGGGCGCGCTCGCCATCGAGCAGCTTCTCATGACCCTGCCCCACGAGCGCCTGGCCACCTTCGACGTCGACACCCTCATCGACTACCGGGCGCGCCGCCCCGTCGTGACCTACGCCACTCACACCTATGAGAGCGTGATCATGCCCGAGCTCGTCCTGGACCTCCTCCAGGACGACGAGGGCGAGGATCTGCTCGTGCTCCACGGGGCCGAGCCCGATTTCCGCTGGAACGAGTTCGTCGGCGCGGTCACGCACCTGGCGGTCTCCATGGGCGTGTCCCGGGCCGTGGGCATGACCGGGCTGCCCCTGGCGACTCCGCACACCCGTCCCACCTATGTCCACCACCACGGCAACCGGCCCGAGCTGCTGCCCGAGCAGCCCGACTTCTTCGGCCGGGTGGAGGTCCCGGGCTCCATGAGCGCGTTCCTCGAGCTCCGACTCGGGCAGGCCGGACTCGACTCGCGCGGCCTGTCGGCCGGAATCCCCCACTACGTCGCCCGCGACGACTACCCGGCGGGGGCGGCGGCCCTGCTGGCCGCCGTCTCGGAGAGCACGGGTCTGGCCCTGCCGGTCGGTGACCTCGAGGCGGCCGCCAACATCAATCGCGCGGAGATCGACGCCGAGGCCGCCGGGCAGCCCGAGGTCGCCGCCGTCGTCAGCGCCCTGGAGGCCCAGTACGACGCAGTCGCCCCGGTGAGCAGCGCCGATCTCGCGCGGATCGTGGACGTCCCCTCGGCGGACGAGATCGGCGCCCGGCTCGAGGCCTTCCTCCAGGCCGCCGAGGCGGATCCGGGCGCATGGCACCTCGACGACCGCCGAGAGGACTGAGCCACGTCCTTCACCGCGTCGTTCGCCGACCGCGGCCGGGAACCGGGTGCTGAGTCGCATGCGCGCCGGGACGGCCGCGCCGTGAGCGCGCCCCGCCCACCGCGCCGGTCCTCTCCTCCCGCGCGCGGGAGGAGAGGCTCCGCGCCGTCTCTGGGCGGCGCCCGGGCCTGGCTCGTCCTCCTGGCGGCTGCCCTCGTCTACGTCATGGCGGTCGCCGCGCGCACCAGCTTCGCCGTGGCGGTTCCGCAGGCCGGGGAGCGCTTCGCCGGCCGGTCGGGCGTGCTCGCCGTCTTCGTCGTGCTCCAGCTCGCCGTCTACGCGGTGGCGCAGGTGCCCGTGGGACTCCTGCTGGATCGTTTCGGCCCGCGGCGGGTGCTGGTGGCCGGAGCCCTTCTCGTGGCGATCGGCCAGGGGCTGCTGGCCCTGGCGGGCTCCCTGCCCTGGGCCATCGGGGCGCGCGTCCTCGTGGGAGCCGGGGACGCCACCGCCTTCATCGGCGCCCTGCGACTGATACCGGCGTGGTTCCCCCTGGGGCGGGTGCCGATGATGAGCCAGATCGTCTCCGTGTTCGGCCAGTGCGGGCAGGTGGTCTCGGCCGTGCCCTTCGTCGCGGTGCTGCGCGCCGGCGGGTGGGAGAGGGCCTTCGCCGCGATGAGCGGCCTGGGCCTGGCCGTCGCCCTGATCGCCCTGGCCGTCATCCGCGACCCGACCCCCGGCGCCGTCGGCGGCTCGCGCCCGGGCGGCCGCGAGCCCGTCGGGGCGACGCTGGGGCGCGTCGCCCGCCAGCCGGGCACGTGGCTGGGCTTCTTCACCCATTGGATGGGTATGTTCCCGACGGCCGTGATCGTCCTCATGTGGGGCATGTCGTGGATGACCCAGGGCCTGAGGCTGCCGATTCCGGTGGCCTCGGCGCTCCTGACCGCCAGCACGGCGGCCGGCGTCGTCGGCTCACTGGTGGCCGGGGCGCTGTCCGGGCGGCTGCCCGCGCACCGCTCCGCCATCGCCGGTGCGACGGGCGTCGTGGCGCTGGCCGCGTGGTGCGCCGGACTGACCCTGCCGGCGGCCCTGCCGGCCGCGGCGACGGCCACGATCCTGCTGGGCTTCACGGCCCCCTTCAGCGGAATCGGCTTCGACTCGGCCCGATCCTTCAACGAGCCCGCCCGGTGGGGCACGTGCACGGGCGTGGTCAACATGGGCGGCTTCACGGCGACGATCCTGTCCGTGGAGCTGGTCGGCCTGGTGCTGGACGCCGTTGGCGGGGACCGCAGTGCCGCGGATTTCCGGCTGGCCTTCGCCGCGACGCTCGCGGTGTGGCTGGCCGGGATGACCGGCCTCGCCCTGGCGGGCGCCGCAGTGCGGCGCCGTCTGCGCGCGGGCGCGCTCACCGCTCGTTTCTGAGCCGATCGCCCCGCCCGGGGCCGGACGGGGCGATCGGCCGTCGGCCCGCCGCGGCCGCGCTCCGAGGGCCGTCAGGGCAGAGCCGGATCGCCGGCCCGCCAGGTGCGCACGGGCAGCGGCAGGCGGCGCACGGCTCGTTCGACGGCCTCGGCCTCCGAGGCCGTGAAGGGGGCGTCACGGGCGACGACCACGAGGTTGCCCCGCCGCCGGCCCCGGGCGACTGCGGCGTCGGCGACCACCATCACCGCATCGAACGCCTCCCGTGCGACGGCGAGCTCGTCCGCGGCCGCCCGGCGCGACCCGGCCGCCGGGCCATTCCCGCCGCCTGCGCCCGCCGGACGGGCCGAGTCGGCTGGGCCGGGCACATTGGCCAGGTAGAGTCCGCCCGGGGCCAGAGCGCGTCGGCAGGCGGTGACGAACTCGGGCGTGCGGCACGCGGCGGGCACCTCGCCGCCGTGGAACACGTCGCGCACGACGACGTCCCACTCGCCCGCGCGCAGGCCCGGCACCACCCGGGCCGCGTCCCCCACGCGAATGCGCAGCCGCGGTGCGCGCGGCAGATCGAACCACTCCCGCACCCGTTGAGCCAGGACGACGTCGGCCTCCACCGCGAGCTGGACCGAGCCGGGCCGCGCGACGTCCCAGGCCCGTGCCAGTGCGCACCCCGCCCCGCCCAGATGGACGGCCCGCACCGGCTCGTCCCCGCCGCGCAGCGCCGTGAGCGCCGCATCCATCTGCTGGAGGTACTCGAAGTCCAGGTGCGCGGGGTCGTGCGGATCGATCCACGACGACTCCGCGCCGTCCAGCAGGAGCAGGATCCCGCGGTCGCGCACCTGAAGCTCGGCGGTCGCCAGGGATGTGCGCACCGGTCCCGACGGCAGCCCTCGCAGGGAGGCGGTCCGCCCGCCCGCGCGGGCGCCTCTGCGCCCGGCGGATCCTCGGGCCCCCCGCGGTGGTGTCACAGGTCCACGGTATCGTGAACGCGTGTCCGTCCGACCGGATGGATTCGGCCGGGACGGCCCGGAGCCGGACCAGGGTCGGGCTGGAGCCGGACTGAGCCGACGACGGGCCGAACGCGTCACGAGCCGAGCGGACGGATGAGTGGACAGGGCAGGAGGCGATGATGAGTCGGTCACCTCGCGCAAGCGCCGCGCGCCGCTCCTGGGGCGACGACGACTCGGGCGCACCGATCCTCCACGTGGACATGGACGCCTTCTTCGCCTCGGTCGAGCTCCTCGAGCACCCCGAGCTCGTCGGGCGGCCCGTCATCGTGGGAGGCGCCTCGGGGCGCGGCGTCGTCTCAGCCGCCTCCTACGAGGCCCGCATCTACGGGGTGACCTCGGCCATGTCCATGGCCGAGGCGCACCGGCGCTGTCCCCAGGCGGTCGTCCTGCCGGTGCGCCATGGCCTGTACTCCCGGGTCTCGCGCCGGGTGATGGAGATCCTCGGGCGGGTCACACCGATGATGGAGAAGGTCAGCGTCGACGAGGCCTTCCTCGACGTCTCAGGAGCGCGCCGGCGCATGGGCCCCCCGGTCGCCATCGCCAGGTGGATCCGCGCCGAGGTCCGCGAACGCATCGGCGTGCCCGCCTCGGTGGGCGTCGCCGCCACCAAGTTCGTGGCCAAGCTCGCCTCCTCCCACGCCAAGCCCGACGGACTGCTCCTCGTGCCGGCCGACGCCACCCGGGATTTCCTCGACGTCCTTCCGGTGGGAGCGCTGTGGGGCGTGGGCGACAAGAGCGCCCGGGTCCTCCAGCGGTGGGGGATCCGCGACGTGCGAACCCTGGCCGCCACCGACGTGCGGCGCCTGGAGAAGATCCTCGGGACCGCCGCCGGCCGTCACCTGCACGACCTCTCCCACGGCATCGACCCCCGGCCCGTGACCCCGGAGCACGAGGAGAAGTCCGTAGGCACGGAGTCGACCTTCTTCGAGACCATCACCGACCGCGCGCACGCCCGGCGCGTCCTGCTCGATCAGACCCACCAGTGCGCCGCCCGCCTGCGCGCGGGAGACCTGCGCGGGCGCGTCGTCGTCCTCAAGGCGCGCGGCGCCGATTTCGTCACCGTCACCCGCTCGCGCACCCTGACCGCGCCGACCGACCTGGCGCGCGACCTGTTCGCGGTCGTCGAGAGGCTCTTCGACGCACTGCCCACGCCCGGGGGCGGATTCCGACTGCTGGGCGTGAGGGTCGAGGGCCTGGCCCGCGCCGACGACGGCGTCCAGCTCCTGCTCGACGACGATCCCCGGCGCGGGGCGCCCGAGCGCGCCGCGGACGCCGTGCGCCGCCGCTGGGGCGCCGGCGTCCTGGCCCCCGCCAGTCTCCTGGAGGCGCCCGGGGGCGCCTCGGCCCGGGCCTCCGAGTCGTCGCGCACGGGTCGGACCGGGCGCGCGTGAGACCATCCGGGAACCGGAGTGATCGGGGTGCGGCGGAGGGGACCGCTCGCGGAGCCCCGGACCCCGGGACTCATGGGCGGTACCGGTTTCCCAGATATGACGCTCACCGCCTATCCTGGCACCGTCCGGAACCGCGCCGGTGCGGGCCGATCGCCGCGGCACCCGTCACCGGAGCACGAGACTCGGGAAAGCGAGGTGCGCTGTGGCGTTGTCGGAGCGTGAGCAACAGGTGCTGCGCGATCTGGAGGAGCAGCTACACGTCGAGGACCCGTCGTTGGCTCATAGCATGGGCCGTGCGGAGGCGTCCCGGCGACGGGCCTCGCCGCGGCACGTGGGCGCGGGAGTCGCTCTGGTGCTCGTGGGGCTGGCCTTCGTGATTGGAGGCGTCGCGGTGGGCCACTCGCTGGTCTCCATCCTCCTGGGAGTGGCGGGCTTCGGAGTGGCGGTGTGGGGGGTGACCCTCATGCTCACCCGGGCCGAGTCCGTCGGCTCCCGCGGGACGTCCGCGGGCCCGTCCTTCATGGACCGCCAGTCCGAGCGCTGGGATCGGCGCCGCAGCAGTGAGAACTGACTGAGGACCGACCTCCTCCACTTCCCTCCACCCGAGCCGTTCGAGCCCCGTCGCCACCCCGGTGACGGGGTTTTTTCGTGCCGTTTCATGTTCTTCCGCACTCTCCGCCGCGCTCGTTACGACGGCTTTCGCGGCGGAGCGCCACGCCGGGGCGCGACCGCCGACTCGCTCTCCTCCACTTCTCTCCACCGCGGAAAACGGCGAGTTCATGCCCTTGGAGGTGGGAACGTGACGCGTATGCGACGCCTGGTGTGGGAGAAAAAGGAGGGAAGTGGAGTACTGTGGGGCGCACTGGACCGTCGAGGAGGGGAAGGAGGGACGCCCGATGTTCCTGGGCACCCACGCCCCCCGTCTCGACCAGAAGGGACGGCTGATCCTCCCGGCGAAGTTCCGGGATGAGCTGGCCGGGGGAGTGGTCCTCACCCGGGGGCAGGAGCACTGCCTCTACGCCTTCACCGCCGCGGAGTTCGAGCGCATGTACGCCCAGCTGCGCGAGGCTCCTCTCGCCCAGAAGCAGGCGCGCGACTACGTGCGCGTCATGCTGTCGGGCGCGGACTCCCAGATCCCGGACAAGCAGGGACGAATCACCCTGCCGGCGCCCCTGCGCGCCTACGCCGGACTGAGCCGGGACCTGGCCGTCATCGGCGCCGGTGCCCGCGTCGAGATCTGGGACGCCGAGGCCTGGCAGACCTATCTGGCCGCGCAGGAGCAGGTCTTCGCCGACACGGCCGAGGAGATCATCCCCGGCTTCTTCTGAGTCGGCGTCCCACGGCCGCGCGGACAACCGCATATCGCTCATATCGCTGCCGAGCCCCACGGCTCCATCGCCATGCGGCCCCGTCCCGTGAGGTCTCCGCCCGCCGCAGCGTCCGACGTCACTTCCCCGGCGCCGGAACGCGCGGGAGGAGTCCTGGCGGGACGGAGCCGGGCCGGCTCGGCCGCCCGCATCCGCCCGCGCGCCATCCAGACCCCGCACGATCGACCAGGAAGGAGGGGACGGTGAACAAGACCCGGACGACCGCCGACGGCGACTCCGCCGGTCGCGCCCGCGGCGCCGCACCGCCGGCTCGGCCCGTCACCGCGCTCGACGCGGCGCAGATCGCCGATCTTCACGCACCCGTCCTCCTTCGGCGCTGTCTCGACCTGCTCGCCCCGGCCCTGACCGGGCCCGGCGCCCCCGTCCGCCCGCTCCTGATCGACTGCACGCTCGGCATGGGCGGGCACAGCGAGGCGGCGCTGGAGCGCTTCGAGAGCCTCATGGTCGTCGGGATCGACCGGGACCCCGAGGCGGTCTCGCTGGCGAGATCCCGTCTCAGCCGCTTCGGCGGGCGCTTCCGGGCGGAGCGCGCCACCTACGATCGCGTCGATGCCGTCGCGCGCCGGGCCGCCGAGGCGGCCGGACGGCGGGACGGGACCGTCGACGCCGTGCTCATGGACCTCGGCGTTTCCTCCCTCCAGCTCGATCGCGTCGAGCGGGGCTTCTCGTACTCGCGCAGCGCGCCCCTCGACATGCGCATGGACCAGTCCGGCGGGTGCACCGCGCAGGACATCCTCGACGGCGCCGACGAGGACGAGCTCGCTCGCATCCTGCGGACGTACGGCGAGGAGCGCTTCGCCCCGCGCATCGCCGCGGCCATCGTGCGCCGGCGCGAGGCGGGCGATCCGGTCGAGTCCACCGACGCCCTGGCGGATCTGGTGCGCGCCTGCGTGCCGGCGGCCGCCCGCCGCACCGGCGGGCACCCGGCCAAACGGACCTTCCAGGCCCTGCGCGTGGCCGTCAACGGCGAGCTCGAGCTCCTCGAGCTCGCCGTGCCCCGGGCGCTGAACTCCGTGCGCGTCGGCGGCCGCGTCGTCATCGAGTCCTACCAGAGCCTGGAGGACCGCGTCGTCAAGCGGGCGCTCGCCGCGGGGGCCCGCCCATCGGTCCCCCGGGAGCTCCCCTTCGTGCCCCGGGAGGCCCTGCCCTACCTCGAGCACGCCACCCGCGGGGCGGTCAGGGCCGACGGCGACGAGCTCGCCGACAACCCCCGCAGCGCATCCGTGCGGCTGCGGGCCGCCACCCGCATCCGTCCCGCCCGCGAGGCCCCCGCACCGGAGCCCGCCCCCGGACCCCGCACCCATCCCGCCAGAACGCCCGCACAAGGAAGGAGAGGCAGATGAGTACAGCAGCGGCTCGAGTCCGCCGTCCACGTACCGACGACATCGCCCCATCCGGTCGGCGCTCCACGGCGCGCGACCAGGTCAGACAGTCCAGGGAGCGGCCCAGGCTCCACGTCGTCCGGGGCGTCGCCCCGGCCCGGGCCACCATGCCGTTCCTGCTGGTGGTCGTCGCGATCCTGGTGGGAGCGCTGGCGGCGTCGATGCTCCTGAACGCCAAGATGGCGGACACGGCCTACAAGATGAAGGCCGCGCAGGTCGAGCTCAACGTCCTGAACGACCACATCGAGACGGTCCGCTCGGACGTCCAGGAGGCGTCCTCCCCCGACTCGCTCACGTCGCGGGCCTCCGAGCTGGGCATGGTCCCGGCCGCGGCTCCAGGCGTCGTCGACCTGTCCGACTCGACCCTGTCCGGCGGAGCCGCCGCCACGGACGACTCCAAGTAGGGACTCCGTGAATCCCAGTCGCCGACAGGCCCTTCAGCTCATGGGCCTCGCCGGGTTCACCTCCCTGGCCGGCCGCACCGCCTGGCTCCAGATGGTCTCCGGTCCGGAGCTGGCCGCCAGGGCCAAGGCCGAGCGCACCGTCACCTGGGTCAACCGCGCCCCGCGCGGTGACATCCTCGGGCGCGACGGCACGATTCTCGCGTCCTCGGCCGTCTCGTACGACATCGGCGTCAACCAGCTCAAGATAGCCCAGTACGAGCGGACCGAGGACCGCACGGACCCCGCCACCGGGGAGGAGACGAAGGTCGTCATCGGCCACGGCGCGGCCGCCGCCGCCAAGCAGATGGCCGAGGTCCTGGGCGTGAACGCCCAGGACCTCGGGGCCTCGATGGTGGGGGACTCCCCCTACGTCGTCGTCGCCGAGGCCGTGTCCCCGGACACCTGGCGGCAGATCAAGGCGCTCGGCATCCCGGGCGTCGAGCCCGACCAGCGCACCCGTCGCACCTATCCCGCGGGGACGGTGGCGGGCAACGTGCTGGGGTACACCTACGAGGGCGACGGTCGCCTCCTCATCGGCTCCGCGGGCCTCGAGCTGACCCAGAACGAGCAGCTCATGGGCGTCGACGGCGAGGGCAGCGTCGAGATCGGCAAGACCGGGGCCATCATCCCCACCGGCGAGCAGGAGGAGATCGACGCGGTCCCGGGGACGACGGTGCGCACCACCATCAGCCCGGATCTGCAGGCCATCGCCCAGGAGTCGATAGACGAGGTCGTCACGGCCCAGGGCGCCGACTGGGGGTGCGTGGTCGTCATGGAGCCCGCCACCGGCAAGCTGCTCGTTCTGGCCGACTCCAACGCGGTCGACCCGGCCGACGTCGAGGCCACTCCCGAGGCGGATCGCACCGCCCGCAGCGTTCAGGCGATCTTCGAGCCCGGCAGCGTCGGCAAGGTCATGACCTTCGCCGCCGCGCTGGAGGAGGGTGCGATGAGGCCCGAGGACTCGTGGACCGTCCCCTACACGTGGACCTCCTCCACCGGGCAGACCTTCCGCGACTCCCATGAGCACGGGGTCCAGCGCCTCACCAGCGCCCAGGTGCTGGCCGAGTCCTCCAACGTGGGCACCGTGCAGATCGGCGAGAGGCTGTCGAGCGAGGTGCGTCACTCCTATATCGAGCGATTCGGCTTCGGCAGCCTGACCGGCATCGAGATGCCCGCCGAGTCGGCCGGCATGCTCGGCGCCGCCGCCGATTGGGACGATCGGACCGACTACACCACCATGTTCGGCCAGGGCTTCGCGGGGACCGCGCTCCAGGCCGTCCAGGTGCTCGCGACCGTGGCCAACAAGGGAGTGCGCGTGGCCCCGCGCGTCATCGACGCGTGGATCGACCCGGCGGGCGGGCGGACCCCTCAGTCGCAGTCGGAGGGGGACCGCGTCATCTCCGAGAGCGCCGCCGCGGCACTCACGGAGATGCTCATCGGCGTGACCCAGGAGGGGGGCACCGCGGAGGCGGCCTCGATCGACGGCTACCTGGTGGCGGGCAAGACCGGCACCACCGAGATCCTCACCGAGGACGGCACGGTCGCCTCCTTCGTCGGCTTCACGCCGGCGCGCGACCCCGCCATCGCCGTGGCCGTCATCGTCTACCGGCCCCGGGACACGTACGGCGGCACGGTCTCGGCCCCGGTGTTCCGCAAGATCGCGCTCGCCACGATGCACTCCCTGGGGATCGCGCCCGACCCCTCGGTCGTGGCGACCCGGGCGGCCGCGCAGGCCGATGCCGAGGCCGCTCACGCCGCCGAGGCCGCCGGGGGCCACGGCTAGCCGTGCGTCGCGGCGTGACGCGCCACACGCGAGCCCCTCCCGGTGTGGGAGAGCGCACCCCGTGGCGGTCACGTGGATCGTGACCAGGGCGTAGCCTTCGACCTGCGCGGTCCCCTGCACGTTCCGACGGCGGAAGCCGTCACTTTCCGGCCACGATAGATTGAGGAACCATGAGCAACCACGCGTACGAGTCGGCTGCCGCGCTGCGCCCCCACCACAGCGCTCCGGTCACTGCGAGGGACCTCGCTACGCGCTTCGCGCTCCGCGCCGCCGGGGCCGATGCGCCCGACGGGCTCGCCGTGGGCGGAGCGAGCGTCGATTCCTCGGACGTCCGCCGCGGCGAGCTGTTCATCGCTCTGCCCGGCTTCGCCCATCACGGCGCCGAGTTCGCCCCCGAGGCGGTCGCGGCCGGCGCCGCCGCGGTCCTCACCGACGACGCCGGTGCGGCCATGGTCCGCGACTCCTGCCCGCAGGTGCCCGTGCTGATCACGGACGACCCGCGCGCCGTGGCCGGTCCGCTGTCGGCCGAGGTCTACCACCACCCCGCCGAGCGGCTGACGACCACCGCGGTCACGGGCACCAACGGGAAGACCACGACCTCCTACTTCAACGACGCGATCCTGACGGCCCACCTGGGCGCGTGCATGGTCGCGGGGACGGTGGAGCTGCGCGTGGGCGGGCTGTCGATCGAGTCGCCCCGCACCACCGTGGAGGCGCCGGTCCTGACGCGGATGATGGCCCTGGCCGTGGAGGAGGGCGTGGGGGCGGCCAGCCTGGAGGCGTCCAGCCACGCGATCGTCCTGCACCGCCTCGACGGCACCGTGGTGGATGTCGCCGGCTTCACCAACCTGCAGCGCGACCACCTCGACTTCCACAAGACCATGCAGGGCTATCTCGACGCCAAGGCCCGGCTCTTCGCCCCCGAGCACGCCCGTCGCGGCGTCATCTGCGTCGATGACCAGTGGGGGGCCCGGCTCGCCGACCGCGTCGAGCGGGCCGGTCTCATCCCCGTGGATCGCGTGCGGGCCTACCCCGGCGGCGGGGACGGGGACGCCCCCGCCGACTGGTGGGTCGGCGACGCCGCCGTGTCGATGACCGACTCCGCCACCACCTTCGTCCTCCACGGCCCCGACTCCGAGCGCATCGAGGCCTCCTGCCCGCTGCCCGGACTGGTCAACGTCCAGAACGCCGCCCTCGCGCTGGTGATGACCATGCGCGCGGGCGTCCCCGCCGAGACCGCCGTGGCCGCCCTCGCCTCCGCCCACAACATCCCCGGGCGCATGCAGCGCATCACCCGGCGCGACGGGGTGCGCGGCACCTGCATCGTGGACTTCGCCCACACGCCCGACGCCATGGAGCTGGCCCTCAAGGCCATCCGCCAGATCACCCCCGGCCGCCTCATCGTCGTCTTCGGCTCCGACGGCGACCGGGACCGCGGCAAACGACCCATGCTCGGCGAGGTCGCGGCCCGTCTGGCGGACGTCCTGATCGTCACCGATGAGAACCCGCGCAGTGAGGACCCGCGGACGATCCGCGACGCCATCCTGTCCGGGGTGCGCTCGGTGCGCCCCGACCTGGCCGACGTCGAGGAGATCACCACGTGGCGCGGCGACGCCGTGCGCCGCGGCGTCGAGATCTGCGGGCCGCAGGACACCGTCGTCGTCACCGGCAAGGGCCATGAGCCCTTCCAGGAGGTCGCGGGGGACTTCATCCGCTACAACGACGCGCCCGTCATGCGTCAGGCCGCCGAGGCCAAGTGGGGGCCGGTGACACCCGCATGATTCCCCGCTCCCTGCCCCGGATCTCCTCCCTCAGCGGCGGCGCACTCGTCGGCGGCGCCGACGGGCCCGCCGATCCCCGGGCCGTCACCCGTGTCGTCACGGACTCCCGCAAGGCCGGTCCCGGCGCCCTGTTCGTCGCCATCGCCGGCGAGCGCACCGATGGCCACGCCCACGTCGGTCAGGTCGCCTCCGCCGGGGGCGCGGCCGCCCTGGTGAGCGATCCCGACACCGCCCGCTCCTCCCTGGCCGCAGCGGGGCACGACCCGGACGCGTTCCCGCTCCTGGTCGTCCCCGACACCGTCGAGGCGCTCGGCGAGCTCGCCCGCGGCCACCTGGCCGAGCTGCGCGGGCGCGCCGCCGCCCGCGGCGATGCGCTCGCGGTCGTGGCCATGACCGGGTCGGTGGGCAAGACCACCACCAAGGACCTCACCCGCCAGCTCCTGGCCGCGCAAGGACCCACCGTCGCGCCCATCGCCTCGTTCAACAACGAGGTCGGGTTGCCCCTGACCGTGCTGGAGACCGACGAATCGACCCGCTACCTCGTCCTGGAGATGGGTGCCTCCGGCCCCGGGCACATCGACTACCTCACCAGGATCGCGCCGCTGGACGCCGCCGCCGTCCTCATGATCGGTCACGCCCACCTGGAGGGATTCGGATCGGTCGACGGCGTCGCGGCGGCCAAGAGCGAGATCGTCTCCGGACTGGTCCCCACCGGGACCGCGGTGCTCAACGCCGATGACGAGCGGGCCGCGGCCATGGCCCGGCTCGCCCCCGCCGGCGTCCTGACCTTCTCGGCGTCCGGCGGGCCCGCCGACCTGCGCGCCACCGACGTGCGACTGTCGGGCGACGCCCGGGCCGGATTCGACCTGCACGCCCCCGGCCTGGCCGAGCCCCGACGCGTGCGCCTGGCTCCGCCCGGCGCCCATAACGTCGCCAACGCCCTGGCCGCCGCGGGTCTCGCGATCGCCGCCGGGGCCCCCGCGGAGGACGTCGCCCGGGCGCTGGGGGGCGCCCGGATCGAGAGCCCGCACCGCATGGACGTGAGCGACGTCCCGTTCGGCGACGGCAGCGTCCTGCTGATCGACGACTCCTACAACGCCAATATCGACTCCATGACCGCCTCGCTGGCCGCTCTGCCCGCCCTGGCGGACGACCGGCGCCGCGTCGTGGTGATCTCCGAGATGCTCGAGCTGGGGGCCTCCTCCGCGGCCGATCATGCCCGCACCGGCGAGCTCGCGGCCCGGGCGGGGACGGCCCTTCTGATCACCATCGGTCCCGGCGCCCTGCCGGCTGCGCGCGCCGCCGCGGAGGCCGGCGTCGCAACCATCGAGCTCGCCGATGCCGGCGCGGCGCTCGCCCTGCTCGACTCGCCGGACTGCCCGCTGCGCGACGCGGACGTCGTCCTGGTCAAGGGGTCCCACGACTCCGGCGCCTGGCGCGTCGCCGACCGTCTCAAGGAAGGCCTCAAGGAGATGGACGCCCGATGACCGCGATCTTCGTCGCCGCCGCCGTCGGCATGCTCGTCACACTGCTCGGCACGCCGCTGCTGATCCGATTCCTCCATCGGCGCGAGTACGGTCAGTTCATCCGCGAGGACGGGCCGCAGGGCCACTTCACCAAGCGCGGCACCCCCACGATGGGCGGCCTGGTCATCATCCTGGCGGCCGTGCTCGGCTACGCGATCGCCAACCTGATCGAGCTGCGCCTGCCCCGTGCCAGCGGGGTCCTGCTGATCTTCCTCATCGTGGGACTGGGGCTGATCGGATTCCTCGACGACTTCGAGAAGATCTCCAAGGAGCGCTCGCTGGGGCTGCGCGCCTGGCAGAAGATGCTGGGGCAGGCGTTCATCGGCATCACCTTCGCCGTGGTGGCCCTGCGGTTCTCCGACCGCTACGGCCTGACCCCGGCCTCCACCCGCGTGTCCTTCGCGCGCGACACGAACCTCGATCTGGCCTTCGCCGGAGCGGGCCTGGGCCTGGTCCTGTTCATCCTGTGGGCGAACTTCCTCATCACCGCCTGGTCGAATGCCGTCAACCTCACCGATGGGCTCGACGGGCTGGCGGCCGGGTCCTCGGCCATGGTCTTCGCCGCCTACACGCTCATCGGCGTGTGGCAGTCGAACCAGTCGTGCTTCTACAGCCACCACGCCATCGTGGCCACGCTGTGCTATCAGACCCGGGACCCGCGCGACCTGGCCATGATCGCCGCCGCCCTCATGGGCGCTTGCTTCGGCTTCCTGTGGTGGAACGCGTCCCCGGCCAAGATCTTCATGGGCGACACCGGCTCCCTGGCCCTGGGCGGGGCGCTGGCGGGCCTGTCCATCCTGAGCCGCACGGAGTTCCTCGCCGTCATCCTCGGCGGGCTATTCCTGGCCGAGGTGCTCAGCGACGTCATCCAGGTGGCGTCCTTCAAGTCCACGGGCAGGCGCGTCTTCCGCATGGCGCCGCTCCACCACCACTTCGAGCTCGGCGGGTGGACCGAGGTCAACGTCGTCATCCGCTTCTGGATCGTCGCGGGGGTCTGCGTCGTGGTGGGGCTCGGCCTGTTCTACACCGAGTACCTCGTATCCTGATCCGCCGGGGGCCCACGGGCGCACCGCCTCGTCATCGCACTCCTCACCGCAACTCACCGCAACCTAGGACCGAGATCACCAGTGACTACCGCCGACGCCATCTCCCTCGAGGACCTCGCCGGGGCCCGTGTCGGCGTCGTCGGCGCCGGCCGCACCGGGCTCGCCGTCATCGAGGCGCTGTCCGACCTCGGCGCGCGCATCCACCTGCTCGACACCCGCTCGGACGCGGCCGATGCCGTGACGGCGCCGCTCGAGCGGGTCACCGTCGGCGACGACGCCGCCCTGGCCGACGCGCTGGCGCAGTGCCGTCCAGATCTGCTCATCGTCTCCCCGGGGGTGCCGGCCACGGGGCCGGTCCTGACCGGCGCCCGGCGGGACGGCACCCGGGTGTGGAGCGAGATCGAGCTCGCCTGGCGCCTGCAGCGATCCACCCGCCCCGAGGTGCCCTGGATCGTCGTGACGGGGACCGACGGCAAGACCACCACGGTCGGCATGCTCTCCGCCGTTCTCACGGCGGCGGGGCTCAACGCCCCGGCCGTGGGCAACATCGGGGCCCCTGCCGTCACCACAGTCCTGGAGGGCCGGGCCGATGCCATGGCCGTCGAGCTGTCCAGCTTCCAGCTCCACACCACCCGCACGCTCAGTCCGCTGGCCGCGGCCTGCCTCAACCTCGCTCCCGATCACCTGGACTGGCACGGGGGACTGGCCGCCTACGGCGCGGACAAGGCCCGCGTCTACGCGCGGACCCGGCGCGCGGCCGTCTACAACACCGCCGATGCCTCGACCAGGGCCATGGTCGAGCGGGCCGACGTCGCCGAGGGCTGCCTCGCCGTCGGCTTCACCCTGGCCGTCCCCGCCCTGGGGCAGGTGGGCGTGGTCGAGGATCTCCTGGTCGACCGCGCCCTGCACGCCGGGCGACGCGGCGCCGGTCTGCCGCTCGCCTCTCTGGCCGACCTCGCCCACCTGGCGCCCGGCGGCGAGGCCGGGCGGCTGCCCGACCACGTGGTCGCCGACGCCCTGGCCGCGGCCGCCCTGGCCCTGGCCCATGACGCCGTCGCCGCCGATCCCGGCGCGATCGCCGAGGGCCTGCGCGCCTTCGCCCCCGGTGCCCACCGCATCGTCACCGTGGCCCGGGGCGGCGGCGTCACCTGGGTCGATGACTCCAAGGCCACCAACCCGCACTCGGCCCAGGCCGCTCTGACGTCCCTGCCCGCGGGCACCGGCGTGTGGATCCTGGGGGGCGACACCAAGGGCGCCTCCTTCGACGAGCTCGTGCGCGCGGTGCGCCCCGCCCTGCGCGGTGCGGTCGTGATAGGCAGGGACCAGACCGACGTGCTGGCCGCCCTTCGCTCTCAGGCGCCGGAGCTGGCGGTGACCCGTGTCCCCGATGGCGACGGGGCCTCGGTCATGAGCGGCGCCGTCGCGGCGGCGGCCGCCATGGCGCGGCCCGGCGATACCGTCATGCTCGCCCCGGCCTGCGCCTCGTGGGACCAGTTCAGCTCCTACGTCCAGAGGGGCGATCTGTTCGCCGACTCGGCTCGCGCCCGCGTCCGGGGCCGGGGGACGCCATGACGGCGCGTTCACGACGCCGCTCGGCGCGCGGGGGCGGGACGGGACGCAACGGCCGTCCGCGTCCCGAGCGCGCCCGGGGGAGGGCGAAGGCTCCGACGACCGATCCGACGGCCGCGTCGAGGCCCGCTTCGAAGACGGAGGGCTCCGCGGGGGCGGTCCCGGGCACGGCTCCCGAGCGCGCTCGGGGGGCGGACGCCGCGAAGAGCCCCGCGGCCCCGGAGAGCCCCGCGGCACCGGCGAGTCCGGCGGCCCCCGCCTCCCGCGGAGCGCGGACGCGCTGGAACCGGGTGCTGGGCGGTGACGGGCCCCGACCGGGCGAGCCCGCCACGCTGACCTACTACGCCCTGCTCCTGTCCACGCTCTTCCTGCTCCTGTTCGGGCTGGTCATGGTCTTCTCGGTCCAGTCGGTGACCGTGGCGGCCCAGGGCCAGGACGCCTTCACCGAGTTCGCGAAGTACCTCGTCTTCGCGGTCGTCGGCCTGGCGGGCATGGCCGCCATCGCCCGCGCCCCGATGCGCGTTCTCAAACGGATGGCGGTGCCCGCTCTGGTGGTCGCCAGCCTCGGGCAGCTCCTCGTCTACGCCCCGGGCGTGGGCAGCTGCGTGGGCGGCAACTGCAACTGGGTGCGCGTCCCCGGCATCGGCACCATTCAGCCCTCGGAGTTCATCAAGCTCGCCCTGTGCCTCTACCTGGGGGTCATGATCACCACCCGGCAGGACATCGTCCGGCCGGGAGTCGATACGTGGCGCAAGTTCGCACGCCTGGCCGGGTGGGTCTTCGCACCGGTGCTGCTGGCCATCGTCCTCGTCCTGGGCGGTGGGGACCTGGGCACCGTGGTCGTTCTGGCGCTGCTCGTGGCCGGGGCGCTGTGGATGGGCGGGCTGGGGTGGCGCTGGTTCGCGGCCCTCGGCGCCCTCGGGCTGGGCGGCTTCGCGCTGCTGTCGGCGCTGTCGGCCAATCGACGCGCCCGCATCATCGCCTGGTGGCACCCGGACGGCGCGGATCCGCTCGACGTCGGGTACCAGCCCAAGCACGGGCGCTGGGCCCTGGGCACCGGGAGCTGGTGGGGCGTGGGGCCGGGCTCGTCCCGCCAGAAGTGGGGCTACCTCACCCAGGCCGACTCCGACTACATCTTCGCCGTTCTGGGCGAGGAGTTCGGCCTGATAGGCACGCTCATCGTCATCGCCCTGTTCGCCGTCATCGGATGGTGCTGCGTGCGAATCATCCGGCGCTCCCACTCCTTGTACGTCTCGGTGGTCACCGGCGGTCTCATGGCCTGGATCGTCGGGCAGGCGCTGATCAACATGAGCGTCGTGGTCGGTCTGCTGCCCGTGCTCGGCGTGCCCCTGCCGCTGATCTCCAAGGGCGGTTCTGCCCTGGTCTCGGTGCTCCTGGCCGTCGGCGTGCTGCTCGCCCTGGCCCGTCACGAACCCGGCGCGCCCGAGGCCCTGCGCGCCAGCGGTGCGGCCGTGCGCCGTACTCTTGCCGTCATCGCCCCCCGCAGGAGGAACCGTGCCTGATACTCATCCCACCGGTGCGTCCGGGAGCGCCCCCGCCCCGTCGACGCGCCGTCCGCTGCGCGTGCTGCTGGCTGGAGGCGGCACCGCCGGACACGTCAACCCGCTCCTGGCCACGGCCGCCGCGTTGCGCGACCCGTCGACGGGCGGGGACGAGCGCGCCGAGATCCTCGTGCTGGGCACCCGGGAGGGACTGGAGGAACGTCTCGTGCCCGAGGCCGGCTACGAGCTCGCCCACGTCCCCAGGGTGCCGATGCCGCGCCGCCCCACGGGCGACCTGTTCATGCTGCCGCGTCGGCTGCAGAGGGCCGTGGCCGCCGCCGGGGAGGCCATTGCCCGCGTCGATGCGCAGGTCGTCGTCGGCTTCGGAGGCTTCGTGTCGACCCCCGCCTACCTGGCCGCCCGGCAGGCGGGGGTGCCCGTCGTCATCCACGAGCAGAACGCCCGGCCAGGCCTGGCCAACAGGCTGGGCGCGGGCTGGGCCGCGGCGGTCGCCCTGACCTTCGCCTCCACACGCCTGAAGGCCTCCAGGGGACGCACCGAGGTCACCGGTTTGCCCCTGCGCCCCGCCATCGGCGCCCTCGTGGCGGAGCGGGCCGACGCCGACGGCGCCGCCCGCGCTCGCAGCGCGGGCGCGGCGGCCCTGGGCCTGGACCCCCGGCTCCCGACCCTCCTGATCACCGGCGGCTCCCTGGGAGCGCAGCACCTGAACGAGGTCATCGCCTCGTCGTTGCCGCGCCTGCCCGCCGAGCTCCAGGTCCTCCACCTCACCGGCCGCGACAAGGACGAGCCCGTGCGCGCCGCCCTGGAGCGGGCCGTCGCCGAGGGCGCCTGCGCCCCCGACCTGATGGACCGCTACCACGTGCTGGACTACCTGTCCGCCATGGAGCGGGCCTACGCCTGCGCCGACGGCGTCATCTGCCGCTCCGGCGCGGGCACGGTGGCCGAGCTGACCGCCCTCGGGCTGCCGGCCCTCTACGTGCCGCTGCCCATCGGCAACGGCGAGCAGAGGCTCAACGCAACCGACTGCGTCGCCGCCGGCGGAGGCCGTCTCGTCCTCGACGGCGACCTCACCGCGGATGACATCGTGTCCTTCACCGATCTGCTGGCCGACGCCGAGGCGCGCACCCGGGCGGCCGAGGCGGCGGCCTCGACCGGCGTGCGCGACGCCGCCGCCCGTCTGGCGGCGCTGATCCGCTCCACGGCCGCGGGGCCCGGGCCGGACGCGGGCCCCGAGCCCGTGCACGACATCGATTCCAACGATTCCGCGGGGAGCCCCGCGGACCAGGAGGCCGAGTGATGAGCGCGCCCGAGTCGATCGACATGAACGGGAGGGCCTTCCACCTCATCGGCGTCGGCGGCGCCGGGATGAGCGTGCTCGCCCAGCTCCTGGCCGAACGCGGTGCCGCGGTCACCGGCTCGGACGCCGTCGGCGGCGACGCCTTCGACCACCTGCGCGATCTGGGCCTGGCGGTCGCCCGGGGCCATGACGCCGACAACGTGCCCGCCAACGCCACCGTTGTGGTATCGACCGCCATCAAGGAGACCAATCCCGAGCTCGTCGTCGCTCGCGAGCGCGGGCAGGAGATCGTGCACCGCTCCCAGGCCCTCGCGCTCGCGGCCCGGGGGCGCGCCTTCGTGGCGGTGGCCGGGGCTCACGGGAAGACGACCACCTCGGGCATGCTCGCCCAGGCGCTGTCGGTCGCGGGGGAGGACCCGTCCTTCGCCATCGGCGGCGTCGTGCGCGACCTGGGCACGGGTGCCCATCTCGGGGCTGGTCGCGCCTTCGTGGCGGAGGCCGACGAGTCCGATCGTTCCTTCCTCAACTACGACCCCTACCTGGCGATCGTCACCAATGTCGAGCCCGATCACCTCGACAACTACGGGACTCCCGAGGCGTTCGAGAGGGCCTTCCTCGACTTCGCGTGCAATGTCCGGTCCGGTGGCGGCCTCATCGTCTGCACGGACGACGCCGGGGGCGAGCGCCTGGCGCGAGCCGCGGCCGCGCGGGGCGTCCCGGTCACGACCTACGGCACCGCCGCCGGCCCGGGCCCCGAGGGACGGCTCGGCGCCGCCCACGGGGCCCACGTGCGCGTGGAGATCACCGGGCGCCGCGCCGACGGGACCAGTGCGCTGCTGACACTGCGGAGCGACCGGTCGGAGCGTCCCGGCGATCGCGCCGTCACCGGTCCGATCGCCCTGGAGCTCGCCGTGCCCGGTGATCATGTCGCCCTGGACGCCGCCGCCGCCTGGGCCGCCGGACTCGAGCTGGGCGTGGCCCCCGAGGCCATGGCCCGTGCTCTGGGCGCCTTCGGCGGAACCGGACGCCGTTTCGAGGAGCGCGGTGAGGTCGCCGGAGTGCGGGTCATCGACGACTACGCCCACCATCCCACCGAGATCGAGGCGTTGCTGGCCACCGCCAGGGAGGTCGCCGATGCCCGAGGGGGTCGCGTCCTGGCACTGTTCCAGCCGCACCTGTTCTCCCGTACCCGCGCCTTCGCCGATCGTTTCGGCGCCGCCCTGGGACGCGCCGACCTCGTTGTCGTGACGTCCATCTACCCCGCGCGCGAGACTCAGGAGGACTTCCCGGACATCACCGGTGCCACGGTCGCCGACCGCGTCGAGGGGGTCGGCGCCCGGTACGTGGCGGACCACGTCGAGGCCGCCCGTGCCCTGGCCGACGCCGCCCGGCCCGGTGACGTCCTGCTGACCATCGGCGCCGGGGACGTGACCCGGCTCGGCGCCGTGATCCTCGAGCGGCTCGGCACCCGGCGGGACCGCTCCCCGCGGTGATGATGAGGAAGCCGAGAGCGCCGCGACCCGGGACCACCGGCGAGTCGCAGAATGCGCCCGATGATCCCGGAGCGGGAGGGGGACGGGCGAGCTCGGGTCGCGACCTGGTCCCTCGTCCCCGCCCCGAGGGGCGGGCGGGAGGATCCCTGACCGTCTTCGGCCGCCGCGCCCCGACGCCGGCTCGCGCCGACCGGCGCGACCCCCGCGATCCCGTCGTGTCGACCGGGCTGACCGATCGGCTCGCCGAGCGCCGCCGCGCCGGTCGCGTCCTGCTCCTGCGGCGTCTGGCGGCGCTGCTGGCCCTGGGGGCCGGTGCGGCCGTCCTGGTGTGGGCGCTCGTCTTCTCGCCTCTGCTCGCCCTGCGCACCGCCGACATCGTGGTCTCCGGCTCCGACGGGAGCGTCGATGCCGGAGCCGTGCAGGAGGCGCTGTCCGATCATGCGGGAACGTCCCTGGTGCGCCTGGACGCGACCGCGCTCGGCGACGAGGTCGCGGACGACCTGGTTCGCGTGAAGTCCGCCACCGTGACGCGGTCGTGGCCCCACGGGCTCGCCGTCGCGCTGACCATGCGGGTGCCCGTCGCGCAGCACCGGACCGACGCCGGCTACGAGCTCCTCGACGGCGAGGCCGTCGTGCTGGAGACCACCGACCAGCCTCGGCCGGACCTGGCCGAGATCACGGCCGATGACGACTCGACCCTGACGCAGGAGCAGGTCGGCGCCGTCGCTCAGGCCGTGGGGAGCCTGGATGAGGCGACTCGCGCGCAGGTGGCCTCGGGCAGTGCGACGACGACCGGGCAGGTCACCCTCATGCTGAGCGGCGGCGCTCGTGTGGTGTGGGGCGACGGCACCGATGCGGCCCTCAAGGCGGCGGTTCTCGCGGTGCTGCTGGGGCAGCCGGCCTCCACCTACGACGTCTCGAGCCCGCACAGCCCGACGACGTCCTGAGGCGGTTCGCGGATGCCGGGGGCAAGCCCCTCGGGCGGGCGTTCCGCGAGCGTGCGGCGGCGAGCCCGGGGGCGTCCGAGGAGTGTCGCGCCCGTGGGAGAACACGCCGAGGCCAAATACGACGACGGCGCCCGCACGCCCCATAGCGTTGCCCATGTCATCGGCAGAATGACATAAGTATAAA
Organism: Actinomyces gerencseriae DSM 6844; assembly: GCF_000429265.1. GTDB lineage: Bacteria > Actinomycetota > Actinomycetes > Actinomycetales > Actinomycetaceae > Actinomyces > Actinomyces gerencseriae. The sequence goes on from NZ_AUBN01000003.1 coordinate 287,827, forward strand.
CCTTAACTTGAGGTTGAGGGTTGAGGGGAGTCCCACGGGGCTCGGCACGAACTCGCGGAGGCAGACAGTGGCGGAATCGCAGCACTACCAGGCAGTCATTAAGGTGGTGGGCGTTGGCGGTGGCGGCGTCAACGCCGTCAACCGCATGATCGAAGCCGGACTGCGCGGCGTCGAGTTCATCGCCGTCAACACCGACGCCCAGGCCCTGCTCATGTCGGACGCCGACACCAAGCTCGATATCGGCCGCGACCTGACCCGGGGACTCGGAGCCGGGGCCGATCCCTCCATCGGCCGCAAGGCGGCCGAGGATCACGAGGACGACATCCGCGAGGCGCTCGAGGGCGCCGACATGGTGTTCGTCACCGCCGGCGAGGGGGGCGGCACGGGGACCGGTGCGGCGCCCGTCGTCGCCAGGGTCGCCCGCGAGCTGGGGGCCCTGACCATCGGTGTGGTCACCCGCCCCTTCATCTTCGAGGGTCGGCGTCGTGCGGCCCAGGCCGAGGACGGTGTCGCCAATCTGCGTGCCGAGGTCGACACCCTCATCGTCATCCCCAACGACCGCCTCCTCCAGATCGCCGACAGGAACATCAGCGTCGTCGACGCCTTCAAGCAGGCCGACCAGGTTCTCCTGCAAGGTGTCCAGGGCATCACCGAGCTCATCACCACCCCGGGGCTCATCAACGTCGACTTCAACGACGTCAAGTCGGTCATGCAGGACGCGGGAAGCGCGCTCATGGGCATCGGCTCCGCGACCGGGGAGGGGCGCGCCCTGTCCGCCACCGAGCAGGCCATCGCCTCGCCCCTGCTCGAGTCGTCCATCGAGGGCGCCCACGGGGTCCTGCTGTTCTTCCAGGGCGGCTCCGATCTCGGCCTGTTCGAGATCTCCGAGGCCGCCAACCTCGTGCGCGAGGCGGTCCACCCCGAGGCCAACATCATCTTCGGCAACGTGGTCGACGGGGCCCTGGGCGACGAGGTGCGCGTGACCGTCATCGCCGCCGGCTTCGACGAGGAGCCCCTGCCCAGCGCCCGGACCGAGCCGGTCCCGAACCTGGCGAAGGCCGCGGCGTCCGCCACTCCGTCCACCCCGCCGTCGGCGGGCCCCGCATCCGTCTTCGCCCCGCGAGGGGGGGCGCACGCCGCCGAGAACCCCGTCGTGCGACCCGTCGTCCGCCCCTCGCCGCCGGTCGGCAGCAGGCCCGCGCCCGCCCCGTCCTCGCCACCGACCGCCGGCGAGGTCCCCGCCTACGTCGACGACTCGCTCCCGGAGGCCGGGCCGGAGCTCGATGTCCCGCGCGTCATCGGCGTGGACGCCGAGAAGGACGAGATCGACCTGCCCGACTTCCTGCGCTAGCGCCGTGAGCCCCATCGGCCTGCTGGAGGTCGTACTGGGTCCGTGCGCGCGCGGGTGCTTCACCACCCGCGGCGCAGGGGAGGCGCGCGCGCCTCGGGATGATCCGTACGCGGGCCTCAATCTCGCCGCCCACGTCGGGGACGATCCCGATCGGGTGGCGCGCAACCGCCACCGTCTCGCCGGCGCGCTGGGGCTGGACGATGACGACATCGCCTGGATGAACCAGGTCCACTCCGCCACCGCGGTCGTGGCGCGGCGCGGTTGCCTCCCCACGGCGGACGCCCTCGTCCTGGTGCGTCGGGACCCGAGGGCCCCGCGGGCCGCAGGGGTGCTCGTCGCCGATTGCGTCCCGCTGCTGCTCGCCACGAGCGACGGCGCCCTCCTGGCCGCTGTCCACGCGGGCAGGAAGGGCATGCTCGGCGGTGTCGTCTCCGAGGCGCTGGCGGTGTTCGCCGCCCGCGGAGCGCGGCCGGCGGACATATGGGCCGCGATCGGCCCGACGGTGTGCGGCGCCTGCTACGAGGTGCCCGAGGAGATGCACTCGGCCGCGGCCGCCATCGAGCCCGAGTGCGCGACGACGACGCGCTGGGGAACGCCCGGGCTCGACGTCGCCGCGGGAGTGCGCGCCCAGTTGAGACGAGAGGGTATCGGCCATGTCACTGGCGGCCCGTGGTGCACGATGGAGGATCGGCGGTTCTACTCCTATCGGCGCGACGGCGTCACCGGTCGTATCGCCGGAGTCGTGATCGCGGCGCCCCCTCGGGCCGTCATCGAAGAGTGACTCGCTCGGGATCGCCGGGCCGGGACACGCCGCGACGAATCATCAGCCCCTCTCCCAAACGCCGATACCGTCGGCATGTCCGGACTGCTCAGGGTCCGGACGGAGAAGGAGCACACCATGAGCGCGCTGCGCAAGATGACGAACTTCCTCGGTTACTCCGAGCCCGCTGAGGACGCTTATGAGGGTGGTTACCAGGCCGAGGCCCCTTACGACGACGAGTACGCGCCCGCCGAGGAGACGTACGACGAGCCCTACGATCGCGCCTACGACCATGCCTACGAGGAGTCCGACTCCCCCGAACCGGTGGCGGCCCCGGATCTGCGTCGCATCGTCACGGTCCATCCCTCCACCTACAACGAGGCGCGGGTCATCGGCGAGTCCTTCCGCGATGGTGTGCCGGTGATCGTCAACCTGACGAATATGAACGAGTCCGATGCCCGTCGCATGGTCGACTTCTCCGCGGGACTGGTCTTCGGTCTGCACGGGGCCATCGAGCGGGTCACGCCGCGCGTCTTCCTGCTGACGCCCGCCTCGGTCGACATCGACGGCGGCGCCATCGCCGCCGAGGCGAACGGCCGTTTCTTCAACCAGAGCTGAGGGGGGAGCGGGACGGTGATCTCCGCCATCGCCTCGATCGTCTCGAGCCTGCTCTACCTCTACCTCCTGATTCTCCTCGTGCGCGTCGTGATCGACTGGGTGCAGATGCTCGCTCGGGGCTGGCGCCCCACCGGAGCGCTGCTCGTGCTGGCGAACCTGGTCTACGGACTCACCGATCCGCCCCTGCGGTGGCTTCGGCGCGTGGTCCCGGCGCTGCGCCTGGGGGGCGTGGGCATTGACCTGAGTTTCCTGGTCCTCTTCATCGGCATCTCCATCGTCCAGCGTCTCCTGGCAGCCCTGGGTTGAGGCGCTTCGCTACCCGCTGATCAGTCGTGACACGCTCCTCGTCCGGCTTATTCCAACAGCGGAGTAATGGGCTGCAAGTCGCATGATTAGGCGCATTGAGCGAGCTATCGATATCGCACCGTGACGTGAGGTGGCGCATCCAAAGTGGCCTGAACCTCGAGTTCAGGTACTCTATCCGTATGAGTGACCGGTTGAACCGGTGACCGTGACATCTTCCGTAACGACACCGAGGTGACGACCATGACGCTGCTGACGGCAGACGACGTCCTCAACAAGAAGTTCCAGGCGACCAAGTTCCGCGAGGGCTACGAGCAGGACGAGGTCGACGAGTTCCTCGACGAGGTTGTTGAGGCGATGCGCCAGCTGGAGGCCGAGAATGCCGATCTCAAGGCCAAGCTCGATGCCGCCAACAGGCGTGTGGCCGAGCTCGGCGACACGGCTGCGCGCGGAATCTCCGAGACCACCGTCGTGGAGCCGGTCGTCCAGCAGCAGGAGCCCCCGGTCGCACCGGTCGCCCCGGTGATGACGCCTCCCGTGTTCCAGCAGGGCGCTGCTGGAGGAGAGGAGCCCACCGCCGCTTCCGGCATGCTCGAGCTGGCTCAGCGCCTGCACGACGAGCACGTTGCGAACGGCCGTGCCGAGGGCGAGCGCATCATCGGCGAGGCCCGTGCCACCGGCGAGCAGATCGTCCGCGAGGCCGAGGACCAGCGCAATCGCACCCTGGCCCAGCTCGAGAAGGAGCGCTCCGGTCTTGAGCACAAGATCGATGAGCTGCGCCGCTTCGAGTCCGACTACCGCACTCGGCTCAAGAGCTACCTGCAGGGCCTCCTGTCCAACGTCGAGGACGGCGAGGAGGCGACCGCCGCGGGCCTGTGAGGCCGGCTGCCCTGGACGAGCACGCCCCGGCGGCGCGTGTTCGCGGGCGTGATCGATCACCATCGTTCGAGGGTGGCGACCCTTCGCGGGTCGTCGCTCTCGGTCGTTTCGCCCAGTCGCCCGCATTGATGCCCGTTGACATCAAGGAACCATGAGTCAGATGCCCGAGCCCGCATCCACTGGCGCTCCCGAGCCGAGCGCGTTCGCCGTCGGCGACCGCGCCGGCCGACGGCGCACTCCGGGACCGGCGCGGGTGCGCCCGCCGAGGCCCAGTCGCTGGATCATCGTGCTGTGGTGCCTCGCGCTGAGCGTCGTCGTCGTCGATCAGCTGACGAAGGCCTGGGCGGTGAGCGCCCTGACGGGCTCCCGCCGCATTGATGTGCTGGGGCACTGGCTGGGGCTCGTGCTGGTCCGCAATCCCGGTGCCGCATTCTCTTTCGCCACGGGCCAGACCTGGGTCTTCACCGCCGTGGCCGTGGTCGTGACCGTGATTGTGCTCCGGGTGTCGCGACGGCTGGGATCCATGTGGTGGGCGGCCACTCTCGGTCTTGTGCTGGGGGGCGCTGTTGGTAACCTCATTGACAGGCTCGCCCGGGATCCGGGGATCTTTCGCGGGCACGTCGTCGACTTCATCGACTATGGTGGCCTGTTCGTCGGGAATGTCGCTGATATCGCCATTGTCGGTGCAGCCGCGGCCATTATGGCCCTATCGGCCGCCGGGTTCGAGATCGACGGCACGCGGGCCGGGGAACCGGGCGAGGAGCGGGCTTCCGCGGATCGCGGGCCCGTCGACGGCGGTCGGCGCCTGGGCGCCCGTCCGGTTTCCGGTGTCGCCGAGGGCGGCGCTCCGGGGGCGCCGTCGGGGACGAGCGCCGACGGAGCGGAGGACGAGGAGCTCGGAGGCGGGCGGCCGTGAGCCCGAGGCTGCTTCCGGTGCCCGATGGCCTGGTGGGGGAGCGGATCGATGTCGCCCTGTCCCGGATGACCGGACTGTCGCGCTCGAAGGTCGGCGAGCTGTGCTCGGCGGGCGCGGTCCGCCTCGACGGGGCGCCGGCCGGCAAGTCCGAGCGGGTGACGGCGAGCGCCGTGATCGAGGCGGAGCTGCCCGATCCCCGTCCCGTCGAGCCCGCGGCGACGCCGGTGGCGGGCATGGGGCTGCTCTACGAGGACGAGGACATCGTCGTCGTCGATAAGCCTGCCGGCGTGGCCGCCCACCCGTCGATGGGCTGGGACGGTCCCGACGTGCTGGGCGCGCTCAGGGCGATGCGAGTGCGGGTGGCCACCTCCGGGGCGGCCGAGCGCCGTGGCATCGTGTCCCGGCTCGACGTGGGCACATCCGGCGTCATGATCGTGGCCAAGGGGGAACGGGCCTACTCCGTCCTCAAGCGCGCCTTCCGGGAGCACGCGGTCGATAAGACCTATCACGCGGTCGTTCAGGGCCATCTCGATCCTCCCAGAGGCACCATCGACGCCCCCATCGGCCGTCACCCGGGTCGCGAGTGGAGGATGGCGATCATCGACGGCGGACGCGAGTCGGTCACGCACTACGACGTCATCGAGGTCATGCCCCGGGCGTGCCTGGCGCAGGCGCGTCCCGAGACCGGTCGCACCCATCAGATCCGCGTCCACATGGCGGCCGTCGGCCACCCGTGCGCGGGGGACGCCACCTACGGCGCCGATCCCGTCATGACCGCTCGAACCGGCCTCGGCCGTCAGTGGCTGCACGCCCGCGAGCTCGGCATCGCCCACCCGATCACCGGGGAGCGGATGACCTTCCGCTCCGACTACCCGGACGATCTCGTCCGCGCCCTCGACGTGCTGCGATCATGACGTCCACCACCCGTCCCGGGACCGAGAGGAGCCGGCAGTGCCGCTGTCCGCAACGCACCCCGGATTCCCGGAGCTTCTGATCGCGCCCGTGGGGGCCGTCGTCGAGCCGTGCCGCTTCGAGGCCTGCGCGGGCGACGCGACGGGCCCGGCCGCGGACGCCGTCCGCGCCGGTGCGGCCGGCGTCCGCCTGGAGGTCTTCGTCGGGGAGCAGGACGTGCCCTTCGCCCTGGAGATCGATGCCCGTGATGATCTGGCCACCACGATCCACATGCTCGCCCGAGGAGCGGATGGGGCGCCGCTGGCCGCCGGCCGCATCCTGCTGGACCCCGGGCATCCGGGCGTGGTGCACCTGGGACGGCTGGCCGTGCGTCGCGCCTGCCGCGGTACGGGGCTGGGAGCCCGGATGGTCGCCGCGATCGAGGCCGCCGCGTGCCGTCGGGCGGCGGTGCCCCGGGAGGGCGCCCGCCCGGCCGTCACCGTGATCCTGTCCGCCCAGGAGCAGGCGATGGGCTTCTACGCCCGCTGCGGCTACACCGTCCTGACCGGCGAGTCCTACCTGGACGCGGGCATCCCCCATCAGGACATGGCCCATACGGTCGTCCTCCCCTCCGACGACCCCGACGGCGCATCCCGGGAGCGCGGGAACGACGTCCTGCGAACGGCTCGGCGGGGCGGGGCTCCGCCGTCGGGCCCCTAGGATGGGTCCCATGACGGAGACGAGCAGCACGGGCAACCGGGAAGCACCCAGGGACGACTTCGTCCACCTCCACGTCCACACCGACTACTCCATGCTCGACGGCGCGGGCAAGATCAAGGACTACGTCGCCGAGGCCGAGCGGCTGGGGCAGCCCGCCCTGGCGATCACCGACCACGGCTACATGTTCGGCGCCTACGAGTTCTACTCGGCCGCCAAGGCGGCGGGCATCAAGCCGATCATCGGCGTCGAGGCCTACATGACGCCGGGCACCTCCCGCTTCGACAGGACGCGCGTGTTCTGGGGCGATGAGTCGCAGCGGAGCGACGACGTCTCCGCCCGCGGCTCCTACACGCACATGACCCTGCTCTCGCGCACCGACGAGGGCCTGCACAACCTCATGCGGATGGACTCCTACGCCTCCCTGGAGGGCCAGTGGGGCAAGGCGCCCCGTATTGACCGCGAGCTGCTCTCCCGCTACTCGGCCGGCCTCATCGGCTCCACCGGCTGCCCCTCCTCGGAGGTTCAGACGCGTCTGCGCCTGGGCCAGTGGGACGAGGCGCTGCGCGCCGCCGGCGAGCTGCAGGACATCTTCGGCAGGGAGTTCTTCTACGTCGAGCTCATGGATCACGGCCTGGAGATCGAGCAGCGCGTCACCAAGGATCTGCTGCGCCTGGCCGAGAAGCTCGGCGCACCGCTCCTGGCGACCAACGACTCCCACTACGTGCGTCCCGAGGACCGCACCGTTCAGGACGCGATGCTGTGCATCAACTCCGGATCGGTGCTCACCGATCCGGATCGCTTCAAGTTCGATGGGGACACCTACTACCTGCGACCCGGTCGCGAGATGCGGGAGCTCTTCCGGGAGGTGCCGCAGGCCTGCGACAACACCCTGCTGGTGGCCGAGCAGTGCAACGTCCACTTCGCCACCGTCGATGAGGGCGCCTCCTTCATGCCGGCCTTCCCCGTCCCCGAGGGGGAGACGATGGAATCCTGGTTCGTGAGCGAGTGCTGGAAGGGCATGGACAGCCGTTTCCACGGCGACATCCCCGAGGACTGCCGCGCGCAGGCCGAGTACGAGATCGGCGTCATCACCCAGATGGGATTCCCCGGGTACTTCCTGGTCGTGGCCGACTACATCAACTGGGCCAAGAGCAACGGCATTCGCGTGGGGCCGGGGCGCGGCTCCGGCGCCGGGTCCATGGTCGCCTACGCCATGGGCATCACCGAGCTCAACCCTCTCAAGCACGGGCTCATCTTCGAGCGCTTCCTCAACCCCGAGCGCATTTCCATGCCCGATATCGACGTCGATTTCGACGAGCGCAGGCGCGACGAGGTCATCGAGTACGTCAAGCACAAGTACGGCTCGGACAAGATCAGCCAGGTCGTCACCTACGGCGTCATCAAGGCCAAGCAGTCCCTGAAGGACTCCAGCCGCGTCATGGGCTACCCCTACGCGGTGGGCGATCGGCTGACCAAGGCCATGCCGCCGACCATCATGGGCAAGGACATCTCCATCAAGGGGATGTTCAACCCCGATGACGAGCGCTACGGGGAGGCGCAGCAGTTCCGCGAGCTGCACGCCGAGGACCCCGACGCGCAGAAGATCGTCGAGCTGGCCCGGGGGCTGGAGGGCATGACCCGCCAGTGGGGCGTTCACGCCTGCGCCGTCATCATGTCATCGGCGACGCTGACCGACATCATCCCCATGATGCAGCGCCTCCAGGACGGCGCCTACATCACCCAGTTCGACTACCCCACCTGCGAGCACCTGGGCCTGCTCAAGATGGACTTCCTGGGGCTGCGCAACCTCACGGTCATCTCCGACGCCCTGGAGGGCATCGTCGCCAACGGCAAGGAGCCGCTGGACATCGACCACGTCGAGCTCGACGACCGGGCCACCTACGAGCTGCTCTCGCGCGGGGAGACCCTGGGCGTCTTCCAGCTCGACGGCGGCGGGATGCGCACCCTGCTGCGCCTGATGAAGCCCGACAACTTCGAGGACATCTCCGCCGTCGGCGCCCTCTACCGGCCCGGTCCCATGGGGGCGGAGTCCCACACCAACTACGCGCTGCGCAAGAACGGCCTGCAGGAGGTCGTCCCGATCCACCCCGAGCTCAAGGACGCCCTCGAACCGATCCTGGGAACCACGCACGGCCTCATCGTCTACCAGGAGCAGGTCATGAAGATCGCCACCGACCTGGCGGGCTTCTCCATGGGCAAGGCCGATGCGCTGCGCAAGGCCATGGGGAAGAAGAAGATGGACATCCTGGCCACGATGTTCGTCGAGTTCGAGGCCGGCATGGTTGAGGCCGGCTTCTCCAAGGAGAGCGTCAAGACCCTGTGGGACGTCGTGGTGCCCTTCGCCAAGTACGCCTTCAACAAGGCCCACTCGGCGGCCTACGGGGTCGTGTCCTACTGGACGGCCTACCTCAAGGCGCACTATCCCACCGAGTACATGGCGGCGCTGCTGACCAGTCAGAAGGACAACAAGGACAAGCTGGCCGTCTACCTGGGGGAGTGCCGCCACATGGGCATCACGGTCCTGCCCCCGGATGTCAACGCCTCCCGCGCCCAGTTCTCCGCCGACGGCGAGGACATCCGCTTCGGCCTGGCCGCCGTCCGCAACGTCGGCCTCAACGTCGTCGATGCGATCGTGACGGCGCGAGAGTCCAAGGGCGAGTTCGCCTCCTTCGAGGACTTCCTCGACAAGGTCCCGGCCGTGGTCTGCAACAAGCGCACCATCGACTCCCTCATCAAGGCCGGCGCCTTCGACACCCTGGGGCGGTCCCGGCGCTCCCTGCAGGCCTGTCATGAGGAGTTCGTCGACGAGATCATCGGCGTCAAGCGCAACGAGGCCGCCGGCCAGTTCGATCTGTTCGCCTCCATGATGGGCGACGGCGGCGGCCCGGGCGGGACCGACGACCCCTTCGGGTCCGGTCCGGTCTTCTCCTCGGAGGTGCCCGATCTGCCCGAGTGGGACAAGAAGGACAAGCTCGCCTACGAGCGCGACATGCTCGGCCTGTACGTCTCCGACCACCCGTTGCTGGGGCTGGAGGGCGTGCTGGGCAAGCTCGCCGACACGGAGATCGCCGACCTGGTCGAGGACGAGGAGCGCCCCGACGGCGCCATGGTCACGATCGCCGGGCTCATCACGGGGCTGACCCGCAAGACCACCAAGCAGGGCAACCTGTGGGCCATCGCCCAGATCGAGGATCTCGGTGGGAGCATCGAGGCGCTCTTCTTCCCGAGCACGTATCAGACCGTGTCGACGATGCTGGCGCCGGACACGGTGGTCACCGTGCGGGGGCGCCTCAACCGGCGCGACGGGCAGGTGGCCCTGTACGCCCAGGAGATGACTCTCCCGGACGTCTCCAGCGCGACTCACGAGGCGGTCACCATCACGCTGCCGACGAACCGGTGCACCGCTCCACTGGTCGAGAGGTTCAAGGCGGTGCTCGAGAACCACCCGGGCATGTCGACCGTGCGTCTCAACCTGACCAGTCCCGGCCGGGAGGTGCGCACGCAGCTGGACTCCTCGTTGCGGGTCGAGGCGAGCGCGGCCTTCTACTCGGACATCAAGGCGCTGCTCGGGCCCGGATGCCTGAGATCCTGACGGCATTACGACGTCGAGCGGTTTTCGCCCCGAGCGATGCCGGTCAGGGGCGCTGCGTCGGGTCCCGCTCGGATCGGACCTGCTCGACGACGGCGCCCGCGGCGCCGGTCGGCAGGCTCACCACGACGACGTCGCCGTCCGCCAGAGCGTGTCCGCGGCGGGTATCGACCTCGCCGTTGACGGAGACATCGCCGGACTGAACGGCTGCGCGCGCCCCGGCGCCGTCCTCCACGAGGCCCGCCAACTTGAGGAATTGGCCGAGTCCGATCCGGCCGTGGACGGGCACGGACGGGTGGAGGCCCCCGCGCTCCTCGTATCCTCCACCGCTCTTCGTCCCATCGCCCCGAGAAGTCATGGACCCATCCTCCCAGACCCCGGTCCCGGGCGGTCCGGCGGGGCGGGGCGAGCCGCGCACCTGCCGTGCGTCCGTGGACGCACGAACCCACTGTGTGAGATGCACGGTCGCGCTCGCCGGACGATAACGGTACGGTGAACACGGTTTTAAGCAGCCTGGAGGAGGAGGACCCGCGTGCGTCGCAGTGCAGCCAGGACAACCGGGGTGACCGGTACAGCCATCGTTGTCGCCGTACTAGCTTTCATTGCGCTCCCACTGACATCCCCGGCCGTCGCGGCCGAGTCCGGTGACGGCGTGATCCACGTATCGGCCTCGGCCGCCCAGGGCGGCGACGGATCGGCGGACAAGCCGTACGCCAGCATCGGGGAGGCCGTTGCGAGCGCCGGGGACGGAGCCACGATCGAGGTCGGGGACGGCACCTATCGCGAGGGTGAGATCTCGACCGACAAGAGCGTGACCATCCGCGCGGCGCAGGGCGCCGCCCCCGTGCTCTCGGGCGCCGAGGTCCCCACCTCCTGGTCCGCGTCCGGCAGCACCTGGTCGACGTCCGCGGACATGGTCCGCTTCTGCACGGTGTGCACCACCAACGCGGACCCGTCCGCCGAGGGCATGGCGGCGCATCCCGAGCAGGTCTTCGTCGATGGCGCCCCGTTGACGCAGGTCGCCACGCGCGAGGAGGTGACGGCCTCGACCTTCTACGTCGATGACAGTGATCCGATCACCATGAAGCAGCCGGGGAACAACCGGGCCGGGTTCAACACCAAGGAGCACCGGGGCGCCGCCTACGTCATCGGAGTGGATCCTTCCCAGCACACGGTCGAGGTCGCCCAGCACTCGCGGGCCCTGTCCTTGTCCGGCGCCAACTCGAGCCTGCAGGGCCTGACCGTGGAGAAGTACTCCCCGGTCCAGGAGTGGAGCTACGTCGACCCCGATATCGGCGGGAGCACGGGAGGCGTCATGATCTTCGCCTCAGGCAGCGGTCTGAAGATCACCGGCAACACCTTCAGGTACTCGGGGGGCGGCGCGGCTCTGGGCCTGACCAACGTGAAGGACGCGACGGTGTCCGACAACCGCCTGGTCGACAACGGGGGCGTGGGGATGGGCATCAACCGCTCGTCCAACGTCACCGTTGAGAACAACCTCTGGTCGGGCAACAACAGCAAGGGCTTCATCACCGTGGGCTGCGGGGCCTACTGCACCATGTCGGACATGAAGGTGACGCACGCGGAGGGCATTCGCTACGCCTACAACACCGTCGATTACTCCCAGTCGGGCACCGACCACTCGGAGTCGTCCTCGTGGGCGAGCAACCGGCAGTCCGCCATCTGGTTCGACGAGGGCGTGATCAACTCCAGCGTCCTGGCCTCGCACTTCGTCAATGTGCCGACCGCGATCTTCGTCGAGGTCTCGAAGAGCAACACCATCGCCTCCAACCTCATCGAAGGAGCCGGCCTCGGCATCCAGGTCGCGGGCTCGGAGAGCACTCAGGTGTGGAACAACACGGTGACGCACGCGCTGACGAGCATCTCGGTGTACGAGGACACCCGTTCCGACGGCTGCAACGCGCGCGCCGGCGATGGCTCCTGCACCATGCCCGAGAGCTGGTCGACGCAGCACGGACTGAAGTGGGACACCCTGGACACGACCATCTACAACAACATCCTGTCCTCCGAGCAGATGGCCTCCGAGGGCGATGTGTGGCGGTTCTCCGCCATGGTGCAGGTCACGGGCGACAAGGACGCCGATGGCTCGAGCGCGTTGTACGCGAACGACATGATCAAGGGCATCGACTACAACGTCTACTACCGTCAGCCCACCACACAGCCCTCGACCACCGTCCTGTGGCAGTACGGTGCGGACCGCAAGACCGACAGCATCAACGCGGCCTCCCTGTCCGACTTCTCCAGCAGCCCGAACGTGACGACGGAGGGCAAGGAGTCCCACGGGGTCGACCTGCAGGGCGCGCGGGACGCCAACCCCGTCCTGGTGAGCGAGTCGGCCGATCCCACCGCCTGGAAGACCTCCGACCTGCACGCCAAGCCGGGCGGGCCCGCCGCGGGCACCGGCACGCCGCTGCCGCAGGACATCGCCGACGCACTCGGACTCAGCGCGGGTGCCGCTGTTGATCGCGGGGCCCTGGTCAATGCCGCCTGGAAGGAGGGCGCTCCGACGTCGGGGGCGCCCGCCGCCGGAGGGGACCAGCAGGCCGCGGCGCCGGCGGACTCCTCGGCGCAGAGCGAGGCGCCCTCCGACTCCCAGAACGGGACCGACGCGACTCAGGCGGCCTCCACCGAGCAGGCCTCGCAGGGCGTTCTCGCCGCCTCCCCGGCCGATGGGGTCGGCGCGGCCGCCCAGGGCGGGGAGATGACGGCGAGGCAGCCCGCTGCCGAGGGATCCGCGGGTCTTCAGAAGACCGTGGGTCGTGCCGCCGCGGGTCTGGGCGCCGTCGCAACGGCACTGGGCGCAGTCGTCTATGTCTTCCGGGCGCGGCTGTTCTGAGGAGCAACGGCGATCCCAGCGGAAACCCCGGCTCCCCGCACGCGGCGGGGAGCCGGGGGCTCTCGCTCTGGACGTCGGCGGACGATACCCGGTGGGCGAGCGGATGCTCACACTCACGCCCCGCCTCGCGGAGGCCGTCGTGCGGGCCCGGGAGGTGCTGCTCGACGTGGCGGCCCACCACGAGGTCATCACGTACGGGGAGCTCGGCGAGGCGATCGGCGGTCTCGTCCTACCGCGGCACATGGGGCCGCTGCTCCACATGCTCGGTCATGACTGCCGTGCGCGCGACGAGCCGTCTCTTCCCTCGCTCGTCGTCAGCGCCCTCACCGGCGAGGTCGGTACCGCCGATGACTCGTGGGCCCCTCCCGCTCGTCGGGCCTGCTGGCTCCGGTGGGGGCAGGGGTAGAGTGGGGCTCCGGTGCCGCCACGCCCTAACGAGTGGGAAACGAGCTGGTATGGGCCGTGGTATTCTTCCCCGTGTCGTGGTATCGTCCCCGAGGCTATCTCTATCCACCTATCCCTGTAGGAGATACGCGACATGCTCAGTTGTGAATCTCGGTCGGTGATGGCGGTATGACATTCGAGGAACTTCTCAAGCTCACTCGCCGACAGGTTGTCGCCATCGCCATCGGTTTATTCACCGGTCTTTTCCTGTCCCTCGTGGTGGTCTGGCTGACTCCCGTCTCGTATAAGGCGTCCGCGGACGCCTATGTTCGCGTCACGGTGTCCCAGGACGGGGAGGCGCCGCAGCAGACGGACTCGTACTACGCGGCGTCCCAGCTCGCGACGCAGAAGGTCAAGGCCTTCGTGCCCGTGTTCACCTCCGACGCCGTTGCGCAGGGAGTCATCGACTCCCTGGGCCTCGACATGACATCGGCCGAGTTGTCCCGCTCCCTGTCCGCGACCAACAAGAACAACACCCTGACGATCACGGTCACCGCGACGGCCTCCTCGGCCTCCGAGGCCCGGAGCATCGCGGACGAGGTCGTGCGGCAGTCGGCCGAGCAGGTCAAGCAGCTGGAGGGGGAGGACTCGCCGGTCACGGTCGTGCTCATGTCCCCGTCGAGTCTGTCGGCCACAACCCGATCGCCGTCGGTGCCCACCTACCTCGGCGGCGGTATCCTGGGCGGGGTGCTGCTCGGTTACGCCCTGGCCCTGGGGCGCGAGGTGTGGGACAAGCGGGTCCGGTCCGCATCGGACATCGCCGCCGTCATCGACCGGCCGGTTCTCGGCGTCATCCCCGCGTCGAACGCCATCGCGCACGGCCAGGTGAATGCGGATGGCGGTCCCGGGGCGGAGGAGGCCTTCCGGAAGCTGCGCACCAACCTGCGCTACGCCAACGTCGATGAGGGCGTTCGCTCATTCGTCGTGACCTCGGGCGTGCAGGGCGACGGCAAGTCGACCGTCGCCTGCAACCTTGCTCGTGTCATGGCGCTGGCCGGCCGGCCGGTCGTCCTCATCGACGGCGATCTGCGCCGCCGAAGGCCCCAGGACGAGGGGAAGGCCGGCCGTCGTCATCCCGGGCTGACGCAGCTTCTCGTCGGCGCGACCTCCCTGGACGGGGTGCTCGTCCAGTCCGCGGTGCCCGGATTGCGGATCATCCCCGCTGGAGATCCTCCCCCGAATCCGTCGGAGCTCCTCGGCTCCGAACGCATGTCGGACCTGGTCACCTACCTGTCCTCGAAGCATGTCGTCATCATCGACGCTCCCGCCGCGCTCCCGGTCACCGATGCGGCTGCGCTCGGTGCGCACACGGACGGGGTCCTTCTCGTGGCGCGCACGGGCCGGACGACGGATGATCAGCTGGAGCAGACGATCGCAGCCATTCGTCAGGGAGGGGGCACCATCCTCGGTGTCGTCCTCAACCAGGTGCCGTCGTCCGGCCGCCGTCGTCTCGGAATCGGGGACGAGGTGACGGCGGCCGCTACTCGCGGGCAGGCGCTCTCCCGTCAAGAGGCGCCGACGGCGGGACGGCGCACGGTCGGAGTGCCGGGTGGCGCCGCCGCACCCGGGCCCACGCTGCCGGCGAGGGCCAGGTGAGTGCACGGTTCCGACGTCGCACGAATGCTCTTGCCGCACGCACAGCAGGCTTCGCCGGGCCCGCATGCTCCTCGCCGCAGGCGCTGGTTCGGTCGTCGCGGGTTCCGGCCGGCCGCCGACCACTGCCGCATCCGGCCCGGCCCCGAATCGGGCTCCCGGCCGAACGGCCACTCCGGTCGTTCCGGTCCCGCCCGCGGGTCCCTGGGACGACCCGATCACTCGGCCACTGACCCCGGGGCCCGTGCTACCCGGAGTCGCCGTCCTGGTTCCGCAGCTTTCCCTGAGGTTGCCATCTCGCGCCGCCTCGACACTTTCTCGACCCTGGAGAGACCATGTCCCGCACGCACATCGCCCCCTACGACACATCGAATAGTCCTGGTGCCCACGTGACAGCGGGATTCCAGTACCTGCTCCGGGTCGGTGACCTGGTCGTCATCCTACTCGCCATCATCGTCAACCACCTCGTGGGACTCGATGGCGGGGGATTCCTCGTCGCCTCGAGAGCCGGTCGCATCCTGCCCAACGATGTGCTGCTGGATATCGGCTTCGGCCTCAGCTGGTGGTTCCTCCTGGCAGCCATGAGCTCGTATCGGGAGCGTCTTCTCGGTTACGGTCCCGAGGAGTACCACCGCGTGCTTCAGGCCTCCGCGATCGAGTTCGGGAGCCTCGCCCTCCTGTCCTACCTGAGCGGCGCCCAGCTGCCCCGCGCCTACTTCCTGGTGGCCCTGCCCGTCGGCGTCGCGCTGCTCATCACCTGGCGCTGGGGGGCTCGCCAGTTCTTCATCAGGGCGAGGAGAAGGGGGGCCTTCACGCATCCGGCGTTCGTCGTCGGCTCACGCGAGTCGGCATCCTCGGTCATCGCGGCCATCAGCCGGCGCCCCGAGCTCGGCCTGAGGCCCTGCGGCGCCTTCCTCTCCGATGCCGATTCGTTCCGCTACGACGCCCAGCGGCTTCCGGTGCCGGTCATCGGGGGCGTTGAGGACCTGGATCGTGTCGTCGATGGGGCCGGCGAGATCACCCTGCTGATCACTCCGGCCTCCGGGCTCACCCCGCCGGCCGTGCGCAGAATCGGCCGTTCCATGGGGACGACGAGTCGTCTCCTCATGGTCCACTCCTTCCTCGACGTCTCCGGCCTGCGGCGTTACCTGCGCCCGGTCGGCTCCATATCCCTGAGCGAGATGCGGCTCGGATCCTTCGGCAGGACGAAGCTTCTCGTCAAGAGGCTGTTCGATGTCGTCGCGTCATGCGTCCTGATCCTCGCTCTCGTCCCGATGTGGATCGTGGTGCCGCTGCTCATCTGGCGGGATGATCGGGGACCGGCGTTCTTCCGGCAGACCAGGGTCGGCAGGGACGGCCGGGAGTTCAGGATCTGGAAGTTCCGCACGATGCGCGTGAACGCCGACTCCGAGCTCAGGACCCTGCTCAACAGGCAGGGGAGGGCCGACAAGCCCCTGTTCAAGGTGGACGGCGATCCACGGATCACACGGATCGGACGCCTGCTGCGACGCACATCCTTGGATGAGTTCCCCCAGCTGTTCAACGTTCTCGAGGGGTCGATGAGCCTGGTGGGGCCGAGGCCCCAGGTTCCCAAGGAGGTCGAGCTCTACGACGAGACGGCCGCGCGTCGGTTGTTGGTCAAGCCCGGGATGACGGGGCTGTGGCAGGTCAACGGGCGGTCCTCGCTGAGCTGGGAGGAGGCGCTTCGCCTCGATCTCTTCTACGTGGAGAACTGGACCTTCTCGATGGACCTGGGAATTCTAATCAAGACCATCAAGGTCGTCCTCGCTCAGGAGGGATCCGCCTGATCGGTCGTGTCGCCCTCGCGCCCGGATGATCGGCGTCCGGCGAGACCGACACGGATCTGATGCGCCCGGGTGCTCCAGCGTCGCGGCGTCGCCAGCTGCACGACGGCTCTGAGGATCCCGTAGACCGCCATCGGGTGGCCGTCGAAGTGCCTGAGCAGGATTCGGCAGCGGGACACCAGCTGCGTCCTGCGCCTGTTCTCGGAGATGCCCCCGTCCCCGGTGCGGCAGCGCACCAGGACCTGCGGGATGTTCGCCGCCTCCGACGTCGCGAGCATCTGCGCGAACAGCCCGTAGTCCTCCGCCGCGGGGTAGCTCATCGGATAGCCGCCTGCGTGGTCGTAGGCCTCCCTTCTGAACATCGCCGCGGGGTGGGTGATGGCGCAGTTGACGCGCATCCGCCTGCGGACCGCGGATGGTCGGGCGGGCTGCTCGAGCCGGTAGAGGAAGGATCCGTCGGGCGAGACGAAGTCCACCCAGGATCCGACCAGGGCGATGTCGCGATGCCCGAGGAGGAAGTCCCGCTGCTTGGTGAAGCGCTCCGGGTGGCAGGTGTCGCCGCAGTCGAGGCGGGCGATGAGGGCGAAGTCCGGGGGGGCGTTCGAGATCCCGGCGCGCAGTGCCGCGGTGATGCCGCTGTTGCGCGCCAGCTCGATGAGCCGTAGCGGTGTGTCTCCGACCGCCTCGGGGACGAGATCCCTCGCCGGGCATCGCCGTGACCCGTCGTCGACGACGATGATGAGGTCGGTCGGCTCCAACCGCACGCTCGCGAGGGAATCGACGAGGTCCTCCCCCGCCTCGTAGTAGGGGATCACCAGGCAGATCCGGTCGGTGGGCGGCGTCATTCCTTCAGGGCCTCCGAGTACAGCACGGTCAGGGCCTCGGTGAGGCGCTGCGGGCAGTGGGCGTCGAGGAGACGAGCGCCTCGAGCCCTCGCGTCGGCGAGGGCGTCCTCCGAACGGAGCAGATCGGTGACGAGAGCGGCCGCCTGCTCGGGAGCATCCGACATGAGGAGGTCGGTGTGCTCCACGGCCGCGATCCTGCGCGCGACGATCGGGGCCCCGCACGCGGCCGCGTCGAGAAGGCTCAGAGGGAATCCCTCGTAGCGCGCCGAGTGGACGTAGACGGCGCCGTGAAGAAGGTCCCTCACCCGTGCGGGGCTCAGCCAGCCCGTCACGCGGATTCCCGCCTCGGTCAGCAGCCGCCTCAGGGCGCCCTCGCCGTCCCCGATCCAGACCGCCTCGATGGCGACTCCGGACTCGCGCAGCGCTCCGACCGCATCGGCGTAGAACCGCGGGTCCTTCTGCGGGGCGATCCGTCCCACCATGGCCAGTCGGCTGATGCCGTCGGGCCGGGGGCTCGTCCGCTCGGGCCCGGGCGGCACCGTCGGCACATTCGGGATCTCGATCACGGGCAGGCGCCGGGACATCGCGCTCACGACGGCCCGCTCGTGGGGCGAGAGCACTCCGATGGCCGCTGTTCTGGTCATGAGGACGCGCTCGGCGAACCGGAACGCGCCGCTGATCGGGCGTCGGAGGTCCGGATCGTCGAACTTGAAGCAGTGAGGTTCGTAGACCACCGGTCGTCCCATGTCGACGACCCGCGTGTAGACCCCCGCCCAGCTCGAGTGCGCGTGGACGATGTCCGGGTTCACCTGGCGCGTCCTCCGGCGAGCCTCCTTGACGCGCGAGACGGCTGACCGCGGGAGCGGGACCACGGACGCCCACTGGGATGTCGCCGGGGTCTCCTCACCGGTCCACAGGAGGTGGTGCTCCGCGCGCGGCAGCGCCTGCGCCCTCAGCCTGACGGCGCGGCCGACACCGGCACCGAAGCACTCGGTGACGTGAAGAACTCTCAATGGCCGGGTCGTTCCGTCGGCCTCGCGAACCAGGCCGGGGGCCAGTACGTCGGCATTCATCAGGGCGCGTCACCTCCGCAGTTGAGCAGCCGGCACCGGGATGCCGGGCCGCGCTACCCGAACCGCCGGATCCACTGATCGAAATCATAGTGGTCCAGCGCCTCCTGGCCGGCGGGCAGTGACTCGGTTCGCATGAACTCGTCGATCCTGCCGATGTCGGGTCGGTCCAGAATGAGCACCCGGCTCGGGTCGTAGAAGACCTCGGAGGAGATCGCGTCGGAGAAGCTCAGGATCTTCTTGCCCATCATGAAGGCCTCGATCGGGCGCAGGGACAGCCCGGTCTGACCCGCCTGGGGGAGCTCGACCACCGCACGGGCCTGTCCGGTCAATCGGAGGATCTCCTCGTACGGAATCGGGTCGATCGGTTCGAGGAGCGGATAGGAGGAGATCTCCGCCCTGCTGAGGCCGTTGACGCGGAACCGGAAGCTGAAGCCGTGGCGCTCGAGCTGCTCCGCCAGCCTCGATAGCTTGCTCGCGCGTCCCTTGTTCACGCCGACGAAGAGGAAATCGAAGGCATCTCCGGAGCGGAACCGGGCGATCTCGCGGAAGGAGTAGTTCGTATTGTAGTTGAGCCCGAACCTCTCGCAGTCGCGGCGGTCGAAGGACCACGACTCGCAGACATCGGGTGGCAGCCGCGACGGGTCCGTGCCCGGACCCGACGGATTCCAGTACCAGGAGATGATGCGCTTGCCGGGCCACCGCGATCGGATATGGAGGATGGCCGGGATGATGAGGTCGCTGGATTCGACCAGAACCGCATCGGCCTCATCGACCAGATGGTCCCAGGGCTCGAACCAGATCGACGCCCCGGGCAGACCCGTCCGGAAGTGGAGGCGCCTGGCCGCGCGCGCCAGGAGATGGGGCTGCGGCCTCAGGGAGTGCGCGACGGGCACGCCGCGCTCCATGAGGCGGCTGACGTAGTAGTTCTCTCCCGCGAAGAAGCCTGAGTTGAGGATGAGTGTCTTGTTCATTGGTCGGGGGTGATCATCGTCTGCTGGTGCGGCCGGCGCCGGTCGGGCGGGCGGTCGGAGGGGTTCCTCCTCATCCGGGCGATGGCGAGGGCCGAGAAGGCGATCTTGGCGGCGTTGGCGGTCGATGCGGCCGCTGCTCCCGCCCACAGCGCGGGCGCGTCCCCCAGGTAGCACAGGAGGATGCAGGCCAGTGTGAGGCCCAGGGCCCATGCGACCACCAGGAACTGGTTCCGGTACGCGTTGAGCGCCAGCAGGCCCGCATTGAGCACGTACGTGCCCGGGTCGAGGATCGCCGCCGCGGTCAGCGACGCGATGAACCAGGGTGAGAAGCTGAAGTCCCGGCCGTAAACGGACGCGAGCAGGAACGGGCCGATGAAGAACGCCAGGACCGACAGCACGGCGCCGACCATCCCGATTCCGATCGTCGCCCGCCGGAGCCGACGGAGCAGGGCGTAGAACCCCCGCCGCGATGCGATGGACTGGTACTCGCCGATGAACATGGAGTTGAGCGAGGACCCGAGAAGGGACCCGAGCGTGAGGATGTATGCCGCGGCCGCGAACCGGCCGACGTCGGAGCGCTCGCCGAGGGCCGCGACGATCCAGGTCGGAATATTCGCCAGGACCACCGCCAGTATCTGGGCGAAGGCGACGGGGGCGGAGATCCTGAGCAGCCGACGGGCGGGATCGGGCGCCTCGATATCGCTGGGCTCCACCGCCCGATAGCGCCTCAGGACCGCCATCGCGAGCGCCATCGTGGTCGTCGATCCCAGCGACGAGCCGAAGACGATCATGGACGGATCGGCGGACAGCATCGCCATCAGACCGGACATGAGGGCGGAGACGGCTCCGTTCGCGATCATGAGCAGGCCGTACGGCGCGAGCGCCTGCCGCCGCTGCAGCGGGCCGTAGAGGAGGTCGGTGACGCCGTCGGCGACCTTCATGAGCAGGACCGCCCACAGCATCGTCGGATCCGCCCGGACCCACACCCCGATCCCGAGGAGCATGATCGCCGCCGCGCTCAGAAGGAGCAGACGGATTCTCATGTAGAGGGCGAAGGGATAGCGCTGCCGCAGGGTGATGAGAGTGTTCCTGAGTCCCCAGCCCGCTGCGATGAACAGAGGAGTCGAGTACGCCAGAAGCGTGGCGAACACCCCGGACTGCGCCACGCTTCCGTAACGCGCGAGAAGCCAGAAAACGAACCACTGTGCTATCGGAGCGATGAAGGTTCCGCCCAGAACGAGCGCTCGCGCACCCGTTTTGGAGGTCATCGCGCTACCGCGTGGCGAAAGCACTCGCCGCAGTTCTTCGCAATGACAGTCATCGTGCGTCTCCTCGATGCTGACAGTGACCGGCAGTGATTGACAGGGGCGAACAGATGCTGACAGATGCCGGTGGAGGTTGGCAAATGCCGGCGGGCTCCGGCACGGGTCGAGCCGCGCCGGAGCCGGTGCGGACGATGATGGGGGATGATGGGGATCGTGGGGCCCGGACCGTCGCGACCGCTGATCGTCATGACGGGGACCACTCGTAGGGGAGCAGGTCTCCGTAGCGGGTGAGACTGATGAAGAAGTACGTGATGATGCCGAGCCACAGCACTGCGTGACGGGCCCTCGATCCGTGGGCGAGCAGGGGAGCGATGAGCATCGGCAGGCACGCCGCGAAGTAGAGGGTGACCCGGTCGAGGACGGCGAGCTGGAGACCCACCACCTGCGCGCCCAGGCCGAGGGAGTAGAAGCGGGATGCGCAGTGGAGCTCGTCGGGAAGACTCGTGGACTGGAGGAACCAGACGACCATGAGCATGAGGGCGAGATGCACGAGGCGCCCGCGTCCCGACCCCATGTCCTGACCCAGGTAGGCGCCGTACTTGTCGCCGACCAGGTCCGTCAGGAATGCCGCGAGCGCGGCGCTCACGAGCAGAAGGCCGAGGACCACCCCTCCGCACAGCAGGACGATGCGCGCGTTGAACGTCGTGCGACGGCGGTACCGGTGGGCCAGGATGAAGGCCGGCAGGGCGATCAGGGTCGACTGGTGGACGAGGGCGGCCAGGACGAGGAGCGCCCATCCACGGCGGCGGCCCCGCAGGATGACCGCCATGCCGAAGACGAATATCGATATGGCGAGCGCCTGCCTCATGCCGTTGAACTGGAAGAGGTAGAGACCGGAGAGCGAGTAGGCGCTGATCGCCGGGAGCATCCTCGGGGCGGTCATTCGGATGGCCCCGTACTGCAGGCCGTTGGTCACCAGGGCGGTGACCACCAGGAACCAGCGCGTGCTCAGCCCGAGGAGGCTCCAGATGAATTGCCACAGGGCGAATCCCGGTTCGACGATCGACTGCTCCGTGGTATTGCTCCACGAGGCGGTGTCGATCGTGGTGTCGTACATGGACACGTACATGATCGTGTCGGTTCCCACATGCCAGGCGCGGAAGCCCGGAGCCGCCGCGAGCACGAGGACGCAGACGCAATCGATGCCCCACTGCATCGCTGACGTCCTGCGCGGCCCGTCGTCGGTCGTGCCGACGGCCGCCCGCAGCAGTTGGAGAAGAATCGTGGCGACGACGGTCGCAAGATAGATGGTCACTGGTTCCTCGAGGCGGTCGCAGGCCGATCAGGGACGAGGACGGGGTATGAAGACGAGATGCGGTCCCGATGACATCAACGAGCGGAGTGCTCATCGTCTGCTGTGTCATAGACGAAGCGGCGTCGCACGATGGGGACTCATTCGACGAGTATAACGCCGGACTCGCTCGCGGCATGACAGGACCCTATATCGTGACCGCTTTTTCATCTCCCTCATTCTGGCGTTGTCGCCGGCTCCCGGATCCCCGGGGCCCAGCAGCGGGCGCGCCGGGGCCCGTGCGGCTACCCCCTCGGACGTCCGAGCCCCGACAGCGCCGTCGCGCGCGCCAGGGACCGCAGATCGGCGGCGCGCAACGGTTCGGAGCCGGGTCCGGCCGGGAGCCCGTGAACCTTCGCCTCCCACTCGGCCGGGATCGCGGAGGCGCCCAGGTAGCTGCCCGCCACGGCGCCCGCGATCGCGGCCACGGTGTCCGAGTCGTCGCTGGCGCTCACCGCGCGACTCAGGACGAGTCGCATCCACGCGCCCGCCAGCGCCGTGCGACCGGCGTCCGGGGGGAGAGCTCCCGCCGCATGATTGGCGGCGATGAAGGCCAGGCGGGCCTTGCCCAGGGCATCGACGGTGAATCCGTCGGTGGGCGGCAGTCCGGGTCGGTCCCAGTTCATGGGGTCGTAGGCGCCCCCGTCGAAGAGGTCGTGCCAGTAGCCGCGCCGCCCCTCGTCCACCGCGTCGAGGGCGGCCAGCGGGTTGGCCCCGTTGAACGGCCTGCCCTCCCACGCGGGCGAGACGATGTTGGCGCGGATCATCTCGGCCTGGATGACGCAGGAGTCGGCCGCCAGGGGATCGGCGTGCGTCAGCGACGCCACGGCTCGGGCGGCCGCGGCGGTGGCGCGCGGGTCGTGCAGGCGAGTCAGACCCACGACGCCGTTGCGCATGAGCGCCCCGTTCCCGGCACTGCGGCCGCCGGAGGCCTCGTGGTAGTCCAGCGCGGCCCGGCGCATCCGGTCGGAGACGCCCGGCTCGCCGCGGTGACGGGCGACGGCCGTCAGGACCGCGCGCGTCTGGACACCGACGTCGGAGGCCGTGGAGCGGTACCAGTCGATGAAACCGTTCGCGATGGCGTCCAGGGCGGGACGGCTCGTCAGATCCGCCCCGGTGGCCGCCACCCGTGCGACGACCACCGCCATCTGGGTGTCATCGCTCCACTCGCCGGGCTCGTAGGGGCCCAGCCCCCCGCCCTGCATGAAGCCGTCTCCCGGCTCGGCCCCGCAGCCGGCGTCGGCGGGGCGGTGCCCGAGCTCCCACGGCACCCCGAGCGCGTCGCCGCAGGCCTGGGCCAGCAGGACTCCTTCGATGCGGTCGAGTCGGGAGTCGGACAGCGTGGCGGGTTCGCTCATCCTCATGGGGGCAGCCTACGTCGTGCCGCCGTCATGCGACTCGGCCGCGGGACCCGGGCCCGCGGCCCGGGCGGACCGCCCGCCGGCAGGACCCGGCCGCGGGGCCGGCGGCAGCCGATCCGGCACGGGAGCCGGGCCCGTGATCCGGACGCCGCCCGGCCCCGTGTGAGACTGTGAGACCATGGGCCGGTCCGCGTCGCCGTCGCCGAGGAGCCCCGCCGTGAGCGCAGTCCGCCCGTCGGAACCCGCCCTGACCCGTCATGAGCAGGCCGACGGCCCCGTCCTGGTCACCGCGGGGGCCCCGATCATCGCAGTCGATGGGCACCTCTTCAAGGATCTGTCCCGCACCGGCGAGCTCGTCGCCTACGAGGACTGGCGCCTGCCCGCCGCCGAGCGGGCCGCCGATCTCGCCTCGCGGCTGACCATCGAGCAGATCGCCGGCCTCATGGTGTACTCGCCCCACCAGATGGTTCCCAACCCCGGCGCCGGTCCCTTCCCCGGGACCTACGACGGCCTGCCGTTCGCACGGGCGGACGTCCCCGGCTGGACGCCGACCGACCAGCAGCGCGCCATGATCGTCCGGGACTGCGTGCGCCACGTCCTGGTCATCGCGCTCCAGGACGCCGCCACGGCCGCGCGTTGGAGCAACGCTCTGCAGTGCCTGGCGGAGTCCCGGCCCCCGGGCGTGCCGGTGGGCATCTCGTCCGATCCGCGTCACGGGGCGGCCGAGGCCTCCGGGGCCGAGTTCGCCACCGCGGCCGCCGACGTGTCGCGATGGCCCGAGGGCATCGGGATGGCCGCGCTGCTCGACCCCGAGCGAGTGCGCGAGTACGCCGGGATCATCTCCAGGGAGTACCGGGCGCTGGGCATCACCACCGCCCTGGGCCCGCAGATCGACCTCGCCACCGACCCGCGCTGGATGCGGCTGCAGGACACCTGGGGACCCCACCGGGGACTGGTCGTCGATTACACGCGAGCCTGTTGCGACGGCATGCAGACCACGCCGCCCGTCGGGATCCCGGCCTTCGGCCCTCCCGCCGCGGTGAGCGCCGCCGACGCGGGATGGGGCGGCGCCTCGGTCGTCGCCATGGTCAAGCACTGGCCCGGTGGCGGCACCGGGGAGGGCGGGCGCGACGCCCACTACGGATTCGGCAAGTTCGCCGTCTACCCCGGCGGCAACGCCGCCGAGCACCTGCGCCCCTTCACCGACGCGGCCTTCGAGCTGCCCGGGCCCACCGGCGCCGCCGGTGCCGTCATGCCCTACTACACGATCTCCTGGGGCTACCCCGGGCGGGACGGGGAGCCCACCAACAACGGCTCCGACGGCTCAGCGCCGCGCGCCAACGCCTACAACCGGTGGATCGTCCACGACCTGCTGCGGGAGCGGTGCGGCTACGACGGCGTCGTGTGCACCGACTGGGGCATCACGGCCGACCCGGATGCGGAGATCAACAACTTCGGGCAGCGCTGCTACGGGGTGGAGGATCTGGACGTCGTCGGCCGTCACCAGCTGGCCATCGACAACGGGATCGACCAGTTCGGGGGCAGCTGCGAGCCCGGCCCGATCATCGAGGCCTACCGGCGCATCGCCGCGCGCGATGGGGAGCGGGCGGCCCGCGCCAGGTTCGAGTCCTCCGCGGCGCGCCTGCTGCGCGCGTTCTTCCGCGTCGGGCTGTTCGAGAACCCCTACCTGGACCCCGCCGAGTCGACCGCCGTCGTGGGCTGCGAGGCCTTCGTCGCAGCCGGACGCGCCGCTCAGCGCGACAGCCTGGTGCTGCTGAAGAACCGCGGAGCCGGCGGTGATGGCGCCGGCCGGGTCCTGCCGCTGGCCGAGGACGTCGCCCGCATCCACGTGCCGCACCGGCGCGTCGATGCCCGGCTCGGCTTCATGCGTCAGGTCGAGCCGCCCCGTGATATCGACCCCCTCGTGGCCGGGGCGTGCCCCTACGAGCGCGCGGCCGACCCCGACTCGGCCGATGCCGCCGTCGTCTTCGTCGAGTCCCCCCTGACCGATCCCTACTCGCTCGAGGATCGGGAGGCGGGCGGCAACGGCTACCTGCCGATCTCCCTCCAGTACGGCCCCTACACGGCGAGCACGGCCCGGGAGCGCTCCATCGCCCACGGCGACGACCGGGAGAGGGAGCACCCCGATCGCGCCTACCGCGGCAAGACGACCCGCGCCGCCAACGCATCCGACCTCGCGGCCGTCATCGACGCCCGCCGGGCGATGGGGGAGCGGCCCGTCATCGTGATCATCCGCATGCACAACCCGACGGTCCTGGCCGAGCTCGAGCCGTACGCCGACGCGATCGTCGTCGATTTCGGCGTTCAGCAGGAAGCGGTGTGGAGCCTCCTGCGCGGTGACGCCGAGCCCCGCGGCCTGCTGCCCATGACGCTGCCGGCCTCGATGGAGGCCGTCGAGGCGCACGCCGAGGACCTGCCCTTCGACTACGAGCCCTACGTCGATGCCGCCGGGCACGCCTACGCCTTCGGCTACGGAATGGGATGGGACGGGATCATCGAGGACGATCGCACGCGCCGGTACCGGCCCTGATTCTCAACGATTCTCAACCGCTCCGCACGGACGGCGCCGGATGATCGCGGGCGGACCGCCGAGCGGCGACCGCGAGTCCGCGAGCCTCCATGACGTACCGAGCGGCCACTGTGAGATACTCCATGGACCCGATACGATCACGTCATCACGTGCGGTGCTCGCCCCTGGTTAGTCTGTGGGCACATCACGTCTCGCTGTTCCGAGCACGGCCTGACGTTCCTGTGCGAGAACGCGGCGTCCCCCGCGGGGCTCTCCGCGTACCACCGAGTGCCGATTGACCTGAACCATGTACTTCCCTGATCTCAACGGCGCGGGGCATGCTCTGTCCATCCCCGCCGCCCCAGCCCAGCAGCATCTCGATCTGATCCCCCGGCTCCTCCTGGACGTCGCCGGGACGGCCTTCCTGGTCATCGTCCTGCTCCTCGTCGGGCTCAACCTGTACGGCGCGGTCTACCGCGCGCGCTCCCTTCGCGGCATCCGCGGCGTCGTCTACCGGCCGCGCCACGCGAGGCCCCGGCCCCTGCGCGGCGCCGCTGTCCATGAGCCGACGGCGGTGAGACCATGAGCGCCCTCGACCTGATCGATCGCATCGCCTGGTGGGGCGCGCTGGCAATGGTCGTCGTGGCCCTCGTCTACACCCTGGCCCTTCTCGTCATGTCCCGTCGCCGGCCCCGCCGCTCGGTCGACGGCCCGGGGGCCGGGCCCGACCCGGGCATGCGCATCGTCGTCCTCATGCCCTGCCTCAACGAGGCCGAGGTCATCGCGGCCTCCGTCCAGCGCCTGCTCGACATCGACGATCCGGGACTGCACGTCATGGTCATCGACGACGGCAGCGACGACGGAACCGGAGACGTCGTCGAGGCCATCGGCGATCCGCGGGCCGAGGTCCTGCGACGGGTCCTGCCCAACGCCCGCAAGGGAAAGGGGGAGGCGCTCAACAACGCCCTCGCGGTCGTCCGCGAGCGCTTCTCCGTCTGCGATCCGAACTCGGTGGTCATCGGAGTGGTCGATGCCGACGGCCGGCTGGATCCCCATGCGATCGCCGAGGCGCGCCGGGCGTTCGCCCCGGCCGAGGTCGGCGCCGTGCAGATGGGGGTGCGGATCAACAACCGGTTCCACTCGCTGCTGGCCCGCATGCAGGACATGGAGTTCGTCGTGTTCACCTCCGTCTTCCAGGAGGGGCGCAGGCATCTGGGCAGCGTCGGCATGGGCGGCAACGCCCAGTTCGCGCGCCTGTCCGCGCTCAACGCCCTGGGGCGCAGGCCGTGGACGAGGTCGCTGACCGAGGACTTCGACCTGGGCGTGCGCCTCAACGGCGCCGGTTGGACGAACGAGTACTGGGGCAGGGCGGCCGTTCACCAGCAGGGCGTCACCAGCGGCCGCCGCCTACTGCGCCAGCGCACCCGTTGGTTCCAGGGCAATCTCCAGTCCGTCCACCTCCTGGGGAGAGTCGCCCGCGAGCAGCACGGCCTGTCCCGGGTGGATTCCCTGTGGCAGATCCTCACGCCCTCGGTTCTCCTGGCGGGGTCCTTCCTGGCCGCCTCCTTCCTGGCGGCCCTCGTCCTGACGCTCACCGCGGCGGTGCGCGGTGCGCCCCAGTCCTGGGCCTGGGTCCTGAGCGCCTACCTGCTGGCCTTCGGCCCCGGCCTGGTCTTCGGATGGCTGTACTGGCGCGTCGAGCGCAGCGAGGGCCTGGGCCTGCTGCGCATGGTCGCCTACTCCCACCTCTTCGTCCTGTACGGGCTCATGCCCTGTCTCATCGGCTGGCGCGCGCTGGCCCGGCAGGTCACCGGTCGCACCGGCTGGGCCAAGACGGCGCGCGAGTCGGAGGAAACGGAGCAGGTCGCCGCGGCGCCGGCGACGGCGTCGATACCGGGCCGACCGCCCGCCCTGCCGCAGGCCCGGTCGCTGCCCGGCGCGGACGCCCTGGTGCCATCATGGCGGGTGGCGACCGTCGAGGCCACTCGATGAGGAGGACGGGCAGGCGGTTCACTCGGCTCTCACGGCGTCGCATCATCGTCGTGGTGCTCTCCGCCGCGCTCGTTCTCGGCGGCATCGCCGCCGTCGTCCACGTCATGACCGGCCGCTGCCAGTGGAGGACCGTTCACCACGGCTACGGGGAGGTCTCCTGCTCCGAGGACGCCGTGCGCCTGAGCCCGCAGGCCTCGACCCGCTCGGACGAGACGCATGCCGCCCTGGCCACGGCCAGAGGCATCGCCGTCGAGAAGGGCACGACCCAGACGATCACGGCCGCGGTGCGCACCGACGCCCAGCTGCGCACCGGAGGCGACCCCAATCCCTGGGAGGTCGCCTGGCTGCTGTGGAGCTACACCGACGACCAGCACTTCTACGCCGTCGTCCTGAAGCCCAACGGCTGGGAGATCAGCAAGGAGGACCCGGACTACCCCGGGGCCCAGCGCTTCCTCGCCTCGGGCGACGCCCCCGCCTACCCGATCGGCACGGCCCTCGAGGTCGTGGTGACGGTGACCACCGCGGACGACGCCGTGACCATGACGGTGAGCGTGGACGGCGCCGAGCTCGCCACCGTCACCGATGAGGAGAACTCCTATCCATCCGGAGCCGTCGCGGCCTACACCGAGGACGCCGCCGTCACCGTCGGCCCGGTCTCGCTGACGGCCGGGTCCGCGTCCAGCTGAGAGCACCAGACCATGAGAAGAGATGAACCCATGACCGCGCCCAACACCCCCCTGACCGCCATGCTCATCTACGGCACTCGGCCCGAGGCCATCAAGATGGCCCCGCTCGTGAGGGCCATGAGGGACGACGAGCGCTTCCGGCCCGTCGTGGTCGTGACCGGGCAGCACCGCGAGATGCTCGACCAGGTCAACGACTTCTTCGCCATCGCCCCCGACGTCGACCTCGACATCCACTCCCCCGGGCAGTCCCTGACCCGGGTGACCACCCGGACGCTGACCGGCGCGGGCGAGCAGATCGAGGCGCTGGAGCCCGACGTCGTCCTCGTCCAGGGCGACACCACCTCCGCCTTCGCCGCGGGCCTGTCCGCCTTCTACCACGAGGTACCCGTCGCGCACGTCGAGGCCGGCCTGCGCACCGGCTCGATCGCCTCGCCCTACCCCGAGGAGGCCAACCGGCGCCTACTCAGCCAGATCACCTCCCTGCACCTGTGCCCGACCGGGCGCAGTCGGGAGAACCTCCTGCGGGAGGCCTTCGACCCCGCGACGGTCCTGGTCACCGGCAACACCGTCATCGACGCCCTCCTCGACGCCGTCACCCGGCCGGTGCCGCCGACCGATCCGGCACTGGCCGAGGCCCTGTCCGATCCCGCGCGGCGCGTCGTCCTGGTCACCGCGCACCGGCGGGAGTCCTGGGGCGAGCCCATGGAGCGCATCGGCCGGGCCGTCGCGCGCCTGGCCCGGTCCCACCCCGACGCGCTGCTCGTCCTGCCGGCGCACCGCAACCCGCGCGTGCGCGAGGCCCTGCTGCCGCGCATCGCCGGCTGCGACAACGTCGTGGTCACCGAGCCCCTCGAGTACGGTCAGTTCTGCACCCTCATGCACCGCGCCGATGTCGTGCTCACCGACTCCGGCGGCATCCAGGAGGAGGCGCCGGCCCTGTCCAAGCCCGTTCTGGTCATGCGCGAGAACACCGAGAGGCCCGAGGCGATCGCCTTCGGGGTCGCCCGGCTCGTGGGCACCGACGAGGAGCGGATCGTGGCGGAGGTCTCCCGCCTTCTGGACGACCCCGACGCGTACGCCGCCATGGCCAGAGCCGTCAACCCGTACGGCGACGGGCACGCCGCCGCTCGCGTCCTGGCGGCGCTCGCGGCCGCCTTCGACCGCGGTGAGCGCCTCCCGGACTTCGACCCGGCCCCCGGCCGCTGAGACGCCCGGCGCGCCGTGGTGCGCACCGGGACGCCCGGTCCGGCCCGGCTAGCATATCCGCGTGCTCACCCGAATCGATCTGCGCGAACAGGACCCCTCCGCCCGCGAGCTCGTCGAGGCGCTGCCCCGCGCCCGACTGGACGTCGCCGCCGCCATGGCGGCGGTGGTGCCCGTCATCGAGGACGTGCGCGTGCGGGGCGCCGCCGCGGTGCGCGAC
This sequence comes from Actinomyces gerencseriae DSM 6844, assembly GCF_000429265.1. Classification (GTDB taxonomy): domain Bacteria; phylum Actinomycetota; class Actinomycetes; order Actinomycetales; family Actinomycetaceae; genus Actinomyces; species Actinomyces gerencseriae. The sequence continues at coordinate 318,071 of NZ_AUBN01000003.1, forward strand.
GCCTCCGAGCGCTTCGACGGGGTGCGCCCCGAGCATCTGCGCGTGCCCGCGACGGCCATCGAGGCGGCCCTGACCGATCTCGACCCGGCGGTGCGCGAGGGCCTCGATCTGTGCATCGCCCACAACCGCGCCGGTCATGCCGCCCAGCTTCCCGCTGAGACCGTCACCGAGGTGGTCCCCGGGGGACGGATCGTGCAGCGGTGGATCCCGGTGCGCAGGGTCGGGCTGTACGTCCCCGGGGGGCTGGCGGTCTACCCGAGCTCGGTGGTCATGAACGCGGTGGCCGCGCAGGTCGCCGGCGTCGAGCGGATCGCGCTCGCCTCCCCGCCGCAGGCCGCCTTCGACGGTCTGCCCCACCCCACGATCCTGGCCGCCTGCGCGCTGCTGGGCGTGACGGAGGTCTACGCCGCCGGCGGCGCCCAGGCCATCGCCCTGCTCGCCCACGGAGCCGCGGCCGACGACGACGTCGATCGGGCCGATCTCGCGGCGGCGGAGCTCCCCCCGCGGGCGGGAGGATCCACGAGCGGGATGCTGTGCGAGCCCGTCGACGTCGTCACCGGCCCCGGCAACGTCTACGTGGCGGCGGCCAAGCGGGCCGTGCGCGGCGCGGTGGGCATCGACGCGGAGGCCGGGCCCACCGAGATCGCCGTCCTGGCCGACGCGAGCGCCGATCCCGAGTACGTGGCCGCCGACCTGCTCTCCCAGGCCGAGCACGACCCGAACGCCGGGAGCGTCCTCATCACCGACTCTCCCGCCCTCGCCGACGCCGTCGATTCCGCGCTGGCGCGCCGCCTGGCCGCCACCAGGCACTCCGAGCGCGCCGGCGCCGCGCTGAGCGGGAGGCAGTCGGGGACCGTCCTGGTGCGCGATCTCGAGCAGGCCGTCGCCGTCGCCGACGCCTACGCCGCCGAGCACCTGGAGGTCCACACCGCTCGCGCACCCGAGGTCGCCCGCCGCATCCGCAATGCCGGGGCGATCTTCGTCGGCCCCCACAGCCCCGTGCCGCTGGGGGACTACCTGGCGGGCTCCAACCACGTCCTGCCCACCGGCGGCACCGCGCGCTTCAGCTCGGGCCTGAGCGTCATGACCTACCTCAAGCCCGTCCAGCTCATCGAGTACGACGCCGCGGCCCTGGAGGCGTTGACCGACCCGCTGGCCGCGCTGGCGACCTGCGAGGACCTGCCGGCGCACGCCGAGGCCGTCCGAGCGCGTCGGGGCTGACGCCCTCCGCGATATCGGAGCACGACCGGCCCGAGCCGATGAGTACGCGTCCGGGTGCGCGGGGCGCCTCGCACCCGGACGCGCAGTGAGGAGGAACCATGGCGCATCGCGCGGGCGGGCCCAGCAGGCGTCAGGCCCTGTCCTGGGCCACGGGCGCCGCCGTGACGGCCGCCGTCGTGACGGCGTGCGCGCCCGGGGGACCCGATTCCGACGAGGAGCAGGAGGCCGCCGTCGCGCGGCTCGACGTCGTCGATTCAGCGGGCGTCCTGCTCGACCTCGACGGCCTGCGCCGGGTTCAGTCCAACGGTGCGGGCGAGGACGGCTGGGACGACCAGCTCCTGGACACCGACACCCTGGAGGTCCTGGCCCACGCGCCCCTGTACGAGGACGACGAGGCCAGCGCCGCCGTCGATCTGCCCGACGGCGGCGCCGCGACCCTGACGCTGTCGTGGCCCACCGGCCACGGCTACTCCGCCCTCATGGCGGACATCCCCGGTCCGGGCCGCTACTCCCTGGCCGAGCTCGCCGCCCGCTCCCTGCACGGGCGTCAGCAGCCCCGTCTCGATTCCCTGACCTCCTCGCGGACGCGCACCGAGGTGCAGACCCTGCGGGACGGCGCGGCCGCCGCCCTGGACGCCTGCTCCTCGAGCTCCGACCCGGTCGAGCGCGCCGTTCACGGCGCCGAGGCCCTGGAGGCGGCGGCCGGGGCCCAGCTGGCGCTCGACGAGGCTGGCCTGGCGGTCGCACCGCACGACGCCGTCATCGGCGTCACCTTCACCCGACCACCCGGTGCCGCCCAGATCTCGCAGGCGACCGGTATCGGCGGGGGACAGCGGCGGGTTGCGGCCAGAATCGTCGTCGACGACGCCGCGGACGCCGACGAGATGGACTCCTGGCGGCGGACCATCGCGGCCCTGCACGCCGCTGGGGCGCTCGCCCTGGTGCAGGTCTGCGACTCCCAGACGATGACGGCCTTCGGGCCCGGGGCCTGGGACGCGCGAGTGGCGTCCCTGGTGACCGGGCTGAGCCAGGCCGACGCCTGGGAGATCGGCAACGAGCTGGGCGGCTCATGGCTCGGAGACGACGCCGTTGAGAAGACCCTGCGGGCAGCGCGGGCGGTGCGCGCCGACCCGGCCACGGCGGACGCCACCACCGTCGTGACCCTCTACTACCAGCTCGGCCAGGAGTCGGCCGAGAGCTCCCTCCTGACCTGGGCCGGCAACGGGCTCGTCCCCGAGCTGCTCGATCTGACGGACGTGCTGGGCCTGTCCGTCTACCCTCAGCTGCACCCGCTGGGCACGGGCGCCGACCGGGTCCTGTCCACCCTCGCAGAGGCCTTCCCGGATCAGCGCGTGGCCCTGACCGAGCTCGGCTACGGCGGGGACGACCTGGACTCCGGTCCCTGGTGGTTCGGCTCCCAGCAGGACACGGCGACCGCCCGCACCGCCACCGCGCGTCATCTCACCAGCGCGGCGCTGGGCCGCCAGAGGGCCTGGGGAGCGCCCTTCTGGTGGTACTACCTTCAGGATGAGGAGCCCGGGGCCCCGGGCGGTCCCGTGGACGAGGTGCTCAGCGACGTCGCCGCGGGTTCCCAGGACCGGTAACCGGGCCGGCGGCGGTGGGGCTCGCCCGCGGCTCAGCGCTGGGCCAGGACGAAGGGATGCACCGACGCCGCTCCGGCGCGCAGCAGCGCGGATGCGGCGACTGTGAGCGTCCAGCCCGAGTCGGTCCAGTCGTCCACGAGGATCACCCGCGCCCCCCGGAGCCGATCCAGGGAGTCGCGGCGCCACCCGTCCAGGGTCAGGGAGCGCGCCACCTCGGCGAGCCGGTGCGCGCTGCCGACGTCGTGCCGCCCCGGCTCGCCGTGCACTCCGACGATCCCCAGGGGCCTGGCGGCGAGGTGGCGGGCCAGGGCGCGACCCACCTGGCGCACGAGCCGGGGGCGGCGTCGGGACTCGATGATGACGACGGCCGGAGACGCGCAGGCCCGATCCGGGCCCGGTCCCTCGCGCCCCGCCCCGGCGCCATCGGCATTATCGGCACTGCCGGCACTATCGGCGTCCCCGGAGCTCGTGACGAGATCCGCGAGGCGGTCGGCCACCTGGAGGATCGGGGCGCGCAGCGCGACGGGAACCTCGGCGTCGGCCCCCGACTCCAGCAGGTCGCGCAGGGCCCCGGCCACGCCCAGACCGTCCATCCTCCCCACGGCCATACCGGTGGCGGCCCGCTCGGACTCCGTGATCCGGCCGCGCAGGGCGGGCAGTCCGAGCCGATCCATGCCGACGGGCCACTGCTTGCGGGGCGTCAGGGCCACCCCGACCCGGGCCAGTGAGATCCGGGCCTCCTCCACCTCCCGGGCCTGCGCCGTCCGGGGCAGGACGAGGCCGCCGCACAGGTCGCAGGCCCCGCAGCGCCATCCGGCGCTCATGTCCGGGTCGTCGAGGGCCGAGCGGAGGAAGGCCATCCGGCACTCGGGGGCCTTCAGCGCCTCGTAGTGCAGCATCGCCTCCTGCTCGGCCGCCCGGGCGGCCTCGACGCGCGCGTACCTCTGCGCGTCGTAGGCCCAGGGACGACCGGTGGACTGCCATCCGCCGCGCACCCGTCGCACCGCGCCGTCGACGTCCAGGACCTTGAGCATGGACTCCAGCCGGCTGCGGCGCAGGCTCGTGGAGGTCTCCAGAATGCGTGTGCTCAACGGCCCCGCGCCCGTCGCGGCCGCCTCGTCGAGAGCCGCCAGCACCTCGCGGACCGCGGGCTCGGGGGGAAAGCCCTGGGAGCCGAACCAGTCCCAGATGGAGCGGTCCTCGGCCCCGGGCAGGAGCACCACCTCGGCGCGATCGACCCCGCGGCCGGCGCGCCCGACCTGCTGGTAGTAGGACACGGGAGAGCTCGGAGCCCCCATGTGAATGACGAAAGCCAGATCGGGCTTGTCGAAGCCCATGCCCAGGGCCGAGGTGGCCACGAGCGCCTTGACCCGGTCGGCCTTGAGGGCGTCCTCGAGCCGCTCCCGCTCGGCCGCGTCGGTCCGACCGGTGTAGGCGGCCGCCTCCAGCCCCGCCTCGCGGAGGCGCTCGGTGACCTCCACGGCCGCCGAGATCGTCAGGCAGTACACGATGCCCGAGCCGGATGCGCCGCGCAGATAGGCGGTCAGCCACGCCAGGCGCGATGCGGCATCGGGCAGGCGGCGCACGCCCAGGTGGAGGGAGTCCCGCTCCAGGGTCCCCCTCAGGACGAGGACCCGCTCGGCCCGGCGCCCCGGCGCGGAACCGGCGAGCTGCTCGGCGACGTCCGCGGTGACGCGGGCATTGGCGGTCGCCGTGGTGGCCAGGACCGGCGTGCGCGGGGGCAGGCTCGCCAGCAGGGTGCGGATGCGCCGGTAGTCGGGGCGGAAGTCGTGGCCCCAGTCCGAGATGCAGTGCGCCTCGTCGATGACGATCAGGCCGGCGTCGGCTGCGAGGGCAGGGAGGACCTCCTCCCGGAAGGCCGGATTGTTGAGCCGCTCGGGGGACACCAGCAGGACGTCGACGGCGCCCTCGCGCACCCGGGCCTCGATGTCCGGCCACTGCGCGGCGTTGGCGGAGTTCATGGTGACGGCGTTGATGCCGGCGCGCCGGGCCGCCGCGACCTGGTCGCGCATGAGGGCGAGCAGGGGCGAGATGATCACCGTCGGCCCCGACGCGGGGCCGTCCATCGACGCGGCCGCGGAAGCGGTTGACGCGGCTGCGGACGAGGACCTCGGGCCCGGCCCGGGGCCGGCCCCCGGAGGATCGGGCGCGGCGGCGGGGGTCCGGCCCTCGCGCAGCAGGACGGTCGCGACGAAGTAGACGGCCGACTTGCCCCAGCCCGTGCGCTGAACCACCAGTGCACGACGGCGATCGACCACCAGGGCGCGGATGGCGCTCCACTGATCGTCCCGCAGACGGGCGTCGCCGCGTCCGACGAGCTCGCGCAGCACCGCCTCGGCGCGCTCGCGGACGGGGGAGAGGTCGGCGTCCACGGGCGCCGACCGGCTGATGGGCGGGCTCATACCGCCACAGTAATCCGACCAACCGGGCCGATTCGTCCGGTCCGGCCGATGAGGGGGCTGCCCGTCCCGGCCGTCTTCGGTCTCACGCCAGGCTCGTCCGGTCCGGCCGGGCGATCGCCGCCCGAGCCGCGGCCTTCGACGGGGCCCGGGGAGCGGTGATCAGATCCAGTCGTTCCTGCGCATGATCGCGTACACGACGATGGCGGGGACGACGACCAGGATCGCCGCGGATATCAGTCCGGACGGCTCCCCGGCGCCCGGGTAGGGCACGTTGATGCCGAACCAGCCCGTGACGAGGGTCGGCACGGAGATGACCGCCGCCCAGCCGGCCAGCTTCTTCATCACGTTGTTCAGCCGCTGGTCCTGGAGGGACAGGTGGGTCTCGAAGACACTGGCGATCATGTCGCGCAGCGACTCCGTCCACTCCGTCGCCCGCAGGACGTGATCGGTGAGATCCGCGTAGTACGGATCCAGCTCGCGCAGCGAGTCGTCGCGGTGGCGCCACAGCACGTTGACGACCTCCCGCATCGGCAGGATCACGTGGCGCAGGGTGACGAGCTTGGTGCGCACGTCGTAGGCGGCGCGCTGGAACTCCGTGGAGTGGGAGTCCGGCGAGAACAGGTCGTCCTCCAGGCTCTCGATGGCGTCGTCCAGGTCCTGCACGGTCTCGAAGTAGCCGTCGACGATGAGGTCCAGGAGGACGTGCACCAGAGCCGCCGAACCCAGCCGCAGGAACTCCGGGTCGGAGTCGATGCGCTGCGCGAGCGCGCGGGCGTCGATGCACTCGGAGGCCCGGATCGTCACGAGCCCGCCGGGGAAGGAGAAGCCTGCGACCCTGCTCAGCTGGTCCTCCTCGTCCCCCGCCGTGGAGGCGAAGTCGGGCAGCGTCGTGTAGGTGACGAAGAAGGCGTAGTCGCTGTGCTGAGAGGCCTTGGGCCGCTCGTGCGGCGCGACCGCGTCCTCCACGGCGTGCGGATCGAGGCTCAGCTCGGTGGCCAGAAGCGTCAGCTCGTCGTGGGTGGGACTCACCAGGTCCGCCCAGACGAGCAGTGTCGGCTCCGCGAGGGCCTCGCTCAGACCGCGCGGACTCGTGGGGGCCTCATCGGTGGGATGTCCATCGCGCCATGCCAGGGCTCGGAAGGTCATGCGCCGATCCTGCCACCGCGAGTGCGGGAGCCGCACGCACTCTGGGAAGTGTTCTTGGTGGCGCCGACCCTGCCACCGCGAGTGCGGGAGCCGCACTCGCGTCCGCACTCCGAGGCTCGGGCCCCCGGATGCGCCATGCGGGAGCGCCGCGAGGACCGTGGCGGGACCGCCCGTCCGGTCCGGCGGGCCCCGCGGGAGTGCGGTCCCGAGGACCGGCGGTCCGGCGGGCGGGGCGCCGAGGGTGCGCGACTCCGCGGCCCGTAGGCTTGCCCCATGGACCTCCTCATCATCGCCGTGGCGGGCCTGCTGGCGATCGCCGGCGCCACTCAGATCAGCGACCGCGTCCGGGTGGCCCCGGCGCTCCTGCTGCTCACGGGCGGCGTCGTCGTGGGCTTCCTGCCGGTCGTGCCCGCCATCGAGGTCGGGCCGGAGATCATCCTCGAGGGGGTCCTCCCCCCTCTCCTGTACGCCACCGCGGTGAACATCTCCACCATCAACTTCCGTCGTGAGCTCGCCTCCGTGGCCGTTCTGGCGGTCCTGCTGGTGGGCCTGTCCGCCGCGGTCATCGGCGGGGTCCTCACGCTCGTCGTCCCCAGCCTGTCCCTGGCGTGGGCCATCGCCATGGGCGCCGTTCTCAGCCCCACCGACGCCGTGGCCATCTCCATCGCCAGGCGCCTGGGCGTCTCGCAGCGCATCATCACCGTCCTGGAGGGCGAGGGCCTGCTCAACGACGCCACCGCCCTCGTGGTCCTGTCCTCCGCCAGCGCCGCCGCGACGGCGGGCGCCGTGACCGCGGGAGGAGTCGTCGGCGACTTCGCCGCCGCCGTCCTCGCGGCCCTCGCCGTGGGCTGGGCGGTCGGCGAGCTCACGCTCCATCTGCGGGCCCGCATCACCGACGCCAGCGTCGACACGGTCGTGTCCTTCACGATCCCCTTCCTCGCGGCGATCCCCGCCGAGCACACGGGCGGCAGCGGGCTCGTGGCCGCGGTCATCGCCGGCCTCGTCACCGGCCATCGGGCCCCGCGCGTCCTGCCTCCCGACCACCGGATCGCCGGTCAGGAGACCTGGCACACAGTCGAGCTCGTCCTGGAGGGGTTCATCTTCCTCGTCATGGGGCTGCAGTTCTTCGGCATCGTCGAGGAGGTCCTGGCCGAGGGACCCAGCATCACCACCGCCGTCTGGCTGGCCGTCCTCGCCGGAGGGCTCGCGGTGCTGGTCCGGTCCGCCGTCGTGGCCCCCATGCTGGCCTGGCAGCGCCGCCGCGATGAACGGCACGCCACTCACTGGGAGGAGATGAGCGAGTCCATCCGGGCCTTCGAAGGGCGCTGCTCGGCCATCGCCCACGGCGACATCCCCGAGGACATGCAGATCCCCTGGGACCGCAGTCGACGCGGGCTCAGGCGCCGGATCAGGCGGGCGCTCAGACTCCACCGCCTTCCCGCCGACCCCGAGCGGAGCCGGCGCCGCGCCTCGCAGGCCCTCGATCGGATCCGCCGTCGCGGCGCGGACCTGGAGTACTACCGCGATGAGCCGCTCGGCCTGCGGGAGGGGGCCGTCATCGTCTGGGCGGGCATGCGCGGCGCCGTCACGCTCGCGGCCGCTCAGACCCTGCCCGCCCAGGCCCCCAACCGGCCCTTCCTCCTCCTCATCGCCATCATGGTGGCCGCGGGCTCCCTCGTCGTGCAGGGCCTGACGCTCCCGTGGGTCGTCAGGGTCGTCGAGCCGTCCATGGAGGGGCCCGCCGATGAGGAGGAGCGCGGCGAGCTCGTCCGTCTTCTCATCGTCGCCGCCAAGAGCGCCGTCGCCGAACGCGATGAGGGAGTCGGCGACGCGGGCCGGGACGGAGCGGACTCCGGAGGAGCGGCGGAGGGCTCCGCCGTGGTCATCGAGCACGATGCCGTCGGCCCCGACCCCGTGGAGCCGTCCGCCGTCTCGGCGCTGGAGCCCGGTGGCCCGCGGCGGGGCGGTGCGGCGGTGGACATCATCCCGCAGAGCACCTCGGATCTGGCCATTCGCATCGTGGGGAAGGACGATGGCGGGGAGCCCGTCTCCGCCGTCGGAGCGGCCGAGACGTGGAAGAGCTCCGAGTCCCGTCGCGAGCTCGCCGCCACCCGGCGGATGATCCTGGACATGATCCGCGCCCAGCGCGAGGCGCTCCTGGACGCCGGAGAGCTGGGCCTGTACTCGGCGGGCTCCATCGAGTACGCGCTCATGCGCCTGGACTACGAGGAGGTCATGCTGACCTCTCAGCCCCAGTGATCCCCGGTCATGCCGGTGCGCCGCCGACGGCGCCCGGTCGGGGCGGTCGGGACCGGGCTCTCTCGCGCTCGTTCCCGCGCCGCCGTCGTGCCCGTTGCCGTGCTGGTCCTGCGCCCGCCGGGGTCAGGCACCCCGTGTGCTCGAAGTGGCCGGGAAGCCAGGCTGGTCCTGCGCCCGCCGGGGTCAGACGGCGCCGATGGCGACCCGCTGCGGCCACCACTGGCCCGTCGGCGGCGGCGGTCCGGCCGGGTCCCAGATGCCGGGGACGTGGCGGCCGCACCGCGGGCAGGCGCCGTCGGGCGTGATCCGGTAGTCGGCGACCCGGTAGCCGTCGCGGTCCACCAGGAGGGCCCCGCAGCCGGCGCAGCGGGTGGCGGCGCCGTCGCGGGTGCGGACGTTGCCGAGGTAGACGTGGGCGATCCCGGCGTCGTGGGCGATGGTCCGGGCCCGCTCCAGGGCGGAGGCCGGTGTGCGCGGGGTGTCCAGCATCCGATGCGCCGGGTGGAAGGCCGAGAAGTGCACGGGCACCTCGGCCCCGAGCTCGGCGACGATCCAGTCGCACTCGGCGGCGATCTCGGCGTCGGAGTCGTTGCGCCCGGGGATGAGCAGGGTGGTGATCTCCAGCCAGGTGCCCAGCTCGCGCACTCGCACCAGCGTGTCGAGCACGTCGTTCAGGCGTCCTCCGGTCACGCGCCGGTAGAAGTCGTCGGTGAAGCCCTTGAGGTCGATATTGGCAGCGTCGACTGTGCCGAAGAGCTCGTCGCACGGCCCGGGGCTGATCCATCCCCCGGAGACCGCCACGGCCAGCAGCCCCGCCTCGTGGCAGGCGACGGCGGTGTCGATGGCGTACTCGGCGAAGACGATCGGGTCGTTGTAGGTGAAGGCCACCCCCACGGCTCCCACGTCGGCCGCGGCCCCGGCCAGGGCCCGGGGGGAGGCGGGCGCGGCGAGGGTGTCGAACTCCCGGGAGGTGGAGATCTCCCAGTTCTGGCAGTACTTGCACGCCAGGTTGCAGCCCGCGGTCCCGAAGGACAGGATCGTCGATCCGGGCAGCACGTGCGCCAGGGGCTTCTTCTCGATGGGATCCAGGACGAAGCCGGAGGACCGTCCGTAGGTGGTCAGCACGATGGCGTCCCCGACACGGGCGCGCACGAAGCAGAATCCGCGCTGGCCGTCGCGCAGGGCGCACCGGCGGGGGCACAGCTCGCACCGCAGCCGTCCGTCCGGCATGGCCCGCCACCACCGGGCCGGGTGGGGCTCGGCGGTCGTCGTCCCGGTGGCCCTCGCGGTCATGGTCGGCCTCCTCGCGCCTCGCCCGAGGGGACGCCGGACTCGGGCTCCAGCCAGGCGGTCACCGTGTAGATCTCGATGACGACGTCGCGCCCCCGGTAGCCGGCGGGCAGACCGGCCTTGCGGCGCAGGTGGGAGAGGAACTCCGCCGGGTCGGGCAGCTGGTCCCACACCTGGGGCAGGAAGGTCGCGCGGTGGCCGGGGGCCGACAGGATGACGCCGTCGACGCCGGGGCGCAGCCGGGCCAGGAGCTCGGGCTCGTCGGCCGCCGGCAGGGCGGTCGGGGCCGACAGGACGGAGACCTCCACGACGACGTCGTCCAGCTCGGCCCGGTCCAGGGGCGGGAAGCGGGGGTCGCGGCAGGCCGCGGCGACGGCATTGGCCTCCACGTCCTCGCGCAGCGGGCGGCGGGCCTCGAGGCTGCCGATGCAGCCGCGCAGGGCGCCGCCCGGGGCGCGCCCCGAGGTCAGGGTCACGAAGCACGCTCCGGGCGCGTCCAGCCAGGGGGCGTCCGGGGCGGCGGGCTCATCCGGGCCGAGATGCCGGGCGATGGCCGCGCGGGCCAGGGGCAGGAGGACCAGGCCGGCATCGGCGGGCGGTCCGGGAGCCATGTCGGGAGTCACGACGAGCACCTCTATTCCTCGTGGAGGGCGACGGCGGCGTAACCCACCACCCGATCGGGGGCGCCGATGGTGTCGGCGGAGGTGGCCGCCCCGAGCAGGTGCGGCGTCAGGCCCCGCTCGCCGGCGACCATCAGGAGGGCGTCCACCCCGGTGGCGCCGCAGGCCTCCTCGTGGCCGATGTCCGCGCGCAGCGCCAGGATGCGCTCGATGGTCGCGTCGTCCACCCGCCGGGCCTCGGCCCGGGGCAGGTAGTGGGACAGGTCCGAGCTGATCACCACGAGGGTGTCCGGGCTCCCCAGGAAGGGGCGAATGGCCTCGGCGGCCCGGTCGGGGGCGATCCGCCCCACGGCCAGGGGCACCACGCTCGTCCCGGGCAGTACGACGCTCAGGAAGGGGAGGTGGACCTCCAGGGAGTGCTCGGCGGCGTGGACATCGGGCCGGGTGACGACCAGCCCGGCCGCGGCCAACGCCTCGATCTGCGGCGGGACCTCCACCGTCACGGGGCCCAGCGGGGTATCCATTGCCCGGCAGCCGGGCAGGGCGAGTCCGCGCACGCCCACACGGTGCGCGGGCCCCAGCATGACGACGCGGCGGACCCGCCCGCGCAGGGCCCCGGCGCGCACCCAGGCCAGGGCCGCGGTGGGACCCGAGTAGACGTAGCCCGCGTGAGGGACGATGAGCGCGGCCGGGTCGGCATCGACGCCGACGGCGGAGCGCGCCGCCTCCAGCATGGTCTCGACGTCGGTCCGCAGACGAGCGGGCTCGGCGGGGTAGAACAGGCCCGCCACCGCCGGTGGGCGCACCTGCTGGGACTGCGACGGCTGACTCATGAGGATCGCGCTCCCTGGATCGCCTGACGTCCCCAAGGGTACCCGCACGACCCGCCGGGCGGGGGCGGATGGCGCTGGTGGGAGCGGGTATCGCCCCGGGGCCGCGGGACGCCGGAGGGGAGGGATCGTAGACTCCCGGGCGTGAGCACCCTTCCCATCCGACCCGGCCTGGAGGGCTGCGAGCCCTACGGGGCCCCCGAGCTCGACGTGCCCGTGCGGCTCAACGTCAATGAGAACCCCTACGCGCCGTCTCCGGCCGTCGTCGAGTCCATGGCCCGGGCCGCCGCCGGGGCCGCCGCCGGCCTCAATCGCTACCCCGACCGCGACTTCCCGGCCCTGCGCCAGGACCTCGCCGACTACCTCGCCGTCGAGTCCGGGGTGCGGCTGGGGCGGGGGAGGATCTGGGCGGCCAACGGCTCCAACGAGGTCATGCTCCATGTGCTCCAGGCCTTCGGGGGCCCCGGGCGCACCTGCCTGTCGTTCACCCCCACGTACTCCATGTACCCCGAGTACGCGCGCGACACCCTCACCGACTACGCCACCGGGCCGCGCCGCGCGGACTTCACCCTCGATGCGGGGGCCGTGCCCGCCGCGATCGAGCGCACCCGTCCCGCCGTGCTCATCCTGGCCAGCCCCAACAACCCCACCGGCACCGTTCTGCCGTTGGAGGACGTGCGCTCCGTCCTGGAGGCCGCCCGCGGCAACGGGCCCGCGGGCCCCGACGGCGCCCCCACCGACGTCGTCGTCATCATCGACGAGGCCTACGGCGAGTTCCGCCGCCCCGGCGTGCCCAGCGCCCTGGAGCTGCTGGTCGAGGACGACGGCGGGCGCTACCCGCACCTGGCCGTGGCCCGCACCATGTCCAAGGCCTTCGGCGCGGCGGGGCTGCGTCTGGGCTACCTCGCCGCGTCCCGCGAGCTCGTCGACGCCCTGCGGGTCGTGCGCCTTCCCTACCACCTCTCGGCCATGACGCAGGCGGTGGCCCGGGCCGCTCTCGCCCACCGCGAGGAGCTCATGAGCCGGGTCGCCTCCCTGCGCGCCGAGCGGGACGGTGCGGTGGACTGGTTGCGCGGCCGGGGTCTGACCGCCCACGACTCGGACGCCAACTTCGTGCTCTTCGGGGTTTTCCCCGATCGGCGGGCCGTGTGGCAGGGTTTGCTGGACAGGGGCGTGCTCGTCCGCGTCGTCGGCCCCGAGGGCTTCCTGCGCGTCAGCGTCGGAACGCCGGAGGAGATGGCCCGGTTCAGGCACTGCCTCGTCGATGTCCTCAAGGAGACCCGAGTATGAGCCGCACCGCCCGCATCGAACGCGTCACCAGCGAGTCGACCGTCGCCGTCGAGATCGATCTCGACGGCACCGGCGCCACCGACATCTCCACCTCCGTGCCCTTCTACGACCACATGCTCACCGCCCTGGGCGCGCACTCGCTGGTCGACCTGGCCGTGGCCGCCACCGGCGACACCCACGTCGACGTCCACCACACGGTGGAGGACACGGCCATCTGCATCGGTGACGCCCTGCGCGCCGCGCTGGGGGACAAGCGCGGCATCCGCCGCTTCGGCGATGCCCTCGTTCCGTTGGACGAGGCCCTGGCCCAGGCCGTCGTCGACGTGTCGGGCCGCCCCTACCTGGTTCACGACGGCGAGTCCGAGGCCTTCGTCCATCACCTCATCGGCGGGCACTTCACCGGTTCGATGGTCCGTCACGTCTTCGAGTCCATCGCATACCATGCCGGCATCTGCCTGCACGTGCGGGTGCTCGCCGGCCGCGACCCCCACCACATCGCCGAGGCCGAGTTCAAGGCCCTCGCCCGCGCCCTGCGCACCGCCGTCGAGCCCGATCCTCGCGTCGATGGCATCCCCTCCACCAAGGGAGCACTGTGATGCACGATTCCGATCCCACGCCCCATCAGGACCCCGAGGACCGCGACCGGCCCGAGGCGGCCGATGACCCGGCGCCGGGCGCTCGCGCCGAGTTCGGCGACGCCCCCCGCGCCGACGGGCCCGAGCACGACATCGACGCCGAGTTCGCCGCGATGGTGGAGGGCCTGGCGCTGCCCGGCGAGATGCAGGCGGACCTCGAGTCCGTCGATGAGGCCGGCCCTTCGATCATCTCCGTGGACGACGTGCCCCACAACACGTACACGGCCCCGCGAGAGCCGCTGACCGGCGGTCGGGGCGGGACCGATCGGGATTCGGCCGATCGGGACCCGGCTGACGAGGATGCGGATGGGCCGGTCCCGGGCCGGGCCGCCGAGGAGGAGCCGCAGGAGACGCCGGACGCCGGGGCGCCCGGGTCTCCGCGAGCGGTGAAGGTCGCCGTCGTCCTCACGCCCCTGGCGAGCGCGGAGGCCCTGGCGGCCCTGTGCGCCATGAGCGAGCTGGACTGCACCGTCGTGCCCGCGCGCTCCGGCGCCTTCGCGGTCAAGGAGTTCGTGTCCGCCCACGTCGAGTGGGACGTCTCCGAGCTGCTCGGAGGAGCGGAGACCGAACCCGCCGAGGCCGCCGAGCTCGCCTCGACCCTGTCGCGCCTCAGCCGCGCGGGCGTCGTCCTGCTGACCGCGGACCTGGCCACCGACGTCGGCATCGAGTCGGGCCTGTCCGGGACCATCACCGCCCGCCGCTACACGAACGGCGACGCCGGTGAGGACGCCGCGGCGGGGCTGCTGCTGGCCTCGGTCGACCAGGAGGTCGAGGACGTCCTGCTCGGCGCGACCCGCGCCGATGACATCAGGGGGGCGGTGAAGTCCTCCGAGGTCAAACCGTCCAAGGCCATGCGGTGGTTCACGCGCGGGCTGCGCCGCCCCCGCGGCAAGCGGTGAGTCGGCGGGCGCGTCGTCGTGGTCCCGGCGGCGCGGGGGCGACGCTCACCCCGCCGCCGAGGCGTCGGAGAGCGTGAGGAAGACGGTGCCCTCCGCCAGCATCGCGGGAACGGCCGCCAGGTAGCCCGCACCGGTGTCCGCGGCGGGCTGGTTCATGTGGGAGATGACGATGTCGCCGGCGCTCGCCCGCCGCACCTCCGCCTCGACGGTGCCGGCGGGGAAGGTGGCGCCGCCATCGCCGTTGACCGAGAATCCGGCGGCCCGCAGGCCCAGGCGGGCGGCGATCGCCAGGGCGACGTCGTCCCAGTGGGCGGTGCCGGGGCGGAAGAAGCGCGGCGCCCGACCGGTGCGCTCGGTCAGGGCGACCTGATTGCCCATGATCTCGTCCCAGACCTCGCCCGCGTCCCGCGTTCCGGGGATGCCGTAGGCGGCCGCGCCGGTCACCGACATCGGCAGGTGGGCGGTGCCGTGGTTGGCGATCTCCACGGTCTCGCACGCCGCGAGTCTGTCGGTCAGGTCCGGGTTCGCCTCGACCCATCGGGAGTTGAGGAAGGCGGTGAAGGGGACGGAGTCGCCGATGAGCATGTCGACCAGCGCGGTATCGGCACCCGATCCCCCCGGGCCGCCGCAGGCGTCCAACGTCAGGCACACGCCCGCCGCCCGGGTGTCCGAGGCGATCCCCTCGCCGACCAGGTCGAACCAGGCGGGCGCGCGCCCGGTGAACTCGGCGATGATCTCGTCGCGCGAGGGGGTCCCGGGCTCGGGGGAGGGGGAGGTCGCGATCGTCTCGGGAGTCTCGATCGCCCCGGGGTCCCCGGTACCGGGGGCCCGGCTCGGCGAGGCGGTCTCGGCGACCGGCGATGAGCGGGGCGGGGCCGATCCGGGCGTTCCGCCGCACGCGCCGAGCGCCGTCAGCCCCGTGACGGCCAGGAGGCCGTGCACGACGGCACGGCGGTCGGGTTCGGACGATGAGACGGGCATACGCGGATTCTGCCATTCCTGCCGTCGTGCTCACCCGCGCCCGCTCCCGGTCGGGTGGGCGGCACTCGGCTCGGCCTTTGCGACGGGATGAGGACTGAGTCGGGCTCTTCCCCGGTATGGTGGCCGTATGAACCAGCCCCGCGTCGTCGTCCTGTCCTACGGCAGCGGCAACGTCCGCTCCGCCGTGCGCGCCCTGGAGCGGGTCGGCGCCGACGTCGAGCTGACCGCCGAGCCGGCCGCCGTCGAGGCCGCCGACGGACTGGTGGTGCCCGGCGTGGGGGCCTTCGGCGCCGTCATGGAGCGGTTGCGGGCCGTGGGCGCCCCGCGCCTCATCGACCGCAGGCTGGCCGGCGGCCGGCCCGTGCTCGGCATCTGCGTGGGCATGCAGGTGATGTTCGAGTTCTCCACCGAGCACTCGGACGGGCGCGCCGAGGGACCGGACGACGGCGATCGCCCGGCCGGGCTCGCCCAGTGGCCCGGAACCGTGACGCGACTGCGGGGCGATGTCGTGCCCCACATGGGTTGGAACAGGGTTCGCCCACCGCGCGACTCCGCGCTCTTCGAGGGTGTCGCCGACCAGCGCTTCTACTTCGTCCACTCCTACGCGGCCAAGACGGACCCGGCCGTGCTCCTGGGGCCCGGCGCCGCGCCGCCCCCGGCCGTCACCTGGTCCACCCATGGCGAGGACTTCGTGGCCGCCGTTGAGAACGGTGCCCTGTCCGCCACTCAGTTCCACCCCGAGAAGTCCGGCGACGCCGGCGCCCGCCTGCTCCGCAACTGGCTGACCACCCTGTAACCGGGCGGTCGCCGGCACCGCGTCCGCAGCCACCGCACCATCGAAGGAGCCCACCATGCTCGCTCTCCTGCCCGCCGTCGATGTCGCCGATGGCAAGGCCGTCCGTCTGCTCAAGGGGGAGGCCGGCAGCGAGACTGACTACGGCAGCCCCGTCGAGGCCGCCCGCGACTGGGTCGAGGCCGGTGCCGAGTGGATTCACCTGGTCGATCTCGACGCCGCCTTCGGACGCGGGTCCAATGCGCCGCTGCTGGCGCGCATCGTGGGCGAGGTCGGCATCAAGGTCGAGCTGTCCGGGGGCATTCGAGATGACGCCTCGTTGGGTCGTGCCTTGAGCGCCGGCGCAGCTCGGGTCAACCTGGGCACCGCCGCCCTGGAGGACCCCGAGTGGACCGAGCGCGTCATCGCCGAGTACGGCGAGAGGATCGCCGTGGGCCTCGACGTGCGCGGCACGACCCTGGCCGCTCGCGGCTGGACCAGGGAGTGCGGCGATCTGTGGGAGACGCTGGCGCGCCTCGACGCCGCCGGCTGCGCCCGCTACGTGGTCACCGACGTCACCAGGGACGGCACCCTGACCGGTCCCAACACCGGGCTTCTGCGCCGGGTGTGCGCCAGTACGCGGGCCCCCGTCGTGGCCTCCGGCGGCATCGCCCGGCTCGATGACCTGCGCGAGCTGGTCCGCCTCGTCCCCGAGGGCATCGAGGGGGCGATCGTGGGCAAGGCCCTGTACAACGGCAACTTCACGCTTCCCGAGGCGCTGGCGGTGGCCAGTGGCGAGGAGGGCGACACCCTGCCGCGATGACCGCCGAGACCGCGACGGGCCGACGACCCGTCCGCGCTCCGGAGCTCCGGCGTCCCCCGGTACCCGATCACCGTCCCGTGCGGTGCTCGGGCGCCTCGACGCACCCGCTCATGAGCGGCCTCTGGGCGTCGCGGTGCGGACGCGCTACCGTGGCCGCGTGAGTGATCCCCGTCCAGGTCCCCGGTCCGACGACAGGTCGGGCACCCGGTCGGAGACAGCACCGGCCTCCCCCTCCACGGGCCCTGCGGGCTCCGTGGGCTCTGCGGGCGCTCCCGCGCCAAGCGCTGCGGAGCCCCCGCCCTCCGGGACGGCCCGGGCCCCCCAGGTGGTCGCGGCGATGGCGGCCCGGGCCAAGCTGGAACGACTCCTGGCCGCGCCCGCGCTCTTCGCCGCTGATGACGGCTCCGCCGACTCCGCCGTCGTCAGCGCCCTGGAGGCCGCCGATCGCCCGCGTCATGAGTATCTCGATGCCCTGTGGGGCGCGTTGGCGGCCTCGCGCGTCATCGTGCCCGTGGCGGCCCACGCCCTGCCCGGTGCGCGCACGGCCGTGCACCTGGCGGCGCCGGACGTGGGGTCGCGGACTCCCGATCACACGATCCACACGAACGACGCCGCTCAGGACGCCGCGACCCTGGCCGTGGACCTCCCCGATGGGCATGTCGCTCTGCCGGTGTTCACCTCCGCGCAGGCGATGTCCCGTTGGCGCGCCGACGTGCGCCCGGTCCCGGTGGAGCCCCGACGAGCGGCGCAGGTGGCCTGCGTGTCGACCGACCGGCTGTGGGTCCTGGACCCGGGCACGCGGGATCTGCGTCTGCCCCGGCCCGCCGTGGTGGCGCTGTCCGGAGGGGAGGCCTGGGTGCCGTCGTGGCGCAACGGGCCCGTCCAGGCCGAGGTCCGCGCTCAGCTGGAGGAGGTCGACGGTGTCACCGGGGTGGCCTTCGCCCCCGGGCGGGACGCCGAGCTGCGGGTGTTCATCCGCATCGACGCCTCGCGCGGCCGCAGTGCGGTGGCCCGGACCCTGGAGGGCTGCCAGCGCATCATGGTCAACCCGGCCTGGGGGGACCTCATCGATACCGTCGAGCTCTGCCCCCTGCCGGCCTGAGCCCGCTCTCCCGGGCGGCGCTCCGCCGCCCCTCCCTTGCCGCCGAGCCCGGTCCGGTTCCGGCTCGCGATCGGTCGGCCTCGCGTCCGCCCGCGGACCGCGGTGCCACGGGGCCGGGGGCACGGGCCGCTCGCTGGTGGCCGGTGTCACCGCATCGCCGGCTCCGCGGTTCTGGGCAGGAGCTCACCGACCTGGTATGGTTTTCCCGACCGGCCGGAGTTCCTTCTCCGGCGCGCAAGCGGAGAAATCCCACCTGGGTCCCTCGCGGGGCCGGGTCATGCGAGGAGATGTCCTCGGCGGTTCCGGGCGTCTTGACGCCCGCGATCGCGCTCGGATGAGCACATGTACGGCCTTCGCGCGTATTCGCGGCGGAGGCTTTTTTCGTTGCAGCGGTCATCATCACCGAGAGTGAGGAAAAGCCATCAGCGAGCCCCGTATCAACGAACGGATCCGCGTCCCGGAGGTGCGTCTCGTCGGCCCCAGTGGTGAGCAGGTCGGCGTCGTCCGCGTCGAGGACGCCCTGCGCCTGGCCGAGGAGGCGGGCCTCGATCTGGTCGAGGTGGCGCCCGACGCGCACCCTCCCGTGTGCAAGCTCATGGACTACGGCAAGTTCAAGTACGAGTCGGCCATGAAGGCGCGTGACGCCCGCCGCAACCAGGCGAACACGCAACTCAAGGAGATCCAGTTCCGCCCCAAGATCGACCAGCACGACTACGCCACCAAGATGGGGCACATCGAGCGGTTCCTCAAGGGCGGCGACAAGGTCAAGTGCATCGTCCGTTTCCGCGGTCGTGAGCAGTCCCGTCCCGAGCTGGGCATCCGACTGCTTCAGCGCGTGGCGGAGGAGATGGGCGAGTTGGGCACGGTCGAGTCCCAACCCCGCCAGGACGGCCGCAACATGGTCATGGTCCTGTCTCCCACTCGCAAGAAGGCGGAGGTCAAGTCCGACCAGCGCCGTCGTCGCGAGGAGGCCCGCGCGAGCCGACGCGCCGAGAAGCACGCGGGCAGGGCCAGGAGCGCCTCCGCCCCCGGTTCCGGCGGGCGAGCGCGGAACCGGGCCGGCGAGGCCTGACGCGCAGTCCATCACCCACCCCGCGGCAATCCGTCGGGGTCCGCAGCCCGGGCCGTCCGGTCGGGGCCGAGAAGAGGAAATCCACAATGCCGAAGAACAAGACGCACTCCGGTGCCAAGAAGCGCTTCCGGGTCACCGGCAGCGGCAGGCTCATGCGCGAGCAGACCAATAAGCGCCACCTGCTCGAGGCCAAGTCCTCCCGTCGCAAGCGCCGGCTGGCGCTGGACCAGCCCGTCGCCAAGTCCGACGTTCGTCAGGTCAGGAAGTTGCTCGGTCGCTGACCGGCCCATCACGTATACGTCATAAAGGAGTCACCACATGGCACGTGTGAAGCGGGCTGTCAACGCCCAGAAGAAGCGTCGTACCGTTCTCAAGAAGGCCTCGGGCTATCGCGGCCAGCGCTCCCGCCTCTACCGCAAGGCCAAGGAGCAGGTCACCCATTCCGGCGTCTACGCCTTCCGCGACCGTCGCGCTCGCAAGGGCGACTTCCGTCGTCTGTGGATCCAGCGCATCAATGCCGCGGCCCGCGCCGAGGGCCTGACCTACAACCGGTTCATCCAGGGCCTCGGCCTGGCCGGTGTGGAGGTGGACCGCCGTATGCTGGCCGAGCTGGCCGTCAACGAGCCCGAGGACTTCAAGGCCCTCGTCGAGGTCGCCCGCGGCGCCCTGCCCGAGGACGTCAACGCGCCCAGGGCCTGAGCGCTGCGGCGGCTCTCCGCTCGTACCGGGCTCGTACCGGGCTGGAGCCGCCCGAGTCCTCGTCAGGACCCCTCGATGCGGGTGCAGGCGAGGACTCTCGGCGCCCCGGTCCGGGACTCTCGTAGGGTGACGTCATGAGCCGTACCACCGCCGACCCCGGCGGCCCTCTGCAGGACGATGCCGAGCGGGCCGCGCGCGGTCGGCGCTTCGGCGCTGCCGTTGTCGTCGGCGACAGCGCGGCCGCCGGCCACGAGGTGCTGACCAACCCGCGATCGGCCCGCGTCTCGCGCGTGGCCGGCCTATCCCGCCGCAATGCGCGGGCCAAGCACCGGCGCTTCCTCGTCGAAGGCCCTCGGGGCGTGCGCGAGGCCGTTCGTCATGCCCCCGACCGCGTCCTCGACGTCTACCTCACCGAGGCCGCCGTCGAGCGACACGGTGATATCCGGGAGGAGGCCGCTGCCGCTGGCCTGCACCTCCATGTCACCAGCGAGCGGGTCATGGACGCCATGAGCGCCGACGCCCAGGGCGTCCTCGCCGTCGTCGCCACCGAGGGGGCCGCCGGCTCCGAGGCGCTGGCCACCGCCCTGGAGGGGGCCGGGCTCGTCGCCGTCCTCACCGGGGCCCAGGACCCCGGCAACGCCGGTGCCATCATCCGGGCCGCCGACGCCGCCGGAGCCGACGCCATCGTGCTCGTGCGCGGCAGCGTGGACCCCACGGCGCCGAAGGTCGTGCGCTCCACGGCCGGGAGCCTCTTCCACTTGCCCATCGTCACCGGCGTCGCCCTCGACGACGTCGTCGCCGCCCTTCACGGGGCCGGGCTCACCGTCCTGGCCGCCGACGGTCACGGCGGCATCGACCTCTTCGAGGCCGAGTCCCTCCTGGGCGCCCCCGGCGCCTGGCTGCTCGGCAACGAGGCCCGCGGACTGCCCCCGGAGGCGCTGAGCAGCGCCGACGCCGTCGTCTCCATCCCCATCTACGGCAAGGCGGAGTCGCTCAACGTCGCGGCCGCAGCAGCCCTCTGCCTCTACGCCAGCGCCCGGGCGCGGGCCTGAGGCGGAGGGCGGACGACGAGCCGGGTCGAGTCGAAGGCCGCGCGGCGCTTCCGGGGACGTCGTCGACCATGGTGCCGTCGTCGTGCTGCGGTCCTCGCGTCGTGCGGTCACCCCGGCAGCTGCTCCGCGAGGATGCGACGGTAGAGCCCACTGGCCCGAACGAGGTCCTCGTGGGACCCGAACGCCTCGACACGGCCGTTGTCGAGCACGTGCACCGCGTCAGCGCTCGCCATGGACGCCATCCTGTGGGTGATCACGAGCGTCGTGCGCCCCTTCCGCAGACGGGCGGCGGAGGAGGTGATCTCGCGCTCCAGCTCGGGATCGAGATTCGCGGACGGCTCGTCGAGGATGAGGAGCCGGGGCTGTCGCAGGAAGGCCCGTGCGAGGACCAGTCGTTGCCTCTCCCCTCCGGACAGACCGGTTCCCCGGTCCCCCACGGGGGCGTCGAGTCCTCCCAGATCCTCGACGAGCCCGTCCAGACCGGCGGCGCGCAGACAGGACCACATGCTCTCCTCATCCGCCTCCCACGCCGCCAGGCGCAAGTTGGAGCGGAAGGTCCCCGTGAAGACGTGCCCGTCCTGGGGAACGAGGGCGACGTCCCTCCTGTGCTCGTCCGGATCGAGTGCCCTGAGATCCTCGCCCGAGAAGCGCATGCATCCCTCGTCGGGGTCCATGAAGCGCATGACGAGGTATGCAAAGGTGGACTTCCCGGCGCCGGAGGGGCCGACCAGGGCGATCGTGCGCCCGTCGGGGATCACGAGGTCGACGTCCGCCAGAACGCGGTCGGCGCCGTAGCGGCAGCCGACCGACTGGGCCACGAGGTCGCCGTCCTCGCCGGGACGGCGCGGAATCGGCAGGGGAGCGCCGGCGACGGGATCGGGGGCGCTCAGGATCTCCTGGACCCGGTGGGCGCATGACGACACCTCGCCCATGATCCCCATCATTCCGGCGAGAGAGGAGACCGGGAGGGTCGCCAGCCCGCAGAGCACGACGGCGACGGGCAGGAGATGGGCGGGGTAGGTCCCCTCCGCGGCGCGGCCGGTGAGCACGACGAGAATGACGATGTTGATGACGGCGGCGCCCGCACCGGCGAGAGCGGACTCCGTTCCCCTGCGGAGCGCCTGATGGAGCTTGTCCCTCTGCACGTCGGCCGTCGCCCTGAGCACCCTGCGCGTGTGCTCCTCCCGCTGCCCCAGCACGTACAGCTCGCGCGCTCCGACGACCGACTCCAGCCCCAGGGACTTCAGCAGCGACAGACCGGTTCGGACCCTCTCCCCCTGCATCCGCTGGAGCGGGCTGAGGAGGAGCGGGAGGAGCAGGAGCAGGCCCGCCGACACCAGGACGAGGAGAGCGAGAGGACCGATGAGCTCGATAAGGACGGCCTCGATCACGATCGTGTTGACCACCGCGGCGACGGCCACGGGCGCGGTGTGGGCGTAGAACCACTCCAGCTGCTCCATGTCGTTCATCGCCGCCGCGGTGAGGTCGCCGATCCGCCGTCCCGCAAGCCCCCGCGGGGCGATGCGCTGGATCGCGGCGTACAGATCGATCCGCATGCTCGCGAGAACCTGGTAGGCCAGTTGGTGGGACCACCAGGCGTCGTACAGGTAGCCCACGGCGTGGGCGAGGGCCAGGGCGAAGAGGACGACGAACAGCGCGGTGGGACTGTCGGAGGCGGTTCCCCCGACGAGCCTCGTCGTGATCCACACGCTGACGACCGATACGAGGACGAGGGCGATCTGATGGATGATGATGACCAGGACGGATCCGACGAACAGACGCCGGACGTCCCTGAGGCGCCCCATGATGGACGCGAGATCGCTGATCGTTCGTCTCATGTGCCCTCGCTCTCGGCCGTGCTGTCCGTCGTGCTCATCACCGTGCTGTCCACCATGCGGGAGAACTCACCTCCGGCTTCCACGAGATCGCTCGGCGCTCCGAGCTCGACACCGCGCCCGTGGCGCAGGACGAGGACGTCGTCGGCCAGCTGCGCGACCTCCATTCGGTGGGTCACGAGGATCAGCGTGGTCCCCGGGAGGCGTTCGCGTATCCTCCTCAGGATCGTCATCTCCAGGCGCGAGTCGAGAGCCGACGTGGACTCGTCCAGGATGAGCACCCGGGGACTCCTGACCAGTGCTCGTGCTATGGCGAGGCGCTGCCTCTGCCCTCCGGAGAGGTTCGCACCGCCCTCCTCGATGGCGAGGAGGAGATCCTCATCCGTGGCCCGCCCGTCCGCGTCGTCGCAGCGATCGGTGCTTTCGCGATCGTGGAAGCCGTATGCGCCGGCGATGGTGAGGGCGCGGAGCTCATCGTCGCGCGTGGCCCCGGGAGCCGCCCCGCGAAGGATCTCCTCGACCGTGCCCGGGAATATCACCGATTCCTGAGGGACCAGAGATACCACCGATGGAGCATCCAGCTCGCTGGACGGAATTCCGCCGATCACGATGCTGCCCGAGCTCGGGACGTCCAGGCCGAGAAGGAGCCCCAGGAGTGTGGACTTGCCCGAGCCCGATCCGCCGACGACGGCCAGGAACTCCCCCTGGCGGACGTCGAGGCTCACGCCGTCGAGAGCCCTCTCCGTCGCGCCCTCGTAGGAGTAGGAGAGCTCCTCCGCGGTGATGTCCGCGAGTGTGCTCTCCGGGAGAGAGCCGCGGGCGCGCGGAGGCTCCGTGGTGGGAACTCCATTGAACGCGGCATGGATCTCGGTGGCGGCGCTCAGTCCGAAGTATCCCGCGTGGAAGGCGCTCGCCAGCTCCCGCAACGGGCGGAAGACCTCGACGGACAGCAATGCGATGAAGAAGAGCCGATCGACGGGGTAGGCGCCGCGGGAGGTCTCGAGGAAGCCCAGCAGAAGCGCCAGAGCGGGACCCAGCACCATGACCGCAGCGGAGGCGCCCGTCTCCCCGAGGGACACGCGGAGCTGGGTGAGAGTCGTGCGCAGGAGCTCTCTGGAGCGCCGGGCGAGTCTCTCGCCGTAGCGCTCGCTCGCGCCGAAGGCCTTGAGCGTCGTCATGCCCATCATGGCGTCGACGACGTCGCTGTTGAGTTCCTCGTACGCGGTCCAGTGCGCCTGCCCCTCCTCGGCGAGGGCGCGGTCCCACAGGCGGGGGATGAGGAAGGTGACGACGGCGCAGGCGAAGAGCACGGCGCCGATGAGGGGACTGGTGATCGCGATCCAGACGCAGAGCGCACCCGCGGTGAGGGTGGTGACCGCGATCTGGGGCAGATAGGTGCCGAAATAAGGCTCGATCGCCTCCACGCCATCGACCATCATCGACTCGACGCCGCCCGCCCGTGACGAGCTCAGGCGCATCGGCCCGCGGCGGTCGATCTCCGCGAGTATCGCACGCCGCAGACTCGTCTTGAGGAGCAGGCCGACCCTGTTGGACGCCACCCCCCGCAGAAGGCCGAGAAGAGGCGTGACGATGAGAAGAGCGGAGAGGACGCCGATGAGCCGCGTGAGGACCGAGGGGCTCCGCTCACCGAGCAGCTCTGCGAATATCAGGGAATTGACGAGCGCCGTTCCCACGTGAGAGGCGCTCGTCACCACCCCGACGGCGACGGGGAGGAACAGGACCAGGGGAGTGACCCCGGCTGCGCGCAGGACTGCCCTCTGGCGGCCTCCCCACGTAATGCGTCGATCGTTCACCCGTACCACTCCTCGGTTTCCGATCGTCAGAAGGCGGAGCGCTGTTCGACTACTGTTCGCGTGGCGTTCACCGCCTCGACCGTCGGGTAGGCGGCTCCGGAGGGGAGCTCGATGATCTGATTCTTCTTGAAGGCGGTGGTCTCCGTCATGCCGGGAATCCTGCGAAGCCGCTCCATCGAGTCCTCGAAGGTGATGCCTCCCTCACCGGTCGTGACGACGAGAACGTCCGGATCCTCCTTGAGGATGGTCTCCGGGGACAGTGCTCCGTTGAGCATGGCGTCGTAGGAGGGATCGACGACGTTCTTGAGACTCGCGGTGTTGAAGATCCCCTGGATCGTCGAGTTCCCGCCGTAGGCGTAGAGGTCGTCCGAGGCGTCCCAGTAGTACACGCCCGCGACCTTGAGCTCGGTCAGGCCCGCTCCTCTGCTCCTGGCGTCCGTCAGCGTGCTCTCCATGTCGGTGGCGCTGGTCTCGGCGGCCTCCCGCGTGTTGAGGAACGTGCCGACGTCGCGAACGTGCTGCGGAATGGAGTCGAGATTCGCGAAGTCGCCGGCGCTGTCCGGGAAGAGGTACGAGCAGCTATCGGGAGGAAGAATGCCGACGATCCCATTCGCCGCGAGATTGTCGAGGGTCAAGTCGCCCTCGCCTATCGCCGAACCGTATATGACGTCGGGCTGCAGTCCCAGGACCTTCTCGAAGCTGATGCTTCCATGATCCGCGCCGCCGCTCACGGCGACCTGCTCGACGGGCGAGATCGCCTCCTCTATCTCAGGGCTGTACAGGGCCCCGTGCTCGCCGAAGCGGGCGACCATCTTGTCGACGCCGCCGGCGGCGACGATGTTGGCGACTCCTGTGCGCCCTGCGGCGATGACTCTGGTCGGCTCCTCGTTCACCGTCGCCTGCTGCCCGCAGAAGGAGACGGTCATCGGGTACTGGCCATCGCCCACCGAGGACACGCTGCTGTCGCCGGTCGCCGACTGGCGACCCGACGTGTCGCTGGTGGCACAGCCTCCCAGCACCATTGCTCCGATTGTCACGACGGCGAGGAATGGCAGGGTGCCTCTCATCTCTTCTCTTCTCCCTTTGTCCGTGTCCGGGCGTTCGTCTGGTCATTGCGCTGTTGTCTGGTCATCGTGCTGTGAAGAGGAACTGCGGACTCCCGAGGTGCTCCACCCGTGAGACCTCCACCTCGTACAGACGTCGGATGGACTCCTCGGAGAGCACCTCGTCCACGGGGCCCGCCGAGTGCACGCGGCCGTTGTCGAGCATGTGGATCTCATCGCAGTACCGGGCCGCGGCGTTGAGGTCGTGCAGGACGACGATGATCGTCTTCCCGAGGCCGCGAAGGGCTCGGAGCAGTTCGTGCTGATATCGGATGTCGAGGTGATTCGTGGGTTCGTCCAGGAGGATGCAACCGCCGTCCTGAGCCAGGGCGCGCGCGATGACGACGCGCTGGCGCTCCCCGCCGGAGAGCTCGTCCGAGCGACGGTCCTGGTACTCCTTCATTCCAACGGCCTCCAGGGCGTCGAGCGCGTGGAAACGGTCTTCCTTGGAGTAGGGGCTGAAGTCCGAGACGAATGGGAGCCGACCGAGGAGCACCTCGTCGAGGACGCTCATCCGGTGGGGAGCTGAATTGTTCTGAACGACCACGGAGATCTGCCGGGCGATATCACGCGATTTCAGTCTCGACAGATCCACTCCGTTCAGAAGCACGCGACCCGAGTCCGGGCGCAGGGCCCCGTACATCGTGCGCAGGAGCGTGGTCTTGCCGGATCCGTTGGGGCCGACGAGACCCGTGACGATTCCGCGGTGCACCTGGGCGCTCACCCCACGCAGGGCGCTCACCCCGCCGTAGGACACGGTGACGTCCTCGACCGCGTACACCGGAGGGGTGCAGGCCCTCATCCGTCCTCCGCCTTCGTGCGACGCCCGATGAGGAGCATGAGCAGGGGAGCCCCCAGGAGTGATGTGATGATGCCGATTGACATCTCCCCGGGGGCCACGAGCATCCTGGCGACGAGGTCGGCGAGCACGATGACGATCGCGCCGGTGAGCGCGGCGGCGCCCGTTGATCGCCGGAAGACGCCCCCGTGAAGCCTCTTCGCCAGATGAGGGACGACCAGGCCGACGAATCCGATCGTTCCGGTGATGGAGACGAGGAAGGCAATCGTGAAGGAGATCACCACGAACGCGTGGACGCGCTGCCCCCGAGGATCGATACCGAGAGTACGGGCGACGTCATCGCCGAGGGAAAGTGCGTCGATGCGTCGTCCGAGGGCGACCAGGTACGCGATCCCCACCGTGCTGGCGGCGATGGCCACTCCCGCCTCGACCCAATGGCTTCCGGAGAGTGAGCCCAGCATCCAGAACATGATGCCGCGGGACGTCGTCGGATCCTTGGCCATCATGATTAGGAAGCTCGTCAGCGCGGAGAAGAAGAAATTGACGGCCATTCCCGCGAAGATGACGCGCGTTGTGGTCAGGGCGCCGCCCGCGCCGGCGATGATCATGACGATGGCCAGTGATCCCACTGCGCCGACGAAGGCTCCCAGACCCACTCCCAGATGGAGGCCCGCCATCGCCCGTGAGGCGCCGAGCACCATGACAGCGGCCGCGCCGGTCGAGGCTCCGGAGGAGATGCCGAGGATGTACGGATCGGCGAGGACGTTCCGCAGCGTCGACTGGGAGGCCAGGCCCGCGACGGCGAGGCCGGCACCGCATGCCGCGCCGACGAGGACTCTCGGCAGCCTGGTTCTCCAGATGATGCTGTCATCGACGAGGCTCGGCTCCGGCAGGAGCCCCCAGTCCGCGGTCGTGAGATGCCTGATGATGACCCGCAGTGTCACCCCGGGCGTCACGGACTCGGCCCCGAGCCCGCAGGCGAGGATGACGACCCCCAGCAGAATCCCGAGGAGTAGGAGGTCGACGACCGGGGCGCTTCTCAGGAGGTGTAGGGAACCATTCCCGATGCTCCCTTTCCCGATGCTCCCTTTTCGGAAAATCGCTGTAGTCCTCGCTCGGAAAAGCAATTCTCTCCTCCGTGGAATTTATCCGCTTATGCATGGGGCAGGGGGAAAAAATTGAGTTCTTCAACACGTTGAGGTCGTGAGTGAAGTCCGATTTCGAAGTAGGTGTTCAGAATTCTATCCTTTCCCAAGGTAATGTCGCCCGCTGCGAAATTGGGAACCAATCCCGGTACGATTGCCCGCAGAACATTTCCGCCGCATGCGAGAATATCCTTAGTTGTCACGTCGGCAGCAAAAACCTCGAAACCATGACGTTCAAGTCGATCTCGATAGAATCCTACGGTGCGGGATTCGCCTTCGTTCACGAGATCTTCATCCAGCGGTTGTACAGGGCGATCGAGGTGAGGGGCCCTCAGCTCTGCTGCTCGTGGATCGAGGTTGATGTGCTGCTGAATCATAAGATCGGTTACTCTATTGTAGTCCCACTCGATGGTGTCAAGGTATTTCCTGTCGCCACGCCAGGGCAGCGCCATGCGAGGAGAGAGTTCCTTGTTAGCGATTGAACGGTACATGCGTCCATTCGGGTTAAGCAGATCCACTGCGCCATCGAAAAGCGTTGACGCTTCGGTGATCGCCTTCAATGCGGCATCCTCAATAGTGGGACGACAGGAGAAGCCAATATTGCACGTCCGGTATTGCCGATTCTCTAGAACTGCTGCGATGACCGGGATCTTGAATTCGCTGGGAAGAAGGAAGAAAGAGAGGCTGAAGCCCCGTTCTGTGAATGAGTCTGCTACTTCTTCGACTGCGTCTCTCCGGATGGTGACGCGGTTGAGGGTCGGGCGGCTGTGCCACCAGATCATTGTTGCGTCGCGCTCAATGATCTCCTCGAGACCATTGACAAGCGCTCCCTCTGTGTCGACCCCCGCTGCGATTCCCGCGTAGGGGACGGGGTTGACCAATGGGAAACTATCCACCTTGCGGCCAGCGAGCGTGCCTGCTCGATTGTAGTTGACGTACACCATTGAAAGAGGGACGAGCGCATCGTCTTGTCGAGAAATATTCTTGGCGGGGAACCAGGGGATAACCGTGGATCGTGTCAGTCTCTCGAAGCGGCACCCGGGGTTCGCGTACTGCTCGTCGCTGAACAGGACGAACTTCTCCGGTGCGACGGGATGAAGTCCTTCAGACGCAAGAGCATCGTAACTCGAGACGACGACGCGATCCATGTCCAGAACATTGACGCAGTATCGCTCCACCGCTTCTCCGACTGCGGCTCGTCGGGCCTCCAAAGGATTGCGTACGGTACTCCCCTGGCACACTGTGTTATTGCTCCACGGAGATATCACTCGGATGTCTGTGACGTCGGATTGGACTGTGGAGATGAGGGGAGGCAGTGCCGGGTGGTGCTGAATGCGTCGGAGGCGGGTGATGATTCCAGCCGTTTCGTCGCAGAACTCGGGATCGTGAAGAGAGCATATGCGAGGCTCTGTGTGGTAGCCCGCCCATGTAATCCATGGGACCAAGACATGTTTTTTCTCTTCTCTGGCTAGGAGGTCGATCGTTGTCCACTCCAGGCAGGAGAGGGCGTCCGTGACTTCATCGTTGATAGAAGTAGAGATATTCAGACTGTCCGGCGTGAGAGATAACTTTTCGGCGATGACGTCAAAAAGAGGAGTGCGCAGGCTTGCCCACGTCGTCTCCGGAACCAGGCTGGCCGATATTATTCGTTTCTCAAGGTGACGGTATAGATTGGGGTATTCGGGGGTGGAAAGGGGTCCTATGACCAGTTGGGGATAGCGCACGAAAACCGCTTTCATCGCGGCGCCGAACGCCAGGGCTTTCGTCTCCGTATTCAACAGATGGTTGAAGTCGGGGCTGATGTCGATTCTGAGAACTACAGAATTGTCGGGCAGTGAACCAATGTCCATGAATTCTGCGGTATTGAAATGAGAATTCGCGGTTGCTTTCAGGTGGGAGGGTAGAGGATGGTCGGTCACCACTACCGTATGTGCGGATCTGGGTATTGATACTTGCGTATCCCTTCCTGTGGATAAGGGAACCGGAATGGCCTGGTCTGCGCGAACGACAAGATGTTCTGCTTCTTCTCCGTTTAGGGCGACCAGTCGACCGTCCTTTGTGCGGGCGAAAGAATTCTTGTCATTCCGCCAAAGTTGTACGAGGTCCATTCCGGTTCCCTTTTTCACGGAACTCAGATCTCCTCGTCGGCGCTCAGCTGGAAGGCTGAAGTCGGGAGAACGGCGGGGTGGTGGTTGGAGTTCGGTGCCAGAATCTCCTCGTCACGGCCACTCTCGTGGATCTCAGTGATCTCGGGCGTCTTGTCAGTCATGATGTTTCCTAGAGTTCGGTGTCAGGAACAAGTCGGAAGGGGAGTAACCCCGCCCGACATGGTTAGGCTAGCCTTGGCACAGTATCATGTAAAGCATAGCCCAGGTCACGATCAGGGTGCTGTTGATGCTGTGAGACGGGGCTGCGGCCGGGGTGTCGGCGGAGTGGCTCGCCGCGTGTGGTGGCGCGGTAGTCGGTGGTGCCGGGGTGCACCTACTGCAGGGGGTCGGCAAAGTCGGGTCAGGTGCTTGGCTGGGTGATGAGCTTGATGGCTTGTTTTGGGCGTCGTGACAGGGATCTGGTGGTCGAGGCGATACCGGCGCCGGGGCCGTGGACCAGGCGGATGAGGCCGATGGCCAGGTTGCGCAGGGCGGCCATGATCTCGGGGCCGTTACGGGTGCGCAGCTGGTGGCGGTCCTCATCGAAGACCACGTCCCTGACCCAGTGGAGCCGGTTCTCGATTCCCCAGTGCCCTTGGACCCAGGCCGCAACCTGCTCGGGCTGAGCCTGCTCCATAGGCAGCGAGCAGACCAGGTAGACCACCTCAACG
>NZ_KE386872.1:0-231738 GCF_000429265.1 Actinomyces gerencseriae DSM 6844
GTCGTACCCGGAAGCGCGCGGTCGTACCTTAAAGACCCTCTAAGGTACGACCGCGCGAAGTTGCGTACGACCGCGCGCGCCGGGGGTACGACCACGCGGCTTTACGTACGACCGCGCGGGACCGATGACGCACGGCGACGAAGCGGCATACGCTCCCCGGCGCCCCGGGCTCCACAGGCCGACGGCGCACGGCGCGCGGACCAGCAGCGCAGGACTGCGGGACCCGCGGAACGCAGCAGAACCCATGCCGACGCCAATGCGCGCACCCGCAAACAACGCGCGACGAGCACCCGGGACCTCCGAGACTCATTCGCGCAGGGGCGCGCCCGGGCCTGTTGCAAAGAAGCCGCCTACCGGTATCGACAGCGGAGAAGAACCCGGAACATCAACGATTCCTCCTGCGCGTTCCGGCCGAAACCGGACCCTTGCAGCAGAATCGGACACCCGTCCGCCGGAACGGACCCCCGCCGGCAGACGGTACGACGCGGGCCAGCGCCCTCCAAGGGCACGACGACGAGTGACCCCACCAGCGGAACGACGCGGGACCAAGACCCGAGCCCGCTCCCGCGCCAGGACCACCAGCCAGCACCCCGACGACCCCGACGAGAAAAGCCCCGAGCAACCGCACGCACCCCACCCACCACACCTTCACAACACGAAGAACCTGATCGAGGTAGCGCCAGTCAGTGGCGCGCTGGAGTGCGGTGGGACTCAGACGGAGTGACGTGAGTGGCAGCCGCCGGTCTCGCCGAAGGCGACCACCGGGATCACGAGGACTTCTACGAATAATTGGAGCAGCAATGGCGCTTTCCCATCAGCGTCGCACCTCCCGAGCAGAACTGGGCTCTCGGCGGAGGAATCTACTCGGCGATAAAAGAGCCAGGACACTGCGCACGTCACATCACACAGCTGCGCAGCGCCTCGCAGGACCACCGACTGATGGAGTCCTCCCCGGGACGAGTCGCCCATTGGGTCAACCGCCGTGGCATCGGAGACGCCTGCGTCAACGGAGCCGCAGTCCGATCACTGTGCGGGGGTCTATTTCGTTCCCAGAACAGATCCCGCCGAGCGCCCCGAGTGCGAGGAGTGCGCTCGGCGCTACAAGCAACTGCCGCAGACATGATTCTCGGAGCCGGCCCGCCGAGTCGGGCATTCCGGCCCGAGGCATTCCGGCGCGAGGCATTCCGGCGCGAGGCATTCCGGCGCGAGGCATTCCGGCCCGAGTCGGACGACGGCGTCGTCCGACTCGCGCGGAAAAGTCCGCCTCGCGGATGGGGGCGCCTCGTCCCCGCGCAGGAGGCCCGCGACGGGCTTCCACCTCTACCCTGAGATCATGTTGATCTGCGAAGAACTGTTCCTGCTCCTGACCAAGGACTCCGGCGCCCCCGAATCCTGGGGCGGGAACGATCAGCTCGGACTGCGCGGAGCCGTACTGCTCGATCTCGTCATAGCAGGAAGAATCGAGCTCAGTGCCGACAAGCGCCCGCGCATGACCGTTCTGGACACCTCTCCCACCGGATTCGCCGCCCTCGACGACGCCCTCGCCGTCCTGCCCATCAGGAACGGCAAGAGGCTCCTGTCGCTCATCAGCTGGGGCAGGATCAAGCCCCGCGACGCCATCGCCGCCCGGCTTCAGGCGATCGGCGTCATCGAGCGCACCAGCGGCGGCCTCTTCGGCCTCAGCTCCCGGTACCCGACCCTCGACGCGGGCCCCGAGCACGACACCCGGGAGCGCCTGTACGCCGTCCTGCACGGTGAGCGTCCCGCGGCCCACGCCGACCTCGCCCTGCTGGGCATTCTCCAGAGCATGGGACTCGCCTCCAAGATCCTGCCGACGACCGAGACGGGCATGAGGGGCGGAGAGCTCAAGCGCGCCATCACGGCGCTGCGCCCGGCCAATGCCTCCGGAGACGCCGTTGCCCGCGCCATTCAGGACGCCATCAACGCCACGACCATAGCCGTGGTGGCGGCGACGTCGGCGGCGGCAACCGCCTCTCAGTAAGTCGGGCGGCCCACGACGTCGGGGAGGCCCACGGCGGGCGAGCACCCCGCATCCGCCAGCCCCCTCCCCCACGACAGACGCCGAGCCGGGCATGCCGGCGCGAGCCGGACGGCGGCGTCGCCGGACTCGCGACTCGCGACTCACCTGAGAACGCCCATCTCGCGGCACGGTGACCGAGCGCTCCACCGTCATCTGCGCCACAATAGCCTCATGCTCATGCCCTATTCTCCAGGCCCCGCGCCGCTAACCCGCATGGACGACGGGACCGTCAAGCAGATCAGCCCCTTCACCGGCACGGAGGTGTGGACGGTCCCGGGCCGAGGCAACCGGCCGATCTCCCACCCGGTCGCCGAGGTCCACGCCCTCACCCCGGCCGAGCGCACCCGCGCCTGCGCCTTCTGCCCGGCCCACTACACCGAGACACCGCCGGAGAAGAACCGCGTCATCGCCCGTCCGGACGGCGGCTTCGAGCAGATCGACGGCGTGCCCGCGAGCGCCCTGTTCGACACGGTCGCCGAGTTCCGCCGCGTGCCCAACCTCTTCGAGATCCTGTCCTACGACTACTGGCACGCCAACCACGGCTACGAGATCCCCGACGCCGCCCGCGAGCACATGGAGGCCTACCTCGCCGATCCGGCGGGCGCCGCCCACGTCTCGCGCGTGGCCCGGAGCAAGCTGCGCGCCTCCGGCCAGGATCCGGACTCGTGGGACTCGATGAGCGACGACGCCCGCCACCAATTCCTGGCCGCTTTCTTCGCGGGCGGCCACGACGTCATCATCGCGCGGCGCCACTTCACCGACGACGCCATCGACACCACCGGGCTGGCCGGCTCGGGCACGCTGGCGCCCGCGGAGCACCGCGCCTACATGCGCCTGGCGGTCGCGGCGATGTCGGACCTGTACCGGACGAACCGGTGGGTGCGCTACGTGGCGGTCTTCCAGAACTGGCTGCGTCCCGCCGGGGCGAGCTTCGACCATCTGCACAAGCAGCTGGTCGGCATCGATGAGCGGGGTGTGTCCGCCTCGCTGGAGCTCCAGCGGGTGCGGAGCAACCCGAACCTCTACAACGAGATGGGCGTGGACTACGCCGCCTACAGCGGGCTGCTGGTGGCCTCCAACGATCACGCGGTCGCCTTCGCCGGCTTCGGGCACCGCTACCCCACGCTCGAGGTGTACTCGACGTCGGCCACGTGCGAGCCCTG
This sequence comes from Actinomyces gerencseriae DSM 6844, assembly GCF_000429265.1. Lineage (GTDB taxonomy): Bacteria > Actinomycetota > Actinomycetes > Actinomycetales > Actinomycetaceae > Actinomyces > Actinomyces gerencseriae. The sequence goes on from NZ_KE386872.1 coordinate 3,205, forward strand.
GTTCATGAGCCGCGAGGAGGTCGACGCCGTGGCGGACCTCGTGCACGCGCTGCACGCGGCCACGGGCGTGGACGTGCCCAGCAACGAGGAGTGGCACCACAAGCCGATCGACGTCGATCAGCCGATGCCGTGGCACATCACGCTCAAGTGGCGGGTCTCCACGCTGGCGGGCTTCGAGGGCGGCACGAAGATCTACCTCAACACCATCGACCCGTGGACCCTGCGCGATCGGGTCGTGACGCGCCTGGAGGACCTGCGGGCCGATCGGCTCATCGCGCCGATGGCCGTGGGCGAGGAGTGCCCGCGCGAGCCCAACCGGCTGCTCTACAACCCCGTGCTGGGGCGCTGACCCTCCCCCTCGCTCCCGAGCTCTCCCGCCGAGATCGGTCCGGTTCCGCGCCGAGATCGGTTCAGTTCCGGCTCGAGATCGGTCCGACGCCGTCGCACCCGGGGGTCGGAACCACGAGTCGGGCATTCCTGCACGACTCCGACGACACCCGACTCGCGCGGAGTGGTTGGCCGGGAGGCCCGACCCGACAAGGTGCCCGTCTCATCGCACTGCGTCGGGCCGCGCGGGGCGCCGGTAGGCGGGGCGCGGGGCGCCGGTAGGCGGGGCTGGCTCATGCGACACTGCAGGAGGAGGCGCCGGGCGGCGCGGCGACCGTAACGACTTCCCCTGACGGCGAGAATCCCCGTGCCCCTCGCCCCTGTTCGTCCACGTCACGACGTAGAACCCCGCCCTCGACGCAGTGCGAGACCAGCACTCGAATCCACCGGTGGACTCTGGCACCTACCCGGCCGACGCCCACCCTGCCGCAGGACTCCACGGATCCACCGGTGGATTCCCGCTTCTGCCGTTCTGAGTTCCGGGCCTCGCTCCCGGGTGATCGTCGGCTCGGACGGGTCGGTGCGCGCAAGCCCCCGGCTGATGCGCGAGCACTGCGCGCAGCGGCGCACTGGGATCGGCACGCGGACGACATACGCGACGTCCGCGCGGTCGTACGTCCAGACTCGCGGTCGTACCCGAGCGCGCGAGGTCGTACGCAGTCCCGCGCGGTCGTACCTTAGAAGGACTCCAAGGTACGACCGCGCGCCCCCAGGTACGACCTCGCCCCCCAGGTACGACCGCGCGCCCCCAGGTACGTCCGCGAAACCGGTGACCCGAGCGGGGGCAGCGCGGTGAGTGTCCCTCGTCGCCACTCGCGCCGAGAACGGCCGGCAGGACGCCGGTCGGGGTCGCGACGCCGCCGCTCATCGTCGGCAGAGCCGAGGACGCCCAGCGACTCGGGCCGAGACGCGCCCCGAGCTCGACCACATCTCGCAACCGCCCGCTCGGTGGAACGTGCCAGGATGCTCCTCATGACCGAGATCGCCCCCGCTGAGCCCGTCGGGCCCGCTCCAGCCCCTATGCCAACCCCCACCGCACTGGCTGCGGCCACGGATAAGAGCACGGGCATGACCACGGACATCCTGGGAGAGCCGTGGGTGGCCCGACGCATCGACGTCGTCCCCGACGAGGTCGCGGCCCCCGGTGCGGACCACGCCGTCCTGGTCCACCAGCGCGGGGCGGTGCCGACCGCTCAGGGGGCGCCGCGCCACGACAAGGCCGTGCTCTACCTTCACGGCCGCAACGACTACTTCTTCCAGACCCACCTGGCCGACGCCTTCCTGTCGGCCGGCTACGAGTTCTACGCCCTGGACCTGCGGACCTGCGGACGAGCGGGCGTGGGGCATCCCTCGCCGCACGACGTGCGCGACCTGCGCGTCCACGACGAGGAGATCGGAGAGGCGCTGCGGATCATCCGCTCCGAGCACGGGCACGGCGTCGTCGTTCTCAACGGCCATTCCACGGGCGGGCTGCAAGCGGTCATCTGGGCGGGGGACCACCCCGGGAGCGTGGAGGCGGTGACGCTCAACTCCCCGTGGCTCCAGCTGAACGCCTCGGGACTCATGCGCTCCTACGGATCGGCCTACGTCGACGTGCTGTCGCGGCGCAGCCCGGAGCGGATCATCGACAACCCGGCGGAGGTCAGGGCGCGCAAGCGCGCGCGTCTGGCAGCGCGGGCCGCGAGCGCGCAGGGCCCCGACGGCACGGAGGAGGACGACGTCGCCCCCGAAGCCGGGGCCCCGGTCGCCGCCGACGCCGGACCGGCCGAGGTGGACCTGTACGTGCGGGTGCTGCACAGGCGCTGGGGCGGCGAGTGGGACTGGGACCTGAGGCTCAAGCCCTCGCCGGCCTTCCCGGTCCGCGCGGGATTCCTCGCGGGGATCCGCCGACTCCAGCGGGAGGTGCGCCACGGCCTGGGCATCGAGGTGCCCGTGCTCGTGTGCTGCTCGACGGCGTCGGGCGGGCCCGAGGTCGGCACCGAGGAGGCCCTGCGCAGCGACGTCGTGCTGTCGGTGGAGCAGATCGTCCAGCGCTCGGCCTTCCTCGGAACGGACGTCACCGTCCGGCAGATCCCGGGCGGGGTGCACGACCTGGCGCTCTCGCCCTCGCCGGCGCGCGAGGAGTACCTGACGACCGTGACCGAGTGGCTGACGGCGAGGCTGGGGCGCGCCTCCACGCGGACGGGCGCGTAGGCCGACGAGAGACCGGCGTCCGGACGGCCCGACCGGCGGCCCGTCAGCGCCCCCGCTGCGCCGACGCCTCCACCAGCACCGGGGCGAGGGCATCGCACACGCGCTCGACGACCTCGAGAGTCTCGACGAAGTCCTCCATGGTCCCGTACCAGGGGTCGGGCACGTCCAATCCACGGGAAGCGCGCAGGCCGACGGCCGTCCCGCGCCGCTCGGCGCCGGCGGCCGGGTCGGAGGCGATCAGCTCGGAGACGGCCGGGTCGAGCTCGCGGAACATGCGGATGCGGTCGGCGTCGATGTCGAGGCGCTCGGCACGGCGCAGCAGCTCGCGGAGGTGGGCCGCGGTCATGGCCAGTACCAGGTCGGCGCCCGCGAGCTCGGCGTCGTCGATCCGATGGGCGACGTGACCGGAGACGGCGGCGACGACCGCACGCGCGGCGGCATCGCCCCCGGAGCCGTAACCGCGCTCGACCAGGAGACGGCGGGCGCGGCTGTCGATGGGGTTGCCGTGCTCCTCATCGGAGACCCCGGCGGAGGTCACGACGACGCCGGAGGGCCCCGAGGCGGGGACGCCGGCCGCGGCGAGGCGATCGATGAGCACCACCTCGGCCATGGCCGACCGGCAGATATTGCCGGTGCAGACCATCGAGATCGTGTAAGGGGTGTCGGCGCGGCGCGGCGCAGGCAGGTCGGCGGGCGTGATGGTGACGGGCATGCGGGTCAGGCTCTCGCGCATGGAACGGGTATGGCAAGCCGTCCGGCCTCCGTCGGGCCCGACGTCGGCGCGCGGCCCGGGCCCGCCCGGGGCCCGCCGGATCGTCCGGCCGAGTCCGCCGCTGCACCGGGCGCGGCCCGGGCCCGCCGATGCGGGCGGCGAATGCGCCCTCTCCGCCGAGCACCCGGTGCCCGCGGCCGATCCGGCGATCTATCCGGGATCTCCGGGTGGTCGCCGAGCGCACCCGGTGCCCGCGGCCGATCGGGCGTGAAAGGCTGGGCCCATGCCGACAGCCCTATCCCTGGTCCCGCCCGTCGTCGCACTCGTCTCCCTGGTACTGGCCGTAGGACCGGCCGCGTCAGCCGCCCGCGACTACGTGGCCCGCCTCGAGGCGTCGAGCCCCTCCGCGAGGACGCCGCGAATCCGCCACCCCCGACTGCTGGAACGACGCCCTCAGGCGGTGGTCGCCCTCGCGCTGCTGGTCCCGGTCACCTGGTGGGGAGTCCTGAGCGGGGCCCTCGCGGACACGGTCGTGGCGCTCCCCTTCGTCGCCGTCCTGGGAGCGGCCTGCTGCGTCGACGCCGTGTGCCACCGTCTGCCCGACCGGCTGCTCGGCCGGGCGGCGCTGTGGCTGATCGCAGCGACCGTCGTGCGTCTCGGAGCCGAGGTGGTCTCGGGCGCGCCCGTCGGCGAGGCGGCTCGGCCCGTGGGGCGAGCCGCGCTCTCCGCGCTCGGAGTCGGCCTCGTCATGTATCTCCTGGCGATGCTGCCCTCGGGGATGGGGCTCGGCGACGTCAAGCTGAGCGCTCTCTGCGCCCTATGGCTCGGACGGTTGAGCGTCGAGGCGTCCGTCGTCGGCGTCATGCTGGGCTTCCTCCTCGGCGGCCTGGCCGCCGTCGTGCTCCTGGTCCTGCGCAGGGCGGGCCGCAAGCAGCGGATGGCCTTCGGCCCCTACCTGGGGGCCGGGGCCTGGCTGGCGTGGCTCCTCGCCGTCGCCTGATGATCGCGCGCCCCGCGGCGAGGGGCCGATCGGGCGAGCTCACGACGGGCAATACCCGCCCCACGTGCAACGGCTCGAATCCCCATTGTCAGGAGAGAGTAGTCGGTATGACTGCATTGAGGTTCATCAGGGCGTGCAGAATCGCGGAGTAGTAGAGGTTGCGACCGCTCTTGACGTACAGAATGCCGCAGACGAGCCCGAAGAAGGCGTGAGGAATAACGCTGATGACCTCGGAGAGGGCGAGTGCGTGCATGTGCAGGGAGCCGAACAGGATGCTGGAGACGACGACGGCCGCCCAGGTCGGTGCCCAGCGCCCGATGAAACCGATGAGGAACTGACGGAAGAACATTTCCTCGACAACCGGGCCCACGACTCCGATGACGACGATCATGAGGAGGGACGGGTAGGTCTGCATCAGCTGGCCGAGCTCCAGATCGTTCTGCAGTGGAGTGCCCGACAGGCCGGTGAGTCGGATCAGCAGATCCGTGAGCGCGGCCCCGATGAGCTCGGCGACGATGACCCCCGCCAATCCGGCCAGCAGTATCAGCAGGGCCCGGAGCCTGTGGCCCGCGATCTGCCGGGCCGCCCGGGCCAGTTCGTGGCGGAAGGCGACGCACCCGAGGAGGAGCAGGAGGAAGAAGAGGGCCAGGTGCAGAGGCACTCGATAGGTGTCCGGAATCCGGCCGCGATCCAGGCCCATGAAGATGAATACCGTGTAGATGGCGACGAAGGCGGATAGCGCGATGGTCGTCGCTCGCGATGCCCCGCTTCCGCTCCCGCCGGAGCCGCCCCGGCGCGGCGACCGCGGTGGCGGGGAGGAGGCGTCGGGGACAGCAGCGGTGGGGCTGATGGGGCCAGTGGGTTCAGTGAATTCAGCAGACTCAGCGAGTTCAGTGGGTTCGGAGGTGCTCATGCCGAGAGCGTGCTGCCACCGGCGCGCGAGGAGTATCGCCCCGACTGAGGAGATTCGGCGCGGGCCTCGGACCCGGGTCTGATGAGCCCTGGTTCGACGGCGGGCCCGGGCCGCCCCCGGATCAGCCACGGGCCCGGCCCCGCACCAGCCAGCGGGGCCGACCATGTCACAGGCGTGCCATAGACTCGCCTCGTGGCGTCCTCCCCCTCCGAATCCCCCGTCGTCTCCCGCCCCGCGACTGCCGTCGACGTCGTCGCCGACCGCTACGTGGCCCGTCTGGCCGAGCTCTCCCCGGAGTTCGCCGTCTACAACGGTCTGCCCGGCCGCCGCGGCGAGCTCGACGACTACTCCCCCGAGGGACTGACCGCCCTGAGCGACCTGGCCCGCTCCACGCTGCACGAGCTGGACTCCGCCGTCCCGGCCGACGACGTCGACCGCGTCACCGTCGCCGCCATGCGCGAGCGCCTCGGGACGAGCCTGGACCTCGCCGAGGCCGGAGAGAACCTGCGCAACCTCAACAATATCGAGAGCCCCGTCCAGGGCCTGCGCGATCTCTTCGACAACCTGCCCACCGGCACCCGGGAGGACTGGGAGGACTTCGCCTCCGCCCTGCGGGACGTCCCCCGGGCGCTCGGCCAGTACGCCGAGAGCCTGCGCCTGGCGCGCTCCCGCGGCGACGTCGCGGCGCGCCGTCAGGTCGAGGCGGCCCTCTCCCAGGCCCGCGACCAGGCCGGGGAGAGGACCAGCTCCTACACGGCGCTGATCGATGGCGCCGCCACCGCCGACGGCGCCCCGGTCCCGGAGCCCCTGGCCGAGGAGCTGCGCGACGCCGCCGCCACCGCCCGGGAGGGATACGCCCGTATCGCCGACGTCCTCACCGGGGAGATCCTCCCGGAGGCGGGCGCCGTGGACGCGGTCGGCAGGGAGCGCTACGAGCGCTTCAGCCGGGAGTTCCTGGGCGCCGTCGTCGACCTGGACGAGACCTACGAGTGGGGCCGGGAGCGCCTGGCCGCCATCGATGCCGAGCAGCGGGCGATCGCCGAGCGGCTGTACGGGCCCGGCGTGGGCGTGCGCGAGGCCCTGGACCGGCTGGACGCCGACCCGGCGCGCACCGTTCACGGCACGGCGGCACTGCAGAAGTGGATGCAGGACACCTCGGATCAGGCGATGACGGCGCTCGACGGCGTCCACGTCGACATCCCCGCCCCGCTGCGCACCCTGGAGTGCCGCATCGCGCCGTCGACCACCGGTGGCATCTACTACACCGGGCCGAGCGACGACTTCTCCCGTCCGGGCCGCATGTGGTGGTCGGTGCCGGCGGGCACCGAGGACTTCTCCACCTGGCAGGAGCGCACGACCGTCTTCCACGAGGGCGTGCCCGGCCACCACCTGCAGGTCGGCATGCAGACCTGGCTGCGCGACGAGCTCAACTCCTGGCGCCGTCTGGCCTGCTGGGTGAGCGGGCACGGCGAGGGCTGGGCGCTGTACGCCGAGAGGCTCATGGCCGACCTGGGATTCCAGGACGACCCGGGCGACCGCATGGGCATGCTCGACTCCCAGCGGCTGCGCGCGGCGCGGGTGGTCCTCGACATCGGGGTGCACCTGGGCAAGCGGCGGCCGCCCGAGCTGGCGGGCCTGCCCGGGGTGGGCGAGGGCGCCTGGGACGCGGGCAGCGCCTGGGCCTTCCTGCGGCACAACGTGGCGATGGAGGAGTCCTTCCTGCGCTTCGAGCTGGACCGCTATCTGGGGTGGCCGGGTCAGGCGCCGTCGTACGCGGTGGGCCAGCGGCTGTGGGAGGAGGCGCGGGACCGCGCGCTCGCGAATGGGGCGAGCCTGAAAGACTTCCACACTCGGGCGCTGCGCCTGGGCAGCGTGGGCCTGGACGTCCTGCGCCAGGCGCTGGCCTGAGCGCTGGTGGCGCGCCGCCCGATCGTCGGCCGGGGTGGCGAGGCGAGCGGGACGATCACGACGGCGCGGACTCCGACGACGGCGCGGCCGTCTGGGGCGGCTCGGACATCCCGGGTGTTGCAGCCGCCCCGGGCGAGGCGGCAGTCTCATCCGAGACGGGAGCCCCGGACGGCGCGGCCGCCGCGTGCGGCACGGAGGGAGAGTCGGCGGGGCGCGTCCTGTGCCGGTCCGCCTCTGGCGTCTCGGCCGCCACGTGCGGCGCGGATGTCTCTGGGGGTGCCACCGCAGCATGCGGAACGGTCGGCTCGGGTGCCGTCCCGGGGAGGGGAGCCGGCACGGGTGCGCCGGCAGCGGCCGGGGGCGCCGTCGGGAAGGGCGCAGGCGTCTGAGCGGGCACCACGGTGTAGATCCGCCCGTCCGCGCCCAGGATCTGCTGCGGCGCGACGTACGGGGCGACGGGTGCGGGGGCGACGGCGGATCGTCCGACGGCAAGCGTCCAGGTCCCCGCGAACCACCGCCCCACCGGTCGTGTCCATACGAGGAGCGCGAGAATGAGGGTGAGCATGGTGGCCACGTACTCGCCCAGCGCACCACCCTCCACGACACCGAGCACGATCCAGCTGACCACTTGGGCGGTGACGAGCCCGGCGTAGAGGAGGCGCGAGCTCCGGAGGCGGACGGCCACGAGCGCCCCTGCCCCCAGCAGGAGAATGACGGTGAAGCCGACGTACACTCCCGGGGGATCGGGAGAGAACTCCCACCCGTGACTGTCGTGCGGGTACGCCGGGTATCCCATGAGGCCGTGCAGGGTGCCGATGAGGAACACGACGGGGTCCAGGGTGAGGACGACGACGGCGCCCTGCGAGAGCTGAAGCGCCGCCGGTCGCGGCTCCTCCCGAGGTGGAGACGCCAGGGGGAGGACGAGCGCGATGAGGAGCGGGACGGCGATGAGGATGACGCCCATCAGGATCCTCGACACGATGTTCCAGTCGGCGAGGACCACTGGAGTGACGGCGAGCAGTGAAGCGGAGGCCCCCACCGCAGCCCGACGTCGCAGGCACAGGACGATACCGGCGACGAGGACCCAGGTGCCCGAGTCCCCGAGAACGAGGCTCGCCGCGGCGAAAACAGGGCCGACGCTGGAGTCGTCGTAGTCGACGATCGTGATCGCCGCGGTGGACACCAGCGCCACGGAGATCAGGAGTGCGGGCAGCACGACCTCGAGTGCGGAGCGCCCCGCCACCGCACCGCCCGGCACGGGACCCGGGGGCGCGCCCGGCGGCCGGAGCGCACCGGGCGGAGGCGAGGGGCTCGGGGCGGGGGCGGCCATGGGGACAGTCATAGTGCGCCATCATCGGGACGGCGCCCTGTACTGGCAAGTATCAGTTCTGGGGGGCCGTCTCCTTCTGGGGCTCTGGGCGCCGCGCCCCGCTACCAGCGCCCTCGCACACGACGGTCTCCAGAACCGCGGCGTCGGCGCGCTCCCGGCCTCGGCATGCCTCCACGAGCCCCCGACGGCTTCTTTCACCATGTCGGGATCATCAGGCCGGCGAACGTCCTCTCTCCGGCGTCATCCGGACCATACTAAGAGCATGGCCCCTGCCCGCCTGCATCTGAACGCGCCCTGTCTGCGCCGCGCTCTACGCACCCTCGTCATGGGAGCCTTCATGCTCCTCGCCGCGGCCTTCACGGCGAGATTGCTCTGGCCCGGCCGTCCCGACCTCGCTTTCTTCCCCGCGAGCGGCGAGCCGAGCAACCGCGCCCGCCTCGACTTCCCCAAGGATGTCACGTATGTCAGCAGCTTCTGGATTGTTGCAGTCTGGGTGGTCGACGACGTTATTCGCATCATCCAGGGATCCACGGACCGCGATGGCCGGGCCGGCGGACGACGGACCGTCATGTGCCTGCGTCTCATCCTGATCGCCGTCGCCCTGTGGCTGTCAGGTTGGGCGATCGTGATCTCGGCGCGCCGATGGAACACAATCGTCGAGTTCACCGGGGTCAGCATCACGGAGATCCTCCTCGTCGCCCTCATCCCGACCAGCTTGGCGATCATCACCATCGGCAGCGCGCTCCTCAACACCCCGCGGCTGACCTCCGACGACGACGCTTTCTTCTTCCACGGGCCGAACCGCCCCGTATGGTGGGTGGCCACCCTCATCCCCGCACTCGTCATGGCCGGTACCATCGCCATCGCCCAGATCCGCAGAGTCCCGGGAGAGGGGATCACGGCGCCGACGATCGCGGCCGAGGGCCTCCCCACTGCTCCGACCACCTTCGCCCCGGACCCGGCCTGGGACCTGGACCTCATCGCGCTCGACGATATCGTCGGCGGCGCGGCCGGTCCCGTCATCCTCACGCCCGATAAGGTCCAAGGACTCGATCCCGCCGACGGCTCGGTGACCTGGAGCTTCTGCTTCAAGGACATCGCAAGCAATAACAGCGAAATGGAAGCCGGGAATTCCGTCATCGGCAAGTCGTCCAGACTCATTACGAGCCCCGACCACCGATATGTGTCCCTGCGTCGGCCGGGCCCCGGTATTTTTCTCGACAACGTCCCCGAGTGGAGAACCGTCGTTCTAGACACCGTCTCCGGTGCGGTCGTCACGGAGCACCTGAGCGACGGCGGGCGGCTCCAACTCACCGACAGCGCCGTCCTGGACGGGCGCGACGCCTACAGCCTGGAGGACGGCTCGCGCATGTGGACTCTGCCGAAGGAAAGCAAGAAAACGTACGATTCCCCTCCTCGGGGCTATTCAGGCCCTGCCGGTCACTCCTCATTCGTCCTGGATCCCAAGACCGCATCCGCGGGGAATAATGCGGCGAAGGAGGAGGACACATCGGTCACAACGCTCACGGTGGCGCCGCAGTCGAATCCGTCGGCGACGCAGACGGTCGAGAGAGTCCTGACGCCCATCGATGAAGGTCTTGTGGTGAGTACCGGATGGATCGCCGTCCTCGCCGACGACGGGGCGCAGGCCGTCAGCCTCGACTCGCTCGCGGGAGTCGACGGCGCCGACACCACCCGCACGGGCCTGGGTACGGCCTCGTCCGTCAACAGGCAGGCGAGTATGGCGGCGAATCGTCTCGTCACCGTGCCGCCTCCACCTGAGGGCACACACTGGGCAACGGACCGGCCTCTCAGGCCCGCCACCGCGCTCGCCGGCATGGTCGGCTCCGTCTTCGATCCGGCGACGGGAGCCGTCACCGATGCCACCCACACACCGGGTCTGGCAGCCGCCAGAATCGGCATTACGATTCAGGCGGCTGGCGACGACGTCGAGAATCGCCTCACCATCGCCCCGGGCGACGGCAGCGAAGGCGTGTCCCGCCCCGTGGACGCCACGACCTCCTATCTCGCTCCCAGCATCGGCGTCTTCAACCCGTGGCTCGTCGACTCCGAGCAGATCCGATTATCCAGCAGCGAATCGGGCATGACGGCCCTCAGTACTCCGGGAGTGACGCTGGTGGTCCAGGTGACCGGATTGGAGAGCAGATCGGACACCGTCCGGCTCATCGCCTTCCCGGGAGCGGGAGGCGGCTCATGAGGCTCATCCCGCATCGCGCGGTGGCCTTCGCACTCATGCTCGCTCTGCTGGGTGCCTGTTCCCAGCAGAGCGGAGGGGACGGCGCGGAAAAGGCGGAGGACGATGCGAATATTAACGTCACGGCGATTTCCGCGGACCAGGTCGAGGGGATCGGTACGCATCTGTATCCTTCCGGGCTCGACACCGAGTCCGGACGGATCTTCCTGTTCGACCAGGGGAGTACCGGTGAGGATCCCAGTACCGAGACGACTACGGTGGTCCAGTACGACGCCGACGAGCAGATGCTCTGGGCCGTTGAGATCAATCGGACGACGCACAGTGCCGACTCCAGCGGCCACAACGACGATCTGCAGGTTCTGAGCAGCGAACTGCTTGACGATCTAACTGATAGCAACCCGACCTCCCGCGTGATCCTCAGCTCCGACGGCGCCCACCTGTCTTTTGTCTTCCCGTCCGGGAGGGCGGACTCCACGGCGGAGCAGCGCAGCGACGTCGTGGTGCTGGACACCGCCACCGGCGAACTCGCGCGCAACGCCACGGTCCACGGGATTGTTCTGGGACAGGCGCTGACCGATGACGTCCTCGCCGTCCAGACGGCTCAGTGGCCCTTCCCCGGCGGCGCCGGCCAGGGGGTCATCAACATCTTCCCACTGAATGATCCAACGGCCTTCGGCTCCTCATTCCCCAGCGGGCAGTGGCTCGCCGGCGCGGGCCCCGGCTCCCTGCTCCTATCGCCGCGGAAGATGATCCGAGAGAACCGTGGAGAAGCCTCCGGGCCGGTCACGCTCACCGCTGTGGACACCCAGGGTGCGGAGGTCGGGAGCATCGCCGGTGTCGACGCCGTCTATCGCGATCGCACCATCGGCGTTTACAACTCCCCGGCCGACGCCGCTCAGCGCAGCGCCGAGCCTCCACCCGAGGACAAGGACAAGCGGGCCCTCCCCGACACGAGCAGGATCCCAATCGATCAGTTGGCGCCGTGATTCTCCACGGCGCATGCCGCGGCGTTTCTCCCGGCGTCTCAAGAGCGCGATCAGAGTCGCACGAGTGCGGTAACGGTCTCAAGCGCCGCATCGTAGTTGCCAACAGGGTCGACGACGGTCGCCACGCTCTCGACATCGTGCAGGTCGCCCTCATCGGTGACGCCGTTCAGGTCGATGAATGCCGCGACGTTCTCACTCCCACATACTCCGCGCGCCACCAGGGTGCGGGGGGGGGGGGCGAAGGCCTCGCCATCGGCCTGAAGGCCACTGCACCGGTCTGAAGGCGCCCCCCGATCCGATGGGGCCCCGCGCGCGGGTGTCAACGGCGGCGGTTCGCGGCGCGAACGCACCTTCGCAACATGAACGTATTCTTCTCACAAACCACTGGCATTCACATGCAGTCGGATGGGGGAGGGCTCCGTTCATGCCGCAAGGGCACGTTGACGATGCGCGCCGGCCCGGTGCCCAGGCTGAATCGCCCCAGCCGGAGCGTCAGCGCGAACGGGGACGAGATCGGCGACCCTCATCCCCGGTGAATCCCAGGTGAACAGCCCAGACGCATGCCCGTCATGAGAGAATGTCTTGCCGCCTCCGCAGGGCCGAGCGAACCAGAGCGGGCAGGGGACCGCACCTCCATACCTCATCGTCAGGGCGATGGACCATCACGTGACTCCACCTCCACAGCCACACGGCACGCACCCGCGATACACCTCTGCTCCCGGAACCCCGGTGCACGGCGCCACGGGCTGGCCGAGCCCTCCCGGGGTCGGGTACCCGTACCCGGGCGCGCGAGCCCCTCGTGCGGGCGCCGCGATCCCACGACCCGTTCGGACGCGTCTCGGCTCGGTGGCGCAGGCCGTCTCGTGGGGGTCATTGGCCGCCCTGGTGCTCGACGGCGCCCTGGCGACCTGGTGGCATCTGCGCCTGCCGATCCCCAGTCCGGTTCCCCTGGGAGTGCCTCTCGCCCTCGGCGCAATCGGCGCTGGCATCATGTGGATCGTCGGCCTGACCGGCCGACGCGGCCGTATCGGCCTGAGCCTGTTGATGGCGACGGAGGTCGCCACCTCCGTCGGGGCGAGCGCAGTGCTCATTCTGGCGTGGCGCCAGCAGCTCGTCGCCACGAGATTCCCGCCCCACCACCTGCCCCCGTTGAGCGCGGGGATCCTGGCCGCGGGGGCGCTCCTGGCGGGCGACGCCGTGCGGCGCTGGACGGCGAGGCATCCGCCCCCCGCATCCAAGGCGCCGCTGCGGCCGAGCGCGTTCCTGACGATCGCCTCGGCGACCGCCCTGGCCCTGGTGGGGGCCGCCATCCTCCCCAACGCCCTCGCCCGCACCGTCATCTCGACGACGGCGCCCGCGCCGGCCGAGCTCCCGACCACCGCAGATACGATCTCCGGCGAGCTCGCGTGGACGCTGACCTCGCGCGGTGCCCTGGACCTCATGGCGGGGGCCGCCGGCCCCGTCCTCGTCGAGCAGGGCGCCGTGCGGGGCCTCGACCCGCAGGACGGCTCGACCCGGTGGAGCTACGAGCGCCCGGGCGCCACCATCGTCCCCATCGGCTCGGGCACCGGAACGGCCGGCGAGCGCTACGCCGTTCCGAGCCCCGACGCGCGCCACCTGGCTCTGCGCTTCGGCATCGGCGATTCAAGGCCTTCGGGAACGACGGGCGCGAACCACGACTCGGTCCTCATCGTCCTGGACACCCTGACCGGCGCGGTCACCACGGAGCGCATGAGCCACCAGGACGCCTCGCTCCAGCTGACCGACCGCATGGCCCTCGACGGCCCTCAGGCCCTCACCCTGGACGGCGGTCAGAGGGAGTGGGCCCTGACGGAGCCGACACCGGTGTCCCCGAGCCGGCCGTTGGACCTGGGCTACTCCGGTCCAGCCGGGCACATCACCTTCCTGAGCAGTGTCGCGCCGAGCGAGGGCGCCGATGTTCCCACGACCACGGTGCAGCTCACCCCCGACGGCAGTCGAGGGGACATGCAGTCGCTCGACAATGTCCTGACCGACCCGACCACCGGTTCGATCGTCGTCGTCGACGGATGGATCGCCCAGCTCACCGATGAGGGCGCGTCCCGGGCCGCGCAGAGCTCCACGAGCTCCCGCCCCGGCCAACCCCGGACCCTGGGATGGTCCACGCAGTCCGTCAATATCGACGGCCTGGCGACCGGGAGCATCTACCTCTACTCCGCGGGGACGGCCTCCCCCGCGTCGACGTCGGCATGGATCGACCCCACGGAGCCGGTTCCGCTGGGGACGACCTCCGGGGCCAATATCGGGGCCAGTCGGGCCTCGGGCGATCTGTGCCTGTACGGGGAGCGCTCCAGCGACATCGACATGGGTGATGCCGGCGCCCACCGCGACGAACTCGTGCCGGTTGCCGCCGCCCTCGACACCGCCACCGGCCGGGTCCGCACGCCGCGGGAGGACCCGGGCCTCGCATCGGCCCGCGTCGGGGTCGAGCACGGCGAGCATGACGCCGGGACCATGACCTCGCTGGTCATCAGGCCCGGCGACGGGAGCGCCGGGGTCGCCGTACCCGTCGAGGACGGATCGGTGCGGCCACGGTCCGACGGCGCCGACGGGACGGGCGCACCCCAGCAGCAGGTGCTCCTCGGCCATCTCGGGCAGGACGTCGCCGCCGTGAGCGCGCCCGGTGCCACGCTCCTCGCGGCCGAGACGGATGAGACGGGGGACGCCGAGGATCGCGCCTCCATCCGCTTGTACGCAGTGTCCGCGCAGTGAAGGCGGAGCAGCGAGAGCGAGTCGGATCCGCGAGCCCCCCAAACGCCGAGATCGGTTCAGTTCCGGCTCGAAATCGGTCCGGTTCCGCGCCGAGATCGGTCAAGCGGTGAGCCCCTTGCCCGCGCCCTGGCAGGTCATCCCCAGAATGTCGCCGATCTGACGCCAGGACTTTCCGCTCTCCCGCGCACGGGCAACAGCCGCGTCGAGGTCGGCCTCGGCCGCGGCCAGCCGGAGCTGGGCCAGGGTGATGCCCGTCAACTGAGGATCATCCGTCCACGCCACCGCATCGGGTCCCTGGCCGTCGACGGTCCGCTCGATCTCATGAAGCATCTCCTTGGTGCTCCGCGCGGCCACCGCTCCCTGCAGCCGCCTGGAGTACGTCGGCCGAGCCTTCATCGCGTGGAACACCTGGCCCGTGCCGTCGACTGCGACCTCGAGGAGCTCACCAGGCCGGTCCGACCCGAGAACCATGACGTACCCGTCGTGATAGCGCACCTCGAGAGGGTATGCGAGCGCATGGTCGATATCCTCGCTCTGGATCCCGTGCTTGAAGACTCTCCGTCGATACCCCATTCCCTCACTGTAGTTATCAATCCGTTATACGAGTGGAGCCTCGCCGCCGTCGTCGCGCGAAGGCGCCGCGGTCGTACATGAACCTGCGCGGTCGTACCCGGCATCGCGCGGTCGTACCTTAGATCCCGTCTACCGTACGACCGCGCGGCATCAGGTACGACCGCGGGTGGAAGGGTACGACCGCGCGGCGCGGAGTCGTACCGCCCTCCCGACCCCGAGTCACGGTCACACCTCCGGGTGGGCCCGACGCCGCTCGGCGCGGGCGCGCCACGTCGCCAGGGTCGCGGCGGGGCCGATCGGCCCCAGACCGCCCAGGGAGTCGTCCACCAGCAGGGGCACGCCCTCGAGCCGATCGGGCACGAACTCGCGCCCGCGCGTCACCACGAGGGTCAGACGGCGCAGCGCCCCCAGGCCCTCGCGCGGGTCGCCCGCCACAGCGATGAGGTCGGCCTCGAATCCCTCCGACAGCACACCGGTCACGCCCGCGCGCCCGATGGCGGCGGCCGCCCGCGACGTCGCCGCGAGGATCACCTCGGTGCGCGGCAGGCCGATCCACTCCAGCGCCTCGAGATCGGCGACGTAGCCGCGCTGCGGCACCTCGGGGATCCCGGCGTCGTGCCCGGCGACGATCCTGACGCCGTGCTCCCACAGCTGCCGCACGGGCGGGGCGTAGGAGTCATCGCGCTGGAGCATCCGCGGCATATCGGCGGTGATGGTGCAATCGACGTACACGCCCGAGCGCGCCATCTCATCGGCCAGGGCCGGATCGAACTCGCTGCGCCCCTCCGCGGTGATGAAGGAGGCGTGGGCGACGTAGTCGATGCCGGCGCGCACGGCCCGCTCGATGCCCTCGACGCCGTGGGCGTGGGCGGCCGTCCACTTGCCCAGTCGGTGCGCCTCGGCGACGAGCGCCTCCAGCTCGTCCTGGCTGAACTGCGCGAACCACGGCGCCGAGCCGCCCGTCATGAAACCGCCCGTGGACATCACCTTGATCGTATCGACCCCCATCTTGTGGTGATGGCGCACCTCGCGGCGGATCTGGTCGAGCGAGTCCGCCTCCGCACCGGCGTGATAGGAGTGCCCTCCGGTCGTGGTGATCTGCGGCCCGGAGGCGATCACGCGCGGCCCGCGCACGTCCCCGTGCTCGATGGCGTCGCGCACGGCGACATCCACGTAGTGGCGCGCCCCCAGGCTCTGGGCGCTGGTGACTCCGACGCTGAGCAGCTCGCGGGCCGAGTGCACGGCGTTGAGGGTCAGTCGGGCGACCTCGTGAGGGCCGTAGTCTGGGTACTCGACGTCGGTGCCGGAGGTGGGCAGATGGTCGTGGGTCTCGATGAGGCCGGGCATGAGGGTGGAGCCGGGCAGATCGAGGCGTTCGACGTCGGCGATGGCCAGATCGGTCCGGGAGGACAGTCGGGCCTCGGCCTCGGCGACGGTGCCCGCGAACAGGATGCGCTTGCGGCGCAGCACCACCGCTCCCCCGCGCCCGGCGCGCCGAGCGGCCTCGGCCCGGTCCGCATTCTCCCCATCGGGCCCGACGGCGGGCACGTCGCCGACGACGTCGAGGGTGCCGGGCACGTCGCCGCGACGCCCCGTGATGAGGCGGTCGGCGGTCACCAGGACAGTGGAACGGCCATCGAGGCGCTCGCCGCCGTCGGTGGGAGGGGTGATCCATCCGGTGGTCTCGCCCGGTGCAGGGCGATGAGGGAGGGGAGAGTCGGTCATGATGCCAGGATCGCAGGTTTCGCGATCCCGGCGTCGCCGTGCTCGACTGCCGGGCACGCCCCACCGAACCGATCTCGAGCCGGAACTCGACCGATCTCGACGCGGAATCGAACCGATCTCGACGGGAGGGGGGCGGCGGAAGCGCCCGAGGCCGCCCGGGCCCGCCGCGCCGGCGCCTCACACGGCCCGACGCGCCCGGCCCCTCGGCATGAAGCACGACATGATGTCAGCCCCGCGGCATGATGAAGGAGCTGCCGAGCGCGAAGGGGTAGCCCGGTTTGAGCACGGCGTCCACGACCGGCTGAGCCATCTCGATAAGACCCGCGGTCTCGAAGCCCTGCTCCTCGTCGGGCCCGGAGTCGGCGAGCAGCCGCGAGTAGGGCACGTCGAGGTCCAGCAGAGCCATGCCGTCGGCGTGGCCGGCGTGGTCCCACGCGCCACCCTCCATCTCGAGCAGGGTGCCCAGGTGGAAGTGCATGACCTGCTCGGAATCGACATCACTGGGAATGCTCAGCACGTGATGGGGCTCGGGGTCGCGCGGGGCGCGCAGGGTGAACAGGAGGATGGCGCCGTCGCGGGCGGCGCGCAGCATGAGCCGCGCCAGGTGAACGGTGAAGCCGGTGATGTCGAAGTCGGCGGGGCTGGGGCCCATGGCCTCCTCGACGGTCAGCGCGGGCGACAGGGGGATGGCGGCGCCGCGCCGGGGATCGTTGAAGGCGCGCCTGCCCGTGGGGGCCTCGGCGCGCAGACGCAGGATCGGTCCGGACTCGGCGCCGGCGGCGATGTCTGCGGGATCGGCGCCGGGCGTCAGCAGGGTGCCGGTCTCCACGATCTCGACCCAGCCCTCGGGAGCGTCCGACGGGCCGGGCTCGGTCTCGACCACGCCCAGGCCGAGCACCGTGGTGAAGTCGGTCCCGTCGGTGGCGCGATGCCAGGTGATCTCGGCGTTGTCGTGCCAGATGGGGACGACGCCGTTGAAGGGCACCCCGAAGCGGACGTGCTCGGGGGCCGCGTGCCGCCCCCGGGCGGGGGCGGCGGCGTGCCTGCCCCCCCCGAGCATGTCGGGCGCGCCGGGCGCGTCTGGTATCCGCGCTCCTTCGGGAGGTCCCAGGGGTCGATGACCCAGGAGAGGCGGTGCCGGCGTCGTGCTTCCCCACGGAGTGCTCGCTCATGGCAGCAGCCTACGGGGCGCTCCTGCCGACCGGCGCGGGCACGAGGGGCACGACCACGACCGCGCCAACGGCACCACCGACGACGTCGCCGCCCCGCGCTCAGCCGCCCCGGCGAGCCCGCGCCGGAGCCCGGCCGCCCTGGTCCGTCCCGCTCCGCTTTGCCCCCGACTGCGCCCACCCCTGACGCTCGGCCTTGCGCGATCGCTCCCAGCGCTGGACCGGGCGCGCGGTGAGCGCCAGAAGAGCCAGGACGCCCAGTCCCGAGGTCACGACGAGGGACATCGTCGCCTCCCGAACCCCGACGGCCGAGACCTGGACCATGTCCGTCAGAACGGCGAGCGTCAGCACCCCGAGAAGGGCGGTCCTCCCGCGCGGGTGCCCGCGCCAGGCCGCCGCGCCCAGGGCCGCCACGGCTGCGATCATGACGGCCGACAGCATGCTGAGCACTCCGTAGACGATTCCTGCGGCCCGAGCCACGCCGTCCCGGGCGAGCTCGGCCGCCGCCGTCTCCACGGCGGGGTTCCGGAAGAGCTGAGCCGATTGAACCCCCAGCAGCAGCATGATGAGGACGAGGGCGACGAGCAGCTGGGAGGGGCGCTGACGGTTCGCCTCGGCATCGGCCGCCCGGGCGCGGGCCAGCTCCACGGAGTACTGCGAGTCGGGGACGACGTCGTGCAGGTCCAGCACGTAGAGGTCGCCGTCGGTCTCCACCCGGTCCCCACCGCCGTTCTTGTCGTGGTAGGCGGTGAAGAAGTCCGGCCACACCCTCAGTCTCGCACGCGCGTTGGCCCAGCGGACGTCGTCGACCACGAAGTTGCGCTCGATGTCGATGTCCGCGTCGATCCTGTGGGTGACCTGGAGGGTGAGAGCGCTCAGCCCCACGGAGCGGTCGTAGGTCGCCCCGGCCAACCAGTCCACGCTGCGGCCGCCGGGCAGGACCCAGCCGCCCGGCGTGTGCCAGAAGCGCACATGGTGACGCTGGGAGGGATTGCCCTCCACCTCCTTCTGGTAGGAGAAGTCCTGGCCACGGCCGAAGAGCATCAGGGTGGAGACCGGAGCGGCCGGGTAGGAGCGGCGCAGCAGGGAGGAGACGACGATGCGCAGGGCGGAGCGGGGCGTGATCGCATCCGCGCGGACCCAGCCCGCCGCCCGCATGGCCTCGTGGATGTCGTCCTCGTCCCCGCGGACCGCCAGGTTGACCGGATCGCCCAAAAGACCGTCCGGGGTACGGGTGCGGCCGATGAAGTAGTCGGGCACGTACAGCCAGGTGAGCACCTGGTGAAGACGGGGGATCGCCAGGTAGGCGAGCACCGCCCAGAACAGGACCGAGTTGAGCACCAGCCAGGGCTCCAGGTGCCACCCCGAGCCGATGAGCAGCCAGGCCAGCCACAGGGTGGACGCGGCGGCGACGGCGAAGAAGACGGCGTCGATCACGTCGTCCAGTCCCCAGGAGCGCGCTTCGACCTCCGTCATCTTGGACGGGCCGTCCCGGTAGACGGGCGGCGCCGTCGGACGGGGGCGAGTCACCTCGGGTGTCGTCATGGGATCACGCTATCGAACGACCCTCCAACGGCACTCGACGTCGACGGCGAGGCCGAGGCCTCCGACCCGCTTAATTCTGGGGATCGTCGCCTGAGACGACGGTGTCGCCGTCAGCACGCAGTCGGAACTCGCCTTGGCGCACCATTCCCAGCAGGGGCGGCCGCACACCCAGACGCATGGCAGTCGCATGAACTGACTCTCTGAGGTAGGGAACGAGCGTCATGAAAGCCACCTTCTCGGCGAACTCGAGCTGAGCCTCCTCCGAGATTTGACCACCTGGCTCACTGAACCGGTACTCCGCTTCGAAGTCGGCGGTGATCTCGGCCTCGTCGGTCTTGACCCGCTGCCGGACCCGGAAGACGAAGTCCACCCCTTCCTCGCCGCCGATCATCGACTCCATCGAGTTCTTGATCTCAGTGGTTTCAGGGGAGGGGACGCGCCTGCCTGCAACCTCGTAGGGCGTCACACGATTCAGTTCGAGGACTGGGAGCAGGCCTCGAGCAGTCTCGTAACGCCGATCAGCACTCATGCAGCCACAGAAAAGTCGTCGACAAGCGGAACTGTGCGCCCGGCTTGGATCGGAAGCGGATCGCCAGCGCTCGCCTCTACCGCCATGGGCCAACCTCCGCCAAGCGCCTGAATGGGCGTCCAGCTCTCCGACTCGAAGGTCGTATGTCCCCAGGTTGTGACGCGATGCTCCACGCTCGCTCCGACAGCAAGCGCGTAGCGACGCAGGGTGGAGAGCCGAGGATCGTTATCTTGACTCTCGAAGGCGGCAACCGTCGGCTGCTTGACGCCCATCATCTCGGCAACGTCGCGCTGCGAGAGGCCGGCCTCCTTGCGAGTCTGGATGAGGGCCCATCGCATCTCGTCATCGGCTTGAGCGAGTCGCGCCGAGTGCTCAACCAGCTCATCGAAGCCCCGCTCCTGGAGGGACACCTGGATCGAAGTCATAGATTGTAACCTATCACAGGTCGAGGCAGTGAGGGCAAGCCCTGGTATGGCCCCAGTGGCACTGCTCTCCCACGGTGAAACGCGCTGACCCTCCTCCATCACCGCGTTCTGCAGCTCGCGTTGCCTGGCAACCGGCGCATCCGTCTCCTTGCGGTGGATGCGCACGACGACGACGTCGGGGTCGCCGGGCTCACCGTGATAGGCCCGCACCGCCGCATTCTTCTCCTTGGCGAACTTCCAGCGAAGCTCGAAGAGATCGGGCTGGGAGACGACCGGCGACAGGGCGGGAGGATTCCCCTCTGGCAGCTGCCCTCGCGCCATCGCTCGCATACGCCCGAGGATCGCACCTACAACGTCCGCCTCTCGCTGCATTCTGGCCAGGCCCGACAGCCCCAGTGGCGCCACGACCTGCTGCGCGACGGAAGCAATCTCCGCCTGAACATCAACAGACTCAGCATCGATGAAGCAGAAATGGATGCGAGCAGGAGCGCCCTTTCGAGGACTGGCACACACAGACCTCCGCTCATCAGAACGAGCCATCGAGCTACCGTCAGAACGTGTCGGCCAGTTGATCCACTCTCTTCATGCGCTCAGAAGTCCCAGTCCTCGTCCTGGGTGGCCTCGGCCGTGCCCATGACGTAGGAGGAGCCCGAGCCGGAGAAGAAGTCGTGGTTCTCGTCGGCGTTGGGGGACAGGGAGGCCAGGATCGCCGGGTTGACGTCGACGGCGTCGGCCGGGAACAGCGCCTCGTAGCCCAGGTTCATGAGGGCCTTGTTGGCGTTGTAGCGCAGGAACTTCTTGACGTCCTCGGTCAGGCCGAGCTCGTCGTAGAGGTCCTCGGTGTACTGCTCCTCGTTGTCGTAGAGCTCCATGAGGAGATCGAAGGTGTAGTCCTTGAGCTCGGCCTGGCGCTCGGCCGAGGACTCGCGCACGGCCAGCTGGTACTTGTAGCCGATGTAGTAGCCGTGGACGGCCTCGTCGCGGATGATGAGGCGGATGAGGTCGGCGGTGTTGGTCAGCTTGGCGTGGCTGGACCAGTACATGGGGGCGTAGAAGCCGGAGTAGAAGAGGAAGGACTCCAGCATGGTGGAGGCGACCTTGCGCTTCTCGGGGTCGTCGCCGCGGTAGTAGTCCAGGATGATGCGGGCCTTGCGCTGAAGGTTCTCGTTCTCCTCGCTCCAGCGGAAGGCCTCGTCGATCTCCGCCGTCGAGATGAGGGTGGAGAAGATCGAGGAGTAGGAGCGGGCGTGGACCGACTCCATGAAGGCGATGTTGGTGTAGACCGCCTCCTCGTGGGGGGTGCGGGCGTCGGGGATGAGGGAGACGGCGCCCACCGTGCCCTGGATGGTGTCCAGGAGGGTCAGGCCGGTGAAGACCCGGGTGGTCATGTTCTTCTCGGCCGCGTTCAGGGTGGCCCAGGACTGCACGTCGTTGGACAGCGGCACCTTCTCGGGCAGCCAGAAGTTGCCGGTCAGGCGGTCCCAGACCTCCAGGTCCTTGTCGTCGATGAGACGGTTCCAGTTGATGGCCTGGACGCGGTCGATGAGCTTGATCGGCTCGGGCATGGGACCTCCTCGGGTTGGCTGCGCCTCATGCTACCGACGACGACGCCGGAGCGGGCGCCGTGGCGTTGCGCGTCATCGCGCCTCGGGACAGGTTCGCCACCGCCTGCGTTGATAGCGTGCTGCCGCAGCTGCCGCACGGGCACCCGCTCGGAGGAACACAGCCCCGCAGGCGGAAGGACGCCATGACCGCACAGCCGCCCGCCGCGTCCACCGGTTGCCGTAGGCGCCAGGACCGTCGTCACCAGTGCCCGCCGGGGTCGTGCAGCCCCTCGGAGGCGACTGAGCGCTCGTGGACCAGTCGGCCGCAGGAACACAGCCAAGAACGACAAGGCAAGAACGACAAGGGGAGAACCATGCAGGACATCACCGGGAAGACCGCGATCATCACGGGTGCGAGCTCCGGCATCGGCCGGGCATCCGCCCTCGCCCTGGCCGGGGAGGGGACGAACCTCGTCCTGACCGCCAGGTCCGAGGACAAGCTGGCGGACATCGCCCGGCAGTGCCGTGAGCTGGGCGTCCAGGCCGTCCACCACGCCGGTGACGCCCGTGAGGAGTCCACCGCGGCGGAGACCGTCGGGCTGGCCGTGGACACCTTCGGCGGCATCGACATCCTCCTGTCCAACGCGGGGATCGGCATCGCCGGGCCGTTCCTGGACTCCACCATGGAGACCTACGACGTGCAGATGGACACCAACGTGCGCTCGTCCTACGCATTCTGCCTGCACGCCGTGCCCGAGATGATCAAGAAGGAGGAATCCCAGCTCATCATCGTGTCCTCCGTCACGGGCATCAACGGTCATGTCATGGAGGTGGCCTACTCCGCCACCAAGTTCGCCAACCGGGGCATGGCGCAGGCGCTCAACCGCGAGTTCCGCGAGCAGGGCCTCAAGGTGTGCACCCTGTGCCCCTCAGCCACCAACACCGAGTTCCAAGTGGGGGCCGGGCGCACGCGGGAGGGCAACGACGCCCGTCTCATGCTGCTGCCGCAGGACCTGGCCGACGCCGTCGTGTTCATCTGCAAGCAGAGCAAGGGGACCAGCCGCGTGATGGAGATGACCCTGGCCTCCATGTCCGGGGACTGAGCCCCCTCGCCGAGATCGGTCGAGTTCCGCACCGAGATCGGTCCGACGGCGCCGCGCCCGGTTGCCGGGGCCGCGAGGCGGGCATGTCCGCGCGAGTCCGACGACGGCGTCGGACTCGCGTGCTGACGGCGGCCCCGAGCACAGCCCCTGTGCGTCACACGGTCAATGCTCTGCGGGCACCATCCCCGCCTCACACGGATCATTCAGTCCGTCCGCGCGCATCGTCCCACACCCTCACTCCGCCCACTTACGCCCTGGCTGCGCATAAATGGACGGCGCTCGTGAGGGCCTCGCCGCCCCATCCCCGCAAAGCGCAGGAGTACTATCACGACCATGGATGCGCCTCACCTAGTCACGCTTCATCTGAGGAGCTTCAAGAGTTTCAAGCGCCAAGAGCTTCCACTCTCACCGCTGACGATGCTCATCGGACGTAATGCGAGCGGGAAGTCGAATACACTCGACGCCCTGTCCTTGCTCGCCCTTCTCTCATCGGATCGCACTTTGACGGACCTGGATCGCGACGATCCGGAGGTCGCGGGCCTCCGCGGCGGTCTTAGCGGTTGCGCTCCCTTCAACCACGGCTCGATCGACATCGGGGCGACCATCGATCTCGGCGATGAGACACGCGCGACCCTCGACATCGAACTCGACCCGCAACGATTCGAGGTTCTTCGCGAGCGCCTACGGTTGAGCGGGGGCCGCAATCTCACGCTCATCGAAGCGACGCAGCACGACGTCGGAAGCGGACTCATTACCGCCAAGGTGTACAGTGGCGGCTCCCCCAAGATCTTCTCCATGCCGGCCAACCGGATGGTGACTTTTCAGGCGACCACGCGAGTTCCCGAGGACGCGAAGTCCCGCAAGCTCGTCGTTGACGTCGCACGGCGAGTCATCGAGGTCTTGTCGGGAATCTTCGTCCTCGACCCCGTACCCTCGGGCATGCGTTCTTACGTGCGCCTCGGAACACCACCGGACCGCACCGGATCGTCGCTGTCAGCCCAGTTGCACAGCCTTCGCTCCACCCCCCGGCTCTGGGAGCGTCTGGTCGAACTGGTTCGAAGCCTCGTTGGCGCGAATGCAACCGATCTCACTTTCGCCGAAGGTCGTTTTCCGAACGCCTCATCACCAGTTGACGTCATGGTCGCGCTCAAGGAACACGGCCCAGACGGCGACTTCCTCATCCCGGCAAGCACGATGAGCGATGGAACACTGCGCTACCTCGCCATCCTGGCCACCTTACTCATAGCCCGGGAGGCCGACACCCCATCCCGTCGGAGCAGAACCATCGTGGTTGAGGAAATCGAGAACGGGCTCTTCCCCGACCAGGCCTCTCGTATTCTCTCCCTGCTGCGAGAGGAGGCGACGAATCAACGCGTCGCCCTCATCACGACAACGCACAGTCCAGCACTACTCGACGCCGTCGAGCCCGAGGACCACGAGGGCATTATCACTGTTCGTAGGGATGAGAATGCTCGGAGCCGCCTCATCCCTCTTATCGAGCACGAGAACTACCTCCGACTCGTCCAGGCGGGACGGCTTGGGCAGGAAGTCGCCCGCGGGACCCTCACCGCCAGCCCCACCCCCACACCGACGCTGCGCTCGATCAGAGACCTCATCGCATGAGCCGTTCATCGCCCGTTCCCCGCAAGCGCCTGGAACTGCTCGACACGAGTGTCCTCCTGGAAATCCTCGATGTGCCGTACGAAAACGACCGATCCGCAACGGTCGCCGAGGAGTTCGATGCCAAGGTCGAGGCAGGCGTCAGCCTGCAGATCCCTATGGCGACTGTCCTTGAGACGGGAGCACACATCAGGAGGATCAAAGAAGGCGACGCGAGAAGGACCTGCGCGAGAACCTTCACCAGGTTTCTTGACAAGACGCTGAGCGGCACCGAGCCGTGGAGTTTCAGCCCCTTCTCCTGGGATGCCGATGTGGTTCGTGCGCTCCTGGAGGGCCGGGGTCACGACTACGACCTCGAGCGTTCCATCGGGGACGGCGTGTTCGAGATCGGTGACCTCACAATCATCGAGGAGTGGCGTCTTACATCGAGGAACCTGTCCCACAAGGTCTATGACGTCGACGTCTGGACCCTCGACGCCACGCTGCGGGGCGTCGTCGACGGCCTTCGCACACGCTGATGCTGACCAACGGCGGAACCTCCCTCTAGGACGCGGCCCCCACTTACGCCCTGGCTGCGCATAAGCACCTGAGCGACCACAGGCGCCGGCGCCCTGCACCGGGACCGCTGACGCGTCCGTGCAGCACCCTCCTCCGGCAGGCCGGCGAGACTGAGCCGGATCGCCTCAGGCCCATAGTGCAAGGGAGCCGGAGGTACCGACGCCGAGCCGCAACGACGGCACCCTCTTATGCCAGCCCATGGAGACGATTCAGGAAATTCCTTCCCATTTGGACGCGCTCCCACGTAGCATGGATTCATGTTGCTCGACTTCACCGTGGCGAACTACCGCTGCTACGCCGAGGAGACGCCCCTCGATCTCACCCGGGGCTCGCTCAAGACCCTGACGCCGCGCGCCGGCTCGTCGTGGAGGGAGCAGACATGGCGTGTGGCGGCGGTCTTCGGCGCCAACGCCTCCGGCAAGTCGACCCTCCTGAATGCGCTCGGCTGCCTCCACCACGCCGTCGGCGGCCAGCGGAATATCCTGCACCGGCCCTTCAGCCTCGATCACGACCACGCGGCGCAGCCCTCCCGCTTCTCCATCGGTTTCACCCACGAGAATGAGCGCTACAGCTACAGCATCGAGGCGCACCACTGGGGCATCTCGCGTGAGGAGCTCTGGGCCGCGGGCCAGCGCTGGCGCAAGGTCTTCATACGCACGCAGGCCCCCGAGGATGACGAGCCCACGATCGAGGCCGGCACCACCCTCAAGGGAGCCACGAACGAGGTCCGTCGGATCACGACGCCGCAGGACCTCTTCCTCGCCGTGGCCCTTAAGTACAAGCACACCGCCCTCGCTCCGATCGCGCGCAGCCTGCGAGCCATGCGCTTCATCCACCACAGCGATGAGGAGCGCGGCTCGCGCCTGCAGTGGGTGATGAGCCGGCTCGCGGACGCCCCCGAGCAGTGGACGGGCATCGTGAACGCCATTGCTCGGGCCGCTGATCTCGGCATCGTCGGTCTTGAGCTCGAGGAGCGCGAGGTCCCTCCGAAGGTGCTTGATTTCCTGCGACGGTTTCCGTGGAGCGAGGACGAGGATGCCGAGGTTCCCGCCGAGGTGCTCAAGGAGCTCCAGCGTCACCTCGTCCTCCGCCACCGCGGGGCTGACGGCGAGGAGTACCGGTTGGCTATCGGCCAGGAGAGTCAGGGCACTCTCACCTGGCTGGCAACGGTCGGTCCCGCCATCGACGCCCTGCGACTGGGGCAGATCCTGTGCATCGACGAGCTCGACGCGAGCCTCCACCCGACGCTGACCGCCACGCTGGTGGACATGTTCAAGGATCCGGACCTCAACGTCCGAGGCGCCCAGATCGTCTTCACAACCCATGACACCGCACTCCTGGACAACTCTCCCGTCCAGCTCCTGGAGGCGGGCGAGGTGCGGATGAGCGAGAAGTCGCTCTCCGGTGCCAGCGAGCTCTTCTCACTCGCCGACTTCCCCTCCAACCGCAAGGGCACGAACAAGCAGCGCCGCTACCTCGCCGGAGCCTTCGGCGCCATCCCCCGGGTGGATGCCTCCAGCCTCCGCCAGTACCTCTCGACGCCTACAGGGAGGTGTGGATCGTCGTCGACCACGACGGCCAGGACCGTCGCCCCTTCCTCGCCGCATGCCGAAAGCTGAGCAGCGAGCAGACGGTTGTCCACGGCGTCGTCTCCGTGCCCTGCTTCGAGGCCTGGCTCAACGCCCACTACGCGCCCGTGCAGAACTACCAGAGCCAGGCGGACGCGCAGGAGCACTACCTGAAACTGACAGGGCTCAGCAAGAAGAACGCCAAGACGCTCCCGGGTAGCTTCCCCTGGGATGCGGCCGCGCAGGCCGTGGACAGGTGCCACCTGCCGACGGACGAGCAGCCCGAGATCGACGCTCAGGGCACCTGCCCGTCGACGACGATGCCCCACCTGCTCCGCAGTCTCGGACTTCTCAACGATGCCTGACTCCCACCCGAACCCGCACCGCAGTCACTGACGGGCAGTCAGGCGCACCGGCCCCAGCCCGAGCCGAGCACCGTCCGCCCCTTGGCGGTATCCCACACGAGGTCCTTCACCGCCCACCAACCTCGTGCGCACTGGTTCCACCTGCACCCGCCAGACGATCACCGAGCGCATCAGGATAAGCCGTAGCACTGTCGGGGCCCGGTTCGCCCTCCGATCCTGGAACCGGCTGCAGCTGGGCGCGGACTGACCGCAAGGCCGCACGACGCCCACTGTCGCATCGCACGCGGCCCGCCTGCCGACCCGCCACAACGCCGACCCGTCACGACGAGGAGGGGGCCTCCTACTGCGCCGCCGCGAGAATGACTGCGCCCTTCTCCGGGGGCCGGCCCTCCCCCACAACGCTTCCGTCCTTCATATCGAAGCGAACCTCATCCGAACCGGACTCGTCCCAGGCTGTCGAGAGCTCAACACCCTGAAGGACTCGATTCCCGAGGACAACAGCCAGCACCCTCGCAGCGGCATCGGAGTCGAGGCCATCCTCGTAGCTGCCGAAGGCGGCCACACGCAGTTGGACCTGACCATGCACAAAGTCCATGTCATCCAATTCGATCGACGCCCCCTCCCTGTTTCTGTCGGCTGGAGACATCGCCTCGAAGACCCGCTCGAGCGGAACGGAACTAAGATCAGCGTGCCCAGTATACCGGGTACTCACGCTCAGCCCGCCAATGCGAATATGCTGTTCGAAGTCCCGGTGACTGAGCGACAACGCATCGGAGGAAGGGGGAACCATCCAGTTATCCGGAAAACTATCAACGGCGCGATACCGCACCAGGGCTCCACCAGAGTCGACCTCGATGCCGTCAACCGCGGGCGTGCAGAGCCCGGCGACCGTCTCGACCGCCTTCGTCGCATCCGTCGCCTTACTGCTCCACCTGACACCGGTGGACCCTTGCACCCAGGCGACCTCCATATCCACCGTCTGAGATTCAGCGATTTCCGCAACCTTGTCGAATGATTCGCCCACCACGGTGATCAGAGCATCCTGGGGCGGATCGTCGCTCAGCCTCACGCGAACCGTCCAGCGATAGCCCTGGTCGCCGAGGAGCTCGACGTAGACATCGACCGAGTCAACACCCTTCAGGCCGAGAAGATACTCCCTCACCCTTCGCTCCTTATTGGAATTCAAAAGCCCACAACCGGACATCGCACTAACAGCAACAGCACCGATCATCAGCGACAGCGCGCGCCGCCGAGCGACACAGCCCGCAGAGGTCGCGGCACAGACGTTCAAAGGATCACCTCAGCAAAAACAGATGTAGCCCAAGAGCACGACATGGTAGGCCAGGACGTCGGCGATCAGCCAGGTTTTCTCACCGGGGGCGGGGATGCGGGCGTCCTGTCGCACCCGCACCGCCCTCAGCGTCCCCGCCTCCACCGTTGCGGACCATTAGCGAGCCACGATGCCACCGTAGGCATTTCAGCCCGGCTCGCGGAACGGGGAGGACTGCCCGTGTCTCACCAGTTCCGACGCTATCGGTGCTCAGGCGCCGTCTCGTTCCGGCAGCACCCTCAAGGGATCGGCAAAGTCGATGGGTAAAGGCATCTGAGCCGGTTGGTCAGAGATGGTGTGTCGCTGGGACAGGGGGGCGCGGGCCCCGTGGGGACGATGAATGGTGCTTAGTCATCCCTTCACCCTGAAGCCCGCGCTGGAGTCAGCTTCCACCACAACCGCCCCGTCACGCCAGCCCCTGGCGAGGGTCCTCAAGAACGTAACTGACCCTTGTCATCGGCGGAGCGTGCGCCACGACCTGTCGCGCCCCGGGTTTGATGGTGGTGGTGATGCACCGTCAGGAACGACCGATCTCGGGGTCGTCGGCCAGGCCATGCTCAGATGAGCGTCGACTGCCTCCTCGCATCGCCGGCGGAGAAGCACGGGAAACTCACTCAACAACCTGATGCAGTCCTGGACGCAACTGGTGCCGAACCGGTCCAGGTGGAACGTCCGCCAACCAGCAGCGCGCGCAGCCGGCACATCGAGTGCGAGGTCGTCGCCGACGTAGGTGAGCCCCGAGCCCACGGAACCCAGCGCCTCGGCTGCCCTGTCGAATGTCTCCCGATGAGGCTTGGCGGTTCCCCAAGGAGTCGGCGGTGAGCACACACGAGAAGTACTCGCAGACACCGATCCGTTCAAGCTTCATGTTCTGCTGCTGGTCATCGCCGTTTCTGAACACCACCATTTCAAAGCCGCGATCACACAATTCCTCCAAGCACGTCGGGATAGACCTGCCAGGCGCGCTCGTACTCGGCCAGGTACGACCCGAAGAACTGGTTCGGCTGCGCTTCACCGCTGACGGGCTTCCCCAGAACCTCGAACAGGTTCGCCATACGGAGGCGCCACTGCTCGGCGAAGCTCACCTTCCCCTCCCGCCATGCCGTGAAGCGCTCTTGCTCTGCCCGAAGCCAGGCGTCGCCCAGCGACGGCGTGGGCTCGGCCCCGATCAGGTGAAGGAAGCTGTCCAGGCCTTCGCCTGCCGCGGCCCCGTGGTCCATGAGCGTTCCGTCGATGTCAAAGACGATGACCGCACCGGTCATAGGGCGATCCGCTGTTGAGTCGTAACGGATCTCGCTGCACGCGCAGCACTAGCCTTAATCTTTAGGCAAAGCGGCCCCTGACCGCGACCTGGCACGGGGCTGCGCAGACCGGCTTGAGGAATCTCACGATCGCGTCGTGGTGCTGCCCACCAGCAGAGCGCAAGGCTGCAGTAAATCAGGTGCACGACGCACTGCTGGACGACCGTCCGCCCCCACGCAGTGCTTGATCCGTCTCCGACAGGCCCTTTCGGTCACCCTTCTTCCGTGGTCCGGCTGATCGTGTCCCTGGCAGACCCCGGGCACCGCAGACCCCCTCGAAGTGCGCAACGATCCTCTCCCACGGTCAGACCGCGCACAGTCAATCGGAGAGCACGATCTAGTCGATGCCCTTGGCCAGCACTCCCGCTCGAGCACGACCACCGGCTCGAGCGCGCCATCCCGATCCCGCGCGGCCCTCGATCCCAACCAGCCCAATCCCGCTCCTCGCACCCCATTACGCATGTCCGCATCCGCCGGGACGCCGCCGCGCTCAAGGCCAAGGCGCCTGATCATCTCCACCTCCAAGGCAATCCCGAGTACATCCTCGATGAGCTGACTGAGCAGGTCTGCCGGACCCCGGCACACCAGGTTCATGCCCTGCTCCCCTGGCCCGAGCGAACAACCGCCCGGGCCGACTACTTCTGATCGATGATCCCCCCGGTCACAGAACCGATCAACGCCTCAGCCACCACCTCAGTCGCATCAGACACAGCCATCTCTCTCGGATCAGACCGCACCCACACCCCTAGACCCCCGGAATCCCCGAGTACCACGTATCTCTTCTCTCGATGCCGGTGGGTGGAACTATCGACCCGGTGGTGCGCGCACCTAACAAGAGTTAAGAGGTCAGGATAGGTGTCGTACCCCCGCCGTACGGTGGCTCGCAGCCCCGAACGGTAGGGTTGTCGGGTGCGGAAGGAGCAATTATGAACATCGATCCAACCATGCGGGTACGCGATGAAGGCGCATTGCGAGTTATTGTGAGAATGGCCAAATTCTGGAGGGCATGGGTAGCTGCCGCGCTAGCTGTTATTTTCCTTTTAGGAATGTTAGAACACCATATTTTCCATACTTCCAGAACACTGCTCTACGTCAGTGTTTTATTTCTGATTTGCATGTTCGTTTCGGCAGCAACCCTGTTGGTGGCTGGTTATTTGATCCCACCACCAGAGCCGCCCACTAAGCAGCATTCCCTGGTTAATCGCTTACACCAGTACTTTCGTACGGTCTTAAGTGCCCTCATGCTCGGTGTTGCCGCTTTCTGGGGTGCCGTCGTGTCAATCGATGTCGACGATGCAATGAAGGCCCATGGCATCGAAGGGGCCATGGAAGTAGGTAAGACATCGATGCTGTATCCGACAGTAACGGTAGCCGTAATTGGGTTATGGGTAATTTCAATGGGGGTGTTTGCGGATATACGCCGCACCGACCCCGAAATAGTCGTCTCCAAGTTCGAGGAAATAATAGAGAAATGTTTCGGCGCTGAGCGATGGCATTTCTGCAAACAACACGGGGGTCGTAAGGCTGTGCGAGCATTCTTAAATCTCAGCACACGAGGCATATGGGCGTTTTTTGTCGTGTACTGTTTTCCACTCCTCGCATTGTTGGCGATAACACTTGCATGGGGGTGGATTGAGAACTATTTCACGTCGACTATTCGATGATTCCGGCCGCTTGTAGAGAAATGCTGGCGTTCCACTATCCGGCTCTTCGCATTTGCGAGTGTGGTGGGCGAGTTTTATTGATCTGTTTGGGGGTTCTTCGTGTTTGAGGGTGTGGTGGGTGAGGTTTATCGTCGGGTTTAGGTGGTTGCTGTCAGGTGGTCTTTGAGGCGTCCGGTGTGGATGAGGCTGCGGATGGTGTAGCTGGTGAGGTTTGTGAATCCCAAGGCGATGCCGCCCAGGTGCTCGAGGCGTCCGCCCGCCGCTTCGGTGGGGCCGTTGGAGGTACGGGGGCGGTCGATAGTGGGCCAGGACGTCCTGGCTGCGGCTAATCAGGGTCTTAGCCAGGGTCGTGATCTCCTCCAGCCCGTCGGGGATGGCCTGCTTCAAGGAGTCGATGAGCCGTTGCATCAGCTACTTTCCAGGCCCGGGTCGCGTCGGCCCTGTAGGCCTGGATCAGGCGCTGGTAGACGGCCCCAGGCGGCATGGGCCGGAGCGTGACGCTCGTCGGCGAACAGCGCCTCGAGACGCCTGGCCTGGACGTCGGTGAGCAGGCTGGCACCGGTGCGTAGGGTGCGCCTGGCCCGGTAGAGCGGGTCCCCCGCCCGGCCTCGGCGTCCCGTGGTCTGCCTCTGGATGCGGCGGCGGCACTCGTCGAGCTTGCTGGCAGCCAGGGAGACGACATGGAAGGGGTTCATGACCGCCCGGACCTGTGGGAGCTCCTGGCCGGCGGCGCTCTTGAATCCGCTGAAACCGTCCATGGCCACCACCTCAACCTGCTCACGCCAGGCCTGGTCACATTGGGCGAGCCAGGTCTTGAGGACCTTCTTGGACCGGCCCGGGGCCACGTCCAGCAGCCGGGCTGGACCACTCCGGTCGCGTACGGGGATCAGGTCGATGACCACGGTGACGTAACGGTCGCCCCGCTTGGTGCGGCGCCAGACGTGCTCGTCGACGCCGAGGACCTCTACGCCGTCGAAGCGGTGGGGGTCGTCGAGCAGCGCGGACTGTGCATGGGTCAGGATCGCGCTGTTGGCGGTGCGTCAGGAGATCCCCGGGGCCTGCGCGACACGGGAGATCGACATGGACTCAAGACCAAGGGCCCGCAGCCCCCACTCGACTGCCGAGTGGGTCAGACGCGCCCGCGGCTCGGCGAGGGCCCAGGTGTCCTGCCTCCACACTCGGCGGCAGTGGGTGCAGGCGAAGCGCCGCACGCGCACCAGCAGCTGCGTGGGCCCCCACCCCACCGGCACGTGGGCCAGGCGCCAGACCACCGTCCCACACGCCACCCCCCGAGTCCCGCAGTACCGGCAGAACGAGTCCTCAAACCCAACAGGCATACGACACTCCACAATGGCCCTTGTAGGGGTTGAGGAGCTGGCCCACCGTGGTCAGCCCCGGGACGTCCAGGCCCAGGAAGGTCATCAGATCAGGACCGGCGAAGGTAGCCTCAGGCACGTCGATCTATCAGACCGGTTTCTCTTACGCGATCCTCAGGCCCCCAACGGCAAAGGTCCACTAATTGAGAAAACACATTCTTAAATTTACCCAAGCCCCGCTCGAACTTGGTCTTAGGGTCCTTTTCCCAACGACCAAAGAGTGAGACCATCTGATCGACAGCCCTGGCGTTGGACATCACTAGATACAGTGAGTGTTCGACTGACTTTTTTGAACGCTCTTTCCCACGATCCTGGATGTAGAAGTCACCATCGGGGTCGGTCGTGTCTCCCACCATCTCTGCAAGGAACTCGAGACCCTCAATTTTATTCACTGTCTTGTAAAATTCTTCGACGCTGCCTGCCAGGTCCAGCACAATCACCAGTGACGGATCTGCCTCAACCGGCGTTCCCTCTCCCAACTCAGCACGCTTTGCCTCGAAGGCATCGGTAAGCTCTTTAAATCGAGGGCTGAGCCGTTCACCCTGCCTTCTACCGCCCGGACCGACCACTTTCGGAGGATGTGCTCCCGGCTTTATCCGCTCTCCAACGGAAGGCGAGTCAAACGCAAGAAGCGGCCGAGCGTCGTCGCTCATGAGTGGGCCGTGCCCGTCCAGTGCTCAAGACGCTCTTTGACGATCCGACGCATATTGGCGTCCGGTAGCTCAAGAATGGTGCGGCGTCGGACATCCATGGCGAACTCCTCCAACTCCGCGAAACTGGATCCCGCAAGGCGATCCGCCAGCGTCCTCGGGGCGTCACCAAGATCGCCACCGAAGCGTTGTGCAAGTCGTTCCAGGAAGCGGGTAGCCTGCGCCCTCGTTGGAGAATTCAACTCGGTACGGATCTGGAAGCGCCGCCATGCCGCTCGATCCAGCAACTCGTCATGATTCGTTGCACCAACCAGGATGACATGTGGAGGGAGCCGATCTATCTGGAGCAGAAGTGTGGAGACAACGCGCTTGATCTCCCCGGTCTCATGTTCGTCAGCGCGCTCTTTAGCGACAGTGTCGAACTCATCGAAGAAGAGGACGCATCGGCGGGTTCGCACGAACTCAAAGGCATGATCCAAACGTGACGCCGTTTCCCCGAGGAAACTCGACACCACGCCTTCGTAACGGATCACGTAAAGAGGAAGCATGAGTTCTGCCGCGATCGACTCGGCAACACTGGTTTTGCCATTACCAGGAGGTCCGGCGAGCAGGAGACGGTGGCGGGGTTCTATCCCGTAACTTCGTAGGAGGTCGGCGCGCTGTTGCTCCTCGATGAGCTCAGAGACAACACGCTGCGCCACCGGATCCAGCTCAAGCTCATCCAACCGGCGCTGAGGAATCACTTCCTGGACCAGATCGCGAACAGATGCTGCTTGATCGTCTCTGGGCAGCCCTTGCCCACTTGTCATGATGATCTCGGAAAGGCGGTCAGCAAGAAGATGATGCTGGTTGGCGCGCTCTTCGGCGATCATCCCTTCAACGACGACTCGGAAGCGGTCGCGATCGCCACGACGCTCAGCTTCAACCAAGTCGAGAAGCAGGTCTCCGCGCACCACTAGTGTGCTCCCAACGATCAGGTCCCAGGAAGCGGCTCACGCCGCCTCCGACTCAATGGTAACGGCAGATACCGACTTCTATTTCCATCTGGACGTTGACACTCCGCACGCTGCTCCCGCCTCAGACCACCAGGCCTCCATCCTCAGCCGGCGCTCCTCGGCTGCCCCAGGCCACCCACCACGCGCCACACAATGAAATCGGCGACGCCCCCGAGCGCACCCCGTCGTAGGACTGGGCGGGCTCGGGGGCGTATCCCCTGTGAGAGGTGAGGACTACCGCCCGTCTCAGGCGCGGCGGCGGCTCACCAGCAGGGCGCCTCCCATCACGACGAGGACGGCGAAAGCCAGCGGCAGGCCGACCTTGACACCGGTGCTGGCCAGCGGGCCCCCGGAGGGAACACTGGGCACTCCGGACGCCGAGCCGGGCACCGGCGGGTCGCTGGGCCCGACCTGCGGAGGCTGGCTCGGCGAGGACGGGTCACCGGGAGTAGCGGGATCGCTCGGATTCGGCGACGCGGACGTACTCGGCGTCGGGTCCTGCGAGGGGGACTCGCTCGGGTCCAGGGTCTCACTGGGCGACGGAGACTCGCTCGCCGACGGAGACGGCGAGGCCGACTCGCTGGGCGACGCGGACGGCGTCGGCGACGGCGACTCACTGGGCTCCGGTGTCGCGGTCTCGCTGGGAGTCGGCGAGGCGCTCGGCGTCGGCTCGGGGGACTCGCTCGGTGTGGGAGTCGGCGAGGGCTCAGGCTTCGGCTCAGGAGTGTAGGTATTCGTGAAGGTCACGAGCACCGCCTGCTCCTTCTCTCTCATGGTCACCGTCTGGGCGGCGGGCACCTCCAGGGTGTATCCCTGGACCACGGCGGACTGAGCGTCCTCCTCGATGGTGCACGTGGTGCCCACGGGCAGCTCGGGTCCGGAGACCACCAATCCGTCGGCCTTGACCTTCACAGTGCCCCTCACGTTGTTGTCGCAGGTGTAGGAGAAGGTGAACTCATTGTCCACCGACTCGAGACCGGTAATGGCCTTGGTCACCGAGAAGGTACCCATGTCGCGGGCGTAGGTGTTGGTCATCGTCACCGCGGCTGTCTGGTCCTTGATGATCTCCACGGTCTGCGCGGCCGGGGCGGTCAGCGTGTATCCGTTCTGACCGGCCTTGGCGCTGTCCTCGGTGACGGTGCAGGTCGAACCCGCCTTGATCTTCTTGGACTTCTCCGAGGTCGCGGCTCCCGTCACCGTCAGCGACCCCTCGGTGCCGTCGGTGCAGGTGTAGGCGAACTCGAAGGTGGACTTGCTGAAGTCGCCGTCGCCGGCCAGGACCTTGGTGACCGTGAAGTCACCCTCCTCCGCAGGGGCGGGGTCGGCGGAGTTGCGAAGTGTCACGGCCGTGGACTTCTGGTCCTCGATGGTCAGGCTGTTGGTGATCTGGCCCGCCACCGTGAAGGTGTGGCGCCCCCAGGCGACGCCAGCGGGAGTGCTCGAGGCCGACGTCGTGTCCTCATTGAGGGACAGAACCGTCCCCGCCGGGAAGGTGCCGTTGTACACGGCCTTCTCCCCCGCGGTGACTGTCATGGACGTGTCACCGCCGGTGCGGTCCGCGCGGACGGTCCCCGGAGCGTTCCACCCCGGGTAGGTGTCCACGGTAGCGCCGCCGGGCAGGGCATAGGTGATCTGGACCTCGAAGGTGGTGCCGGCCGGCACCTTACCGGTCTCGGATCCGGTGAGGAGCTTGGTGATGTCCAGCCCGCCGAATCCCGGTTCCATGGTGACGTTGATGGTGAAGGACCTGGAGTAGTAGACCGAGTAGGAGTGCTCCAGATCGGTCCCCACCGCGGAGGCCTTGTTCGTGTACTCCACACCGGCCTGGACGACACCGTCGGCCGTGGTGGGGGTCGAAGCGTAGTAGATGTGGTAGTTGGTCTGCGGCGCGAAGGGACCGGTCACCTTGAGGGTGGCGGTGTTGCCCTGGACCTCGACGTCGAGGTCGAAGTCTCCCTGGCTGGTGTCCTGGTCGGTGCCGCTGGCGTCCGTGACCTGGCCGTAAAGCTTGTCCCGGCCCTGGGCAGTGCCGATGTTCAGCTTCCACTCGCTCTTGGTCGGGACATAGGCCTGTCCGGGACCGAGCTGGTCGGTGAAGGTGATGGTCGATCGGGTCTTCCCGTCGACCGTCAGAGAGCCGCCGTTCCTCTCAAGGGCCGCCTTGACCTGGTCAGGTCCGAAAGTCAGCTCCCAGTCCACCGTCTTAGAGGTGCTGGTGACGTCGAAGGCCCACTTTCTCAGCGACTGCGGCGTGTAGTCGGGGCCGACGTTCTCAGAGATCTTGCCGCCGGGCACAGGCACCTCGGTCTGCCTACCGTTGGCATTGATCGTCACGTTGGCCGCATCAGTGGTCGCAGCAGCCACCACCAGTGCCGAACCGTCGCCCCGCAGACCGGTGAAGCCCTGAGCAACGATGGTGTCAAGGTCGGCGTTGAAGGTGCAGGTAATGGTGCGGTCGTCCATCACGCACTCACCGATCGTGTGTTCCTCCCCTTGGTGGATGACCTTCATCGGCTCGGACAGGCGCTCCCGGTTGCGGAACTGCTCGGGAAGCCCGATCTGGAAGGAGTCCCCACTCTTGGCATTGGCGTTGCGAGCGTCCCAGGAGAACTTCAGCTTGAGGATGTCATCGACCTTGACCGAGGTGTTGTCCGGCTCCTCGGCACCGTTGGCGTTGGAGACCACCAGGGACAGGCCGGAGACGGTGATCGACGGGTTGTTGGCGGCTCGGGCCTGCATGGACAGGACAGTCAGGAGCGTGGCGACGAGCGCAGCAAGTGCGACGAGCGCACCCACCGCACGCGCAGGAGTGCCAAGCGCTCTGGGAATGGGGATGGTGGACACAGTCGACCCTTCGAGAAAAATACGAGGTTAATCTGAGAGTTCCCTGAATCTAGAGATCACCTTGACAGACAATCCATGATGCGCGTCTCATACTCGGTCACGAAACTGCGGCCATTAGGTCTCCACCCCGTTAAGGCGCATCAGGACGCTCGGAACCCCGAGTCGTCACCGAGAGCTTCACCCCGGCACCTACCTCGGTTCGACGGCTCGACGACAAACGCGACCGCCCATAACCAGCCTGAGCGGGGCCGACTGCGAGCCGGCGGCCTCCCACGCCCATTTCCCTGCGTCGCCGTGCCCGCTCCCCGGCGCCCGGCCATCAAGGCATCACAATAGATACGGATGCCGCATGTGAGCCTGCGCCACTTAGTTGACTGAGATCATACTTCTATGAGCCCCGCGGTGCGGGTGGACGAGATCGCCACCCCCGTCACGGCCAGGGACA
This sequence comes from Actinomyces gerencseriae DSM 6844, assembly GCF_000429265.1. Classification (GTDB taxonomy): domain Bacteria; phylum Actinomycetota; class Actinomycetes; order Actinomycetales; family Actinomycetaceae; genus Actinomyces; species Actinomyces gerencseriae. Next base: position 40,929 of record NZ_KE386872.1, read on the forward strand.
GAACCGTGAACAGGCCATAACGCACACCCCGCCAATCACCAGGATCGGTCACATCCCTGAGAACCCGGACCAGGCGCCAGCGCGACAAGGCGATCACGACGGTCTTGACCTCAGAAAATGTCCGAATCTGCCACAAAGGCCCGGATCTCGTCGGAGGGCGCACAATGAATCGTTGATATTCCGGGCTTCTTTCCGTCGCTGATTCCGCCTTGCAGCGCCTTTGTGGCAGATTTGGTCACGTCCTCGCCCGAATGAGTCCCGTGATGTCTCAGGAGTCCCACGCGCCCCACCATGAGGGCACGACCTCCTCTCGCGCTCTGCTCTCCGCTGCCGCGTACCACGAGCAACCGCGGAGAGTCCGGCAGGCGGAAGGCGAAGAGCCCATGGACGAGGGCGGGCAGCCCTTCGGCGATGCGGACCGGTACGCCGGAGGCCGCCGTCGCCTCACCGCCGGGCGGCGTCCAGGGCCCGCTGCGCGGCCTCGGGGTCCGTCGTCTCCCTCGTGTTCTCGTCTGCGGACTCCTCGGCGACCGCAAGCCATCCGTCTCGGCAGTCGTACTCCAGGCGCGCGGCGTCATTGCCATACTGCTGGCCAGTGCTCAACTCCGTTCCAGTACTGACGTCGCATCGATCAATAGCCGCCAGGAGCGGCGGAGCCACCGCCTCGACGTCCGAGCTGCTCCTGGCGTCTGAGACGCGGAAGGAGCGCCAGATGCCGGAGTCCGAGGCTCTCAGCCGCACGTCGGTGAAACCGGCGTCCTTCGCGGCAGTCACCCAGCCTGCGATATCCGTCTCAATCAGACTCCGGGCCCCCGGTTCGGTCTCAATCCGCACCTGAACGCGATCCACCCAGGCGGTCTGGGAGTACATGATGGCATCGCCCGCCGGATTCTGCTCCTGGCCGGGCCGGGCCGCCGAGAGGCCGGCGGCCTCGGCCTCGCCCCAGTCGACCTCGACTGCCTTCGGAGAGTTCCTCATCGCCACGTTGGCGCGCTCAGCGCCGGCCTGTACCGCGGCGAGCGCCGTCGTGAGCCCGGTTCGAAGCGTGCCGGTGGAGGTACCGCTGAGGCCGACCTCCGCACCCATCCGTTCTCCTCCGACAGTCCACGCAAGGCTCAGGCGGCCTTTATCCCCCATACCCACGTCCGCCTGCTCGACGGTCGCCTCGACACCATCGAAGATCGTGAGGACCTCCTCCAGCCCCGTGTCGTCGGGCAACGTCGCACTGAGCTCGTAGTCGCCCGAGCCGGCGGGATTCTCTCTCACACTAGGGCCGATGAGCAGTGTCTGCTCCTGCCCCGCCTGCTCAAGAGCCGCCTGCAAGCGTCCGGCAGCAGCGATGTCCTCGGGATCGGGATCGGTGCGCCCGCTGAACCAGGCGTCGACCAGGGTGAGGGTCGCCCCCGAGCCGACGGCGAAGCCGATGACGACCCCGAGGACGACGAGGAGGATGGAGCGTGCACGCGGTCGGACCATGACCCGACTCTAGGATCGGGCGCCCTGCGGGGGAAGGAATGGGATCGGCCCCTTGCGGGGAGGGGAGCGGGCAGGCGCAAACCCTCCCGCCCCCCGAGCCGGATCCGTCGCTACCCTGGCGCCATGACGTCCTCGCAGACCCGCACCGTCACTCGCCACCAGATCTTCCAGACCAGTCTCATCGCATCCCTGGCCCAAGGCGTCTACGAGGACGAGATGACCCTGGCCGAGTTGCTCGGGCACGGCTCCTTCGGGATCGGCACCTTCAACGGGCTCGACGGGGAGATGGTGATCCTGGGCGGCACCTGCTACCGGCTGCGCGGCGACGGGTCGGTGAGCGTGCCCGACCTGAGCGAGCGCACCCCGTACGCCGTCGTCACCAACTTCGTGCCCGGAATCCGCCAGGAGGTGGGCGGGGCCGGCGGGGCGCTCAGCCGCAGGGAGTTCTCCGAGGTCATCGACGCCCTCGTGCCGAGCTCGAACTACATGTACGCGCTGCGGGTGACGGGGCATTTCGCGTGGGCGAGCGCGCGCACCGTGGTCAAGCAGGAGAGGCCCTACCGGCCCATGGTCGAGGCCACCGACGGCGAGGAGATCGTGCGGCGCGAGGACTTCGAGGGGACGGTGGCCGGCTTCCGCACGCCGCTGTACGAGCAGGGGATCTCGGTGGCCGGCTGCCACGCCCACGTCATCGACGACGAGCGCACCTGGGGCGGCCACCTCGTGGACTTCGAGCTGACCAGGGGCGTTGTGGAGCTCTGCCTCGGCACCGACTTCCGGTTGAGGCTGCCCCTGACCGAGGAGTTCGGGGCTGCCGACCTGAGCGAGGACATGAGCGAGGAGATCCGCCGGGTCGAGCACCACTGAGCGCGCGAGCACGGCACCACTGAGCCCCTGAGCCGCCGAGCCGAGCCGCGCGTTCCTGGACGACTCGGGTCACGGCGCCCCTGGGCCGCCGGGGCGCCGAGCCAATGAGCCCCTGGGCTGGGCCCCGCGTCCGGTTCCGTCGGTCACCGCCCCCAGGACCAATGGACGGCGCCTCCCGCCGCTGGAACGGGCTTGCCGAGCGCCTGCCAGCCGGGAACCGTCGTCGTGGTGCGCTCACCCGCCTCGACTCGGTCCTGGACCCGCCACCGCCCCGGCAGCCCGACCGCGGCCCGGGCGCGGTGCGCACTCGCCGCCAGGAGGGCGAACCTGATCATGCTGATGAGCCATGTCAGCGCCGGCAGGGCCAGGACGAACAGCGCGAGCGTTTCGGTCGCGGCGGGCACGGCGCCCGATGGGGCGAGCAGCCACCACAGGGCGGAGGTCTCCCCCATGACGACGAAGAAGGACGCCGGCCTGGCCTTCCCGTCGATATCCCACCAGGTCGCGATCGCGCCTCCACCGCTCTCACCGCCCGGCCCGTCGACGCCCGGCCAGGCCCAGGGGCCGCGAGCCTCCCGCGCCCAGGCCAGGAGAGAGCGCCGCACCCGGGCGTCGAGGATGACGTCCCGCAGGAAGGAGACCACTCCGCTGACCACCATGAGCCCGCCCAGTGCCGCCACGAGGACGCCGAGAATCCAGCCCCGCCCGGCACCGAGCCGGACAATGGCCAGGACGAGCGCCAGCAGGCCGACATGAAGGGGGAGCCACCCGCCCCGGGAGTCGCGGCGACGGTTCGCCGCCAGGCGACTGAGCCGCTCGACCGCCACCCCGCACTCCCACGGCGCGGCGACTCCCGACGACATGGCGGACACGTCCGAGGCCCACGCCCCCGGCCCCTCCACGAGGGCCTCGTCGGGGATCCCCAGCACGGCCGCCGAGCCCCGCCCCGTCCCCGCCGCGTGGACGGACGTCGATGAGGCGTCATCGACGACGACGTCGCCGTTGATGCTGATGCGCGCCAGGCCGTCGCTCAGGAGAGTCTCCTCCAGCCGCCGGACCTCGCGCCCCCATCGAAGGCACCCGACCACGGGGAGCGCCCAGACCCCCAGCCCGACCGCGCACAGGGCGCCGAGCTCGATCTCCCCCAGCCCCCAGGACCGCAGGGTCTCGATGCGCAGGGAGGCGACGGAGCGGCTCAGGCTCGCGGGAGTCTCCCCCGCCGTCCAGCCCACGGCGAGGACGCCGACGACCAGGAGGATGAGCACCCACAGCCCCAGCCCCCGCCGAGTCATACGAGCCGGTCGGCGTCGGAGGTTCCATCGACCGTCACGCATCCACGCCGGCTCCGCCCAGCCGGACGCCGCGTGAAGGCGGCAGGAGGCGGCCCAGTCCCGCAGCGCTCGCAGGTGGAACTGCTCGGTGGTGGCATCGGCGACCACGCTGTTCACCTCGGTGCCGATCATGGCGACGCCCAGGAGCGTGGCCCCGGCGCTGAGGATCACAGGCGTGATGGTGCGCCAGGCGAGGACGTCGCCGGTGGCCCAGGGTCGAGCACCGAGGTAGAGCAGGAGGACGAATGTGAGCAGATAACCGGCCTGGAAGACGCGGTGGCCGTGATCGGTCACAGCGCGCGCCGAGGCCAGCAGGTCCGCCAGGGCCCGTCTGGCCCGCGCCACGTCCCTCCGGGGGCCCACTGCGGGATCCGCCCCGAGGCCGCCCGGACGCGACTCCGCCCACGGGGCTCCGGGACCGGCGACGTCGTCGGCGGCCTGCCGGAGGACGGCCATCTGAGCGTCCAGGACCGTGACCTCGACGAGCCTGGACTGATCGGGGAGCGAGTTGATGCCGGCGAGTCGGGCGCACACCGTGCCGCGGCGGGGGACCACCGCCTCCTCCTCCGGCAGCGCGAGGGGGTCGTCGGTGAAGCGCTGGGCGAGGGTCCAGGCGCCGGTTTCCAGTCCCGTCAGCCCGACGGCGGACCGTGCGCGCCCGAGCCGAGCCGACAGCACGAGGTTGTCGATCAGGCCGCCGAGAACAACGCCGAGGACGAGCGCCGTCCCCGCCAGACGAGTGGTCTCCTGGAAGGGGGCCGGGGCGTAGGCGCGCGCGAGGGTCGTCACGATCGGGGGAGCCAGGGCCGCCCAGATGAGGCCGGGCAGCCGGCGGGGCAGCGTGATCCGCAGCCACTGGCCGACGGCGGGCAGGGCGCCGGGGCGGACGACGTCGTCGGACCCCGGCGCGGCGGCTCCGCCCGGGGAGGCGCCCGGCCCCCCGTCGTGCCCCCAGGACCGTCGCGGCACCGGGGCGCTGCGGGCCCAGGCGATGGCGGCTCGCACGTGGGCGTGGCTGGATACCCACTGCATGCGGCTGACGTAGAGGGCGATGACGGCGGCGGGGACCAGGACGGCGAGAAGGGGAAGGGAACCGGTGGCCGGGTCGTCGTCCACCACGGCCGAGACCTGGATGCCCGTGACGAGAAGGATCAGCGGCACGAGCACCTCTCGTACGAACGGTGTGGCGGAACCGCGGCGGAGGAAGGCGGTCGAGAGCATCTCGACGGCGGCCTCGGCCCGCCAGGGGGCGCGCTCGGCCCGCTGGGTCGAGGTGGGGCCGTCGAGGTAGGGAGTGCTCAGAGCGGTTCCCCTGGGGTGGATCGAACCATTGCCGTTGGTCGCGACGGTGGGCCGGTCGGCATGGACGCGAGGGATATCGCCGGTAGCGGGGTTGGTCATGGCCTCACGTTACTGTTCCGGCACGATTCGCGATCCAGTCGCCGCCCGGATCCGAGCGCAGGCGACCGGGGAGGGCAGACCTGCCCCTGCGACCTCGCCCTGTCGGCACCCGAGGCGCATCAGTGATGCATATTGGCCGCACCTACGATGCTAGGATAGTGCGATAAGGACAATGGTACGTCTCGATCCCGAGGTCGCGGCTGCGGCGGAGCACCTGCGCCGGAAGCGCCGCATCGGTTTGGGTAAGGCCGTCAACGAACTCGCACGCGCAGGCTGGCCCGGAAGCAGACGCCCACGCACTTCCAGCAGCGGACGGCCGGCGTCGGGCTGAAGGTCGATGTCACCGATATCGCCAGCGCGCTCGAACTGCTGGATCAGTCCGATGCCGAGGGCACCCGGTGGTCCTTGACGCCAATGTCCTGCGCTACGCCGTCGACAGCACATCCCACTTCCACGCCACCGCACGGACATGGCTGGAGAAGGCGATGAACGCGTCGAACGCGTGGGACTGCCGTGGGTGTCGCTGATGGCGTTTCAGCGCATCATCACCCATCCGCGAGTGACTGCGAGTCCCCTGACACCAGCGGACGCGTGGAGCTGCATCACCGACTGGCTGGACGCCGACCAGGCCTGGGTGCCCGCCCCCGGGAGCCGTCACCGCGACATCCTCGGGCAGCTCCTCATCGACGGCGATCTACGCGGCAACCTCGTCGCAGACGCTCACCTGGCCGCCCTCGCCATCGAGCACGGCACTGCCATATGCTCCTTCGACAGCGACTTCGCCCGCTTCAACGACTTGCGCTGGATCAACCCCAACAGCGGATAGTTCCACCGCTGCGTGCTGACACCGTCGAGAACGGTCGGTGCGCAGGCAGGCACTCCGCCTGCCTGCGCACCGACCCGGTACCACGGGTGGGGGCATTGGCGTCGCTGTCCGCTTCGCCCCGTCTCACCCCCACCCGTGAGTCACTCACAGTCGTTCACGCTGCGTCAACCTGCCGAGCCGTCGCCGTCCTCGGTGCCGGCCGCGGCGGTCAGGCCCTCGACGCCGTCATCGGCCTCCCCGTCGGCTCGGGAAGCCCCGCCAGTTCCGCCAGACGCGCCAGCCTCGCCGACCCCGCCAGACGCGTCGCTGCCGGCCCCGTCCGCCTTGAGGCGGGCATTGACCCGCTCCACGTCGAGGCGCGTGAGGAGGAAGAGGATGAGCGCGTTGGCGATGAGCGGGAACCACACGTACATGACGTAGAGCATCTGGATCGCCGAGTTCGGCTGCACATCCAGGTGCCCGTCGTAATGGCTGGCCGCCAGGAGCCACCCGGACACGGCGGTGCCGAGCCCGCCGCCGACCTTCACGCCCAGCGAGGTGCAGGAGAACATGAGTCCGTCGATGCGCTTGCCCGTGCGCAGCCAGGTGTGCTCCGAGGCCTCGGCGATCATGGCGTTGAGCGTCCCCTGCAACGGGCTCATCCCCAGGGCCGCGATCCCGGAGAGCACCAGCATGAGGGGAATGTTGTGGAGGTAGGCCGCCACGAGCACCCCGAGCCGCCCGAGGGTCGCGATGATGTAGCCGCCGATGTTGACCCGGTACATCTCCCCGAACCTGCTCACGACCAGCGGCGTCAGCAGCAGACCGACGATGAGCGGGACATTGATGGCCCAGGCGAAGGTCCCCAGCAGTTTGGCGTCCCCCAGGATGTAGGTCATGAAGTAGATGCCCATGTTGAGCATGGCCGTGAAGATCTGAGTCAGCAGGAAGACGACGAGGATGATGAGGTAGTACTTGTTCGACAGGAGCATCTTGGCGGACTCAGCGACCGAGAGCTTGTCGTCTTCGGGGCCGCTCTCACTCTCGCCCTCCAGCTCCTCCGGCGACAACTCCTTGACCGAGAACACGGACAGGGTGTTGACCGCCAGGCCGAGCAGCGCGTAGACGATCGCCATGGCCCGCCAGCCCGCGGCGCCACCGCCGAACATGGCCACCCCGCCCACGGTGATGCTCTGGATGAGCAGATTCGTCCCGAAGGCGAACATGAAGCGGATGGACCCCATCTGCACCCGCTCCGAGCTGTTGCGAGTGATGAGTGCGGTGAGCGAGGAGTAGGCGATGTTGTTGGCCGTGTAGAACACGGCGTTGAGCAGCGTGTAGGCGATGAAGAACCAGGCGTACTTGGCCGTGTCCCCCAGGCTCGTGGGAATCGCGAAGATCGCGATGATCATGGCGGCGCAGCCCACGAATCCCCACAGCATCCACGGTCGCGCCTTGCCCATCCGGGTGCGCGTGCGGTCCATCAGCGCCCCGAAGATGATGTCGGAGAAGCCGTCGCAGAACCTGGAGACCATCATGAGCGTACCCACGACGCCCGCGTTGAGCCCGGCGGTGTCCGTCAGGTAGATCATGACGAAGGCGGACAGGAGCACGTAGACGACGTTGCCGGCGACGTCGCCCGAGCCGTAGCCCACCTTGTTGTACCACCTCAGGTACGTGCGCTCATCGGTCGTCCCGGGGGCGTCCCCCACGGCCGCTCCGGATCCCCCGGCCGTTCGCCCGGTCGCCCCTCCGGCGTTCCCATCGCTCATGACGTCACCTCATCGTGCGTGCTGTTGCTATTCATGGTGCGGAGCTGGAAGCAGAGCCCCAGCTCCAGGTCGCGGGCGCTCACCTGGTAGCGCTCAGCCAGGCTCGGGCCGCAGCTGTTCGAGCCGATACCGGCCATGGCGGCGTCCAGGCACAGGACCGTCGAGCCGCAGCGACGCAGCTCGGTGCTGTGACGCCGTCGGGCCAGCTCCTCCTGCGTGTACTGCGAGACGTTGAAGGAGAAGGGCCGCCGCCCCACGCAGGTCAGGCCCAGGCCGCCGCCGGTGACGGTCACGTACTCGCAATCGGCCCGGCTCCCGTTCTCCTGGGGCCGGATGCAGTCCTCGTGGAAGGCCTCGACGTCGTCGGCGAACTCCCCGTGCCAGCTGGCACGGCGCTTGTCCGCATAGCTCTCCAACGGCCCCAGCCCGTAATACGAGACCTGGCGCATCGCCTCCGGCAGGAAGAGTCGCAGGCCCAGCCGCGGCAGGGATGGGAATCCCTCGGCCCGGCGGACGGCCAGTCTCAGGTCCACCTCCCCGTCGTCCCAGATGGTCCAAGCCGTCTCCCCGCGCAGGACGGGCTGGATGCTGGGTGCCACCATGGCCACCTCGGCGCGGACGGTGACGCATCCCGACCCCTCATCGACCTCCACCCCGTAGGCCCGCGCCGCGGCCTGGTGGTAGTGGGCGCGCTCCCACTCCAGGCGCACGTGGCGGTCGTTGTCCGTGGGGGCCCGCCAGATGTTGAGCTCCATCGGGCGGTCCAGGAGCTCCTCGCCGTCCACGGCCATCCCGGAGAGCATCCCGGTGCGCGCATCGACGACGCAGCGCAGCCCACCGGCGACGACCTCGATCCGCGCGTCCTCGCACGCCGTCGCGATCGGGGCCCCGGTACCCGCACGGTCCGCGAGCGCCCGGACGCGCCGGTGGCGCCCGTCGGCGTTGCGAACGGGGACCTCGTCGAAGCCCAGGACGTGCCCGACGCCGAGCAGCGGCTGGTCCGCGGCGAGCCGGTAGACCACCCGCAGATGGCATCGACCGGCGTCCGGCACCCGCGGAGCGCAGGGGATCACGACCTGCGAGTGCGGCGGAACGGGCCGCTCCATCGCCAGCTTCCCGCGCTCCACGATGTCGCCGTCGCAGCGCAGCTCGTAGGAGATGCGGATGCAGCGGGCCAGGTCGGTGTGGTCGAGGTCGTTGCGAATGGTGATGAGCCCGGCGTCCTGGTCGTAGTCCACCACTCGGGCGGGGCGCTGAACGTTCTTGAGCTCGGCCAGCCCGGTGTGGGGGATGCGATCGGGCGAGACGAGGCCATCGACGCAGAAGTTGCCGTCGTGGATCGCCTCGCCGTGGTCGCCGCCGTAGAGGTAGATCGGCCGGCCGTCGTCGCTGGTCCCGGCGGTCACCGCGTGGTCGCACCACTCCCATACGAAACCGCCGCACATGCGCTCGTCGGCCCGGATGATCTCCCAGTACTCCTCCAGGTCGCCGGGGCCGTTGCCCATGGCGTGGCTGTACTCCACGAGGATGAATGGTTTGTCCGGATCGGAGTTCAGGTAGTCCCGGACCTCCTCCAGGGACGGGTACATCCGGCTGTACAGGTCGATGCAGGAGTAGTCGTAGCGGCGCTTGGAGTCGCGATAGTAGGCGCTCTCGTAGTGGGTCAGGCGCGTGGGGTCGAAGCCCTTGACCCAGGCCAGCGCCGCCTCGAACGTGCAGCCGTATCCTCCCTCATTGCCGGCGGACCAGGCGATGACGCTGGGGCGGTTCTTCTCCCGGTGGACGCACAACCGCATCCGGTCGATGGTGGCCTCGGCCCACTCGGGATTGTCGGCGATGGGCTCGTTCCAGTGCTCCACCTGGTTCTCCCAGGAGTCGTCGGCCAGGAAGAGGCTCTGGGCGCCGTGGCTCTCGTTGTCGGCCTCGGACATGACGTAGAAGCCGTACTCGTCGCACAGCTGGTAGAAGCGCGGGTCATTGGGGTAATGGGAGCTGCGCACAGCATTGATGTTGTGCTCCTTCATCAGCCGCAGGTCCCGCTGCATGTGGGCCAAGTCGACGGCGGGGCCCGTGACCGGATCGGAGTCGTGCCGGTTGACCCCCCGCAGGGTGAGGGGGCTCCCGTTGAGGCGGACGACGACGTCGGCGACCCCGACCTCGCGCAGTCCCACCCGGTCGGTGATGACCTCCCCCGGCGTGGTGATGACCAGGACGTAGAGGTAGGGGTCCTCAGCGCTCCACAGGTGCGGATCCCGCACGGCGAGGCGGACCCGGTGGGTGTAGCCGGTCTCGTCGACCCCGCCGCCGACGACGCCGCTCGCGTCATCGCCGTCGTCGATGGGCTCCAGGTCCCCGATGGCCACCGGTTCGCCGTGGCAGGTCGTCAGCATCGCCGTGGTGGGCACGGCTCCGCCGCGGTAGGACCCCCGCAGCTCGACGACGGCGCCGCCCGGCTCCGGGACGGGGGACCCGTCCGGTCCCATCGGGATGGTGGGCGAACCGGCGAGCGAGGTGGTGACGGCGTAGTCGAAGAGGACGGCGCGCGGCCTGGACAGCAGGTAGACGTCGCGGAAGATGCCGCTGGTGCGGAACTTGTCCTGGTCCTCCAGGTAGGTGCCGTCGCACCACTTGAGCACGAGGACGGCCAGGTGGTTGGACCCGGGGAGGATGCGCTCGGTGACGTCGAACTCGCTGGTGGCGTGGGAGACCTGGCTGTAGCCGATGTAGGCGCCGTTGAGCCACACGTAGAAGCAGGAGTCCACGCCCTCGAAGGTCAGGGAGGTGCAGGGGGCCTCTGGATCGGGGGTGTACTCGAAATCCTTCAGGTAGACCGCGCAGGGATTGTCCTGGGGGACGCGAGGCGGATCGAAGGGGATGGGGTAGCGGACATTGGTGTACTGGTGATGGTCGTAGCCGAGGTGCTGCCACGTGCTGGGCACCGGGACCCGGGCGAACCCCGCCGTGCCGGTCGGGTCGGCGGCGTCCGCCCGGGTCCCGGCATCGGAGGCAGTGACCGCGCCGGCTGCGCCAGCCGCGCCGGCGTCCTCGCCGTCCTCCGGGACGCGGACGGGCTCACCTCCCTCCCAGAAGGGCTCGGTGAGGTCGTGGATGCTGGGCAGATACCGCATGCTCCACTGGCCGCTCAGCAGCTGGAGACGATCCGACTCCTCCCGCTTCCAGGGGCTCGGGTCCGCAGCGGCCGAAGCGGGGACGTAGTAGGCGCGGGGCGGCAGCGTGTTCTCGTGAAGGACGCCGAGGTCCTCGTAGTGTCTGGGAACGATCATCGTTCGTGCTCTCTCGGGTGTCGGCGGGGCGCCGGGTGCCGCCACTGTGCGGCACCCACGATGTTTACGTTATCATATCGACGGTCAACGACTTCGACAACCATGCAGTCATATGATTTGCAGAGAGGCGGAGCGGCGATGATGCCGATCATGCTAACGTTGTCAACGATGGTGACGAGGAGACGCCCACCGACCCCTGATAGCCTCCGGTCATGGCCGGCCAGCGCAGGAGAACGAAGGGGGCGTCGTCATTGAGCGACGTGGCCCGCCTGGCAGGCGTCTCGGCGCAGACGGTCTCGCGCGTCTCGATGGGTGCCGACAACGTGCGCCCGGCCACCCGCGAGAAGGTGGTGAGGGCGATGAACCAGCTGGGGTACTCCCCCAACCGCGCGGCGCAGGCCCTGAGACGAGGATCCTTCAAGACGATCGGCGTGCTCACTCAGCAGATCCAGCGCACCGGGGAGGCCCTGACCACGGCGGGAGTGCTGGAGGCCGCCACCGCGGCCGACTACGCCGTCAACCTGGTCCAGGTGGAGCGCCCCGAGTCCGAGGACATGCGCGAGGCCGTCTACCGGCTCTCCCACCAGACCATCGACGGCCTGGTGGTGGTCCAGGCGGGGCGGGCGGGACTCGAGCACCTCTCCCTGCCGCCGACCATGCCGGTGGCCGTCTCGGACTCCGCCCTCGTGGGCTACTACCCCTCGGCCAGCGCCGACCAGGTCGGGGGGGTGCGCGACGCCGTCGGGCACCTTCTGGAGCTGGGGCACCGCACGGTCCATCACGTCACCGGCCCCGAGGGCTCGCAGTCGGCACTGGTCCGCAGGGCCACCTGGGCGGCGCGCCTGAGGGAGGCGGGCGCGCCCGTTCCCGACCCGGTGGGCGGGGACTGGGAGGCGGCCGCGGGCTACGCGGCGGGTCTGCGCCTTGCGGACGACCCGGAGGTGACGGCCGTGTTCTGCGGAAACGACGAGGTGGCGCTCGGCCTCATCAGGGCCATGCACGAGCGGGGGAGGCGCGTGCCGCAGGACGTGTCCGTGGTGGGCTTCGACGGCCTGGCCCTGGGCGAGTTCAGCTTCCCGCCGCTGACCACGGTCCGCCTGGACTTCAAGCGCCACGGTCGGGAGATGGTGGGGCTGGTGCTCGAGCAGGTGGCCTCCGGGCCGATGGACGGGTCCCGCAGCGTCATCATTCCCGCCGAGCTGGTGCTGCGCGGCAGCACGGCGCCGCCGAACGCCCTGTAGCCGAGTGGCCCGCCCGGTAGCCGATGCAGCCGGAAGCCGACCGGCCGACTCTGCCGACCACGCGGGCCGGGGGATGCGGCGGTCAGGTCGTCCGGACGAGTCGGGGCGACCAGGCCGGTCGGGCCAGAACGAGCGCGGTCAGAAGGATCTGCGGGATACTGCGACGATGACTGAGGCGCGAGTGGATCTGGCGATGAGACATGCGCACGACCGTACACGCAGCGTCTCGGCCCGGGAACGGGGAGGGCTCCCCTCGGGGGATGTCTGACGCCCGGGACGCCTCGACGACCCGCGTCCCATGCCCGCCACGGTCCGCGGACGTCACGGGCGGTTCTACGTGAGGCACCGAGCCCCTTCGCGGGCATCCCTGATGAGTCTCGTCGACGGCCCGGCCGATCCGGCCGGAAGCGGGCATGGCGGCCCCGCAAGGGGCGTCAGCATGCCCGTCTCCCCTCCACCGCCGCCCTCGTCGGAATCACAGCATGCAGGAGACGCAGCCCTCGACCTCGGTGCCGGTGAGGGCCGCCTGGCGCAGGCGGATGTAGTAGAGGGTCTTGATGCCCTTGCGCCAGGCGTAGATCTGGGCGCGGTTGACGTCGCGGGTGGTGGCCGTGTCCGGGAAGAACAGGGTGAGGCTCAGACCCTGGTCCACGTGCTGGGTGGCCGCGGCGTAGGTGTCGATGATCTTCTCGGGGCCGATCTCATAGGCGTCCTGGTAGTACTCGAGGTTGTCGTCCGTCATGTAGGGCGCCGGGTAGTAGACGCGACCGATCTTGCCCTCCTTGCGGATCTCGACCTTGGCCACGATCGGATGGATCGAGGAGGTCGAGTGGTTGATGTAGGAGATCGAGCCGGTCGGCGGCACCGCCTGCAGGTTGCGGTTGTAGATGCCGTCGCGCCGGATCCTCCCAGCCAGCTCGGCCCAGTCCTCGCGCGTGGGCACGTGCGCGCTGGAGGCCGCGAAGATCTCCTTGACGCGCTCGGTGACCGGCACGAAGTCCTGGGTCACGTACTTCTCGAAGAACTCGCCGCTGGCGTAGGTCGAATCCTCGAAGCCCACGAAGGCCCGACCGCGCTCGACGGCGAGATCGTGCGAGGCGGCGAGGGCCGCGAAGAGCACGCAGGCGAAGTAGACGTTGGTGAAGTCCAGGCCCTCCTCGCTGCCGTAGAAGATCCCCTCGCGGGCGAGGTAGCCGTGGAGGTTCATCTGCCCCAGGCCGATGGCGTGGGACTCGCGGTTGCCGCGGTCGATGGAGGGCACGCTGGGCAGGTGGGTCTGGTCCGACACGGCGGTCAGGCCCCGCACCGCGGTCGCGATCGTCCTGGAGAAATCCGGCGAGTCCATCGTCCTGGCGATATTGAGGCTCCCCAGATTGCAGGAGATGTCCTTGCCGACGTGCGCGTAGGACAGGTCCTCGTTCAGGATGCTCGGCTCGCTGACCTGCAGGATCTCGGAGCAGAGGTTGGACATGACCACCTTGCCCTTGACCGGGTTGGCGCGGTTGACCGTGTCCTCGAAGACGACGTACGGGTAGCCGGACTCGAACTGGATCTCGGCGAGGGTCTGGAAGAACGTGCGCGCGTTGATCTTGGTCTTCTTGATGCGTCCGTCATCGACCATCTCGCGGTACTTCTCGGTGACGTTGATATCGGCGAAGGGCTTGCCGTAGACGCGCTCGACGTCGTAGGGGCTGAAGAGGTACATGTCCTCGTTGTTGCGGGCCAGCTCGAAGGTGATGTCCGGGATGACGACGCCCAGGGAGAGGGTCTTGATGCGGATCTTCTCATCGGCGTTCTCGCGCTTGGTGTCCAGGAATCGCATGATGTCGGGGTGATGGGCGTGCAGGTACACGGCCCCCGCCCCCTGGCGGGCCCCCAGCTGATTGGCGTAGGAGAAGGAGTCCTCCAGCAGCTTCATGACGGGGATGACGCCGCTGGACTGGTTCTCGATGCGCTTGATCGGTGCGCCCATCTCGCGCAGGTTGCTCATCAGCAGGGCCACTCCCCCGCCGCGCTTGGACAGCTGGAGAGCGGAGTTGATGCCCCGGGCGATCGACTCCATGTTGTCCTCGATGCGCACCAGGAAGCAGGAGACGGGCTCGCCGCGCTGCGCCTTGCCCTCGTTGAGGAAGGTGGGGGTGGCCGGCTGGAAGCGGCCGGTCATCATCTCCTCGACGAGATCCAGGGCCAGACGCTCGTCGCCGTCGGCCAGCGCCAGGGCCACCATGGTGACGCGGTCCTCGAAGCGCTCGAGGTAGCGCTTGCCGTCGAAGGTCTTGAGCGTGTAGGAGGTGTAGTACTTGAAGGCGCCCAGGAAGGTCTCGAAGCGGAACTTGTGCGCGTAGGCGGCCTTGAAGGCGGACTTGACGAACTCCGGGGAATAGCTGTCCAGGACGTGGCCCTCGTAGTAGCCCTCCTCGACCAGGTAGTCGAGCTTCTCCTCGATGTCGTGGAAGAAGACGGTGTTCTGGTTGACGTGCTGGAGGAAGTACTGGCGCGCGGCCTCGTGATCCGCGTCGAACTGGATCCGCCCGTCGGCGTCGTACAGGTTCAGCCTCGCGTTGAGGGCGTGGTAGTCGAGCTCCGGTGAGGGCGCGGGCTCGGGGCCCGTATCCGTCAGCGTGTCTGCCAAAAGCCTTCCAATCCTTCCTTGACGCGCGCGACGTCCGTGTTCGTTCCCAGAAGCTCGTACCGGTACAGGAGCGGCACATCGAGCTTACTGGCGATAATGTCGCCGGCGAGGCAGTACGCCTCGCCGAAGTTGGTATTCCCGGAGGAGATCACTCCCCGGCACAGGGACCGATTGTGCGGGTCGTTGAGGAACGCGATGACCTGCTTGGGCACGGCCCCCTTCACGGATCCTCCGCCATAGGTCGGCACGACGAGGACGTACTCCTCATCGACCACGAGAGGCTCGTCGCCCCGTCGCAGCGGAAGACGCGCACTGCGGTAGCCGAGCTTGCCCACGAAGCGATGCGTGTTCTCCGACGCCGAGGAGAAGTACACCAGGAGCGGGCCGCTCCGACGGCCCGAGGCGGACACGCCCCTCAGACCGCGAGGGCCTCGGCGGCGATCGCCAGGGCCTTGATCTTGTCCGGGCGGAAACCGGACCAGTGGTCGTCCCCGGCCATGACGACCGGGGCCTGGGCGTAGCCGAGGGACTTGACCTGCTCAAGGGCCTCGACGTCGAGCGTGATGTCGACCGTCTCGTAGAGCAGACCCGCCTTGTCCAGGGCGCGGTAGGTGGCACTGCACTGCACGCAGTTGGGCTTCGAGTAGACGGTGATCGCCATGTCGGTCACTTCCTGGCTCTCGTGATGGGTCGCGGACGGATGGTCGAGCGCCGTACGCGGCGCCCTTGAGAAGGGGCGCCATCGGTGTAATAACGCTCGTGTCGTTCTCGGGCGGGCATGTCTGCCTCGCACACCAAGACACTACACCTAGGGGTGGGGGCGTGCCAGCACCACTAGATGATGTGTCCGACGTGGCGCTGTGCACAACGCGCCCCTTCCTGTGGAGAGCCGCCGCCCTTCTGTGGACGCCGGGGAGACGGGCGGCCCACGGCTCCCGGCGCCGCAGCTCGGGGGAGGCCCCACGACCTGCGGAACCATGCTCCTCCAGGGGTACGACACGAATCCCGCCCCCTCACCCACAGGCATCCACTGCCGCTCCGTCCGCTCCGTCCCCACCCTGGGGACGGGGCACGGGGAACTCGCTCCCGCAATCGGGTCTCGCCGGGCGTGTCGCCCCACGGCACGGCCGACGCATTACGGTGGACCGAGCCGCATCCGAACGCACCACGACCAGGGGAGTCGACCATGGACGCCGCCGACCGCCGCACCGCGATCCTCGAGAGGATGGAGGGCGCCACCACGCCCCTGCCCGCCGCCAGGCTGGGCGAGGAGCTGGGCGTGTCCCGTCAGATCATCGTCGGCGACGTCGCTCTGCTGCGCGCCTCGGGGCACTCCATCCACGCCACCAACCGCGGCTACCTCCTGGCGCGTCCCACGACGCGGCCGCGACGCTCGCTGCTGGTGCAGCACACGCGCGGGCAGATCCCCGCCGAGCTCTCCGCGATCCTCGACGCCGGCGGCGCCGTCATCGACGTCTCCATCGAGCACCGCCTCTACGGCCAGATCACCGCCGACCTGCTCATTCGCAACCGCCCCGACCTCGAGGCCTTCCTCTCCCGCCTGGTCACCTCCTCCTCCCTCGCCGAGCTGACCAACGGCTGGCACACCCACACGATCGAGGCCGACTCCGAGGAGCGCCTCGACGAGATCGCGCGGCGGCTCGACGCCCTGGGATTCCTGCGCGCGCAGGAGGCCGACTGACACGCCGCCCGGCACCGCCCACCGGCCCGGCAGGCGCGGCCCGACGCCACGGGCCCCGTCGGGTCCGCGGAGGTTCCGCACCGGCCCGGCAGGCGCGCGGCCCGACGCCGACGCGTGCCCCCGGCCACCGCCGAGCGCGGCAACCGGCCCGGCAGGCGCGCGGCCCGACGACTTCGGGCGCTACGGGCGCGGACGGGAAGTCGCCCCCGGAGCACGGATCCGACGAGTGACGCCCCGGCGTGATCAAGATCAACACCGAGCCCGACGCCGACGCACTATCCTCCAAGTGTCATGACACCCAGGGGTCCGACTCCCTCGTCGCCCGTCCGTCTCCCAGTCTTGGAGTTCCCGTGTCACCCACCACCCCCCGCGCGCCCCGTC
Source organism: Actinomyces gerencseriae DSM 6844 (assembly GCF_000429265.1). GTDB lineage: Bacteria > Actinomycetota > Actinomycetes > Actinomycetales > Actinomycetaceae > Actinomyces > Actinomyces gerencseriae. Next base: position 57,821 of record NZ_KE386872.1, read on the forward strand.
CGACGACGGCGCTGCGCGACCTGTCCCACCGCTTCTTCATCGAGGGTCTCACCGGCATGGCCCACGGCCTGTTCGCCACCCTCATCGTCGGTACGATCCTCAGCCAGGCGGGCGCCTTCCTGCCCGGTACCGCAGGCGGGGTCGTCGTCATCCTGGGCCGCGTCGCCTCAGCCATCACGGGCGCCGGAATCGGGCTGGGCGTGGCCCACAGGCTCAAGGTGGACACCTTCGTCGTCATCTCCGCCGCCGTGGCCGGCCAGCTCGGCGCCCAGGCGAGCGGCCTCCTGTCGGGCTCGGCGATCGTCACCGACACGATCGGCACCGGCCTCATGCTCCGCGGACCCGGCGAGCCCCTCGGCGCCTTCCTCGCCGCCTACGCCGCCATCGAGGCGGGCCGACTCGTCTCCGGGCGCACCCCCGTCGACATCCTCGTCACCCCTCTGACCACCATCGTCACCGGCGGCGCCGTCGGCCTCGTCCTGGGACCGCCGATCTCCTCGGCCATGGTGGCCCTGGGCGGGCTCGTCAACTGGGGCACCGAGCGCCAGCCCCTCCTCATGGGCGTCATCGTCGCCGTCATCATGGGCATGATCCTCACACTGCCGATCTCCTCGGCGGCCCTGGGCATCATCCTGGACCTGTCGGGCATCGCCGCCGGGGCCGCGACGGTCGGCTGCGCCACGCAGATGGTGGGCTTCGCCGTCGCCTCCTTCCGGGAGAACCGCTGGTCCGGGCTCCTGGCCCAGGGCGTGGGCACGTCCATGCTCCAGGTGCCCAATATCGTGCGGCACCCCCTCATCTGGGTGCCGCCGACGCTCGCCTCGGCGATCCTGGGCCCGATCGCCACCGTCGCGCTCCGCATCGAGTCCAACGCCGTCGGCTCCGGCATGGGCACCTCCGGACTCGTCGGCCAGATCATGACGTGGCAGGTCATGGAGCCCGTGTGGGGAGGCGGACGGACGCTCGCCTCCATCGTCGGCCTCCACTTCATCGCCCCGGCCCTGCTCACGCTCGGCATCAGCGAGATCATGCGCCGCAAGAACTGGATCGGCCCCGGCGACATGGCCCTCGCCAAGGCCTGATCGCGGGATCGGGAGGCCGACAGGGGCGGCCACCTCGCAGAGCGCCGCGCTGGTGCCCGGGACCCCGGCGGGAGGCGCGGGCGCCGCCAGCAGGAGGAGAAGAGGCTCCCCAGCCCGTCACTCACGACTATTTGCGGCTGCTTGCAGGGTCCTCACAGTGATGCGCGTTGGACTGACATGTCCCGGTCCGGGCAGAGCGCTCGCTCCGCCCGGTCCGGCCATGACGAATCACTGAGAAGGGAGTCCCGAGATGAGCCTCTCCGCACTCGCCTACATAGGTCTCGACATAGTGGCCCTGTCCATACTGGTGGGAGCCCTCTACGTACCCCGCCACGGCCGCCGAGACCTCGTGGCCGCCTATATCGGCGTCAACGTCGGCGTCCTGGCGGTCACCCTCCTGCTGTCCAGCGCAACGGTCGCCGAGGGCCTGGGCCTGGGCCTGTTCGGCGTCCTGTCGATCATCCGCCTGCGATCCACCGCCCTGGCCCAGGGCGAGGTCGCCTACTTCTTCGCGGCCCTGGCCCTCGGCCTGCTCGGCGGCATCGAGGCCCCGATCGGCGCCGTCGCCATTCTCATGACGCTCGTGCTCGTCGCCCTGTTCGTGGGCGACCACCCCGCGCTCATGCGCCGCAACCGCAACCAGGTGGTCACGTTCGATCGCGCCATCTCCGATGAGGGCGAGCTCGCCGATCGTCTTGAGAACCTCCTGGACGCCAAGGTGCTCACCCTCGACATCCAGCGCCTCGACCTGGTCAACGACACCACCCTCGTCGACGTCCGCTACCGACTCCACCGCCCCCGGGCCGCCGAGATCCCGCAGCAGCCCCGGCAGAGCCGGCTCCCGGCATCGGCCCCGCCCCCGGCGGAGGACCCGGTCGCCGCGCCCTCCGGGGAGCACCGGCCCGGTACGTCCCGGGAAGCCGCGACAACGGCGGTGATTCCCCAGCCTCCGCAGCCCTCCCGGCCCTCCGAGCAGTCAGGGCGGACCGAGCACCCCGGATATCAGAACCCCCGGCACCGGCAGGGACCGGGGCATCAGAGCCCGCCGCCCGCCACGACGCAGCAGAACCGGCCCGCGACGCGGACGCAGGCCCTGCGGACCGAGTCCTCGGGCGCGCCCCCGCCGCCGACCCACTCCCCCCAGCCCCCGGCGGAGTCAACGAGCTCGACGAGTCACCTCCAGGACCAGCCGCAGAGCCAGCCGCAGGACCAGCGCTCCCGGCGGAGCTCGCCGTCCTACCGGCGCATCTGACTCCGCTGTTCCGCGTCTCAGCACGTGCCCGCACGACTCCGTCATGATTCCGCGGTGGTCCGGTGGCGGTTCCGCGGCGGTTCGGTGGTGGCTCGGTGGTGGTTCCATGACGATTCCGCGGCGCCGCCACCTGCTGGACCGACTGCTCGACGCGGGACCTCATCGCTCATCGCATCGAAAGGGGAGCGGCATGCCGCGCACCGAGAACTTCAGCACCATCACCCTCGACGAGCTCAACGCCGAAGCGGGTCTGCTCACCCGCATGGACCGCAAGTACCTGGTACCGCCCGATGACGCCCAGGAGGTCATCGACGCCCTCGCCCCACGGGCCCGGGTCCTGCAGATCGACGGGCTCCGCGACTTCCGCTACGCCTCCACCTACTTCGACACGCCCGCCCTGGACGCTTTCTTCCTGGCCGCCCGCAAGCGTCGTCGGCGCTACAAGGTTCGCACCCGCACCTACATGGACTCGGACCTGTGCTTCCTGGAGGTCAAGACCAACGGCTCACGGGAGGCCACGGTCAAGGACCGTCTGAGGTACCGCCCCGACGACGCCGACCGCCTCACTCCCGAGGGCCGCGACTTCGTCGTCGAGCGCCTGGTGGAGTCCGAGACCTGTGCGCGGGAGGATGCTCGCAGGGTGGCCGACGCCCTGGTGCCCGTCATGGACACCACCTACCGGCGCACCACGCTCCACCTGCCGGCCGACAGCGCCCGCGCCACCTTCGACACCGCGCTGACTTGGGAGCTGTTCGGCTCCGACGGCCTCCGGACGGACCGTCGAGTGCTCGTCAACAAGCGAGTGGTGGTGGAGACGAAGAATCCCTTCACGGCGTCCCCCACGGACCGACTCCTGTGGACTCGGGGCCACCGTCCGACCAGTCTGTCCAAGTACGCCACCGGGATGGCCGTGCTCCACGAGAACCTGCCCACCAACAAGTGGCACCGCACGATCACTCGGAAGCTCGACGCGTACCGGCACGACTGCTCGACACGACGGGACGTCTGAGACGGGCGCGGCCGGGGCCGGCCCCCGCCCCGTCGATGCGGTGGGAGCCGGCCCCGCGGTCCCGGCGCTCCGGGCCGCTGGAGAGCCGGAAGAGGCTCGGGGGACTCGGGCCGGGTCGGCGCGCACGTCATGCCTCATTCATGCTCCATTCACAGGGGGCTCACTGACTCCGCCTCTTGACTCTGTACCGACGACGGGCCGGTCCCGGCACGGGTCGACATGAACCGGCTCGACTCGCGACCGGCCCAGGACACCGGATCCAAGGAGCCTCACCATGACCCTCGCCCCACTGGCCTCCATCGGCGCCGACCTGATCGCCCTGACGACGCTCGTCGGCGGGCTGTACGTCCGGCGCCACAGCCGCAAGGACCTCCTGGCCGCCTATGTCGGCGTCAATGTGGGCGTGCTGGCGGTGACCCTCCTCCTGGCGACCTCCAACGTCGGGGCCGGGCTGGGACTGGGGCTGTTCGGCGTCCTGTCGATCATCCGCCTGCGCTCCACCGAACTCGCCCAGCACGAGGTCGCCTACTTCTTCGCAGCCCTCGCCCTCGGCCTGCTCGGCGGGATCGGCGCCTCCCCCGCGACGACGGCGCTGCTCATGGCCCTCGTCGTCACCTCCCTGTGGATCGGCGACCACCCCTCCCTGCTGCGCCGCAACCGGCACCAGGTGATCATGGTCGACCACGCGATCGTCGATGAGACCGCCCTGACCGAGCACCTCGCCCGTCTGCTCGGCGCCCGGATCAGCTCCATCGACGTCCAGCGCCTCGACCTGGTCAACGACACCACCCTCGTCGACGTCCGCTACCGGCTCCACCGCCCCCTGCCCCAGGAGGAGACCGACGCGCCCGCCCTCACGAGCGCGCGGAGCCCGGAGAGCCCTGACGGCGCAGCGGAGCTGCCGGCGGCCCCCTCCCCCGCGGACGCCTGGAACCCGATCATGCAGGAGCCGCCCTCCTACCGCCCGCAGCGCGAGCCCCGGAGCGCCGCCGCGGCACCCATGGCGATCCGCTGACGCGTCGGTCCTGCATCGGTCCTGCCCGGCCCCGCGCCGGCTCGACCCGACGCCGCGCAGCACGCCCTCGACCGCCCGCGTCCCGTCCGGCCCCGCGCCGGCTCGACGTCGGAAGGCCTCCTCCACCGCGGGCCGACCGCATCGTCCCACCCGCCACCGACAGGAACCGACAGAACAGGAGCATCCCGTGCTCACCGCCGCATCGACGACTCGCCCTCTCGACACCGGCCGTCTCTCCCCCACGACCCTGGAGGATCTCAACAGCGCAGCCAGTCTGCTCACGCGAGTCGACCGCAAGTACCTCGTCGCGTCCAGCGCCGCGCAGAACGTCGTCGATGCGCTGACCGGACGCGCGCTCGTCCTCGACATCGACGGCCGCCGCTCCTTCTCCTACGCCTCGACCTATTTCGACACCCCCGGACTCGACTCCTACCTCCAGGCCGCCCGGAAGCGCCGACACCGTTTCAAGATCCGCACCCGCTCCTACCTCGATTCGGGGCTGACCCTCCTGGAGGTCAAGACCCGGGGACCGCGAGGCGCCACGATCAAGCAGCGCCTGGACTACCGGGCCGCGGACGCCGATCGTCTGACGGAGGAGGGCATCGACTTCGTCGTCGAGTGCCTTGCGCCGCTGACCGGATCCGCGCAGGAGGCGCGCCGCACCGCGCAGAGCCTCCGACCGGTCATGGCGACGACCTACCGCCGCACCACGCTGCACCTGCCCGACGACGACGCCCGCGCCACCATCGACACCGACCTGGCGTGGACCGCGCTCGCACCCCGTTCGGGCGCATCGAGCGGCCCCTCCTCGACGACCGGCGCGGGCAGGACCCGCCCGACCGCCGTCGGGCGCGGCGCATCGCGGGCCGCCGGACCGCTCGCCGTCGTCGAGACGAAGAATCCGGCCCGGCACTCGCCCACGGACCGATACCTGTGGGCCGCCGGCCACCGGCCCTCGCGGATCTCGAAGTACGCCACCGGAATGGCGGCGCTCCACCCGGAGCTGCCCGCCAACAAGTGGCACCGGCTCCTCACCCGCGACCTGGCCGGCGCCGCCCGCGCGGCCTGAGACCGCCCCGCAGGAGCCGCCCCGCGACCGCAGGCGCACGTCGAGCCCGAGCCGGAGCCGAGCGCCACTCGCGCGGGCCGGGCCCGCTCGCACGGGTCACCACCGACCTCACAACCCATCACGACCGATTCCGGGACGGCCGAGCGCCGGCCGCCGGATGACCGGCACCAGGAGACACGCATGCTGAACCCACTGAAGCACCTCCCCGCCCGCCGCGCCGGGCGTCGCGCGAACGCGCTCCCGCGCGGCCGCCGGACGCATCGCACCGGCGGCGCGCTCGCCGCCCTGGCCGCGATCGCGCTCGTCACGGCCTGCGGGACCATCTCGACGACGACCGGACCGGACTCATCCTCCGGTTCCGGGACGACGATCAGCGCGAGCACCAGGAAGGCGTCCACCGGGGCGTCCGCGGCCGACATCCTGGCCGCGAACGCGGACACCTCCGAAGCCGCCTCGGCCGCCACCAGCACCGACAACGCCGGCGCCTACGACGCCTCCGCAGCCACGACCATCACGGCCTCGGGCGGGTCCGTCGAGGTCTCGGGGACCGACGCCGGCAACGTCGGCGTCAACGGAACGACCGTCACCATCACGGGGTCCGGCACCTTTGTCGTCACCGGCGCCCTCGACGACGGCCGGGTGGTCGTGGCGGCCGGCGACGCCGAGGTGCGCCTCGTTCTGGCCGGCACGTCGATCACCAATGCCGACGGCCCCGCGATCGACATCCAGGACGTCGGGAGCGCCGTGCTGGTCCTGGCGGAGGGCACGACGAACACGCTGGCCGACGGCTCGACCTACGCCGACACCGGCGAGGACGCCGCCACCGCCGCCCTGTACTCCTCGGACACGCTCACCATCACGGGCACCGGCTCCCTGGACGTGACCGGCTCGTACGACGACGGCATCTCCTCGAAGAACGGCCTCGTCATCACGGGGAACCCGACGATCACGGTCAACGCCGCCGACGACGGCGTGCGCGGCAAGGACTACCTGCTCGTCTCCTCGGGGAGACTGACGGTGACCGCGGGCGGAGACGGGCTGAAGTCCTCCGAGGACGATGACGAGACCAAGGGCTTCGTCGCGCTCGGGGCCGCCGCGGTGACCCTCACCTCCGGGGACGACGGCGTGTCCGCGACCACCGACGTCACGGTGGACGGCACGACGCTGTCGGTCACCGCCGGCGGCGGGCAGGCCAACGCCACCGTCTCGGAGCAGGGTCCGGGCGGCCAGGGCGCGCAGGCCGGCCCCGGCCGGGCGGCGCCGGAGCAGGACCGGTCAGGCCAGTCTGCCGAGACCCAGTCCGAGGACACCGCCCCCTCCCCCAAGGGGGTCAACGCCGGTGTGGCCTACTCCCAGGACTCGGGCGGCGTCACCATCGACGCCGCCGACGAGGGGCTGCAGGCCGCCTTCGTCAACGTGAACGGGGGGAGCCTCGACGTCTCATCAGGCGACGACGGCATCAACGCCTCCAACGGCGATCACACGATCGAGGGCTACGAGAACGCCGACTCCGAGTCCGATGACGGCTCGGCGATCACGATCTCGGGTGGCCGGGTGCAGATCGATTACGCGAACTCGGACGGGATCGACTCCAACGGATCGGCCCATGTCACCGGCGGCGAGGTCGTCGTGGGCGGCGCGGCGAGATCGATGGACGGATCGGTGGACGCCAACGGCGAGACGACGCTGGTGGGCGTGTCCGTCCCGCTGGCGGTGGCCAAGGGCGACACGATCACCGTCACGGGCGCGGACGGCACGACCTGGACGCTCACCAGCACGCTCTCCGCCGACGCGGTGACGGTGCTGGGGCTGAGCGAGGGCGCCGACTACACGGTCTCGACAACGTCCGGCGGCTCGACGACCGCGACGGCCTCGGCCCTGAGCGCCGGCATGGGCGGTGGCCCCGGAGGTCCGGAAGGCGGCCCCGGGGGCCAGGGCGGACAGGGGGGTCCGGGCGGACAGGGGGGTCCGGGCCGAGGAGGCCCCGGTGGCGCCGACGGCTGAGCGGTCCGGGCCCCTTTCGCCGAGATCGGTCGTATTCCGTGCCGAGATCGGTTCAGTTCCGCATCGAGATCGGTCGCCGCGCTCCAGTACGAGCCATTCCACTGCGGCGGTCGTAGACGGAGACTCCGCCGTTGCCACGTCGGCGTTCTTGAGGACCATCTGGATCTCCTGGACCATCTCGGTGGGTGCCCGCACAGGGGCGGCCGAGAAGCATGACGGCACTGCACGTTTACGGGACGCGGCGTCGCCCGCGCTCCGACTCGTGGCGAGCAACCATGGCAACACTCCGCCTGCGGGAGCAGTTCGGCGTCCACGGACTCGTCAAAACGCGCCTCCGGAACAGCCCCGGCCCGCACCGCATTGCCCACTCATGCACCGCAACTCGCACGACGAGCACCAGGCCCGGAGACAGTGCCAGAGCGCGCATCCGATGCTCCATACCGCGGGCGGGTCGTGCCTCTTTTCTCACCGCGGTGTCGTGCCTTAGGGCCTACTCAGAATACGACCATGCGGACTCACGTAAAACCGCGCGAGGAAGAGTACGACCACGTGGGGCTCCGGTGGTTCGGAGTCCTGCCGGGTACTGGACCCGGGTTGCCCGCCTGCTCGTCGAGGCGGGCATTCCTGTGCGAGTTGGGCGGCGTCCGACTCATCCCGAAATACCCGTTTCGTGTAGAAATGCCCGATTCGTGGTTCTAGCGACCGGGCGCGGCGCCGTCGGACCGATCTCGGCACGGAACCGGACCGATCTCGGCACGGAACCGGACCGATCTCGATGCGGAACTCGACCGATCTCGGCGAAAGATGGGACCGTCAGTCAGTCGGGGACGCGTATCCAGGCGGTGGCGTCGGCCGGCAGGACGTTCACAGCACCGGCGGCGCCGCCGAGCCCCTCCTCGTCGCCGTCGGGCTCGACGACGGCGAGCGGGGCGGAGGCCAGCAGCACCTCGCCGGCCGGCAGCCGGGCGTCGGCGCCGAAGGCCGTCCAGCACTGCACGCCGCCGCGGGAGAAGGCCAGGACGCGCTCATCGCGGCGCACCCACTGCAGCCGCTCCGCCTCCGCCGAGCCCGCCGCGCCCCAGACCTCGCGACGCAGCCGCAGGCCCTCGCGGTACACGTGCAGTATCGAGTCCGGGTCCGCCTCCTCGACCTCGACGGCGTGCTCCCCCCAGCCCGCCGGCTGAGGCAGGTGGGGCTCGGCGCCGTCGTCGGGCCCGAAGCCGAAGGAGCTGCCGGCCGCCGTCCACGGCAGCGGCACGCGGCAGCCGTCGCGCCCCTTCTCCTCCTCGCGCATGCGATGGGCGATCGGGTCCTGGAGGCGGTCCTCGGGGATGTCGGGGACCTCGGGCAGACCGAGCTCATCGCCCTGATACAGGTACATGGCCCCCGGCAGGGCCATGACGATCATGGCGGCGGCGCGCGCCCGGCGCTCGCCGCGAATCGGGTCGCTCACGGGGACGGCGCCGTCGGCGCTGATCCAGCGGCGCGCCATCCGCTGAGCGATGCCCGCGGGGTAGGCGGGGTCGGGATCGCCCGGCGGGACGTCGTCGGCGAGGTCGAAGCCGTAACGGCTGGTCACGCGAGGGGTGTCGTGGCAGCCGAGGACCCAGGTGGTCGAGCCGCAGGCCGCCTCGTCCGCGACCCCGGCGTCGATGGCCCAGCCGACGGAGCGGGCGGTCCAGTCGGCATCCTGCATCTGGAAGTTGAAGGCCTGCCCCAGGCTCGCGGCGTAGGCGGGGCGGCGGGAGGCGACGACGCCGGCCTCCGCGACGGCGAAGCGCGGCGGGCTGCAGGAGTCGAGCATGGTGCGCCACTGACGGTAGATGTCGTGGACCTCGTCGCGGTCGAACAGGGGATGGGAGCCGTCGTCGGGCAGCGGCCACCAGGGGATCTCCGCCACCGGGCGGTAGGGTTCGGACAGGTCCTTGGCCATACCGGGGGCGGCATCGACGCGGAACCCGTCCACACCGCGGTCGCACCAGAAGCGCAGGATGTCCAGGAAGTCCTCGCGCACGGCCGGGTGGTCCCAGTTGAGGTCGGGCTGCTCGGGGGCGAAAATGTGGAGGTACCACTGCCAGGGCCGGGGCGTGCCGGGACCGGTCAGGGGCGCGCCGTCCGGGCCGACGTCGTCGATGCGCTCCCAGGCGGAGCCGCCGAACATGGAGCGCCAGTCGTTGGGCGGTTCGCTCCCCCCGGGGCCCGCGCCGGGGCGGATGTGGTACAGAGCGCGCTCGGGGGCGTCCGGGCCACCGGCCAGGGCGGCGCGGAACCACCGATGGCGGTCGGAGGTGTGGTTGGGGACGATGTCCACCATCACCCTGATGCCGACGGCGTGGAGAGCGGCGACCATGCGGTCGAAGTCCTCCAGGGTGCCGATCTCGGGGGCGACCTCGCGGTGGTCGTCGACGTCGTAACCGCCGTCGGCCAGGGCGGAGGGGTAGAAGGGGGAGAGCCAGACGGCGTCGACGCCGAGGGCCGCCAGGTAGGGGACGCGGCTGGTGACGCCGGCGAGGTCGCCGATGCCGTTGCCGTCGGAGTCGGCGAAGGAGCGCGGGTAGACCTGGTAGACGACGGCGTCCTTCCACCACTGTCGGGCGGGAGGAGGCGCGGTCCCGGTCGGAGGCGGGACGGGCTGCGGGTTCACGGTCACGGGCGCATCCTGCCAGGAAGCGGGCGGGACGCGGAACGCGCGGGAGGCGGTGGCGATGCTCGCGCCCCGGGCATCGGGAGCGTCAGGACGCCGAGGACACGGATCTTGAGGGCGTCGACCCGCCGGGCCCGCCGAAGGCGCCGGGCACGGGCCGACTCGCCGGATACTGATCCCGCCGCATCACCGAGGAGCACCGCCTCGTCCACCGCATCGACTGGTCACCGCATCAGGTCGGCAGCTGGACGGTTCCGGAGCCGATCGCGCACTCGTCTACTCCTGCGCAAGCTGCCGACGAATCCGCTCAAGGTGCTCCTCGATCCAGGTGGCCACCGACGCTGGCAGTCGTTCGGCGGCACCAGCCGCCCAGGTCTCGGAGAACCGTTCGATCGTCTCATCAACGACGTCAAGGACATCATCGCCCTCGACCTTCAGAGCCGCCTGGAGCCGTGCGAAGTGGCCGCGGGAGATCTCCGACAGCCGCGTCGCACCGAAGAAGGGCAGCCCCAGATCGGCGTGGTTGGGGTAGGCGGCCGTGCACACGAGGTCGTAGGCGGGGGAGAGCCGCGCGACCCTCCGATCCGGGTAGATGAGCGACCAGTTCTTGAGGTGGGCGTCCCCGTTGCCGACGAGCAGATTGAAAACCGACCGACGCACCATCTCCCGCAGCGAGGCACGATCCCGCCCGCGATAGGCGATGGCGGCGACGGTCTCGACCGTGGATCGGTACTTCCCCTCGCCGGCACCGAAGCGTCCGAGCACCTGGGCGAAGTCCTCGATGTGGATGCGCCCGCCGGGCGAGCGGTCGAAGCGGCGCACGACGTAGGCGAGGGGCTCCCCCGACGTCCAGACCCCGGGGCCGAGGTCGTCGATATCATCCCGGGGCCAGAGCTCCACCTCGGGCACGTCGATCCCGATCGCCTTCGCGAGCCGCATGATGGCGAACTCGTTGGTGGGCAGCCCCGGGTACTCTCGGTCGGGAGTCTTGAGGATCCAGTCCCCGTCCTGCCCATGGGCCGGGACGACGAGGCGGTCGCCCTGACGACTCATGGACAACTTCATCGTCATGCCCGCGAGGGCGAACCCCCGCCGCTCGAACGAAGCCGATCGCCCCGCCGACCGAGCATCCGCGCATGGCCCGCCGACAGGCCCACCGGGACGGTCCGCAGTCTCGTCGGCCACGACCTCCACGGCACCGGGAAGGTCCCGGCCGGCCCAGACCAGCAAGTCGATCTCGCGACGAGTCCTCCCACCCGGTTTCTCAATGACCAGGTCACGCAGACGCCCCTCGGGCAGAAGGTTCGAGAACCAGGCGGGCACCCGATTCACAGCATGCGGCCGTCGGCGCGGATGGCTCTCGAACCACCTGCCGAGAACTTCACGGTCGGAGCGATCCCAATAGTCGCGGTCGAAGACGAAGGCGGTGAAGGAATCCCGGCGTCGGATAACACCGACGTGGTCACCATGAAGGAGAACCGCATAGACCGACTCGATCATGCCCGATCATAATCAGCCGCAGTCGTGCACCTCCCCCGGACCCGGGTCCCGGCACATGCCCCTCAGCACTCTCAGCACTCCACGACGTTGACGGCAAGGCCCCCGCGGGAGGTCTCCTTGTACTTGGCGAGCATGTCCTCGCCGGTCTGGCGCATGGTCTCGACCACGGTGTCGAGGCTGACGGCGTGACGCCCCTCGCCCCACAGCGCCATGCGGGCGGCGTTGATCGCCTTGACCGCGGCCACCGCGTTGCGCTCGATGCAGGGGATCTGGACGAGCCCGCCCACCGGATCGCAGGTCAGCCCCAGGTTGTGCTCCATGGCGATCTCCGCGGCGTTCTCCACCTGCTCGGGCGTCCCGCCGAGCGCCTCCGCCAGGCCGGCGGCCGCCATGGAGGACGCCGACCCCACCTCCCCCTGGCAGCCCACCTCCGCTCCGGCGATGGAGGCGTTGGTCTTGATGAGCCCGCCCACGGCGGTCGCGGCGAGCAGGAAGCGGCGGGCCCCGTCGTCGTCGGCCCCGGGGATGAAGCGCTCGTAGTAGGCCAGGACGGCGGGCACGATCCCCGCGGCGCCATTGGTCGGGGCCGTGACGACGCGCCGTCCGGCGGCGTTCTCCTCGTTGACCGCGAGCGCGAACAGGTCCACCCAGTCCATGCCGCGCAGTGGATCGGCCATGGCGAAGGCGGCCGCCGGGCCCTTCTCCTGGGCGCGCAGCCGCTCGTGGAGCGCCCTGGCCCGACGACGCACCCCGAGGCCGCCGGGCAGGACGCCCTCGGTTCTCATGCCGGCCTCGATGCAGGCGCGCATGGTGTCGCGCAGGCGGTCCAGGTAGGCGAGCACCTCCTCGCGGGGTCGCGCGGAGACCTCGTTGGCCAGGACGACGCCGGACACGCTCAGCGCCTCGCGCTCGCAGATCTGAAGCATCGCGGCCGAGGTGGTGAAGGGGAAGGGAGCGGGGGTGGCGTGGGCCTCGGTGGCGGAGGCGGTCGCCAGGGCCTGGATCGACGGAGAGCCGGGGGCGCCGACGTCCTCCATGACGAAGCCTCCGCCCACCGAGTAGTAGGTGCGGCGCAGGATCTCGGAGCCGGCGGCGCAGTAGGCGGTCAGGGCCATCCCGTTGACGTGGTAGGGCAGGACCCGGCCGGGCAGGAAGTGGATGTCGGTACCGGGGCTGAAGGGCACGGGCCCGATGCCGTCGACGACCAGCCCCCCGGCGGCCCCGACCTCCTCCATGAGCGACTCGCACACGACGGCGGGGACGGTCTCGGGCTCGTACCCGGCCAGTCCCATGACGACGGCGCGGTCGGTGGCGTGCCCGCGACCGGTGGCGCCGAGCGAGCCGTAGAGCTCGACCGTCAGGCGGGTGGGCCAGGGGCCGTCGGGCACGTCGGAGCCGCGGGCGCGCTCGAGGGCGCCCGGCTGGGAGGAGCCCGCCTCCGCGGCCAGTGCGCGGCTGAAGGCCCGGGCGGCCCGCATGGGGCCCACGGTGTGCGAGGAGGAGGGGCCGATCCCGATGCGCATGAGGTCGAAGACGCTCAGCGGACGGGGTGCCTGCTCGACGTCGATCGCCCCGGCGAGGAGGGACGCCGGCGTGGCCGAGTCCAGTGCCGTGGAGACGAGGGCGGTCTCCGGGGCGACGGCGGACGGGCCGGGCGCGACGGGGTCGGTGGAGCTGATGGGGCCCTCGGTCAGGAGGTCCGCCGAGGCGTTCGCGGAGGCGCTCGTCGAGGGAGGAAGGCCACGGCTGGTCACGTCCTCCATGATGCACGCCCGGCGCCCGGGCCCCAAGTCCCGATCACGTCCCGCGCCCTCCCGCCGCCGCGACGCCACCGCGCGGTCGTGCCCTACGGCTCGCAGGCGGCGCGTGAAGATCACCGTCCAGAGGCGCGTGGGACTCGTGAGGTCGTACCCTTCTCCGCGCGGTCGTACCTTAGAGCCCCGCTAACATACGACCGCGCGGCGCCGGGTACGACCGCGAGGCAACAGGTACGACCGCGAGGGCGACGTATGGCGGGCCCTGCGCGGAGCCCGGCTCGATGCTCGCATGAGGATGGCCTCGCCAGCGCGTCGCCACCACGACCGATCTCGGCGCGGAACCGAACCGATCTCGGCGCGGAACCGAACCGATCTCGGCGAGGGGCCGCCGTCAGTCGGTCGAGCGCACCAGCCACCAGGCGGCGTAGGGCGGCACGGGCACCTGTCCGTCGCCGGAGCCCTCGAGCGTGGTCGAGTCGGAGGGAACCGTGCCGGTGAGCACGTCGACGGCGCCCAGCACCCCGTACTCGGCGAGTCGCCAGGCCGGAACGCTCCTCCAGTCGGGAGTCACGTTGTACACGCCCACGAAGGAGCCGCGCGGATGGTCGCGGTACGTGACCAGCACGCCCTCATCGTCGACCGGGGCCACCACCGTGCGCACGTCGGCGCTCAGCTGCGGCAGGCCCGCCCGTACCTTCCCCAGGTGGGCCAGATCGGAGAAGACGCGTCCCTCGACGGTGGAGCGGTCGTGCCTGTTCTCCATGCGGGACTCGTCCAGAGCGGGGCGCCCCGCCCATCGCGAGTCCGACTCATGGCCCGGTTCGGTGTCCCAGTTCGGGTCGTTGAACTGGCCGAGCTCGTCACCGCTCCAGATGACCGGCACGCCGCCCCATCCGTAGATGATGGCGTTGGCCAGTCGCAGGGCGTTGAAGCGCTCCTCGAGCCACGTGCGCAGCTCCTCCTCCCGCCACTGCGGCGTCGACTCGTCGATGCCCTCGACCGCCTCGGCGGCGCTCTCGATGCCGATGAGGCTCGCGGCGGTACCGGCGATGCGACGGTCGTTGGTGACCGGGTTGTACTGGAAGACCAGGCCGCGGGCGTCGCTCATGGGGTAGGTCCCGCGGTACCAGTCGGCCAGGAAGACGCGGTGCCAGTAGCCGTTGAGCCCGACCTCCTCGGCGTCGGTGTCGCCGATGGCCCAGCCGATGTCGTCGTGGCAGCGGATGTAGGTGATCCAGGTGGCGGTGGGCGGCTCGACGGGCAGCGCGTCCAGGGCGTGTGCGGCGAGCGTGACGTTGCGGGTGGCGAGCATGGACCAGATCTGGACCATGAGGGAGTTGTGGTAGGCGAGGTCGGAGACCTTGCCCGTGTACCTGCCCTGGCCGAGGTACTGGAGGAGCTCGGTGGGGGCGACGATCGCCTCGGCCTTGAGATCGACCGCGGGGGTCGCGATGCGGGTGATGGCGCGCAGCACCTCGGTGATGGCGTGGACCTCGGGCTGGCCCTGGCAGTCGGTGCCCTTGCGCTTGATGGTGAAGGCGATGGCGTCCAGGCGCAGCACCTCCACGCCCCGGTTGGCCAGGTTCATGATGATGGAGACGAACTCCTCCATGATGCGGGGGTTGCGCCAGTTGAGGTCCCACTGGAAGGAGTTGAAGGTCGTCCAGACCCACCCGCCCATCTCGTCGTTCCAGGTGAAGTTGCCGGGGGCGAAGTCGGGGAAGATCTCGGGGAGGGTCTTCTCGTACTCGTCGGGCTCGGTGCGGTCGGGGTAGACGAAGAAGTAGTCGCGGTAGCGCTGCTCGCCCGCCCGGGCGCGCTCGGCCCACTCGTGCTCGGCGGCGACGTGGTTGAGGACGAGGTCGATCACCAGGCTGATGCCGTCCCGGCGCAGTTCCGCGGTCAGGTCGGCGAGGTCGTCCATGTCGCCCAGGTCGGGACGCACGGAGCGGTAGTCGGCCACGGCGTAGCCGCCGTCGGAGTCCCCGGGGCGCGGGGTGAGCAGGGGCATGAGGTGGAGGTAGGACACGCCCAGCTCACGCAGGTAGGGGATGCGCCGTATGACGCCGCGCAGGTCGCCGGCGAAGCGCTCGGTGTAGCCGGCGTAACCGATGCGCGAGGGATCCTGGATCCAGGTGGGGTCGAGCGTACGGGCGAGATCGAGGTGGCGCAGCTCCGGATCGCGCTCCACGTAGGCGCGGGCGGCCTCGGCGAGCAGGACGGCGGCGGTGCGCGTGGCGATGGGCTCGCCGTAGAGCGTCGCCAGGCCGTCGCCGACGTCGGGGTACCAGCGCTCGATCCGAGTGGTGAGGATCTCGCGCTCGGGGCGGGTGAGGTCGGAGGCGTCCAGGACGACATCGACGGCGTCGCGGACCTCCGCAGGGATCTCGGCAGCGGTGTCGCGGCCGGTGGACCAGGTGGAGTCAGGTGCGGTAGGGACGGGCTTGGAGGCGCTCATGGTCCTATAGTGGCCGAGGTGCTCATCGTTTGGCAGGTCTTCGGGGCCCCGACTTGGTCGTCGTTCATGGTGACCGTAGGAGACGGCCCGGAACCGGCATCGATCAGTAGTCGAGACCGATCGAGATCAACCGGGACCGATCGGGATCGGTAGCAGGACGATCGGACGCCACCGCAGGGCCGCCCCGCCCCGTCCATGACGAGGCCGGCACGCGGACGAGACGCGCGCCGCATCGCGTCGGGGGCGCGGGTCCCGCAGCGCCTTCGAGCGCCCCCGGCGGGACGTCGATGAGATCCGAGGAGATCGGAGGTCACTGACCGGGTGGGGCGCCCGCACCACCGGGGGCTCCAGTACCACCGGGGACTCCGGCAGCGCCCACGCCACCGGGGGCTCCAGCGCCACCGGGGGCATCGGAGGAGGCGCGTGCCGCACGGGAAGCGCGAGTCGCGCGAGAGGCACGGGAGACGCGGGAGGCGGGGGCACCGCCCTCGCCGTCGGGCGTCCCCTCGGCAGCATGCCGGGCCCGGGCGACCCGCGTGGCCCGGGTGACCGGTCCCGCCGGGCGCATATCGGCCTCTCGCATGGTCCCGTCGAACACAACGGTGGCCAGCCGGGAGTCGTCGCCCGCCGGGGAGTTGGTGACCATCGCGGCGCCCCCGACGTGCTCCTCCAGGGTCTGGAGCATCTTCATGGGCGTGGCCAGGAGGAGCTGGAAGCCGAATCCGCGGAAGACGTCCAGGCCGGCCCGGGTGAACTCGGCGTCGGTCTTGTCGAAGGCCTCGTCGAGGACCACCAGCGCGTACCCGGGAACCGCCTGCCCGGGCTCGGTGAGCTGGTAGCGCAGCGCGGCCGCCAGGCAGAAGACGACGAGCTTCTGGCGCTGCCCGCCCGACAGGCCCGCGGCCCCCTCGTAGTAGTCGACGGCCACGCCCGAGGCGTCGCGCTCGACGGCGGTGAAGGAGACGTGCAGGCGGGTGTCCAGGCACTGCCGCTTCCACGACTCGTCGTGGGGATCGGTGGAGCCCAGGCGCGTCATGACGGAGTTGAGAACGGCGAAGCGGGCCTCGGCCTCCTCGGTCGTCTCGTCGGCCAGATCGAGGCTGCCGGCGGCGATCGTGGCCAGATCCGCCAGGAAGTCGTGAACGACCGGCAGTCGCCGCTCCGCCACCTCGATGTGGAGGTGATGGCCCGGCGAGTACTCGGTGGCGCGCAGGGCGTCGTTGACGGGGCCGATGCGGCTCCTGACCTGGCTGACGGCGCGCCGCACCTCTCCGGCGAGCTGGCCGACGTTCTGACGGGACTGGTTGTGGAGGAGCTCGGCGAAGCGGCGCTCGAAACGGGGCAGGCCATCGGTCTGAAGGCGGTCCAGCAGGTCGAGGTAGTCGCCGAGGAAGGCCGCCTCCGGCCTCACCTCGCTGCCCGGAACGGGCCAGCGCTCGGAGAAGCGCACCATGATGGCGCGGGCCTCGCCCAGACCGCGGCTCTCCTCCTGAGAGGCGCGCTGATTGTCGTAGGCGATCTGCTGCTCGACCTCGCGGGCGGCGATGTCCACCTCCGCCAGCCCCGCGTGACGGCGCCTCGCGCGGAACCGCTGCTCCAGCTCGGCGAAGAGGGTCTTCCTCTCGGCCTCGTCCAGGGAGCGCCAACGGGAGCCGGCCTCGGCCGCGCGGGCATCACCGGAAGCGGCCTCCTCGGAGCCGCCCGCGCCCTCGGAGCGCGCCCGGTCCTCGTCCCGCTCCTGGCGCCGGCGGGCGATTCCGGCCAGCGCGGCCTC
Organism: Actinomyces gerencseriae DSM 6844; assembly: GCF_000429265.1. Lineage (GTDB taxonomy): Bacteria > Actinomycetota > Actinomycetes > Actinomycetales > Actinomycetaceae > Actinomyces > Actinomyces gerencseriae. The sequence continues at coordinate 75,385 of NZ_KE386872.1, forward strand.
GGCGTCGTCGAGCCGCGAGCGCTGGACCTGCTCCTCCCCGGCGAGCCGGAGCACCGCCTCCCTGGCCTTGTCCTCGGCCAGACCGGCGGCCGCGGCGCGCGACTCGAGCTCGGCCAGACCCGGCAGCGCCTCCGCCGCGCGCCCGCGCTGCGCGACCAGCTCGGCCTCGCGCGACCTGGCGCCGTCGACGTCGACCTCCTCCCAGGTGGTCTCCAGGATGCGCAGGCACGCGTCGCGGCGCTCCCGGGCGGTGGTGCGCGCGCGACTGAGCGAGCCGAGCTCCTCGTCGATGGCCTCCAGCCGGTCGGACACCTGCCGACCCTCGGAGATCACCTGCTCGAGGCGCTCGGCGGGATCGACGCCGACCGTCCAGTTGCGCGAGTCGGTCAGGTCCCGGCGGTCGTCCTTGAGGTGACTGGTGCGCGAGGACTTGACCTGCCCGGCGCGGGTGACCCCCCGGTCCAGACCGACCAGGTCGCGCGAGTCCTCGACGCAGGAGTGGTCGAATCGGCGCATGATCTCGGCATCGAGCCACCCGGCGTGCTCGGAGCCGGGCCGGGGTCGGATCCGGCGAGCCAGGGCGTCGGCGGTCACGGGAGGGGCGGAGTGCCGCGCGGGCGTCATGCGCTCGTAGGCGAGGCGGGCGCGCAGGCGCCGGGCGTCGACGGCGGCCGCCACCTTGCGGTAGAGGTGCTCCGGAACGAGCATGGTGCGGGCGAAGGGGGCGACGACGGTCTCGACGGCGACGCGCCACTCCTCCTGCCCGGGAACGAGCTCGAGGACCTCCCCGGCGAAGGGCAGGGCGGCGGGGGCCTGCCCGACGGCGTGGGCGATGGTGTCCCGGGCGCGCAGCAGGTCCGCGCTCATGGCCGAGCGCGAGGCGGTGATCTGCTCGGCGCGCTCGCGCAGCTCGCGACGCTGCTCCACCAGAGCGAGCTGCTCGGCGCGCAGGGCGCTGCGAGCCTCGTCCTGCTCCCCCTCGGCGCGCTCGGCGCGCTCGATCTCCTGCGCCGCGGTGCGCTGGAGCTCGGCGAAGGCGGCTCCCTCGCTCGGTGCGGCGGCGCCCAGGACGTTCAGCTGGGCGTCGAGGAAGCCCCGGGCCCGCGCGACGCGCTCGGTGGCCTGACGGGCCGCGTCCAGGCGGGCGTCGAGAGCGGGCAGGTTCTCCCCGAGGCCACCGGCCAGGGCGAGGCGGGCGGCCTCCCGCTCCCGGCGGGCGTCCTCCTCGACACGGCGGGCGGCGGCGAGCTCATCGGCCAGGCGGTCCAGCGCGCGGCGCGCCGTGTCCGCGGTCTGCTCGTGCAGGGTCGTCTTGAGCTGCTCCAGGTAGGGGTCGATGGCCGCGCGCAACTGCTCGGTGCGCTCCTGATCGCGACGCGCCTCGGCGATGCGCTCCTCGAGACGGCGCAGCGGGGACAGCAGGGCCTCCTGGTTGCGGGCCTCGACGACGGAGGCGTGGGCCTCGCGCAGCTCGGCGAACTGCTCGACGGCGGCCGCCGCCATGGCGAAGGTGTCCGGCTCGTCGAGCATGAAGTCGCGCAGGAGGGTGTCGAGGCTGGTGAGGTTCTTGGCGGACTGGGTCCTGTGGAGCAGGCGCTGCGCGACCTCGCCGGACAGGCCCAGGCGCCGGCGGAAGCGGGCCGCGAAGGCCTCGTAGCGCTCGAAGCGGGTGGCGCGCCCCTTCAAATCACGGCTGAGGCCGCGCTTGTCGATGCCGTTGGACAGGTACTCCATGAGCTCGGTCAGGGCGATGTCCCCCTCGACGAGCAGCTGGGTCTGGGTGACGGAGTCGGTCGAGACCGTGCCCTGCCTGGCGTGGTAGAGCTTGACGAGAGTGATCGTCTCCTCGGGGCGCAGTCGCGTGAACGTCAGGGCGATGCCGCTGCGGGTGGCGCGCGGGCGCAGGTAGTCGGTGACGACCTCGCCGGTGATCTCATCGGCGCTGCGCCGGTAGGCGCCGCGGACGTAGCTCAGGACGGAGCGGGAGCGATCGGCCGTCGAGGAGTCCTGAGCGGCCGCGTTGAAGCGCAGGTTCTCGGCCGGCACGAGGACGGCGGACAGCGCGTCCAGCAACGAGGACTTCCCCGAGCCCGAGGGGCCGGTGAGCAGGAGCCCGCCGCGCGGGACCGGAAGGTCGTGATGGCCGGAGAAGGTGCCCCAGTTGTAGACCTGGATACGGGCCAGGCGGTGCTGCGAGGCGGTCTGCGGCGCGGTCGCCGAGCTGGTCATGACTCGTCCCTCTTCTTCAGTGCTTCTTCAGTGCGTCGTCATCCACCGGGCCACCGGCCGGCTCCGGTGAGGCCGTCCGCGCCGCGCCGTCGTCGAGGAGCCCGGCCGCGTCGGCCTCACCGCTCCCGCCGAGCAGACGGCGGTACTCGGCCGAGACGGCGGCGACCTCGTCGGCGGAGAAGACCAGGGCGAGGACCGGGGAGACCTCGTAGCGATCGGGCACCTCGGTCTCGCGCAGGAGGGAGGCCCGTCTGAGCTTGTCGACCGAGGAGTTCACGCGGCGCAGGAAGCCGGCATGGTCCGTGGAGGCGTGCGGGCGGTAGACGGCGAGGTGGTCATCGAGCTCGCCGCGGTCGATGAAGACCCGCTCGCCCGGCGTCGTCGTGCGCAGCAGCAGGGTGCGCAGATGGAGCAGGAGGACCGTGTCGACGAGGGTCAGCGGCATGGTGCGCATGACGGAGGGGGAGGCGCCGGTGGGGTCCTGGGCGTTGCGGGTGAAGGCCAGGCCGGCCTCACGATCCACGACGAGCTCGAGGAAGAGGTCGCCCAGCCTGCGGCGTATGGCGGCCTCGTCCGTCAGCAGGGCGTTCCACAGGTCGGGGTGGAGCTCGGCGGTGAGGTAGGGACCCTGGAGGAGGCGCACGAGGGTGCGCCGGGTGTCCCGGGGCAGCGAGCCCGGATCGCCGTCCCACAGCGCGCCGGGGTTCGCGCCCGCGGTTCGAGCCGGTCCGTCCTGAACCGGTGCGGCATGGGAGCTCATGCATCTCCTGACTTCTCGGTGCGGTCGGTGAACAGGAATCTGGGGACACGGGCCGAGCGCTCGGTCCCGCTGGAGGTCGTCCAGGCGACGGTCTCGTCCCCGGGGACCTCCTGGCCGTGGCGACGGGCCAGGAGAAGCAGGCCCACGACACTGGCCAGCCCCTGGGTGGCGGGGTGCTCGGCCAGGACCTCACCGACGGTGGCGGCCCCTCGTCGGGCCAGTACATCCCCGACGGCGTCGATGAGCTCGGTCAGATCGATCTCGCTGGCGCGCACAACGCGGCGCACCTCCTCCAGGTCGAGCTCGGCGGCCTTGTGACTGCGGATCTCCTCGGTGACGACCGCGTCGGCGGGGTTGCGCATGCGCCAGGAGCCGATGGAGGCCATGTGGACGCCGGTGAGGGCGAGGTCGAGGTCCAGCTGCGTCTGCGGCGCCGTGTGAGCCGCCAGGCGGGCGGCGAGGCGCTGGGCCTCGGCGAGCTCGGCGCCCAGGCGGCGGTGCCCCTCGAAGGCGCGCGATCTCACGAAGCGGCTGAGGGAGCGGGACAGGTCGGCCACGGTGCTGCGCACCGAGGTCGACTCCTGGGCGAGGGCGGAGCGCCAGCGACGCAGGAAGCGCAGATCGGTGTCCGTCAACCGGGTGGCGAAGTCGCGGCCGAGGACGGTCTCCAGGTCCTCGTCGAGACGGGCCGAGAACTCGGGGCTCGTGAGCAGCTCGTGGAAGCCGAGGAAGGAGCGGCCGACCTCCGAGCCCTCGATGCGGTCCACCCCGCGGAAGACGTCGTCGAGAACCTCGCCGCGCGAGGAGTCCAAGGAGACGACGCGCTCGCGCAGGGAGCGGTTGAGCACCGCGATCTCGTCGCGGACCCGGGCGAAGTCCCCGGGGACCTGCTCGGCCAGGGCGATGATCTCGGCCAGGCGCTCGGCGGCCTCCGGACCATCGAGTGGGATGAAGTCGCCGGCCTCGGCGCGCGCGATCTCCGCGTCGAGGGCGTCGCGCTCGGCGCGCAGAGCACTCAGGCGCCCCGAGGCGCTGGGGTCGGAGTCGCGGGCGAGGCGGCCAGCCTGCGCGGAGATGGTCGCCAGGCGCGACCGGGTGACGACGGCGCGGGGGTGCTCGATGCGGACCAGGAAGCGGATAGCGGCCTCGGCGGGGGCGGACAGCTCATAGGTCTCCGCCCCGCCGTCGGAGGCCGTGGAGCGCACGAGCACACCGGCCCTCCTCCACTGGTCGCAGTACGCCCGAGCCGTGCGCGACGCCTCCATGCCCGCCTGACGCAGGGCCACCAGATCCTCATCGACCAGCTCGTGGAGCTCGGCGACCGGCAGGCGGCGCACCTGCCCTCCCAGATGCTCGGCGAGGATCGCAGCGGCCATCGGGCCCAGATCGGCGCGCAGGAGAGCCAGTCCCGGATCCTCCCGCGCTAATCGCGTGAGCCTGAGCGCGTCCGCGACAACGCCGTGGGTTCCCATCGCTCACCTCCCTCGTGCCTGCATCCGACCGGCCCGGGAACGTCATTCGTCCACCGGACCGGTACGAGCGTAGCGACTACCACCGGCATAGGGGAGAGTCTTGCACGACGACCCGTCACCTCGCTCCCGCTCGCGGCACCACGTCGGGGCCACGCCGCCGCACCGGGGCCCCGGCGCCGTCCGGTCGTCCGTGGCCCGGGTCGAGGCGGCGACGCCGCCGCACCGGGGCTTCGGACCCGGCCGCGCCAGTCGCCTCGGCCGCCTCGTCCGTCTGCGACCGATCTCACTATTCTCACGACTCTCATCCCGGTCGCGGCTCGCCCTCGATCGGCCTCCGCCTCCGTCGGCGAGCGGGGCGCCCTCAGGCGCGTCGAGGCCCTCATGACGGGTTGTCTCCGCCTTCGGCGGCGTGCGGGGCGCCCGCCGCCGCCCACGCCGAGTTCATCCAGACGGCGTCCACCTTCGTCAGCGTGCGGGGCGCCCTCCCCCTTCACCCGCGTTGATCGGGGCTGGTATCAAGGCCGGGGACGCGGCTGGAGACCAACCGCCCGTCCTCATCCGAAAGGTCTTCAGAAAGGTCCCGCGAATGGCCTCCTCGTTCACGAACTCCCTATCCATTCTGGCGAAGGCGCGCTTCCCCATCCTGTACGTGGAGACCTTCGAGGAGCGACGGGCCCTGGCTGCCCCGCCGTCACCAGCGGGCATCATCGTGGATCGGCCCGAGCGCCGCCCCCTCACCCGACGACCGCAGCCTCACGACCCGCGGCGACTAGCGGCGCCCTGACTCGGCACTCCGCAGGATCCCGGAGACATGCCGGCTCTCCAAGCCCTGAGATGCGGCCGGGGCTCATGTGAGCCGTGCACCGAGAGGTCTCTCGGCTGAAACCGTGTTCGCCGTCGCCCGACTCCGCGCGGTCGTACGTCGCAGCCCGCGGTCGTACGCAACTCCGTGCGGTCGTACCCTCCTGCGCCAGGTCGTACCTTAGGGAGGGCCTAAGGTACGACCACGCGACGCCGGGTACGACCGCACGGAGCTCCCGCGTCGGAGCCAAGGAGCAGCGGCCCTCCACTTGGCAGATTGCCTAGTAACTAGGTAATCTGCCAACATGACCGATACCACCGCCCGCCTCCTGCGCGGCCTCCTCGAACCCTGCCTCCTCGCCCTACTTGAGAACGGCGCCGATTACGGTCTATCACTGGCCCACCGCCTGAGCGGAGCCGGCCTGGAAGAGGTTCCCGGCGGCAGCCTCTACCCCGCCCTGACCCGTCTGGAGCGCCGCGGCCTCGTGACCTCCTCCACCCGTCCCTCCGCCTCCGGCCCGGCCCGCAGGTACTACGAGCTCACCGACGCGGGACACGCCGAGCTCTCAGTCCGTCGAGCGGAGTGGCGCGCCTTCCGCACCGCCTTCTCCACCGTCCTGGAGGGCGCGACGGCGCCGGAAGCGCGGACGACAGCCGAGGCGCACTCATGAGTCCCGTCGCCCCCGAGCCCCGCGCCCCGCGCCACTCCGAATACAGCCAGTCCGATACCGGACCGACCAGATCGGGCCTGACCGAGACCGCCTGGTACCGCAGCCTCGCCGCCGAGCTGAGCGCCCGGGGCCTGGACCGCCAGGAGGTCGATCGCACCGTCGCCGGCACCCGTGCCGAGGCCGCCTCCGACGGCACCGCCCCGGCGGACCTGTTCGGCCCCGCCGTCCTGTACGCCCGCGAGCTCGCCTCGGCCCTGAAGGAGGACGGCGCCGCCCGTCGGGCCCCGACACCGGCGTACGGCCCGATCGTCCTGCGCCTGCGCGGCGTGAGCGCCCGCCGCGGCCGCCGCGCCGTCCTCACCGACCTCGATCTCACAGTGCGACGGGGCGAGGTGGTCGCCGTCGTCGGCGCCAACGGGGCGGGCAAGTCCACTCTTCTCCAGGTCTGCGCCGGACTGCTGGGAGCCGGTTCCGGCACCGTTGAGCGCACGGCCCGGTTCGGCTACGCGCCCCAGCTCGACGCCCTCGCCCCGCTGCTCACCGTCGATGAGCACCTGCGCCTGTTCGGGATGCTCGAGGGCGCGGGCCGGGAGCGCTCGGTGCCCACGGGCCATCGGATCCTCCAGCGCCTGGGCTGGAGCCCCGATGGAAACCGGGTGGCGGGGGCGCTGTCCGGGGGAACGCGGCAGAAGCTCAACCTCGCCCTGGCCCAGCTCGCCTCCCCCGATCTGCTCCTCCTCGACGAGCCCTATCAGGGCCTGGACGCCCTGGCCTACGAGGACCTGTGGACGCTCATCGCGGCCTGGCGGGACTCCGGGGCCGGAGTCCTCCTCGTCACCCACCTGCTGCGGGACATCGACTTCGTCGACCGCGTCGTCGAGCTGCCCGCCCCCGAGTCCTCGATCGAGGAGGGCGCCGCATGAACGCCGTCACCACGACGCCGCCGGTCGGCGGCGCTCCCGCCGCCCCGCGCCACCGCCGGCCCCCGTTGCGCACCGCGGGGCTGGTCGCCCTGGTCACCCTGCGCGAGCTCTTCCGACGGCGCGGAGCGATCGCCCTCGCCCTCCTTCTGCCGCTCACCTTCTACCTGGCGCAGATCGACACGCACTGGGCGGCTCTGCGCCTGCTGTCGATCGGCCTGGGCTGGGCGGCCGCGACCCTCGGCCTGTTCACGACGGTCTCCTCGCACTCGGTGGACCGCCGGCTCGCCGCGAGCGGGGCATCGCCGACGGCGCTCGTCCTGGGCAGACTCGCCGCGGTCACCGTCCTCGGCTGGACGATCGCCGCGCTGTACGCCGTCCTCGTCCACCTCACCATCGGTGACGACCTGGCCCGCCCCGGCGCCGTGGCGCCCATGCTGCTCACGACCGTGACGGTGGCGGCTCCCCTCGGGTCGGTGGTCGCCGCCGTCCTCCCAAGGGATCTGGAGGGCGCGCTCCTGCTCCTGGCCGTCATGGCGCTCCAGCTCCTCGTGGACCCGGCCGAGGACTGGACGCGGGCATTGCCCCTGTGGTCGACGCGCGAGCTGTCCAGCTACGTCGTCGAGAATCTGAGAACGGGGACCGGCGATCATCTGCGGCAGGGGCTGACCCATGGGGCCGGTTTCATCCTCGGGCTGACGGCACTGACCTGGCTGCTCGGCGCATGGCGCCTACGGGTGCGCCGCGTGCCCGAACCGCGCTGACGCCCAACGGCGCCCTCCGGGTGCGCGGCCGGGAGCGGCGCGGCGCCTCCGTCGCCGCCAGCAGGGGCGGCCGGCGGGAGCCAGTCGCGAGGGGAGGGCGCCGGCGCCCTCCCCTCGCGACTCAGGCCGGGCAACCGCGCAGCCGCACCGACAGGCAGGTCACGCAGCCCTCGAGCTTCTCGTACTCGGAGATATCGACCTCGGTGACCTCGTAGCCGCGCGACCGGAACAGCTCGGCCGAGCGCGGGGCGTCGGCGGCCATGAGAAGCCGATCGCCGCCCAGGAGGACGACGTGCGCCCCGCTCTCCTCGGGCACCGCGAGGAAGGAGTCCCACACCGACGGGTCGTCCACCAGCGGCTCGTAGCCGATGACGGTGCCGTCCGGCAGGGCGGTCACGGCGGACTTGAGGTGGAGCACCTTGGTCAGGGGCACGCCGATCGTCTCGGCGCCCTCGGGGGCCAGGTGCTCGCGCAGCTGGCGCAATCCCTCCTCGTTGGTCCGGCCGCCCTGCCCCACCCAGACTCTTCCGCCGTACTTCAGCACGTCGCCGCCGTCGAGCGTGCCGGGCGCCTCGATGCGCTTGACGTCGTAGCCGAGCGCCGTCACGGCCCGCTCGGCCGCCTCGGTCTCGGGCTTGCGCTCATCGGCGCCGGGGCGCGTGACGACGGCGGTGCGCCCGTAGACGACGACGGCGTCCTCGATGAAGACCGAGTCGGGGCAGTCGGGCGCGGGGTCCACCTCGATCGTCTCCCAGCCCTGGGAGTGAAGGGCATCGACGTAGCCCTGCCACTGACGGCGGGCGAGGTCCAGGTCGATCGTGCTGCGCTCGATGTGGGTCACCAGCCCCTCCGCGAGCCGGGGGCCGGGCCTGCGGACGAGCGCCTTGGCGACCTCCTCGGCGATCTCTGGGGTCCTCGTGCTCCTTGCGGCCTCTGCGGTCTTCATACGGCGGCTCCGATTCCTGGGATGGGGCTCGACTGATTCGAATGCGCCTACCCTAATGCTTCACCCCGACGTTATACGCGACGTTATAGTGGGGCCCCAGTCGGTGCGGGCCACCCGCACCCGATCGGCGCTCCCCAGCGGGGCACCCCCGACCGGCACGACGAACAGGGCACACATGGACGGACACTCCGACGGCGATCATGATTCCCGCACGGTGACACTCACCGGGGCGCCGGCCGAGGCGCAGGCTCCCCCCGGCGCGGATGCCGGCGGATCCGCCGGCCCCGACGACGCCGACGGCGGCGGCCTCCAGCGCAACCTCAAGGCGCGGCACATCAATCTCATCGCCATCGGCGGGGCGATCGGCACGGGGCTGTTCGTGGGCACGGGCGCCTCGATCTCGGCCGCCGGGCCCGGCGGCGCCGTCGTGTCCTACGGGGTCATCGGCATCGCGATCTACTTCATGATGACGGCGCTGGGCGAGATGGTCACCCACCGTCCCGTGGCGGGCGCCTTCGAGACGTACACCGGCGAGTACGTCGAGCCGGCACTGGGCTTCACCGTGGGGTGGATGTACTGGTACTCGTGCGCGATGACCATCGCCGTCGAGCTGGTCGCCTCCTCCATCATCATGAAGTACTGGTTCCCCGACTCCCCCTCCCTGCTGTGGAGCGTCCTGTTCCTCGGGACGATCCTCGCCCTCAACCTCTTCTCCGCCCGCGCCTTCGGGGAGTCCGAGTTCTGGTTCGCGGGGATCAAGGTCATCACCATCATCGTCTTCCTCATCCTGGGCGTGGCGATGATCGCGGGCATCATCGGAGGCCACGAGGTGGGCCTGTCGAACTGGACGACCGGCGAGGCCCCCTTCGTCGGCGGATGGTCGGGCACGTTCTCGGTGCTCATGGTCGCCGGGTTCTCCTTCGTCGGCGTGGAGTCCGCGGCGGTGGCCGCCGGTGAGGCGGAGAACCCCCGCAGGACGATGCCGCGCGCCATCAACTCGGTGTTCGTGCGGATCATGCTCTTCTACATCGGGGCGATCATCGTCGTCGCCACCCTCGTGGTCTACACCGACCCCAGCCTCCTGAGCGCCTCGGAGGAGAACATCGCGGCCAGTCCCTTCACGATCGTCTTCGAGCGGGCCGGTCTGGCCATCGCCGCCGCCTTCATGAACGCCGTCGTGCTGACCTCCGTGCTCTCCGCCGGGAACTCCACGCTCTACGTCGGCTCCCGCCTGCTGTACTCGATGGCCGGGGTCGGGCGCGCCCCGCGGCTCTTCGCCCGGACCTCCTCCCACGGCGTGCCCGTGTGGGGGGTGCTGGCCACGGTCACCATCTCCATGCTCGGCTTCCTGTCCTCCCTCGTGGGGGACTCGGTGGCCTACACCTGGTTCTACAACGCGACCGGCCTGACCGGCCTCATCGTGTGGACGGGCGTGTGCCTGGCCCACCTGCGGTTCCGGGCCGCGTGGAAGGCCCAGGGGCGCGATGAGGGGGAGCTGCCCTACCGGGCCAGGCTCTTCCCGGTGGGGACGTGGTTCGCGCTCATCGTCTTCGTGGGGGTGATCATCGGGCAGGGCGTCGCCCTGGCCATCTCGGGCTTCACCTGGTACGGCCTGCTCGTGGCCTACATCGGCCTGCCGATCGCGGTGGCGCTGTGGCTCGGATACAGGCTGGTGCGCGGCTCGCGCCCGGTCCCGCCCGGCGAGATCGACCTGTCCGCCGACGACGTCCGCTGAGCCGGGGCCTGCGAGCCCCGCGCACCGCGAGAGGCTCTCCGAGCCGTAGCCGAGGAGTACTCCATGCCAACCACCTCGAACAAGATGACCGGCGACTTCAGTGGCAAACCCGCAACGGTCGCCATGTACACCGCGATCGAGTCCTATGTCACGTCTCTTGGCGCTGCCACGAAGCACCTCACGGCCCAGGTGAGCTTCTCCGTCAACCGGAAGTTCCTGTGGGCGTGGGCCTATGAGAGGACGGCCGACGGCATCCTGTTCCTGAACGTGAGGCTCGACCACCCCCTGGAGAACCCGAGATTCCATCGTGTCAGCCAGGTCAGTGCGAACAGATGGAACCACCACGTGGTAGCCAAGACCTTGGAAACCGCGGAGAGCGAGTGGCTCAGAGACCTCATCCGCGCCGGATACGAGTCGCCGCTCGATGAGTTCGTCTCGCCGGTGCCGGGACAGCACCCTCAGGACCTGTCAGCCGCAATTCCGCCCCACTCCGCCGTTGCCGTCCTGGAACGGGTGGATGCTCTCGAACCGGTGGTGGAAGTCGGCAATATCGTCTGTTTGAGGATCCGGTGATAGTCCTTCATCATCTCAGCGGTGATCGGCTCACCGAGGCGGTCGATCATCTCGTCGAACAGCTCGAAGCCGTCGACCGCCTCCACCACGTCGTCGACCGCGACATTCTCCCCCGTGATGGTGCGGGTCTCGTGGATATAGCGGGTCCGCTCCTCCCGGTCCCCGGTGAGCCGCCCAATCGCTCGCTCATTCGTAGGACGGCTCGACGCTGACGTCGCGCGCCATATTGGCGAAGCGCGACAGATGCCCCTGGAAGGCGACGGGGATCGTCCGGGTCTGGCCGTTGCGGTGCTTGGCCACGATGATGTCGGCCTCACCGGCCCGCTCGTCCTGGTTGTAGTACTCGGGGCGGTGCAGCAGCATGATGATGTCGGCGTCCTGCTCCAGGGAGCCGGACTCGCGCAGGTCGGACATCTGCGGCTTGTTGCCGGTGCGCTGCTCGGGGCCGCGGTTGAGCTGAGCGACGGCGACGACCGGGATCTCCAGCTCCTTGGCCAACAGCTTGAGCGACCGGGAGAACTCGGAGACCTCCTGCTGACGGGACTCCACGCGCTTGCCCGAGGTCATCAGCTGCAGGTAGTCGATGACCATGAGCCCCAGGTCGCTGTGCTGCCTGAGGCGCAGCGCCTTGGAGCGGATCTCCGGCATGGTGAGGTTCGGGGAGTCGTCGATGAACAGCGGCGCCTCGCTGACCGGGTTGTAGGCGCGCGCCACGTCCTCCCAGTCGCGCTCGCTCATCTGCCGCCCGCCGCGCAGCTTGTTCATGTCCACCCCGGACTCGGCGGCCAGGATGCGCATCATGAGCTCCATGCGGCCCATCTCGAGGGAGAAGTAGCAGCTGGGGATGAAGGAGCCGTCCGCGCGGCGGGAGTGCATGGAGGCCGAGCGGCAGAAGTCGACGGCGAGGGTCGACTTGCCCATGGCGGGACGCGCGGCGACGATGATCATCTGCCCGGGGTGCAGGCCGCCGGTCAGCTCGTCGAGCTCGACGAAGCCCGTGGGCACGCCCGTCATCTGGCCGTTCTCACGCGCCTGCCCGGCCTCGATCTCGAGGTTGGCCTCGTTGAGCAGCTCGCCGACGGGGACGTAGTCCTCCTTCTCCCCCTCGGTGTGCGCCACGGAGTAGACCTCGGCCTCGGCGAGCGTGACGAGCTCGGCGATATCGCCCGCGTCGGTGGAGTAGCCGAGCTGGGTGATGCGCGTACCCGCCTGGACGAGCCCCCGCATGAGGGCCTTCTCGCGCACGATGCGCGCGTAGTAGGCGGCGTTGGCCGCCGTGGGCACGGTCGCCATGAGGGAGGCGAGGTAGGGGGCGCCGCCGACGCGGTCGATCTCGCCGCGCTTGGCCAGCTCGTCGGCCACGATGAGCGGGTCGGCCGGCTCGGAGCGGTTGTAGACCTCGACGATGGCGTCGTAGATCGATTCGTGGGCCGGCTTGTAGAACTCGGTGCCGCGCAGCACCTCGATGACGTCTGCTATGGCCTCCTTGCTCAGGAGCATCCCGCCGAGCGTGGCCATCTCAGCCTCGAGGTCCTGGGGCGGGACGCGATCGAAGGCGCCGTCGTAGCGCACCGGGCCGCCATCGGTAGCGCCGGCCCCACCGCCGCCGGGGCCCTCCGCCCGGCCGGCGTCGAAGCCGGGGTCGATGTCGGTCATGCGCGCCTCCCTGCCGTGCACCCGTGGCCGGGTGCCCGCGCGACCCTAGCGGGCCGCCCAACCGCTCGCAAGCGGGTATCCACTTGCCACATGTGGACAATCCGCGTCTCCCTGTGGACAACTCCTCCGCGATTGTGGACGACGCGCCGCTCCGCTTGTGCACAGACGTACCAGTCCGCGGAGAGCGCGCTCCAGGGACATCGAGAAAACGCTGCAACGGCGCGACTCTTCACACGCGATCACGATTCACAGCACAAAACCTGGGCGTCCCGGAGGAATCTGTGGACAAGTGGGTAAACCTGTGGATGAACCTCTACCTCACCCTGAGGTCTGTGAGTGGCGAGAGGGCCGCCCGGAGTCGAGCGCGGTAGCGTCGACCCCGCGACTGCGCCGCCCGGCCCCATCGACATGATCAACAGGATCCTGGCCGAGTGAGCGCCGAGGCCCCGCAGGAGGACCACGAATGGAGCTCGAGCTGATCGACGACGCCGGCCGATGGACGCTCACCGGGCCGGCGGGAGAGCGATGGCGAATCGGATCCGCCGGCCTGCGACTGACCTGCCCCGCCCTCACCGTGGCCCATGGAGCCGGCGGGCGCGCCGAGTACTACCGGCACGGCTGGAGCTCCTGGGCGCCGACCGCGTGGTGGCGCATCGACCGCGACCCCTGGCGCGTATGGGACAGGCCGTCCCGCACCGCGACCGCCGAGGACACGGCCACGGACACGGCCGCCGCGCACCGCTCCTACCTGCTCACCGCCGTCGTCCTCGACGGCGGCCCCGGCGATCGCCCCGGCGACGGCCCGGGACTCGACCCCGGCGACGGCGGCGCCCCCGAGGACCCCGACATCCTGCTCGTCGGGACCCTCGGGGGGAGCACGGGCGTCCTCGACGTCGACGGCCGAGTGATTCGCGCCCGTCACCTCGACGCCGTGACCGCGCCGAAGGCCCCGACGCACCTGGTCCCCAGCACCGCCTGGTGGGTGGGCGCGGGCCCCGAGACCGAGGTCATGCGCGCCTGGGCCGCCGCCCTCGGGGAGTCGGTGGGCGGCCGCCGCCCGGCCCCCGCGGAGGGCGTCGGGCCGGTGTGGTCGTCCTGGTACTCCTGGTACGAGGAGATCACCTCCGCGATCATCCGCGAGGAGATCCCGGCCGCCGCCCGGTGCGGCTACTCGGTTCTCCAGATCGACGACGGATGGGAGCGGGCCGTCGGCCACTGGGAGGCGAACGACGACTTCCCCGAGGGGATGGCCGCCGTCGCCGAGGAGATCCGCGCCGCCGGCCTCGTGCCCGGCCTGTGGCTCGCCCCCCTCATCGCCGTGGACGGATCGCCGGTCGTGCGCGATCGCCCCGAGCTCTTCATCCACGACGACGAGGGCGGCCTCGTCGAGGCCGGATTCAACTGGGGACAGTGCTACCGGGCCCTGGACTGCACCAGTCCCGAGGCACTGGACTGGATACACGAGCAGGTGTCGCGCGCCGTGTCCTGGGGATTCGGGTACCTCAAGCTCGACTTCCTCAACGCGGCCGCCGTCGTCGGGCGCCGGCACGGCGGGGCCTCCCGGGAGGAGGCCTATCGCGCCGGTCTGCTCGCGGCCAGGCGCGCCGCGCCGGAGGCCTACCTCATGGCGTCCGGCGGGATACCGGCTCCCTCGCTCGGGGTCGTCGACGGGATCCGGGTCGGTCCGGACACCGCCCCCTACTGGGACAACGCGGAGCGGCACCGGGATCCCTCGGGCTGCGGGGTCCGCAACGCGCTGCGCAACTCGATCGCCCGGGCCTGGTTGCGCACCCTGGTGGACGCCGACCCGGATGTCGCCTACGCGCGCACCCGAGGATCCCTGCTGAGTCCGGAGGCCAACGCCGTCACCCAGGACCTGGCGCGCGTCATGGGGGTGCTCGGCTGCTCGGATCCGGCCTCCTGGCTCACCGCGGAGGAGGCGTCGATCGTGGCGTCCCTGTGCGCCGAGTTCGACGGCCGGCGCCCCGAGGCCGAGCAGCTCGGCCGCAGCGTCTTCCGCGTGGACGGCAGGAGGGTGGACTTCGGGCCGTGGATCAGCCCGCGCGGACGGATCAGCGACCGCCTCCTGGCCAAGTAGCGGCGGGCGCGCGTCGAGGCGAGTGGAGGACGCGGCGTCCCGGCGTTTAGTGGAGGACGCGGCGTCCCGGCGTTTATCGACCCGGACGCCGGGAACAAGAGCAGCCCGGCGGCCCGCCCGCGCCAGCACGCCGCTTCAGTGCGCCGCCCGTGAGCCCGTTGGCCCGCGGCCCGCCGGTCCGCGCCGGCGGACCGGCGTGAGAGACTGGCCCGACCGCAGCCCGAGGAGGACCTCAGAAAGCCGTGACCCGTTCCGCCGCCCCGCTCTCCGGTCGTCCAGTCGCCCATGCGGACGATCCCGGTCTCAACCGGCAGATCCTGTCCCTGGCCGTGCCCGCTCTCGGCGCCCTGGTCGCCGAGCCCCTATTCGTCCTCATCGACTCCGCCATGGTCGGCCACCTCGGCGCCACGAGCCTGGCGGGCCTGTCGCTCGCCTCGACGGTGCTGACGACGATCGTGGGCCTGTTCGTCTTCCTCGCCTACGCCACGACGGCGACCACGGCCCGTCTCTTCGGCGCCGGCGACCGGCGCGGCGGCCTGCGCGCAGGCATCGACGGCGCCTGGCTGGCGGCGCTCCTCGGTCTCGGGGCGGCCGCGGCGCTGGCGGCGGGAGCGCCGCAGGTGGTCGCGGCCATGGGCGCGAGCGGCGAGGTCGCCGCGGCGGCACGCGCCTACCTGCGGGCCTCGGCCCCCGGGATCCCCGGGATGCTCATCGTCTACGCCGCCACCGGAACGCTGCGGGGCCTGCTGGACACCCGCACCCCCTTCGTCGTGGCCGGCGTCGGGGCGGTCCTCAATGCGGGTCTCAACGCCGTGCTCCTGTACGGCATCGGCATGGGGATCGCCGGATCCGGGCTGGGGACCGCCATCACTCAGAGCACCATGGCGGCGGTGCTCATGACCCCCGTGGTACGGGCCGCCCGCGGGGCCGGTGTCGGGCTGCGCCCGCGGTGCCGCGGCCTGCGGACCTCCCTGGGCGCAGGAGCACCACTGCTGGTGCGCACCCTGTCGCTGCGGGCGGCGATCCTGACCACCGTGTGGTCGGCGACGGCGATTGGAGAGGTGGCGCTCGCGGCCCATCAGGTCGTCGCCTCGCTGTGGACCTTCGCCGCCTTCGCACTGGATGCGCTGGCCATCGCGGCACAGGCGCTGGTCGGCAACGCCCTGGGCCGGGCGGACGCGAGCCGGGCGGCGGACGACGTCGTCGGCGCACCCGATCGCTCCGACGACGCGGCGGGCGGCGCCGACTCGGCCGGGGGCGCCATCATCCGCCACCAGGCCGACGGCGCGGGGCCCGACGGGGGCGTCGGCGCTCGCCGCGACGACGCACGGCCCGCCCTGAACGCGGTGCTGCGCCGTTGCCTGATGTGGGGCGTCGCGGTGGGCGCCGTCATCGGCATCGTTCTGGCGACGGCGAGCCCATGGCTGCCGCGCATGTTCAGCTCGCAGACCGAAGTGGTGGCGACCGCGACGCCGGCTCTGGTCGTGGCCGCCTCGGCGATGCCGCTGGCCGGCGCCGTCTACCTCTTCGACGGCGTCCTCATGGGCGCGGGCGACGGCCGGTACCTGGCAGGCGCCGGGCTGGTCACGCTGGTCCCCTACCTGCCTCTCGCGGTGGCCGTGGCGCAGGGGTGGCCCTCCGAGGGCGCGGAGGGCCTCGTGTGGCTGTGGGGCGCGTTCGCATGGGTGTTCATGGGAGCGCGGGCTCTGACGACGGGGCTGCGCGCCCGCGGTGACACCTGGCGGGGATGAGCACGCAATCGGGATGGGATCGCGATGGCCTGCGATGACTCTAGTCGGTCTTCGAGGCGATGCAGGAGAATTGCAGAGTATCGTCCTGGGACGATAGGAGAGTCAGTTTCTTGGAATCCTTGTCCCATCAGCATGGATGCGACGTGCTCCATCGTCGTCATCGACGACCACCGGCTCATCGCGGAGGGCTGTCAGAGCGAGTTCGCCAGGGCCGGACTCCCCTGGAGAGTCAGCTGGTCCAGGAGCCTGAGCGAGGTCCAGTGGCCCGAGGGCCGCACCCTCGTGATCCTCGACCTCCGCCTCAACGACGGCACGCGCCCCGCACAGGTCATACGCGATCTGACGGACCGCCCCGTTCCCGTCGTCGTCTACACCTCCGGGGAGGCGCCCGATCTCATCCGCGCGGCCGGCCGCCTGGACGACGGCTCGCGCATCGCCCTGTTCAAGGAAGCCGCTCGCGACGGTCTGATCAGCTACTACGAATGACCGACGTCGAGGCTCGCCCGGAGGGCGTTCCGGCCGATCCGGCGCCGACGTCGCCCGCGCCCGGGCCCCACTCCCTGCGGCTGCACAGGCTCATCGCACTGGTGACGGCGGTGACGGCGCTCGTGGCGGGGGTCTTCATCACGCCGACCGTCCGAGCCGCGGTCCGCACGGCCGATCGGCCGGAGCTCTGGGCGATGCTGCTCTTCCTCCTGCTCCCGCCGCTGGTCGCCGGATGCGCGGCGGCGATTGGAACGGTCGACCCGCCACGGCGATCGGGGCCGGACAACGCCCGCGGAACGGCACCACCGCCCTGCGCGCGGTCCGCGGTCTCCGGGACGGCGGACCGGGTATGGCGAACGAGCCTCCTCGCCCTCGTCGTCGGCTATGCGATCCTGGTGCTCCTGGCCGCCCGGTTCCCGCTCCTCCCTCCCGTCGAGTCCTCCGACGTCGCCCCTCTGCCCAATCCGCTGACCAACTACTTCCTCACCATCGCGGTGGCGGCCACCGCCGTTCTCCCGGATCGCGTCCGGTTCGCCCACGTGACGGCGCTCGCCATCCCCCTCGCGGGAACGTACCCCGTCGATGCCGGGTATTCGTCACGCATCCCGGTCGAGGAGGTTCTGATCTATCTGACCTCCGACCTGGGCAACATGGGGGTGCTCACCTGGTTGCTGCACCAGACCAGCATCCTGGACGAGGCCGACGCCCGACGGCGGGACCTCGTCATCCGGCTCCGGACCGACGAGTCCCGTTCGAGAGCGCGGCGGGCGGGCGACGACTTCATCCACGACCACGTCCTGCCCGTCCTGAAGTCGGTCCCCACCGCGCCGACGGCTCGCCCCGGCTGCGCCGGAGCGCCCACGAGGCGCTGACGTCTCTGAGCGGGGTCCCGGGACCGCAGCGGGCACCAGCATGCCCCGCCTCGGAGCTGCTCGGCACTCTGACGACGCGGCTCCGGGGGATCGGGGACGACGTCGTCGCATCGGGCTCGATCGAACGGGACCTGCTCATACCCCGCGATGTCGCGCGAGCTGTCGTGGACGCCACGGCGGAGGCGGTGCGGAACTCGCTGGCGCACGCCGCGCCCCCGCCGCGTCGCGGGACCGTCACGCGCACCGCGGCGCGGATGCTCGAGGCCGAGCTGCGCGACGACCGCCGGGCGCGATTCTTCACCGGCACCGCCGTCGTGAGGGCCGCGCGGAGGACCCGCACCCGCGGCCTGGAGGTCATCCTCCTGGACGACCGGGGCGGTGCCGAGGAAATGTCCGAGCACGTTCGGCGCCGCGCCGTCAGCCGCGCCGTCCAAGCGCTCGACGGCGCTCCCGAGGGGTGCGCAGTGATTCGGCTGCTCCCCCGCCGGCAGCGACCGAACCTGATGTCCATCGTCACCCAGGAGGACACCTGCCTTCTCGGTCCCGACGGCGAGCCCATCACCCCGCCCTGAACCCGAGCTGCGCGGGGCGCACCCGACGGCGCGCGGCAGCGCCGTCGGCCGCGGCCGTCGCCTCACGC
Source organism: Actinomyces gerencseriae DSM 6844 (assembly GCF_000429265.1). Classification (GTDB taxonomy): domain Bacteria; phylum Actinomycetota; class Actinomycetes; order Actinomycetales; family Actinomycetaceae; genus Actinomyces; species Actinomyces gerencseriae. Next base: position 93,759 of record NZ_KE386872.1, read on the forward strand.
GACGGCCGCGGAGCCCGAGACACGACCGCGCTGAGAGGACGCAGCAGGGCATGGCAGGGCTCGACCGCGGACGGAGGGGGCACGACGGCATGACGCCGCCGCGCCCGCATCGGCGGCTCTGGCGACTCCGATCAGCGATCGGCGACGACGTTGACCTCAAGCGGGGCCACGACATCGGCGTGCAGGCGCACGGAGGCGGTGTGGCGACCGGTCGACTTGATCGGGGGGACGACCTCGATCTTACGGCGGTCCAGCGCGGGGCCACCGGCGCTCTTGACGGTCTCGACGAGCTCGGCGGTGGTGATGGCGCCGAAGAGGCGGCCGTTGGCGCCGGCGGCGGCGACGACCGTGATGACGTTCTCGACCAGCCAGGCGCGGGCGGCCTGAGCCTGGTCGAGGGAGGCGATGGCGCGCTTGCGACGAGCCTCGGCCATCTGGTCGATCTGACGCTGGGCGCCCTTGGTCCACGGCGTCGCGAGCTTGCGAGGAACGAGGTAGTTGCGGGCGTAGCCGTCCTTGACCTCGACGACGTCACCGGCCTCACCGAGGTGGGCCACGTCGTGCGTGAGAATGATCCTGGTAGTCATCGTTCCTCCTCCCGTCAGCGAGCCGAGCTCGAGTAGGGCAGCAGCGCCATCTCACGGGCGTTCTTGACGGCCTTGGCGATCTTGCGCTGGTCCTGGACGGAGACGCCGGTGACGCGCCGGGCGCGGATCTTGCCGCGGTCGGAGATGAACTTCCGCAGGGTGGCGGTGTCCTTGTAGTCGATAGCGCCGACCTTGATGGTCTTGACGGGGCTGACCTTCTTCTTCGGCTTACGAAGCTGGGGCTTCGCCATAGTGGTACTCCTTGCTTCGAGCGCCTGGGGCGCTCATACGAGATTGATGTCGTGCGCGGCGCCCGGATGGCGCGCCGCGCGATCGGGGATCGGGAGCCTCATGGCCCCCGTCTCGCCCCTGACGTGGATTCCGGTGAAATCCCGGCGGATCAGAACGGGGGCTCGTCGCCGAAGCTGGTCGTCCCGCCCGTGGCCCACGGGTCGTCCGGGGCGCCGCCGGCCGGAGCATTGTACGTGGGCTGCTGACCGCCGCCGGCACCGCCGGCGTAGCCCCCCTGCCCGCCGCCATTGCCGTAGCCGCCGGCACCACCGCCCTGGTAGCCGGCGCCGCCCTGGTAGCCGCCCTGCTGACCTCCGCCGTAACCGCCGCCGCGCTCATTGCGCGTGACCTGGGCGCGGGCGCGGAACAGCGACGGCCCGACCTCGCAGTTCTTGAGCTCGTAGACGGTGCGCTGCTCGCCGGCCTGGGTCTGGTAGGAGCGCTGGGCCAGGTTGCCCTGCACGATGACGCGCATGCCCTTCTTGAGGGACTCCCCCGCGTTCTCGGCCGCATCGCGCCACACCTCGCACCCCAGGAAGAGCGGGTCGCCGTCGGACCACTCGCCCGTCTGACGGTTGCGGACGCGCGGGGTCGAGGCCACTCTGAACGAGCAGACGGGAATGCCGCTGCTGGTGTACCGCAGCTCGGGATCCGCGGTGAGGTTTCCAATGACGGTGATGGTGGTCTCGCCGGCCATGCTTCTCTCCGTTCCCGGTCGGACTCAGGCGTCGGGGCGCAGAAGCTTGGTGCGCAGGACGGACTCGTTGAGGCCGAGCTGCCGTTCGAGCTCCTGGGCGATCTCGGGCGTGGTGGTCATGTCGACGACGACGTAGAAGCCCTCGGACTTCTTCTTGATGTCGTAGGCGAGACGACGCTTGCCCCAGATATCGATCTTATCGACCGCGCCCCCGCTGCTGGGGACGACCTGCAGCAGTTTCTCGAGCGACGGGGCGACGGTGCGCTCATCCGTCTCGGGCTCGAGAATGATCATGATCTCGTAATGACGCATACTTCGTACCCACCTCCTCTGGACTCAAGCGGTCACGGTCTTTCCGTGACAGGAGGGTGATGCGTGCTGCCGAGCCGTCGGTCGGATGCCCGACGGCCGGGCTGGCTCAGCACACTACCGGAGACGGCGCGCCGCCCGGAAGGCGGGGGGCCGAGGGCGCGGCGTGCGGTGCGCCACGGCCGGGGCTCGCAGGAGTCGCCGCGCGGAGAGGCCGCCGCGAGGTCCGCCCGGCCGCTCTCTCACGTCATCACGGCCTTCGCGTCGTCTCATCATCGCGGCAGCTGCTGCTGACCGCCGGGGACGACACCGCCGCCACCGCCGCCGCCATTGCCGCCACCGTTACCGCCGCCACCGTTACCGCCGCCGCCATTGCCGCCACCGTTACCGCCGCCGCCATTGCCGCCGCCGTTGCCGCCGCCGCCGTTGCCGCCGCCGCCATTGCCGCCACCGTTACCGCCGCCGCCATTGCCGCCACCGTTACCGCCGCCGGGGGTGCTGCCGTTATCGCCGCCGCCATTGCCGCCGCCGTTACCGCCCTGGTCGCCCTGTCCGCTGGGCGCGCTGGAGGGCTCGGTCCGGCCCGGGTCCTGCTGATCGGGCGCCGTCGTGGGCTGCTCCGGGACAGTCGTGGCAGGCGGAGGGACCTGCTGCCGCGGCTCGGGAGTGCTGTAGTCCTCCTCGACCGGCATCGCCGTCCCATGGAGGGAGCCCCGCTGGTAGGAGCCGTTCGTGCGATCCGGGAAGTCCTCCACCGGGAGATCCTTGAGAGCGGTGGACATGTACTCGGTGAAGATGTCGGCCGGATAGGTGGATCCGGTGATCTCGTCGTACTCCCCCCAGGGCGTGATCGACTCCTCCGATCCGTCGTCGCCGGTCTGGTAGAGGGTGACCGCAGTGGCGATCTGCGGGGTGTAGCCGACGAACTGGGCGGACTTGTTGTCACTGGAGGAACCGGTCTTGGCCGCCACGGGGCGCCCCAGGGAGAGGGCGGTCTTCCCCGAGCCGGCGTTGACCACCTGCTGCATGGCATAGGTGGCGTCGGCCATGACGTCCTCGGAGAAGGCCTGCTCCCCCTCGGTGGAGGGCGAGTAGGACACCGAGCCGGCGTTGTTGGTCACCGAGGAGACGATGTGCGTATCGCGCTTCCTCCCCTGGGAGGCGAAGGTGGCGTAGGCGGAGGCGATGTCCAGGGTGTGCGGGGACGCCGATCCGAGCACGTTCTGGAGGGAGTCGTCCATGCCGACGGTCTCCTCGGGATAGCCCGCCCGCTTCGCGACCTCGTTGGTGGCATCGGGGCCGACGTCGCGGTTGAGCTGGACGTAGGCGGTGTTGACCGAGTCCGTCGTGGCCCTGATCAGGTTGATCCAGGAGTACTGCGCGTTCTGAAAGTTGTTGAAGGTGGTCCCCTCCACCTGCATCGGCGAATAGGCCTCGTAGCCATTGGACAGGGTCAGCCCACCCTCCAGGCCGGCGATGAGCGCGAAGGGCTTATAGGTGCTCCCCGCCTGGGCGACGGCCTGGGTCGAGGAGTTGACCTGATTGGTCAGGTAGTCCGGACCGCCGTACAGAGCGACGACGCCTCCGTTCGTGGCATCGATGGACACCAGTCCCGTGCGCAGGTTGTCCGAGTGCCCCTCGGGAAGATTGTCGACGGCGGCGACGGCGGCGTCCTGGTCGTCCTTCTTGATGGTCGTGACGACGTTCAAACCACCGGTGTCGATCTGCTGATCGGTGAACTCGGCGTCCTGCTGGAGCTCGGCGCGCACCATCTGGAGGAGGTAGCCGGTGGGGCCCGCGTAGGTTTCAGTGTTCTCCGAGGCGACGGTCTGAGGGTACGTCGCGGAGTCGTACTGATCCTGGGTGATGTAGCCGTCCTCGAGCATGTAGTCGAGCACGCGCTGCCACCTGTCCTTGGCCTGGTCGGGGCTGATGGCGGGGTCCCAGGAGCTCGGCGCGGGCAGGATGCCGGCCACCAGCGCCGCCTCGGAGACGGTCATCTCGGAGGCCGGATGCCCGAAGAACGCCTGGGAGGCGGCCTCGACGCCGTAGGCGCCGCGGCCGAAGTAGACCGTGTTGAGGTAGGAGCCCAGGATCTTCTTCTTGTTCATCTCCCGGTCGATCTTGATGGCCATAATGGCCTGCTTGAACTTGCCGGAATAGGAGGAGGTCGTGTCCACGTAGTAGTTCTTGACGTACTGCTGGGTGAGAGTGGACGCCCCCTGGCGATCCCCGCCGCGCATATTGTTGACGAAGGCGCGGGCAATCCCCTTGGGGTCAACACCGTTGTTGGAGTAGAAGGTCCGGTCCTCGCTGGCGACGACGGCGTTGCCGACGTAGTCGGGCAGGGTGCTCGTGTCCACGATGGTGCGATCCACGTCGGCGAACTCGCCCATCTTGGTGGTGCCGTCGGCGTAGTAGACGGTGGTCGTCTGAGCCTGGGCGAACTCGCTGGGCTCGGGAACCTTGACCATCGCGTAGGCGACGGCGAAGGCGCCCACGGCGACGATGATGAGCAGGAGGAAGCTGCCCAGGAAAAAGCGCCAGCCGGGGATCCAGCGGAGGACCGGGCCCTTGCCCGCACGCGGGTAGTTGATCCAGTTCCGGCGTCTGCCCCCGCCCTTCGCGGCGGGGCGCCCGCCGGCATCCCCGCGGACGGCACCGCCGGAGGCGACGGCCATGGCCGGTTGGGCGCCCCCCGGGCCGGGGTAGCGACCAGCGGCCTGAGCCAGCTTCTTGCCGCTCGGCCGCTTGCCCTTGTTAGCGAAGTCTGCCACGCGGTCCTCATTTCTGTGCGGACGACGGCGAGGTTGCCGTCACGGACTGTCGCCAAGTATGGCGGCTTCGGCGGGCCATGAACAGCAGGAGGAACCTGCGAGACACCCGAACGACGGCCATGATCCACGCCGGCACCGCCGGCCTCCGGGCGAGCGCCGCCCCTACGGCCGACCGCGCCCTCGGCGAACGGCCGTCGCGCAGAACAGCGTGATTCCGGTCAGACCCGGGCCCCGGGCGACCGGCCCGCCGGTACCGCGGGCCGCCGCCGTCCCATGAGCGCCCGGCGTCCGACTAGTGACCGAAACAACCTCGACCGCCTCTTCCGTGGTATACAGCACGTGCTTGTGACCGACACTCACCGACACTCCCCGCCGTCGATGAGAACAGCGCGTGTCGCACCCCGCGGATAGGCTTCGCGGCATGGAACTCTCTCCTGCACTCTCTCCCGCCGCCCCGACCAGTACCCCGGACACCTCGGCGAACCCTGCAGGCCCCGCAGGCCCGGCGAGTTCACTGAGCTCAGCGAATTCAACGAATTCGGCGAACTCGGCGATCGCGCTGCGCCTGGAGCTGCTCGGCGTCCCCGTCCCGGATCATGCCGCCCGCTCCGACTTCGATCGCGAGACCGACCGCCTCGTGGCGCCGATCCTGGCCCGTCAACGCGAGCTGACCCGACGCCTGGCCAACCGGCCGTGCGCCGCGGACCGCCGCATTCAGGCCTTCCTGGACTCCTATCTCGACGGCGCGGCCACCCGGCCCAGGCTCCCGGCCTCGACCTTCGTGCTGGACCAGCCGGGCCTGGCCCGCGCCCTGTCCCTGCCGGTGAACGCCACCAGCTTCACCTCCGACTACGTCGAGAGCCGCAAGGTGCTCACCGGCGTCCTGCACAACCCGCGCAACGACCGCCGCACCACCGCCGGCGTCTTCCACGTCGCCGAGGGGGGCCTGCCCATCCCGGACGACAAGAAGGCCGTGCCCCGCGACGTCTTCGCCCGCATCCTGGCGGCCGCCGTCGACGCCCCCGATGACCTCATGACCCTGCCGTGGGCCTCCAACCAGGCCGAGCCGGCGCGCTGCTTCGTCTCCCTGCTGCTGCGCCCCGTCGTCGTGCCCGAGGTCCCCGGCTTCTCCGCCGAGCGCTCCATGGAGATCCGCTTCATCGCCCCCGGCGGCCTGGTGTCCAACCTGGACTTCGTCGAGGGGATCTTCGGCAATGGCGGGGACCCCTACCTGCCGGAGAACGACGCCTCCCTGGCGCCGGAGTCGTGGACCGGCCACACCGGCTGCGTCATCCTCGCCCCGCACCTGACCACCCTGACCAAGAGGGAGCTGGGGCTGCCGGCCTGGGAGGACGCCACCGAGCGCCAGCGCCGCGACGGCATGTGCTGGCGCGATGAGACCGAGCCCTACAACGACGGGAAGGCCTTCAAGCTGGTCGCCCGCGACGAGCGCGGCGTCATCGTCACCGTCATCGCGGACAACTACTACGGCTACTGCAAGAAGGAGGTCAAGACCCAGATCGGGTACTCGGCCAACCTCTTCGGCTGCGTGGAGGAGGAGCACTCCGGCGGCGCCATCGCCTACCCGCGCTACAACCTCGGCCAGGAGTACACCGACGCCCACACGCCCGCGGGCGCGACACTCGAGCACGTCGTCGAGCGCAACCCCGGCCGCTTCGAGGTGCGCGAGGACGGCTCCGCCGTCGCCGTGGCCGACCCGACCGTGGTGCTGGTGCCCGCCGGCGCCCACTACTCGATGCGCAGCCAGACGATCACCTGGACCCGCCCCGACGGTCAGGAGGCCTCGATCCCCCTGCTGGTGGGCACCACCTACGTGGCCCCAGGCGGCTACCGGGTCCACGCCAAGCACCGCGAGGGCGACGCCACCCAGTGGCACCTGGTGGGCACCGCCCCCTGGTCCACGCAGGCCCACAAGCCGGCCACCGTCTCCGGCGGCGGCAAGTCGGAGATCTCCAAGTCCCTCCTGGACGCCTTCGTCTTCGGCGAGGCCTACGTCGGCGACGTCGACGAGGACTTCGACACCGTCCAGAGGATCCTCGACGGCAACTACGCCGACCGCTTCGTCGACCCGGCCAACAAGAGCGCCAACCACCGCTCGATCCTCTCCGAGCGCCGCTCGCTGGGGAGCGTCATCAAGCTGCTGACGCCGTCGCCCATGTACACCGAGGAGTACAACGCCTTCCTGGAGTCGATCCCGGCCCATATCAAGGAGCTCATCTTCACCGTCAAGCGCTACTACCAGCCCAGCTGGGGCGAGGACTGGCGCAGCCACTTCTCGGTGGGCATCATCAATGGCCGCAAGGGAAACTCCCTGCGTCTGGACGGCGAGGTCATCAAGATCAACATGCTGCGCGTGGGCTTCGAGGACGACGGCGCCTGGCGCCTGCTGTCCCTGCGCCCGGACTTCTCCCCGGCCGCCAAGGTCCAGACCGAGGACGACATCACCGCCTCGATCGTGGCCCCCGGCGGCCTGGTCTCCACCCCGGACTCGCAGCTGTCGCGCAAGTTCGTCACCAACTGCGAGTCCCTGCTCTTCCAGCGGCCCGACGACGCGATCGTGCGCGGCTACGACAAGCAGACCGAGTCGGACATGTCGGACCCGGACGCGGACCTGTTCATCTCCAACTTCCAGCCGCTCACGCCCGACGACGCCCGGGCGATGGCCGCCGACGCCCCCGGCCTGTCCCGCTTCACCCGGCCCATGCAGGACCTCGTGAACCGGGCGGCCGCCCTGCCCGAGGCCGAGGATCCCGCGGAGGAGACCTACTGGGTCTCGACGGCGAACCCGCGGCTGGTGAACGGGACTCCCACCAAGAACCCCCGCTACCTCCAGGTGCGCCCCGACATCGCCAACCCGAAGGACGTGGCGCTGGCGGACCTCACCAATCATCTCTTCCGCGACGCGCCCCTGGACGAGCCGCTGCGCCACAGCGTCGACGTCGTCGCCGCCGGGCGCCGCAACAACCCGCCCGAGGACGGGGTCCCGCCGCTGTGCGCCTACAACCCGCTGCACTACATGGAGCTGCCCGAGCTCTTCATGGAGTTCATCTCCTCCATGACCGGCAAGTCGCCCTCGACGACGGGCGCCGGCAGCGAGGGCGCGCTCACCAAGGCGCCGTTCAACGCGCTGCCGGCCATCTACGATCTCAACGCGGCCCTGCTGTCCTACGCCCTCGGCGGCTACGACGGCTGGCTGTCCTCGGCCGGCTACATCGGCCCGAGGGTCCAGGTGGCGCACGACATCTCGCTGCTCATCCCGGAGGTCTTCTCCCGCATGAGCTCCGAGGAGCGCGACGCCCGCAACCTCATCGAGGGCGGGTTCCTGGAGCGCATCGAGGACTTCGAGCACGAGGGCCGCATCGTTCACGCCTCCCGCTTGGGCTACCGCATGAACCAGTCCTTCGCCTCGGCCTTCTTCGGGCGGATCTTCCTGCACCCCGACGTCGTCTTCACCGAGGAGATGCTGCGCCCCGAGCTGCAGGATGAGGCGGTCTTCGCCGACTCGGTGGACATCATCGTCACCACGCACAAGGTCGTGGCCGAGCACTACCGCGCCGATGGCTCCATCGAGTGGGCCGTGCCGCCGCTGCGGGCCCTGCTGGAGATCATGATCGACGGCACCTCCCGCGAGGGCTGGGACCTGACGAGCCCGGAGTTCCGAGCCCTCTTCGAGCGCGAGAACATCCTGGCCTCCGACTGGTACGCGGCGCGCGTCGACGCCAAGGTCGAGCGCGACCGCAAGCAGGCCGAGGCCTCGATCGTGGCCCTGACCCGCTTCGCCACGACCGAGGGCAACGAGGAGGTCAGCGCACGTCTGGACATCGAGGGCCGCCTGGCCTCGGCGCGGGCCCGACTCGACGAGGTCGCCTCCCCGGCCTATCGCGAGCACCTGGTCGGCACCCTCGGTCTCCAGCCGACCCTGGCGGAGGGCGCGCCGATCGACGGCGCCTGACATCCTCCGGCGGCGACGGGCCGGTAGTACGACGCCCCGGTACGGCGGGGCCGTGCGACGACACGTAGGGGAGGCAGGATGCGGGTTCCTGCCTCCCCCACGAGGTGCGGCGCCCGATCGGACCCCTGTGGATGTGCTGTTCGGCCACTGGTCGGGCCGGTCACAGATGGGCTAATGTGACCTTTGTCTCTGCCAGTCACGACGATGCCGATCCGGCCACCCCTCCGGGCGGCGTCCGCAGGAGGTTGCCCTGATGGCTCTGGAAGTGATCCCCGAGGAGTTCGTGCAGGCGGCCGCGCTGGCCGCCGACTGCGGTCAGGAGGCCGCCTCCGCCCATGCGGACGGGGAGGGGGCGGGTGTTCTGGGCTCGCCCGTGCTGGCCGCGGCCACGGCCGCCTTCGCGTCGGCACGCACAGATGAGGCGGCGCGGGCCGCGGCCCGGGCCGGGCAGGTGGCCGACGGCGCGCGCGAGGCGCTGGCCCTGCTGACCGGTGCCGATGAGAGGGCCGCCGACGGCGCGCGCGCCCTGGGCGGATCCGTCACGTCGATGACGACGGGCGCCCCCGGAGGAATGGGAGCGTGGCGGTGAGCGTGAGCGCAGAGGCCCTGGCGGGGCCGGTCATCGGCGAGGTGCCGGGCTCGCCCGGGGGAGTGCGCGCCCTGGCGGACTCATGGAGGTCGGCCGCGCGCACGGCGACCTGGAGCGCCGACCTGGCGTACGGTGCGCGCGCGGCCGTCTCATCGAGTCAGGGGCGGAGCGCCGACGCGTGCCGGGAGGCCTCACGGAGCCTGGTGCGCGACCTGGAGAGCATGTCGAGCCGTCTCCTGGCCGGCGCCGGCGTGCTGGAGACGTACGCCGACGTCCTGGAGAAGGCTCAGGCGGCCCTTGAGGACCTGCGTCGTCGGGCTGCGAGCGTGGTGCTGGGGGCGCTGGGCGACCCGGCGGCGGTCGCCGGGGCGGTGGGAGCCCTGGCCGGGATCGCCGGGGCCGCGACGAATATCCGGGCCGCAGTCGGCCTCGCCGCCCGCGAGGCCGCAGCCGCGCTCATGGACGCAGGCTCCGACGATGGGGCCCAGGCAGGTCAGACAGGTCAGCGGGCCTCCGATGGGCGGGGGTTCTGGGACTTCCTCATGGGCAAAGAGGACCCCACCCGCGAGAAGACCGAGTTGAGCGAGGAGGACATCGAACGGATCAGGAGGCAGGCCGATGGGACTGACGGCTGGGGCTCCGTGGACCAGTTCAAAATTGGTGACTGCTACCTGCTGGCGACCCTCCAGGCCTACTCGCAGAGCGAGTCGGGCCGGCAGTACCTGCGCGACCAGATCGAGTGGGATGAGGAGAAGCACGCCTTCATGGTCACCCTCTACGACAACGGCAAGGAGGTCGTGGTCCCGGTCACCGACTACTACGCCAAGGGCAACCAGAGCGGTCCGACTATCATCAATATCTACGAGCGCGCTTACGGCCAGCACTTCGGTAACAAGGACCTGAACGACGGCGGGCGTTCGAAGGACGCGATGAAGACCATCTCCAATCAGGAGGGTGAGCACATCGATACCCATGGTGGCTCGGGATGGCTCGGCTGGCCGTGGTGGGACGATCACAAGTACACTGGCTCGGAGTGGACGCAGATCGAGGGCGCCGTCAACGACGAGCGACCGGTCACGGCCTCGACGAGCGGCGGCGGCACGGTCAGCGATGATCACATCGATGCCGACACGAATAATGACGGAGTCTTCGATGACCGCGACCAGGGTGGCGATTACAAGATCGTCGAGCATCACACGTATACGGTCGAGAAAATCGACGACGAATACGTCACCCTGATCAATCCGTGGGCCAACAACGAAACTTCCGACGGCACCCACGTCGGTGACGGGGGTCGGATCAGGATCACGCGCGAGGAGTATGAGAAGTACTTCCCCGAAACGGATATCGCCCAGAAGACGCCCTAGCCGGCTTCCTCCTGATCCGGTTCAGTGCCGGGGGTGGGACTTCCGGTGCCGTGATGGGGGCGGGGGCCGGTGGTCACGCCCGGGTCGGGGTTGAGATTGAAGGTGATCCGCGGGCCGCTTCCGGGCAGCGGTCTTTGCCAGGGCGGCACCACAATCGGATCAACACCGACCAGCGTGAGGGTCCCCAGACCGTCCACGTAGATGCTCTGCCCCAGATGGAAGGCGATAGCCTGGGAGCCGCCTTCCTCCCGGGCCCGGGATATCTCACCCACCCACTGGCGATTCTCCAGCCGCAGATCCTTGAATCCTATGCTGATTCCCGCGTCCAGCGAGTACTGAGAGACCCAGACCGCATCGGTCGTTGCATTCAGCGTCAGGATCTCGCCCTTCTCGACACCTTCGGGCAACGACACGGAGAAGGGCAGCGGGTACGTCCACAGGAGCCACCCCACCAATCCCATGGCCGCATTCGACAACGCCATGACGACCACGCCCAGCACCGCCCCGAATGTCCGCACCGCACGACGCCCCCGCCGACACCCCGCACCACCGCCCCTGCCACCGATCACATCCGCAGCAGCCTCGGACCCCTCAACCGCAGACCCGACCGCCACGGCAGCTCCACCAGCCCCAGCCGCCCGACCGGCCTCACCACCACGACCACCGCCAGCACCTCGACGCACCATCATCGCCCACTCCGCACTCGCCCGGGAACCAGGAACAACCACATCCTAACCCACCCGCTCCACCGCAGAACGAAAAACCGAGACAACCCCACCGGCACGCCGACACGAAACCCTACAGGCGATTTGTTCCCAGAATTTCCGCAGCTCAATGACGACTACCCCTGATCGCATTCAAGCAGCACGTCGAATCGGGCTTTCCTGCGCGAGTCGGACGACGCCGTCGTCGGACTCGCGCAGGAATGTCAGCCTCGTGCAGAAATGTCCGACTCGCGGTCCCGACGATCGAGCGCGCCGCCGTCGGACCGATCTCGACGCGGAACCGGACCGATCTCGAGCCGGAACTCGACCGATCTCGACGACCGGCGCTGACATCCCAGCCGGTGGTGGTGAGGCGGCGCCGACGGGCTCGGGTGGTCCGAACGCGAGGAACTCCCACCGGTTTCAGCGCCAGACGGCGGCGCCCGGGTCCACTCCGTGCGCGGCCGCGTTGGCGTCGATGATCCCCTTGAGCCAGGCCGCCAGGCCGACCTCGAGCCTGTCGTAGTGAGCGGTGAAGCGCGGGTCGGCGACGTACCCGCGAGCGATGAGGACCTGCTTGGAGTAGGTCGTGTCGAACCACTGGTCGATGCTGGCGCGGTGCCGCTCGGCCAGGGCATTGGCCCGCTCATCGCCGGGCTCGACGCCCTCGCGCATGGCGGCCGCCAGATCGGCCTCGAGGTCACTCGCCTCCTTCGCGACCCGCGCCCAGTCCTCACGGGTCATCGCGTCCTTGCGAGCGGCCGACTGCGCCCACTCGTCGGTGCCGCCCCAGCGCTCCTCCGCCTCCTCCTGCCAGGCGGGATTCCATCCGACGCCCAGGATCTCTGCCTGCTGCTGCGGGGTCAGGTGCTCGCCCATGCTGTTCCTCTCCATCATCGTGTCGACCGCCCGGAGCATCCGGGTCAGGTGAGCGATGCGGGCCCGGAGCAGCTCGCGCTGGCGGACCAGGTGCGCCTCGGCGTCCGCGCCCGGGTCATCCAGGACCCGGGCCACCTCGGCCAGCGTCATCCCGGTCTCCCGGTAGACGAGGACCCGGTGGATCCGGGCGACGTCGTCGGGCCCGTAGAGCCGGTAGCCGGCCCAGGAGCGGGCCGAGGGGACGACCAGCCCGATCTCGTCCCAGTGGTGCAGAGTGCGCACGCTGACGCCGACGAGCGCGGCGGTCCGCCCGACCGTCAGCTCGCAGGGCTCCTCGGCCCCGCCCCATGACCCATTCCGCGTTCGCTCCATGAGCACAGCATCCCTCACGCGCGCCACCCTGACGTCTCACGCCGCGTGAGGGTCAAGCGCGCCCCCTCGCCGAGATCGGTCGAGTTCCGCACCGAGATCGGTCCGGTTCCGGCTCGAGATCGGTCCAGGGAACGGTCCGCGCCGACGGCGGCACGCGCACCCGACGGCGCGAACAGTTGCCGCGGGCCGCGGACCACCGCCACGAGCCGCGAGCCGGACCCGCCCGATCTACGCGGCCTCGGCCTCGTCCTGTCCGCCGTCGACGGGCTCGGGCACCAGCCGCTCCTCGACCCCGCGCACGCGCATGACCGTCCAGTAGCACAGCGACCCGAGCGGTGCCGCGATGAACCAGGAGAACGGGGCCAGCGTCTGCAGCAGCGGCACCGGCACGAGCGCGATGCACAGGGCGATGATCGCCGCCGGGATGAAGGCGATGAGCGCATTCATGTTGATCCCGTGCTGGTAGTAGTACCGTCCGTCGCGCCCCGGCGAGTACAGGTCCCGCAGGTCGATGCGCGCGCGCTTGAAGTAGAAGTAGTCGATGACGAGGATTCCGAAGAAGGGACCCAGAAGCGCGCCCAGGGAGCCCAGGAAGTAGGTGATGGCGGCCGGACTCCCGTAGAGGTTCCACGGCGTCACCACGATCGAGGCGACGACGGCGACGATCCCGCCCACCCGGAAGGAGATCCGCTTGGGATTGACATTGGACAGGTCGAAGGCCGCCGAGACGAAGTTGGCGACGATATTCACCCCGATGGTGGCCACGATGAACCCGAGGCTCACCACGTAGAAGACGATGTCGTTGTCGACCAGGGACAGCAGCTCGCCCGGATCGTGGATGGCGACGCCGTAGGCCTCGATGGCGGCCGCCGAGCACAGGACCGACGTCATGGCGAAGGCGGTCCAGTTCAGCGGCAGGCCGAGCAGGTTGCCCATGACCATCGAGCGCGAGCTCGGCGCGTAGCGGGCGAAGTCGGAGAAGTTGAGCATGAGGGTCGCCAGCGTGCCGACCGTCAGGCCCACGGCGACCAGCACCTGGTGCACCTGCGTGCCGAGAGGCGGCGCCGCGCCGTCGGCATTGACCGTCCAGTGGAACTGCCAGTCGGCCTGGGAGAGCATCCACAGGCCCAGGCCGATCATGATGACCCAGATGGTGGGACCCGCGGCTCCCTGGAAGTGCCGGACCGCCTCCATCCCGCGCCACACGATGATCAGCTGGATGATCGACAGGATCAGGAAGGCCAGCCATCCCGACATCCTCAGCCCGACGAACGAGGCGTCCCATCCCTGCACGACGGGGAACACCCGCATGAGGAGCAGCTCCAGGGAGATGGAGGCGAGGTACGTCTGAATGCCGTACCAGGCGATGGCGACGATGCCGCGGACGATCGCCGGGAAGTTCGCCCCCCAGATCCCCCACGTCACCCTGCTGATGACGGGGTAGGGCGCGCCGGTCTCGTAGCCCATCTGCCCCGATACGCAGCACGCCACGAAGATGATCACCGTGGCGATGAGCACGCCGATGACGATCGCGAGCGGCGTCATCCCCATGAGTGCCCCCGTCCCGATGAACAGGGCGGCGGCGAATGTGTAGTTCGAGGCGTTGTGCGCGTCATTCATCCACAGGGAGAACAGCGAATAGCTGTTCCAGCTGCGGTCGCCCGCGCTCGCCGGGGCCAGGTCATCGTTGAACAGGCGCCCCTCGGTGTCTCCACGGCGCAGTTCGTCGTGGTCGACGTCCAGTGCTTTCATTCTTCTCTCCTCACACCGTTGTCAGGTGGCACGGGCTCTGCGGAAGGCGCGTTCACCGCCGTCGCGGTGGTCGGCTGTCGTCACCGGCCCGTAACGTGACGACGACGGGCGCCTCTTCATCGAGGCGCGATCGGCGACGTGCCGCCTCACCGGCGGCAGGCGGGCGTCCCCGCCCTCGCGACCCCGGCGGCGGGACCGCGAGCGCAGTAACGGTCCCGACGCCGCCGTCCCCTCACGAGCGGCCGGAGCGGGGAGGCCGGGCTCCCGCATCGGGCGGTCGAGACGGGGAGCCGGGGCGCGTCATGGCCGTCGCGGCCCCGGACCCCGCGCCCGAGCGGGAGGGCCGGGCCCTCCCCGGGGCGGCGACGCCGGTGCTGCCGTCGGGTACCGGCGAGCCGCTAGCGGGTCGCCGCGACGGGAGCCCGGGCGCTCAGCCCGACCGCGGTCGGGGCGTCGGCGACCGGGTCCTCGGCGACCTCCTCGAACTCGGTGACGGCATCAATCGCGACACCCATGGAGATGTTCGTCACGCGCTCCAGGATGGCCTCGACGACAACCGGTACGCGGTCCCGTTCGGCGAGCTCCCGCGCCCGCGCCAGCGCGGCGCCGAGCTCGTCGGGAGTGCGCGCGCGGATGGCGTGGCACCCCAGGCCCTTGACGACGCCGACATGATCGACGCCGTAGCCGTCGGTCTCGGGGGCGTTGATGTTGTCGTAGGAGAGCTGGACCTGGTAGTCCATGTCGAAATTGCGCTGGGACTGGCGGATCAGCCCCAGGTAGGCGTTGTTGACGACGACGTGGACGTAGGGGATCCGGAAGTGCGCGGCCACCGCCAGCTCCTCGATGAGGAACTGGAAGTCGTAGTCGCCGGACAGCGCCACCACGGGGGTGCCCGGATCGGCGACGCACGCGCCGATCGCGGCGGGGATCGTCCACCCGAGCGGGCCGGCCTGTCCGGCGTTGACCCAGTGGCGAGGCCGGAAGACGTGCAGCATCTGCGCCGCCGCGATCTGGGACAGGCCGATGGTGGTGACGTAGCGGGTCTCCGGTCCGAAGGCCCGGCACATCTCCTCGTAGACGCGCTGCGGCTTGAGCGGCACGTCGTCGAAGTGGGTCTTGCGCAGGAGGGTGCGCTTGCGCTCGTTGCACGCCTCCACCCAGGAGCCGTAGCGCTCCAGGGGACCGGAGTAGCGCTCCTCGGCCGCCCGGAGCAGGACTCGCAGGGCGGCTCCGGCGTCGGAGACGGACCACAGGTCGGGGGCGAGGACGCGTCCGATCTGGGTGGGCTCGATGTCGACGTGGACGAATCGGCGCCCCTCGCGGTAGACGTCCAGGTTCCCGGTGTGCCGGGCGGCCCAGCGGTTGCCGAGACCGATGACCAGGTCGGATTCCAGGAAGGTGGCGTTGGCGTAGCGCTGCGAGGTCTGGATGCCGACCATCCCCTGGGCGAGCCGGTGGTCGTCGGGGATGGCGCCCCAGCCCATGAGGGTGGAGACGACCGGCACGTCCAGGTACTCGGCCAGGGCGACGAGATCATCGGCGGCGTCGGCGTTGATGACGCCGCCACCGGCGATGAGCAGCGGGCGCTCCGCGGCGTCGAGCATGTCCAGGACACGGTCGGCCTGGGCGCGGGACATGGTGGGGACCGCGACCGGGAGCGGCTCGTAGCAGTCGATGTCGAAGTCGATCCGCGCGACCTGGACGTCGAAGGGCAGGTCGATGAGGACCGGGCCGCGGCGCCCGGATCGCATGAGCTGGAAGGCCTTGGCGAAGGTGCCGGGGATCTGGGCGGCCTCGAGGACGGTCACGGCCATCTTCGTCACGGGCGCAGCCACGGAGGCGATGTCGACGCCCTGGAACTCCTCCTTGCTGAGCATGGGCACGGTCGCCTGGCCGGTGATGCACAGGATCGGGACGGAGTCCGCCGAGGCGGAGTACATGCCGGTGATCATGTCGGTCCCGCCGGGGCCCGACGTGCCGATGCACACGCCGATGTTCCCGGCGCCGGCCCGGCTGTACCCCTCCGCCATGTGGGAGGCGCCCTCGACGTGCCGTGCGAGCACGTGTCCGATCCCCCCGTGGTTCTTCATCGCGGAGTACAGGGGATTGATGGCGGCCCCCGGAACACCGAAGGCCTGGGTTGCGCCTTCCTTCTCCAGAATGAGGACGATGGCGTCCACTGCTCTCATGAGTGTCATGGTTCCTTGCTCCAATCGGTGGGATGTGTGCCGCTGAGCAGCTCCGCGACGCGGACCACGGCGCAGTGGTCCAGGTCGCCCAGGCTGTTGGCGACGGCGATGGCGAATACTTCCTCGACCCGGTCGGCCACCGGCAGGACGCATCCGGCGTCCCGGGAGGCGTCCCGGACAATGGCCATGTCCTTGGCGTGGAGTCGTGCGGTGAAGGTCGGTGAGAGCTCACGCGCGACGACCTGGGGGCCCTTGGCGTCCAGGATCCGCGATCCGGCCAGGCCGCCGGTGAGCGCCCCGAGGGCGACGGCGGGGTCCACCCCCGAGCGCTCCAGGAGCAGGACGGCCTCGCCCAGGGCGGTCAGGGTGGCGCCGACCAGGAGCTGGTTGGCCGCCTTGGCGACCTGCCCGGAGCCGAGCGGCCCGACGTGCGTGATCGAGCGGCCCACGGCCTCCAGCACCGGCCGCGCCCGTTCCAGGTCCGCGTCCCGGCCCCCGACCATGATCGACAACGTCCCCGCCTCGGCCCCGGCGACCCCGCCGGAGACGGGGGCGTCGATGAAGTCGATCCCCAGCTGGGCGCACCGGGCCCCGGCGCTCCGGGCGTCGGCCGGGGAGGTGGTGCTCATGTCGATCATGAGGGCGCCGGGCCCGACGCACCGGGCCACGCCGTCGGGACGCTCGATCAGGTCGCGGACGACGCCGCCATCGGGCAGGACGGTGATGACGACGTCGGCGCCGTCGAGGGCCTCCGCCCAGGAGTCGCCCACCACCCCTCCGGCCCGCGCGAATCGGGCCGTCCTGCCCGCATCGCGGGACCGGCTCGTCACCCGGTGGCCGGCGGCCAGGAGGTTCAGCGCCATGGGCAGTCCCATGGCGCCGAGCCCGACCAGGGCGATCCGAAGGCTCCGCGCGTCCTCAGTAGTGCTCATATCAGCTCCGTCCTCTCCATCAACCTCTTCCGCGGCCCTGCGGTGCGCCCGTCAGCGGACTCACAGCGTCCGCCAGGCCTCCCGCAGCACGCGCTTGGCGTCCGCGACGACCGCGCCGGTGCGCTGGCCGTTCCGCGGCTGCACCTCGAAGGCGACGATGCCGCGGTCGGGGGCGTCCTCGCGCAGATAACCGATGTCCAGCAGGCCCCGGAGGAACTCGCGCACCTCGGGGACGTTGTTCTCGCCGTCGGGGTGGCCGAAGTACGGGTGGAGGTCGCCGTAGTCGGGGTGGCCCGGGTCGCCGATGACGCAGTTGCCGATGTGGGCGTGGTTGATGAAGTCCCGCGTGGCGCTCAGCGCCTGGCGCGGGGTCTCGCCCTGCATGGGCAGGTGGGACAGGTCGACCATGAGGCCGAAGTCCGGGATGGCCTTGCGCACCTCGTAGGCGACCTCGCAGGCCATGCGGTTGGTGCCGACGAGGGCCTTCTTGTCGGTGGAGTCGTCGAAGGTCTCCAGGGACAGGACGAGGTCCCCCTTGGAGCGGGCGTAGCGGCCGAGCTGGACGATGGAGTCGACCAGCAGCTCCAGGGCCCGGTCCCGCTCGTCCGCCGGCGGCCTGGGGCCGGACAGGAAGCCGAACTTGCCGGCGCCGAGCTCGTAGGCCTGGTCGATGCCCTTCTTGAGGACGTCGATGGCGTGCGCGCGCTCCTCCTCGTTCGACGAGTTGAGGTTGAGCCCGCCCTTGAGGACGTAGGGCTGGCCTCCGAAGCCCACGGCCACGCCGGCGGTGCTCAGGATGCCGGCCACGCGCCGGCGCTCGGCCTCGTCGTTGATGCGGGTGACCTCGATGGCGTCGAAGAACTCGTCCTCGACGATCTCGGCGACGGCGTCCGCGACCGGCTCCTCCCCGCTGGCGGCGAAGGGGTAGGCCATGAAGTGGACGATGCCGACCTTCATGTAGTCGTGCAGTGACTCTTTCATACTGTCTCTCCTGAGATTCCTGGTGTGTTCCTGGTGGGTTGTGCGGGTGGCGGGGCGCGGGAGCGCGATGGGCCCGGGTCAGCCGCGGTCACGGCGGCCCAGGGCCCTGCGGGCGGCCCGGGCGATGTCGGCGGCGCGCAGACCGAAGTGGTCGAAGAGCTCGTCCATGGTTCCGGAGACCCCGAAGACGTCCTTGGTGCCGACCCGCTCCAGGGGAACGGGCAAGCGCTCCCCCAGGGCCTCGGCGACGGCGGATCCCAGGCCGTTCAGCACGGAGTGCTCCTCGGCGGTGACGACGCAGCCGGTCCTGGTCGCCGAGGCGATGACCGCCTCGACGTCGAGGGGCTTGATCGTGTGCAGGTGGAGGACGTCCGCCTCGAGGCCCTCGGCCGCGAGCAGCTCGGCCGCGCGGAGCGTCTCGGAGGCCATGCAGCCCGTGGTGAGCAGGGTGACGTCCCCGCCCTCGCGCAGCCCGACCGCCCTGCCGATCTCGAAGGGCGTGCTCTCGTCCGTGACCACGGGGACGGGCAGCTTGCCGACGCGCAGGTACACGGGCCCGTCCAGGGCGTGAACGGCGTGGACCGCCTTGCGCATCTCGACGGCGTCGCACGGCACGACGACGGTCATCTCGGGGATGGCGCGCATAATGCCGACGTCCTCCAGCGGCAGGTGGGTCGCCCCCTCCTGGGCGGCGGAGGTGCCGGCGTTGTGCCCGACGATCTTGACGTTGCGCCCGGAGTAGGCCACCGAGACGCGCACCTGGTCGAAGCCGCGACCGGTCAGGAAGTTGCCGTACGCGTTGGCGAAGGGCACCCGCCCCATCGCCGCCATGCCGGCCGCGGTGCCGATGATGTCGCACTCGGCGATGCCGAGGTCGAAGAACCGGTCCGGGAACCTCTCGCCGAAGCGGTCGGTGTAGTTGGCCTTGGCGCAGTCGCCGTCGAGCACGAAGACGTCGTCGTGCTCGGCGCCGATGTCCAGCAGCCCCTCGATGTAGCCCGCGCGGGGCTCTTGAAGCCGGGTCATCGCAGTTCCTCCAGAGCGGTGGTGAGCTCCTCGTCCGTGGGGGCGAGCCCGTGGTACTTGGCGGTGTTCTCCATGAAGGACACGCCCTTGCCCTTGACGGTGCGGGAGATGATCGTGGTGGGGACGCCCCTGGTGCGGGCGGCCTCGGTGAGCGCGTCGTCGATGGCGCGCAGGTCGTGCCCGTCGATGTCGATGACGTTCCAGCCGAAGGCGCGCCACTTGGCCGGCAGGTCCCCCAGGGACTTGACGGACTCGACGGGCCCGTCGAGCTGGATGCCGTTGACGTCGACGATGGCGCAGACGTTGTCCAGGCCCCGGGCGGCCGACGTCATGGCCGCCTCCCAGATCTGGCCCTCCTGGCTCTCGCCGTCGCCGATCATGACGTAGTAGCGCGCCCCCAGGCCCTCGTACCGGGCCGCGAGCGCGGCCCCGTTGGCGAGCGAGAGCCCCTGTCCGAGCGATCCGGACGAGGAGTCGACGCCGGGCAGGTGGGTGTTGGACGGGTGGCCCTGAAGGCGGCTGCCCATGGCCCTGAAGGTCAGCAGCTCCTCGTGCGGGACGTAGCCGCGCGCGGCCATGGCCGCGTAGTAGGCGGGCGTGCAGTGCCCCTTGGACAGGAAGAACATGTCGCGCTCGTGCCACAGCGGGTCCTCGGGTCGCACGCGCATGTGCCGCAGGTAGAGGACGACGAGCGCGTCGATGGCGGAGAGCGAGCCCCCCGGGTGACCGCTGCCGGCCTTGTGAGTCATCCGGACGATGTCGCGCCGGCACCGGCGCGCGACGTCCTCGAGCTCGGCGAGCTCGGAGTCATTGAGCATGGTTTCCTCCTTGGCCGCGTCCCGCCCGAGGGGGCGGCCCGTCGGGCGGGACGCTGCGGATGGTGGTGACGTGTCGTGATTCAGACCTCGCGGAACGCGATCTCCTGGGCGCCGTCCCACAGGAACTTCTCCCCGAGGGCGGGGAGGTTCTCGGCGCCCTCGACGACGGTGGCAAAGTGGTTCCCCGCGAGCTGGCCCGCCTTCGAGGCGAAGTTGACGTAGCCGTAGGCCAGGAGCAGCTCGGTCTCGGAGACGCCGCCGGGGTAGATGACGAGTTCGCCGGGGTGCGGGTAGCAGGTGCCGTTCTCGGACTCGATGCCCAGGTCGAGGTCGCCCATGGGGATCCAGCCGGCCTGGCCGGACCAGCGGACGTGGATGATCTTGGAGTCGAGCGGGAGGAGCTTGTCGCGGAAGGCCGCGACGGTGGCGGGGGCCGCCTCCTCCTCGTAGCGGGCCAGGAAGGTGAAGCCGCCGGCCTTGATCTCAAGCATGATGCGAGTCCTTTCTCGTGTCGGTTCTCGTGTCGGTTTCTCGGTTCGATGGGGTTGACGGGTCGATGCGCGGGTCGCGGGAGGACGCCGGCGGCGGCTCACAGGCCGAGGATCGCGGTGACCAGGGCCATGCGGATCGAGACGGACTGGAGGATCGCCCGGAAGTAGAGCTGGTGCGGAGTGTTGTCGATCCGCAGGTCCATCTCGCCCGCGCGGCGCGGCAGGGTGTGCGTCACGTAGATCGGGTGCCCCTTGTCCGCCTCCTCCTGGAGCGTCTCGTAGCGCACCAGATAGCGGTCCATGAGGGTCTTGAACTCCTCGGCCTTGGCGCCAGCGGGGGCGGAGCAGCCGGGCAGGTAGATGAGGTCCTGGGTGCGGATGAACTCGTTGAAGGTGTCCTGCTCGAAGTCGAACTCCTCCTTGAGATCGACATCGCCGTAGGAGAGGATCCGCTCCCTGACCTCGGCGGGGGTGCGGCGGTCGGAGTCGGAGCAGATGGTGACGTTGGCGCCGAAGCGGGCCAGGCCCGCGGCCATGGAGTGCCCCGTGCGGGCCTCGATCATGTCCGGCGAGACGACGGCGACGTTGAGTCCCTCGATGCGCCCGAAGCGGCGCCACATGGTGTACAGGTCGAGCAGGGCCTGGGTCGGGTGCTCCCAGTGGCCCCAGCCGCCGTTGATGACCGGGCACTCGGCGGCCCCGGCCCCCCGCCGGGCCTCGTCGGCGTCGTAGTGGCGGATGACGAGGAGGTTGGCGTACTGCGAGACGCAGCGCATGGTGTCCTCGATGCTCTCCTCCTTGGCCACCGAGGAGGTGACCTTGGGGTTGGCCTCGACGATGACGTGGCCGCCCAGGCGCTCCATGGCGGTCTGGAAGCTCATGCGAGTGCGGGTCGAGGGCTGGAAGAACATGAGCGCGAGCATCCGGTCGCTGAGCAGGTCGACCTTCGAGCGGTTGAACAGCTCGAGGTTCTTTCCGAGCTCGAACAGCGAGTAGAGCTGGTCGGTGGTCATGTCGGTGATCGAGATGAAGTCCTTGCCGACGTGGTCGACGGCGTCGACCAGGCCCTTCATCGAGCGCATGTAGGCGGACATGGTGCCTCTCCTTCGAGATTGAGGTGTGTTGGTGCGGTTCTGGTGCGGTTGCGGAGCGGAGGGCCCCGGTTCAGGGACGGCGGATCATGCGGCCGGCCTTGGAGTCGCGATCGACGGTCCGGCCCCGCAGCACGGTCCGCTTGACGACGCCGCGCAGGGTGCGCCCCTGGTACGGCGAGATCTTGTTCTTGTGCTCCAGGGCCTCGACATCGACGACGAAGGTCTCCTCGGGGGCGACGACGGCGAAGTCGGCGTCATTGCCGACGGCGATGGCCCCCTTGCCGGGGACGCGGAAGCTCGCGCAGGGGTTCGCGGCGAACCATCGGGCGATGTCGCCCAGGCCGATGCCGAACTCCTCGCCGGCGGTCCACACCGCCGGCAGCCCGAGCTGGACGGAGGCGATGCCTCCCCAGGCCGTGCCGAAGTCCCCGGTGTCCTTCCGCTTGAGGTCGACGGTGCACGGCGAGTGGTCCGAGGCGATGTGGTCGATGGTGCCGTCCTTGAGGCCCTCCCACAGGGCCCTGCGGTTGTCGTCCTCGCGCAGCGGCGGACAGCACTTGTACTCGGTGGCGCCGTCGGGGATGAGCTCGGAGGCGAAGGTGAGGTAGTGCGGGCAGGTCTCGACAGTGACCCTGACGCCCTCCCGCTTGGCGGCGCGGATGGCCGGCAGGGCCTCGGAGGAGGACAGGTGGAGGATGTGCGTCCGGGCGCCGGTGTCGCGTGCGGCGTCGAGCACCCGCTCGATGGCGGTGTTCTCCGCGGCGCGGGGCCGGGAGGCCAGGAAGGTGGCGTACTCGTCGGTGATCCCCTGGGGCGCCTCGGCGAGGATCCGGGAGTCCTCGGCGTGGACGATGAGCACGGCGTCGAGCTCGGCGAGCGCGGCGAGGACCCGTCTGATCTCGTCGTAGTCGAGGTAGCCGTACTCGTCGAGGCCCGAGTGGGCCGTGAAGCACTTGAAGCCGAAGACGCCCCGGTCCCACAGGGGCGCCAACTGGTCGATATTGCCCGGGACGGCGCCGCCCCAGAAGCCGACGTCGACCGAGAGCCGGCCCGTGGTCGATGCCATCTTGGTCTCGAGGTTGGCGACCGTCGTCGTCGCCGGGCTCGAGTTCAGCGGCATGTCGAGGATCGTGGTGATGCCGCCGGCGAGTCCCGCCCGGGTGGCGCTCTCGTAGCCCTCCCAGGCCGTGCGACCGGGCTCGTTGACGTGCACGTGGGAGTCGACGAGCCCCGGCATGAGGGCCTGGTCGTCGGGGACGACGATCTCCTCGCGGGCGCGGACGGCGGCATCGTCGCCCTCGTGCAGGGCGGTGATGCGCCCGTCGTCGACGACGACGACGGCCGGACGGATCCCGTCGGGCAGGACCGCGCGCCGCGCTCGGACGACGAGCTGGTGCTGCGCGGCCGCGGCTGCGCTCGTCTCGCTCATGGTTGTTCCGGCTGCTCCATCGGTTGTCTTGTCGGGGGTCATGGCCGTGTCTCCTCACGTCCTCGTCATGCGGATGGGGTGCGAATGGGATGCGCGACTGCGATGCGGCGCTGAGGCGGGTCTCAGCGCGCGACCGAGTCGCGGTCGGCGTCGAGGTCGACTGCCGCCGCCTGCGCCAGGGCCTGCGCGATATGGGGGTCGTTGCGCGAGATGAGCAGGTGGATGATCAGGCCGAGGCCGGCCCCGATGAACCAGGAGAAGGGACTGAGGAACCTGCAGAAGTCGACCTGCACGACGGCGACCAGGATCGAGGGGATCGAGGCGATGACGAAGGCCCACACGGCGCGCATGTTCCAGCCGCTGTCGAAGGAGTGCGCCCCCCGGGCCCTGAACAGCTCCGAGACCTGGACCCGCTGCCTGCGCAGGATGAAGTAGTCGGCGATGATGATGCCGAAGAGCGGTCCGAGGACGGCGCCGAGAGCCGCGAGGAACACGTTGATGATGAAGGGGCTGTTGAAGAGGTTCCACGGCGTCATGACCAGCGCGATGCAGGCGGAGATGACGCCGCCGCGCTGGAAGGTGATCCTCGACGGCCAGGCGTTGGCGAGGTCGTAGGCCGGGGACACGAAGTTCGCCACGACGTTGATGCCCAGGGTGGCGACGGTGAAGGTGATGGCTCCGAGCACGATGGCGACGGGGTGGTCGAGGCGGGCCACCAGGTCGACCGGGTCGAAGATGTACTCGCCGTAGATCTGCAGTGAGCCCGCCGTGACGAGGACGGAGACGACCGAGAAGGCGATGAAGTTGACCGGCAGCCCCCACAGGTTCGCCAGCCACACCGCCTTGCGGGAGGGGGAGAATCGCGAGAAGTCGCAGAAGTTGAGCATGAGCGTGGCGAAGTAGGCCACCGTCAGGGAGACGCCCGCGAGAACGGCGTGCGCAGTCCCCCACTGCGACGGGGTGCTGGCCAGGTCGAAGGAGATGCGCCAGCCCGCGAGCTTGAGGACGTAGACGGTCAGGATGAGCATGACGACCCAGACCGCCGGCCCGGCCCAGTCCTGGAACCTGCGGATGGTCTCCATGCCCTTGCGCAGCAGGAGCAGCTGGAGGGCCCACATGAGGATGAATGCCGCCCAGCCGAGCAGGGTCTCCCCGAGGAACCGGGTCCGGCCGATCTCGGTCACGCCCGGCCAGAGGCCGGCGACGAGCACGATGACGGCCCTGGAGGCCAGCCACGTCTGGATGCCGTACCAGCAGATCGCGACGAAGCCGCGCAGCAGCGCGGGCAGGTTCGAGCCGATCGTGCCGAAGGTGATGCGGGCGAGCACCGGGTAGCACAGTCCCGTCTTCTGGCCGGCGAATCCCACCAGGTTCATGAGGAGGAAGACGATGACGATGCCGACGCTCAGCGAGGTGAAGACCTGCGCGGCGCCGAGGCCGAGGGCGAACAGGCCCGCGGCGAAGGTGTAGCCGCCGATGGAGTGGATGTCGCTCATCCACATGGCGAACAGGGAGAAGAATCCCCAGTCCCGGCTGCGGGCCGGGGCGAGGTCGTCGTTGATGAGGCGCGGATCGATGTCGGCGACCGGTTCCGGGGTCGTCGGCGCTCGGTCTTCTGCTGGTGCGGTCATGAGCTCTCCTGTGGGTCGTGCCGGGCTCCTTTGCCCGGGCTTGCTGTGCTGGTCGGCGCCGACCGGTGACGGTCAGCGGGTGATGACAGTGCCGGCCCTGCCGTCGACGGCGTCCCGGAGCCTGGCCAGGGAGGTGATGACGACCCTGCGGCCGCCGTTGAGGAGGAAGTTGACGGCCGCCTGAACCTTGGGGGCCATCGACCCCTCGCCGAACTGCCCCTCGGCCAAGTGGCGCTCGGCCTCCTCGACGGTCAGCTCGCGCAGGTCGATCTGCTCGGGGGTGCCGTAGTTGAGGCTGACGGCATCGACCGCGGTGCAGATGGCGAAGTCGTCAACGCCCAGCTGGTTGGCCAGCAGCGCGGAGGCGAAGTCCTTGTCGATGACCGCCTCGACGCCGACGTACTCGGTGCCCTCGCGACGCACCGGGATGCCGCCGCCACCGCAGGCCACGACGACGCAGCCGGAATCGACCAGTGAGCCGATGACGCGCCGCTCGAGGATGTCGAGGGGCTGCGGCGAGGCGACGACCCGCCGCCATCCGCGGCCGGAGTCCTCGCGCAGGACCCAGCCGTCCTTCCGCTCGTGCTCGCGGGCCTCCGCCTCGTCCATGAAGGAGCCGATGGGCTTGCTGGGCTCGGCGAACGCCGGGTCGTCGGGGTCGACCAGGCTCTGCGTCACCACGGCGACGACCTGGCGGTCGATGCCCCGCTCGGCGAGGCACCCTCGCAGGTTCCTGGTGAACAGGTACCCGGTGGCGCCCTGCGTGTCGGCACCGAGCACGTCGAGGGGGAGCGCGGGCAGCTCGTCGAGCGCGAGCTCGGCACGGCGCAGGAGGAAGCCGACCTGCGGCCCGTTGCCGTGGGTGATGACCGGTGTGTAGCCGGCGTCCACGAGTGCGGCGATGCACCTCGAGGACTCCTGGATGGAGGCGCTCTGGCTCTCCACGGAGATCTGGTGCTTGTCCCTGATCAGTGCGTTGCCGCCCACGGCGACGACGATTCCCTTGGTGATCATGATGTCCTTCCAGCGACGACGTTGTTGCGGAAACGGGGTGGTGCGGG
This sequence comes from Actinomyces gerencseriae DSM 6844, assembly GCF_000429265.1. GTDB lineage: Bacteria > Actinomycetota > Actinomycetes > Actinomycetales > Actinomycetaceae > Actinomyces > Actinomyces gerencseriae. The sequence continues at coordinate 119,708 of NZ_KE386872.1, forward strand.
TGGGCCTCAGCGCGCGGACAACGGCCAGCCGCTGATCCTCTTGGGACGTGGCGGCGCGAAGGTGCGGACCTTGGAGGTGGTCAGACGCAGGTCGGTCAGTCCCTCGGCGAGCTTGACCGCTGCGGTGACACCCTCGACGACGGGGACGCCGAGGTCGGCGGCCAGCCGCTCATCGAGTCCGGCCATGCCTCCGCAACCGAGGACGATGACCTCGGCGCGGTCCTCCTCGACCGCCAGACGCGCCTGCGCGACCACCGCCCGGCGGGCGGCGTCGGCGTCCTCCAGCTCCAGCACGCCGAGCCCCGAGGATCGCACGGAGGCGCAGTGGGCGCTCAGCCCGAAGCACGCCAGCCGGTCCTCGATGCCGGGGACCGTGCGGTCCAGCGTGGTGACCACCGAGTACCGGCGCCCGACGAGCATGGCCAGGTGGGCGGCCGCCTCGGTGATATCGACGACCGGCACGTCGAGGAGCTCCATGAGCCCCTCCTTGCCGTGCTCGCCGAAACCGGCCTGGATGACGGCGTCGAAGTCTCCGACATGGGTGACAACGGCGTCCATGACGCCGACCGCCGCCATGTAGGACTCGACGTTGCCCTCGACCGAGTCGGCTCCGAAACTCGGCGTGAGCTCGACGATCTCGGTGCCGGGCCGTGCGACGACGCGCGCCGCCTCGGCGATGGAGCGGGTCATCGAACGGGTGGTGTTCACGTTGACTGCGAGGATCTTCACGGCCTTGCACTCCTCACGCATGAGTCTGTGTCCGGGACTGCACCATTACAGACCCTTGACCTCTGAGTTCGGACCTCTGAGGTGTCTCTATTACACCTCTCGCGCCCTCCGTTGGCAACCCCCTGAGGCCGTCGTCTTCAAAATCGTCGAGACGGGACGCGGCGGCGCCGGTCGTTCCGCCCCGCCGGCGCTGGGCGTCGACGGCCCGCATCCGGATGGGCGAGGCCCGCTGCGCGCCCGGCGGGACGCTCGACGAGGAGCCCGCGCCCGGAGGACGGAGCCGCATGAGCCGAGCCGGTATGAGGTGCGACTCGGAGGAGCTCGCGCCCGGACGGGCGAGGCCCGCGCCATCCACCGGGCTCAGTACGACGAGGGGCGCTGCCGGCCGGCAGCGCCCCTCGTCGTACTCGTCCGCTGGTCGGGCCCCTCAGAGCCCCGCGCGTCGCAGTTGGTGGAAGGCAGTGGCCACGCTCACGACGAGCGAGGCGAGCGCGCAGCCGACGACGACCGGCAGAGATCCGGCCGCGGCGGCGAAGAGGATGAACATGCTCAGGATGGCGAGCACCGCGAAGACGACGGCGACGACGGTCACAGTGGTGTCGGTCTGCGACGTCGCGACGGGGGCCTCGTCGAGCGGCCTGTCCGAGGGCACGGCGCGGAGACGGGCCGAAGACGGGTGGCTCGCGGTGGCATCGAGGGCTACGACAGACATGGTTCCCTGCTTTCTTCGAAGACGAAGGTGCGGGGCACGGCCGTGCCCCGCACGGCTGTGTGTACGTCCTTCTTCACTCGGACCTGCCGCCAATGTACAACACCTCAGAGCACTGAGGTATGTCGTATCCATCACGAGCGCACGTCGGTGCGGAGGGCCGACCCGCGCGGGGCAGACTCGAGACTCTCGGGCGCGGGCTCGTCGATCGCGGCGACGGGGCCGCCCGCGCGAGTTCGAGCCGGACACGGGTCGCAGTAGGCAGGAGGCGGGTCGCACGGGCCACCGGGTCACATGGACCGGAACATCGCCTCCACGTCGATGACCCCGCCCTCCGACTCGAAGTCCGCCCGGACCTGCTCGCGCAGGTCGGCGTCGTCGAGGTAGTCCGCGACCACCGCGGCCAGCCCGTAGGCGCCGTCGAGCACCGCGGCATCGCCCGTGGGCGAGCCGGCGGCCTCCTCCATCTCCCGGGTGTGCAGCATGAGCGACTCGTCCCCCACGCTCACCAGCGGATGGATCCCGGGAAGGCGGACCGAGACGTTGCCGAAGTCCGTACCCGCCGCGATCGACTCCGTGACCACGCCGAAGGGCAGCGGCTCGCGTCCCCGCTCGCGCTGGGCCCTCACCCAGGACCGCAGCAACGGCCGGTTGTCCCGCACGGGCATCTCGTTGGGCGACCCGTCGGCGATGATCTCGACGCCGACCCCGGCCATGAGCCCGGCCCCGCGGAACACGTCCGACACGCGCCGGAACAGGTCGACGAGCGTCTCCGGGTACTTCGAGCGCACGCGCGCGCTGACCTCGGCCCGCTGCGGAATGATATTGGGAACCTGGCCGCCGTCGACGATGACCGCGTGGACCCGATCCGTCGGCGACAGCTGCTGTCGCAGCATGCTGATGCCGTCGAGCGCCAGCACCGCCGCGTCGAGCGCGTTGCGGCCCATGAACGGTGCGGCCGAGGCATGCGCGGGCACGCCCGTGAAGACGACCCGGAAGCGCCGGGCCCCGAGCCAGGTCTGACGGGTCAGGTCGTAGCCGTAGGAGTGGGCCATGACCGCGGCGTCGACGCCGTCGAAGGCCCCCCTGCGCGCGAGGATCTCCTTGCAGGTCGAGTTCTCCTCCGCGGGAGTGGTCTGGAGGACGACCCGCCCCGGCAGCCCGCCGTCGAGCTCGCGGTCGACGGCCGCGAGCGCGAGGAAGGCGCCGACCGCCTGGGCGCACATGACGTTGTGGCCGCAGCCGTGCCCAATGCCCGGCAGGGCGTCGTACTCGCAGAGGATGGCCACGGCGGGGGCGCGGGCGTCATCGATCGCGCCGACCTCGGCGCGCAGGGCGGTCGCCACGTCGAAGACGCCGTCCTCGTGGTCGATGCCGTGGCTCTCCAGAAGGGCCCCGACGGCCGCCATGGCGTAGTGCTCGTTCCACCCGGTCTCGGGGTGGTCGTGGACGTCGTGGGACAGCCCGACCAGCTCGGGGCCGAGTCCCTCGAGCAGTCGACCGAGGCGCTCATGCCGGCCGGGCGGCGAGCCCTGGCCGTCGTCGAGGGCCGGCGGTGCGGACAGGGCCACGGCCCGCTCCCGCGTCTCGGCGCGCATGTGCTCGATGTAGGCCCCCGTCGGAACGGTCGGCCGGGTCGCTCCGACGCTCACGATCGCACCTCCCGCGCGCGGGTCGGCGGATGGGGACTCATCGAGGCGGAGCCCGGAAGCAGCATGACGCACTCCTTCGTTGCAGATTAGACCTCTGAGGTCAGGATAACAGGTTGTTCCACCGGCGCTCCGGTCCTACAGGTTCTCCGAGACCTCGTCGGCGCGGCGCTCGCGTGCGGCGAGAATGTCCTCGCGCGTCTGCGTCATGTGCTCCTGCATCAGGGAGACCGCCAGGTCCTCGTCCTGCTCCTCCACCGCCGCCAGGATCTCCCTGTGCTGGGAGTCCACTCGGCTCCGCACCTCGCCGGACTCGGTCGCGCGGAACCTCGCCCCGAGCAGGGCGTCCCGGTAGGGGTGCACCGCCGAGGAGACGAACTGGTTCCCGGTGGTTCCCAGGATCGCGTCGTGGAAGGCGTAGTCGATGCCGACCAGAGCCTGCACGTCGTCGGCGTGGTCCGCGACCGCGTACTGCTCCACGCAGCGCCGCATCTCGGCGAGATCCTCCTCGGTGCGGTTGCGCGCCGCCAGGCGGACCGCCCCCACCTCGATCATCTCCTCGACGCCCAGCACCTTGACCTCGACCTCGACGGCGTTGCCCTCGTGCGCCGAGACGTACATCAGGTAGCGCAGCTCGCCCCAGCGGAAGCGCGGCAGCAGGAAGGTTCCCCGCCCGTGCACGACGTTGAGCACGCCGCCCAGCGAGAGCGTGCGGACCGCCTCCCGCATGGTCGGCCGTGACACGTCGAGGAAGCGCGCCAGATCCGCCTCGGCGGGCAGGGGATCCTCCTCGACGAACGTGCCGTCGACAACGGCGTCGAGAATCTTCTTCACTGCTCCGGCGACCATGTCGACGGCCATCCGACCTCCCTGGGACTCGGCACGGCAGTGTACGGGGTACATCGGTGCGCGTGCGGAATACACGCGCTCCGGCGAGGGGGAATGCAGTCGACGACGACATTCGGTCCGCGTTGGAACGGTGTCTCTTCGAGCGACAGCATCTCATCACGACCGCCGTCGCGCACAACGGGCCGACGGCGCCCCGCCCGTCGGAGCGCCGTGCCGCGGCCCTCACGCCACGAGATCGTCCACGAGCCGGGGGCGATCCCCCAGCGCCCGGACACGGCCGCGGTAGACCAGCGCGACCGTCCACACGAGCACCACCAGCACCGCCTGCACACCCCTCGACCATCCGATGGGGGGCAGGACGAGCACGGCCACGCCGGCCGCCACGCACTCGGCGGTGTTGAACAGGACGTCGTAGATGGAGAAGGCGCGCCCGCGGTAGGCATCGGCCGTATCGGCCTGCACGATCGTGTCGACCGCGATCTTGGCGCCCTGCACGCCGACCCCGAAGACGAGGAGCCCCGACGCCACCGCGGTGAGCGCGTGCGTCGTCACGAGGACGAGCTGCCCCGCGGTCCCGCCGATCAGGCACATGACGACCCAGGACGACGGCGACACCCGCTCGTGGGCCAGCGGGGTGAGCACGACGGCGAGACCGTGCCCGGCCAGCATCGCGCCCATGAGCGTGCCGAAGACCGCCAGCCCGGCGTCGGCGTCCTCGGGCACCGCCAGGAGGTTCCTCGCCATGAGGATCAGCGCGATCAGCTCCATGCCGTACACGAAGCGGTGCAGGGCCATGGCGGTCAGGGCCAGTCCGGGCGTCCCGCGTCGCACGAGGTAGCGCACGGCGTCGGTCAGATCGCCCGCGGTGGCGGCGACCGCCGACGCCAGGCCCGTGCGCCGCCCCGTCCGCTCCGGCCCCAGCTCATCGACGCCCAGGCGCGAGACGACCCCGGCCGCCAGCACGTACAGCCCGACGGCGACCACGAGGCTGCCGGTGTCCTGAGCGGTGCCCGCGGGGAGCAGCAGGCGCAGGAGCAGACCGAGGACGCCGCCCACCGCGGTGGCCGCGCCGCCCAGGGTCGGCACGATGGAGTTGGCGACCAGCAGGCGCTCATGGTCGATGACCTGCGGCAGCCCGGCCGACAGCACGGACAGCAGGAAGCGGTTGATGCCCAGGGCCACCAGGACGAGGACGTAGACGACCGGCCCGATCCCCGCGATGCTCAGGTGCACCGCGGTGGCCGCGATGAGACCGGCCCGCACGAGGTTGCCGATCAGAAGGGTCCGGCGCCGCCTCCACCTGTCGATGAAGGGGCCCGCGAAGGGGCCGACGACGGAGAAGGGCAGCAGCATGACGACCAGCGCGGCGGCGACACCGGCCGCATCCGTCATGTTCTGCGGCTGGAAGAAGAAGAGAGTCGCCAGCCCGGCCTGCACCATCCCGTCGCCGGACTGGGAGACGAGACGGACGCCGAGCAGGGTGCGGAAGGCCGGGACGGTGGCGAGGTCTCTGAGGTCGGCGGTCAGGCGCATGGGGCAAGACTCGCACCCGCGCCGCCCCGGCGGGACCCCCGCGCGAGCGGGCATGATCCCCGTTGAGACGGAACGGGGGCCGAATCAGGACTGAAGCAGCCCCGCCCCTCCGGCCCGGCGCCCGATGCGGGCCCATTCGCACGTCGGTCGCGCACCCCCCTGGGCGGTGCGCGACGGCGTCCCTAGGATCAGGACCATGATCACCAACTCGGCCTCCAGGCACCGCCTCAGGCTCTCCGCGGAGGAGCGTCGCGAGCAGATCGTCACCGTCGCCACCGAGCTCGTCGCCCGGCACGGTTTCAACGGCCTGTCGCTTCAGGAGGTCGCCGATGGCGTCGGCATCACCCAGGCCGGGCTGCTGCACTACATCGGCACGAAGAACGGTCTGCTCAAGTTCCTCCTCGACTCCCGGTACGACAGGCAGGGGACTCCGCAGGACTTCCTCGACTCGGGGGACCCGGCGGCCACCCACCCCGGGGGAATCTCCCTTCCCGCCTACTTCCGCTACCTGGTCGCGTTCAACGAGGCCCGCCCCCAGCTCATGGAGCTCTACATGACTCTCGGGGTGGAGGCGACTGATCCCGAGCACCCCGCCCACGACTACTTCATCGACCGCCCCGACCAGGTCTGGGAGTACTACTCCGGCTTCTCCTGGCGCCTGCCTCCCGCGATAGACGAGGCGGGCGGCTGGGAGTCCATGCGACCCCTCGTCGAGATGGTCCTCGAGGCCATGGACGGCGCGCAGATCCGCTACTTCCGCCGCCCCGCCATCAGCCTCGTCGAGGAGTGGGCCCGCTGGGAGCCGGTGCTCTTCCCCTCCCCGCTGTGGGACGACTACCGCTGATACCGCCGGGCGGTCGCGCCGCCCCGGTACGACCCGCACGGGCCCTCGCAACGCACCAGGGAATCGGCCGACCGGCCGACGCCCGCGGGTTCCACGCGGTCCGAGGGACTCACGGCGGGCCGGCTCCGTCAGGCCGCGGGCAGGAGCACCGTCGAGATCGAGTCGGCCGGCAGGGTCAGCCTCACGAGCCGCCCGTCGACCCCGAAGGAGATCGGCATATCGGTGCTCATGTCATTCTGGGCGGCGAGCACCACCGAGCCGTCGGGGTTGACGAAGGCGAGGACGTTCTCGTGGCCCGTGTAGGACAGGGTCGGGGCGAAACGCGCACCGGGCCGCACGAAGTGGGCCAGATGCTTCCACACGTAGTACTCGTGGTTGAAGCGGTACTCCGCGGTCCCGGGGTTCACCGTGACGAAGGAGTTCTGGCTCCACCCCCACCGCGAGACGCCGCCCTCGTCCAGGCAGAGGTTCCAGTAGTCGTAGACGGACGCGCCGTTGGTGAAGTAGTGGCGCATCATCCCCCAGGCGTAGCGGGCGTACCGCCAGTCGTTCCTCCCGTCCCCGCACTCCTGCTCGGACTGGTAGATCGTCAGCTCGGGGTGGTCGTGATGAACGAAGGGCACCGCTCCCTTGCCCGCCCACTGGAAGGCGACGCCGCCGAGCCTCCCGCCGATCTCGGGATCGGCCAGCACGTCCTCGACCAGCCGCTCATCGGCCCGCTCCATGGTGCCGAGGAAGACCTCGACGCCGCGGCGCTCCATCTCGGGCACGAGGCGACGCAGGAGCTTCACGAGCCCCGTCGGGGTCCAGGTGCACGAGGGGAAGACCTGGTCGGAGTTGAACTCGTTCTGCGGCATGACCATGAAGACGTCGATGCCGCGCTCCCGGTAGGCGTCGATGAATCCGCCGAAGTAGCGGGCGTAGGTGTCCAGGTTCTCCTCGGTCAGGACGAAGCCGTCGGTGCCCTCGGGAATAGCGCGATCAGGGGTGAGCCCGTTGTCGTAGCGGGTCTGCACGGCGGCCGGATTCGGCACCCCGCAGGCGTAGTGCCGGTTCGTCTTCATCCAGGTCGGTGGGCACCACGGCGAGGCCCACAGCCTCAGGTCGGGACGCACCTCCTGGGCGGCCCTGATGAAGGGAATGAGCGTGGCCTCATCATGCTCGACGGAGAAGTCGGCCAGCCCGTGGTCGCCGTCGGTCTCGTCGTAGGAGTACCAGTCGATGGAGAAGTCGTTGGCGCCCACGGGCATGCGGCACACCGAGGCGTTGCCGCCCTCGGGGCTGAAGATCTCGCGCATGACATCGGCGCGCTCGGCCTCGCTCAGACGGGACAGCGAGGTCCAGCCGAGCTCGTTGAAGCACACGCCGAAGCCCTCGATCTCCTGGCGCGGCTGGTCGGTCCTGACGAGGACCTCGGGGAAGACATCCATGTCGGTGACCTCGACGGCGGCCTCGGGCGTGCACCAGGGGTCGGTCTCGGTGGTGACGACCCAGACAAGGTCGGCCGCGGGCTCGGTCGTGGGATCGACGGTCATGCGCACTCCTCGGGTTCGTTCCGGTTTCGTTGCTGCCACTGGGATGAGATGAATCGACGACGGCTCGACCGGCTCAGGCCCCGTCGCCCTCGACGACGAGGACGCCCCAGGCGGGAATCGTCACCGGGGCGCCGGAGTCGATAGCGGCTCCGGGCGCACCGGCGGAGCCCAGGACGTCGGTGCCGCTCACGCACGGGACGAAGGAGACCTCGTCGCGGGAGTAGTTGAGGTAGTAGGTCAACGGCCGGCCCCGGCCGTTGACGCCGCGGCGCACGGTGACCGTCCCTGCGAGCGTCTGCGGCCAGTCCAGGAGCCGGCGCTCGTCGAGGACGGCCAGGATGACGGCTTTGAGGAGCGCCGAGCCGGTCATGGTGGCGATGTGCGTGATGGAGCCGTCGCCGACATGGCGGCGGGCGATCGCCGGTCCGGACCAGGCGTGGTGCTCGTAGGTCGCCAGGACCTCGAGGCCCTCTCCGTCCTCGGACCGCTCGTAGGGGGTGAGCAGCTCCATGAAGGTGGACGCCTCGAGATCGACGTCGGCGGGCCCACCCGGGTCGGCCCGCTGAAGAACCCGCTTCAGCGCGCCGACCGGAGCCAGGCGCACGCCCTCGGGACGGGTGAACTGGTCGGTGCCCAGACCCAGGAGGCCGGACAGGCCGTGCGGCTGCCGATCGGTGAAGACCTGAAGGTTCTCGTCGGCGACGCCGGTGCGGAAGGTGGTGATCAGCCGGCCGCCGCCGCGCACGTAGTCGCGCAGGGCCCGCGCGGTGGCCTCGGGGGTGACGTAGAGAGCGGGGACCACCAGCACCTCGTAGCGGGCCAGACGCTCGGCCGGGGCGTCGGCGGGGACGATATCGACCTCGACATTGAGCTCGAACAAGGCGTCGTAGACCCAGCGGAAGACGTCGTTGTAGTTGGCGCCCCCGCCGGCGTACTGACGGGGGAAGCCGGCTTCGAGGCTGAACCACTCCAGTGCGGTGAGCGCCTCGTTGGAGATCATGATCGCCACCCTGTTGCGCTTGGTCAGGCCGCTCAGGGCCGGAGCGTGCACGGCGAGCTCGCGGCCGATGCGGGCGGCCTCGAGGTACGTGGGGTTGGGGGAGTAGTCCTGGGAGAGCAGGCCCTTCCAGTAGGTCTCGAAGGAGTTGTGGATGGACCCCCAGTGCCAGTACATGACGCCGCAGGCCCCTGAGGCGAGGTGGGAGTACGCCTGGAGGCGGAGCTGGCCCGGGTAGGGCAGCCAGCCCATCTGCCCCTGCGCCTGGGTCTCGATGACGAGGTAGGGGGCGCCGTCCTTGAGCGAGCGGGAGATGTCCCCGCCGAAGCCGATCTCCTTGCCGGTGAGGCGATCCTCGCCGGGGTGGTAGATGTCGACGCCGGCGAGGGTGACGGCCCGCGCGGCCTTGAAGTGATCGACGGCGGGCTGGACGCCGAAGGAGTGGCCGCGCCACTCGTAGTCGAAGTTCTGGGTGACGAACTGGTCCTCGCGCCGGTAGTCATCGACGATGGTCCGCTGCCAGGCGAGGAACTCGGTGACGAGACCGCGGCGGAAGGCGTCGAAGGCGGCGGCCAGCGAGCCGTTGATCGTGCCGGTCACGTCGGGGAAGTCCTCCCAGGCGTTCACCCGGTTGGCCCAGTAGTTCAGGCCGTAGGCGGCGTTGAGGGCGTCGAGGTCGCCGTCGAAGCGCTCCTTGAGAGAATCGACGAAGGCGCGCTGGACGCCGGTGTTGGCGGCGTCGTAGTACTTGGTCTCGTTGTCGAGCTGGAAGCCGATGACGCCGGTCCGCGGCGCCGTGCGGGCGGCCAGGGCGCGGATGGCCTCCTCAGCGTAGTGGCGGTAGGCGAGTGCCGTGATGTCCATGTTCTGGCGGGCGCCGTACGTGCTGGCCCCGGCGGCGGTGACGCCCAGGACCTCGGGGTGCCGGGCCGCCAGCCAGGTGGGGACGGCAGCAGTAGGGGTGCCGATGATGACGTCCAGGCCGTGAGCCTCGGCGGCGTCGATGGCGCGGTCGACGTGGGTGAAGTCGAAGACGCCGGGGGCGGGGTTCCAGGTGCCCCAGGTGAACTCGGCGATGCGAATGGTGGTGAAGCCGGCCTCCACCATCATCTCCATGTCCCGCTCGAGGCGGTCCGGGCCCGCGGAGGCGGGCGTGTACTCGTCGTAGTACGCCGCGCCGAAGACGAGGCGGTCGGGATGCGTCATCGTTGCCTCCTGTGCGGCGCCGTCGCCGCTTACCTAATGTTCACTAGATAGTAGTTCGTTCGGCGCCCGATGGGAAGACAGGGACGCGCGAGGAGGCCGCCGGAACCCGGTCAGAACTCGAAGAGCCCCGCCCACGGACGCAGGACGCTCGCACGCACCAGGTCCGCCGGCACGGCGTCGCCGAAGACGGGCGCGATGCCCGCTACCAGCTGGGCGAGACGCGGCAGGCTCACCGGCACGCCGCGGGACGCGCTCGCACTCACGCGGGCGCGGCCGCCCGCCAGATCGAGGATCCACGTCCCGGTGTTGGCGGGCAGCAGGGGGTCCTTGACGGACAGACTCCATCGTCCTGTGACGTCGGCGGGCCACCCCCGCCCCTCCAGCGCCCGCACGACATCGACGACCCGCAGCATCGGCATCGAGCACTCCCGCGTCCGCGGTCGGCCGGGGTACCAGCGGATCAGGTCGTCGTCCCCACCGCCCCACACCTCGATGCGCGTCTCGTCCGCCCCTCCCGCCCCGTCGTCGAGCACGGCCAGCGCCGTCGCCCACGCACCGGCATCGGCGGCGCGCAGGAGGTGGACGATCAGGTGTCCGGGGAGCCTTTCGAACCGCAACGCGCCCACGGTCCCGCCATGACGCTCCAGGACGACGTCGTGCACGCCCACTCCCGCAGGGGGAGCCGGGCTGAGGGCGCCCTCGAGATGCCGCGACAGCGGCCCGAGGACGTCCTCCCCGGCGCGGACTCCGCGAACGCGCACCGTCGGATCCGCGGTGGCGCCCTCGACGACGGCGCGGTCCAGAATGCGCAGCTCCAGGGGGGTTATGGCCTCGTACCCCAGGTAGCGGTGGAGGACGGGCGCGGAGGGATGAACCAGGGACACGGCGGAGCCGTTCGCGCGCTCGTCGGCGAGGAGGCGGACGACGAGCGCACGGGCGGCCCCCGGGCTCCGGCGGAGCAGATCGACGGCGACATCGAGGACGCCGTACCCGGGCACGTCGCGATCGCCGATCCGCACGACCATCGGCAGCACCCCCGCCATGGCGACCAGGCGATCAGCACGATCGAAGGCGCCCATGACGCGCGGTGCGCCCTCCGAGGACCCCGGGGGCTCCGAGGACGTCGACGCGATCACGCCGTACCGCGAATGCCCCGGAGCCCTGCGCTGAACGGCGACGTACTCCCTTCGATCCTCCTCATCCACGATCCGGAATGCGAACCGACCCGCCGATACTGCCGCCGAAGACGTCATGACCACCGCCGCTCCCCCCGTTCGACACCGCCGGCCACGGTGCCGGAACCATGAGCACGCCCTCTGCGACCCACCGCATATAAAGTCGCACTCCGACGAAAGTTTGTCAATGCTATTGACGAATAATGCAGACATGCGGTATTCTCTTCATGCACGTCTATGTGAAAACCCGTTACCGTGGTGCCAGCAACCACGGACGGAGGACACTTTGACAAGCAGGATGGGGGTGGGTCCCGAGCGCATCCGGGAGATCAACTCCCTGCAGATTCTCCACTGGCTCATCGACGGCGAGGAGGTGACCGCCACCGAGATCGCCGAGCACTGCGATCTGTCCCGCACCAGCGTCAACGCGGCTCTGGCCGATCTTCGTGAGATGGGTTGGATCACCAGGCTCAACGCGGTCACGGGCGTGGCCGGCGGACGCCCGGCGCGCAGGTACCGCTTCCGAGGCGGGAGCGCCGTCGTCCTGGGCGCGGACATCGACGTGCGCCACGTGAAGGTCCTGATCGCAGATCTATCAGGAACGGCGCTGGCCCAGCGCTCCCGGCCCGTGGAGCCCGATCTCGACCCGTCGTCCAGACTCGCGGTTCTGGACCGGCTCATCACCGAGGCGCTCGCGCAGGCGGGGCTGGAGGCCGATGACGTGCACGCCCTGACCGTCGCCGTCAACGGGGCCGTCGACGAGTCCGGACGTACGCCCTTCTTCCCGCCGCTGCCCGAATGGCACGAGGTCGACCTGGTGACGCGACTGAAGGCGAGCTTCGCGTGCCCGGTGCGAATCAGCAACAGCTGCAAGCTCGCGTTGCTGGCCGAGGCCCAGCACGGCCGGATCGCCGGGATCGACGACGCCGTCTACATCCTCATCCTCGCCGACCACCGCATCGGCGCGGCGATCATGAACCGGGGCGAGGTCATCGAGGGATCGGCGGGCGTGGCCGGGGAGATCGGAGGTCTCAAGATCCTGCGGTGGAAACGCGCCATTCAAGACCTGACCGCGCACCCGAGCATGCCGGAGCTGACGGACGAGCGCGAGCGCATCGACTGGATCGTGCGGGCCGCGCGCGACGGGGACGGCGAGGCCCTGAGCTGCATGCGGACCTACGCCCGGGATCTGGCCACCGGGGCCGCGGCGCTCGTGCTCGCCGCGGATCCCGCCGTCCTCGTCCTGGGAGGCGACCTGTCACTGAGCTCCGACCTGTGGCTGGAGCACTTCACGCGCGCCCTGGAGCGCCTCGTCCTCCACATGCCCTCGATCAGGGTATCGACGATCGGGGACGACGCCGTCGTCCGTGGAGCCGCGCGCCGCGCCACCCTCGATGTGCGCGACCGGTACTTCGGGGACTACCTGCTCCCCGCCCCGATCGCCCCGACCTCCTCGACGAGCTGACCCCCCTCTCGCCGAGATCGGTTCAGTTCCGCGCCGAGATCGGTCCGAGGCTCCGAGCCGGTCCGGACCTCGATGCGCCTCGACCCCGCCGCCGCGCCTCACCCGGCCGCCGCCCGCAGTCGCTCCGCAAGAGCACGCAGCGCCTGCTTCAACTCGACCGGTTCCACGACCCTCACGTGCGCGGCCAGACCGGGCAGAACCTCCGTCGCGTGAGAGACGTCCCCGAAGATCACGCGCACTCTGACCATCTCCGCGCCGCACCCGCTCCTCCCGCTCGCCGCCGCATCACCGCCCTCCGGAGCACCCGGCGAGTCGATCCGGTCGATGGAGACAAGACTGCGGAGCCTGCCGAGCGCGCACTGCTGCACCTCCAGAACCGCGGTCATGGGGGTGAAGCGCTCCTGGAATCGAGCCCGTGCACGGCGCCACTCCTCGGCGACATCGATCCGAGGGGCGCTCTCATCCCTCTCGCCGACGTGAAGCTCATCCATGCGATCGAGCCGGTAGAAGCGAATACTGTCCGGGGCGTCTCCACCTATGAGATACCAGTCCGCTGCGGCGCACAGCAGGCCGAGAGCCGCCGTTGACACCGTTGAGACGCCCCCCGAGCCTCCGGACGTGTACCGGAACCGCACCTGGCACCGGCCCTGAGCCGCCCGCAGGGCCTCGCGCAGCCAGGAGCGGCGTTCCCCGCCCAGCCAGCCGTTCGGATCGACGACGACCCGGGACCCGAGAAGCCCATCCTCACCGCGGTCGGCGGCACGGCGCACCTTGTCGATCGCCGAGCGCACGAGATCCGCCAGGCCGAGTGCTCCCGCGGCGGGCAACGACGCGACTGCGCTGAGGGCCCGGGCCTCGTCCTCGTCCAGGCCGAGGACATCCGGACGGTACCCGTCGATCAGGGCGATTCCACCACGACTCCCCCTCTCCGCGTACACCGGCACGCCGGCGGCCGACAACGCCTCGACGTCGCGCAGGACCGTCCTGGGGCTGACCTCCAGCAAAGCGGCGAGGCGAGCCGCGGGAACCGGAGCCGTCCGCCCGCTCAGGATCCAGGTCATCCGCAGAAGCCGATCGGCTCTCATGAGTCTCCTTCCGCATACACGTCAGTAGATGTCATGCATACCCCCGAGACTAGTGGACGACCAATGGTCGATCATTGGAATCACGAGGAAAGGTTCACCATGAAAGCGGATCTCAGTGCTTACATCAGCTTCGAGGGACGGGCGCGCGAGGCCCTGGAGCACTACCGGACGGCCCTGGGCGGGAAGGTCCTCATCGAGACCTTCCGGACGTGGGGGATACCGAATGCCCCCGGCCACGAGGACGACGTCGTCTACGGCGTGCTGCGCACCGATGATGGGTTCGTGCTACGGGTCAAGGACCTCCCATTCGACGAGCAGCCGATCTCCCAGGGGAGCGCCTGGGCCCTGTGCCTCAACGGCGAGGAGGCGGAGCGCCTCACCACCTGCTGGAACGGTCTGACCGTTGGCGCCACCATCATCGAGCCCCTGAAGACGACACCATGGGGAGACCTCAACGGGGTGCTCATCGACCCCTTCGGCGTCACGTGGGTCGTCAACATCGGCGACTCGGAATGAGGGGGCGGGGCGGGATCACGAGAATCCCGCCCCGCCGTCGGGCCGTTCCCCCGTCCCCGGCCGCACGAGGCGGGTCATGAACGATTCGCCTCAGATGCCGCGAGCGGACAGGACGCCGTCGATCGCGCGCAACTCATCGAGAGCCTCGGGGCTGATCCCGCCGTCGACGTCCACCAGGGTCACCGCCAGCTCGCCGCGGGACTTGTTGAGCAGGTTGGCGATGTTCTTGCCGTGCTGGGCGACGATCGTGGAGACCTGGCCGACCATGTTGGGCACATTGCGGTTGACGATGACGAGGCGGTGCGTGCCCTCCTCACGGACCATGACGGCCTCGGGGAAGTTGACCGAGTTGTGGACCTGGCCGTCCTCGAGGAAGCCGCGCAGCTCATCGACGGCCATGATGGCGCAGTTGCGCTCGGCCTCCTTGGTGGAGGCTCCCAGGTGGGGCAGCGAGATGCACCTGGGATGCTTGTGAACCAGGGTGGAGGGGAAGTCGCACACATAGCCGCCCAGGGTCTCCTCGTCCAGGGCGGCGACGACGGCGTCGGTGTCGATGATCTCGGCGCGCGCGAAGTTGAGGATGACCGCCGTGTCCTTCATGAGGGCGATGCGCTGAGTGCTCACCAGCCCGCGGGTCGCCTCGATGAGCGGGACGTGGACGGTGAGGATATCCGCCCGCTTGAAGACCTCCTCGATGGATTCGGCGCGCTCGACCTCGGCGCTCAAGTGCCAGGCGTGCTCGACGCTGATGCCCGGATCGAAGCCGACGACGTTCAGGCCCAGGCCGAGGGCGGCGTTGGACACCTGGACGCCGATGGCGCCCAGACCGATGACTCCCAGGGTGCGGCCCGGCAGCTCGAAGCCGACGAACCGCTTCTTGCCGGCCTCGACGGCCTTGGCGATGGCGGCGTCGTCCCCCTCGAGGGTGTGGGCGAAGCGGGCGGCCGGGATGAGGTTGCGCGAGGCGATGAACAGGCCGGCCAGGACGAGCTCCTTGACGGCGTTGGCGTTGGCGCCGGGCGTGTTGAAGACCGGCACGCCCCGCTCCGTCATGGCATCGACCGGGATGTTGTTGGTGCCGGCGCCGGCGCGGCCGATGGCCAGGACGGAGTCCGGGATCGGGACGTCGTGGAGTCTGGCCGAGCGCAGGAGGATCGCATCGGGGTCGCTCAGGGAGCCGCCGACATCGTAGAGGTCATCGGGGAAGCGGGAGAGCCCCGCGCCCGAGATGGCGTTGAGGGTCTGAACACGGAACTGCTTGGGGGTCATGTCGGGTCGCCTCTCAGGCCTTCGTGCGCTCGAATTCGGTCATGTAGTCGATGAGGGCGGCGACGCCGTCCATGTCCATCGCGTTGTAGATGGAGGCGCGCATGCCCCCCACGCTGCGGTGCCCCTTGAGGTTCGTCAGGCCCGCGGCCTCGGCTCCGGCGAGGAAATCGGCGTCGAGGGCGGGGTCGGCCAGGGTGAAGGGGACGTTCATCCGGGAGCGGGAGCCGACCTCGACGGGGTTGGTGTAGAAGTCGGAGGCGTCGATCGCCTCGTACAGGCGCTCGGCCTTGGCCCGGTTGCGCTCGCCCATGGCGGCCAGGCCGCCGGTGGACTCGATCCAGTGAAGGATGAGACCCAGGAGGTAGATGGAGAAGGTCGGCGGGGTGTTGAGCATGGAGTCCTTGGCGGTCATGACGGTCCAGTCCCAGATGGCGGGGACGTCGGAGCGGGGATGGCCGAGGAGGTCCTCGCGCACGATGACGACGGCCAGGCCGGCCGGTCCCAGGTTCTTCTGGGCGCCGCCGTAGATGACGCCGAAGCGGGACACGTCCAGGGGGCGCGAGAGGTAG
Organism: Actinomyces gerencseriae DSM 6844; assembly: GCF_000429265.1. Classification (GTDB taxonomy): domain Bacteria; phylum Actinomycetota; class Actinomycetes; order Actinomycetales; family Actinomycetaceae; genus Actinomyces; species Actinomyces gerencseriae. The sequence goes on from NZ_KE386872.1 coordinate 135,838, forward strand.
GCGGAGGAGAGGTCCGCGACGAGCGGGACGTCGCCGGCGTCCGGGATGTAGGGGAACTCGACGCCGCCGATGGTCTCGTTGGGCGTGTAGTGGAGGTAGGCGGCGTCGGCGGGAACGGCGAAGGAGCCGGGTGCGGGAGTGGTGGTGTAGGAGGAGGCGGACTCGTCCACGAGGGTGTTCACGACGACGCCCTGGCGGGTCGCCTCCTTGATGGCCTTGGCGGACCACTGGCCGGTGTTGAAGAAGGCGACGGCGTCGCCGGGCGCGGTGAGATTGGCGGGGACGGCGGAGAACTGGCCGGTGGCGCCGCCGGCGAGGAAGAGGACGCGGTAGTTCTCCGGGATGCCGGCGACGGAGCGGAGGGCGGCCTCGGCCTCGGCGGCGCAGTCGATGAAGTCCTCGCCACGGTGGGAGACCTCGAGCACGCTCATGCCGGAGCCCCGCCAGTCCGTGAGTTCGGCGGCGGCCTGCTCCAGGACGGGCAGGGGAAGCTGGGCGGGGCCGGCGGAGAAGTTGTACACGCGCATGCCCCACGATAACCCGCGTCCGAGAAATGGGATCGTCATGTTCTGCTCGGCGGACATCCCTGGAGCTGGCGGGCCGGGGCTCCCGGCCCTCTGCGCGGCGAGCGCATCGAGAGGCCCGACCATCGCGTACTTCGCCACTTCACCCTGTGCTGTATACCGCGGAGGATCGAAGTATCGGTCCAAGTGGCGAAGTACGTGAAGAGGCCGGCTACAGCCACAGATCCCGACGGCGCCGCGCCGTCCGCAGCGCCCCGGGTGGGAATAGTTCAGTGACTCGCCTCACCAGGCGCTCGGGACTGAAGAACTCCTTCCACTCAGTGCGCCCCACGTCCCAACCGGCTCGACGCAGCGCCATCTCCCTGCGCTTCTCCGCCCGCAGATCCTCCGGCGTCGCCAGTTTGCCGTAGCCATCGAATTCCAGATCGACCAGGAAGGTCTCGAAACCCAGGTCGAGGTAGTACTCATGCCCCTCGGCATCGACCCACCGCAACTGGGTCACCGGATCGGGAAGGCCGGCCACCGCCACCGTCCACCGCAGAACGCTCTCACCCGGGGACTCGGCGAAGGGATCCGCGAGCGCCACCGCCACCCGGGCTCGGCGCTTGCCATTGCGCCCGCCCTGCTCCTCAACCATCCGCACCAACCGCGCCCTGGCCGTGTCCAGCGTCATCTCACCGTTGCAGCGCCGGGTGAAGCGGTCGGGACGGCACACCAGTCGCAGGGCGGCGTCAATGACGGGGAAGGACTCGCGCACCGGCAGGTCGAAGGCGCAGTCGAGCGCGGTGCGCAACGGCGTCGTCACCAGCAGCCCGCTCACCACGTGGATCTCGCTCTCAGCGGGCGCCACGAGAGAGCGCCGAAGGCTCACCCGACGACCGGGGCGAGGCCGGTCCGACGACCCGTAGGACAGGCGGGGCAGAGGCAGACTCATGCGCGAGCGGGTCGACGGGACGGCCACCCGAATATCCGGCTCGGCCTCGAGGGCCGCCAGCCCCTGGACGACGGCCACGGCCTCGTGGGTCAGGGAGAGTGCGGAGGGCACGGCGCGCAGAACCGCCTCGCAGCGGGCCAGGGTCACAAGCTCTTTGACGCGCCAGGCGGGCGTACCCGGGAGCGTCCTCACCATGTAAGCGCCGCGCCCAACACGGACGAGGTCATGGCGTCCGCCGAGGTCCTGCCCGCTCCGGTCCGCGGCGAAGACGACCGTGGGCGGCTCGGGCGGAGTCGGGTAGCGCTGCATGCCATCAGACTCACCGCTGGCCGACGACGCCGCCAGCGGCCGGTGCGAACTCTGTGGAGAAGGGCGTCGTGAACACCGCCTGTGGAGCCGGAGGCGATAACGTCGCCGGCACGTCCCCTTCGCGTGCTTCGCCGGTTACCTCCATGCTGTACACCTCGCGCAGGCGAAGCATCGGCTCAAGGGTCGAGGCACCGCCCCTCGTACTGCCTTTCGGCCGACTCCCGCCGCCGTCACCTCTCCCCGCGCGCGGCCCACCAGGAGCGCAGCGCCTGCCGCGCCGGCTCCTCACCGAGCGGCCCCCGCTCCATGCGCAGGTCCAGCAGGAAGCGGTAGGCCTCCCCCACGACCGGCCCGGGCTCCACCCCGAGCTCGGCCATGATCTGCGCCCCGTCGAGATCCGGACGGATGGAGGCCAGCTCCTCCGCCTCGCGCAGCGCCGCGATCCGCGCCTCCAGATCGTCGTAGGCGGCGTCGAGCATGCGGGCCTTGCGCCTGTTGCGAGTGGTGACGTCCGCGCGCGTGAGCCGGTGAAGACGCTCCAGCAGCGGCCCGGCATCGGCCACGTAACGCCGCACCGCCGAGTCCGACCAGGCGGCGTCGGCGTAGCCGTGGAAGCGCAGGTGCAGCTCCACCAGTCGGGCGACGTCCTTGACCGTCTGCTTGTCGAAGCGCAGGGCGCGCAGGCGCTTCCTGGTCATGCGCGCGCCCACGTGGTCGTGGCCGTGGAAGGTCACGGTGCCGCCCGGCAGGAAGCGGCGCGTCGCGGGCTTGCCGATGTCGTGCATGATCGCGGCCAGGCGCAGCACGAGATCGGGCGCGGGCACAGGACCATCCGGGCCCGTTTCCAGGGCCATCGCCTGGTCCAGCACCGTCAGCGTGTGCTCGTAGACGTCCTTGTGCCGCTTGTGCTCATCGACCGTCTCCTGCAGAGCCGACAGCTCGGGCAGGACGACGTCGGCGACCCCGGTGTGGACCATGAGCTCCAGCCCGCGACGCGGCCACGGCGAGATCAGGAGGCGCTCCAGCTCGGCGCGCACGCGCTCGGCCGAGACGATCTCCAAGCGCGGCGCCATCTCCTCCATGGCCGTCATGACGTCCATCTCGACGTCGAAGCCCAGCTGGGCGGCGAAGCGGGCGGCGCGCATGATGCGCAGCGGGTCGTCATCGAAGGACTGCTCGGCGCTCACGGGCGTGCGCAGCACCCCGGCGCGCAGGTCCGCCAACCCGCCGCAGGGATCGACGAGCTCAAGATCGGGCAGCCGCAGCGCCATGGCATTGATGGTGAAGTCGCGTCGGGTGAGATCCCCCTCAAGGGTGTCGCCGTAGGCCACCACCGGCTTGCGGGAGCCGACCTCGTACTCCTCGGTGCGGTAGGTGGTCGCCTCCACGATCGTCCTGCCCTTGCGCGCGCCGATCGTGCCGAAATCCCTGCCGACGTCCCAGCAGGTGTCGCCCCAGGCGGACAGGATCTCCTCGGTCCGCTCGGGATGCGCGGAGGTCGCGCAGTCCAGGTCGTGGGGCACGACGCCGAGGAAGGCGTCGCGCACCGGACCGCCCACGAGGGCGAGCTCGTGACCCGCACGGGCGAAGAGGCGTCCGAGCGCCGCCAACGATGGCGGCAGCGCGCTCAGGGCGCTACGAGCCGTGGGGGTCAGGCCCCCGGCGTCAGGGCCCTCGTCGAGCAGCACATGGACCTCGGGAGCGGAAGTGGCGGTCCCGCTCGACGCCCCCGGCAAGACGGACGCTGAGGACGCAGCGGACGCAGCGGACACGGAGGAGGATGAGCCGGGGGCGGACGGGGGGGAGGCGGACGGAGCGGCGGGGTCAGTCATCGGCCCAAGCCTGCCACGCGGAGCCCCCGACAGCCGACCCGTTCACCCGTCTCCGACATCCGACCCATTCAGCCAGACCGCCTAGAGTGTCCTCATGCCCTCCCATCGCACTCGCAAGCCCCGCGCCGGCGCATCGCCACGGCGCGCGAGTGCGCGTTTCCTGCCGGTGGTCGATGAGACCAGCGCCGGCGGACTCGTGATCGACGTGCAGAAGGGGCGCGCGGTCACCGCCGTCATCGCGCGCCGCAACCGTGGTGGACGTCTCGAATGGTGCCTGCCCAAGGGCCACCTCGAGGGCGCGGAGACCGCCGAAGAGGCGGCCGTGCGCGAAATCGCCGAGGAGACCGGTATATCAGGCCGCGTTCTACGTCATCTGGCTACCATTGACTACTGGTTCGCCGGCGACGACCATCGGGTCCACAAGGTCGTTCACCACTTCCTCCTCGAGGCGATCGGCGGCGACCTCACCACGGAGAACGATCCGGATCACGAGGCCGAGGAGGTTGAGTGGGTGAGTCTTGATGACGTCGCCCGTCGCTTGGCCTACCCCAATGAGCGACGCATCGTCGCCGCTGCACGTGAGATCCTCGTGGGGGATGGGTGATCCCGATCAGGTTCCGTCATCGCCTCCACCGTTCCCGGGCGCACCTGCTGGTCGCCCTGGCCGCGGTGACAACCGCATCCGTCGCTCTCGTGGACCCTGTTCCGAGCGCCGACGCGGCGATGACGGTGACGGCGGGCACGGCTCCCGCCTTCTCCGCTCGGGGCACTGCTCACGCGACTGCCGCGCCCGCGACGGCCCAGATGATCGACGGCCAGGTGACGCTCTCCGTGGACTCCCTGGCCCCCGAGATCATCACCTCCGGACAGGATCTGAACATCTCCGGCACCATCGCCAACGGCACCGACGAGCCCCTGAGGGGCCTGTCCCTCACGGCTCGTGTGCAGGACTCCACAGAACTGACCGTCACGGGTCTGGAGTCGTGGCTGGCGAGCGAGCGCGACTCCGCCACGCGCGCAATCGACCTGGGCGATCTCGGCAGCAGTATCGCCCCCGGCGCGGTCCAGACCTTCTCCCTCACCGTCGCCGCGGACGACCTCTCCCTCGGGCAGGAGGATCAGTGGGGGCCCCGGGGCATGGAGGTGACGGCGTCCCAGGGCCGCAACGCCGTCGCCCAGGACCGTACACTCCTGGTATGGGACACGGGCGAGAAGGCCGCTCGGTCACGGGTGACGGCCCTGATCCCGGTGACGGCCTCGGCCGAGGATCTAACGCTGCTGACCACGGGCGCCGAAGTGCCCACGGACGCCCAGCTGGCCGATCTGCGCAGACGGATCACCTCGCTTCTGGCGCTCGCCGGCGATGGCGTCGTCCTGGCCGTGGACCCGGCACTGCTCGAGGCCCTCGGAGTGACCGAGGAGCCGCCATCCGCCGCGACTCCGTCGGCGAGCGCGAGTCCTTCCGCCAACGATACGGGCAACGCCGACGGCGGCGAGGCGAGCCCCGTACCGTCGGCGTCGGCCGGCCCCCCGACGGACTCCCCGTCAGCAGCACCATCAACACCGTCGGCCACGGCCTCCCCGTCGGGCCCTGGTCAGGACTCGACCGGGAGGTCTCCCGGTCGAGTCCTGACCAGGGCCCTCACCGAGGCCCTCGCGGCCGGTGACGTCATCGCCCTGCCGTGGGCGGACATCGACGTCACCGGGCTGACCCATCTGGGGGAGAGCGATCTGCTCGCCGACGCCTGGAAACGCACCGGGGACTCGCGGACCGTCGCGGTGGGCGCGCCCGCGTCGCTCACCTGGCTGGCCGGCGATCTGGACTCCGCGACACTGAATGCACTGCCCGACTCGGCACGGACGATCGTCACCGCCCCCGGCGACCTGCCGGTGACGGAGGAGATGACGTACACGCCCTCCCAGGTGACGAGCGTCGGCTCGCGCACAGTGCTGACGCCGGACACGAACCTGTCCGACACGCTCGGCGGCACGTTGGTGACGGATGAGTCCACCAATCGCCTGTCGGATCTCGACGCCGTTCAGCTGCTGCGCGGCGAGACGGCGGTCATCACGCGACAGGCCCCCGCGATCAGCCGCTCCATCGTGATGACCCTCGATCGGGCCGATGCCGCGACGATCGACACCAAGGCGCTCGCCGCGCGCCTGAGGGCGCTGCGCGAGTCCTCCTGGACCTCCCCCCAGGGCCTCGAGGCGCTGACGGCCGAGGCCGCCGCCCAGCAGGACGAGGGCGTGAAGATGCACCGCGCCGACGTGCCCGACCAGGTCATCGGGGACACGGAGCTCTCGTCGGCCGACATGACAGCCGCACGCGCGACTCGGGACTACCTCACCTCGGTGACCTCGATCCTCCCCGATCCTCGGGCGGCGATCGGCTCGGCCTCCGAGGTCGTGGTGCGCACCGCGTCCTCCGTGTGGCGATCGGACCCGGCGGGTCGCACAGACATGGCGGAATCGGCCCGCGAGCGCGGCACGGCGGTGACCACGGGGCTCACGGCAGTGCCATCGCGAACGATCAACCTGATCGCCTCCGAGGCCAATCTGCCGGTGCGCATCACCTCGTCCCTGAACCAGGACGCCACCGTCGTGGTGCGCCTGCTATCCGGCTCGGCGCGACTGCAGACCGTCGAGGACATCCCGCTCACGGTCCCGGCGGACGGCCAGGCGAACGCCACCGTGCCGGTCAGGGCGGTGGGCAGCGGAGACGTCGACCTGACCATCATGCTGCTGGCCGCCGACGGAACCGCGGTCGGAGCGCCGCAGACCATCCATATGCGCGTGCATGCCGACTGGGAGTCCAGAGGTACCCGGGCGATGGGCGCGGGACTCGCCATCCTGCTCGTTGGCGGCATCGTGCGAACCGTGCGCCGCGGGCGGCGCACGGCAGCGCCCGTCCCCCGCATCGAGGAGAAGACATGAGCGGCAGCGACAAGAGCTCATCGATCGCCCGTTCGAGTGCTGTGATGGCGGCGGGCACGCTGGCCAGCCGCCTTCTGGGGCTGGTGCGCAACGCGCTGCTGATCGCCGCCCTGGGCGCGACGGCGTCGGGCGCCGCCGAGGCCTTCAATATCGCGAACAACCTGCCCACCCAGCTCTACAACCTGGTGATCGGGGGCGTGCTCAACGCGATCCTCGTTCCGCAGATCGTGCAGGCGCTGCGTCAGCGCAACGGGGAGGAGCTCGTCAACCGGCTGCTGACGGCGGCCTCCGTCGCCATGGCCACGGTATCCGCCGTGCTGACGGTGGCGGCGCCGCTGGTCATCATGCTCTACGCCTCGGGACTGGACCGCTGGCAGCCCCTCGCCTTCGCCTTCGCCTTCTGGTGCATGCCGCAGATCTTCTTCTACGGCCTGTACGCCCTGTGGGGGCAGGTGCTCAACGCGAGGTCGAGCTTCGGGCCCTACATGTGGTCCCCGGTCCTGAACAACGTGATCTCGATCGCCTCGATCATGGCCTACCTGCACATCTACGGCCGCTACACCTCCGGCCAGGACCCGGGCATATGGGACGCCGGTCGCATCGCCCTGGTCGGGGGCACGACGACGGCGGGCATCGCCGTGCAGGCCCTCATCCTGTACATACCCCTGGTGCGCTCGGGCTTCCACCCGCGCTTCGTATGGGGTGTGCGGGGCATGGGCCTGGGAACGATGTCGAAGGTGGCGCTGTGGGCGCTGCTCGGCACGGCCGTGGTCTCACTGGGCGACATAGCGACGGCGAACCTGGGGTCCCAGGCCGTCACCGCGGCGGAGTCGGCCAGGTACGCCGATCAGATCGTGCCGTCCAAGACGCTGTACGACAACACCCAGCTGGTCTACATGCTCCCGCAGTCACTGGTGACGACATCCATCATCACCGCCCTGTTCACACGCATGAGTGAGAAGGCCGCCGCCGGCGACCGCAGAGGCGTGCGTGACGACCTGTCACTGGGCCTGCGCAGCGTAGCGGTGTTCACCATCCTGTTCGCCGCGGGCATCGGAACCCTGGCCACGCCCTCGCTCCAGCTCTTCGTCCCCTCGCTGTCCCTGGCCGAGGCGACGGCCGCGGGCCCGATCCTGGCGGTGCTGGCGGTGGGCATCATCTTCCAGGGCATCTGGTTCACGACCCAGCGCGTCATGCTGGCCTACGCGGACACGAAGCGGCTGCTCATAGCCGATACCGTCGTGGGCGTCATCCCTGCCGTCGTCTGCCTGGCGGCCTACGCACTGGCGCCGGCGAATCACTGGATGACCTGGGCCGCGGTGGGCTCCATGCTCAGTCAGCTGGGCGGCTCGGCGGTGGTGATCCCGCTCATCAGACGGCACCTGCCCGATCTGGACGGCCGTCGCGTCATCACGACCTACGGTCGTCTGGGGGCAGCCGCAACGCCCGCGGTCCTCGTAGGGCTGGGCGTGCGAGCGCTCCTGGGACCGGCCGATGGCTCTCTGACCGGCTCCAGGCCGACGGACGCCATGCTCACCGTCCTCGTAGCCGCCCTCCTCATGACGGTCACGTATCTCGTGGCCGCACGCGTGCTGCATGTCGAGGAGCTCGGTGTGCTCTTCGTCCCACTATCGCGCATCGTGGCCAAGATCGGACGACTCCTGCCGGGACGCGCGGGCGAGGCGGTTCTGCACCTGGCCCATGTCCTGGCACCGACCTCGGCCGACCGGGCGGGCACCGAGCTCCCGCCGTCCTACCCGCCCACCTACAGACCCATGCTGAGAGCCGTGGACGCCCCGCGCCCAGCACCAGCTCCACCGCCTGCGATTCCGGCGCCACCCCCCACATTCGCGGATCTGGCCATCCAAGCGGCCTCCGTCCGGGCGTTCACGCCCGGTACACTCGCTCCGCATGCACTGGGGCTCCTTGGCACGGGAGGAGGGAACCTCATGACGGACGCAACCCCCATCGGCACAGGACGCTATGCCCTGGCCGCCACTCTGCCCGCGACGCTTCCACGAGTAGTCCGCCATGTCGGACGAGACACGATCCTGGACCGCACGGTGACGGTCCTCATGCTCACCGACGCGACTCCTCACCGGGCCGAGGTCCTGGAGTCGGCCAGTCGAGCCGTTCTCGTCGAGGACGAACGCATCCAGCGGGTCTTCGACGTCGAGACGGACCATCCCGCCTTCATCGTCACCGAGCCCGCCGACGGACGTCCTCTGTCCGAGCTGGTCGGCCAGGGGCTGGAGGCCGCTCAGGTGCGCGCCATCGTCGGCGAGATCGCCCAGGCGCTGGAGGCCTGCTCCCGTCGAGGTCTGCATCACCTGAATCTGTCTCCCGAGTCCGTCCGGCTCCGCCCCAACGGCACTGTCCAGGTCACCGGCATCGGCGTCGAGGCGGCGATTCTCGGCCTGGACGCCAAGGCCGCCTCCGATCCGCTGGAGGCCGATCGCATTGATGCCCGCGCCCTGGTCGAACTGCTCTACTACGGCCTGACGAAGCGCTGGCCGGGCAAGCGCGCGGGGCTCCCCTCCGCGCCCACGACGTCCGACGGGGCACCGGTACCGCCCTCCATGCTGGCGACGTCCATGAACCCGGACGACGGCGACCTCGATGACCTGGTGGCCCGCACCTGGGCGGGAGAGGGACCCGCGTCGGCATCTCACGTCGCCAGGGCGCTCGGATCATGGGACGCCTCCCTCCTGCCGCGGACGACCGCTGACTCCGCCGCGTCGTCCTCACCCGACGGCACGCCCGAACCCGCGCTACGGGGAGTGCTCTCGCGCCTGCGTCGAGCGTCCTCGACGCACGAGTCGCCCGCCGCCGCGGCGGCCGATCCGTCCCCCGGCGAGCCGCAGGCCGATGCGCTGTCCCAGACCACTGCGCCCCAGACGCCTCGAAGCTTCGCACCATCCGCCGCCACGTCGTCGCCGATCTCCTCGCCGCCGGCCGCCCCGCAGGCCGGCAATGAGATGCGGGACTTCTCCGCGATCCCGCCGGCCGTGCAGCCGGCGAGTCCACCGGTCAACACGGCCGGGACGCTGCGCGCCGACGACGAGGACGAGGACGACGAGGTCTCGCGCTCGATATCCCGCACCACCATCGCGGTGATCAGCGGCATGCTCGTCGTCATGGTGGTGGGGGTGATCTTCGCGGTCAACAGCATCCTCGGCCTGCTCAATCTGAGCTTCACCGACCCCGATGTTCCGGCCGCCAGCACGGTGCCGACCACGGCTGCGGCCGCGCAGGATGACCAGCAGTCGTCGCCGGACAGCAGTACCCCCACCAGCGCGCCCATCAGGATCACCGGCGCGCAGTCGGTGGACTCGTCCGGGGGTCAGGGGGACCATCCTGAGAACGAGGGCCTGGCCGTCGATGGCAACACCTCCACGACCTGGTACTCCCAGCACTACTACGGCGCCAAGTTCGGCAACCTCAAGGGCGGCACGGGCATCGCCGTCTCCCTCGAGCAGGCGACCGAGGTCTCGGGCATCGACATCCAAGGCACGGGCCAGGGCGGGAACGTCCAGATCCGGGCCACGACTCCTGGTGACCCGACCGGCGGCACAGTCCTGGCCGAGGGCGCCTTCACCTCGGGCACCACGAGCTTCACCTTCCCGGCGACATCGACTCAGTCGATCGTCATATGGGTGACGGACCCCCCGACAGCTCCGGACGGCGAACTCAAAATCAGCGTGTCAGAGATCACTCTTAAATAAGAGCGTCTTAGGGAAGATCTGTCTCTCATCATTAGTTCTAACTCGCGAGGCGGTCACGCCCGAACCCGTTACGCCCGTTAGTGCAGGAGAATCCGAAGAGTCATGGTCCACGACGTCGTCATCGTCGGTTCCGGTCCGGCCGGCTACACCGCCGCGATCTATGCCGCACGTGCCCAACTGAGCCCGGTGGTCCTCGCAGGCTCCGTGACAGCCGGAGGCGCGCTCATGAACACCACCGAGGTCGAGAACTACCCCGGCTTCATCGACGGAGTCATGGGCCCCGAGCTCATGACCCGGATGCAGGAGCAGGCCGAGCGCTTCGGGGCCGACGTTCGCCACGAGGATGTCACGGCGCTCGATCTCACAAGCGGCATCAAGCGCGTCACCACCGATGACGCTGTTTACGAGGCGCGCACCGTCATCATCTCGACCGGTTCGGAATACCGCAAACTGGGCCTGGCGGACGAGGATCGGCTCTCGGGGCACGGAGTGTCCTACTGCGCCACGTGCGACGGCTTCTTCTTCAAGGACCAGCCGATCGTCGTGGTCGGCGGAGGGGACTCCGCCATGGAGGAGGCGCTCTTCTTGTCCCGCTTCGGCTCGTCCGTCACGGTCGTCCATCGCCGCGACGAGCTGCGCGCCAGCGCCGTCATGGCCGAGCGGGCACAAGGCGACCCGGCGATCGACTTCGCCTGGAACTCCAGGGTCGTCGCTCTGAACGGTCAGGACGCCCTGACGTCAGTGACTCTGGAGGATGTGGTCACCGGCGAGCGGCGCGACATCCCCGCCGCGGGCCTGTTCGTGGCCATCGGCCAGATTCCGCGCTCCGAGCTGGTGTCCGGCGTTCTCGACCTCGATGACGCCGGTTACATCGCCGTTCAGGCGCCGTCCCAGCGCACCGCAATTCCCGGCGTCTTCGCCTGCGGCGACGTCGCCGACCCGCACTACCAGCAAGCGATTACAGCCGCTGGCTCCGGCTGTCGCGCGGCGCTGGACGCCGAGCACTACCTCACCACTCTCAACGTCTGACCCGGCATCAGACCCGTCGAAGGAGAATTCCATGTCCAACACACTTGCCGTCACCGACGCCACATTCGACTCCGAGGTGCTGAAGTCGGAGGTGCCCGTCGTCATCGACTTCTGGGCCGAGTGGTGCGGTCCGTGCCGTCAGATGGCACCGGTCATCGATGAGGTCGCCGCCGGCCTGGAAGGACGCGCCAAGTTCGTGAAGATCGACGTCGATGACAACCCGGGCACCGCCCGTTCCTTCGGCGTCAGCTCGATCCCGACATTCGCCGTCGTGCGCGATGGACAGGTCGTCCACCAGTTCTCCGGCTCGCGCCCCAAGGGCTCCTTCGCCAAGGAGGTCGAGAAGGCCATCGGCTGACCCGTCGATCCCACTCCGATCCCGGGACGTGGATGGTACCGGCTTATCATCATCGGTACCATCCACGCTCCGGGCGGGGCGATGCGTTCCGAGAGGGCGAATGGAGCACTGCCCGATAGACTCGAACGTACTCGCACTCCGACGACGCGAAGGCGGACTCATGCGTTTCATCTCCACCCGCGGGGGCATGATCCCCGCAGGCTTCACCGATGTGCTGCTGTCCGGTCTCGCGCCCGATGGTGGCCTGGTCGTGCCGGAGAGCATTCCCGCGATCGGCCGCGAGCAGCTCGAGCAGTGGCGGTCGTCGAACTACTCCGAACTGGCCGCTGATGTCATTGGTCTATTCGCCACGGACATCCCATCCCGGGACCTCAGTGCCCTGACGGCTGCTGCCTACGGGCCCGAGCGATTCCCGGCCCCCGTCGTACCCGTCCGTCGAATCGACGACATCGCCGACGGACTCACGATCGTCGGCCTCTCCGAAGGCCCGACCATGGCCTTCAAGGACCTGGCCATGCAGTTCCTGGGCCAGGCGATCCCGTACGTGCTGGATCGCGAGGGCAGAGTCCTCAATATCCTCGGCGCTACGAGCGGCGACACCGGTTCAGCCGCCGAGCACGCCTTCCGGGGGCAGGACGGAGTCGCCGTCTTCATGCTCTCGCCACTGGGCCGGATGAGCGATGTCCAGCGCGCTCAGATGTACTCGCTCGATGACGCCAACATCCACAACATCGCGGTGGACGGCGTCTTCGACGACTGTCAGAACCTCGTCAAGGCGCTCAACAACGATGCGGCCTTCAAGGCCGCCCACTCCATCGGCGCGGTCAACTCCATCAATATCGGGCGCATCGCCGCGCAGGTCGTCTACTACATCTGGGCCTGGCTGCGAGTGACCGACGCCATGGGGAAGGGGACGCGCTCCGACGATGTCGTGGATGTCGCCGTGCCCAGCGGGAACTTCGGCAATATCTACGCCGGTCACCTCGCTCGCGCAATGGGGGTGCCGATCCGGCGTCTCATCCTGGCCACCAACGAGAACAATGTGCTGGAGGAGTTCTTCTCGACGGGCGTCTACCGTCCGCGGGGAAGCGCGGAGACTCTGGCGACCTCGAGTCCGTCCATGGACATCTCCAAGGCCTCGAATCTCGAGCGGTTCATCTGGCAGCTGCTCGGCCCGGAGGAGTTCGAGCGGCGCTGGCCCGCGCTGGAGGCGAACGGTGTTCTCGACCTGTCCGATCATGTCACGCGCCTGAGCGCACAGTTCGGCTTCGTCTCGGGCTCGTCCACTCACGCCGATCGTCTTGCGACAATTCGTTTCGTGCACTCGGCCGCGGGCGAACTCATCGATCCGCACACGGCTGACGGCATCGCGATAGCGCTCCGACTCATGGAGCCAGACGTTCCGACCCTGGTTCTCGAGACGGCGAAGGCTGCGAAGTTCGGTGAGACCATCGCCGAGGCACTGGGAACCGAGTACATGCGCACGACGGAGATCGCCGCTCTTCTGGATCGACCTCAGCACGTCATCACGATCTCCAATGACACGACTCCTCTACGCACCCTGATTGCGAAAAATGCATTACACATGTAGCTGCAAAATCAAAACCTGAATGCACCCGGGCGCTCGTTTGACGTAACAGTGTTATTCCGCTGTCTCAACATCAAGTTGCCGAATCACACGGGCCGGAACTCCACCTGCAATGCGGTTGTCCGGAATGCTCTTGGACACGACCGCACCCGCCGCAACGACAACGTTGTTTCCGATCGTGACTCCAGGCAGAATGACGACGTTTCCCCCGAGCCACACGTCATCGCCTAGGCGCACGGGTGATGCCTGGCCGAGTTTGGCCCGTCGTCCCACGGGATCCAGAGGGTGGCCCACGGTCGTGATGAGTGTGTTCGGACCGATCATGACATGGTCACCGATGACCACCGGAGCGATATCAAGAATGGTCACGTTGTAGTTGGCGAGGAAGCCATCGCCAACATGAATGTTGGGACCATAATCGCATCTGAACGGCTGCTGCACAGAGAGATTCTCGCCAGCCGAGCCGAATAGTTCTCGCACGATGCGAGTCTGGGCCTCAACATCAGTGGGATCGGCGTCGTTGAAATGCCGGCATGCCACGACAGCGGATTGCTTGCGCGCCGCAACCTCCGCATCCAGGAAACAGTAGAGGTCCCCGGCCTCCAACTTCTCACGCTCTGTACGCGCGTCCCGATCCCCGTTCTGATCGCTCATGCGGCATTTCCATCTTCATGTCCTGCTGCTGTGGCCCCGCACCCGGGGGAGAGGGGACCTGTCCTACCATTGTGCTCTTCACATCCTCGCCGCGCACCCGACACCGTCCTTCTCGGGTTTCACGTGAAACATCGTAGAGCGGGTCGCTTGCCGGGCGCGGAGTACCACCGGGATCGAGGGGTGAGCTCAGTGACCCCAGTCCATTCCGAGGACGGACCAGCAAGGTCCCTGTTACCGTGGCAGACTGGCCCCTACGGCGGTACCTGTCAGGGGAAGGACGACGACGTGACTGATGCGGCCCACGTGAAGGGGAACCGACTGGACCCGTGGCTGGACAACTATGCCGCCCGCGCCCATGGTCTGCGCGCCTCCGAGACCCGGTCGCTCTTCGCTGTGGCCGCGCGTCCTGAAGTCGTCTCTCTCGCCGGTGGAATGCCCAATCTCAAGGATTTGCCTCTCGATCGACTCGCCGAGGCCACCGCTCGAATGATCCGCAAGGATGGGGGACGAGCGCTTCAGTACGGTAACGGGCAGGGACTTCCTCGTTTGCGTGAGCAGATTCCCGAGATCATGGAGCTCGAAGGCATCGACGCCGACCCCGAGGATGTCATCGTCACCACCGGTTCTCAGCAGGCCGTTGACATTGTCACCGAGCTCTTCATCGATCCAGGAGATGTCATCCTCACCGAGGCGCCGACCTACGTCGGTTCGCTGTCGATCTTCGCCACCTATCAGGCCGACGTCCAACAGGTTGAGATCGATGCCGACGGCGTCATACCGGAGGCGCTGGATGAGATGATTCTGCGTCTGGAACGCGAAGGCAGGCGCATCAAGTTCTTCTACTGTCTTCCGAATTTCCACAATCCCGCCGGTGTCACATTGTCCGAGGATCGCCGGCCCACGATCATCGACATCTGCCGACGGCACCATGTCCTGGTCATCGAAGACAATCCGTACGGCCTGCTGGGCTTCGAGGGGCAGACCTACACGGCTCTCAAGACCCTCGCCCCGAACGACGTCGTCTACCTCGGTTCCTTCTCGAAGATCTTCGCACCCGGCTACAGGGTCGGCTGGGCAGTGGCTCCGCCCGCTGTCGGGGAGAAGATGAAACTGGCCTCCGAGGCAGCGATCCTCTGCCCGAGCTCGGTCGGTCAGTACTCCGTCTCCACATACTTGGAGAACTTCGACTGGAAGAACCAGATCGAGGAGTTCCGAGGAATGTATCGCGGACGTCGTGACGCCATGATCTCCGCGCTAGGGGAGTTCACGCCCATGTGCACATGGAACGTGCCCGCAGGCGGCTTCTATGTGTGGGTTGGTCTGCCTGACGGACTGGACGCCAAGGACATGCTGCCGCGTGCGGTCACCAATCTCGTCGCCTATGTCTCGGGTACTGCCTTCTACTCCGGAGGAGTCTCAGGCCATGATCATGTCCGACTGTCCTTCTGCTACCCCGAGCCCACGGAGATTCGCGAGGGAGTGCGACGGCTCTCCGAGGTCATTACGCATGACCTCGAGCTCATCAATCTCTTCGGTCCGTCGCACATGTTGCATACTCGTTTCGCTGAAGGCGTTTCCGCTCCCGCTCCGGACCAGATCTGAGGATGCACCATGATTGAGCCGACCGAATCGACACGCATGTCCATCACAACCGAACCACTACGTATCGCGGTCCTCGCCGGCGGACTGAGCCACGAACGCGATGTCTCTCTTCGCTCCGGGCGCCGGGTCGCATCCACTCTCAAGCATCTGGGACATACCGTGCTTGTCCTCGACGTCGATGCTCGCACCATTTCGTCGCTCCGTGCATTCGGACCCGACGTCGTGTGGCCGCTTGTCCATGGTGGGCACGGGGAGGACGGCGGTCTCCAGAACGTGCTGATCGCTCTTGGATTGCCCTATGTGGGGACGCATTCGGACGGCTGTCAACGAGCCTCATTCAAACCGACGGCGAAGGCCACGGTGAGATCGGGAGGAGTGGCAACACCGGACTCACTCACCTTGCCGAAAGTCTACTTCTCCCAACTCGGGGCCCAGGAAGTACTCGGCATCGTCACATCGCACCTTGGTCTCCCAGTCATCGTCAAACCGAATCAGGGCGGTTCCGGTCTCGGCGTTTCCTTGGCCCGTGATGCGGACCAACTTCGCAACGCCATGGTGTCGTGTTTCGCGTATGACGAGCGTGCCCTCATCGAGCAATATATCGTTGGCACGGAGGTGGCCATCTCAGTCATCGACGCGGGAGACGGACCACGAGCACTTCCACCTGTCGAAGTGGTCTCGGAAGGGCAGTACGACTTCGACGCCAGGTACAACCCCGGCCGCTCGGAGTACTTCGTTCCCGCACGACTCAGTTCTGAACTGGTCGAGCGGGTCCAGGACACTGCGGTGACTGTGCATCAGACACTCGGTCTCGGCAACCTGTCCCGTACCGATCTGATCCTTGATGAGGATGGTACGCCTTGGTTCATCGACGTGAACGTCATACCGGGCATGACCGAGACATCGTTGCTGCCTTTGGCGGCCGACGTAGCAGGCGATCTACCCGGTCTGTACAACACGCTCGTCCATCATCCGTTCGTCCGCCCTTGATCGGACTTCCGATCTCATAGCATCCTCCGGTTCACGAAGAGTCAGGGTTGTCGAGGGCGGTGTGTTTCACGTGAAACATCTCCGCTCGGGAAAGCAGTCGATCAGGTTGCTCGCCGCACTGTGAACCATCATTTCCTCGACACCGGATACGACAGATCCCCGGTGCTGTGGAGTAGGACGGATCAGCTGGGATGACGATTCAGATAGGACAGGCCATGCCGCCGCTCGGCAGCAACTGGAGTGACACCTGTCGATAGGATCCTCGAGCAGCGGAGCGCGTGCACGGCCACTTGTCAGTCGCGTCGGGAGGTTGCGAGCCCGGACCTGGTCCTCTGCTGGTGCTTACGCAGCATGAGCATGGTCTGCTTGACGATGCGCCGAGCTCTGATGAAGGGGGTCATGGCCTTCCTATTGTGCTGCTTCCAGCACGTCACCTCCATCATCGAGCCTCCGAGATGACGGTTTTCTCCTGACGCTTGACGACCGCACGTGCCCACCACGCGATCAGAATGTTGGTTGCGTCCCTCGGACATGCGCGTATGGGACCGGCCGTATGGCACCGTCACTGACGTGTGCATCGTGCGACTAATCACATTTCCTATTAAAATATCAAGAAAAATAGGTCACCAATAGTATAGCGGCGATGTGCTCGTCTATTGCGGCACTTAGACCGGGGTCGTTCGCAGAACGAGGAGCACAGGTGATCTGCGTCTGCCTCGAATCTACGGCCGTTGATCAACTAGGCTGTAGAGACCGCTATTCACACGACAAGTAGTCACAATGACATGGACAACATGACCACCGCGGGGAAGGGGACCTGAATCGCAGAGAATCCAGTTCATATGATTGACACCGACAGTTACGTTAATCCTCAGCGATCATCTTGTGGTTTCGCGTGAAACACAAGGCCTCTCTCGCTCTCCTGTGAAGACCTCGACACACGCAGTCGCGACCATGTCATGTATAGGCGTTCAGATAGAAGCGGTGCGTAGGGATGCCAACACGGACGAGCGCGGTTCGGCCATGCACTGACTGCAACCCAGGATCGTCTAAGACCACTGCTCGATGTCCTCAGCCGATCACGGACGCATACCGTGCCGCAGAGACAGTCACCATGTCCAGGAGATGATGCCACGTTGAACGTCGCGAACATGTATCGGGACGAATGCCCGTTGCACTCAGTCGGATCGGTGATCCTTGCGAAACCCCGTCGGACATGAACGCCTATGCGACGAGGACGTCCGGCCTGCTGAGCATATCGCTCTCCCTCATGGACGCTATGGTCGCTCTCGTGGAAAGGCCGACCTGATCGCCGGACACGGTGCTCATGAGAAGGTTTTCTCCGCGTGCCACCACGTGACAGCACGCGAGGAAGCGAGTCCGAGTGTTGTCCGTCGAGCGCCCCAGGGGTCGCAGTGGAGCAGACTCCATGTACATCCATGTCATGACCAGTGACCATCAACCATCACGCGTCGTCCGGATTCTCTCCCCGCTGTTGACAGCGACCAACGTCAGCAACTTCGCCACCCGCACTTACAGCGTTCCGGACTTAGCAGACTCACCGATTACTCATCGACAGGCTACCGTGCCGCGACGGGGGTCGATGATGATGACCGTGCTTCCGTTGCGCCCGGACCTCTATCGCACATGATGCGATTGAACATTGCCACAACGAGCGCAGGGCGACGTGACAATCACCCGTTTATTCAGGGATACTTCATTGTCTTCGTCTCCTGAACGGTGTCTACCGTAGGACCTTTTAATAGTGGGTGCCCCGGCTCTCAGGTCTCCTTCTGCAGCTCTCGATGTCATACACTGCAGCGGCGACGTCTCCACATGTGGTGAGACCTGCAACTCGACACCTCGCAGCAGGATGTTCCACGTGAAACACCGCCTTGGCCAGCACCAATCCGCGCAGAGCGGTCCAAGCCTGCGCGAGATCCGTACGCCCAGGAGTCATGAAAGGTGATGCTGCCAAATGGCGGTCGGTCGTCACTGACGAGCGCCGGATATTACGAGAAGCTGAAGTATTTCACATGGCTCGCAAACGATCATCCTCGAATCGCGTGCTTGATGCGTCACCGTCCCACTCGTCTCCACGTTCCAGAGCGCCACTTTTGGGGGCACCTGTTACTCCATCGGCTGTTTATAGATCGAGTCTTGCTCCTGCCTACGCCTCCCCCCAAGCACTCCAACAGACGTCGACATCGAACCTTCACAACGACCCGCACGCCACAAAGGCAGCGCATACGCACATGCAAGCCCCGCCAACGGAATGTGCCGTCGCAGAAGGCGGATAGCCAGTCACCTCGAGTGTCATCAACTGTTCGGACCGCGTTGCACCGTTCCCACCGTTCCCAGTATCTCTGATGCTGACTCTCAACAGCGCCCTGACTCACGTAACCCTATCGGTCGTTGTGCTCATCCTGAGCAGCGGTCGGCCGTCCCGTCGCAGGTCGTTTGGCCAGCCGGCCTTCTACCGGTCAACCCCAAGGTACATACGACCCGGGCATGTGTACCACACGAAGCGCTTCAATGCGGTTTACGTCATTCATTCCACCTCATCGTCCCGGCCCCATAGGAGCCCGTCTCTGTTTCACGTGAAACCATGATCGAGGATCAAGGAATCACTATGGCGAAAACCGTCAGCGGCGTCGAGTGGACCGCACAGGCCCCGCGACTGTGCCTGTTGGACCTCAGCATGTCGTCGCATCACTCGGGCCAGTACATGGTATGGCCTCATCGACAGACGGCCGGGTCACTGAGAGAAGGCCTCATCTACAGCATGACATGACGTGCAACCGGCTCTGTCCCTCAAGGGACCCCCTCTTCTGTCTTGCACAACTGGAGACGGACTCCTCTGGCGAACTCGCATCGACGCGGCCACTCAGTAGAAGGAGCTCATTGATCCTCCCGAGAACGATTCGGCGAGCAGTTCTCGCTATCGCGCGGGGCTCTATCCGCTCACATAGCGCTGTGAGCGGCAGTAGGTCGTCATGAGCGACTTCCACGTATCAATGACCATCAGGATTCCTACATGTGGATGGTGCTCATCGCGCTCGTTGCGTCAAGATTCTCCGAGCGTCAGTCACCTATATGAATCTCCCGGGAACGCAGAGTAGGGAGTATGAATCGGCGACATCAGTCTTCTAGGACCGCGACCGCGTCCCGTGGAACTCTTCCTGTAGAGATCTTCCGGGAAGGTACCCCGACTGCGAGTAACCGTCCTTCCAGCACTCACACACGCATATTAGTCGGTCTAGGTTCCACGTGAAACCGTCGATGAGGCCCGGCTCATTGGCTGCTATGTGCGAGTCTCCGCAGACAGGCCCTGCGACATTCCGATGCGATTCGCAGATGCCGCAACCGGAACCGAACGCGGCGCGCTGGAGGCGAACATCGCTCCTGAACTGCCGTGGGCGTACCCCGACGTGATCGGCAAAGGCCCGTAGCGCCTTCTCGACATCCGATTCTGCCTGAGTTCGAAAAGGAGTTCCCACTCATCGCTGACAACTGCAGCACCGGCACAACCTCTGGCCAAGGGCACGCCCCAACCGTCACCGGCTGACAGCGACATGCGGAGCACTACACGTCTCCTACCCTCCATATATCCAGGAATGAACTCGCATACGACCTCGAGAGGATCGCCATCCCTCAGCTGAGCCATCAGCACGCGTGATTTCCATTCACTCCTTCGTACAGCAGCCGGCATCTACAAGACAAGCTCCCCAACACTCCGCCGCCACAACGGAACGAGAACCAGTTCGCGGTGCTGATGTTTCACGTGAAACAACGACTCAGGACGGTCATGAATACGTAATTCATGGACAAGAGTGCCTATGTCAACCAGGTTCAAGCAGACCGATGCCGAAAAGATGATGTCATGACACCCCGAAGGACTCGACGACGAGACTCATGCACTTCGTCAGTTGCGGTCAATGAGGGAGAACTGTTTTCGCCACCTGCGCAGGACTCGTGAGCCCGTCAACCACCTACTCATTCGCCATTCGAAGCACTTCCCCCTTTGACCTGGATGCTCACATACAACACATGTAAAGCGTAGACCGGCTCAGGAACGAATGCGACACACGAGTGCCGTAACGACATCACTTCAGTACTGTGAGATCGTGGTAGTGCCGAAACGACCTTTCCTGTTCCATGAGTCAACAAGTTGATTCCTAAAGGAAATCGGATCGACCATGCGAAGATCCTCTGATCCAACGTTCGTAGAACCCTGAAACCGCAACAACGTCATTCACCAGTGCACATCTCTGATCGACGCGGATTCATCCTGTCGGGATGGGCCAGAAGCGAGCGAAACAAACTCGGATGCCTCCGCTCGAAGCAGTCGCCCGCAGCACGGCGCAGGATTGCTCCCACGTTGCCCCTCTCCATGTTCCCCACCTTCCTCAATGCAGTATCGGCAAGACCACTGGACCGGAAGAAGCAGAGCATCGCAGAACCGGTGCGCAATGTCCCTGTCTCTTCACGCACCGGGAGCCTGAGAAACTGAGAAAGGTGAACCAGACCCGCCACCTCCTCATCAGCACATCCCGGATCACGGCTGACGGCTCGCCGGCGAGCCGTGCGAGGCTTTGCAACCGTGATTACGGACGCCCATCGCCCCCGTCACCCATCGCCACACCGAGATCATCACCCTGATGGCGATACCCACCCTGCCGGGATGCACCAGCGAACAACAGCAGCATCATTGCACTGCGCATTGTCGGACAAGAGCGTTTCTCACTGTGAGTGGCCAGGCACGATGAAGCAAGTGCCCACCCCCACGCCAAAGCACCAGTAGCCAACTGGTCACTGTCTCACCCCGCCGCAGACATCCGCGCCGACGACGAGCGACTGGTCACCGCGTCCTGTCACATGCAGCCACCTGCACCCCGCCCCTACCGTTCTGGCCTGGTCAGCCGAGTCAGTCACGGATATCGTGCCTCTACTCCCTCTACTCTCGCAGGCTCTGGAACCCGTACCTGAATCTAGCAACGACCACCGCGCATGGGCTTCGCCCCATAGCCTGGCCCCGACCGATCCCCACATTGAGACGAAGGTGAGATCCTGCCAAGAATCCCTGTTCGCTCGGAAAGCCTCACCGCTGGCTCTCCTCATCAACAAGATCTACCGCTCCGAAGGATTCGAAGACGATCTCATCGCAGCGGCACACCCACCTGGGACCACATACGACGAACCCTCAGCCGCATCTCGTGGAGCCAGTCACCCAGGCCAGCCGCTTTCGCATGGAAGAAGTACCTGGGAGTGGATCCAGTGAACACGCCTGGCGCGCAGCGGCATGGTGTTTCACGTGAAACCGATGGCCACGTCCGTGATGCCATCATAGGCACCGAATCTCGGTAAGACGCTCACCTCGAACGAGTGCATTCCGTGATGGGAGGATCAGTCCACACGCATGTCAGACAACCACGACCTCCATCATCGACATGAACCAACACCCTCTGTGCGGATCGCTGATCCGGGCGAAGTGGACGAGCCGGTGCCTCTACGGACCACACAGCTTCTCCATCACGTCATCGCATCCCACGCCATCACCAGCGCTCGACATGCGACGTCATTGTCCATGCGTCCGTACGGTTGCAGTTCGCCGTGCGTCTCATCGCGGAACGTCTCCATTCGTCGTCGACGCAGACCAACAGACCGGCATCCGCCACCGGAAACTCACTCTCCGGTTGCTCATCGTCAAGCATCGTCACCAGAGTCGAACCTTCACTAGGACCGCCCGATGACAGGCATCAGGTTGTTTGCGTCTCAGACGTCCACCAGACGCATACATCAGCATGAGCGGACGAACCTCATTCCTCGGGCGCACATGACGAACCCCAGTGGCGCGGAGTCATCACGAATCTCACCAACAGTCGCGCCGGTCAATCGCGAGATGTCAGTCCTCTTCCAAAGAAGTTCCAGGAGCGAGAGCAGTCACGATACGTGCCAGATCGTCATCACCTGCGAACTCGATCGTGATCCGCCCCTTCTTGGCCCCCCTCGTCACCTTGACCCGTGTGTCAAATGCATCCGAAAGCCGTGTTGACAACGCCGGAAGGGTAGCTGACCGGTTTCGGAGTGGCTTGGACCGTCGTGAGTCGGGCTCATCATGCAACGCCACGAGCTCCTCCGTTGCTCGGACCGACAGTCCCTCCGCCACGATGCGCTGAGCGATGCGCTCCATAGCAGCCGCATCGGGAAGACCGAGAAGTGCCCGAGCGTGCCCGGCCGACATCACTCCCGCCGCGAGCCTGCGCTGCACAAGAGGCGGCAGCTTCATCAAGCGCAGCGTATTCGAGATCTGCGACCGCGAACGCGCGATCCGCTGAGAAAGCTCCGCATGCGTGCAGTTGAAGTCTTCGAGCAGCTGCTGATAAGCAGCCGCCTCCTCCAGTGGATTGAGCTGAACGCGGTGCAGGTTCTCCAGAAGAGCGTCCCTGAGCAACTCGTCATCCGCAGCATAACGAACAACAGCAGGAATCGTCTCGAGTCCTGCCTCCTTGGCGGCCCGCAAGCGCCGCTCACCCATGATCAGCTCATAGTCGGCGTCACTGCCATCCTCACGATCGCGCCGGCGCACGACAATCGGCTGCAGCAGGCCAACCTCCTTGATCGAGGCGGCGAGCTCGGTGATGTCCTCCTCATCGAAGACCTGTCGAGGCTGGTGCGGGTTGGCGGCGATCACGCCCACAGGCAGGTCCGCAAAGGTTGCTCCCGGAACCGGAACGAGCGACGCTTCCTCAGCACCGTCGACCTTCGGAACCGCGTCGTCAGACTTCACAGTCTCTGCCGCTCCCTTCACCTCGGTGTCGGAAGGCGTCTCCGTTCTGGTGGCCGCAGCGTCGTTCCGGCGAGTCCCGGATTCCTCAGTCGTCCTCCTCGATGGTGTTTCACGTGAAACACTCTCCGAGGCACGAGTACGCGTCGATCTCGAAGACGCTTTCTTCTTCGCACCGCCGCCAGACTCCGAGCTGTCCTGCCTCGTCGCATGTCGCCGTGCAGAACCCTTCGCCGTCGACCTTCTCGCCCGCTTCGACGGCGCCAGCAATGTCGCTGCGATGTCGTCCGAGCCACGTTGTGTGCTGTCATCCTGGTCCGGCAATGACCTGCCCGTGCCATTGCCCTCGAGCGAGTCGACGTTCTTCTCGGAGGGCTCCTGCGACTCGGGAAAGAAGACGTCCGTCGGGCGCGCCGACGGGGTCTCCGTCTGCGTTTCAGGAATGAGCGCCTGAAGTCCCCGTCCAAGCCCACGCCTCTTCTGCGCCATCGTCACGCCTCCTGTGCGTCGTCTGCGTCGTCCGTATCATCGACGTCATCCACGTCATCGCTGCGAACCACCAATGAGTCCTCCCAGCCAGCCACTCCGCGCTGGGCGATCTCCTGCGCCAACTGCTTGTAAGCCACTGCACCTGAGCACCGCGGATCCCAGAAGACCACAGGTGCACCGAAAGATGGAGCCTCTGCTACCCGTACCGATCGCGGGATGCGCGTATGAAGCGTTGCATGGGGGAAGTACGTTCGAACCTCCTCCTCGACATCGCGAGCCAGAGTCGTGCGCCTGTCGAACATGGTCAACGCGATCATGGACACCGCCAACGCCGGGTTGTGGATCCTGGCGATGCGCTCCACCGAGCGCGTGAGCAAAGCCAGGCCTTCCAGGGCGTAATACTCAGCCTGCATAGGAATAAGAACCTCACCGGCCGCGACAAAGGCATTGATCGTCATCAGGCCCAGACTCGGCGGGCAGTCGATGAGAACATAGTCCAAACGGGGAAGCTCTGCGGCCTCCCGGCTCCTCAAGTACTCCTGCAGCGCATGATGCAAACGAGACTCGCGCTCTGATGTGCTGATGAGCTCGATCTCGATCGCCGCCACGTCAATCGTCGCCGGCATGCACAGCAAAGTCTCCGAGAAGTGCGTCGACACGACCACCTCCTCGATCCGTGTCCCGTCAACGAGCACGTCATAGATGGAGACCTGCTCATCGTCATGCGCCACGCCGAGCGCCGTCGAGGCATTGCCCTGAGAATCAGCATCGATGACAAGCACATGAAGCCCGGCCTCCGCGAGTGCAGCCGCGACATTGACCGTCGTCGATGTCTTACCGACCCCGCCCTTCTGATTGGCGACGGCGATGATGCGGGTCTGATCCGGATGCGGGAAGCGCACTCCAGCGAACTCCTCCAGCGCCGAATGGTCGGCACGCAGCTGCTCGAAGATAGACGATCCCGACAAAACATTCTCCTCGGACGACGTCCCCGACCGCCTCCACGGGTCGGGTACTTCAGTCTACGTGAGCCCGGCGACGTCGACGACCAGCCCCGCCGTATGCATCATGCTCAATGAGACGTATGAAGGTCGTTCCCCCATGTCGTGGTACCGGACCGGTGGCCTCTCGTAAGCACAAACCGCCACACCCGGGATGCGCCTCAACGCCGGGGACGACGCACCTGAACGACCTTGGTGAGCTCCTCTCCCGGCGTCACGACCTCATGAATGATCGCGGGCTTGAGTCCGGCCTTCCTCACGACATGCCTCGCAGCTTCGGCCTCGGCCTCGGCCCTCGCACCCTTGAGCGCCAGCAGACTTCCTCCCTGGCGAAGAAGCGGCGCCGTAAGTCGCACCAATTTGGTCAGATTTGCAACGGCACGGGCAGTAACGACATCGAAACGCTCCTTGACGTCCTCGGCTCGAGCCCTTCGCAGGGTGACATTGTCCAGGTCGAGCTCGTCAACGACGTCGCCGAGCCAATCAATACGTCTTTCCATAATTTCGATAAGCACAACCTCTAGATCCGGCCGCAAAAGTGCGACCACAATCCCTGGAAATCCCGCACCTGAACCAACATCGGCCACCGTTCCACGAGCCGGCAAGAACGGGACCACGGCAGCGGAATTCACAATATGCCGAGTCCACAGTCGAGGCAACTCCCGTGGCCCGACCAGCCCACGCAACTCGCCCTCGGCAGCGAGCATCTCGGCGAAACGCTCCGCGCCCGCGAAGGCGATCCCGAAAAGCTCGCGGGCCTCGTCGGTGGGTCGTTCCACCTCAACCGAGCCGTCTGCATCCTGCGCCGATCGGGCATCGCCCTCGACATCCCGAACCACGTTCAGTTCCGTTCAGAGGCGTTAGAGCCGCCGTCCGATGGCGAACCCGCCTCCTCGGCGACGGACGTGCCGGACTCCTCGGCATCCTCTCCAGCAAGCATCACCACAACATGACGATGCGGTTCGACTCCCTCGGACTCGGAGACCAATCCCGCAGCGGCCACCACATCATGGCACACCTTGCGCTCGAAAGGGTTCATGGGCCTCAACGACACAGACTCTCCGGCGGCCCGGACACGTCTCACGGCCTCCTGCGCGATCTTCGTCAATTCGACGCGACGTGCGGCACGGTAGCCATTGATGTCGAGCATGAGACGAGACCGATTGCCGGTACGCGTCTGCACCGCCAGACGAGTCAGTTCTTGAACGGCTTCGAGCACTTCTCCATCACGTCCGACGAGATCGGCCAGCTCGCGCGCATCCCCCTCTTCCGAGGCGACAACCGCAATGGACGCCCGACCGTGATCAATGTCAATATCGATGTCTCCGCCGAGATCGGCGATATCGAGAAGTTCCTCGAGGTAGTCGGCGCCGACCTCGCCCTCCTCCTCAAGACGCGCGACGGCATTGGACGGGGCGGTGTTCTCGCTCATGGTGAGTCCGTTCTTCTCAATGGTCTCGGAACTGCAGATCAATTCCGGCGCTTCTTCTTCTGAGCCTTGCGCCGCTCAGCCGCGCGCTTGCGCTCACGTGCACGCTTCTCGTAGCGACGTCGTGCGATCTCCTCATCCGTCAGCCCTCCAGGCCTACGGGACGAAGAACCCCCAGCGGACGTCGCGACATCATCGTCGCCCTTATCGGCAGCAGTCTCGCTCTCTTCCCCCGCAGTCGACGATGAACGTTCGGAACTCTTCTTCTGGCGGTTCTTGCGCACCGGTTGCACGCGTTGACCGCCGGTCGAAGCCGTTCCTTCGGCCTCGGCCTTGGCTCGCTCCTCCTCCTCGAGGGACGGCATGCCCTTACGCGCACGCCTGGCATTCTCACGAGCGCGGAACTTCTTCTCCGCCTCCGATCCGGGAGCCGGCATGCGACTGATGGTGTAGAACTGCTGCCCCATGGTCCACAGGTTCGACGTCACCCAGTAGATCAGCACACCAATCTGGAACTGCACACCGGTGAAGGCGAAGAAAATGGGCATGATCGTCATCATCATGCGCTGGGAGCGCATCATGGGATTGTCCGAGTTCTTGGAGGACTCGGGCATATTCTTCATGCTCAGTTGCGCCATCGTGTACCACTGAGTCGCACTCATAGCGATGATCATGATGACCGTGACGACCTTGACGGTCGTATCCGAAGAATTCATGAAGGATGAGGAGAGACTCGCCCCGAACACCGTCGAGTGCTGAACCTGATTAGCCAGTTCAGCGGTGAGCGGACCTATCGAATCGCGTCCCTGATAGGCATGATCAGCAATAGCCTCAAGATTCGCCAGAACTCGGAAGAGCGCGAAGAAGATCGGCATCTGGATGAGAATCGGCATGCACGAGGACAGGGGATTCGTCCCATGCTTGCGGTACAGCGCCATCATCTCCTCCTGCTGGCGCTGCTTGGAAGCGGCATCCTTCTTCCCCTTGTACTTCGCCTGGAGCGCCTGGAGCTCGGGCTGCATGAGCTGCATGCCACGGCTGGCCCGGATCTGCTTGACGAACAACGGCATGATGAGAATACGCACGAAGATCGTCAAGCCGATGATCGACAGGACCCAGGCGGCGCCCGGCCCATCACCCATGCCGATGAGCACGAGGAACTTGTGGATATACACCATGACCCAGGCAACGGCAACCTTGAGGGGCCACAGGATCGTGTCCATTGCACTCCTTGCTTTAAGGCGTGGCGAGCGTCGATCGCTCGACTCCCGCCGACCGGGACATCCGGTCTGCTCCCGCCGTCGATCAGTCGCTGGACCGATCGACCTCGAAACGGGGAATATCGTGGGGATAGGCATAGCGCCACCGACCCGGATCGGGCACGTGATCGACACCGCCGAGGGCAAAAGGATTGCACCGCACGAGCCGCCAGATAGCCAGTAGAAGGCCCTTGAGCACCCCATGAACGCGAACTGCCTCAACGGCGTAGGCGGAGCACGTCGGATAGTAGCGGCATCGGCGCGGCAACGCCGGAGAGATACTCGTCTGGTAGAAGCGCACGGGACAGATCACGGCGCGCACAGCATGATCATGGATCACGTTGACCGCACCGATCATGGTGATCACGCTCCTGCTCACCCGCGACCACTCCCCAATTCTTCACGATCGCGACGAGCGGCCTCACGACTGCGGGTGAGCAGTCGGTCGAGATCATCCCCGAGCTCGGCGCTCGTGGCGCCGTCGGCCCCGGCGAGGCCGCGAACGACAACCCGAGCGCCCGGCTCGATACCACTGACACGCGCGCTCATGAGCGCGCGGACACGACGCTTGATCCGGTTGCGGTGAGCGGCGTGCGAGATCTGCTTCTTCGGGACGACGACACCGACGAGAGCCGGAGTCGTCTCCCCGGTCTCGCCGGCACTGTAATGAATGACCAGCCTGCGGCTGCCACTGCGCGCACCGAACCGCACTGCGGCGAAGAAATCCTCGCTCCGCAGCATTCGATGCGCCGCCGGAAGCACCTCAGGCAGCGAGACGCGCGCGACCCTTGCGACGACGCGAGGCGAGAACGGCTCGGCCGGCGCGGGTGCTCATACGCTTGCGAAAACCGTGCACCTTGGCACGGTGGCGGTTATTCGGCTGAAAAGTCCGCTTACTCACGGGTGTACTCCTGGTCGGATGATCGGAACCGTGCATCACGGGGGTCGCGACACGGTCGCTCGCACCGGCTGCCCCAAGGACCGGGACGTGACTCCGCACGAACGTCATCGCAACCATACGGCCCCCTTTTCCGCAGGGTCAAACGATCCTGCGGCCTCTGCGATGAGAGTCCCGACACGCCGTCACCACCGGGCTCGTCGCCCGTCGGGCCCGCACCGATCCACACCCTGTTGACTTGCTCATACCGGCACCTGTGGACTCCGCGGGCGGCTCGGCGCGCAGCGCGGGCGCGCCCGCGCTGCGCGCCGGGTGACCCGGGTGGCCCAGGACGGGCATGGGTGGGAGACGGATTAGACACACGTGTGGACAACCCTGTGGAAAAACTCCATGATGTGAACCTCCACCGCCCCCACCCGCCAGGAGCACGCCGTGCCGGACGAAGCAACAACGAAATGGCAGTCAGTCCTGGAGATCCTGTCCGACTCCACCGAGCTGAGCACCGGCAAGCTCTCCATCATCCGGATGACGCGCGTGATCGACGTCGACGGCACTCTCGTGCTCGTCGCTGGCTCGCCCTTCACCAAGAGCAAGGTCGAGGAGGCGCGCGCCATCATCAGCCGGGCTCTCACACGGGTCTGGGGCAGCGAGGTTCCGTTCGAGGTCATCGTCGATACGTCCTTGGACGCCGGAGCGCCCGCACCGGCCATCGCCGTCGCCCGGCCGCCGGCCCAGCATCTTCCTCCGCAGGCCCCCGACCTGTCCTCGGCGCTGGCCGAGGCCGATGCGCCTGAGCCCGTCGTTCGCGCCCGTCCGGCCGCCGAGCCGCCCATGCCCCCCGAAACCGCCGGTCCCCAGTCGCTGCAGTCCCTCCAGTCGACGACGCCGTCCTACGTCACCAACCCGGCCGCCGCCTTCGCGCGCCCCGAGAACCCTCAGGCCCTCGACAGGAGCTCGCACCTCAATCCCCGCTATACCTTCGACAACTACGTCATGGGCGATTCCAACCGCTTCGCCTTCGCGGCCGCGCTCAAGGTCGCCGAGCAGCCCGGCAACGCCGCCCCCGACCGCACCAGCGGCGGATACAACCCGCTGTTCATCTACGGCGGCTCGGGGCTGGGCAAGACGCACCTGTTGCACGCCATCGGCAACCACGCCCGGTCCCTGTACCGGACGATGAACATCAAGTACGTCTCCTCCGAGGAGTTCGTCTCGGATTTCATCGCGTCCGTCGCGGAGGGCAAGATGAACGACTTCAAACGCCGCTACCGCGACGTCGACATCCTCCTGGTGGACGACGTCCAGTTCCTGGGCGGCAAGGAGCAGACCCTCGAGGAGTTCTTCCACACCTTCAACACCCTCTACATGGCCAACAAGCAGGTCGTCCTCACCTCCGACCTGCCGCCCAAAGACCTCAAGGGCTTCGAGAAGCGCCTGCTATCGCGTTTCGAGTCGGGACTCACCGTCGATGTCCAGCCCCCGACCCTGGAGACCCGCACCGCGATCCTGCGCAACAAGGCCGGCGCCGAAGGCGTGGATCTCCCGCTCCCCGTCCTGGAGTACATCGCTAGCCGGGTCACCACCAACATCCGTGAGCTCGAGGGCGCGCTCATCCGCGTCACCGCCTTCGCCTCCCTGACCGACCAGCCCATCGACCAGACCCTGGCGGAGATGGTGCTCAAGGACATCATCGCCAACTCCGGTGGAGGCGAGATCACCGCCGCCATGGTCATGACGCAGACGGCCGACTACTTCGGCCTGACCATCGAGGACCTGCGCTCCAAGGACCGGGCGCAGACGATGGTGCACGCCCGACACATCGGCATGTACCTGTGCCGCGAGCTCATCGAGATGTCGACGACCAAGATCGGCAAGGAGTTCGGCGGCAAGGACCATACGACCGTCATGAGCGCGAGTCGCAAGATCAGCACGCAGATGGCCGAGAGACGGGACACCTACAACCAGGTCCAGGAGATCACCGCCCGCATCAAGCAGGCCGCGCAGGCCCCCCGCTGACCCTCGAGGAACGCCGATGGCTCCACCCGGACCTCCGTCCGGACCTCCGGCAGCCCCTGGGGATGGGCCTGCGCGCTTCGGTGGACAACCGGGGCCGTCGTGTGGACAGCAGCGGCTCGACCCGTGGGTTCGTGGGAGGGTGCGCAGGCGAAGCCACCGGTGGCTGGTCGCCTCCACCGAACCACTCTCTTGTCGTTCCACATCCACCGCCCGCGCGCTTCCGGGACGCAACAGACTTATCCCCAGAATCCACATCTCCTAATACCCCTACTGATCATCCATCACATGATCGATCCCCCACAGCCCGTACGAGGGCCCCCACCGCCCCGATGCGCATCGACCGGCATACCGGTATGTGGACGCGCCCCGCCCTCCTACGTCTAGACTCCCCCTGGATAGTCCTACCCCTGACCGGGAGACGGAATCGCACACTCACACAAGGAGGCGCTCCCATGAAGCTGAGGGTCGACCGCGACGTCCTGGCCGAAGCCGTCACCTGGACCGCTCGCTCAGTGCCGGCCCGTCCGCCCGTCCCCGTCCTGGCGGGTGTTCGCCTGGAGGCCACGAGCGCCTCACTGGTCCTGGCGTCCTTCGACTACGAGGTATCGGCTCGCTGCGAGGTCGCCGCCGACGTCGAGGAGGAGGGGGTCGTCCTCGTCTCGGGACGGCTGCTGGCGGACATCGCCAAGGCCCTCCCGTCCAAGCCCGTGGACCTGGAGGTCGAGAGCGCGAAGGTGAACGTCTCGTGCGGCGCCGCGCATTTCTCCCTGGCCGCCATGGCGGCCGACGACTACCCGGCTCTACCGGTCATGCCCGGGGTGGCCGGCACGGTCGATGCTCATGACTTGGCTCAGGCGGTCGGTCAGGTCTCGATCGCGGCCTCCCGCGACGAGACCCTGCCCCTGCTGACGAGCGTGCAGATGGAGGTCGACGGCGAATCGCTGACCCTCATGGCCACGGATCGCTATCGCCTGGCGGTTCGTGAGATGAGCTGGTCGCCCCAGGACACCGGCCTGTCGACGCACGCCCTGCTCAAGGCCCGCACCTTGTCCGACGTCGCCAAGTCACTGGCATCGACCGGCGAGGTGACGGTGGCGCTGACCGACTCCGGCTCAGCCACGTCCAGCCTCATCGGCTTCGAGGCCGGCGGGCGTCGCACCACGAGCCTGCTCACCGACGGCGACTACCCCCCGGTGCTGCGCCTGTTCCCGGAGACCACGACGATCCACGCGACCGTGGGCCGGGAGGAGCTCATGGGCGCGGTGCGCCGAGTCAGTCTGGTCGCCGACCGATCCACTCCGATCCACATGGCCTTCACCGACGGCAACCTCGCGCTGGACGCCGGACAGGGCGATGACGCCCAGGCCTCCGAGCAGCTCGTCGCCCATCTGGAGGGCGAGGACATCGCCACCGCCTTCAATCCGGGATACCTGCTCGACGGCCTCGCTGCGATCACGCAGCCCTATGTCAAGGTCGACTTCACGCATCCGTCCAAGCCCGCGGTCCTGACCGGCATGAGCGCCATCGGCGGAGAGGAGGACACGACCTTCCGCTACCTGCTCATGCCGATCCGCTTCGGCGCCTGAGCAGGGCGGGCACGCGCCCGTGTACGTCTCGGATCTGGCACTCGACGACTTCCGCTCCT
This sequence comes from Actinomyces gerencseriae DSM 6844, assembly GCF_000429265.1. Classification (GTDB taxonomy): domain Bacteria; phylum Actinomycetota; class Actinomycetes; order Actinomycetales; family Actinomycetaceae; genus Actinomyces; species Actinomyces gerencseriae. The sequence goes on from NZ_KE386872.1 coordinate 167,844, forward strand.
ACGACGAGCTCGTGCTCGCCCTTGAACCCGGTCCCACCGCTTTCATCGGGCCCAATGGGCAGGGCAAGACCAACCTCGTCGAGGCGATCGCCTACCTGTCGACTCTCTCGAGTCACCGTTCCGGTGCGGACACCGCCCTGGTACGGCGCGCTGCGTCGGGCGAGCCGCAGCCCGGCGGAGCGGTCGTGCGCGCCAAGGTCGTCCACGGCGAGCGTCCCAGTGTCCTGGAGATCGAGATCATCGCGGGTAGGGCGAACCGGGCCCGGCTCAATCGCACCGCCTCACGGCCCCGCGCCCTGCTGGGCATTCTGCGCGCTGTCGTCTTCGCTCCCGAGGACCTGGCTCTGGTCCGCGAGGAGCCCGGGGTGCGCCGTCGTTTCATGGACGACCTGGCGGTGACTCTGCGCCCCTCGTTGGCCGGGGTGCGCGCGGAGCACGACAAGATCCTCGCGCAGCGCGCCAGCCTGCTGAAGTCGGCTCGTGCCGCGCGCCGCTCGGGAGGCGTGCCGGCCTCGATGCTCTCCAGTCTTGAGGTGTGGGACGCTCAGCTGGCCGCGGCGGCAGCACGGCTCGTCGCCGCGCGCGTGGACGTCGTGGCCCGGTTGCGCCCGTGGGTGATGAGCTCCTACGAACGGGTCAGCCAGGGGCAGTCGAGCGCCCGCCTCGTCTACCGTTCCAGCCTGCTGGTTCACGAGGGGCGGTCGGAGCCCGATCCGGCCGATGAGGGGGCGCGAACGGCCGCCGAGGCCGAGCTCGCCGATGTCGCGGCCACCGCTGCGCGCCTGGAGACGGTCATGTCCCGGCTGCGGGAGCGCGAGATCGATCGCGGGGCCAACCTGGTCGGCGCGCACCGCGATGACCTGCTTCTCCACCTGGGAGCCCTGCCCGCCAAGGGCTTCGCCTCCCACGGCGAGCAGTGGTCCTTGGCGCTGGCGCTGCGGTTGGCCTCCTACGAGATGCTGCGGCGCGATGTCGACGCCTACGGCGGGGACGGCGAGCCGGTACTCGTCCTCGACGACGTCTTCGCCTCCTTGGATGCCGGGCGCCGGGCGGCACTGGCCGATGTCGTCGCCGGGGCCCAGCAGGTGCTGCTCACGGCGGCCGTCGACGAGGATGTGCCCGCCCGATTGACCGGTGCGCGTTTCCGCGTCTCCGCTTCTGGGGTGAGCCGTGAGTGAGGTGGGCGACGCCCTGGCGGCGCGAGCACTGGCCCGTGAGCGGGGACATGCGTGGGGCGCGGGTGAGACTCGTCGGGTCCTGTCGCGACAGGCCGCGGGTGAGGACGGCGTCGCCGCCTGGGACGCGCGTCGTGCAACGCGAGGCGCGTCCGGTTCGCAGGATGATCCGACCGACCGGGGACCCGGACTCCCGCCGGGACGCGATCGACCCGGGCCGACGCGCTTCGATCCGCGCACCGGCAAGCGCGATCTGCGCCGCTACGCCGAGACGCACGGCTGGGCTGGTCACCTAGCCATGGCATCGGTGTCGGTGCGGTGGAGGGAGCTCGTCGGGCCGCAGGTCGCTGAGCACGCCGTCATCGAGAGCTTCGATCCGGGCCTGCTGACGCTGCGCGCCTCCTCCAGCGCGTGGGCGCAGCAGCTGCGACTGCTCCTGCCCACGATCGAACGACGGGTGATCGACGCGTTGGGGGACGACGGCGGTGCGGTCGAGATCCGAGTTCTGGGGCCCGTCGGACCCACCTGGCGCAATGGTCGTTTCGGTGCTGCTCGCGGTGGCAGGGGCCCGCGGGACACCTACGGGTGAGGGTCGATGGGACTCAGTCCGTCGTCGACGCGGTCGGCCCCGCCAGCGGGCGCATCTGCACGACGCGATCGGCGCAGGCGGTGAGTAGCTCCTCATCATGGGTGACGACGACCACCACCTTGTCCGCTTCAGCGAGATCGCGGATCGTGCGGGCCGTGGAGCGCAGATGGCGGTAGTCCAATCCCGACGAGGGCTCGTCGAAGATATAGATCTCCTTGTCGACCATGCGCGCGGCGGCGATCACCAGGCGCTGCTTCTGACCGCCCGACAACGACATGGGATGACGATCGGCCACGTCCGCCAGGCCGTGGTCGGCCAGGGTCCGTTCGACCCTGCCATCGGTGAGCTCTTCGGGCGGCACTCCCAGGGCGAGCTCCTCGCGCACCTCGGCGCCGAAGAGCTGGCGATGGACATCCTGCATGACGACGTAACCGAGTCTCGTCCGCTCCTTGGCACGTAGAGCCCGACCGTCGAGGCGGATCGTGCCCTTGGCCCGCTCAAGGCCGACGAGGACGCGTGTGAGAGTCGATTTGCCCGCTCCATTGGGGCCGACCAGTGCCGTCACCCGGCCGCGGGGCAGGTCGAGTCGGGGAATGTCGAGGACTCGGTGGGAGCCGTAGGAGAAGCTCAGGTCCTCCACCGTGAGCCCGCCAAAGGTCGAAGGCGGTGCATCTCTCCGCGCGCCGACCCCGGACATCTGGACGTCCTGGTCGGAGGGGGCCTTCCGGGCGTGCAGGATGAGAGCGGGATGCGCGGACTCGACCGGGTGGAGAGCGCGCAACCCCAGATCGATTCGTTCCCGCTCGTTCATGGCCCATAGCCGTGCGGCGGGCATCTCGCGCACGATCCTGCCGCCATCGAGCAGGATCACGCGGTCCACGACATCGCGCAGGTAGGACAGTCGGTGCTCGGCGATGACCATGGTCGCACCCGAGGCGCGCAGGTCCAGGAGCACATCGCGCAGGAGATTCACCGACTCCGGGGACAGGTTCGATGTGGGCTCGTCGAACAGATGCACCCGGGGGTCCACGACCATGGAGGCCGCGCAGGCGACGAGCTGCTTCTGACCGCCGGAGAGGCGGAAGAGACTGGCGCTCAGGAGATCATCGATTCCCGTGCGCCGCGCCGCCTCGGTCAGACGACGGCGGATGGTGCCCGGAGCCGTTCCGAAGTTCTCCGGGCCGAAGGCGAGCTCGCTGCGCACCTCGGAGGTGAAGAACTGGGTGCGGGGGTTCTGGAAGACGGTGGCGACCTGCCGCCCCGTCACGTCCAGCGACGAGACGGAGGCGTCGATCCCCGCGACCGTCACGCTTCCGGTGAGGACACCCGGATGGAAGTTGGGCACCAGGCCATTGATGAGGCGCAGCAGCGTGGACTTGCCGCAGCCGCTGGGGCCGCACAGCAGAACGCACTCGCCCGGCTGGATGCGAAGGCTCGCGTCCTCCAGTCCGGGAACCGCGCCCGTGGGATCTCCAGCGCCTCTATCCCCGTCGGTGCTGTCGGTGCCGACGGCGCTCGCGGAGCCGTAGGCGAAGGACACGTGGTCGATGTCGATCATGGGGTGATCGTGGGCGGTCATGATAGTGCTCCTCGGAGGAAGACGAGGATGATGAGGAACGACATCGCCAGGCCCACGACGTCTCCCGGGCGGAAGCGGAGATCGGTGATCGTGGTGCGCAAGCGCGTCCCGCCCAGGCCGCGGGTGAGCGCCGAGGCGGCCAGCTCGTCGCCGATCCGGGTCGCCGAGACGAGGAAGGGGACCATGATGTGCTCGATCGCTACCAGCGGTTCGCGCAGGAAGCCCCATCGACCCGTGTGCAGTCGGCGCAGGCGTACGGCCTGGATCACGGCGGTGAGCTCTTCGGTCAGGGTCGGAAGGAACCGCAGCATGACCGCCAGGGGGATGACGACGGCATCGGGGACTCGCAGTCGGCGCAGACCCTCGATGAGCTCGGACGGGGTCGTCGACCGCACCAGGTACACGCCCATCGTGAGTGCCGTGACGAAGTTGCCCACGAAGAAGCCGACCGCCCCCGCCGTCCGCCACACCGGCCCGCTCAGGACCTGCGTGCCCAGGATCTGAGCCCCCCGGCAGAGGGTGAAGAGCAGGACCTGGGTGCCCAGAGCGCGCCAGGAGCCGATCGTGGCGAGCAGGATCGCCACGGACACGAACGCGACCAGGGAAGCCGTCTGCTCGACGCGTGTCAGGGCCGCCACGTTCACCACCACGACGAGTAGGAGCTTGGTGCGGGGGTCGAGCCGGAGCCATCCTCCGTGCGCGGAGGTCGCGAGGAGCCGCATCTCAGGCGATGCCAGCGCGCATGAAGTGCTTGCGCAGCATCTTCTGCCCCAGCCGACCTCCGAGGAAGGAGGACACGAAGACGACGGCGAGCAGTCCGAGCAGGAACGCCGGTGAGAACAGGGTCTCCCAGGCCCGGGCGTAGCCGTCCCCCATCTTCTTTCCTATGTCGGCGATGTAGGCGTCGTGCTGGTAGTACAGCGGCAGAATCGGGCCGGCGACCCACAAGGAGAACACGCCGTAGGCGAGCGCCGAGGCGCGGGCGGAGCGGTAGCGGCCGCGGGCCAGGACGATCTCGGCCAGAATGGAGAACACGGCCGCCGTCACCAGGGTGGTCCAGGCGTGCCCGGTCAGCACCATGAGCAGGGATGAGATGATGCCGGTGAGGAAGATCATCCCGGGCTTGCGGATGCGAGTGATGTAGAGGGCGAAGACGATGCCGTTGGCGAGGCTGCCGAGCACGATGCCGATGGCGTGAACAGCCGGCCCGAAGAGGCCGAGCATGCCGAAGCCGAAGAAGACGACGAAGTACATGGCCGTGAAGACGCCGACGGTGATGAGGTCCTTCGGCTTGAGGGAGTGGTCGGCGAGCGGGGCGGGACTCGCTGCCGCGGGAGCCTCAGAGGTCTCAGAGGTCTCGGGGGTCTCGGTGTTCGGGGTCATGGGAACGTGGCTCTTTCCTCGATCATAGGGTTAGGTACCCCTGAATGATACGAGAAGGATGAGAATCGATATCTTTTTCCGACCGGCTGTCAGAATGAAGATCCCGGGCGGGGCGCCCCGGGGGCGGAGAGGCGCCCTGGTGACGTTGCACACGCCCGACAAGCATCGTCCGGCGACGGGTTCCACGATGATCCACGCTAGAATGGCCCCAGAAACGCCCACGGTGCGCCCTGGGCTCTTCGCAGGTACCCACCTACACGCCGCGGGACCGAGCCCGCCAGTCGGCGTTCAGAGGGGTCGGGTGCAGCCCGGCGCACAGGAAAGAGGAGCAGCTGACACGTGTCTGACCAGGACCAGCCTGTGACCATCGCCGATTCACGTATCGGCCAGGGGTCGGCCGACTACGGCGCTTCGGACATCACCGTGCTCGAGGGACTCGAGGCGGTGCGCAAGCGGCCGGGCATGTACATCGGCTCCACTGGTGAGCGCGGATTGCACCACTTGGTGTACGAGGTCGTCGACAACGCCGTGGACGAGGCCCTCGCCGGTTGCTGCGATCACATCGAGGTCACCATTCAGGCCGACGGCGGGCTCCGGGTCGTCGATAATGGACGCGGCATCCCCGTTGACGAGCACCCCACGGAGCACAGGCCCACCGTCGAGGTCGTCATGACGATCCTTCACGCCGGCGGCAAGTTCGGCGGTGGCGGCTACGCTGTCTCCGGCGGGCTCCACGGCGTCGGCGTCTCCGTGGTCAACGCCCTGTCCACCCGCGTCGATACGGAGGTGCGTCGTCAGGGACATGTGTGGCGCATGAGTTTCGGCGACGGCGGGAAGCCCACGACGCCCCTGATCAAGGGCGAGGAGACCTCGGAGACCGGTACCACGCAGACCTTCTACCCCGATCCGGCGATCTTCGAGACGGTCGTCTTCGACTACGAGACCCTGCGGCGTCGCTTCCAGCAGATGGCCTTCCTCAACAAGGGCCTGCGCATCACACTCACCGACGAGCGCGAGGGCGTGACCGATGCCGGTGATGAGATCACCGGTGACGAGACCGGGCCGGGCGATGAGCCGGTGGTGGGATTCCGGTCGGACACCTACTGCTACGAGCACGGTCTGCGTGACTACGTGGCCTTCCTCAATCACTCCAAGAAGGTCGAGGTCGTCCATCCCGAGATCATCGACTTCGAGGCCGAGCAGGCCATCGACGGCGTCCACGGCATCAGTCTCGAGATCGCGATGCAGTGGACGAGCGCCTATTCGGAGTCGGTGCACACCTACGCCAACACGATCAACACCACCGAGGGCGGCACTCACGAGGAGGGCTTCCGCACGGCGTTGACCACGCTGATCAACAAGTACGCCCGGGAGAAGGGTCTGCTCAAGGACAAGGACGGCAACCTCGTCGGCGACGACATCCGTGAGGGACTGACCGCGGTCATCTCCGTCAAGCTCACCGAGCCCCAGTTCGAGGGGCAGACCAAGACCAAGCTCGGCAACACCGAGGCCCGCACCTTCGTTCAGCAGACCGTTTACTCCCGGCTCGGCGACTGGCTCGACTCCCACCCCGCCGACGCCAGGGCCGTCATCGCCAAGGCGACTCAGGCGGCGGCGGCGCGCCTGGCCGCGCGCAAGGCCCGTGAGGCCACGCGCCGCAAGGGAGTCCTGGAGTCCGCCTCCATGCCCGGCAAGCTGCGCGACTGCTCCTCCCGGGACGCCGCCGAGTGCGAGATCTTCATCGTCGAGGGCGACTCCGCCGGCGGTTCCGCCGTCGGCGGGCGCGACCCCGAGCACCAGGCGATCATGCCGATCCGCGGCAAGATCCTCAACGTGGAGAAGGCGCGCCTGGACCGGGCGCTGTCCTCCGACACGATCCGATCCCTCATCACCGCCTTCGGCACCGGCATCGGCGAGGACTTCGATCTGGCCAAGCTGCGCTACGGCAAGATCGTCATCATGGCCGATGCCGACGTCGATGGCCAGCACATCGCCACCCTTCTGCTGACCCTCCTCTTCCGCTACATGCGCCCGCTCATCGAGCAGGGCCACACCTACATCGCCATGCCGCCGCTGTACCGCCTCAAGTGGGTGGGCGTCGAGCACGAGTTCGCCTACTCCGACGCCGAGCGCGATCGGATGCTCGAGGCCGGGACCGAGGCCGGTCGTCGTCTGCCCAAGGACGGCGGCATTCAGCGCTACAAGGGACTGGGCGAGATGAACGACCACGAGCTGTGGGAGACGACCATGGACCCGACCACCCGAATCCTCAAACAGGTCACTCTCGATGAGGCGGCCGATGCCGACGAGACCTTCTCGATCCTCATGGGCGATGATGTCGAGCAACGCCGTTCCTTCATCCAGCGCAACGCCGCGGATGTGCGCTTCCTGGACATCTGAGTCCGCTGACGCACTCCGACGGGAGATCCCACGAGCACGTAAGGAATTCTGTGAGCGACGAAGTTGACGAGATCATCGGCGACGAGGGCCTGACGGATGCGGTCGTTCCCCAGCGCGTCCAGCCGGTCGACCTTCAGATGGAGATGCAGCGCTCCTACCTCGACTACGCCATGAGCGTCATCGTCGGGCGCGCCCTGCCGGACGTGCGCGACGGCCTCAAACCCGTCCACCGTCGCGTCCTGTACGCCATGTACGACGGCGGCTACCGCCCGAACGCCTCCTTCTCCAAGTCCTCCCGCGTCGTGGGCGAGGTCATGGGCAATTATCACCCGCATGGCGATGCCGCCATCTACGACGCCCTGGCCCGCCTGGTCCAGTGGTGGTCGCTGCGCTACCCGCTCGTGGCCGGACAGGGCAACTTCGGTACTCCCGGCAATCTCGGTCCGGCCGCTCCCAGGTACACCGAGTGCAAGATGGCGCCGCTGGCCATGGAGATGGTTCGCGACATCGACGAGGAGAGCGTCGATTTCCAGGACAACTACGACGGGCGGAACCAGGAGCCGGTCATCCTGCCGTCCCGATTCCCGAATCTCCTGGTCAACGGGAGCGAGGGCATCGCGGTGGGCATGGCCACGCGCATTCCTCCGCACAACCTGCGCGAGGTCGCCTCCGGGGTCCAGTGGTTCCTCGAGCATCCCGACGCGAGTCGCGAGGAACTGCTGGAGAGTCTCATCGAGCGCGTCCCCGGCCCCGACTTCCCCACCGGTGCCACCATCCTGGGGCGGCGCGGCATCGAGGACGCCTACCGCACCGGTCGCGGATCGATCACCCAGCGGGCCGTGGTCAACGTCGAGGAGATCCAGGGCCGCCAGTGCCTGGTGGTCACCGAGCTGCCCTATCAGGTCAACCCCGACAACCTCGCCGATAAGATCGCCCAACTGGTGCGCGACGGGCAGGTCGGCGGTATCGCCGACATCCGCGATGAGACCTCCGGCCGCACCGGCCAGAGGCTGGTCATCGTGCTCAAGCGCGACGCCGTCGCCAAGGTCGTTCTCAACAACCTCTACAAGCGCACCCAGCTTCAGGACAACTTCCCGGCCAATATGCTGGCCCTGGTCGACGGCGTGCCCCGCACCCTGAGCCTGGACGGGTTCGTGCGCCACTGGGTGGACCACCAGATCGACGTCATCGTGCGTCGATCGCGCTATCGTCTGCGCAAGGCCGAGGAGCGCCTCCACATCCTCGAGGGACTGCTCAAGGCGATCGACGCCCTGGACGCCGTCATCGCTCTCATTCGCCGTTCGCCCACTACTGATGAGGCCCGCAGCGGGCTCATGGGCCTGCTCGGCGTCGATGAGGCCCAGGCCGAGGCGATTCTCTCCCTCCAGCTGCGCCGACTCGCCGCACTGGAGCGCCTCAAGATCCAGCAGGAGAGCGAGGATCTGCGAGCCCGGGTCGCGGACCTGCGCGACATCATCGCCTCCCGGCAGCGTCAGCGCAGCATCGTCTCGGACGAGCTGGCCGATATCGTGAGCAAGTACGGCGACGAGCGACGCACTCGTATCGTGCCTTTCGACGGCGAGATGAGCATGGAGGATCTCATCCCCGAGGAGGACGTCGTCGTCACCATCACCCGCTCCGGTTATGCCAAGCGCACCCGAACCGATGCCTACCGCTCGCAGCATCGTGGCGGCAAGGGGATCAAGGGCGCTGCACTGCGGCAGGACGACGTCGTCAGTCATTTCTTCGTCACCACCACCCACCGCTGGCTGCTCTTCTTCACGAACCTGGGTCGCGTCTACCGGGCCAAGGCCTATGAGTTGCCCGAGGGCGGGCGTGACGCCAAGGGCCAGCACGTGGCCAACCTGCTGGCCTTTCAGCCCGGTGAGGAGATCGCTCAGGTCATGGAGCTGGGGAGCTATGGCCAGGCCGACTTCCTCGTCCTGGCCACTCGTCGCGGCCTGGTGAAGAAGACTCGACTGAGCGAGTACGACTCCAATCGCTCCGGCGGTGTCATCGCCATCAACCTGCGCGAGAACGGGGACGGGATCAGCGACGAGCTCGTCTCGGCGTCCCTGCTGTCCGCCGGGCAGGATCTGCTCCTCGTCTCCCGTCACGGCCAGTCGCTGCGCTTTCGCGCCGACGACGAGACCCTGCGGCCCACCGGCAGGGCGACCTCCGGTGTCACCGGCATGCGCTTCCGGCCCGGAGACAGCCTGCTGGCCATGGGCGTCGTCGATCCGCAGTGGACCGACGCCGACCTGTTCGTCGTCACCGAGGGCGGCTACGCCAAGCGCACGCTCGCCACCGACTACCCGACCAAGGGTCGCGGTGGCCTCGGAGTCAAGGTCGCCAACCTCGTCGAGGCTCGCGGCGACCTGGTCGGTGCACTGGTGACCGCACCTCGCGACGAGGTCCTGTGCATCATGGCCTCGGGCAAGGTGGTGCGCTCCGCGGTGACCGAGGTCTCCCGTACCGGCCGCGCCACGCAGGGCGTGACGTTCGCCAAGCCTGACGACGGCGACCGCATCATCGCCGTGGCCCGCAGCGCCGAGCGTGAGCTCGTCGACGAGTCGGACGGGCCCGACGTCGGCGAGCTCGCCGATGGGTCGGAGCACGATGCCGCGGGGCCCGACGAGGTGGATTCGACGGATTCGATTGACGTAGTTGTGAACACCGCTGCGCCGGGTGATGCTGAGACGGTAGGCTCGAGCGACGACGAGAGTGAGGTTCAGGCATGAGTCAGTCGGAGTCCTTCCCACCCATGGGGGGAGACAGTGCGTCCCAGGGCAGTGGGAAGTCCGGTAGTCAGTCCAAGACGATCGCTGGTCCCCGGCGTGTACGGCTGTCCCTGACACGTGTCGATCCGTGGTCGATCATGAAGGTCACCTTCATGCTGAGCGTGGCGGCGGGCGTTATGTTCGTGGTCGCGGCCATCTTCGTATGGCTCATGCTCGACGCCATGCACGTGTTCTCCACCATCAAGGAGTTGGCGAGCACGATCATGCAGTCGGACAACAACGCTTACTCGGCACTCGTGGAGTACCTGGCCTTCAAGCGAGCGGTATCGATGGCCATCATCATCGGCGTGGTGAACGTGGTTCTGACAACCGCCCTGGCCACGGTGACAGCACTGCTCTACAACCTGACTGCGACGCTCGTCGGTGGGGTTCATCTCACACTGGCGGATGACTGATCGATTTGAAGGCGATCGACGTGGTGGGATAGCCTCATCCGCGTCGCCGGGCCTATAGCTCAGTTGGTTAGAGCGCATCCCTGATAAGGATGAGGTCGCTGGTTCGAGTCCAGCTAGGCCCACGTTCCGCGGTGGAATGAAGAGGGAGGGTTCATGAGGAACCGGATGCTCGTTTCAGCCGCGGTTTTCTCGTTTCTCGGGGTCGCATTCTATGCGGTGTGGCTGAGGATCGAGGCGGCGCGCGCCGAGCGCGCCGCGTGGGCCGAGGTCACCGACCCGGTCGATTAGTCGGGGCTATGGCGCAATTGGTAGCGCACCTGCTTTGCAAGCAGGGGGTTACGGGTTCGAGTCCCGTTAGCTCCACCTCCGCCGTGGTCGGACAGTAGCGGTCCGCGTGTAACCGACGGTGCGGAACACGTCGAGATCGGTCCGCTTCCGTGCCGAGATCGGTCCTTTCCGAGTGGGGCCGGCGAAGACCGAGGACCAGCGGTTCGTGACATCGTTGAGGCGTCTGCGTCGTCTGCGTCGCGCAGAGGGGTCGGTCCAAAGACTGCAGGGACGGTGGAAGGACCGCCGCCGATCGGATGTCACTTCCGGTTCGCCGCAGCCCAGAGGACCACGGGGAAGGGCCCGGCGGTCCCTGAGAGCGAGACGCCGGAATGGAAGATGGTCCGGTTCGACGAGGCTCCGGCATGACGGGGCGCTTCCGAGCCGATGTCGAGCGCGCCGGGCGGATCGGGGCTGTTCGCCGGCGGACGGTTCCCGGGGCGCTTCGTGGATCGCCGTCGAGCGTCATGACGGCGCACCCGCATCGAACCGACGTTGCGCCGGAGATATCGCCCGCCCGCCGCCGACAGGTCTTCCAAGGTCTCGTCCGCTGCATCATTCACCGCCGCGTGCCCGACAACCCGGGGCGGATCTTGACGACGGTGAGGAACCGGACCCATCTCGACGAAGGGACGGAGGACCCACTCGGGCTGCTGGTGGTCCGGGCGGTGCGAAACCACAGGGGGTGCCGGCGTCGACGCACAGCGGTGGACAACCCAACGCACGGGGTCGTGTCCACAGCGGTGGATGGGCGTGTGGCTTCAGCGTTCGGTTTTCCCCACCTGTGGGCTGGGCTGTGGAAAACGACATCGCTGTGTTTCCACATGTGTGCGCACAGCTGTGGATGAATCACAGCACTGTGCTTCCCCAGATTCACAGCTCTGAACAAACCTGTGGATAACCGTTCGAAGGATGTGCGGTCAGACCAGTGCCGCTCGCAGGCAGATCAGCCCAACCAGCGCGACTGCGATGCCCACCGTGCCCCAGACCCCGTAGACGGTGCGCTTGGTCCGTGGTGCCCAGGCGTACAGCGACGCCACGAGCGCACCGGTCACCAGTCCGCCCAGGTGGCCCTGCCAGGAGATGTTGGCCCCCAGGAAGGAGATGACGGCATTGATCGCCAGGAGTGCCACGATTCCCGAGGTGTCCCGCCCGAAGCGCCGTTGCACCACGAATATGGTCGAGAACAGGCCGAAGACTGCTCCGGAGGCGCCCACCGTCATCGTGATCCAGGCATCGGTATCCGGCCGGGAGAGCCAGTAGATCGCCGTCGAGCCGCCCAAGGCGCTGAGCAGGTAGACGGCGGTGAACCGCCAGCGCCCGAGCACCGGCTCGAGGGAGCCGCCCAGTACCCACAGGGCCCACATGTTGAAGCCGAGGTGCATGTAGTTCGCGTGGAGGAAGGCGGTCGTCAGGAACCGCCAGGGCTCGCCGGCGGCCAGTGCCGGCAGGAAGGCGAACTGGGAGTCGAGGGAGGGGACGGCCATCTGCACCAGATAGATCACCATACAGGCGGCGATGAGCCCCTTGGAGACCAGAGCACCGGCCACCGCTCGTCCGCCGAGCACGGAGCGCACGTCCCGACGGGACGCCGCTGCTCTGCGAGCGCAGTCCACGCAGTGCACGCCGACGGCGCTCGGCACCTGGCACTGGGGGCAGGTGGGACGATTGCAGCGCTGGCAGCGCACGTATGTGACCCGGTCGGGGTGCCGTGGGCATACTGGGAGTTCGTTGGACGGATCGGTGGTGAACTGGGTCATGGCTGGGTCCTGTCGAGCGGGGAGGGCATCGAGTACGGCGACGCCGCCGGTCCGCGGAGGGCCGGCGGCGTCGAGGGTTCGAGCGCGGCTCACTTCGTGACGGTGACCGAGGTGATGACGACGTCCTCCAGAGGGCGATCGCGCGGGTCGGTCGACACCGCCGAGATCGCGTCCACGACCTGGCGGGATGCGTCGTCGGCCACCTCTCCGAAGATCGTGTGCTTGCCCTGCAGCCACTCGGTGGGCGCCGTGGTGATGAAGAACTGGGAACCGTTGGTGCCCTTGCCGAGGCGACGACCGGCGTTGGCCATGGCCAGGATGTAGGGCTGCGTGAAGGTCAGGGAGGGGTCGATCTCGTCGTCGAAGGTGTATCCGGGGCCGCCGGTGCCGGTGCCCAGGGGATCGCCCCCCTGGATCATGAAGCCCGGGATGACGCGATGGAAGATCACGCCCGAGTACAGGGGCGCGTTGGACTGCTCCTTGGTACGAGGGTCGGTCCAGGTCTTCTCACCCGTCGCCAGGCCCACGAAGTTCGAAACGGTTTCAGGAGCCTGCTCCGCGAAGAGCTCGAGGCGGATGTCGCCGAGGTTGGTGTGCAGTGTCGCTTCCATGACCGCAATCGTTGCACGCGCATCACGCACGGCGCTGAGACGCTCGGCTGCGGACACGCCTGTTCACCCCAGGCAAAACGCGTGCTTGGATTACGGGTGCGATCGGTCCGCGGGTGCGACGATGGACCCCAAGCGACCTCATCGTTCCGAGCAGGGAGACCATCATGGCTTGCAAGACCTTCGAGAAGAAGATCGACACCGACCAGCTTCGTCACGAGGCGGCCTCCCTTGCCGAGAACATCGCGGCTCGGGCCGAGCGCGCCGCCGTGTGGGCGGCTCCCCGCGTGAGCAGGGCCCGCACCGAGGTCGCCAAGGCCGCCAAGGAGGCCCAGTTGCGCGCACAGCCCGTCGTCGAGGAGGCTCGTAGCCGGGTGGCCGAGGACTACGTCCCGGCCGCTCACAGAGCCGCCGTTGCCGCTCAGGCCGCGGCCGGCACGGAGGGTACGCTCACCGAGCGCGCTCAGCGCATCGCCGTCGCCGCGAAGAACGCGGCACTTGATATTCCGGAGGTTCCCGTGAAGAAGAAGCACCCCGTCCTTAAGACGCTCGGCTGGCTCGCGCTGGCCGGTGCCGCAGCGGGCGCCGCCTACGTCGTGTGGCGGCGCAGTCAGCCCGTGGAGGATCCGTGGGCCGAGGAGTACTGGGCCGACTCCGCCGAGGATGAGACCGTCGGGGTGGAGGGCGCCTCCACGACCGAGTGAGGCGTGAAGAGGCCCACGCGCTCCAGTCTCAGATCAATCGGACCTGATCGCGGCGTCCCCCGTGCGGCTCGTGCGGGGGACGCCGCTGCGGCTCCAAGCCTCCCGGAGAAGTACGCGGACGGATAGGCTGGGAGCATGAACACCGTCGTTCCCGCATCCCCGGCATTCCTGATTCGAGGGACCAATGAGCCCGCTCCCCTGCGGATGCCGCGGTTGGGAGCGGGTACCTACAAGATCGATGCCGAGCGGGTCGAGCATGTGGTTCGTGATGCTCTCGGCGTCGGCTACCGGCACATCGACACCGCTCAGATGTACGGCAATGAGTCCGGAGTCGGCACCGCTATCGCGGACTCGGGAATCCCTCGCGACGAGTTGTGGGTGACCTCCAAGCTCGACAACCCCAACCACCGGCGCGATGACGCCCTGCGCAGTTTCGAGGCCACCATGCGCGATCTGCGTCTGGACGTCCTCGATCTCTTCCTCGTGCACTGGCCGATGGCCCACTCCCCCGGCATCGACCTGGTCGATACGTGGCGCACCATGATCCGGATCCTGGAGTCGGGCCGCGTACGAGCCATCGGGGTGTCCAATTTTCAGGCCGAGCACCTGCGCACGATCATCGAGGCCACCGGCGTGACCCCGGCCGTCAACCAGATCGAGCTTCACCCCTACCTCCTGCAGAAGCCGCTGCGCGCGCTGCACGACAGTCTCGGTATCGTCACCGAGTCCTGGTCTCCCTTGGGGCGCGGGCGACTGCTGCAGGATCCGGTCGTCATCGACGCGGCGGCCGCGCTCGGCGTCACCCCCGCCCAGGTCGTCATCCGCTGGCACCTGCAGCACGACCTGGTCGTCATTCCGAAGACGACGCATCTCGAGCGCATGCGCACCAATGCCGACGTGTCGTCGTTCGCGTTGACGGACGAGCAGATGGCGGCCCTCGACGCCCTCGATCGGGGGCTGCGCACCGGATCGCATCCCGACAGGATTCAGGAGTGAGCGCCGGCGAGGCGCGTCGTGCTCACTTCCAGCGGAGGAGCCCCAGGAAGCCGATCATCATGATGAGGAACCCCACGTAGAGGTTCCCATTGGCCAGCCAGTCGTTGGCGTGGTGGGACTGGAAGTACGGCAGCGGATAGGTGCCCTTGAAGAGATAGGTCGTCACGACCCACAGCAGCCCGATGACCATGAGGGTCACCATGGTGGGGGCGTACCAATTGGGGCTGCCGGTGCGCTTGACCTTGACCGGTACACGGGATACACGGTTCGCCGCGGATCGCGACTCCTGCTTCTCCTTCTCCGCTGCGGCCGCCTTGGCGGGGTTGCCCGAGCGCTTGGGAGCGGACTTCTTCGACTGGGCCACGTGGGCCTCCTCACTGGCGGGACGACTGGGAATCCGGACTTGTTGCCGGGTACGGCCAACGCCTAGCCTAGGGCATTGCGGAGCAGGATCCGTCGGCCTCGAGTCGTGGACGAGGCGCGCAGGTTCGTAGAACGACTCATAGACTGGTCATGGCACTCAACGTCCAGCCACCCAGGAGGGCTGATGGCATCCAATCGTCACAGGGCGAGGCCGCGTCGTCGTTCGGCGCTCGACCGGGTCCTGTCGGGATTCGGGGAGCTCCTCATCACCGTCGGGATCGTCGTGGCGCTCTTCCTGGCCTGGCAGCTGTGGTGGACGGGGATCGCCGCGACCCAGAAGGCCGAGGCCCACACCACGGCCTTCCATGAGACCCAGGTGGAGTCGCCCAAGATCGAGGGCACCAAGCACACCGAAGACCCGCCGGAGTTCGAGCCCGTCGATTACGGGGGCACCATCGGCATGCTCGTCGTCCCCAAGTGGTATGGCGTGACGAACAACAATATGCCGATCCTCGAGGGCACGGGAAGCGATGTGCTGGACCAGGCGGCGGCCGGTCACTACCCCGAGACGCAGCAGGTCGGTGAGATCGGAAACTTCGCGATCGCCGGTCATCGGCGCACCAATGGCAATTCCTTCCTGCGCATCGACACGCTTGAGGAGGGCGATGAGATCGTCGTCGCGACGAGGGACACCTGGTACGTCTACACGGTCTCGTCCCACGATATCGTCGAGCCGACGCAGGTCGACGTCATCGCCCCGGTGCCGGGCGACCAGGAGGCCCAGCCCGTGGATCGCTATATCACCCTGACGACGTGCCACTCCCTGACCACCGGTGAATGGGGCAATGACCACCGGTGGGTCGTCCACGGGAAGTTCTCCTACTGGATGCCGCGGTCCGAGGGGCGCCCCGCCTCGGTCCTGGGCGACCCGGAGGTCAACTGATGTACGGATGGATCTGGCGGCACCTGCCCGGCCCGGCCTGGTTCAAGGCCATTGAGGCCCTGGCCCTGATGGTGCTGACGGTGCTCTTCCTCTTCGAAGTCGTCTTCCCCTGGGCCAACGCGACGTGGAACCTCTCGGGGGAGGCCACGGTCTGACCCACGGCCGCGGTCCGACTCCGCGTTCTGCCCGCAGCCAGATCGCGACGTCGCGTTCGTGATGCAGGCGGGACCGGCGCGCCGCTCGGCGTGCGACGCTGACTGCGCTCTCGGGCGGGGCGGTTGACATCACGACGGTGGTCGTCGAGAAGGACATGCGGGGCCGCACTCTGATCAGGGTGCGGCCCCGCACGAGCTCGCGAGCCGGAAGACCCGATGAGGACGGGGGTGGTCCCCCGGCTCCTAGTCGTCGTCCTTCGGCGGCTTGGGGTTGTTGACGGTCGGCTTGGGAATGGGCTGGGAGGTCGGCGATGACGACGCGCCGGGGGTCGGAGTCGCCGTGGCGACGGGCGCCTCGTAGATATGATGCGTCACTTCGAGTGAGACGGAATCCCCCACATTGACGCTCTGGTTCGCCCCGGGGTCGACCGAGGTGACCTCGTAGGTGTCGTTCTTCGACGGATCGGTGGTCTTCGCGTCGCTCGTCCTCACGTTGTAGCCCAGGCCCGCGTTCTTGAGGGCCTGCTGAGCCTCTTCCTGACTCTTGCCGACGACATCGGGCACAGTCGTGCGTCCCGAGGAGACGACCACGGAGACGGTCGCGCCGCGTGACACCGGATTGCCAGCAGCCGGATTCGAGCGGATGACCTGTCCGGCCTGGGTGCCCGGGGAGTCCTCGGTGGTGACGTCGCCCCATGTCAGGTTCGCGTTCTCGATCTCCTTGCGCGCCTCGGACTGCGTCATGCCGCTGACATCGGGCACCTTGACCGTGGCCGAGCCCGACGAGAAGCTCACCGTGACCTCGGTGCCGAGAACGGCGGAGGTGCCGGCCCCCGGATCGGAGGAGATGGCCAGACCCTCGTCGACCGTGTCCGAGCTGACGTCATCACCCCTGACGAAGGTCAGACCGACGTCCTCGATGGCGCTCTTCGCATCATCCTCCGACATGTTCGACACATTCGGCACGATTGCCGCGGTCGCCGTCGGCGAGGGCGTCTCGCTGGGACGCTTGGATCCGGGGAGGCCGGAGGCGAGCATGCCGATGACTATGCCCGCCAAAATGAGGAGAAGGATGATGAGCATCCACACCCACCAGCGGCGACGGGGCCGCTTGTCCTCGGCCGTTTGCTCGGGGGCCGATGGCTGGGTGGAGATGGGCGGCGCCGGCGGGGCGGGCGAGGGCGCCGTCGCCGAGGGCATGGCCGTCGTGCTCTGCCAGGTCTCGGTGGCCGGTGCCGATACGGCCATGCCCCGCGCCGCCGCCAGGAGCTCGGTGCGCATATGAGCGGCGTCCTGATAGCGATCGTCGCGGGCCTTGGCCAGGGCCTTCAGAACGACTCGGTCGAGGGACTCGGGCACGTCCGCCGCGAGGGCCGAGGGCGGCTTGGGAATCTCGCGCACGTGCTGGTAGGCGATCGCGACCGCGGAGTCCCCGGTGAAGGGCGGCTGGCCGGTGAGCAGCTCGTAGAGCAGGCAGCCGGTGGAGTACAGGTCGCTGCGGGCGTCGACGAGCTCGCCGCGCGCCTGCTCCGGGGAGAGGTACTGGGCGGTGCCGACGACGGCGTGCGTCTGGGTGACCGTCGCGGCGGAGTCCTCGATGGCGCGCGCAATGCCGAAGTCCATGACCTTCACCGCACCGGTGGAGGTCAGCATGATGTTCCCGGGCTTGATGTCACGGTGCACGATGCCGGCGCGGTGGGAGTACTCCAGGGCGTCCAGCACGCCCGTCGTGATCTCGACCGCCTCCGGGATCGGGACGGCCTCGCCGTCGCCGAGGAGCTCGCGCACCGTGTGCCCCTCGACGTACTCCATCACGATGTAGGGCACTGAGCGGGTTGAGCCGTTGGGTGCGGTGAACTCCTCCTCGCCGGAGTCGTAGACGGCGACGATGGTCGGGTGGTTCAGGGCCGCGGCCGACTGGGCCTCGCGGCGGAAGCGCGCCTGGAAAGTGGGGTCACCAGCGATATCCGAACGCAGCAGCTTGATCGCGATGATGCGCGACAGGCGCTTGTCGTAACCGAGGTGCACCTCGGCCATGCCGCCGCTTCCGATGAGGTCTCGGATCTCGTAACGGCCTGCGAGGATCTGGGGGAACTGACCAGTCACAGTGCCTCCTGTGGTGGGATGACGGACATGACGGTCTGCTCGCGCGGCATGCCCGACTGTGTTGACGTAAGGGTACCCGCGGTGACGACAATGGCGAGGAGCGCCAGGACGGTGAAGGCGACGATGACGGCCAGCCGGACGCGGGCCTGGGGAAGGCCGAACGGGCCCCGCCCGGAGGCATGACGCGTTGGACGGGGATCCGCGTCGAACCAGCCGGCCGTCGTCCGCGTGCGCTCGGCGGCGGGCATCGCACGGGTCGACATACTCGGGGCATCCTGCTCATCAGCACGGTGACTGGGCTCGCCGCGCCTGGCGCGCGCCCGGCGTCCGCGCCTGGGAACGGACTCCGATCGGGAGCGGAACCGGGGAGCCGAGTCGTGCGGACCATCGTCGGAGCGGGAGCGGTCGACGCGGCGCCCCGTGGATGTCCAGGTCGGGACCTGCCGCGGATCCCACGAGTCCGCGGGCAGGTTGACAACGATCCGATCCAGGCGCCGCGCGACCTCACGGGCCGAGCGGGGCCGGTCCGCGGGCTTCTTGGCGAGCAGAGCCATGACGACGTCGCTGACCTCGGCCGGAATCGAGTCGGGCAGGGGCGGGACCGGCTCGTTGACGTGGGCGAAGGCGATGTCCACCTGGGTCGTGCCCGTGAAGGGCCGGTGGCCGACGAGGGCCTCGTAGGCGATGATCCCCAGCGCGTACAGGTCCCCGGCGGCGGTGGCCATATTGCCCATCGCCTGCTCGGGGGCGAGGTACTGGGCCGTGCCCATGACCATGCCCGTGGCCGTCATCGGGCGCTGATTGACCCCGGTGGAGATGCCGAAGTCGGTGAGCTTGGCCAGGCCCTCCCGGTTGATGAGGATGTTGGAGGGCTTGACGTCGCGGTGAATGACGCCGGAGTCGTGCACGACCTGGAGGGCCCGGGCGACTTGAGCGAGGATCGGCAGGATCTCCGCAGGCGCCATGGTGCCCTTCTCGGCGATGATGTCGGACAGTGCCTTCCCCTGAACGAGCTCCATGATGATCCAGCCCGAACCGTCGCGCTCGCCCGCGTCCAGCACGATCGCCAGGTTGGGGTGGCGCAGCCCGCGGGAGTTCGTCGCCTCGGCCCGCAGACGCGACAGGAAGATCTCGTCGCCCGCCAGCTCGGGGCGCAGGATCTTGGCGGCGACGGCCCGTCCGCTGCGCAGGTCGGTGGCGCGCCAGACCTCCCCCATGCCGCCGAGGGCCATCCGCTCGACCAGCTGATAGCGTCCTTGCAGCTCCAGGCCGACAGCAGGCTTCATTGGTCCACCGCCGCGTCGATGACGCTGGCCGCGATCGGCCCGGCGACCGAGCCGCCGGTTCCGTTGGCCGCCGTCTGCTCGCCGCCGTCGAGGACGATGGCCAGCGCGATTGATGGCTTGCTCAGATCCGTCCCGGCGAAGCCCACGAACCAGGTCACGGGACCGCCCTCGTCCGAGCCGGTCTCGGCCGTGCCGGTCTTGCCGGCGACCGATACGCCGGCGACCTGGGCGCTGGAGCCCGTGCCTTCGCTGACGGCCTGCTGCATGAGGGAGGACAGGGTCTGCGCCGTCTTTGAGGAGATCGGGGTGCGGGCCTCCTTCGGGGTGGTGGTGCTGACCACGTTGAGGTCGGAGTCGAGCGTCTGCGACACGAGGTACGGCTTCATCTGCTTGCCGTTGTTGGCGATGGTCTCCGCGACCTGGGCCATCATGAGCGGCGTGGCGCGCACGGAGGCCTGGCCGATCCCGGCCATGGCCGTCTCGGCCTGGGTGTCGTTGTCCGGGTAGGTCGAGGGCGTCACCTCCAGGGGGATGGACTCGGACTCGTCGAAGCCCCAGGCCTCGGCCTCCTCGGACAGGGACTTGTCGCCCACATCCATGGCCAGCTGGGCGAAGGGCGTGTTGCAGGACTCCGCGAAGGCGTAGGCGAGGGTGACCCTTCCATTGCCGCAGGACTCGTTGGCGTAGTTCGACAGGGAGTGGGTGGTCCCGGGCAGGGTGAGGGTGTCGGGGGCGTTCATCTCGGTGTTCGCGTCGGCCTCCCCGTTGCGCAGAGCGGCCGCCACGGTCAGGATCTTGAAGGTCGAGCCCGGCGGGTAGCGATCGCCGCCGATGGCGCGGTTGACCAGCGGCTTGCCCTCGTCCGCGCTCAAGGAGTCCCATGCGGCCTGGGCGGTGGCGCTGTCATGGGAGGCGATCTGAGTGGGGTCGTAGGAGGGCGAGGAGACCATGGCGAGGATGGCGCCGGTGGAGGGATCGAGGGCGACGACGCTTCCCCGCCGGCCGTCCAGGGCGTCCCACGCGGCCTGCTGCACGCTGGAGTCGATGGTCAGCTCGATGGCGCCGCCGTGCTGGGTCTCACCGGTGATGAGCGCCTTGACGCGACTGGAGAACAGAGCGGGGTCCTGGCCGTTGAGCACCGAGTTCTCGGCGCGCTCGAGCCCCGTCATCGAGGCGAAGGCGGTGGAGAAGTAGCCGGTCGCAGGAGCGTAGAGCTGCCCGCCGGGGTAGGTGCGCTGGTAGGAGAAGGCGTCGTCGGTCTTCACCGAGTCGGCCACGGCGGTCCCCTTGACCATGATCTGGCCGCGATCGGTGCCGAACTCGGAGTAGACCGTGCGCGAGTTGCGTGAGTCGGTGATCAGCGTGCCCTGGTCGCTGGAGGCCTGCCACAGGGCCGGACGCGCCAGTCCCTGCACGCTCGTCAAGGAGGCGGCCAGTGCCAGGAACATCACGACGACCAGGGCCGTGACCTGGTGGATCTGCCTGTTCACGCCTGTTCCTCCTCGGCATCGATGACGGTGGTTGCGAAGGGGTCGCCGGGTGGGGGACCAGGGGGGTCAGGGTACCCGGAGGGCGCAGGATGCTCGGGGAGCATGACGCGACCGGGTGCCGCATCCGGAATTCCAGAGGTGGGACCGGATCCCGGTGCGGGAGGCGCGGTCGGGGCCGGAGCGCCCCCGGGTGCGGGAGGCGCCGCGGAACCGGTCACCGGCGTGGTCGCGACCGTCGGGTTCGAATCGGCGCCGTTGGTGCTCTCGGTGCCGGCGTCGAGCACGTGCTTACGGATACCGGTTGGCAGCTCCGCGGTGTCGACGAAGCGCGGTGCCGTCGTCGATGGGCGTCTGGCGGCGTCCGACAGCCGTATCAGCAGGGCCAGGATCATCCAGTTGGCCACCAGGGAGGATCCACCGTAGGCGATGAAGGGCATCGTCAGCCCCGTGAGCGGGATGAGGCGCGTGACGCCGCCGACGACCACGAAGACCTGTATGGCGATCGTGAAGGAGAGACCGACCGCGAGCAGTTTGCCGAAGCCGTCGCGCAGACGCATCGCCGTGCGCAGCCCGCGCTCGATGAGCAGCAGGTAGAGCATGAGGACGGCGAGCGTTCCCGTCAGCCCCAGCTCCTCGCCGATGGAGGCGATGATGAAGTCGGAGTTCGCGAAGGTGACGAGGTGCGGGAAGCCCGCGCCCCAGCCCGAGCCGAGTACTCCTCCGGAGGCCATGCCGAACAGCCCCATCACCAACTGCCACGAGCCGCCGGGGGCGTCGTAGACCGAGATGTCCATGGCGTCCGCCCATGCCGTGATGCGCTGCTGGACGTGCGTCAGGTGGGTGGCGGCGAACCAGGCGGCCGGTACGAACAGGGCGGCCCCGATGAGCAGCCAGCTCGGCCGGTCGGTGGCGACGTAGAGCGTGACGACGAACAGGCCGAACAGCAGCACCGAGGAGCCCAGGTCGCGCTGGGCCACCAGCACCAGGATGCTGACGCCCCACACGATCATGAGGGGGCCGAGATGGCGTGCGCGCGGCAGGTTGAGGAAGAGGACGCGTCGTCCGGCCAGGGCCAGGTTGTCGCGGTTGGAGACCAGATAGGAGGCGAAGAAGATCGCCAGAAGCACCTTGGTCAGCTCGGCGGGCTGGAAGGACATGGGGCCCAGGTGGATCCAGATCTGGGCGCCGTTGACGTTCTGCCCGAGGCCGGGGATGAACGGCAGGACGAGGAATCCCAGGCCGCCCCACATGGCCCAGCGGTCCCAGCGGCGCAGCAGGCGGTAGTCGCGCACGAAGAGCACGGCGCAGAACAGCACGACGCCGATTCCGGTCCACATGGCCTGCTTGGGGGCGTAGTCGTGGGGCTGGCCCAGGCGCTCGTAGGACCGGTCGAGTCGCTGGATCATGGCCAGTCCGAGCCCATTGAGGGCCACGGCCGCGGGTAGGAGCACCGGGTCCGCCCAGGGCGCGGTGCGCCGCACCCACAGGTGGACGACGATCGCCGCGCCCACGAGCTCGGCGCTGAGCTGAAGGATCTGCGCCGGGGAGGAGGCCGGGAGGGAACCGGTGCGGTTCAGCGCGGTCAGGATGAAGCCGCTCAGTCCGAGCGCCAGAGCGACGATGAGAAGGCCCGCCTCGGCCCAGCGACCGGTGCTGTGCGCGGGACCGGGCGAGATCGAGGAGGCCGGGGCCGGGTGCGTGGCCGGACGCGTGCTGCTCATGAGTCCGCCCATCACTTGTCCGGCTCGACCGGGGGCTGCTCCGGTACTGCGGCGGGGGCGGATGCCGACGGTGCGGCGGTCGAGGTCGGGGCGGGGGTGGCGACGTGCGTGGCGACGGTCCCGTTCACGTACTCGCGGGCCGCCCCCAGCGAGGGCTGGGTGACCGTTCCGGTGAGGCGTTCGCGCATGAGGTCGTCGAGGTCGTCGAGGGCGGGCTCGTCGTACGTCTCGACGAGGTGGCTGAAGGTGATCGGCCCGATCTGCTGGGGGACGCCCTGGTAGATGGCGATCTTGCCGTCGGTGATCGTGACGTAGTACTGGGTCTGCGTCCATCGGTACCCCAGGAGGACCGATCCGGCCAGTGCCAGCACCAGCAGGGCGGTGGCGACGAGCGACTGGCGCCGCCTCCGCTTGCGTTTGACCTTCTGGGTGCGCACCTCCTCGGCGATGGCGTCCGCCTGCTCGGGTGCCGACTGGTCGTCGTCGGACTCCTCGAGGCTGGCCACGAGGGCCGCGGCCTTGGCCGCCGGCGTCGAGGCGGCCAAGGCGTCGGCCTCGGTCGCGGGCGTTGCGGGGGAGTCGCCGGAGGCGGCGTGCTCCAGACGCGCACGGCGGTTGGCGGCGGAGCCGACCATTTGCGGGTCCGTCTGCGGCTGGTGCTCGTCCTCGACGACGTCGACGATGACGGCGGTGACGTTGTCGGGGCCGCCCGCCCGCAGCGCCAGGTCGATGAGCTGGTCGGCGGCCTGACCCGGGTCCTCCACGCCGGAGAGGACCTCGGCGATGGTCTCGCCGGTGACCGGACCGCTCAGACCGTCCGAGCACAGCAGCCACCGGTCGCCCGGGACCGCTTCGCGAATGGATTCGTCGAGTTGGACGTCGCCCTCGGCATCGCCGAGCACGCGCAGCAGAACGGAGCGCTGAGGATGGCGTCGGGCCTGCTCGCGGGTCAGCCGCCCCGTTTCAACCAGGTACTCCACGAAGGTGTGGTCGGTCGTCACCTGCGTCAGCTCGCCGTCGCGCAGGAGGTAGGCGCGGGAGTCGCCCACGTGGATCATGGCGAGCTTGTTGCCGCTGCGCATGATGGCGATGCAGGTGGTGCCCAGGCCGGAGAGGTCGGGGTTGCTCGCCGACAGGGTGACCAGCTCGGTGTGCGCCTGCTGCACGGCCTCGCGCAGCAGCCCGAGGAGCTCACCGGCCTGATGGGAGTCGGCGTCCAGCGGCACGAGGTGCTCGATGGCGACGGCGGAGGCGATGTCGCCGCCGGCCGGCCCGCCCATGCCGTCGCACAGGACGACGAGGTGGGGGCCGGCGTACCCGGAGTCCTGGTTGGAGGCTCGTACCAGGCCGACGTCGCTACGTGCCGCATAGCGCAGTGAGATTGTCATGGGCGCAGCTCCAAAGTGGTCTGGCCGATCCGAACGGGTACGCCGACCGGCAGCTCGACGGCGCCATGGACGGCACGGCCGGCCAGCGTCGTCCCGTTGGTGGAGTTGAGGTCCTCGAGCCACCAGGCGCCGTCCTTGGGGAAGACGCGCGCGTGGTGCGAGGAGGCGTAGGAGTCGTTGAGGACGAGCGTGCAGTTCTGGTCGCGGCCGATCGTGATCGACGTCGGCGTCAACGGGACCATGGAGCCTGCGAGCGGGCCCTCGGTGATGATGAGGCGGGTGGCGCCGCGGCGTCGGCCCTGGGGGGCGGCCGGGGAGGGCTCGCGGTCCCGCCGACGCTGCGGCGCGGACGCGGAGGCCTCGACGGTGTCACGGCGCAGTGCGCGGACGATGAGGAAGATGAAGAACCACAGCAGGGCCAGGAAGCCGAACCGTGCAATGGTGAAAGTGAGGTCGCTCACATGCCTTCCTCAGTGCTTTGCGATCCGTCCCAGAACATGATCCGGGTGCGACCGACCGTGAGAGTGTTGCCGTCCAGAAGCGTAGCGGCGTCCACACGGTGTCCCTCGACGAAGGTGCCGTTGGTCGAGCCCAGATCTGTGGCGATCGCGTGGCCCTGTGTGAGGCGAATCTCAAGATGCCGGCGGGAAACACCGGAGTCGTCGACGATGATGTCGGCCTCCGAACCGCGGCCGATGACGGTGACGGGGCCCGTCAGCAGATACCGCTGCCCGTCGATGTCGAGGATCGGGTGACTCGGCGTCGCGCTGGCCGAGGCCGCCGGTGCGGCGCCGCCGCGTCTCGTCGAGGACTCGATCTCTATGGCGGGGGCCGTCAGGGTGCTGTCGGGGGTGAAGGAGACCTTGACCGGGCCCACGAAGGAGTAGCCCTGCTCGGAGGCGTGGGTGGTGGCCACCTCCTCCATCTGACGGATCATCTCGTCCAGCCCCCAGTTCTCGATGCGGGAGATGTCGCTGGGCGCCAGGTGGATGCGGAAGACGTTGGGTACCACAGATCGATCGCGGGCGAACGAAGCGGCGCGTTTGTCCATCGTCTCGCGCAGCTTCGAGGCGATTTCGATGGGCTCGACGTCGTCCGAGAAACGAGACATGGCGCGACTGGTGACGTTCTCGACGCCCTTCTCGAACTTGTCCAGGATGCCCATGGACTACCTCCCCCTGTGCTCGGCGCGGTCTCCGGATGACAGTACTGCGGCCGCGGTGGCCGTGGTGCCGGACGTTGCGGTGGCGCCAGGCAAGCCATGCCCATCGTAACGGTTGTGGCCCCTAGGGCGGGTAGTGCAGGGCTCCCCGGTGTTGCGGCCGTGGGAGATGTCCCACAGCGAACGGTGGATCGAGTCCGGCGACAGACGGGGGTGAGCGGTTTCACCCGGTGGGGAAGGGTGCGAAGTGGACGCCGAGTCCGTCCGACGGCTATCGTCAGGCTCGCTTCTCGCGCGAGTGGCGGAATTGGTAGACGCGCACGGTTCAGGTCCGTGTGATCTCGCGATCATGGGGGTTCGAGTCCCCCCTCGCGCACGGCGGAGGTGCAGGCCCGGAGTTCGCGGACATCAGCGACCCGGGCCTTCGTCGCGCCCGGTCGTGACCGGGCCGGCGGGCTCGGCGGTGGATGCGACCGTGTCACCGCCTCCGGGCCCGGGGTGTCGATTCCGCGCCCCCGGGTCGCCGGATGATGTCCGACCGGCGGTGCGCCGGACGATGTGCGCCGCGAGGGCGCCGACCCAGGCGCCGACGGCGTTCTCGGCGACATTGGCCCATGCCGCGCGCCTGGTCAGGAAGGGCAGGGTCCACTGGGCGAGCTCGGCGCCCGCTCCGAGGGCGCAGCCGGCCAGGGCCCACCGCCACCAGGCGATGCGCGGCCATCCCAGGTGGGCGAGGAGGGTCAGGGGAGCCAGCATGACCAGGTTGAGAACGACGTCCTTGCCCTCGGCGTCCAAGAACCACGGGCCCAGCGCGTCCTTGATGAGACCGATCTGGGAGCCCGAGTCCCACAGCACGGCGAGCAGGACGACCACGAGGTAGAGCCCCGCGGCGACGCGGCAGGTGATGCGAGAACGGGTCATGGGCGGGAGGCTATCGGCGTGGGCCGGTGGACGGACGTGGCACGACACACACAGCACTCATGGGCTCGATGGGCGGACAATTGATGAGTGAGTCAGAAGCGATCTTTGCGCCGCTGCCGCGTCTACGCCGCGGCGAGCCTGGTTGTCGCCCTCGTGGCGCTGTGCGCGTGGGGCCTGGGCGCCCAGCCCGCGCGCGAAGCCGACGGGGACTCGCGCGCCGCGGATTCGTCCCCCGTCCTGCTCGGGGGGGCCCCTCCCCTCGCTGACGCGATGGCGGAGTCGCAGGAGGTGGGCCCGCAGAATCTGCTGGTGACCGGCAATGGCGTGGACACCGGCTCCGTGACGGCCGTCGATGTCGATGGCGACGCCGCGCTGGGCACGGCGGACTCGACGACCTACGTCTACACGCCGCCCGGCTACGACGCCGGATCCTCCAACCGCTACGCCGTCGTCTACCTGCTTCACGGCACCCCCGGGCGGTCCTCGGACTGGTTCTCCGGGACCTCCCTGGCCGCTCGACTCGATCACCTCATCGACGACGGCGCGATTCCACCCGTCATCGCCGTCTCCCCGGAGATCTCGACCCCCGAGGTGTCGGATACGCGCTGCATGGACTCGACGACCGGTGGTCCACTCATCGACACCTATCTCACACAGCGGGTCGTTCCCTGGGTTGATGAGACGTATCGCACTTACGCCGATGCCGATCATCGTGTCCTCATGGGCTTCTCGATGGGGGCGTTCTGCGCGACCAACCTCCTCTTCCACCACCAGGACATGTTCTCCTCCGCAGCGGGCATGGCCGATTACGGCGAGCCGGGTCCCGATGCCGCGCCCCTGCTCGCCGACGACTCCGAGTACGCCGGGCAGTCGCCCATCGACTACCTCGCGGATCCCGACTTCGAGGTGAGGGAGGGGCTGCGCTTCTACCTCACGGTCGGCGGGATGTCGCTGGACACGGACGTCGATGACACCCCGCTGCTCGCCGATCTGGTGGCGGGGCGCGGAGCCGACGTCGTCTACGAGCCCGATGAGTCCGCGGACCACGATTGGCAGATGGTCTCCGACCACGTGGACAGGGCGCTCGAGGTGCTGCTGGCCGGGGACGGGCGGTGACGGCCGTCCGGTCCCGATGACGCGCGAGGCCACCGTCCGCGGGCGGAGTTGGTCCCCGCCCCGCCGCCTCCCGTCTCAGCAGCAGCCGGTGGAGACGTTGCGATCGTCGAAGTCCGCCCGGGCCCGCCACCATTGGCGCTCGCTCATCGGTTCGTGGTCGGGGTGCTCGCGCCGGTGGCGCTCGACGTAGCGGTCGTAGGCCGACTCGCCGGTGAAGTCCCGCCACAGGCGGCGGGCGCGGGCCAGGCCGGCGCGCAGGCGCGCGAGCCCGGTGGGCACGCGGCCCGAGACGGTGCGGATCATGCGCGCTGCGCCCGCCGTGCTCGCCGGGCCACTCGGGCTCGCCGTCGTCGCGCCCGTCGCGCGTGCCGGGCCCGCCGTCGTGCGCCGACTCCGGGACTGATCACCCGACCGCCGCTCCTCCTGCCGCCGGCTCGGGGGCGGCACCGATCGACTCAACGGGCACCGCCCCCTCTCATGCTCAGCGATCCGCATGGGCGTGCGAGCGGCCCGGGATGAGGTCGGGGTCGCCGACCTTCTCGTACTCCTCGACGAGCTTCTTCTGGAGCTTGGTGGCGACCATGGTCTCCGGGGCGTAGAAGTTCGACTCCTGGTACGGATCCTCGGAGGTCGTCGTGTCGCCGGAGCGGACGGCCCTGGCCGTGGTGATGACCGCGCAGACCATGACGAAGGCGACCATGACCAGGAAGACGATCGACAGCGTCCCCTGGATCATCGTGTTGCGAACGATCGCCCGCTGGACGTCGATGGCCGCCGGGTCGGTGAGCGTCTCCAACTTGGCCAGGGCGTTGCGATGCTGCTGGAAGTAGCCCACGAGCGGGTCGCGGGAGAAGATCTTCTGCCAGGACGCCACGAAGGTGACCGCCGTGTCGAAGACCAGTGGGATGGCCGGGATCCATGCCCACTTCGCGTATCCCTTGCGCACGACCATGACGGTGACCACCAGCAGCGCCACCGCCGCGATGAGCTGGTTGGCGATGCCGAAGAGCGGGTAGAGCGTCTGGATGCCGCCGCGCGGATCGGTCACGCCCATGAGCAGCAGCGATCCCCAGGCGGCGACGACGACGCCGGTGGTCGCCCAGGCGCCGACGTGCCACGACGGGTCCCTGAACTTGGGAAAGAGGTTGCCCAGGGCGTCGGAGAGCTGGAAGCGGGCCACGCGGGTCACGGCGTCGACCGCCGAGAGAATGAACAGCGCCTCGAACATGATGGCGAAGTGGTACCAGAAACCCATCATCGTACGGCCTCCGCCGATCTGATGGAGGATGTGCGCCATGCCCACGGAGAGCGTCGGCGCGCCACCGGTGCGGGAGACGACGTTGGGCTCGCCGACATCGCCGGCGAGCCTCGTCAGGGCCTCGGCGCCGGTGTAGGTCGTCGGATTTCCGGCCTCGTCCCAGGAGTCCCACTCGGGGTTCATCGTGTTGCCGTGGGCGTCGGTCACGCCGAGATGCTCCACGGCCGTCGCGGCCAGCTCCTCGCAGTGGTGATCTGGGTCGTTGTTGGTGTCGCAGGGCTGGGCTTCGACGACCTCGGGGCCGGCGAGCTTCTCCATAGTGGCGGTCGGGGTGTTCATGGAGAAGTAGATCCCCGGGCTCAGGGAGACGGCGGCCGCCAGCGCCATGATGGCGACGAAGGACTCCATGAGCATGCCCGCGTAGCCGATCATGCGGGTCTGGGACTCCTTCTGGATCATCTTGGGGCTCGTGCCGGAGGAGACCATGGCGTGCATGCCGGACAGCGCGCCGCAGGCGATGGTGATGAACAGGAAGGGGAAGAGCTTGCCGGCGAAGACCGGGCCGTCCGTGTTCGTGGCGAACTCGGAGACGGCGGCCATCTCGACGACGGGGCGCACGATGATGATACCGGCTGCCAGGACGACGATGGTGCCGACCTTCATGAAGGTGGACAGGTAGTCGCGCGGGGTCAGCAGCACCCATACGGGCAGGACGGCGGCGAGGAAGCCGTAGATGATCATGGCCCACACCAGGGTGGTGGGCGACAGATGGAGGTACTGGCCGAAGGAGGACTCGGCCACCCAGCGTCCGCCGATGATGACGCCGATAAGAACGGCGAAACCGACGATGGAGACCTGGGTGATCCGACCGGGCTGGACGAAGCGCAGCCACAGGCCCATGATCACGGCGATCGGAATCGTGCATCCCACGGAGAAGACGCCCCAGGGGGAGGAGGCCAGCGCATTGACGCAGACCATGGCCAGGACGGCCAGGACGATCATGAGCATGACGAAGACGACGACGGTCGCCACGATGCCGCCGATCCTGCCGATCTCGTCGGTGGCCATCTGACCGAGTGATCGGCCGCCGCGGCGCATGGAGAAGAACAGGACGAGCATGTCCTGAACGGCTCCGGCCACCACGACGCCCAGGATGATCCACAGGGTGCCCGGAAGATAGCCCATCTGGGCCGCGAGCACGGGACCCACGAGCGGACCGGCCCCGGCGATGGCCGCGAAGTGGTGGCCGTAGAGGACGACGCGGTGAGTGGGATCGAAGTCGCGGCCGTTGTTGATGCGCTCCGCCGGGGTGGCGTTGGAGTCGTCGGGCCGCATGATGGTGCGCTGGATGTAGAGTCCGTAGAAGCGGTAGCCGATGGCGTAGGTGCAGATCGCGGTGACGACGAACCAGATGGTGTTGACGTTCTCGCCGCGGACGATGGCCAGCATCCACCAGCCCAGGACGCCCAGGGCCGTGACGACCGCCCACGTGGCGATCCGCGCAGGTGTCCATCGGTTGTCGGGGCGTAGGCCGACGGGGACGCCGTCGGCGTTACGGATAATCCGCTTCTCCTCCTGCTCCGTGTAGGTGGGAAGGGAGGCTTCTTTCTGGGGCATCGGGGATCCGTTCTCGTCGTCGAGAGGAGGTGTGGCGTCATTGTCTCCGGTGACGGTTTCCAGGGTATTCCTTCTAGTGGCCGAAGGGAAGCAGCCGATGAGCCCGACGACGAAAGGGCGGCCGGGCACTCCGTCGTCCATCCCATTCATCCCACTCATTGGGGATTGTCGTCAGCGGTTACTCGCCGGTCTGCACGACGTCGTCCGGGGCTCGTCGCGGGCCGGGCCGCGCGATGCGCTCGGGGAAGCCGATGCGGAAGGCGAGCAGGCTCTCAGAGCGAAAACTCCAATAAAGGTCGGGGAGCGTCTCCGGATACCCTGGCGTCGTGTCCGTGCTCCACCCCGTCCTCGACGTTCTCGCGCAGGCGCCGATCCTCACCGTCTTCCTCGTCATCGGCCTGGGGACCGCCGTCGGGCAGATCCCATTCGGACCGATCCGCTTCGGCGCCGCCGGGGCGCTCTTCGTAGGGTTGGCGGTCGGGGCCCTCGACCCCCGGCTCGGTGCGGACCTCACTCTGCTGCGCAGCCTCGGGCTGGCCCTGTTCTGCTACACCGTCGGCCTGGCCGCCGGCAACACCTTCTTCCGCGACCTGCGCAGGCAGCTGCCGCTCATGGCCCTGTGCGTCGTCGCGCTCGTGATCGCCGGCGGGGCGGGCGGCCTCTACTCCCGCCTGAGCGGCGTGAGCCCGGCGATGGACTCCGGCGCCTACGCGGGCGCCCTCACCTCACCGGTGCTCGACGCCGCCATCGAGGCCGCCGGTACTCAGGAGCCCGCCGTCGGCTACGCCCTGGCCTATCCCGTGGGTGTGGCCGTCGCCATCCTCATCGTGGCCGGGATCGTGGGCCGCTCCTGGCCCGGGCGGCGCGACTCGCGGCCCGCCAGTGCCGATGGCATCACCGCCACCAGCGTCTACCTGCTCCAGCGGGTGGCCCTCGGCGAGATGGAGGCCTTCAAGGAGGGGCGTATCCGCATCTCCTACCTGGAGCGCGACGGGCACACCCGCGTCGTGACCCCCGGCGAGGAGCTGCTGCCCGGGGACAAGGTCGTCATCGTCGGGGCGCCGGCCGCCGTCGAGTCCGCCATGCACGACCTGGGCACCGGGCTTCACAAGTGCCTGGCCAAGGACCGTAGCGTCGTCGACTTCCGGCGCCTGACCGTCTCCTCGACGCGCGTGGCCGGCCGCACCATCGCCGAGGTGGACATGCCCGGGCGCTTCCAGGGCGTCATCACCCGCGTCAAGCGTGGAGACCTGGACCTGCTGGCCCGCGAGGATCTCGTCCTGGAGCTCGGCGACCGGGTGCTGGCGGTCGTGCCCAGCGATGAGCTCGAGCGGGCCGCCGACTGGTTCGGCGACTCCGAGCGCTCCATCGCCCAGATCGACGCCTTCTCCGTGGGGGCGGGCATGGCGCTCGGCGTGCTGCTGGGGCTGGTGGCGATCCCACTGCCCGGCGGCATCACCCTGCGGCTCGGGGTGGCGGCCGGGCCACTCGTCGTCGGCATGGTCCTGGGCCGGGTGGGGCGTACTGGTCCCTTCGTGTGGGGGCTGCCGCACGCCGCCAACGCCACCATCCGCCAGCTGGGGTTGCTGTTCTTCCTGGCTGCGATCGGGCTGGCCTCGGGGCCGGACTTCGCGGCCTCGGCCTTCTCGGCGACGGGGCTCAAGGTGGGGGTGCTCGCCGCGCTCATCGTGGTGGTCAACGCGATCGTGCTGCTGGCCGGGGCGCACTGGGCCGGGGTGTCCGCGCAGCGCGCCGCCGGCGGCCTGGCCGGGCTCGTCGGGCAGCCCGCGATCCTCGCCTTCGCCCTGTCCAAGCGCGACGACGAGCGCATCGAGGCCGGCTACGCGACCCTGTTCGCTCTGGCCATCGTCGTCAAGATCATCATGGTCCAGGTCCTGGTCGCCCTGTAGATTCCGCGGTGGACACCGACGCCGCAGCGGTCAGTCGGCGGCGTCGCGCTCGGCGAAGACCTCTCGGGCCGCGAGGGTGGCGTTGAGCGCCCGCGGGAAGCCGGCGTAGACCGAGGCGTGCAGGATCGCCTCGATGATCTCCTCGCGGTTCAGGCCCACGTTGAGAGCGGCCCCGATGTGGATCCTCAGCTGCGGCTCGCAGCCGCCCAGGGCCGTGAGCACGCCGATCGTCACCAGCTGGCGGCTGCGCGGGTCGAGCCCGGGGCGGGCGTAGACGTCCCCGAAGCCGAAGGCCGCGATGTGGTGGCCGAGCGCCGGGCTGATGTCCGCCAGGGAGTCGATGACGGCCTGGGCGGCCTCACCGTCGACCGAGCGGGCGACCTCCAGGCCGCGCTCGCGCCGGGCCAGGTTCTCGGGGCTGTTGACGTCGTGCTGGGGGTGAGTGGTCTCAGCGGTCATGAGGGGTTCTCCTTGTCAGTGTCGAAGGTGTTGATGTCGATGTCGTCCGCGGCGGCCTGCTCACCCAGCTCCCGCGTGTAGGCGGCGATCTTGTACTCGGTGGCGGCCAGCGAGAGCCGGAGCTCGTCGATCCGGGCGCGCAGCCCGTCACGGTGCTCGGTGAGCATGGCCAGGCGCTTGGGCACCGTGTCCCGGCCGGCCTCGACCATGTCGACGTAGCGACGCAGGTCGCGGATCGTCATGCCCGAGGTCCGCATCCGGGTGAGGAACACCAGACGCCGCACGGCCGCGGCGTCGTAACGGCGGCGTCCGGAGGCGTCGCGCCCCACCCGCACGAGCCCGATCCGCTCGTAGTAGCGCAGGGTGTGGGCGCTGATGCCCAGACGGTCGGCGGTGGTCGCGATGTCCCACCCGGCCGCGTCGGGCCACCTCTCTGGTTCGACGTCGTCGCTGGGCGGGACGGCGGCGAGCCGCAGCGCCTCGCGGAGCCGGGCGTCGTCGGGTCCGTTGCCGGGCGCAGTCGCGTTGGTCATGACGCAGACCGTAGGGCTTCGAGCGCGCTCGAAGGCAAGAGCGGCCGCCGCTTCGGTCCGGGCGGCGCAGCGGAGCTAGTCTGGCCGCATGCTTCTCGCCTTCTCCGTGTCCCCGACCACCACTGACGCGCCCGACGGCTCGGTCTCCGAGGCGGTGGCCCGAGCCGTGCGCGTAGTGCGCGACTCGGGCCTGCCCCATGAGACGACGTCGATGTTCACCACGATCGAGGGCGAGTGGGACGAGTGCATGGACGTGGTCAAGCGGGCCTGCGAGGCGGTCGCCGAGGTGAGCCCGCGCGTGGCGCTCGTCCTCAAGGCCGACATCCGCCCCGGCTGGACCGGCCAGATGACCGCGAAGGTCGAGCGCGTCGAGGCCCGCCTGCGCCAGGACGGCTGAGCGGGGTCCTCGGTCAGATCGATTCCTCATGCGGCTCGTCGGCCACGATTCAGGGCCGCAGTTCGTGCAGCGGGAACGTGATCGTGCCGTCGGGCAGTGTTGCCCTGAAACCGGTTCCGGTGGTGACCGCCTTGAATGCGGGCGGCGCCATGTCGATCTGAGCGATGGCGGAGGCCAGCCTCCGGGCTCCGCGCTGCACCTGGCCGCCACCGACCTTCACCTCAATGGCGGCCCAGCTGCCGTTGGGCATGGTGATCACTGCGTCGATCTCGTGCCCGTTGGAGTCGCGATAGTGGTAAAGATGCCCTCCCAGGGCCTCGGTGTGGGCCAGTAGATCGTGGATGACAGCGGACTCGAACAGGAAACCGAGTGTCTCCGGGTCTGTGCTGAGGCGGCTGGTGTCAGCGTGCAGCGCGGCGGCAGCCAGTGCCGGGTCCGCCAAGTGGTACTTGGGTGAACGGCGCAGACGGGCCTTGGAGCGCAGGGAGACCGCCCAGGGCGGGATCGCCTCAAGGATGAAGACTCGCTCCGGCAGCTCGAGCAGCTTGGCGACGGTGGCCTCCGACGGTGCGGGTAGCGTCCGTGATATGTCCTTGCGCAGTGTTGACTGGGGACCTCGCTCGCGGTGGCGCGGGCGAGTGAGGTGATGAGCTGTTCGATGACCGCTGGCTCGGAGCGCAGGTTCGCGAGTCGGTTGAGGTCGGTGGTCGCGATGTCCTTGATGCGGCTCTCCATGCTGCGCGCCGCGATATTCGACGGCGCGTGCAGCAGACCAAGGAATCCGGGGCGCAGGATGCTATGGATGATTTTCTCAAGTGGAGCCGTGGACATGGACGACGGCGGGCGGGCCCCGTCCAGCAGTGCGCTCAGCGAGACGCCGCCGTCGTTGAGACGGTTGTCCTTTTCCGCCTAGGTCATGGTGCGTTGACGGACTCGGAGCCGCGCTGGCTGGCGAGCCGACGTCTTCTTCGTAGACGACGCGGCTGTGGGTCATCTATGAAGAAAACGTCGGTGACTCCGGTTATGAGACCGCCAGGTCCTTCAGCCACTGCTCGATGGGACGCGGTCGGAGCCCCAGGAGTTCCTGGGCGCTGCTGTCCTCGGCGATGATGCAGCCGTCCTGCGCGTTGAGGGCCCGGTAGAGCTCGACGACCGGCGCCGCGGCCGGCCCGAAGAGCGGCGTGATGAGCCCGCCGAAGGCCTCCGGCGTGATGGCCTCGAAGTGGACCTCGCGGCCCAGGTGGTTGGAGAAGGCCGCGGCCAGGTCCGCTCCCGTCAGACCGGGCCGGTGGCCGACGGCGACCGTCCCGCTGACGGAGGTATCCATCAGCAGGCGGGCAACGACGTCGGCCACGTCCAGGTGGGAGCTCCAGGAGACCGGGAACGACGCCGGAAGCGGGTAGCGCAGGACGCCCTCCTGATGCGCGGGGGCCAGGACGACCGGCAGGAGCAGGTTCTCCAGGTAGAGGCGCGGGGCGACGACGGCCGTGGGGATGCCGCTGCCGGTCACGCCGTCGATGAGCGTCATGATGGGGCTGCCCGCGGTCGCCTGCAGCGGTGAGTCCGGCCGGTCGACGATCTGCCCGCTGGTGGAGATGACGACACGACCGGGGCGGGTCCGGTCGACCGCCTCGACGACGGCCCGGGCCTGGGCGGCAGTAGCTTCAGGTGCGCCCATGGGCAGGTGGACGAAGACGCCGTCGGCGCCCTCGTAGGCGGAGGCGAGGGAGTCCGCCGAGGCCAGGTCGACCTGCCGAGCGGCGATGCCGTCGGGGACCGCCTCAGGATGGCGGACCGCCGCGATGGCAGTGCGCCCGGCAGCGGTGAGAGCGGACAGGACGGGAGAGCCTTGAGCGCCCGTGGCGCCGTGAATGATGTCAACCATGATGTCATTAGTGCATACGATGCACCAGTTACGTCAACTGCACTAAGGGGATAGAGTGCTCTGTCGTGAATGATGCGGATCTCCCGGAATGCGGGGTCGCCCGGTTCCTGCTGCTGTTCGATGGACCGTGGGCCACGCTCATCGTGCGCGAGCTCCTGCACGGACCCCGGCGCTTCGGGGAGCTGCGCGCCTCCCTGCCGGGGATCAGCGCGCACACGCTGACCAGCCGGTTGCGGATGTTCGAGTCCCGCGGCATCGTCACTCGAAGGGCCTACCCCGAGGTGCCGCCCCGCGTCGTCTACGAGCTCACCGATCTGGGGAGGGGCCTGCGACCGGTGCTCGATGCGATGAACGAGTGGGGTGCGAGCGCTCCGGTCTCGGCCTTCGCCTCCCCGCATCCCGGGGCATCTCCCGGCCGATGAAGTTGACGCCCGTCATTCGCCTCCCCGCGTCCCGGGGCCGGGGACCGGGAGCGCCGTGGAGAATCCTCGGCCCCGGGCTCCGACAGGCCGCTCGGGAATGAGGCGCGGCGAGCGGGCAGGGGCGGGCGCCCCGGCTCACGCGGGCTGACGGAGCCTGTCCATCATGGGGCGGCGGTCGAGCAGAGCGGGAAGCCAGGTCGTGGCCACGGCGAGGACCAGGACCACCA
Organism: Actinomyces gerencseriae DSM 6844; assembly: GCF_000429265.1. Classification (GTDB taxonomy): domain Bacteria; phylum Actinomycetota; class Actinomycetes; order Actinomycetales; family Actinomycetaceae; genus Actinomyces; species Actinomyces gerencseriae. The sequence goes on from NZ_KE386872.1 coordinate 203,920, forward strand.
CGACCACTGGCGCCAGGATCCCCAGCGGTAGGCCCGCGATGAGGACGCGCATCCCACCGCTGGAGAACAGGGCGGCACTGGCGGCGCTCAGGACGGTGACGGCCGATCCGAAGAGAATGCCGGTCGTGGCGTAGATGGCGCCCTCGAGGATCGTGGTCGCCATGAGCGTGGAGCGCCTGGCGCCGATGACGCCCAGCAGGGCGTTCTCCTGCCGTCTCGTGGAGCCGACCATGGCGATGTTGGCGACGCCGCCCGCACCCGAGATGATGAAGATGGGGACGGCGATGGCCAGGAATCCGTTGACGGCATCGGTGGTGCCGGTGGCCCGGGCCGTCCCCACGATGGAGTAGACCACCCCGGTCATCCCGACGGCGATACCGAAGGGGACGATCGTCGTCAGGCTCATGGTGGAGCGGTGGCGCGCGTTGGCACGTGCTGCGAACCAGGCCGGGCTGCGCCCGGGGATCAGCGAGGTCCAGCCGGTCAGGAGAGGGCGGATGGTCCAGTTGGGGATGCACAGGACGGCGATCATCCCGAGCAGGACCATGCTGCCTCCCAGAGTCCCCGGGTCCTCCGCCCTGTGCGCGGCCATCTCGGTGGCCGTCTCCGGATCCAGCGCTCCGGTGGCGGCCAGTACGTTGGGATCGACCAGTGTGATGACCGCGACCGCGACCACGCCGAGGAGGAGGACTCCCGCGACGACCCACTGCCAGACGCGGGTGCGGGCGGCCGGGGCGACCGCCTCGCGCAGGGCCTGCATCTCGGGTGTGGACGCGGCGCGTCGGGCGGCGCCCAGCCCGCCCAGGAGGCTGAAGGCGGTGGTGAGCCCGATGGTCAGGGGTGGGGCGAAGACGGGCATGATCACGGGCATATCGGCGGGGTACAGCTCGAGCTCGCGCCAGGTGAGCAGGTACCACCTGGTGACCGGCGCGGACAGGAGAGCACCGATGAGGCCGCCGAGCAGCCCGACAACGCCGATCTGAGCCAGGATGATCCTCCGGATGCGCCGACTCGGGATCCCGATGATCTTCCACAGGGCGTGGGACCGCGCCTGCGCCGCGACCGTCAGCGCCAGTGTTGTGGAGATGACGACGGCGACGGACAAGCCCGAGTAGGTGATCAGGTTCGACCCCAGGATATGAGTCAGTCCGATGTACTCCGAGGAGCTGCTCTGGGCCGTGGACCACTGCAGGGCGCTCCACCAGGAGACGATGATGACGCCGATGAAGGCGCCGCCGGTGGTGGTCACCAGCAGCGACCACAGCCACTGCCGGGCGTGGTGGCGCATATCCTTCCAGACGAATGCGGTCATGGGGATCGATCTCCTCACCGGCAGTCGGCCCTGGCGGCGGGGGTATGGGCGGAGCGGACCAGCTCGGCGATGCGGGCGGCGTCGCGGCTGTCGGACCACGTGATCAGGCGGCCCCCGCTCATGACCGCAACGGCGTCGGCCATGGAGGCGGCCTCGACGTCGTGGGTGACCATGACGACGGTCGCTCCGTGCTCGACCAGGCGGCGCAACCATTCCAGGACCGTCCGCCCGGAGCTCAGATCCAGAGCCCCGGTGGGCTCATCGGCGAAGACGATCCTGGGCTGAGAAGCCATGACCCTGGCGATCGCGATCCTCTGACGCTCGCCGCCGGAGAGCTGATGGGGCTTGAGCCCGGCGCGGTCGGCCAGTCCCACCGCCTCCAGCGCCGCCGTCGCCCGCCTCCGCTCCGAGGGGCGGCCCGCCAGGCGGGACGGCATGGAGACGTTCTCGACGGCGGTCAGGGAGGCGATGAGGTTGTAGTCCTGGAAGACGAATCCCACGTTGCGGGAGCGGAAGTCGGCTCGCTTCGCCGGCGTCAGGGACGTGATGGTCGTGCCCAGGAGGCTGACCCGTCCATCGGTGGGCTCATCCAGACCCGCCATGATGTGCAGCAGGGTCGACTTTCCCGATCCCGAGGCCCCCACCACCGCGGTGAAACTGCCTGCGGGCAGGTCGGCGCTCACCCCGTCCAGGGCGACCACCCGGGCATCCCGGCGTCCGGGGACCTCGTAGACGCGGGTCAGCCCCCTCACCGAGATCGCGGGGCCACCGGGATCCCTGCGTTGGGGGGGAACCGATCCCGTGCGGGCCATCGGCTGTGCTGTCATGAGGCGTGCTCCTTCTGGTTCGGTCGACCGTCGCGGGGGATGCGAGGCGGCTCGTCGCGTTGTCTCGCCGCCCGTGCGGCTATTGGGTCACCCGCCCCGCTTCCCCCACCATTCCGCAGTCGCGTGGTCATATCGATCCTGCTGGCCGGACAACGGGGTGGGGGTGGCCCCACCCCCGTCCCGGAGACGAGTCCCCGGGACGCGCGCATCCGCCGTCGGGAGGCGGGGCGGCTCCGACGGCGCTCCGGCACCGCTGGGACGCGCATGAGCCGGGGGCCGAGGGAGAGGTCGGCAGCACGAGCATGGGGACCAGACCGATCACCGCATGAGCCGGGGCCGACGGAGAGGTTCCGAGAGCCGGGAGGACCTCTGAGAATCGTCGAGCCCAGGGTCTCAGGACAGGAGGTCCTCCCACCAGGCGGCGAAGGTGGGGCAGCGCGCCAGAACGGCCGACAGCCCGGCCTCGGCGACGAGCAGAGGGCCGGTCACGGTCTTGAGGTAGCCGGGATCGGCTCGCAGAAGGCGCTTGGACGGGGCGGTGGAGGGCCCGTGGTCGATCCGCTCGGGACCTCCGGCGCGAGCGATCTCGCGGCGCAGTCGAGTCAGCCCCCGGGCCGGGATCAGCCCTCTCCGCGGCGCGCGCCGGCGGGGGTGGCCGACGTGATGACGATGACTGGTGCGAGGTGAACCCCTCGCGCCAGGGCGGCCGGCGCGAGGACCTCGTCGACGAGAGCCTCCTCGGTCTGCCCCTCGACGAGGACGACGACCCGCTTCATGTGGTCGGCCCCTCGTGCGTCGGGCGCCCGCCCAGCAGGTTCATCTCCCACAGGCTGCCGGTCGAGTAGTCCTCGAGGAAGGCTCCGAGAAACTCCTCATCGGGGCGGGAGGCCTGGGTGGCGCCCTCGGTCCTGTCCAGGATGATGATCTCGCGCAGGTTGAAGTGGGAGACCAGCGGCACCGACTGGGTGGCCAGGATGACCCTGTGCCCGCTGCGTCCCGCGATGCGGGCCATCTCGGCCAGAACGCCGATGGCCGCGGGGTGGAGTCCGAGCTCGGGCTCGTCCAGGACCACGGTTCCCGGGAGATCGGGTCCCAGCAGCAGGGTCGCCAGGCAGATGAACCGCAGGGTGCCGTCGCTGGCCTCGCGCGCCAGGAAGGTGCGGTCCAGTCCCCGCTGCCTCCAGCGCAGCCGGATCCGTTCCGAGGGATCGGCGCGCAGGACGAAGTCGTCGAAGAAGGGCGTGACGCGCCGGACCGCGGAGACGATCCGCCGGTAGTGCTCGGGGTGCTCGCGCTGGACCCTGTGGAGATAGGCGGCGATGTTCTCCGCGTCCGACCGCAGGCTCAGGTCGTCGCCCACGGTCGACCAGCCCTTGACGGGGGCGTTATGGGAGACATCGTCGAAGTGGAAGACGCGACAGCCCTCCAGGACGGGACGCACGTACGCGGCGAAGTTCCGGAGTTTTCCGGAGATCTCCGACTCGGCGATGCGGCGGACCCGGCTCTGCGTGCCGAAGCCCAAGTACTCGTCATAGGGGCGCCGGCGATGACGGCCCGCTTGGAAGAGCAACCACTCGTGCAACTCCGCCCGTCCCGAACCGCTCACGTCATCGGTCTGGAGCGCCACCCGGTAGCCGTTCCGCCTGTCATCCTCGTCCAACCCGGACATGAGCTCGATGCGAATCCGCTCCGCCCGGTCCTCCTCATCCTCGAACAGCAGGTTGCTGATCCCACCGCGCCGGCGCAGGTACTCCTGGAAGGAGTCGTCCCAGATGCGCGAGACGAGCTCCAGGGCGCTCACCAGGTTCGACTTGCCCGAGCCGTTGGCGCCGATGAGCACGGTGACGTCCGACGTCAGCTCCAGCTCCAGGTGCCTGATCGATCCGAGCCCCTCGACGAGGAGGTGCTCCAGTCCGGCAGTCATGCCGTCAGCCTAACGGCGCGGCCCTCGGTTCAGAAGCGCCAGCACCACGGCGGCGCTGCGGGCGGCGGCCTCCTCGGCGCCGATGTGGAAGTCCTGCCCGGCCTCGGGCCCGCACAGGTCCGAGACCCCGCGCACCGAGAGGAAGGGGATCCCCGCGCCCGCGGCCACCTGCGCGAGCGCCGTCGATTCCATGTCCGTGCTCACGGCCTCGGGGAAGAGCTCGCGCGCACGGCCCGCATTCGCCGCGGTCACGAAGGAGTTCCCGGAGAGCATCTGGCCGGTGCGGATCCGCGCCGAGCCCGACGACGGCGTCGCCCCGGCCAGGGCGGCGGGCCCCACCGCGGCCAGGCGGGAGAGCAGCGCGGGGTCCCCCTCGAAGACGGCGGGCTGGCCGGGCGTCTGGCCGTACGCGTAGCCGAAGGCGGTGGCGTCGGCGTCGGTGTAGGCCAGGGCGGTCGAGGCGCACACGTCCCCGACCTCGACCTCGCGACCCAGACCGCCGGTCGTGCCCGCGGAGACGATGGCGTCGGGCCTCACCCGGGTCAGGATCGTGGCCAGCGCGCTCGCGGCCGCCACCAGCCCGATGCCGCTGCGCACCAGGATCAGCTCGTGTTCGGCCTGCTCGCCGGGCAGTCGCAGCGACCGGGCGCGGGCCTCCCCGAGCGGGGTCGGCGGCTCCGGCTCAGCAGCCCCGCGCTCAAGCAGGGCGTTCAGGAAGGGCTCGGCCTCCTCGGCCATGGCGACCACGACGACGGCGGCGACATGGCGGGCGGGGCTTGCGGCGCTCATGACGGCGAGCCTACGCCCCGGGCCCGTCGAGGGCGGACGGACGGGCCCGCCGGCAGGATTGGAGGGACGCGACGGGACTCGTGCCCGTGCGTCCGGGCCTATGCGGTCCCGTCCCCGACGGGCACCGGCGGGTCGCGCTCGTCGAGTCGGGCACGTCCGGCCTCGTCGGGCATGATGCCTCGGCTGCCGCCCGTCACCGTGGTCCGGGCAGGACGCAGATGTCGCAGGCCGCACTCAGACGCCGGTCCCAGGTCAGCACTCGGCAGTCCAGTGAGGCGGCCAGAGCGACGTACACGGCGTCGTAGGCGGAGATGTTGTGATGCCACGTCCAGGCCGCTCCGAGCAGGGGCGGCAGATCCGTCCAGGCGAGGCCGAGGTCCTCCAGGTCATCCAGAGCGGCCTCGGCGCGCCGGACTGCGAGATGGCCTCCGCGCACCATGCCCCGCAGCACGGACAGGACCTCGACGGCGAGCAGTTGAGGGGCGTAGATGTCGTCCGCCCCCAGCGCTGCCTCCACGTCGAGCCCGCGGTCGGTGCCCAGCAGGAGCTCGGCGGCGGCCGAGGCGTCGAGGACCCACATCAGGACCGGCTCTCGCGCTCCTGCGCCAGGACCTCGGCCGCCGGAGGCAGCTCGTTGCGCCCCCGGTTCCGGATGCGGGCGTAGACCTCGGCGCGACTGGGGCGGGATGCCGTCCGAATGAGCTCTCGCAGAAGGTAGTCGCTGAGTGAGCGGCCCTCGCGCGCCGCACGAGCCTTGAGCTCCCGGCTGGTCTCCTCGGGAACGTTCCTGATCTGAATGGTTGACATGCAAAGTGCATATCACGCATGCGATAGGCATGCAATGGTGCGGCTCGCTTCCGGGCTCGGTTAGCGTCGGCGCTGCGGGTGGCGTCCGACCTGACTCATGACGCCTTAGTGGGTTGTGGGGAGGTCGGCGTGAGTTTTCGTTGGTATTGCAGTGTTGGGGGTCTGGTGGCGGGGCACTAGGAGTCCGTATGGCGTGCTGGTGCGAGCCCGTTTCTGCGCAAGGTCAGGACCGCTTAGGGGGCTACGGCGGTGCAGGTCGCGGTCAAGGACGACGGTGTGCGCCGGATTGTGGAGCACCTGGGCCCGGCCCATGACGAGGCTGGGCCAGCGGCCCTGCCGGGGGCTGGGCGGCAGAAGATCGCTGCCGAGCAGGGCCAGGGGCCGCTGGACCTGGAGTCCCTGGAACCGTCACCTGGGCGCACCGGCCTGGCCGGCGCCACGGTGGAGACCGAGCGCTCGGCCTTGTTGTGGGGCGTCCTGCACCCGCCTGGGACCGGGCGAGGCCTATTGATGTGTTCGGGCGTTTGAGCAGATGGTCGCCGCCCGCCTGATCGAGCTGAATTCCAAGGCCCGATCCTCTGGAGTTCGAGGGCCGTCTGCCAATACTCGGTGTATGTCTCGGTCATCAAGCCATCGGTGCGGCCTACGGTGCGCGCGTGAAGACCGCGGCACATATCATGCACGGAAAGACCGGTAGAGTCCCTCACGATGGACGTGGTTTGTTTTCGAATGCAGAACAGCGCATCGAGGTTGTTCGATATTACTCGCTCATAGTGGATCAAGCATCCCCTCCCGACCAGATTATTGTGACGGCACGTTCGCTCGACGACGGGTGCGTCACGGGCCTTCGCCACCGTCACTTTCCGATCGAATCGGTCCAGTTCCATCCGGAGAGTGTTGGCTCGACTTCCGGCCTGCGTATGCTTCGATCCTCTATCGAAACATACGTCGAGCACCCACGACCGGTATCAGGACTGGATTGATCTCGACGCCGACAGACTTGCAATTTCAGTTGGTCGACCGGTATCAATTCGCTTGCAGATCACTGTGGGCGGGTTCGATGAGCAGGGATTAGGGAGCCAATGGTGAGGCACTGGTCTTCGATGTCCCGGACACTGCGTTATGGTGCGCAACGGCCTACCGCACCCACGTACGACGAGCAGCCAGGACCGATGGCGGCGACGGGTCATCGGTCGCGCTCATCCGCGTCGTAGAATTAGAAATTAGAAGCAGGAGCTCATTGCCTCCGCGCGTCGAGTCGTAGTACAATCACAGATGTGCTTGCGCAGTCCCTGAACATCGCGCGTCGACAACAACGAATGTCGCTCCCTCGGCCGGGAACAGGCGGTTCAAGATGAAAATATCTATTTTATATGGAATGCTCGATGGCTCAAGGCCGCGCCTGGTGGAGTTCCACTCCTTTGCGTTGCGGTTATACTCGTGCGACCCAAATCTCGAAGGTGGCATGCCGTATGATTAGAAAACCGTCAGTCGATTGGCTGCAGATTACTGTTGATCGTCGCCAGGATGCTCCGATAAGTCGGCAGATATTTCAACAGATTCGCTCCGCAATACTGAACGGCCGTCTCCGCGATGGTGATCGTTTGCCCTCATCGAGAACACTGGCAGAGCATCTGCGAGTCTCCCGAACCACGCTCCTGAACTCTTACGATCTCCTCTACGAGGAAGGGCTCATAGAAGCACGACGGGGATCGGGAACAACCGTCTCTGCTGTCATGACGGATTCCCTGCACATCGATGACGCCGCTCCACAGATCTCCCAACCCAAATATGCGACGCCTCTCCCCCCGGAGTATGAGCACTCGTCCGGCGTCCCGTATGATTTCCGCCCCGGGACGCCGGCCTGGGATCTATTTCCCCGGGAACTGTGGGCCCGAACGATCTCTCGTGTGGTGAGACGCCTCGATGCCAGTCATGTCGGTTACGGCCCTGCTGAGGGAGCCTGGTCTTTGAGGAAGGCGCTCGCCCGGCATCTTCGCCTTGAGCGCGGCATGGTTATGGATGCCAATGAGATTATCATCACCTCCGGGGCGACTCAGGCGATTGACTTGCTGTCGCGAATTGCGATAAGACCGGGCGGGGTTGTGGTCGTCGAGGATCCGTCGCACCCTGTTCTCCGAGAAACATTTCGACGAGCGGGAGCCTTCATCGTCCCTGTGCCAGTGGATGAGAACGGGTGTCAGATCGAAAAAATCGAAGCCGAACTGATTCGGTATGGGAAAACGGGCGACGAGGTGCAGTTGATCTACCTGACCCCGACCTGCCAGTTTCCCGTCGGGTCCTCGCTCTCAATGGAGCGTCGTGTGTCGGTCCTCAAATGGGCTCGTGACCGTGACGTTCTCGTCATCGACGATGACTACGACGGCGAGTTGAATCGCAACAGCGACAGCGCTCCGATGTTGCACGAGCTCGATTCGCGGAGCACGGCTCACATCGGGACCTTCAGCAAAACCATGTACCCGGGACTGCGTTTGGGATATGCGGTACTCCCAGATGTCGTTAGAAGCAGATTCATTGAGGTCAAATGGCAAAACGATCGACTCACGCAGATCATTGAGCAGTATGCTTTGTCGGAATTCATGGAGTCCGGACGGTACCGGCATCACGTGCAGACAATGGGTCGCGCGTACGCCAGAAGGTGGAGGCATCTGGCGGCGAACCTCCGACTGTGCTTTGGCGATCGCGTGTCAGTGCGCGGAGCAAAGGCGGGACTTCACCTGCTGGCGTCCATAAAAACTCGTTACGCAGCTCGCTCTGTTGCAAGACGTGCTCTGTCAAAAGGTGTGCGAGTGCATCCTGCGGAGAATTTCTATTATGAATGCGCACCGCCAGAACCGGCTACCTTTTTACTCGGATACGCATCCATGACGGCCGGGGAGATGAAGGCGGGTCTCGACAGGCTCGCTACCGCTGCGGGCATCCGGTAGACATCTTGGAGCGCCCTGATCTCAATGAAATTATTGAGTTCTGTCTGCTGCCCTGATCTGACGATCTTCCTGGGCCTGGAGACCCTGGGACTGATTGCGGTGGGCCAGTGCCTACCCCAGGGCGGGCGGTGATCGAGTGCCACATGCCCGTCGGCTTCGAGGACCCGTTCTGCAGGTCCTGCGGGGCTCAAGAAGTAGCGCGCGGGAAGTGGCTCGGCGTCTGGCGCACGTGCCGATGGGGGTGGGGTGGCGGCCCAGCGACCTGGTGTGGCGCGTGCGGCGCTTCGCCCGCCAGCGCTGCCCGCGGGCGTGGAGGCAGGAAACCTAGGCTCTGGCCCAGCCGCAGGCGCGTCTGACCCACCAGGCGGGGCGACGAATACGCTCGTCGTCATCATCGACCTGACCCTTGTACGTGACCAGCCGGTCCGGCTCGCCTGTTGGGCATGGCCCCGAGCCGTTCCAAGAAGGTCCTCAGGACCTGGCTGGCCGCCCGAGGAGAGGAATGGAGGCAGAAAAGTGGCCACGGGGCGGTTTCCCCGGGATCGGGAACGCTGCCGGCGAAGAGTTCCTCGCGGCTTGGGCGGTGATGGATCCCGTCCACGTGGTCGCCCTGGCGGCCGGCAAGGTCGACGAGCGCCACACTCCGGTGGAGGTCGCCTGGAGCGTCTACCTCTGCTGCACGATCCCGTTCACTCCGTCATCGATAGCGCAGACCGATTCCCGTGTATTGCAGTCGCCGCAGAGCCCACAAGGGCCGACGATGTTCTCGTCGCGGAGATGTATGATCCTCATATCAATGGAATGGCAGGAGGCGAAACGTTCGGCGGCGTACTCCAGAAGCAGATCCGTGTTGCCACGAGGACGTTCAGATCCGCAGATTCCAAGGACGCGTATCACGTCGTGATCAGGGCGCATCAGATGAATCCTCGCGTCATGTAGTGGACGGCGACCGCGGTGACCACCGTTGCTCCAACAACACTCGCCGTAGAGAACTTCTTCAAAAGAGTCATGACGGTGGCCGTCGTTGTGGATGCAATGCCAACCCATGTGTTCGTGGGATCCACGGTGATGGTGCTGGGGACGATGAGTGCGCTCAAGACGGCCAGAGGCAGCACCTCAATCAGACGCACTTTTTTGTGTCCTTGCCCGTCCTGGCTCATCGTGTCCACACGCTCCGGCGCAGCATGATTGATCACCAGTGGAAGAACTCGGAGCGCGAGTGTTGCCAGGGCGCACAATACCACGGCACTCAATGCCTTCATCCGACCTCTCCCCCCTCGGGCGACAGGTGAGCATCGTCTGCATCCTCTTCATGTCCCTCAAGGTCTCTTGTCGTGCGCTTGCCGACCTCGAAAGCCAGTGCGGCCAGGACGGCCGCGGCGATCAGGCTGAAGGTCGCTCCGAGGAGCGGAGTCAAAATCGTCGATGACACGGCTGCGGTGGCGCTCGTCATGGCGACGAGGCGATTTGATATGACGTGCGGAAGCACAAGGAAGATCAGTAGGCCGTACAGCGCCGATGTGACTGCCGGCAGCACATCTGTGGGAATGATGGACCCTGCGCTGATTCCCGTGGCCGTGAAGACGGCGGTCGCCACATAGGGCGGGATTTGAAGGCCCAGGATGTATGCCGTGGACTGCGGACTGGTCGTCTTGTTCTCACCGTACATGGCGACGGCGTACACTTCCTCTGTCAGAAGTGGGCCGACGACGATCTTACTGAAGAATGATTGGACTTGCCGCCGACTCTTGAAGGATTCTGCTAGTAGTGCGTACCGCAGGTTTATAAGAATGACGGTCGCAATGGTGATGAGGGCTCCGGCGCCGGCGGAGAACAATTGAATCGCGGCGAACTGGCCGGCACCGGCGTATAGCAGCACGGACAGACTCATGATGAGCATGCGGTCGAGCTGCATCCCGACGCCGACTGCGCCGAATGTCAGGCACACGGGCATGTATCCAAGAACTATCGGCATGGAGTCGCGGAGGCCTCGGAGGAAGTCGGTTCGCTTCATTCGTCTTCAGCCACGATTGCGATGTCGTCGAACGTGGTCTCAGGGCAGTCCGCCGATAGGAGATGCGTACGCAGGATTGGGAACTGAGAAAGTACCTCGGCCTGGCGGATCTCTTCGCAAGTGCGGCTGACGATATCGGAACTGCCGGGGATGACGGACTCGACGGTAATTAGGATATTGCATGAGTGGCGCGTAATTCGAACGTCGTGACTCTGTTTCCAGTTCCAGCGTCTCGAATGAGCTTTTGATTCGCCATCGACATATATGATCTCCCCCCGGCCCACCTGCTCCTGACGCTCGGGCCTTCCTAGCGGAGTGTAGTACTCTTCGCCCGTTGCCCTCCGAACGAATAGCGCGCCAGACGCAACGCCATTGAGATCGCAGGCGGCCACCGGAAGACCGGTATCAAGGGATGTCGCGTTGCAGACGTCCACGATTGCGCCAAGTCGAGGCAGGTCCTTCCCCTTGATCACCCTGGACCCCAGCGCCTCCGATGCACAGGGGAATCGCTTGGGGTTGACTCCGGCCCTGCGATATGCCTCCCGCCAAGCCGCTATCCGCGGAGATGCGATGAATGCGGCGACATCGGAGTACTCTTTTCGTATCCGCTCCTCCGCCTCCGCCAGTGTCTTCGAGGATCTACTGGTCTCGCATGCCAGCCCGGTCGTGGGGGCCCGCAGCATGATGAGGCCCAGGACGTAATGAGGGGAGAGGCGAAAAATCTCGTCCTCCACCGCAATGGCCAACTTCGTTTCTTGAGTCCCTTCGGTCGATCGCGGAGAGGGCTCTGCTTCGACTGCCATTCGTGGTCCTCCGGCGAAATTTAGCGGGTTGCGACTCGCGGCCGCGTTGACGCAAGCATAGGCGGGAGCCTCGGCATGACCGCCAGAGCCACTTCAGAACAGGCATCCATACCACTTCGGATCATCGACTCCCTGAATCTGTCCCGCTGCGAGGAAGACCGTCGCGTCGTGAGAAGTGCGTTCATCGACGAGGCCCCAGCCGCAAGGCCCATGGCACGAGCTGTGGATGGAAGGCTTTTCGGTGGGAGTCTCTCGCAACTTTGTCGCCGGGAGAGGCTCACCGATCGGTTGAGGGGCGCCGAGCCTGTTCGGGGGCGCCGGTCGGGCGGCGATGATAGAGCAGGTAGGCGCCGATCCGGCTGCGCAGGGAGGGGCGCACCGCGTGCGGCCAGCGCTGGGCCACGTAGGTCACGGCGTCATCGACCTCGAGGCGCTGAGTGGAGTTGCCGGCCCGCACCCACAGCTCGCGCCCGCCCTTGCCCTTGGGGCCGGACAGGTACACGGGCACCGGCGAGGGCGGAATGGTGACCCGGCAGACGTCGCCGGCCTCGTCGGCCGGGGCGAAGTCCAGGCTCGGCAGCGCGGCGGCGTTCGCGCCCAGGCGGGCGCGCCACAGGTCGCGCAGGAAGAGCTCGTAGCGGTCGGCGTCCTCGTGGCGCAGAGTCGTGTAGTCCGGGCCCAGGCCGATGAGGCGACCCTCGTCGTCCACGCCGAGCAGCAGCGTGCCGCCGCGGGAGTTGAGGAAGGCCGCCACCGTCTTGGCCGTGATGGTCTCCATGGCGTCGTCGCGCTTGCCGGTGCGCAGGTTGACGCGCGCGGAGGACTTGAACTCCAGGCGCTCGGACTCCCCGCGGCGAGCGACCTCCCCGATCGGGTCGAGCCTGGGCTCGTGCTGCAGCCAGGCGGTGACGAAGGACGTGAGGACGATGACCCCGATGGCGGTGGCCACGGCGCAGATCAGCAGGCGCGTCGCCCACAGGTAGTCCTCGTCGAAGAGCCAGGCCCCCAGCGCCAGCCCGCCCCACAGGCCGAGCAGGGCCGTCAGAGTCGCCGCGGAGGAGGACAGACTCGTGCGCCAGCGCCTCAGGATGCGGCGGGTGAGACGGCCCACGAGGTAGGCCAGCAGCATCATCCCCGGCTGCAGGAGGACGGTGAGCAGAAGGTCCGGGCTCTGCGGGACGACGACGACGTCGTGGGCGGTCGAGTCCAGCGGCGTCACGCGCGGACGTCCTGCGCCGGGCCCTCGAGGTCGCCGGGGATGACGACCTCCCACTCGGAGCGCTCCGCGAGGAAGTCCCGCACGGCCGCCTGCGCGGCCTCCAGGGAGTGGTTGGCGCCCCAGCCGCACTGCACCTCGTTGGCGGCCGGGACCTCTTGGGCCCGGAGGACATCGCGGAGGGTCGCCTCCAGCAGTGGCAGGAACTCGGCCGGCTCCAGGCCCAGGGTCAGGGCGTAGAAGCCGGTCTGGCAGCCCATCGGGCCCCAGTCGATGAGCCGGTCCGTGTGATTCCTCATGAGCTCGGCCGTCAGGTGCTCGATGGAGTGGACCGCTTTCATCTCCAGGTGATCGCGGTTGGGCTGGCAGAAGCGCACGTCGTACTTGACCAGCTCGTCGCCGCCCGGCAGGCGCTTGCGGTCCGCGATCCGCACGAACGGCGCGACCACCCGCGTGTGGTCGAGGTTGAAGGACTCCACGTTCATCCGGTGCCTGCTCCGCTCGCTCATGTCCCCAGCATAGACCTGTGGGCCTCCCCACATTCACAAGTAAACCGGACAACCGGTACAGTCATCGTCGAACGCGCCCCGGAGGTCCCCGGCGGCTTCGGTCGTCGCGCCGGGAGGGGGCCCGCCGGGCGTTCCGGGAGCGGGGCCCTGCGTGAGGATCATCGCGGCGAATCGGGAGGGATGATGCGCAACGCCAAGGTCGTGCTCGTGGTCGTGGACGTCTGCTTGATGGCCTACTGGGCGGCGACCGCGATGCATCTCATTCCGGCCGACAGGGCCTTCAAGGACTACGAGGACGCCACTATCCAGGCCTGGAACTGGTCCTTCCTCCCCCTGGACTCCCTGGCCGCGGCGCTCGGTTGCTGGGGAGTGCACCTCGTCGGCAGGGGGCGGCCGTTCGGAAGGGAGATCCTGATAGTCGGGCTGACCCTCACCTTCTGCGCGGGACTCATGGCCGTGTCCTTCTGGGCGCTCTACGGGGACGTCAACCTCGGGTGGTGGGCGCCGAACATCGTCCTGATGATCGTTCCGTGCGTTCTGTACGGGAAGCTCCTCCGCGAGGATCCCCAGCGGTAGTCGATCGGACACGGATGCGGCCTGCTCCGACGCCGCTCGGCCCGTCCGGCCCCGCCGGGCCGCCCGATCGCGGTCAATCCTCCCGATAGGGCCTCACCATCTCCGTGAGGAGCTCGATGGTCTTGGCGCGGGAGCTCCGGCTGGGGGCGGCGAGCTGCAGCGTGTCGGCCAGCCAGAGCCCGTCCACGGCGTAGCGCACGGTGGAGACGACGTGAGGCGGAATCCCGTCGGAGTGCAGGCGCTCGTTCCAGCCGTCGTACCTGCGTCGCAGGAGCCCCAGCGCCTCCGAGTCGACGATGACGGCGGCGAGCATCGCTATCACTCCTCGGGACGCCGGGCCGTCGGACCTGCTCGCCGACCGGATGTAGGCCTCGACGGCCGAGCCGGGAGAGTCGTCCGCCGCCTCGAGGAGGCGATCGAACTCCCGGGTGTACCTCTCGATCAGTCCCTCGACGAGGTCCTGCTTGGACGCGAAGTGATAGAAGAGGCCGCCCTTGCTGACGCGCGCCTCTTCGGCCACGGACGCGATCGTCAGGCGATCCCCTCCATCGCGGACCAGGATCCTCTGCGCGGCGTCGAGGATCCTGTCGCGAGTGAGGGTCTGCCGAGGCTCCGGCACCGAATCGCCCCCTCCTGCTTCCTCTTGCGACGCGCTTCCCGATCCCAGCCTACAGGCACCGCCGAGCCGGGCGGGGGCCTCCGCCGCTTCGACGGGGGTGCGGGAGCGCTGCTCTCCAAGGCCCTGCGGGGTCGGGCGGGACCTCTGCGGGGCCGGGGATCCCGAGGGGCCGGGGATCCCGAGGGGCCGGGGGCCTGCGCGCCGGTCGTGCGGCGCCCGCCGAGTGGCGGGCGACATGGTGATACCGGACGTCCGGTATAGTAACCTGTCGGCATGCACATCTGGCTCTTGCTGACCGCCATCGGCGCCGAAGTGCTGGCGACGAGCTCACTGCGCGCTGCGACGGACGCCGCGGCGGCGTGGACCTGGTGGGCGATCGCCGTCTGCGGGTACGGGGCGTCGTTCGCCCTCTTCTTCGCAGCGCTGCGTCACGGTGCGCCGCTGGCGGAGTCGTACGCCGTGTGGGCGGGTCTGGGGGTGGCCGCCACGGCGGTCGTCGGCTGGTTGGTGTTCTCCGAGAGAATGCCGTTCGCCGTGGTCGCCGGCATAGGCCTGGTCGTGTCGGGCGTCCTTCTCATCGAGCTGTGCGGGCGCGGAGGCCACTCCTGATCCGATGGCGCCGCGGCTCCCGCCGGTTGCGACGGCCGTGAGCGGGCGCGACCGCAGGACGTAGGAGCGGGCGGAGGGGCAGGATTGGGGGCATGAGTCACCCTCTCGCCCGCGTGATCGTCGGGGCCGATGACGCCCCCACCCTGATGCTTCTCCACGGGATCACGGCGTCGGCGGTCTCCCAGACCGACGCCATCGACCACTGGGCCGCCCTGGGCTACCGGGTGGTCGCCGTGGACGCCCGTGGCCACGGCCTGTCGCCGCGCTGGACGCCGCAGGAGCTGGAGCGCGCCGGCGAGGTCCTCGTCGACGACGCCGTCGCGGTCCTGGAGGACCTTCTCGTCCAGGCCCGCGGTCGGCGCGCGCTGGACCTGGTCGCCGCTCCCCCGCCCGTCGTCGTCGGCCACTCCATGGGAGCGGCCACCGCCATGGTCGTGGGCGGGCGCCGCCCCGAGCTGGTCTCCGGCGTCGTCCTGCTCGACCCGGCCCGCTACGGCTCCCGCGGCCCCGCCGAGCTGCTCGCCCGCGGTGCCGCGCGCGAGCGGGCCCGTGCCGCCGAGCTCGCCGATCCGGCCGCCGCGGTGGCGCGCGCCCTGGACGACGTCGAGATCCCCGACTCCGAGGCGGTCGCGGGGGTGTGGGCGAGCCAGCGCATGGACCCGGCGCTGCTGCGCACCGGCGTCGTCGCACCGGAGGTCGAGTGGGCGGAGGCGATGGCGGCGCTCGCGGTCCCCGCGCTCCTGGTCACCGGCGACCGGCCCGGTGCGGCGCGCGTGGGGCCCGAGGGGCTGGAGGTCGTGAGGCGGATCGCGAACCCGGGGGTGACGACGGCACTCGTTCCCGGAGCCGCCCATGACGTGCGGCGCACCCGCCCCGGGGGCTTCTACGACGTCGTCGATCCTTGGCTGGCGGGCGTGCTCCGCCCGCGGGAATCGGAGCAGGGCCCCGCCGACGGCGCCTGAGAGCGCTCTCGGGGGCGGGCGCCGGCCGGGCGGTCCTGCTCGCCCGCGCCCCGGTCCCGGGTGCGTCCCGGGGCGACCGCCCGATGGTCCGGGCGCCCGCCCCGCACGAGTCCTCCCGGCTTCGCACCGGTGAGGACCGGGCGTCCGCAGGCCACAACATGTGGTACACGTCATATCAAACGGCGCACCTTCCATCTTGTGCAATCGATTGAATTCAATGAATATCTTGTTCACAGGCGGAGATCTCCCCACCTCCGTCGTCTCAATCTCATGACAAGGAGGTCGTTTTGAGATGAAGGACGCCGACTGCGCGCAGCGCACCGCCGAGGTTCCGAAGGGCCGCTCGCCGGCCGACTGGATGTCCCGCATCGACGACGATGTCGCGCTCGATCGCCTCGCAGTGCCCGGAACGCACGACACCATGACCCACCGCTGCGACGGGTACACCACGACCCAGAGCCTGTCCCTGGTCGAGCAGCTGGACTGCGGCGTGCGCTTCGTCGATATCCGGCTGCGGCGGGACGGGAGCATCGCTCACCGCTACTCCCCGACCGGGTACGACATCGACGACGTCCTGGGCGCCGTCGCCGACTTCCTGAAGGCCCACCCCGGCGAGACGATCCTCATGAGGATTCAGAACGCCAACGAGGACAAGGACGACCTCCCCGAGTACAGCGAGACGCTCGCGGGCGTGGTCCGCGAGCACCTCGGCCTCTTCCGCCTTCCCGACAGCCCCGTCCGCTGGCCGAGCCTCGGGAGGGCCCGGGGCGGGATCGTGGCCCTGGAGTGCAACCCGGCGGAGTTCGACGCGAGCGTGGTGGACGGCACCAGGTGGGCCTACCGCTGGCACGACAACCCGGCGATCGAGCTGCAGGACCTGTGGGACGGCCCGGCGGTGGAGGACAAGATCGCGGCGATCACGGCGCTCATCCGGCCCGTCGATGGGTCCGACCACCGGCTCAGGCTCAACCATGCCAGCGCGACCAACGGCGAGCCGGGGAACCCGCTCCGGTGGGCGCGCATCGTCAACCCGAGGGTGGCCGACGCGCTCGACTCCCGGGCCGCGCGCGCCGAACGGCCGATCCCGGGCGTTCTCATCTACGACTTCGTCACCGCCGACCTGGCGGCCAGGACCATCTCCCTCAATCAATGACGACCCTCCCGCAAAGGAGCGGGCGGGGCGGCGCCCGGCCGCGGCCGGACGCATGACATCTCGAAGGACACCCATGAGCGCATTCATGAATCGGTACGGGTTCACCCGTGCCTCCCTGCTGCGGTTCGTGTTCATCACCGCGAACGCCGAACTCATCTACATGTTCTGGAACCTGCGAACGTCGCTGACGACGCCGCTCATGGCGGCCTTCGGCATCGACAAGGCGCAACTGGGCGTCATCGCCGGCCTCCAGGGCTTCATCATGCTGTTCCTCACCATCCCCCTGGGCTGGGCCGGGGACAGGTTCAAGACCCATCACGTCATGATCGTCAGCTCGGTGGTCTCCGGGGCGGTCGCCATCGTCCTGGCCCTCATGGTGCCGGTCTCGCCGTCCGGGTTCTGGATCGTCGTCGGCGGGTACGGCCTCATGCTGGTATTCACCGAGGCGATCTACAAGACGACCAACTTCAAGGCCATCTCCATGACCACCGACGACACCCACCAGGCGGCCGTCTTCGGACTGTTCGAAATGGGGCGCGGTGTCATCACCTTCATCGAGGGCGCCCTGTCCCTGGCCGTCTTCCAGTGGATGGGCGGTGCGATCGCGGGGCACGAGGTCGCCGCCATGCGGTGGACCATGATCATCTCCGCCGGCATCACCCTCCTGTCCGCCCTGCTCGTCTTCTTCGCCTTTCCCCGGTCCGCCCGCATCAGGGCCCGCACCACCGGCGACAAGCAGGAGGCCTTCACCGTCAAGGACCTCCTGGGTGCCCTGAGGATCCCCGATGTGTGGATCACCGGTCTGTCGGCCTCCTGCGCCTACGGCGTGTTCGTCATGTGCGCCACGCTCCTGAACACCTACCTCGTCGACGTCTACGGCCTGCCCGCCGTCATGGCCGGCTCCATGGGACTGATCATCTCCGCGGCCCGCATCGTCGCCCCCGGCGCGGCGGGCCAGCTCGCCGACCGCCGCTTCCGGTCCAGCGCCCACCTGTTCTGGATCCTGTTCGCCATCATGGCGGCCATGCTGTTCCTCGAGGTGCTCCTGCCGAAGCCGCAGGCGCCCACGCCCACCAACTTCGGCCTGCTGGTCCCCGCGTTCGTCGTCATCTTCACGGCCGCGTTCTGCTGCTACATGATCCGCGGCATCTACTACTCGCCGATCGGCGAGGCCGGGATCCCCAGCCGTGTGCGCGCCTCCGCCATGTCGGCCGCGACCACGATCGGCTACACCCCCGCCCTGTACGGCACGTACTGGTTCGGCTCGATCATCGACCGCAACGAGGCCGCGGGCGATATCGTGAGGGGCTATAACATCGTCTTCATGATCCTGGGCGTCTACGCCGTGCTCGGCGTCGTCTTCGCCCTGGTGCTCAGGAGGCGCTGGGACGCGCGCGCCCGCGCCGCCCGGAAGGACGCCGTGAAGGAGGAGGTGAGCGCTTCATGACGGCACCCGCCGACGAGAGCCTCCAGCAGCTGCTCGTGCTGGCCATCGACGTCGTCGAGGAGGCCGCCCGGACCGCCGACCGGAGGCCCGAGGCGCTGGAGATCGGGACCAAGGCGAACCGCAACGACCTGGTCACCCAGGTGGATCGCGCCATCGAGGACGCCGTGGCCCGCCGTCTGCTCGACGAGACCGGGCTGCCTCTCCTGGGGGAGGAGGGGCACGCGATCGACTCCTACTCCGGCAGGGTCTGGGTGCTCGATCCCATCGACGGGACCATGAACTACGTCGAGACCCGGCGCGATTACGCGGTCTCGCTGGCCCTGTGCGAGGACGGCGAGCCCGTTCTGGGGGTCGTCGCGGATGTCGCGCGCGGCGACCTCTACAGCGCTGTCCGGGGCGGGGGGGCTTTCCTCAACGGCGAGCCCCTTCCCGTGGTCGAGGCCGACAAGGGGTATCGGGACGGCATTATCGTCACCGATCTCAAGGAGATCCTCGCCCTGCCCAGACTGGCCCGCTGCCTGGAGGAGTCGCGCGGGCACCGCCGCTACGGCTCCGCCGCGCTGGAGTGCGTGGAGATCGCCGCCGGGCGCGCGGGGGCCTTCGTCCACCTGTGGGTCTCTCCCTGGGACGTCGCGGCGGCCGCCGTCATCTGCCGGGAGTGCGGTGCGAGGGTCACCAGGCTCGACGGCACGCCTCTCGATGCATGTCACAAGGGCTCGATCCTCGTCGGCACGCCGCTCGCTCACAAGGAGCTGCTCGCCCGCCTGGTGACCGATCCCTGCTGAGGGCGCGATGCCGGTGCCGCCCGGCCGTGGGCGCCCGCGGAGCCGCCGCGGGCGCCCGAACGGTCCGAGGCCGACGGAGCCCGGTCGCGATCGCCGCCCGCCGCGCGCTCACGGTGCGCCCGGCGCGGGGCCGGAGGAGGCTCGCGCCACCATCCGGGTGCGCACCGACTCACTGCGGGGAGGACCGTCCCGGCCCTCGCACCGGGAGATCGCCATGTCCACCGCCAGCGTCGCGACCGCGGCGGGCTCGCGGTCCACTGAGGTCAGGTCGAAGGCCCGGGAGGCCGCCCCACGGGTGTTGTCGAAGCCCGTCACGGAGATGTCGTCGGGCACGGACAGGCCCCGACGGGCCAGGGCCACGAGCGCGCCCTGCGCGCACTGGTCGTTGTAGCACAGGAGCGCCGTCGCCCGCCGTGGATGGCCGTCTCGCGCTGCGTCGGCCGCGTCGGCGCGAATGAGCTCGCCGCGCTCGATGAGGGCCAGCGTCGAGGCGAAGCCGGCATCGACGGTCGCCCCGCCGAGTACGACCCGCACCGACAGCGGGGTCCCCCGGGCCGTCTCCAGCAGGGTGAGCCGTCTCGTCCTGGCGGAGGTTCCCGCGGGGCCCGCGAGGTAGATCGCGGCCCGGTGCCCGGCCGCGACCAGGTGATCGGTGACCTCGGCGGTGCCGGCGAGATTGTCGCTGGTCACCAGATCGCAGGAGGCGAAGGGGCGTTCCTGGCCGATGACGACGGTCGGCATGCCCGTCTGCGGGCCGAGGCTCCCCAGGGAGCCCGGGTCGATGACGATGAGCGCCTGGCAGCGCAGCTGCCGCAGGGAGACGAGGGCGTCCGCGGCCGAGGTACTCCTGGAGATGCCCGCGACCACCGTGCGGTAGCCGCGGGCGGCGGCCGTGGCGAGGATGTGCTCGTGGTAGGTGAAGTGCAGATCCTGGTCCAGGCGGCACAGGAGCCCGATGATCCTGGGGCGCGACGTCCTCAGCAGCGTGCCCGCCAGATCGGTGCTGTAGCCGATGCGCTCGGCCTCGGCCTTGACCCGCTCGCGGACGGGGGTGCTGATCCGCGGGCTGTCCCGCAGGGCGAGCGAGACCGTGCTCGTCGACACCCCCAGCGCCCGCGCGATGTCGCGCAGCGTCAGCCGTGCCTCGCCCATCGGCCCCTCCTGGTGTGCGAGCGGCGCGCCGGCCGCCTTCCGGCGCACGCGATGAGAGCGAGCCGCCGTGGCCGATAGTAGTTCCCCGGCCGTCGGGCGTCCCGCTGCGGAGCCGAATCGGTCGGGATCGTCTTGGCGCGGCGTGCGGGGCCCGAGGGGGCGCGAGGGCGGGCGATCCGTCGGCTCCGTGCCTGGCGCGGCGCGCGGGGCCCGAGGGACTGGGGGCCATGGAGCGGATCGCGAACCCGGGGGCGGCGGGAGGGCCACTTCCGGTCGCGGCGTGGAAGTTGCCGAGACCCACGCGATCCGGGGGCGGCTGGAGCGCCGGGTCGGAAGTCCCATTCACCGGGAAGGGAGCCGCTATGATCGAGTCGGCTCGGCAACGGCGCCGAGCTACCCGACCTCCTCCCGATCGCCCGCCGGCCGAGCGGCCAGCGCCGCGCTCCCGGTCCCGGTCCTCGCGCGGCTCGCCAGCCTCCTGCGGTTCTGCGCGGGACGACCGTGGGAGGATGCGCGCATGAGCGACACCCCTGCGTCCGCCGCCGAAGGCCGGGAGGCACCCGCCGAGCGGCTCCAAGGCGAGGCCATCGTGATCATCGTCGCCGGCCTGGCCGTGAGCTGCGCCGGGATCTACTTCGCGCGCGCCCTGATCGGCCCGGCGTTCTTCGCCCTGACACTCGTCATCACCGTGCGCCCGCTGGTCAGCTGGGCCAGCCGCCACCACGTGCCCCGATCCATGTCCGCCGTGGGGGCGATCCTCCTCATCTACGCCTTCGTGCTGATGATGTTCGCGGCGCTGGGCGTCGCCATCGCCCAGCTCGTCGACACCCTGCCCGACTACGCGGTCAAGTTCCAGGCGATCTGGGTCGGCATCCAGGAGATGCTGGCGCGGTTCGGGGTCGACCAGTCCGCCCTGTTCGGCCAGATATCGCAGGCCATGGACACCGGCAGGATCGTCATGGTGGCCCAGGGGCTCCTCGCGCAGATCACGAACTTCGGCTCCATCCTGAGCGTCATGGCCCTGACGGTCATCTTCCTCATGTTCGACATGTCCCGTATCGAGGTGCGGGCTCAGGCGCTGACGATTCTCAAGCCCGGGATCGCCGGGGCGCTCGCGGACTTCGCCGGTGCGGTGCGCTCCTACTGGCTGGTGTCGACCGTCTTCGGCCTGATCGTGGCGGTCTTCGACGTCATCGCCCTGGGGTTCCTCGGGGTGCCGATGGCGGTGACCTGGGGCGTGCTGTCCTTCATCACGAACTACATCCCCAACATCGGCTTCTTCCTCGGGGTCATCCCGCCGGCTCTGCTGGCACTGGTGGATTCCGGGCCGTGGACGGCCCTCTGGGTGGTCGTCGCCTACTCGGTGCTCAACTTCGTCATCCAGAGCCTCATTCAGCCGAAGTTCACCGGCGACGCCGTCGGCCTCAACACGACGACGACCTTCCTGTCCCTGTTGTTCTGGAGCCAGGTCATCGGGGCGCTGGGCACCATCCTCGCCGTGCCGCTCACGCTCTTCGTCAAGTGCGTGCTCATCGACTCCGACAGCCGCTCGCGCTGGGTGGGGATCTTCCTGTCGGCCGGGGACAACCCGGTGCTGCGGCCCGACGAGCTCGATTCGCGCATCGCCGATGAGCTCGATCCGGACGACGGCGAGCTCGATCCGGACGATGACGCCGGCTCCTGAGGCATCTCGGATGCGATGCGGTCGGGCCCGGGGCGGGCACCGGATCGGCGTCGGTCCTGATCGTTCGGGCCCGCAGCCGGCGTCGTGCCGGCACGCGGCCGTCTGCCGGAAGATGATCGTTATGTAATGACAAATTGACAGAAACATCATATGCTCTGCATGGGCCGCGGGCGCGTCCTCGCGCGCGGCGGTCGATGACGACACGCAGAGACACCCACATGGTGTGAGGAGAGGGCGAATGAAGACGATTCCGCACTGGGTCGACGGCCGGTACTACGAGGGCGGCCCCATCGGGCGCCTCCCGGTGGAGAATCCGGGCACGGGCGAGATCGAGGGGGAGCTTCTCCAGGCCTCCGACGCCGACCTCGACCACGCCGTCGAGGTCGCCCGCCGCGCCCAGAAGAAGTGGGCCAAGGTCTCCCTGGCCAAGCGCACGGAGATCATGTTCCGCATGCGCCAGCTGGTCCTGGACCACCAGGACGAGATGGCCAGGCTGATCGTGGCCGAGCACGGCAAGAACTACTCCGACGCCGTCGGCGAGATCCAGCGCGGCCGCGAGACCCTCGACTTCGCCACCGCCATCAACGTGGCGCTCAAGGGAGAGTTCTCCTCCGGCGTCTCCACCGGCGTGGACATTCACACCCTGCGCCAGCCGGTCGGCGTCGTCGCCGGCATCTGCCCCTTCAACTTCCCGGCGATGGTGCCCATGTGGATGCACCCCATCGCCATCGCCACCGGCAACGCGTTCGTCCTCAAGCCGGCCTCGGCCACGCCCTCGGCGGCGCTGCTGACGGCCGAGCTCTACAAGGAGGCCGGCCTGCCCGACGGCGTCTTCAACGTCGTGGCCGGCAACCGCACCATGGTCTCCAAGGTCCTCGAGCACCCCGGCATCGACGCGATCTCCTTCGTGGGCTCCACCCCGGTGGCCCACATCGTGCAGAACACCGGCATCACCCACGGCAAGCGCGTCCAGGCGCTCGGCGGGGCGAACAACCACGCCATCGTCATGCCCGACTCCGACCTGGACTTCGCCGCCCAGCACATCTCCGCCGCCGCCTTCGGGGCCGCCGGCGAGCGCTGCATGGCCCTGCCCGTCGTCGTGGCCGTGGGCGGCTGCGGACCGGACCTGGCCCGCCGCGTCAAGGCCCACGCCGAGAGGATCAAGGTCGGCTACGGCATGGACGAGGGCGTCGAGATGGGCCCGGTCATCGACGCCAAGTCCAAGGAGTTCATCACCGGTCTCATCGACGACGCCGAGTCCCGCGGCGCCGAGATCGTCCTCGACGGCCGCCCGTTGGTGATCCCCGGTCACGAGAAGGGCCACTTCCTCGGCCCGACCATTGTGGACAACGTCCCCCTGGAGTCCTCGCTCTACACCGAGGAGGTCTTCGGGCCGGTCCTGGCGATCGTCCACGCCGACACCTACGAGGAGGCCATCAAGCAGGTCAACTCCTCGCCCTTCGGCAACGGTGCGGCCATCTTCACCAACGATGGCGGCGTGGCCCGCCGCTTCACCCTCGACGTCGAGGCCGGCATGGTCGGCATCAACGTGCCGATCCCGACGCCGGTGGCCTACTACTCCTTCGGCGGCTGGAAGGAGTCGCTCCTGGGCGACACCCACATCCACGGCCCCGAGGGCGTGAAGTTCTACACCCGGGCCAAGGCGGTCACCAGTCGCTGGCCCTCGGAGAAGACCTACGCCGCCACCATGTCCTTCCAGCGCGAGGAGTGACGGGTTCGCCGCCGTCGCGCAAGGCGGGCCGGGCGGCGGGCCCGGCACTCAGCCG
Source organism: Actinomyces gerencseriae DSM 6844 (assembly GCF_000429265.1). Lineage (GTDB taxonomy): Bacteria > Actinomycetota > Actinomycetes > Actinomycetales > Actinomycetaceae > Actinomyces > Actinomyces gerencseriae. The sequence goes on from NZ_KE386872.1 coordinate 227,843, forward strand.
CCGAGCACGCCGATGCGCTGCAGGTACGCGGCCGTGCCCCCCATGGCCCGGTCCCAGGCCTGCCCGGAGAAGCCGTGGCCCGCGCCGTCGATGGACAGGAGACCGGCGTCGGGGAAGGTTCCCTCGGCCCGCTCGGAGTAGCTGATGGGCGCGGTGGCATCGGCGGTGCCGTGGACGATGAGAACCGGTGAGGAGTAACGGGGCATATCGGCGTACACGTCGTAGTCCCACATGTCCTCGGCGTAGATGCGGCCCAGGCCGTACCCCCCGAGAGTGAGGGTCTCGGGGACGTTGTCCAGGGAGCCGAAGATGCTATGGAGATCATCGGTGATGGAGAAGGCCGGGTACCACAGAGCCAGACCCGCGACCTCCTCCGGGTGGCGGGCGGCGGTGATGGTGCTGACCGTTCCGCCCTGGCTGACGCCCTGCAGGACGATCCGCTGAGGATCGACGACGTCCCAGCCGTCGGCGGCGGATCGGGCGGCGGTCAGAACGGCTTCGAGATCGGCGACCTCGGTCATGACGGACATGCGGGTGGTGTCCCCGGCCTCCGGTCCGCCATTGCGGAAGGCGAAGCGGTAGGAGGCCAGCCCCAGCCCGGCGAGGGCCCGGGCCACGGGGTCGAGATCGTCGATGGAGCCGGCGAGCCCGTAGGAGCAGACCACCAGCGGAACGGGGCCGGCGACGGCGGGCACGTAGAGGCGGCCCGCCATGGCCTCCCCCTGGCTGATGACGGCCAGCTCCCGTTCCTCGTAGTCGTAGGAGGGCAGGCTCGCCGGATCGACGACATCGGGTGCGGCGGAGGTCGGGGTCGCCGCTTCCGTCGCCGAGTCGGTCGCGGCGTCGGAGGGCCCTCCGTCGGGGGAGCCGCGCCCGCAGGCGCTCAGAAACGTCCACGCCCCTGCCACCCCCAGCGCTCCGACGACGGCTCTGCGACTGATCGGTGATGCGGGCACGCCCTCCCCTCTCCCGGCCCCCGGGGTGGAGCCGCGCTCCGGGCACACTACCGCCTCGGCGGGACGGGGGCCATGATTCCGCGTCGGCGGTCCGGCCCTCGACGGAACGGGCGAACGCCGGGCGGTCGGTGCCGGCGCGCGGCCCCGCCGTCGTCAGTCCTGCCGGGCGAGATCCGCGGCGCCGATGATGCCCGCCTCCTGACCGGAGCTGGAGATGACCACGGGGATGGCGGGGCGGTGCACGCGCGCCGTCAGGTGCGCCTCGAGACTCTCCCGCACGGGGGTCAGCAGGATGATGCCGGCCTCGGTCAGGCCGCCGGCGAGGACGATGATCTCGGGGTCCAGCACGGCGCACAGGTCGGCCAGGCCCGCGCCCAGGGCGTCGGCCAGACGGGCGTAGCACTCCAGAGCGGCCGGGTCGCCCTCGCGGGCGGCCGCGGTGACGGCCTTGCCGGAGATCGTGTTCTGGTCACCGCCGGACAGCTCGATGATGCGCGCCGCGTAGTCGGGGCGGAACTTGGCCAGCTCCCAGCCGTTGACGCCCAGAGCGGTGCCCGAGGCGTAGCGCTCCAGGCATCCGCGCAGGCCGCAGCCGCAGGGGCGCCCGTCGGGCACGATGTTGATGTGGCCGATCTCCGCCGCGAAACCGGCTGCGCCCCGCACCAGTCGGCCGTTGATGATGACGGCGCCGCCCACGCCGGTGCCCAGGGTGACGACCAGGACGTTGCCCTTGCCGGCTCCGGCGCCGAAGCGGGCCTCGGCCCAACCCGCGGCATTGGCGTCGTTCTCGACGACGACGCGCTTGCCGGTGCGTCCGCCGACCTCGTCGGCGATGCGCGCGCCGGTCCAGTCGAGGTTGGTGCCGTGGACCATGGTGTTGCGGTCCGAGGAGGTGAAGCCGGCCGCGCCGACGCCGACGGTGGGGGCGTCGTACTGGGCGGCTAGCTCGTCGGCGACCGCGGCGATGGTCTCGAAGATGGCCTCGCGACTGGTGGCGGGGGAGTCGCGGCGCACGGTGGCCAGGACCACGCCCTCCTCATCGACCACCCCCGCCGCGATCTTCGTGCCGCCGACATCCACGCCGATGCTCAGTGCCATTGCTGCTCCTTGGGGTGCCGCCGACGTCCTCGCCGGCAAGGTGATGAGACCAGTGAAGTATCTCAGGTTCCGAGGCGTTCGCCGCACGCCGGTGGCGGCTTGTGCACGTGCGGGGCCGGAGCCGTCCGGGGGCGCGGTGGGGGGAGCCGTCCGGCCCTCCAGCCCTCCGAGGGCGCGGTGGCGACGGCGGCGCTGTGACGCGGCACGGGGTCCGCCCCTCCCGCTTCCGGGGGCGTGGCGCCGATCGCCGCGACCCGCTCGGGGTGCGCGGCGCGGGACTCCGGGGTCCGGAGCGGCCGGGCCGTGCGAGGACCGTGCGAGTCGAGGCGCGTTCCCGTGACCGGTCCGAGTCCCGGTGCTATGGTCTGGAGCCGTCCCCGTCCACAACGAACGAATAGCGATACGACACGTGTGAGAGGTTGTCAGATGTCGGGTCAGTCGAAGTGGGATCGTAGTCAGGTGCTGGTGGTCATATCGAGTTCGAGGTTTTCGTGGTACTCACGATATCCGCGGGCGGAATCGAATCCTTTTGGGAGTGGCGGGCAAGGCGCTTATTTTTCGGGGGGCAGTGGTTATGCCGATTGATACTCATCTGGATGCGACGCCATCGGATATCACGGCGTCGGCGACGGCGATCGGTAACATCAAGTCGCATGTTGATAGTACTGAGGATGATCTGATCAGCGCGCGCAAGAGCGTGTGCGAGTTGGAGGGATCGTCGGCCATAGCCGCCTCGGGGTCGATCTCCACGTCGGTCGCTGATTGCGAGAGCCTGGTATCGAATCTGGGGAGCTACAAGACGGCTCTTGACAACCTGGCGAGCGCTCTGAACAGCGTCAAGACGGATTTGCAGGGGATCCGAGACCAGGCGACCGCGGGTGGCCTGCTTCTCAATGGGGAGACCGTGTACGACCCGGCCACCGTCATGGCGGCGCCCGCAGACGGCGGTGGCGGCGCCAGTGGGGGGAGTGACAGTGATGCGGCGGCGAAGACCGCCCTCTACAAGAACCTGGAGACCCAGGCCAGCGATATCCGCCTCCGGGAGACCGAGGCCCGCCAGGCGTTCGCGGACGCCTGCAATGCGATAACGGATATCACCAATCCGGTGGCGAAGACCATCGTGGGGGTCGTCGTGCCCAATACGAAGGGCGGCGGCGCGAGGGCGGCGGTGAATGTTGCGAATTGGGCGATCGGCCGCGCATCGAATGCTGCTAGCTTGACGCGGGCCCTTGCTCTGCGGAAAACGAATGCGCGCGTGACGACAGAACTCGGCAATGGGAAGGTCAGGACCAGCCATAAGGCCGTCGATGGAAGAACCGTCGGCAGGACGCGGAGCGCCATCCACGATGGCGACCTGGGCAACTGGAAACCGGGTGCCGGAGCGGAGGACTCCACTGCTGCGAAGGTCGCCTCCGGGGCCGGCAGAGTCGGCAAGGTCCTCAAGGTGGCCGGTGTCGTCGGGGACGTGGCCAGTGGTGGAGTGGAGGCGTACGACCAGTGGAAGAAGGACTCGCATGACCCGTCGCTGGGCGACGGGGAGAAAGTCACCCGTGCGGCGGCGACTGGTCTGGGCACCGCTGGAGGCGCTTGGGCCGGCGGTGCGCTCGGAGCCAAGGTCGGCGCGGGCATCGGTGCGTGCCTCGGTGGTCCGGTGGGCGCCGCGGTCGGCGGCATTGCCGGCGGCATTATCGGCGGAGCCGTGGGATCGGCGGCTGGGAAGGCGATCGCAGACGGGGCCAAGGGGCTACTGCATAAAATGCTTCACTGAGGTCTTCGTGACGGGGTGATCGGGCGTGTCGAGTGTTGGAATGGGTTTTGGTTGTCTGGTGCTGGGCGGGGGGA
>NZ_KE386872.1:232429-321621 GCF_000429265.1 Actinomyces gerencseriae DSM 6844
GCGGCGTCGGCGGGCGGAGCGGGTCGGGAACCGGGCCCGTGCCGGTGGGCGGGCGGCTGATGAGGCTGCGCGTGCGATCTGGGACGCCTCGGCCCCGCCGGACGGCTCGGAGGCTCACGGCCAACGGCTGGACGGCGACACCCGCACGGCTCGCCAGAGTGATCGGCAGGTGGACGAGGGCGGGTGGCGGGTCCTTTGATGCCTGACTCTGATGCCGCTTTTCAGCCTTGCAACTTCATCGATGTCCGTCGTGCGCATCGGTGGGGCGGGGGGGGGCGGCGCCCCGCTCGCGCATGTCCGAGACTTCTGAGTCTCTGAGTCCGCAAGAGGTCTTCGTGTTCCGGGATATCGTCGGGATGGCCGTGCGCCGGTGGTTCGGCGTGTCCAGGTGTCGCGTGGTCGTATCCTCGTGCGCCGGGTCGTACGTGGCGCCGCGTGGTCGTACGCAACTTCGCGCGGTCGTACCTTTTCTCGCCGAGTCGTACCTTAGAGCCTCCCTAAGGTACGACCGCGTGCATCCGGGTACGACCGCGCGGGCTCGGGTACGACCGCACGCATTCAGGTACGACCGCGCGGGTGGCTCTCGCGGCGACACGGGTCAAGCCCCTGGTGCGGTGTTCCGTTGAATAGGTGCTGATGATCATGGTGGTGCGGGCGTGCCCGGTGGTGCGGTGAGAGTGCGTGTTAGGCGGTGCACGCATGCCGGGCGTGTCTGGTGGTGCGGAAGGTGCGCCTGGTGGTGCGGAAGGTGCGCCTGGTGGTGCGGAAGGCGTGTCTGGTGGTGCGGAAGGTGCGCCCGGTGGTGCGGTGAGCCTCAGGAGACGTTGGCCGCCTGCTCCGCGATCGTGTTGCGCACGTAGTCCACCGGACGGAACCCGTTGATGGCCGCGTCGTTGACGATGAGGAAGGGCGTGCCCTGGATGCCGATATCGTGGGCGTGCTGCGTCGCCTCATTGACCGCGGTGACGGTGGCGGCGTCGTTCATGTCGGTGCGGAAGCGCTCGACGTCGGGCACGCCCGCCTGCCTGGCGAACTCCACGAGGGAGTCCTCGGTGTACTCGGGGTGGTCCTGAGGGTTCGCGGCCGCGTAGACGGCGTCGTGGAACTCCCAGAACTTGCCCTGGTTGCCGGCGGCGATCCCGGCCTGGGCGGCCAGCGGAGAGGTTTCGGTGATCTGCGCGAGGTCGCGCCACTCGATGCGCAGCGTGCCGTCCTGGATCAGGTCGGCCAGCTCGGGCTCGACCTCCTGGGCGAAGCGCGTGCAGAACGGGCAGGCGAAGTCGGAGTAGACGACCATGACCACCGGCGCATCCGCATTCCCCTTGGCGCGGGCGTCGTCGGGGTTGCGCGTGACCTCGCCGTGGGCGACCTCCAGGGTTCTGGCATCGGTCAGTGAGGGGGCGGAGGTCTCCTGCGCCGTCGATGGCTGCGTAGCCGTGGGCGATGCGGTGGTGACCTGCTGCGGCTTCCTCAACTCGCGGATCAGTAGAAGACCCGCGATCGCAGCCAGAAGGAAGGCGATGACGATCAGCAGGACGATGATCAGGCGCTGGCTGCGGTGCGGGGGCGCACCGGGGTCAGTGGGCGGCGTGGCGGGGTCGGTGGGCGGTGCGATCGACATGGACGGCAGTCTGTCAGACGGCGTGCGACGTCGTGCGCCGCCCGCCCCGGCCCGCCCGGTCGCCGATCCGCGTCGGCGCAGGCGTATCCACGCCCGTACGGGGCACTCCCGCGGAGGTCACAATCGGAACACCGCCTTGAGCCCCCCGACCTCGCCCGCGCCGGCCCCGCCCGTGCTGGCGCGCGTGGCCCGGCCCGCATCAGCACGGCCGAGCGGACCGGGCGACGGCGGCGGGCATCGCCTCGGGCCGGGGCCCGTGCGCCGTTCCCGCCCCGGGTCGGCCGGGGCGCCGGCGCGGCGACTACGCCGTGGACGAGCGCCTGCCGCCCTCGTCGTCCTTGGCATCCAGGTAGCGACTGACCATGTCGGTCAGGCCCGAGCCGGTCAGTGACCGCATGACGGCGTTGAGCTGCTCCACGTTGCCGGCCACCGCCTTGGGCAGTGCGGAGGCGCCATCGGTGGAGATGATCGACATGTCCTTGACGCTGCCCATCGGCTCGGCCAGTGCGCGGGCGATGTCGGGGGCCTTGTCCAGCACCATCTGCTGGGTGGCGGCCTCCCCGTACTTGGCCAGCGCGTCCGCCTTGTCGCTCATGGCCTTCGCCTCGGCCTCACCGGCCGCCTGGACGGCCTCCGCCTCCGCACGACCACGGGCCGCGATCGCCTCGGCCTCCGCCTTGGCGCGGGCCGCGGTCGCACGGGCGTTCGCCTCGGCGCGGGCCACGGTCGCCTCGGCATCGGCCTTGGCGTCCAGCCTCGTACGCTCGGCCTCCGCCTCCGCCCTGCGGATGGACTCGACCTTGGTGGCCTCGGCCTCCTGCTCGCGCTGGTAGCGGGAGGCGTCGGCGGGCTTGCGCACCGTCGAGTCGAGCTCGCGCTCGGTCAGCGCGGCCTTGGCCTGGGCGGCCTCCTGCTCGATGACGGCGATCTCGCGCTCCTTGGCGGCCTGGGCCAGAGGGCCGGCCGAGGCCGCCTCCGCCTGGGCCTTGTCCGTCTCGGCCTTGAGCTGGGCCTGACGCAGGTACAGGTCGCGCTCGCGCTCGGCGATCTGCTGACGCGAGGTCACCTCGGCGTCCTTGGCCTCCCTCTCGGCGTTGGCGCGGGCGATGCGGGCGTCCTTCTCGACGCGCTGCTGCTCGGGCACGCCCAGGGAGTCGATGTAGCCGCCCTCGTCGGTGATCTCGGAGATCTGGAGGACGTCGATCTCCAGGCCCATGTTGGCCATGACGGACTTGGCGTCGTCGAAGACGTTCTGCTGGAGCGCGTCGCGGTCCGAGATGAGGTCGGTGATGGTCATGTGGCCGACGATCGAGCGCAGTGAGCCGATGAGCGCGTTGCGGGCCGAGTCGGCGATCGCCTGGTCGGTGTTCGGCTTGCCGAGGAAGCGCTTGGCGGCGGCGCGCACCTGCTCGTCGGAGTCGCCGACCTTGACCGCGGCCACGGCGGAGACGTTGACGTTGATCTTGTTCTCGTCCTCGGCCGTGACGCGGAACCCGATCGTGTTCTGGGTGAAGGGCAGGTACTGGATCGACTGGATGATCGGCAGGACGAAGTCCCGCCCGCCGGGCCGGATGATCTTGATCTCGCCGTTGCGGGTGGACCCGGCCACCAGGCCGGTCAGGTTGGAGGGCACGACGACGACTCGCGAGAGCATGTAGAGCCCCAGTAGGACCGCCAGGACGACGAGCGCGATGATTGCGTAGAGCATCGATCTCCTTGTGTACGTGGTTGTGCGGGTGATATGGGGGTGAGCGGCTGAGGCGCGTCAGGGATCGAGACTCAGGGAGGTCACGACGAGGGCGTCGTCGGCCGTCTCCAGGACGACGGCGGTGGAGCCGGCGTGCAGAGGATCCTCGGAGTGGGCCTCCAGGGTGAGCTGGTGACCGCGCGAGCTCGCCATGACCTCGCCGCGGCCGTCCTTCCACCACAGGACCCGGACCTCCGTGCCGACCAGCTCCCCCGGCGTCAGCGGGACGGCGTTGCGGGGCATGGAGCGCTTCAACCGCACCCACAGGACGCGGGTGCCCGTGCCCGCGGCAAGCGCCGCCGCCAGGGGCGCCCCGATGAGCACCGCCGTCGCCACGCGCTGGCCGGCCATGGCCTGCACGCCGGCGCCGACGGCCCCGAAGACGCCCAGCGCTGCGGCGAGGACCGGCAGGGAGCCGTCGAAGAGGAGATCGTCGAGCCCATCCGTCAGGCCGTCGAGGACCAGGGACAGCGCCAGGATCCCGCAGCCGATGACGGCGCACCAGATGAAAGGGGTCATGTGCGGCTCTCTGCTCGCAAGGTTGGGGAAGGATTCGGGAGGGATTCTTCCACGATGCGTGTCCCGCGGTATGGGGACAACGCCCCTTCGCACGCGAGCGGATTCACACCGACGCGGAGCCGAGGATCACGCTCAGGGCGGTCGGCTTCTTCGCGGTCAGCCGATTCGCGCCAACGCGGATCCGAGACCCGCGCCGATCAACGCCATGGCCAGGGCGCCCGCCGTCATGGCCATGGCGTGCGCCAGCGCCGCTCCGCCGCGGCCGTCCAGGAGCAGGCGGGCGCCCTCCAGACTCGCCGTCGAGAAGGTCGAGTAGCCGCCCAGGAAGCCCGTGCCGACCACCGCGTCGATCCATGACGGCCAGGAGGGGGCTGCGGCCAGCCCGGCCAGCAGGCCCAGCAGGAGGCAGGCCGTGAGGTTGACGGCGATCGTGCCCAGCGGGATCGCGTCGCTCCATCGGGGTCGTCGCGGGCCGGTGCGCGCGCGCCGGCGTCGGGCGACGACCGCGTTCACGCGCGTGTCCACGGTGAAGCGGGCGGCCGCCCCCAGGCCGCCGGCGATGGCGAGCCCCGCCCAGGCCGCCGGGGTCATGACGGGTTCTCCTGCCGGTGCGGCCGCCGGTGCGATCGGCGTCGTCCGATCCGGTCGCCCAGGACCAGGCCGACGGCCGCGGCGGCGAGGCCGGCCGCGAGCGAGCCGAGCAGGTAGGCCAGCGCCGGGACCGCGCGATCGTGCTGGAGCATGCGGGCGACCTCCAGGATGTAGGTCGAGTGCGTGGTCAGACCGCCCATGAGGCCGGTGCCGGCGGCCAGTCGCACGAGTCCGAGACCTCCCCGGTCGGGGCCCATGGCGGCCAGGAAACCGGTCAGCGCGCCCAGCAGGAGGGCGCCGACCAGGTTGACGGTCAGGGTCGCCGTTGGCAGGTGCACGGCGTCGTGCGGCCGCAGCTCCTCCAGACCGGCGCGCGCCAGCGTGCCGGCAGCCCCGCCCAGTCCGACGGCGAGCAGGGCCCGGCCGGTCCGACCGGCTCGACTGGTCCCACTGACCCGGCCCGCCCGGTCGTGCCGGCCCGACGACTCACTCAACGCGCTTCGCCACCTGGAAGCCGTCGACGTCGAGCACGAGGTCGTAGGCGACGTGCCGGGACTGCGTGGCCCACTGCGCGGCGTCCTTCGGCGGCCTGCCGCCCCAGGCCGTGGAGCGGGAGTCCACGATGACGTAGTCCTTGGCCCGGCCGGACTCGCCGGAGGTGCCCACCCAGGACACGGTCGCCTTGGGCACGAGGTAGGCCAGGAGCGTCAGATCCGTCTCGACGGTCGCCCCCTCGGGGATGACGTCGAGCACCTGCTGCGCGGCGTCCGACCGGGGGGACGCCGAGCCGTAGCCCTTCTGGGTCATGGCCCACAGGGGCAGGTCGGAGGCGGTTGCGATCCCGATGATCAGCGGGATCGTCACGCCGACGGCGACCGTCCAGCGGGCCCACACGGGCGCGACCAGCCAGCCGCTGGAGGGCCTGGCGGGCTCAGCGGGGGCGGAGGGCGCGGCGGAAGGGGCGGGCTCGGGCGGCCCAGCGGGCGCGGCGGAGGCTATGGGCTCAGCGGACTCAGCGGAGGCGACGGGCTCGGGCGGCTCAGCGGAGGCGACGGGCTCGGGCGGCTCAGCGGGCGCGGCTGCGGAGCGCCGGGCTCTGCGCTCCCGCAGTCGGGCGACGACGTCGAGCAGCGCCCCCAGCGCGATGGGGATGAGCGCGGCGTTGTAGTGCCAGAACTTCCACTCCCAGTACGCCTCCTTGTCCGCCAGGAAGCGCCATCCCAGGGTCGGCAGCACGAGCGCCATCCACGGCGAGGTCAGGCCGATCCCGCCGGCGGTGCACGCCAGCATGAACAGCGTCGTGATCTTGACCTCCGGGGAGAGCAGGCGGTCGAGCAGGGTGCCGCCGCTGCCGGCGGCCGCCACGCCGTCCCCGGTGTTGCCGTCCAGCCCGTACTGCCAGGATCCCGTCGGACTGAGCAGGGGCACGATGATGAACACCGTCAGGACGAAGGCCAGTGCGCCGAAGAGGGCGAGGTGCGCGCCGATCCGCACCGCCGGCGGCCACTCGCCCCGGCGCCCGGGACGCGGCTGCTCGGAGGATGCCGGCGGACGCGACCGCGCGGAGCGGAGCCACGCCGGGCCGCCTCCGCGGTCGCTCCCGCCGCTCCCGCCGCCGTCGAGCGCCGGCGCCCGGCCCGCACGAGCCTCCCGCCAGCCGCGCAGGGCCATGGCACCGCCCGCCATGATGAGCGTGAGCCCCAGATCCTCCTTGACCAGCACCAGCGGCACGAGCCACAGGGCGCACGCCTCCCAGTCACGTTCCACGAAGGCGGCCGAGGCCCACGCCAGCATCGGCACCGCGAAGACGATCTCGTGGAACTGCGCCTGCGCAGCGCCCTGGAAGCCCCAGGACAGGACGTAGAACAGCCCCAGCGCGCCCGCGACGGGCCGGTTCAGCAGGCGCGTGGCCAGGCGCGTCAGCGGCCAGGCCGACACCGCCAGGAGCAGGTCCTGGACCACCAGGAGCGCCAGCGGAGTGGGGAACAGGCGCCAGAGCGGGCCGAGCAGGACGAGGATCGGGTGGAAGTGGTCGCCCAGGAGGTTGTAGTCGTCGCCCTTGATCGGCACGATCGGGGCCTGCCCGTGCGCATAGGCCTTGGCGAGCTCGGCGAAGATCGCCAGGTCCCAGCTCGGTACCGTCATCGAGCGCCACTGGCCCACGGAGTAGGCGATGAGGGCCCACGCCCCCACCAGGACGGCGAAGGCGGCGGGCAGACGGTCCAGGGCGGCGTCACGAGCGGTCTGCCCGGGGGGACGAGATGTGATCATCATTCCGAGCCTATCCGAGGCCGCACGGCGCGGGCGCGGCCACGCGCGAGTAGGCTGCCCGCGTCCGCACACCTCGAGGAGTTCCCATGGCCGAGCAGGTCGCTCAGGACCAACAGCTGCAACGACGTCTCACCAACAGGCACATCCAGCTCATCGCCATCGGAGGGGCCATCGGCACCGGACTCTTCATGGGCTCCGGCAAGGCCATCTCGGCGACCGGCCCCGGGGTGCTCCTCGTCTACGCGATCATCGGCGGCGTCCTCTTCCTCGTCATGCGGGCCCTGGGTGAGGTCCTCCTGTCCAACCTGGAGTACAAGTCCTTCGCGGACGTCGCCCACGACCTCATCGGGCCCTGGGCCGGATTCTTCACCGGCTGGACCTACTACGTCTGCTGGCTGGTGACGGCCGTCGCCGAGGTCATCGCCATCACGGGCTACATCAGCTTCTGGTGGCCCGACCTGCCGCTGTGGGTGGCGCCGGTGCTCACGGTAACGCTGCTGCTGGGGCTGAACCTCACCACCGTGCGGGCGTTCGGCGAGATCGAGTTCTGGTTCTCCATCATCAAGATCGTGGCCATCATCGCCCTGGTCGTCGTGGGGATCGTGCTGGTGGTCATCAGGTTCACCCCGCCGAGCGGCGCGCAGGCGGACATCGCGAACCTGTGGCGCGACGGCGGCCTGTTCCCCGAGAAGTTCCACGGGTTCGCCGCGGCCTTCCAGATCGCCGTGTTCTCCTTCGTGGGCACCGAGCTCATCGGCACCACCGCCGCCGAGGCCAAGGACCCGGAGGTCACCCTCCCCAAGGCGATCAACGCGATCCCAGTGCGCATCGTCATCTTCTACCTGGGGGCGCTCGCGGCCATCATGTCGGTCACGCCGTGGCGGGAGGTGTCGCCGGAGTCGAGCCCGTTCGTGTCCATGTTCTCGCTGGCCGGGCTCGGCATCGCCGCGGGCCTGGTCAACTTCGTGGTGCTCACGGCGGCGGCGTCGAGCGCGAACTCCGGGATCTACTCGACGTCGAGGATGCTGTTCGGGCTGTCGTGGTCCGAGCACGCTCCGCGGGTCTTCCGCACCCTGACGGCGCGCAGCGTGCCAGGCCCGGCGCTGCTGGTCACCTGCGCGGCGCTGCTGACCTCGATCCCGCTGATGTACGTGTCCACCTCGATCATGACAGCCTTCATCGCGGTGACGACGGTGGCCAGCGTGCTGTTCATCGCGGTGTGGTGCATCATCGTCGTGTCGTACATGCGCTTCCGCGTCCTGCGGCCCGAGCTGCACGAGGCGAGCGCCTTCCGACTGCCCGGCGGGTGGGTCGCCGCCTGGGGCTCCCTGGCCTTCTTCGCCTTCGTGACCTGGACGCTGACGGTGGAGGAGGGGGAGACGCGGCTGGCCGTGGAGGTCTCGCCCCTGTGGCTGGTGGCCCTCGGCCTCGCCTGGTGGGTGCGCTCGGTGAGGTCGCGCCGAGCCGAGCGGACGAGCGCCTGAGGGGCCGCCCGGGGCGCCGGCCCGCGCGGACGAGCATCCGAGGCGCCGGCCCGCGGTCACCGGGCCTTGACGGCGGCGACGACGGCGTTGGCCCGGCCCGGCAGCACCGGATCGGGCCGGGAGTGCTGGTAGGTGACGATCAGCCCCAGCTTCTTGCAGGTCCGCGAGATCCAGGCGGGCGGGACCACGAAGAGCTCGGAGGCGTATCGCTCCTCGCCCCAGGTCAGGGTGACTCGACGACGGTCCTGGTCGGCCTCGTCGTCAAGGCGGATGCGGGGATCCGGGGAGTACGACGCCATCGCGGGGGCCTCGTCGAGGAGGTACTCGGTGCAGACGATGAGGGCCCCGCCGGGCGCCAGGTGATCGGCCGCGCGCTCCAGGACGCGGCGCCGCTCCTCGGGCGCCACCTGTGTGACCGAGCTCGTGGACAGGCAGACCGCCTTGAACGACTCCTCGAAGGAGAAGGCGGTCATGTCCGCCGTGCGGAGCTCGATCCGCTCCACTGCTCGGGTGTGCTGCGCGAGCTCGGCCGCGAGGTGCACGAGGGCCTGCGGGTCGATGTCGGTGGTGAGCACTCGGTGGCCGGCCGTGGCCAGGGGCAGGGTGAGGCGGCCCGAGCCGCAGGCGAGCTCCAGGACGCGCAGGTCGGAGATGCCGGGCTCGGTGACGGTCGTCAGGCTCTCCAGGACCGCCGTCACCTCCGTGCGATCCCGCAGTGAGAGCCGGTGGTGACGGCGGGCCCCGGCGCCGCGGTGCAGCGGCAGAGCGGTCGTGCTGAATGCGGTCATGGCGGGGCCTTGCGAGACGTCGGCGCTCAGCGTTGGAGGGACCATGAGGAATCGCGGGCGGGGTGAAGCATGTCGGAGCCTTTCAGGGGTCGTGCTGCGTGGCGATCCCCATGCTTCTCCCCGCCGCGCGACGGGGGATCGGATGATCGGCTCAGTCGATGGGATGAGCCGATCAGACAAGCCTGTTGCGCAGGGCGTGGACGACGGCGCCGACCCGGTCCTGGACGCCGAGCTTGGCGATGAGGGCCGACACGTGCGTCTTGACCGTGGCCTCGCTGACGCCCAGGCGGTGGGCGATCTGCTTGTTGGACAGCGCCTCGACCATGAGGGCGAGCACCTCCAGCTCGCGGTGGGAGAGGGCGACGCCCGCCGGCAGTGCCCTCGGCGCCGGGGCGGTGCTCGGCGCAGCGGGCGCGGACGGGGCCGCCCGGTGCCCGATGAGCGCCGATGAGCTGGGGGACAGGACCATATTGCCGCTGGCCACGTGGCGGATCGTGTCGGCCAGGGTGGTGATCGGGTCCTCCTTGGCGAGGAAGCCCCTCACCCCGGCGGCCAGAGCGCGTTCCAGGACGGCGTCGGCGACGAAGGTGGTCAGGATGAGGACGCCGAGCTCGGGGCGCTCCCGGTGGAGGATCTCCGCCAGCGCGATGCCGTCGATGCGCGGCATCTGGATGTCGAGGAGGAGCACCTCGACGGTGGTGCCCCCCGAGCCCAGACGATCGAGGACCTCCTGCCCGTCCCGGGCGGCCCAGGCGACGCGTATGTCCTCGGTCGTATTGAGGATATCGGTGAGGGTGCGGCGAACGAGGGGATCGTCGTCGGCGAGCCCGACATCGATCATCGTGGTCATGCGGTCCTCTTCAGCGGGGCGGGGTGTGATGAGGCGAGGGGGACGGTGGCGGCGACCATCCAGGAGCCGTCCTCGGCCAGGGTCGTCAGGGTCCCGTCGATCGCGGCGAGGCGCTCGCGCATGCCCAGGATACCGGTGCCCGAGCGGGGGAGCCCGGAGGAGCCACCGGCACCGGCGATGCCGTTGGTGGACACGAGCCGGAGGACATCGGGGCCAAGAGCGAGGGTCAGCGTGACGGGGGACTCGCGGTCGGCGTGACGGATGATGTTGGCCCCCATCTCACGGGCCGCCCGGGACATGGCGCTCGCCTGGAGGCGACTGGGGACCTCCTCGCCGACGCAGCGGAAGACGACGTCGAAGCCCGCGGCGGAGACGTCGTCGCTCACGGCCCGGACGGCGGCGTCGAGGTCCACGACGGCATGACCCAGGCCGGTGGCCGTCGCCACCGCCGAGCCCTGCGCGGGAGTCGTCTGGCGCAGGGCGCGCAGCAGCAGGCGCAGCTCGTGGAGCGCGTCGGAGGCCGTCGAGACCACGGCCGCGAACTCCTCCCGCGCCTCCGGCGAGTAGGAGGCGTCGGTGGCGGCCCTCCGGGCGCGCAGGGCGGTCTGCGACATGGAGTAGGCGACCAGGTCGTGCATCTCCCGCGCGATCTCCAGGCGCATCTCCTCCAGCTGCTCGCCGGCTCGGCCGACCTCCCGCCGCCGGGCGACCTCGGCGGAGCGCAGGGTCATTCCGACCGACAGCAGCAGGACGCACAGGAGCAGGTTGAAGAGAAGACCGGCGATGTTGGTCGCGGTGATCTCTGCTGGCGGCGGTATCAGGGCGGACGCGACGTCGACCAGGACGTTCATCAGGAAAAGGGACACCGCCGGCCACGCCGGGAGGAAACGGCCCAGGAAGAGGGAGAAGGCGCCGTTGGGGATGACCATGTCCGACGCGGAGGCCTCCGGGGCGACGAGCAGGACGATCCAGCACAGCTGGTAGGCGATGAGTCCCGCTGCCGGCCGCAGCGGGATAGCAGTCACCAGGATGAGAGCGACCAGCATGAAGGCGACATCGGGGAGCTGGAGCACGCCAACGGGTGTGGCTAGGACATTGACGATAATACTCCCGACTCCGAAGATCGCTCCGACGGCCATGTACATGCGTCGTCCGGCCAGGTCGTCGGGGGCGTAGGTCGCCACGGCTCGTCCGTGCGCCGTCAGGGAGGCGACCACGTCGCCCAGCGTGCTCATCGATCCGACCCCTCGCCTCGTGGCATGCCTCTGCGACCAACTTTAGCAAGCGGTGACAGGCGGGCCTCTTGCAGCGGATCCCAGCGGGTTGGGGCATCGGCCGGTGGGATCACCGAGCCGGTCGCCCGCCGGGCCGCACGGACGCCCGTGCTGGCGAGCGGTATGCTGCGTCCTCGACCGGGGGCCGCAGCGGCATCGCGCAAGGTGGTCCCGGGCTCCGACCCGCTGAAGGGAGAGACCATTGACGAGCTCGCAGACCGCACCACTCGCCCACGAGGACGACGCCGTCGAGCTGGACCGGTTGCTCGCGCTCGCTCTCGACGCGGTCCGCGCGGGGGCGCGGCTCGGGCTCGACCCGGGGGAGGAACTGCGCATCGACACCAAGCGCAACCGCAACGACGTCGTCACCCAGGTCGATCGCGGCATCGAGGCTCTCATCGCCGAGCGCCTGGCCCCCACGGGCCACCCGCTGCTGGGGGAGGAGGGGCACACGGTCGACTCCTGGCGCGGTCGCGTCTGGGTGCTCGACCCGATCGACGGCACGCTGAACTATGTGGCGGTCCACCGCCACTGGGCGATCTCGCTGGCTCTCGTCGAGGACGGGGTGCCGGTGCTCGGGATCGTGGCCGATCCGGTGGACGACCGCCTCTGCACGGCCGTGGTCGGACGGGGCGCCCGTGCGGGGCGGCTCCTCGGGGAGGACGCCGACGGCGATCGGCGGCTGCCGCGCATCGCGGACACCCCTCTGACCGACGGCGTCGTCATCGCCCACCTCCACGCCCTGGACTGCCTGCGGCACCTGCCCGGGATCATTCGTTCCTCCCGGGGCATGCGCTGCTACGGAGCGGCGGCGCTGGAGCTCGTCGAGGTGGCCGCGGGACGGGCGGGGTGCCTGGTCCACCCCTGGTTGCGGCCATGGGACGCCGCCGCCGGCATGCTGATCTGCCAGGAGGCGGGCGCGGTGGTGACCCGTCTGGACGGGACGCGACTGGACGTTCGCGAGCCGGGCTCCCTGCTGGCGGGCACGCCGAGCGCTCACGCCGAGATGGCCGAGCGCCTCGTCCTCGGCTGAGGGCCGGGGACGAGGCGGGCGCTTAGGACTGCCGGGCGGCGAGGGTCACGTGCATGTGCCCGGGGTAGGACGGGTCGGGCCGGGATCGTTGGTAGCTCACCGCCATGCCCAGGCGGGTGCAGGTGGTGGCGAGCCAGGACGACGCGATCAACTGGGACTGCGGGGTCTCGAGATCCACGTCCCAGTGGAGACCGGGCTTCCGGCGGCCCTCGAGCGCCAGGTGCTCCACCGGCTGGATGGCGGGAGCCCCGGCACCGACGAGGGACGAGGCCGAACGTCGGACCTCCTGCGTGGAGATGATGAGGAAACCGCCCGAGCCGATGTGATCTCCGGCGCGCTTGAGTATCTCGCAGCGCTGGACGGCGTCGAACAGGGCGAGCCCGGCGGCCGGGATGTGGACGGCCTTGAACTCCTCGGGGAACCAGAAATTCCGTATGTCCGTCAGCCGCAGCTCGACGCGCGTGGCGATGTCGGCGCGCTCCGGCGTGGAGGGGACGAGCCGCTCGGCCATAGTGGCCAGGTTCTCGGAGTCGATGTCCGCGGCGAGAACATGATGCCCGGCGGCCGCGATGAGGAAGGGTGACCGGGGCCCGCCGCAGCTGAACTCGAGGACGCGTCGCTTGGCTAGATTGGGCGGACCGACCTGGGAGAGAACGTCGAGCACGCTCTCGATCTCGAAGTGGTCGTGCGCGGCGGCGGAATGAGCGCCCGCCGCGCTTGAGACGGGGCGCAGCGGCGCGGCCTCAGTGACGGGGGAATTCCATGGGAATTTCAATGGCATGCTTCCGGGGGAGAGTGGAATGAGCCGTGCGGGTGGAGTCCGTTCTGGACGAACCAACTCCACCCGCACGGGCAGGGACAGCCAGGGATGACCAGAGACCCTCAGGGAAACCAGGGAGTTTCAGGGAGACTCAGGGCCCAGGGCATTCAGGGACTGTCAGGGGTGATTCAGGGACCGCATATGTCAGGGACTTCAGAGAAATGAGCGGGATCCCTCAGGGGGGGGAACCAACCGATGACGATGAGTCAGTGGCCCATCCACCACCAGCTGGAACGCCAAATGTAGTACGCTCCCGAGGGAGATGAGTTCATCTACATCACCTTTCATTTCCTTGAAGTGAACCTGACAAGGACAATCATGCACGGTTCGCCGCGGCTGTACATCCTCCGGTCGTCTCCTCCGATAGGAGGATGGTCAGACCAGTCCGTTGCGCAGGGCGTAGACGACGGCGCCCACCCGGTCCTGGACGCCGAGCTTGCCGATGAGCGCGGAGACGTGGGTCTTGACGGTCGTCTCGCTCAGTCCCAGCCGGGTGGCGATCTGCTTGTTGGACAGCGCCTCGACCATGAGGACCAGGACCTCGGACTCCCGCGGGGACAGGGTGACGCCCGGCGGCAGGGCCTCCGGGACGTCGGGCGAGGGCGCGGCCGCCGGGGTGGCGGGCGCGGACCAGCCGCCGATGATGGCCGAGGAGGTCGGGGACAGGACCGTGTTGCCCGCGGCCACGTTGCGGATGGTGTCCGCCATGTTCGTCACCCGGTCCTCCTTGGCGATGAAGCCGCGCACGCCGGCCGCCAGGGCGCGGTTGAGCACGCCGTCGGCGACGAAGGTGGTCAGGATGAGGACGCCGACCTCGGGGTAGTCCTCCCGGACCTTCTGCGCCAGAGTGATGCCGTCCATGCGCGGCATCTGGACGTCCAGGAGCAGGACCTGGACGTCGGGCGCCTCGGGCGAGCGCAGCAGGTCGAGGGCCTCCCGGCCGTCGCAGGCGGTCCAGGCGACCCTGATGTCCTCGGTCGTGGCGAGGAGCTCGGTGAGGGTGTCGCGGACGAGGGCGTCGTCGTCGGCCAGGCCCACGCGGATCATGAGTCGCCCCCGGGGAGCGGGGTCCGCGAATTGTCCACCGGGACGGTGGCGGTCACGATCCAGGAGCCGTCGTCGGCGAGCGTCGTCAGCTCGCCCCCGATGGCCGTCAGGCGCTCGCGCATGCCGAGCACCCCCGAGCCGGAGCGGGGCAGATCGCCGGGCGTCGTGCGGATCCGGTTGGTGGAGACCAGGCGTATGGCGTCGGGGCCCAGTCGCAGGGTCATGGTCACCGGGGCGTGCGGCTCCGCGTGACGAACGATGTTGGCGCCCATCTCGCGGACGACCCGGGAGAGGGTGGAGGCCTGGGAGCGCGTGGGGGAGGCGCTCCCGCGGCACTGGTAGGTGACGTCGAATCCGGCGACGGCGATGTCGTCGCTCACGGCGCGCACCGCGGCTCCGAGATCGGTGACGACGTGCCCGAGCCCGGTGGTCTGGGCGACGTCGAGGGCGAGCTCGGGGGTGGCCCGTCGCAGGGTGCGCAGCAGGAGGCGCAGCTCGTGGAGGGCGTCGGCGGCCGTGACCTCCAGCGCGGCGAAGTCCTTGCGGGCGGCCTCGGGGTAGGAGGTGTCCGCGGCGGCGCGCTGGGCCCTCAGGGCGGTCTGGGACATGGAGTAGGCGATGAGGTCGTGCATCTCCCGGGAGATCTCCAGGCGCAGCTCCTCCAGGCGCTCCTCCGCCTGGCGCGCCTCCTCCAGGCGCGACCGCTCGCTGGCCCGCATCATGGAGCCGATGGGAATGATGATCAGCCCCATGGTGATCTGGAAGGCCAGTAGCCCGGAGTAATCGAAGGCGCCGGTCGCGTCGCGCTGTATGGCGGGGATGTTGGCGCCGACTGTGATGAGGAAGACCACCCCCGCGTACCCCGGCGGGAGGAAGCGCCCCAGGAAGAAGAAAAAGGCGACGTGGGTCAGCGTCATGTCCGAGGAGTAGGTGTCCGGCAGGGCGAGCAGGAGGAGCCAGCAGACGAGGTAGGCGATGACGCCCCAGACGGGACGCAGTGGTATCACGGCGAGGATGAGGAGCGCCGCGACCGTGAAGGCGAAATCGATGGTGCTGGGGCGAAAGGCGTTGAGACTCTTGGTCGCCAGCACGATGTTCGCCATGCCGACGAGGATCCCGATCGACACGTACACGTGTCGGCCGGTCATGCGATGGAGGAAACTGGGACGCCACTGGGGTATGGGATTTGAGGGCCCATGCAAGGTCGTACTCATGGTGCCTTTATTCATCGAGTGCTTCTGCCACATGGTTACCATAACAAGTGCTCGCAAGGAAATATGGTAGCGACAAGGCGTGTCCTTCTACAGATCCCCGGTCCGCTGGAGGCGCTGCAGACTCAGCCAGCCCGTGGGGATGGGAATCCAGAAGGTAACCAGACGATAGACGATCGCGACCGGCAGGGCCACCCCGCTCGGGATGCCGGCCGCCACGAGTCCGGCGGTCAGCGCGATCTCGACCGGACCGATACCCCCCGGCGAGGGGACCACCGAGCCCACCGTGTTCGAGGCGAGGTAGGTGATGGCCAGGACCGAGAAGGGCAACGTGTACCCGAAGGCCCACAGACTCGCGCCGAAGGAGAGGATGTAGCTGAGACTCAGCAGGAGGGTGCCGCCCACGCCCAGCGCCAGGCGCAGCGGGTTGGACATGATCCACACCAGGCGCGGCCACACCTGCCGGTAGGTCGGCTCGATCTTCGCCCACACCCAGGTGCGCACGCGCGGTACGAACAGTGCCGAGCCGATGACGGCCATCAGCACGACGGCCCCCAGCACGAGCCAGGCCGAGGGCAGGGTCAGGCCGGTGGACTGCCCGGTCATCGCGGCCAGGACGATGAGCAGCACGACCGCCACCAGGAACTGCACGACCTGCACGAGCGCGACGGTGGCCACGGAGACGGGGGTGGGCACGCCCTTGCGGTTGAGGAAGCGCAGGTTGATGGCGGCTCCGCCGACGCCGGCGGGGGCGACCAGGGCGACCACGGAGCTGGCCAGGTGCACCTCGGTCGATCTCCACACGCTCAGACGCACCGGGCTGAAGGCGACCAGTGAGAGGCCGGCGCCCAGGTAGGTCGCCAGGGAGAAGACGAGGGCGGCGAGGACCCACCACCCGTTGGCCGTGGACACGGCTTCGCTGATCTGCTCGAAGTTCATGCGCGCCAGCAGCGTCCACAGGGCCGTGAGCCCGACGACGGCCATGATGACGGTGCGCGGGGAGAACCGGGCGAGCCTGGCGGGCTCGGCGTGAGCGGTGGGGGTCAGGTCCACCAGGGCGTCGCGCAGCTCCTGGAGCAGCCGGCCGCGCCGTCCCAGGGCGTCGCGGGTGGCCGCGGGCAGCACGACGCGCTGGAGCATCGGCGCGATGGAGGCGAGCTGCGGGGTGGTCAGCGACCGGGAGGCCGCGGCGATGGCGCGGTCGACCCCGACGACGGAGGCCGTCAGGGCGAGGGCCTGAGCCAGGTCCACGCGCCGCGACAGCTCGGAGGAGATCGTCTCGCCCGAGTCCCAGTCCAGGAGCCAGACGCGACTGGCGGAATCGACGACCACGGTGGAGGAGTCGATGGCGCGGTGGGCCAGGCCGGCGGCGTGGGCGCGGCCCAGCTGGTCCCACAGCTGCCCCAGGATGTCGTTGGAGACCGACCCGAGGGATCCCAGGGAGCGGGCGCCGACGACGTGATCGGTCGCCAGCAGGACGGACTCGTCGGCCTCGGCCATCCCGAACGGCGCCGGCGTGCGCACATGGGCGCGTCGGGCCTCCAGGGCCATGAGGGCCGCGTGCTCGGCGGCGGAGCGCACGGACAGGCCCCGCTCGGGGGACAGCCCCTTGACGCGGATGCGATCCCACAGTGTGGAGACGAAGCCGGCCACCTGCTGGTCGGTGTCCAGGACGGTGACGTCGTAGCGGGTGCCGTCGGCGTCCCACACCGCGTAGAGCCGGTGCACCGAGGGGCGGCCCTCGGTCAGGGCGGCCGAGGATGCCTCGGCCAGGACCGCCGTCAGATCGACGTCGTCGGCCCGCACGATCGTCGCGGTCTCCTCCGGCAGGAGTGTGGCGGCGACCTCCTCGTCGGCCTCGGCGGTCTCCATCCAGTCGTCGTCGGACTCGGCCAGGACGGCCGGCCTGGTCAGGGGGTTCTCCCGCACCCGCTCGGTGTAGCCCAGCGGGGTGTCGGTCTCGACGGTCCACGCGCGCGCCTCCGGCGCGCGGTCCATGCGCACCACCCGCACGGCGTCGATCCCGGCGCGGCGCAGGGCGCGCACGAGGGCGATGCCGTGGGCGCGACGGTCCTCCACGCCGAACGCGTAGCGGACCGCCAGGCCCGGGATCCGGCCCAGCAGCACGGACAGGATTGCGCCGGGCAGGGTCAGCGCGCTGCGCAGAACGGTCAGGCCGACGATGATCCACACGGCGGTCCAGCCGTAGCGCACCGTCCGCGAGGTGCGCCGTTCGCCCGAGCCGGTGAGCATGCCGGCGAGGATGGCGAAGACCGTGGAGATGCCGACCCGGGCGATGCCCGAGGTGGTGATCGTCAGGCCCGAGACGATGACGTGCGGGGCCCAGATGGTGACCACGACGAGCGTCGTCCACGACAGGAGGAAGCCGCCGACGCCGGCCAGCAGGGCCTCCCCGGTGGTGCGCCACGAGCGGCGCATGAGGTTGGGCAGGATGACGGCCACGGGCACCGCGAAGGTCGCCAGGCCCTCGACGGTCTGCAGGGGGAAGACGAGGATCTGGCGCAGCAGGATCGCCAGGGCGTTCTGCACATCGGCGGTGACCCCGGTGGTCGTCTCGCGGGCGTAGGCCGCCAGGATGAACATCGAGGCGGCGCCGACGGCGGTCAGGGCGACGTCGAGCAGGTCCTCGATGCGGCGCAGGCGGTGGGGCGCGGCGTCCACCAGGAGGGTGGTCGAGCGGGGCGGCTGCGCGGCCGGCGGGGTCGGGCGCTTCGCGATGATGGGGGTGAGACCGATCCGGGGGATGCCGACGGGCGAGGTCGCGGGCGTCGAGGAGGCGGCGCCGGCGACCCGCGGGTCCGGGGGCAGAGCGGAGGTCATGGTGGAAGTCTACGGGCGGGACCGGGGAGTTCGCCCAGTCCTATGGAAGATCTGCGGGCGGGGGACGGTGACGGCGCCGCGCCGGTGGGGGCGGGCGGTTGCGAGTGGTGGATGCGTTGTTACGTGGACGAACTGCGAGTGCTGAGGGAGCGTGGGGGTTGTTCTGCGGGAGCGGATGTGCTTGGGTTGCGTGCGTCACAGTGCGGTGGCTGGGCGGTGCGCCGTCGGGGCGGGCCGTCCGTGCCCGCCGGGTGGATCCCTGGACCATGCCCTCAGGAGGCTCGTGCGGCGTTGGTCGGCGTGAGTGGTTCGGGGTGAATCCGAGAGGGGAGTCGTCAGTGGATCTGCTGCTCACTGTTGTGCGCCCCGGGCCGGGCCCGGAGGTGCGCGAGGATGCGCTGGTCTCGGTGGGGGAGGGGGCGACGGTCGCCGATCTGGCGCGTGCGCTTGATGAGCGTGCGGGCGCGGGGGCTCAGCAGCGCCCGCATCCGAGCCTCCCGCACTCGCGGGGCGCGGCGCCCCCGCCCCCGTCGGATGGCTCGGGGACCGCAGCGGGCGCAGGACGCGCCGGGGGCGGGGTCGTTGTCGATCTCAGGTCCGGTGGGGCGGGTGGTTCTGACGGGGGCGGTGGGCTGAACGATGCCGACGGCCCGCCCGGTGTCGGGGAGGGGCGGGTCCCGGACCTGTGGGTCGGGGATGCGCTCCTGGACCCGGGGGCGCGGTTGGATGAGGGTGTCCTGCGCGACGGGGCGGTGGTTGGCCTCGGCGGGCCGGTGGTGGGTGCGGGTGAGCCCCGCGGTCTGGTCGAACTGCGCCTGGTGGGCGGCCCCGGGGCCGGGGCGGTCCACCGCCTCGGCCTGGGTGAGTACACGATCGGGGGCGCCGGCTGCGATGTCGAGGTGTCGGGTGTCTCGGGGGCCGTGGTGCGGGTGAGTGTCGGCGTGGGGGGCGAGGTGCGCGTCGAGGCGCTGGGTGGTGCGCAGGGCCTGGAGGCGCCCGCGCGGCCGGTGCGCAGGCGGGTCCTGCCCGGCCCGCTGGTGCTGGGCCGCGGTGGCGCGGGCCAGGAGGAGGACTCCGGGGACGGGGAGGGCGCGGACGAGTCGTGGTGGGCCAGGCGTCGTCGTCGGCGCCTGGAGCGCAGGGAGCGCCGTCGGGAGCGCCGTCGCCTCAGACGGGGGGAGGGGGCGCGGGCGGTGCTGCCCGAGCATGTGGAGCTGGATCCCGATGCCCGGCGCGGGCTGGTGGAGCTGGATCGCCGCGGTCTTGAGGGATGCGCGAGGTGGCCCGAGGAGACGGTTCTGAGCGTGGGGGACGTGCAGCTGATGGTCGGGCCCGTCCCGGATGCGGATGCGGTGGTGACTCCGACCGCCGGCGCCCCGAGTGTTGATTTCAATCGTCCGCCGCGGCTGGCTCGGCCCGAGCGCCCGACGGTGTTCACGCTGCCGCGCGAGCCCAGGGATATGCGCAGGCCGCCCTTCTCGCCGGTGATGCTGCTGGCGCCGGTGGTGATGGGCGGGGTCATGTTCTTCGTCACCCATCGGGTGGCGTCGCTGGTGTTCCTGGCGTTCTCCCCGATCATGATGATCGCCAACCGTCTTGCCGGTCGGGCTAACAGCAAGAAGATGTTCCGTCAGGCGATGGCCCGCTACGAGCAGCAGAAGCACGACGCCGAGACCGCGGCCTTCAAGGCGCTGGTGGCCGAGCGGGGGCTGCGCAGGCGGGACCACCCGGATCCGGCGGAGGTCATGCTGCGGGCCACCGGCCCGAGGGCGGGGCTGTGGGAGCGGCGCGTGTCCGATGGGGACTGGTTGGATCTGAGGGTGGGGACGGCGGATGTGCCCAGCGAGGTCGAGCTGAGCGTGCCCGAGCGGGCCTCGTACGAGGAGCCTTTGAGGTGGACCGCCCCGGACGTGCCGGTGAGCGTGCCCCTGGGGACGCTGGGCGTGATCGGGGTGGCCGGGCCCGGGCGGCGGGGGACGGCGCGGTGGATGGTGTCCCAGTGCGCGGTCCTGCACTCCCCGGCCGAGCTGAGCCTCATGGTGCTGGTCGATCCGGCCATCGCCGGTGAGGCGGGTCGGTGGTGGGAGTGGGTGTGCTGGTTGCCGCACGCCCGGGTCCCCGACGGCGGTGGGGCGCGGGTGCGCGCCGCCGTGGACGAGGAGTCGATCGCCCGCCTGGTGGGCGCCCTGGGCGCGCTGATCGACCAGCGCGAGCAGGAGGGCGGCGCGGCGGGCGAGCGGATGGTGGTGGTGCTCGACGGGGCGCGGGCGCTGCGCCTGGTGCCCGGCATGGCGAGCGCGCTGCGCCGGGGCCCGAGGGCGGGCGTCATGTTCGTGTGCATCGACGCCGACCGGGTGGCGCTGCCCGAGGAGTGCCGGTCCGTGGTCATGGCCGACGAGCCGCTGGCCACCGTGGCCCGCACGGGGGCCGACGAGGTCGAGCAGGTCGTGCTGGATGCGCCCCCGCCGGGCTGGGCCGAGCGCGTGGCCCGCGCCCTGGCGCCCGTGCGCGACGCATCCGCCCAAGGGGCCGAGGGGGCGATCCCGCGCTCCTCACGGTTGCTGGACCTGATCGGCCTGGAGGATCCCGACGCCGAGACGGTCCTGTCGCGCTGGCGGGGCGGGGCGCGGACGACCAGGGCGATCATCGGCGAGGACGCCGAGGGCCCCTTCGCCCTGGACGTGCGCGCCGACGGGCCGCACGCCCTGGTGGCGGGGACCACGGGCTCGGGCAAGTCCGAGCTCCTCCAGACCCTCATCGCCGCCCTGTGCGTGGGCAACACCCCGCAGGCGATGACGTTCGTCCTGGTGGACTACAAGGGGGGCGCGGCGTTCAAGGACTGCGCCCGCCTGCCCCACACGGTCGGAATGGTCACCGACCTGGACGGGCACCTGACCTCCCGGGCCCTGGAGTCCCTGGGCGCCGAGCTGCGCCGGCGCGAGCACCAGTTGGCCCGCGCCAATGCTAAGGATATCGAGGACTACGTGGCGGCCATGGGGCCGGGCGATGAGCCCATGCCGCGCCTGATGCTCATCATCGACGAGTTCGCCGCGCTGGTGGCCGAGCTGCCCCAGTTCGTCACCGGCCTGGTGGACATCGCCCGGCGCGGCCGCTCCCTGGGCGTGCACCTGGTCCTGGCGACCCAGCGGCCCGCCGGCGTGGTGTCGGCCGAGATCAAGTCCAACACGAACCTGCGCATCGCGCTGCGGGTCACCGACGAGTCCGACTCCCAGGACGTGGTGGAGTCCTCCGCCTCGGCGCGCATCCCGCCGTCGATCCCCGGGCGCGCCCACGCGCGCCTGGGCCACGGCAGGCTCATGCAGTTCCAGGCCTCCCGGGTGGGTGGGCGGCCGCACGGGGCGGTGCGCACCGTCGGGCCGCGCCTCGAGCCGCTGACACTCGAGGCCCTGTCCCGCTCCGCGCCCGCCGGATCCATGATCGAGGAGGACGTCTCGATTCCCACCGACCTGGCCCGCCTGGTCGACTCCATGATCGGCGCCCACCAGCGCTCCGGCGCCCCCCGCCCCCACCGGCCATGGCTGGAGCCCCTGCCCGACCTGATCACTCTCGACCAACTCGACCCCGACCCCACCAGCGCCGGCCGCGCCACCGCCGACGGCGCCGGGGCCGGCGTGGACGCGGGCCGGGGCGGGGAGGCCGGCCCGGACGCCGCCGGCAGGGTCGAAGCCGCCGTCGGCCCGGAGAGGGCGGACGGGGCCGGGGCCCCCGCAGCCTCCGCCGGCCCGGACGAGGACGACGACCGGGTCGCGGGTTCTCTGCCGCCGCTGCTCATCGGGTTGGAGGACGTTCCGGGCGAGCAGGCCCAGCGGCCGATGACCTGGGACTACACCCGCGCCGGCCACCTGGGTGTCGCCGGGGCCCCGCGCTCGGGCCGGTCGGCCTTCCTGCGCACCCTGGCGGTGCAGATCGCTCGCACCGCCTCCCCGCGCGAGGTCCACCTCTACGGCCTGGACGCTGGCTCGGGCGCCCTGGGCCCGCTGGTGTCCCTGCCCCACACCGGGGCCGTGGTCACCCGCGACCAGTCCGACCGCATCCGCCGCCTGCTGGACATGCTGGGGGCCGAGACCGCCCGCCGCCAGCAGGCCCTCGCCCTGGAGGGCTACTCCTCCCTGGCCGAGCAGCGCGCCGCCGCCCCGACCGATGAGCGCCTGCCCTACCTCGTGGTCCTGATCGACCGCTGGGACGCCTTCACCACCGTCTACGAGACCCAGGACAGCGGCAAACTGATCACCCAGGTCGAGAATCTCCTGCGAGAGGGCGCCGCCGCGGGAGTGCGCGTGGTCCTCACCGGGGACCGCACCAGCTTCCGCGGCCGCATGGGCATGGCCCTGGAGGATCGCCTCGTGCTGCGCATGCCCTCGCCCGACCACTTCGACCTGGTGGGCATGCGCGCCCGGGACGTACCGGTGAGCATGCCGCCGGGCCGCGCCTTCCGCTCCGGGACCCGCCCCCGCGAGGTCCACCTGGCCCTGCTGGACGCCGACCCCGCCGGCACCGCCCAGAGGGCCGCCTTCTACCAGCGGGCCAGGGCCGCCGCCACCCGATGGGGCCAGATTCCCCGCGAGGCGCGCCCCGCCCGGGTCGATGAGCTGCCCATGGTCATCGACGCCCCCCAGGCCCTGGCCCTGGGCCCCGCCGTGCCCCCCGGTCATCTCGCCCTGGGCATCGGCGGCGACACCCTGTCGGTGCGCACCATCGACATGGAGGACATCGGCAACGGCGTCCTGATCTACGGCCCCCGCCGCTCGGGGCGCTCCACCGCCCTGGCCTTCGCCCTCGACACCGCCCTTCAGACCGGCGCCCGAGCGATCCTCATCCTCCCGCGCCGCTCACCCCTGACCGCTTGGGCCCACCACCCCGGCGTGGCAGGAGTGCTCGACGCCACCGCCACGGTCGACCAGCTCACCAAGCTCCTCAACAATGACGACAACAAGAACAACGACACTCTCGTCATCATCGACGACCTCGACATCCTCGGCAAGGACCACAAGCTCGCCGCGGCCGTGAGCAGCTACATGCAGACCTGCCGCGACCACTCCGGCGGCGTCCTCATCGCCTGCAATCTCGATGAGGTGCAGGGGTACGGCCAGAATCTGCTGACCTCGGTGCGCAGGAACCGCACCGGCGTCCTGCTGGCACCACGATCGATGTCCGACGGCGACAGGCTCCACGCGTCGTTGCCCCGCTCGGTGGGTGGACCCGTCCCCCTGGGCCGCGGCATCCTGGCCACCACCACCGGCTGGTCCTGGATCCACATCCCCCGCACCGCTGGGCCGACACCCGCAGTGGACGGCCCGGCGGGATAGGCGGGATGGGTGCAGGGACGGTGACGCAACGAGACTTCCCTGTTATCCTGGAGTTGGTTCTTCGCTCGCCGCTGTCAGACCATTCGTTCCTGCTCCGATGTCGCTGCTCCTGCTGGCCGCCACTCTGCTGGTCGTCCTATTCATTGTGCGAGGTGCCCTGTTTTCATGGTTGAAAACAAGATGAAGACCACTCTTGAGACGCAGCGGTCCAGTATCAGTTCAAAGTTGGAGGAGCTGGGCTTCAACGTATCGGACGGGCTGAGTTTCAGCATGTCGGTGTCCTCGATGTTCGGGATCCCCGCCAGCGGCGGATCCAAGGTCTACGACGCCGTCGATCCCGGCACGGACTACGGCTCCAAGATCAATGACCCGGACACGTGGAGCGGGCCGCTGGCTGATACGCAGGCGGAGTACACCAGGGCCGACGTCAATGCTCTGGTGAAAGCCTTCACCGACCTGCTCGACGCGCTCGACTACGCCTACCTCCGCGAGCCCGATCAGGTCGACGATTCCGATCCTCGGGCCACCTGGATGGAGTCGGGCCAGGACGCCGGCGGCGATGGCGGGGAGGGGTGAGATCGTGACTAAGGTCACGATGAATCCGGAGAATCTGGAGACGGCGATCAAGAGTCTGCGGGACCTGGCCGATGACTGCGTCACGGCCAGGGAGGACGTCGCGGGCTATTACGACGCCGGGGGCGACACTCTGGCCAGCCGGGGATACCGGGAGCCGGAGGACTTCAGGACCGCGGCCAATGCGGCCATCGCCACGCTGCGATCCCGGGCCTCCGAGCTCGGCACCTGCAAGGACAATATTGTCGCTCTCAACGAGTCGGGCATCGCCGCGATGGACGCCGACGGGGTGGTCACGGTCGATGTCCCCGACGACGTCGAACTGACCTCGGCCGACGCCGTGAGCCGCTGGGCGGGCTCCAAGGACGCCGCGGACCTGGTCGACGCCCTGGACGAGGGCCACTTGCCGGACCGCTCCTACGACGAGATCATCGCCTCGATGCGCAGGCGCTGCCACGACCCGCTGTACGCCAGCGGGGTGATCGATGCGATCGGGACGGGCAACCTGACCTCTCTGCCGCTGGAGATGACCGAGTCCTACAGCCGCGAGTTGTGCGCCGACCCCGACAACGCACCGACCGAGCTCGCCAGCCTGCTGGGCACCGTGCTGGCCACCGCGTCCACTCCCCGCGCCTCGTGGCCGGGATGGACCCGCGAGCAGTGCCAGCAGGCCGCCCGGGCCATCACGGAGTCGGTCGATGACCCCGAGGAGTGCGCCAACCTGACGGTGTTGAACACCATGCTGGGCGGTCATGATACTGATGGGGATCGCATGAGTGATCTGACTGTTAATCGTTACCTGTTGATCGAGTTGGCCGACTGCCTGGACGATCTCGACACCGATCAGGTCAAGGAGGCGCAGGGAGCCGCCATGGCCGGCCGTCATATCTCTGGCGCCTCGTTCGATCCGATGGCCGGGGTCCTGGAGGCCATGGGCGCTAATCCCTACGCGGCTCTGGGCTACCTGGCTCCCGCGGCCGCTGACGGGTCGGTGGATACCAGTCGGGTCGATGCGCTGTGCGAGCGCCATTGGGTCGATGACCAGGGCCTGGCCGGGTACACCGCCGCCCTGGCGGTGGGTTCCTCCGTACGCGCCACCTCCGTGACCGGTCAGAGCCAGCGCGCCACCCAGCTCGCCGGTCATGCCATCCACGGCCTGGCCCACAGCACTGGCGAGGACGACTACAACGACACCACCAAGGCCCGCATCGGCGTCCTACTGGCCAACTGCTCGCACGAACTGACCAACGCCTGGACTTCTGGTGATGAGGTCTTGAAGGATATCGACACGGGTGAGGTCCTGCCCGTGGCGTCGGTGAGCGATGTCAATAAACTGACCTATCGGGTGGCGGACAACGTTGACGCCATGGCTACTGTTGCAGCGAGCCTGGGCGACTATTCGCGCAGCATGTCCAAGGCGGGCGTCGCCGCGCACGAGGGGGACCCGGGAAAGCAGATCAACGCCATCAACATCTCCTACAATCGGGGAGGCCAGGCCATGGGATTCCTGACTGGCATGGCGGATGTCAAGGCTGGGGAAGTCAATCAGAAACTCGACGAGGACGCCGAGGCCCGCAGCACTCAGGCTAAGACCGCCGTTGGGGTCTTTGGCGCGGTGGCGACCGCTGGTCTGAGCGCAGTGGGCGGCCCTGTGGGGGCTGCGGTCGGCAGTAAGGCCGGGGGAGCTGTCGCCTCCGCCCTGACCACCTTGACGACCCCGGTGGCCGCGGATGCCCTCGACGGCAGCGATCCTCATCATGTGGCGCCGGCGATGCCTTCGGACCCCACGAACGGCCTGTGGGCGGCGGAGATCCAGGACGCCGCCAACGCTGGTCTGCTCGACCAGCGGGACTTCACTGTCCCCGGCTCCTCGGACTACCCGTGGATCGTCCACAAGAGCGACGGCACCTATGACATCGACCTGAACCGCTTGCTGGACAGCAACACGGGTGAGGTCGGCTCGTGGACCAACACGGTCAACCATCCCACCCGCGACGGGGATCAGGCCATCCGGGACCTGAGGAACGACTTCAACGGCGACTACGCCTCCGGTCGCGGCACCGGCTCCGGTGCGGCCCTGGCATTGAAGAAGTGAGACATGCGCCTACGCAGAACCACTGGTCCCCGGACCCGCACCGCTCTCGCTACCGGCTTTGTGACCGCGGTCGTGCTCGCAGCGGCCAGTTGCTCATCGCTCGGACGGACCGGCCCGTCATCCTCTGCGTCGGCGGACCAGGTGACCCCCGAGGTCAGCGTGTGCGGGCTCATCAGCGCAGGGACCCTCGAGGACCTCGCAGGTGGAAGGCAGATCGAGAGGTTCCAGTGCGAGCACGAGCCCGCTGTATCGGCCGCACGACTGTCCATCATGAAGGTCAACGTTTGGCTTGAGACGCCCGCCCCTTACTACGGCCTCGAACTCGAGTACCGGGGCACCGACTGGATCACGGACGGCTATCGGGCTCAGGGACCGGGAAGGACTTTTGAGGAGGTCCAGGCCCTCCCGGAGGCCGCCCCGCTCAGCATTGATGGCCTGGCCGGGCAGGGCATCACTGTCACTAGGGACGGCATGACCGACAGTTACATTGCCTGGCAGTACCCCGACGGCCACGTCCTCACCCTGCACGGCGGGCCGAGTTACGACGTCTCATCCGAGGATCAGCAGGTCTTCCTGACACAGGTGCTCCGACACATCGCCCTGACCATCGGCCCGGTCGCCGACGGCCCCGAGCTCAGCTACACCCCCTACCCCGGAGCAGGACAACAAACCGCCTCACCCACACCCCAATGAACCCGACAAAGGTCCGTCACCATGCCGACACTTGAACGTGCGCCTTTAGCACTAGCGCCCCAGGAGTATCCCAGCGGCTCCTTGACGAAACCGGTTCCGCCGCGCCCCGGGGCGTCAGCAGGCGCGGTCACGACGGCGTCGGCCTCGTCCGCCTCGACTGCTGAGGCCCACCCGGCAGATGCCGATTACCGGCATGCGATGTTCGGAGAGCGTCCGCCCGATGAGACCATCCTGATGCTCACGGTCCTGTACCGCGCAAGGCCGTGGTATCTGTGGAACGTGTCACCGACGAACAAAGTCTACGCCCCGGCTGATGGCGTGGTCTTGTTCCTCACGCAGGGGCGGTCTCGGCCGTGACCACGATCAGGACCCTCGAGAACAACTTCACCGGGGACCATGCGAACGGGGAGAACGACGGGCGTCGGTATGCGCACTCGTGATGACTCGGCGAACCGGGAACTCAGAGGGTGGTTCCGGTGGCGGCGGGTGGTGCTGGTGGTGGGGTTGGCCTGTTGGGGGCGGGGTGCGTGGGATCGGCATCGTCGGGCGGTCGCCCGGGCGTCGGCCACTGCGCGCGTGGGCGAGGGCATCTCCGTCTGCGGTCTTCTGCCGGCCCGGGTTATCGAGGAGGCCACCGGCCAGCAGATCAACGCCTTCGACATGTACACTCTTGGTGATTTCCGGTGCAGCATCTACTTCGGGTCCCCCTATCCGCTGAAGAGGATCGAGGTTAACTACAGCAGCCAGCTCGCGTCCGCGGCGAGTCTGTCCGTCTCGAGGTTCGAGTCCCTGGCCGCCGACTCCCACTCCTCGCCCCTGAGCATCGAGGGCCTTGAGGGCCGTGGAAACACCTACAGGAACGACCGCCTCGGTTACCTCGACCTGGTCTGGGAGTACCCCGACGGCCACTTCGCGAGCATACGCACAGGCCTCATGGACTCCGCCACCGATGCCGAGCGCGATGCGGCCATGAGCGCTCTGCAGGACCTGTTCCCCCGCATCGCCCCCACCCTGCCCGACACCGTCAGCACGCTGCCCCGTGTCCTGTCCACTTCCTACCCCGAACCACCATGACGGCCCCGGGGGTTCTCCGGTGCTGGTCGTGGCGATTACGAGGATGTGGGGGCCTGGACGGACCGGCTCAAGGACCAGGCCGTATCGCGGGGCGACGGGGCTGTCCTGCACTCCGGCGTCGTGGATACCGCCGAGGACGTGGGCATGAAGACCGTCCTGGACGGCGTTATTGACACGATTCCACCAGTCGCCGACGGCCCCGCCTATCACACCGCGTCGAAGGCCGATGGTACATGACGGCAGGCCGCTGCGCGGCGGGGTGTTTCACGGCCTTCACCACGAAACTGGGCTGTCTCGCCCCGGCTGGTGGTGGTGCTGTGGTCGGTGAGGGCGGGTGGGTCCCCTCCCGGGTGACCGCCGATCGGTGGAGGCTGCTGACCATGCGAGACTGGAGTGTGCATGGCGCAGATGGTGTGGAGGCTCTGACCGCTGCGGTCGCGGGGGTCTCTTCCAAGCGGGTGCAGAGCCAGGATGCCACTGATGAGCGTGCCGCCTGGGCCACCGAGCAGGGAGTCGAGCATTTCGCGGGCCTCAGTGAGAAGAGTTTCTCCTCGACGGCGAAGAACAATGTCGCGCTGACTCTGGGTAACTCCATGACGGAGTTGGAGCAGGTGGCGGACGGAGTGAAGGACAGCTCAGGGGCGAGGCCGACGGCGTGGTCCAAGGGGGCTCCCGCCTCCCTGCCGGGCTATTCCTCCTCCGACCTCAGCAGGCTCGTCTCCGTGGTCGGCACCGACGACGCCGCTTTGACGACGCTGTCGGGCGCTGCGGGCAACTACTCCCAAAGACGGACCGAGACGATCATCGACCGCTACCCTGGGGCCATGGCCGGGCAGGACGAGCAGTTCTCCACAGAGCTCAAGAACGGCTCCCACGCCGACGGGGAGTTGCTCGGATACATCCGCCAGTCGGCCATCGACAAGCGGTCGGACGACGCGGAGACCGCGCAGAAGATCGACTCCACGCTCCTGTCGGCCTTCACCACCGGTCTGTCTGCCGCCGGGCCGGCCGGTCAGGGCCTGTCGACGGCCCTCAGCCTGTCCACGCCCTGGATGCCCAGCCCGGACGATCCCCGGACCGCCGTGTCCGACTTGACGGCGGAGGCGGAGGACACCACTCACGGCTCGATGATGGCTCAGCTGTCCAACGCCGGACGCCTGCCGGAGGAGGCCTACACCGATTTGGACGGGAATAACTACAGTCAGTTCTACGAGTGGATGGACGACAACAACACTATTGATTTCGACATGGTGCGCGGCTCCGAGGAGTACCGCGGCCAGTTCACCAACTGGCTCAAGGACGCCAGCATCCCCTCTGTGGACATACACGACACCTTCAGTCAAGGCGTCGAAGACGGCGGAAAGACGGCCAAGTGATGACTGACGACTCTCTCGACGAGTCCGCTTGGCGGTGGTGGGGGTGGTTGAGGCGCCGGCGGCGTCTGGTGGTTGTGGTGGTGCTGGTGGTGGTTCTGGTCCTGGCCGCTGCGGGGGCGGGCTGGTGGTGGTGGGCTGCTCGGGGTCCGAGTGAGCCCTTGTGTCTGGGGCTGTATCGCAGTGATGTCGCCCCGGTCCTGGAGGCGCCCACCGGGATCGTCACCGTGGACGACAGTCCCCAGGACGCCGATGGCTATTGGATCTGCGGCATCAACGGGTCCAACGGCCAGATCCTCAACGTCCACATCACCTCCCACGTTGATGGTCTGGGTGGGTGGGATGGTATGTCGGCTCAGGACAGTCGGGCCTCCATTCCCGGGGCGGTCACCACCCGTCCTCCGGGCACCGATGCCACGGTGATCGCCTGGACCGCCGGCGGCGACGCCGCGGCCGCCTGGTTCGAGGCCGACAGCGCCGTGATCATCTCCACCCAGGACATGGACGACGACCGGCTCGCCCAGCAGGCCGTCGTGCCCATCATGGGCACCCTGATCAGCCGGGCCCCCACCCTGCTGGACCGGGCCGGCTACCGGACCGAACCCAGACCAACACCCAAATCCACGTCCACGCCGACTCCCACGCCGGGCCCCGAACCAGAACCCGAGTCGGCACCCGAGATGACGCCATGACAGCCACCGCCCGCTCCAACCTGTCGTGCCCCGATCATGCCCGCTGACACCGAGCCCGCTGACCACCGCCGTCACCAACGCCGCCGCCGAATGCTCGTGGTGGTGCTGGTGGTGGTTCTGGTCCTGGCCGCTGCGGGGGCGGGCTGGTGGTGGTGGGCTGCTCGGGGTCCGAGTGAGCCCTTGTGCCTGGGGCTGTATCGCAGTGATGTCGCCCCGGTCCTGGAGGCGCCCACCGAGATCGTCACCGTGGACGACAGTCCCCAGGACGCCGATGGCTATTGGATTTGCAATATCAGGGGCTCTAACGGCCAGACTCTCAAAATCGAGATTACCTCCATGGTCAACGGTCTGGTCGGGTGGGATGGTATGTCGTTCCAGGATAGTCGGGCCTCCATTCCCGGGGCGGTCTCCACCCGTCCTCCGGGCACCGATGCCACGGTGATCGCCTGGACCGCCGGCGGTGATGCCGCGGCCGCCTGGTTCGAGGCCGATAGCGCCGTGATCATCTCCACCCGGAACATGGGCGACGATCGGCTCGCCCAGCAGGCCGTCGTGCCCATCATGGGCACCCTGATCAGTCGGGCCCCCACCCTGCTGGACCGGGCCGGCTACCGGACCGAGCCCAGACCAACACCCAAATCCACGTCCACGCCGACTCCCACGCCGAGCCCCGAACCAGAACCCGAGTCGGCACCCGAGATGACGCCATGACCCGCGAGCAGTGCCGGCAGGCCGCCCGGGCCATCACGGACTCGGTCGACGACCCCGTTTTGAGTGTGGGCGTCGTGCCCACCGACCGGCTGGTCGATGCCGCTCGGGCCCGCAACGACCTCGACGATATCGACCTGGCCGCCCGCGTCGCCGTCGACGTCGTCGGTCTCGTCCCGGACCTGGCCGCTCCCTCCGAGCCCGCGAGCGGCCGCTGGGACGAGTTCGACGCCATCCGCTGTGAGGAGCCGGGAGGGCGACCGGGCGTATAACTCTGGCGTCGGTGGGGGTGCTACTCGAGGTGATGGGTTCTCGTCGTTCTGCGGTTCTGCTTGTCGTGGTGGTGTACGTGGTGTGCCAGGTGGTGTCGGGATGCTCGGGCGGCAAGGAGAAGTCCCTGCCGTTCGATGAGAGGAGTCCTGATGCGGTCTACGCCTCCCTGCTGGTGGGGCGCAGGCTCTGGATGCCTCCGAGGCCGAGGGCGGGAGCGTTCCCAGGGTCTATCACCCGGACGTGCTGCCCGTCCCGAGTACGCGTTGCCCTCGTATCGCCGGTACTTTGGAGATTAGTTTTCGGAGACGGTCGATAGGCCCGTGGCGACGGCCTACTGGCGCAGGCCCGGTACCGGCCAGGACGGGACCGGGGAGGGCGACGCGGTCTTCGAGGCCATCGCCTCGGAGCTCGGGCAGGACTACATTTACGAGCAGGCGTCGACGTGCGTGGGTTACGGGGTGCTTCCTCGGGACACTCCGGCCACGGGGCCTCAGACGCTGTCCAGGGGGACTGGTGGGAGACGTTCACCGCGATCCAGGGGCTGCCCCAGGGGGTCTACGCGTGGACGAGCGTGCCGCACGAGCCCGATGGCATCACCACGATGCGCTACGCGCTGGCCCGGCTGGTCCTCGCCGACGGCGACAGGGGCGACCTGGTGCTGGCTTATACCACCGCGGGTGAGGCCGTGGCTCCCACCGACTCCGAGGAGATGAGCGTCCTGCTGGACGCGGCGGTCCAGTGCGCGCCGGAACCACCGCCCCCGCTCCCGGGGGTGCTGGCTCTGCGTCCGTGGGTGTGACCCGTTTCTGCGTACCCGCACCCGTTGGCGAGCACTACGCCGCCAGGCTCAGCGTCCCGGGCACCTGGACCGACCCCATAGCCGATGCCCAAGCAGAGGCCGTGAGGATCGAGGTCGACAGTCTGAGGAAGGCCTTCACCGACCTCTCCGCCAGGCTTGCCGAGGCGCACGCCGCTGGACCCGACGGGGTCGACGACGACCCGTATGCCGCCGAGTCGGACGGCAACGGGTAGCTGTACTTCTCATCCGCTCTCCTCATGTGGTCTCCGGCTCGGATCCGGCCAGCGGTTCCGGCGTCGAAGGGCTACTGTGCCGTCGGACCAATCTCGGTGCGGAATCGGACCGATCTCGGCGAAGGGGGCGGCGGACCAGTGGCTCACCCGTTGGCGGGCTTGTAGCTGATGAGCGTGCCGTCCGCGGGGGAGTAGCCGATGATCTGCTTCGGGGCGACCACGTCGAAGACGGCCCCGTTGTCCGGGTCCAGCCCCTCGAAGGCGATCCGCTCGCCCGTCGCGGAGTCGAACATCAGTGAGAAGGGGATTTCGTTGGTCACCTGCCTCATTCCCGCTGTCACCACCTTCGCTTTGTCGGAGACCTGAGTGGCGACCCTGTCGAAGCACGGGAAGGTGTCCTTGTCGAAGCCGGACAGGTCGATCGTGGCGGCATTCG
The DNA here is from genome assembly GCF_000429265.1 of Actinomyces gerencseriae DSM 6844. Lineage (GTDB taxonomy): Bacteria > Actinomycetota > Actinomycetes > Actinomycetales > Actinomycetaceae > Actinomyces > Actinomyces gerencseriae. The sequence goes on from NZ_KE386872.1 coordinate 264,803, forward strand.
TCATCGAGAGCTTCTGCGCGCAGTCCTTACTGCCATCGGTCGTGAATTCCATTGTTCCGGCCAGCGGCCCGGAGTCGTTCTTCAGCCACACCGCTTGGAAGTCCTTGACCGAACGAGGGGCCGGGAAGTACATCGGCTGGTCGCCATCGGGACTCCTCTGCGGGGTGTGCGTGGACGTGGCGCGCCCGCCGTCCACGTCGTAGAAGGATAGGTGCCATTCCTTCGAGGACTGCGCCACCGAGAGGATGGCCCAGCCCTCGGCGGTGCTCGTGATGGCGTAGACGGAGGTGTTCTTCTCCGGCATGACGAAGTCGAGGATCTCCCCGGTACTGATGTTGATGACGTAGCGGGAGGCGATGATGACGTACTTCGTGCCGGACAGCACGTGCACCGTCGCGTAGTTGTCGCCGGACTCGGAGATTTCTGCGACGACGTCGGTCGCGTCGGCGGACGAGCCTTTGATGAGGGCGCGGATCGCGGAGGACCATGCGGGGGTGGTGTCGCCTTCGCGGTAGCCTGCGCAGGTGGTTTTCTGGCAGGCGACGACGGTGTCGCCGGCGACGACGGGAACGGCGTCGGTGGGCCATGGGGCGTCGGTGGTGTTGCCGGTGGTGATGTCGTAGAGGGTCGTGCCGTGGATGAGGGTGTTCTTGCCCCAGATGAGGAAGGCGGGGTAGACGGGGTTGTTCTTAGCGCCGCTCGTGGCGATGCTGTCCGCAGTGGTGTCCACGGTGGTGGTCCAGGCCGTGGACGGGCCGGAGTCGTCCATGGTGTAGGCGGTCAGGGTGGAGTTCCGGGTGTCGTCGCCGTCGGTCTTGACGGAGAAGAGGTGGTCGGCGGAGGTGAAGATGGAAGCGCCGGGGTCGATGGTCGTGGACCACTGCTGGGTCGAGCCCGATGCCCACGAGTCCGACGGAGGCATGTAGTACAGATAGTCCACGGCGGCCGGATGGGCGTAGTTGGTGTCTCCGGCGGCCAGCAGCCCGCCTCCGACGACTCCTCCCAGGGTCAGCGCTCCGATGAGGACGGCGATGACCGCCGTGCGCAGGTCGAGGTGCGGGCGGCGATCGGGCGCGGGTGCGGGCGGACTCATGCGGCCGATGGTAGCGGTGCCGCGGCTCCCGCTGGCGGGAGTGGTGGGTGAGAGGCGGGGGTGAGTTACTGGTTCGCCGCTCCCTTCGCCGAGATCGGTCCGGTTCCGCGCCGAGATCGGTCCGACGATGCCGCGGCCCCGGCAGGCGGAAGCGTGAGTCGGGCGGCGGTGTGTTAGTGGTCGGGGGTTGGGACGTTGATGGTCTGGATCTCGGTGACGGGGATGGGAGCAGGCCGCGCGGGCCGGCGCCCAGAGGGTCCAGGTCGGCGAGCTCCGCCGGAGCGGCGCCGTCGTCTTCGACGCCCGGGAGGCGAGGGCGGCGGCGAACGCCTACCTGTCCTCGGCCGGCGGCACCGGCGCGGCCGGGTCGGACGTGACGACCACCGGGAACACGGTGACCGTCACGATGGAGGAGGACGTCCCCACCTTCATGCTCTCCCTGGTCGGCCTGTCCACCGTCCACATCACCGTCTCAGGCTCCGCGGAGGCGGAGACCGGATCCAACTAGGAAAGGTCAGAGACTCGTGGCCTCCCGCCAGTCCGCTGCCGTCATCGGACCCGAGCGCTTCCGAGCGCCCGCGAGCAGCCCCGGAGCGACGGGGCGCTCACTGCTCGCCGGTCTCGCGCTGCTCCTCGTCGTCGTCGGCCTGCCGATCCTCCTGCTCACCACCCTGGGGCTGCCGCCCATCCCGACCGACCTGTCGCTGAGCGTCCTGACCCGCGCCGTGTCCGTCGATGCGCTGCTGGGCGTGCTCGTCTGGGTCGTGTGGCTGGCATGGCTCCAGTTCACCGCGTGCACCGCGGTCGAGCTGGTCTCAGCCCTGCGCGGCGACGACGTGCCCGGGCACCTGCCGCTGTCGGGCGGCATGCAGTCGCTGGTGCGCAGGCTGGTCATCACCGCGCTGCTGATCACCTCGGCCTCCACGCCGGCCGTCGCGGCGCCCGCCGCAGCGCCCCCGACCCCCGCGCCGACGGCGACGGCGGCAGCCGTGGAGGCGCCCCGGGGGGACGCGGCTCCCGTCCCGGGGAGCGGCTCGTCGGCCGATTCAGCTGCCGGACCGGTGACCAGCCGGCTAGAGGATCAGGATTCCCGACTCCCCCAGGGGCCCCAGGTCTCCCAGGACCCTCAGTCCTCCCAGGGCTCCGGTGACACCGGCACGGTGGTCGGCAACGTGACCTACAAGCTCGGCGACACGGTGCTGGACCCGGAGATCGGCGCTCAGCTCGTGGGTCAGCGCGTCTACGTGGTCCAGCCGCCGCAGGGCCACTACCACGACAACCTCTGGGACATCGCCGAGCGCACGCTCGGCGACGGCCGCGCCTATCAGCAGATCTACGACCTCAACGCCGGCCGGACGCAGCCCGATGGCCGGTCCTTGGAGCTGGCGCGCCTCATCCAGCCGAACTGGTACCTCATCATGCCGGAGTCGGCGACCGACGTCCCCCGCGTCGAGGCCGTGACGACCCTCGCCCCGCCCGCGCCGGCCCCCGAGCCGGAGCCCACGGGCGGGGAGCAGCAGCAGGCGCCCCCGGCTCAGCGGATCGACGACGTCCTCCCGGCGGACCTCCCCGCGTTCGGGGCGATCACGGCCGCCTCCGTACTCGCCCTGCTGACCCGGAGACGGCGCTACGGCTCCTGGAGGTTCCCCGACTCCGACGCGGGCGAGCTCGAGAGACTCCTGCGGGTCGGCGCCGACCCCGAGCGCGCGGGGCGGCTCGACACCGCCCTGCGGTCCCTGTCCGACCTCGCCGCCCCGCCCGAGCCCTACGCGGCCGGGGTCGACGACTCCGCGGTGATCCTGTTCCTGACGCGGGGCGTCCCGGAGGCCCCCGCGCCGTGGCGGACGCGTAAGGAGGGCAGGATCTGGGAGCTGCCGCGGGAGGCGGACGTCCGGGCCCCCGCCGAGCCCGCCCGGGTGGGGACCGGACTGGTGACCCTGGGCCGGGACGAGCGGGGGACCGATGTGCTCATCGACCTGAGCATGGTCGACGGCGACGTGGCCGTGGGCGGCGCGCCCTCGCTCGCCGCCGAGATCGTCTCGGCCCTCGCCCTGGAGCTGTGCACCAACCCGTGGTCGGCTCGCGTCCGGGTCACCGGCGTCGGCCTGCCCTCCGCCCTGCACTCCCTGTGCGGGGCCCGCCTGGAGGCCGCCCCGGACATCGCCGGCGCAGTCGGCGGCAGCGGCGCAGCGGGTGCGGCGGGCGCGGCTAGCGATGGTGGCGCGCCCTCGCCCGCCGAGGTCCTCACCGGTCGGCGCGGGGGCGTCGGCGCCGGCAACAGCGACAACGGATACAACAATCACATCGTGCTGGCCGTCAGCCAGGAGGTCGTCCCTCCCGCGCCCGTGGGCGGCCGCGGGGTCGCGCTCGTGCGCACCGGCGGTGGCAATGCCCGTTGGCGCATCGAGGTGGACTCCTCGGGCGGAGCGCGCGTCGAGCCGCTCGACGTCGCCGTGCGGGTCACGCGCGCCACGGAGGCCGATCTGGAGGCCCTGGGCGAGCTCTTCGCCGATCCCGTCGCGGGAGGGCGTCCCCCCCGTGCCCGAGCCGCCCTCGCCACCATCGGCCGCGGCGCTGCGCAGCGCGCCGGTGCGCGTCCAGGTGCTCGGCCCCGCCGTCGTCGTGGCTCCCGGCGCGGTGGATCCCGAGCGGCTCCCGCTGCTCACCGAGGAAGTCGCGTGCCTGGCCCTGCACCGCGAGGGACTCCACCCCCGCGTGCTCGGATCCATGATCTGGCCGCTGGGCGTGACGGGCGACGTCGTGGCGGCCTCGATCGATCGGCTCCGCTCCTGGCTGGGGCGCGACGAGACCGGGGCGGACCACCTGCGCGAGGACGCCGAGGGCAGGCTGACGCTCGCCCCCGACGTGGCCGTGGACTGGGACGTGCTCCGCGGCCTGCTGGCGGCGGCCCGGCGCGCTGAGGCGCGAGGGGGCGACGAGGAGGAGCTCCGCCTGCTCCAGGAGGCGCTGCGACTCGTGCGCGGCCCCGTGTGCCAGGGCGCCGACCAGGGCCGCTACGGGTGGCTCGCCCGCTTGCGCACCACCCACGAGTCCGAGGGGCTCATCACCGACGCCGCCCATCGCGTCGCCGTCCTCCTGGGCGATGACGACCCCGACGGGGCCGCCGGAGCGATCGCGGTGGGACTCCAGGTGGTCGATCTCGACCAGCGCCTGTGGCGGGACGACCTGCGCCTGGCCGCCGCGTCGGGCCAGGACCGGCTCGCCGCACGAGTGAACGCCCTTCTCGATCTGTCCGGGGCCGATGACCTGCGCCGGGTCGATCCCCGTACTGCGGCTCTTGTCGAGGAGCTGGCTCCGGGGCGGGGGCTGGGGGTGCGGCGTCGTCCGGCGTGAGCGGTTCGGGACGGTCCTTCCGGGCGCCACCCCGGTTTCGGGTGACGGGGTCCGCCGTCGGCTCGGGCTCTGGGGCCGGCCCCGCAGCCCCGGCAACCGAGCGCGGGTCGCCGGACCGGTCTCGAGCCGGAACTCGACCGATTTCGACGCGGAACTGAACCGATCTCGAGCCGGAACTCGACCGATCTCGGCGCGGAACCGGACCGATCTCGAGCCGGAACTGAACCGATCTCGGCGCGGAACTGAACCGATCTCGGCGAAGGAGCCGGGCTGCCATGGCGGTCTCCGGGCTCGTCTCAGGGCCTCGCGGTCGTCGCCGCCCTCAGGGCCGAGCGCAGCCCCTCGGCGGCCAGCTGCTGGCGGGCGCGCAGGAAGGCGGCCCGCAGCTCGGGCGAGGAGGCGAGGTCGCCGAGCACTTCCGGCAGATCCAGGAATGCGCCGGGCCGGTCGCGATCTTCGCGCACGGCGTCCAGGAGCCGGTCGCGCAGCGGATCGGGCAGCTCCCGGGCGTCGGCGCCGGAGCGCTCGAAGTCGTCGAGGCGCTGGCGCCAGCCGGCCAGGATGAGGGCCCCGTGCCCGACGCCGTCGCCCGCGGCGATGCGATCCCGGATGACGGGGGCGAGGAAGGTCGCCAGCCGGTCGGAGGCGTCCACCACCTGACGGTCCAGGGTGTCGCGCACCGCCTCCCCGGCGAGGCGCTCCTCCAGGGACCGGCAGTAGGCCCCCAGGTCGATGCCGGGGACGGAACCGAGCGTCGGCAGCGCCTCGTGGCGCATGTAGCTGCCGACGAACCCCGCGATGTCCGCGTCCTGCATGGCCTCGTGCACCATGGTGCGCCCGGCGAGCAGGCCGAGGTGGCCCAGCGCCTGATGGGAGGCGTTGAGCAGGCGCAGCTTCATCCGCTCGTAGGGGGTGACGTCCTCGACGACGCGCGCCCCGACGTCCTCGAAGGCGGGGCGCCCCGCGCGGAAGCGGTCCTCGACCACCCACTGGATGAAGGACTCGGCGCGCACGGGCCAGGCGTCCTCGACGCCGAAGTGCTCGGCGAGGTCCATCCTGGTGCGATCGGTGGTCGCGGGCGTGATGCGGTCGACCATGGAGCCGGGGAAGTCGACGTGCTCGTCGATCCAGGGCGCGAGGTCGGGGGCGCGGCGCAGCGCGAAGCCGCGCACCGCCTCCCGGGCGGCCTCGCCGTTGCGAGGCAGGTTGTCGCAGCTCATGATCGTCACGCCCCCGGCGCCGGCGAGCCTGCGACGCTCCAGCGCGGCGACGATGAGCCCCAGGGCGCTGCCCGGCGCTGCGCCGTCATCCGCCGCGAGATCGGCGAGCACGGCCTCGGAGCGGGGGGAGAACGCGCCCGCGCCGTCGGTCTCGTAGCCTCCCTCGGTGATCGTCATGGAGATGATCCGGGTCCGCGGGTCCGCCAGCGCGTCGATGACGGCCCGCGGCTCCTCGGGGGCGAACAGGTACTGCGAGAGCGCGCCGATCACGCGGGCGTGCTCGCTCCCGTCGGGATCGACCGTGACCAGGGTGTAGAGGTCGTCCTGCGCCGCGAGCGCGTCGCGCAGGGCCCGGTCGTGCTCAAGGACGCCGACCCCGACGAGCCGCCAGCGCAGGTCCCCGCCCCGGCGGAGGCGGTCGATGTACTGGGCGAGGTGGGCGCGGTGGAAGCCGCCGACGCCGAGGTGGACGATCTGGCGGTCCCCGGTCCGGCGGTCGTAGTCGGGGACGGCGACGGACTCGTCCAGGCGGGGCAGGGACGAGGCCGTCAGTGCGATGCTCGTGGCCCCCTTCCCCCGCTCCAGCACGACATCGGCGAGGGCGCGGGTGCGCTCGACGGTCCGCGCGTTGCGCGCGTCGACCGTGCGCACCCACTGCTCCGAGTGGGCGGGGTCGTCGCCGTGCGCGATGCGCCTGGCCACGAGCCGCTCCGTCCGCAGGGCCCGGGGCGCCTCCACGTACCACGTGGTGTCGAGCAGTGGGGCGATGACCCGCCAGCCGTCGTCGTCGTGCAGCAGGTAGTTGCCCTCGGTGACGACGAGCGGCACGCGGCGCGGGATCGCGATCGATCCGGCGATCGGCTTCTCGATGGAGCGGTCGAAATCGGGGGCGTAGACGACCTCCTCGTCCTGGCGGCGCAGACGGGTCAGGAGTGATGCGAAGCCGCCGACGTCGAAGGTGTCGGGGGCTCCCATCCGGTCGCGGCTCCCCTGACGGACGAGCTCCTCCTGCGCGAGGTGGAAGCCGTCCATGGGGACCAGGACGGCGTCGTCCCCCACCGCCTGGACGATCTTCCGGGCGACTGTCGACTTGCCGGACCCCGGCGGCCCGATGATCCCCAGGATGACCCGTCCGCCGGCTCTCGCCGCCCGGGCGGCGAGAGCGTTGGCCAGATCGACGGCCAGGGACAGGTCCTCGATCCGAGTCTGGTCGGGCGCGGAACGGTCGTCCCGGCCGGCGGGGCGGCGAGGGCCGCCCGGTGTCTCGCGCATGGCTCCTCCTCGTTGAGCGCGCCGGTGCGCCGCTGCTCCGACGCGCTGGTGCGGTGGTGCGCTTCGGCGCGGCGGTTCGCTTCGGCGACGGGTGATCCGGTAGTCCGGGTGATTCGAACGCTAATCGCCTATGACACCGGAATCAATCGTGATCAGTGCCATAATGACACCGGAGTCATGCCGTGTTGGACTGTCGTCACCGACGCCGGATGCACTGGCGCTCCCGGGTACCCCGCGGGAGGAATGCGAGGGATGCAAGGAGGCACTCATGGACGACTTCTTCAATGGACGCACGATTCTGGTGACCGGCGCGAGCGGAGGCATCGGCGGTGCGACCGTCCGGCGTCTGCGGGCGCGCGGCGCGACCGTCCTTGCGGGCGGGCGCGATGAGGAGGCCCTGGCGGCCCTGGCCGACGAGACCGGTGCGCGGCCCCTGCCCTTCGAGCTGACCGATGAGGGCAGCGTCCGCGGGGCGATCGAGGGCCGCGACCTGTACGGCGTCGTCAACTGCGGGGGCTGGGGCGGGGCCATCGAGACGCCGCTGGAGGCCGACGTCGAGGTCTTCGACAAGGTGATGGCCATCAACGCCCGCGGCGCGCTGCTCGTGACGAAGTACGCCGCGCGGGAGATGGTGCGCGTGGGGCGGGGCGGAGCCATCGTCAACGTGTCCAGCCAGGCGAGCCTGGTGGGGCTCAAGGGGCACATCGCCTACGGCTCCTCCAAGGCCGCGCTGGACAACATCACGCGGGTCTCCGCTCTGGAGCTCGGCGAGCACGGCATTCGCGTCAACGGCGTCAACCCGACCGTCGTCATGACGCCCATGTCCGCCTGGTACTGGGGCAAGCCGGAGATCGAGGGCCCCTACCTGGAGCAGATGCCCCTGGGCCGCTGGGCCACCGAGGACGACATCGCCGGGCCCATCGTCTTCCTGCTCAGCGACGATGCGGCCATGATCACCGGCGTGAGCCTGCCGATCGACGGCGGCTACACCAACCGCTGACGGGCGGGCGCGGCCGGGTGCGCAGGTGCGGGCCGACGGCCGGGCGCGCGGCCGCTGCGCCATCGCCGTGGCCGCAGCCTCCGCCGCGACGGGCCTCTCCCGAGTGGGCGGCCGACGGACGGCCCCCGCCCGGGCGCCGTCGCCCGCGGTTGAGCGTGGTTCAATGAGTCCCCGTCCGCCCCGTCCCGAGCCCCAGGAGGCCCGATGGTCACCATGCGCGAGGTGGCCGCGCGCGCGCGAGTGAGCCAGAAGACCGTCTCCCGCGTCTTCAATGACGATCCGCACGTGCGTCCCGAGACCCGCGAGCGGGTGCGCGGCGTGATGCGGGATCTCGGCTACGTAGCGAACCCGATCGCCGGGGTCTTCCGGTCGGGGAGGGTCCCGGTGCTCGGCATCGCCGTCCCCGACGTCGGGGATCCGTTCTTCGCCGTGATCGTGAGCGCCGTCGACGCCGTCGCGCGCGAGGCGGACATGTCGACCCTCGTCGCGAGCCTGGGTCACGACCCGGACCGGGAGGAGGATGTTGTGCGCAACCTCCTGCGTCGGGCTCCGAGCGGTCTCATCATGGCGCCGGTCGGGCCCGACCAGGGCTATCTCGATGTCACCGCCGCCGGGCTCCCGGTCGTGTTCGTGGATCGGGAGCCGGTCGGCCACGATTCCGACGTCATCCACCACGATGACGCCGCGGGGGCCCGGCTCGCCGTCGAGCACCTCATCGAGCACGGCCACAGGCGCATCGCCTTCACCGGCGACAGCTCCGACCTGCCCACCACGCGTGAGCGGCTGCGCGTCCACCGGGAGGTCCTGCGCGAGCACGGACTGGACTGCCGGCCCGAGTTCGAGCGCCTCGGCGTCGTCGATGAGCGGACGGCGGATGAGGCCATCCGGGGGATCACCGGACTCGCGGAGCCCCCTACCGCCGTGTTCTCATCCAATGCCGCGTGCACCATGCTGCTCGTCCCGCCGCTGCTCGCCGCTGGTCTTTCGCTGGTCTCCTTCGGGGACTTCCCCATGGCGTCCTCGATTGCGATCCCGGTGTGCGTCGTGGACCAGGATCCCGCGGAGATGGGGTCTCTGGCTGCCGAGCGGATTCTGGCCCGTGCCCGTGCCCGCGGTGCGGCGGACAGCGGTGCAGCCGGTTCGGTGAAGCGGACCGTGCTTCCCGTCCGCCTCATTCACCGGGGCTCGTGTCTCCGTCGGGGGCCCGCGCCGACGGCGTGAGGATGCGGGGCGGCGGCGCGCAATGCCGCCGGGTTCGGCCGTCGAGCCTCGGGGCGTCGAGTCGGGCGTTTCGGCGCGAGTCCGACGACGGCGCCGCCCGACTCGCGCCGAAATGCCAGCCTCGTCGAAGCGCGCTCGGCGGGCTCGGTGCGCCCGGCGGTGCGGAGATATCGTGAGCGCCTCCTCGACCCCAGACGGCGGCCAGGGCGGCCCTGATGCCCGAGCCTGTGGCGGTCCCGTGTCCAAATCTGCCACAAAGGCCCGGGACCGGTCGGAATGCTCGAAGAAAATCGTTGGTATTCCGGGCTTTTCTCCGTCGCCTGTGTCGGCTCGCGACGCCTTTGTGGCAGATTTGGACACATCTGCGCTCCAACCGGTCCCACGCGTCCGGGAGCATAGCCGGGCGTGCTCCCCAATGGCTGGTCGGTCGTGCCGAGCGAGCGGCCTCGCGTCGCGAACCGCGAGCCCGGACCGATCTCGGTGCGGAACTGAACCGATCTCGGCGAAGGGCTACGTCCCGGCCTCGGCGCCCGCCCCGGCCTCGGCGCTCCCGGAGCCCGCGCGGCGCAGGCGCAGGGAGTTGGCCACCACGATGATGCTGGAGGCCGCCATGGCGGCGCCGGCGATCATCGGGTTGAGCAGTCCCGCGGCGGCCAGCGGGATCGCGGCCACGTTGTAGGCGAAGGCCCAGAACAGGTTCTGCTTGATGACGCGCAGCGTGGCCCGGCTGACTCGGATCGCCGCGACGACCGCGTCCAGGTCGGCGCGCACGAGCGTGATGTCGGCGGCCTCGATCGCCACGTCGGTGCCCGTGCCCATGGCGAAGCCGAGGCCGCGCGTGCCCGCCTGCGCCAGGGCCGCCGCGTCATTGACACCGTCTCCGACCATGCCGACGACCCGTCCCCGGCCCTGCAGCTCGGCGATGACGTCGCGCTTGTCGCCCGGCAGCACGTCGGCGCGCACGTCCTCGCCCGCGATCCCGACCTCGGCGGCCACGCGCGCGGCGGCGCGGGCGTTGTCCCCGGTGAGCAGAACCGGCCGCACTCCCAGCGCGCGCAGGTCGGCGATCGCGGCGCGCGAGCTCGGGCGCACCGTGTCGCGCACCACCAGGACGGCGATCGCGGTCAAGGGCCGGCCCTCCGCTCCGTCCCCGCCGGAACGCGGGGCGGCTGCGAGCACGACGGCGGTGGCACCCGAGTCCTGAGCGGTCCCCAGGGCCTTCTCCAGCGAGTCGGGGATCCCGATGCCGCGCTCGGCGATCCAGGTCGGGCGGCCGACGGCGACCTCGCGGCCCTCCACGCGTCCGGTCACGCCCTGGCCCTCATGGTTGGAGAAGTCCTCCACGCGGGGCGGCGGGGTCGGGCGGACGCCCGACCCGGATGGCGCCTCGGCGCTCGTCCCCCTGGACATCCCGGCGCCGGTCCCACCGCCTTCACCGGTGTCGGCACCGGCTCCGGGGTCGGCCCCGGAGCCCGATCCGGCGGCGCGGGCGGCCTGCGCGATGGCGGCGGCCACGGGGTGCTCGCTGGCCGCCTCGAGCGCGCCCGCCAGGCGCAGCGCCTCGGCGCGATCGGTGCCGTCGGAGACCGTGATGGCGTCGTCGTCGGAGGCGTCCAGGCTCATGCGACCCCGCGTCACGGTGCCGGTCTTGTCCAGCACGATCGTGTCCAGGGCGCGGGTGGACTCCAGCACCTCGGGCCCCTTGATGACGACGCCGAGCCGGGCGGCGCGCCCCGAGCCCACCAGCAGGGCCGTGGGCGTGGCCAGGCCCAGTGCGCACGGGCAGGCGATGACGAGCACGGCGACGGCCGCCATGAGGGCCTGCTGCAACGGTTGCCCCGCCAGGAGCCAGCCGGCCAGGGTCGCGGCCGACAGGATGAGCACGGCGGGCACGAACACCCCCGAGATCCGGTCGGCCAGGCGCTGCACCGGGGCCTTGCCCGCCTGGGCGGCCGTGACCATGGCGCCGATGCGGGCCAGGGTCGTGCCCTCGCCGACGGCGGTGGCCCGCACCAGCAGCGAGCCGGAGGTGTTGACGCAGCCGCCTGCGACGGCGTCGCCGATCCCGACCTCGACGGGCACCGACTCGCCGGTGAGCATGGAGGCATCCACCGCGGAGCGGCCCTCGACGACGACGCCGTCGGTGGCGATCTTCTCCCCGGGACGCACCGTCAGCAGGTCGCCCGCCCGCAGCGCATCGACCGGCACTCGCTCCTCGGCGCGGTCGGCGTCGGCGCGCGGGGCGCCGTCGTCGTCCAGGACATCGATCGCGTCGGCGGAGCCCGACGGCGAGGTCAGGCGCACCCGCACGGCCTCCTTGGCGCCGAGCTCGAGCAGGGCGCGCAAGGCGTCGCCGGATCGGTACCGGGCGCGGGCCTCGGCGTAGCGGCCCGCCAGGAGGAAGGTGGTGACCCAGGCGGCCGACTCGAAGTACATGTGCGCCGCGTGGCCCTGGTGGCGCGGCATGAGCTCCATGGTCATGCGCATGCCGATCTCCCCGGCGCCTCCCCAGACCAGCGCCCACAGGCTCCAGGCGGAAGCGGCGACCACCCCCAGGGACACGAGCGTGTCCATGGTGAAGGAGCCGTGGCGCAGCGCGCGGGCGGCGGCCCTGTGGAAGGGCCAGGCGCCCCAGGTCGCCACCGGCATCGCCATGAGGGCGACCGTCCACTGCCAGCCGGGCAGTTGGAGGGCCGGGATCATGGAGATCGCCATGACGGGGACGGACAGGATGAGGCTGTAGGTCAGGCGCATGCGCAGATCGGCGGCCCGGGCGACCTGAGAGGCCCCGATGCGCGGGGCTGGGGGCTCGTCGGTCGCCGCGACGTCCCGGGGGGCCGTCCCCCGGCCGACGGCCCCGGTCGGTCCTCGCTCGGCGCCCGCCGGGCCGGTCGCGTCCGGTGGGCCGGCCTCCTCTTCGGCGCGGTCGCTCGGGGTGTCGCTCGCGGATCTCGCGGCGCCCGCCGCGGAGGACTCACCCGGATGCCGGTCGCCGGAGGCCGGGGGCGTCGATGACGCGGCCGACGACATGACGGTGGCGGTGTAACCGGCTCGGGCGACGGCGGCGAGCAGGTCGTCGTCGGAGATCGCGGCGGGTGCGGTGACACGGGCGGACTCGGTGGCGAGGTTGACGCTGGCGCTCACGCCGTCGAGCTTGGAGAGCTTCTTCTCCACGCGCGCCACGCATGATGCGCAGGTCATGCCCTCCACGGTCAGGTCGATGGCGCGCAGGCCGGTCGCGTCGGCGGTGCCCGCGGGAGCGGTGGCGATGCCGGTGGTTCGGGTCATGATGGATCAGACTCCTGGACGTGAGTGCTGGGCCCGCCGGGCGCGCCGGGGGAGGAGGACGGGTAGCGCGTAGTCGGCGAGCCGCCGCAGGGGCCCGCCGGGCGCGCCGGGGGAGGAGCTCCGGCGGTCCCGCGGTCCACCTGGACGGGGAACCGGGCCCGGGCGTGTCGGGGAGGGGGCAGCCGGTCGTGGTGCGGGACGTGCGTCCCGCACCACGTGCGCGCGGGTGGGGCGGGGCCCTCAGACGACGTCGCGCTCGACGGCGTCGAGGGTGTAGTCGCCGGCCTCATCGATGGCCGCCGCCAGCGCGGCGTCGTTCAGGACGACGTCGGAGACCACGGTGGCCACCGACTGGCCGCCCTTGTCGAGGACGACGGAGACGTTCTTGACGCCGTCGAGGCTCTTGAGCTCCTCGGTGACGTGGGTGACGCAGTGGTCGCAGGTCAGGCCCGAGAGCTTGAGGGTGGTGGTGCGGTCGGTGCCGTCGGCTGTGAACTCGGACATGGGTGTGCTCCTTGGGTTGTGCGTTCAGGACCGCACGAGGCGGGCGATCGCGTCGGACGCCTCGCGGATCTTGGCCTGGCCCTCGGCGTCGGAGGACTGGGCGGCGTGGATGACGCAGTGGCTCATGTGGTCCTCCAGCAGGCCGAGGCTGACGGCTTGGAGGGCCTTGGTGGCCGCCGCGACTTGAGTGAGGACGTCGATGCAGTACGTGTCCGCCTCGACCATGCGGGAGATGCCGCGGATTTGCCCCTCGATGCGGCGCAGCCGCTTGAGGTAGTCGTCCTTGGTGCCCGTGTAGCCGGCCATGCGACCTCACTCCCTTCGCGCCTGCGAGCCTCCGTCGAGGCAATGGCGAAAGTACCCCTAGGGGGTAGGGGTGTCAAGTGGTGTCCCGGCCGCTCCGGGTCCGTGGCTGGATCGATGACGGGCGGGGCGCGGGGGTCGGAGTCGGCCCGGGATGGGCGCGGAGCCGCTCCATGGTGAGATCGACAGGAATCTCGGCGTCACGTCGGCCCGGGATGGGCGCGGAGCCGCTACGGAAGGGGCCCGGCGTGGAGGGGGGCCGGCTCGGAAGGGACCCGGAATCGGCTCGGCGTGAGATCCTGGGCCCATGACCACGCCGCCAGTTCGCGAAGACGTTGACTCGGACTCCTGGGCCCCCATCGGTTGGGAGGCCGATGACCTGGATTTCGATGAGGCCCCTTTCGGCTCCGTGCTTGGCGATCCGCTCATGGGGTCGCTGCTGTTCGACGACTCGGAGCTCGACGACCCCTCGCCCGAGCGCCGGTCGGAGGAGGGACCCGACCGGCGCACGCGGGAGGATCGGCTTGCGCCCGATGACGGGGCGGCGTCCGACTCCGGGGCCCGGCCCGACCCGACCGCCGCGCTGCGCGCCCGGGCCGAGGAGCAGCGACGCGCCATGCGGCGCGAGATCCCGCAGGACCAGCGGGCGGCCGCCCCGCAGCCCTCGGGATACGGGCGCGCCCGCGACGGGCGGCCGAGCGCCGCGAACGGGCATCTGGGCCCCGATGGGCGGAGGGCTGCCCGACCCGCGCGGCGGACCGGTCCGGCGCCCGTACCGGCGCCGTCGACGCCCTACGGCGGCGTGCCCGGGCTGCCGCCCGGCTACAACGGCGCACCCGGGCGGCCGGCCGGCTACGGCGGTGGCCCCGGACTGCCGCCCGGCTACAACGGCGCGCAACCGATGGGCGGCCCTGTTCGGCCGGCGGCCCCCGCGGGCCCCAACCCGTATGCGCAGCCGCAGCCCTACGTCCCAACCGATCGGGCTCGGCGTACTCGGCCCGCGAGATCGGGCGGGGTCGGTGCCGGCTCCTACCTGTGGTGGTTCATCCTCTTCCTGGTCGTCATGGTCTGGAGCTCCATCAGATGAGCCGACGCCGCGTGCCCTCCCGGGTGCCGGGCCGGGCGCGGGACGGCCCGGCGTGAGCTGCGCGCCCCGGGGCCCGGAGCGCCGCGGCGGCCCCGGGGCTCTCATTCGCGAGGCGCGGTGGCGGGCGCGCGGCCGGTGGCCGCGTAGCCGTGCCTGAAGGCCCACACGACGATCTCCAGGCGAGACTTCGTCCCCGTCTTGGTGAACAGCACGGAGATGTGCGACTTGACCGTGGCCTCGGAGATGGACAGTTGCGACGCGATCCTGCGGTTGGAGGCGCCCTCGCACAGCATGTGGAGGACGTCGCGCTCCCGCTTCGAGAGGGTGACGCTCCCGTCCTCGGCGTGAGCGGAGGCCAGCACATAGTCGATCAGCCGCGCGGTCGACATCGGAGTGACGACCTTCGCCCCGGAGTGCACCGTCCGGACCGCGGAGAGGATCTCGTGGGCGGACGCGCTCTTGAGCAGGAAGCCGCTGGCGCCCGCGCTCAGGCCCTGGATGAGGCTGTCGTCCGTGTCCACGGTGGTCAGCAGGATGACGCCGGTGCTGGGGGATACCCGCAGCACCTCGCGCGCCATCTCCACTCCGTCCATGCTCTCCATGTGAACGTCGGTGATGAGGACGTTCACCCGGTTCGACCCGAGGAACTCGAGCATCTGGTCGGCGTGGCGCGTCGCGAGCAGGACGTGGATATCCTCCGCCGCGGCGAAGTAGGACTCCAGGCAGGTTAGTGCCATCGCGTCGTCGTCGATGAGGACGACGCCGATGCGCTCGGGGTCGAGGGTGTGCTCGGGGTCAAGGGCAGTCAGGGAACTCATACGTCTCCTCGCGAAGTAGCCGGCACGAGCCGTGGTCAGAGACGCCCGCGGCTTCCGGGAAGATAACGATAATATTACGATTCAGAATACCCAAGACCTCGGCTTGACGGTGCCCCCCGGGTGTGCGCTTGATGATGTCGCGAGGTCGCTTCGGCGAGGCCCCGCCCGTGAGATGCCAGCGTGTCGCGGCCCGGGCTCGCACGACCGGATCAACCGGGCCCGCACGGCGGCGGGCCGCCACGGCCCGGAGCGCGTCCGACATCCCTCTACCGGCGGTGCGCCGAAGGGATGAATCGGGTCGTTCGAACGGGGCGTGTGCGATCACTCCAAGAGAGACAGCGCAGTAGATCGACGACTGATGCGCGGTTCCGGGCGATCCGGGCAGACTCGTCGCATCAACGGCACGTTCCTGAAGGTGTGCCCGACCCTGTCCCAGCGTGAAAGGCGGATCCGTGTACAGGTCTGCGCTCGTGGAGCCGATCGCTCCCTCACTGGCTCGCACGGCGTCCCTCGAGTCGCCCGTCGGCCTGGTGTCCCGCGCCGCGGAGCTGTCGCAGTCCTCGGGGGAGCCGCCCTTCTCGATCTGGACCGGATTCCTCGGCGACCTCTCGGCGGCGCTGCGCTCGCAGCGCACCTGGACGCATCGGGTCGAGTCCGGGAACATCGACGGCGCCGGCGGCGCCATCGACCCCGATCTCGCCAGGCACATCGCGATCGTGGAGTCCCTGGAGCGCTACTCCAGCTGCTCGTGGGCTGACGAGGACCTGATCTGGGACACCCCCGCCGGCCTCGGCGACGCCGCCATCGGCCCGGACCGCTGGCCCGCCTGCTCGCCCACGGAGCTGGCGGACCCGCACTGCGGCCTGGTCCCCTTCGACTCCAGGGTGCCGCTGCGCTGGGTGCGGGGCTGGTCCCTGACCCGGGGGCGCGAGGTCTTCGTGCCGGCCATCCTGGTCTACCTGAAGTTCCCGGTGCACAGCCCCTCCGAGCGCTTCACCAACACGGTGTCCACGGGCACGGCGGCTCACTCCGACCTGCGCGAGGCGGTCCTCGGCGGTCTGCTGGAGGTCATCGAACGGGACGCCATCGCCCTGACCTGGCTGCAGCGGCTTCGGCTGCCCGAGATCGTGGTGGACCCCGCCGTCCTCGACCCCGAGGTCGCCGAGTACCACCGCGTCGGGACCTCCACCGAGTTGACGGTTCACCTCCGGGACGCCACGACCGACTACGGGATTCCGATCCTCTACGCGGTCCAGACCTCCGAGGCGGACACCGAGCTGTCCCAGGTGGTGGCGGCCACCTGCGACCTCGACCCGCAGCGGGCCCTGGCCAAGATCTACCGCGAGCTCGCCTCGTTGCGCATCGCCCTGCGCAGTCACGCGCGCAGTCCCCGCGCCCAGGAGGTCACCGGCCAGGACATGACCGTGGTCGGCGGCGCCCTGGCCGACGCCGCCCCCTCCATGCGCCACGTCTTCGACTTCCTCCTGGAGGGCCCCCGGCCCATCCGCCGGCTGACCGACATGGGACGGCCCGAGCTCCGGGGGATCCGTGAATCGTCCGACGATTCGCTCGACCGGGTCGTCTCCGCGCTGGAGCGGGCGGGGTCGGAGGCCGTCGTGGTGGACCTGACCACCGACGAGGCCCGTCAGGTCGGAATGCACGTGGTCAAGACCCTCGTGCCCGAGGCGGTGCCGCTGTCCTTCAGCCACCACGCCCGCTACCTCGCCACCCCCCGCCTCTACGAGGCACCCCGCGCCATGGGCCTGAAGGCCCACGACGAGGCCGGTATCAACCCCGTCCGTCAGCCCTTCGCCTGACCCGCATCCGCAGGAACGAGCATGAGCATGAGAACCGCCGCAGCACGACCGGTCACGGCCTACCTGCCGCAAGGGCAGTTCGGACAGGCCGTCGTCCACCGCCTCGCCCGGCCGCAGGACGTCGTCCTGCCCGTCGATCACGCCCTGGTGGACGCCCTGGTCCCCTATGCCGACCGCCTTGTCCTGGTGGCCGACGCCGACCGCGTCGCCCTGCGCGAGGCCCTGGACGACCTGTCCTTCACCCGGTCCCTGCCCTCCCTGGGCCTGGAGCTGACCCCCACCGAGTTGCGCTGCGGGCCCCTGGTCGTACCCGGGCGCACGGCCTGCTACCACTGCTACGCCCGGCGTCGGCAGCAGCACGGCTACCGCCCGCTTCCCGAGGACCTCGAACCTCTTCCCCAGGGATACGCCCGGCATCACGTGGTTCTCGGCGCTGGCCTGATCGCCCTGGCCCTGGGCGTCCTGGACCGTGAGGGCCCGGTCGACGGCGGCGAGCCCGGCCCGGACGACGCCACCGGAGCCGACGGGCTCGGCGGGCAGGTGTGGACCGTCGATCTCGTCACCGGTATGACCTCCCTGGCCCGAACCATCGCGACCGACCGTTGCGAGACCTGCTCCGGGCGCTACGCCGCCCGGCGCGACGGGGTCCCCGCGCTCGCCGCCCTCCTGCCCGGGCGGGTGATCTGAATGGCGGACAGCACGACGACCTCCGGGATGCGAGCGGCCGACGTCGGTCGGGCCGCCCGTCAGGACCTGCAATTCCGCATCCCCCGCAGGCCGGTGGTCCGGCTCGGGGTGCGCATGCGTCCCGACGAGGATGACACCTGGGTGCTCGACGGCGGACGGAAGAGCCAGGTCCTGGGCGGGGCGTTCGCGCGCGACCACCTGGGCGCCCTGCTGCAGGCCTGCGACGGCACCCGCACCGTCGAGCAGATCGGCGAGACCACCGGGATAGGGGCCGGCGGCGCCTTCGAGGCCGTCTCCCTGCTGTGGACCGGCGGTATCGTCGAGGAGGGCGACTGCGATCCGCTCCCCGATCCGCAACCGGCTCCGGAGCTGGCCTGCCTGCTGTCGCGCCTGGGCGACTCCACGGGCGTCAACGACTCCTGGCAGGACGCGGCTCGCCGCCTGGCGGCCGCCCGCGTGGCGGTTCTGGGCGACGCCGGGCTCGTCGAGGAGATCATCGGCGCCCTCGACCCCACGCTGTCCGCCCGGGCCGCCGCCGGCGCGGAGCCGGACGACACCCTCGCCGTCGTCGTCGAGACGACCGCCTCCGCTCCCGCCGCCGGCGTGGCCGAGCGCTGCTGGACGCTCGGAATCCCCCTGCTCCGCGTGCGGATCGAGCACGATGCCGTGACGGTCGGACCGTACATCGATCCGAGCTTCTCTCCCTGCCTGGAGTGCGCCACCGCCGATGAGCCCGGGCCCGGGGCGATGCCGGACGCGGATCGCCGGGACCTCGCCGTCGGCCTGGCGGCGCGGACCGTGGCCGCGCTCATCGCCCGCGCCACCGTCACCCACCTGCCGGGCGACGTCAGGCGCATCGACCTGGAGACCTTCACCCGCTCCGACCGCCCGGTGGCCACTCGCCCGGGCTGCCCCGTCTGCTCGGCGGCCAGCGCATCGAGAAGGGCGGACGGGTCGCCGGCGCCGATCGCGCCCTCCGCCCCCGTCGGAGCCCGCTACGAGCAGGCGGTGGCCATCCCCCCGACGGCCTTCATGGACTCCAAGGGGCACCAGCAGCACTACAAGCCCTCCAACCTGCGTCTTCAGCGCGAGTTCCGGGACTGGCCCACCTGCCCGCGCACGTCGTTGCCGGATGCCGACCTGGAGCGCCTGAATCGGCCCTGGCCCCTGACCGGGCCCTTGACCGAGGCGGACGCGCCGCATGCGCCCGGCGAGCGGGAGGCGGATGCCCAGGAGGCCCTGGAGGCCGGAGCTCCCGCCCCGGGACGCCCCGGCGACCCGGCCGCACCGGGCGGCCGACCGACGCTCGCGGAGCTCGCCACTCTGCTGGCCCTGGCGGTCGGCGTGCGCGAGCCGCTGCGCCCGGGAGCGCGGGCGGCTGTGGGCGAGCAGCCCCCCGCCGACACCGCTGGCGCCTCGAACGACACCTCGAAGCTGCGCCGCTGGACGGCGGCCGGCGGCAACATCGGCTCGGTCACCGCCTACGTCCTCGTGCCCGGCGGCACGTCCTCCGGGGCCGACGGAGCCTCCGAGACCCAGGCCGGCGATGCGTCCCCCGGGGCCCTCGCCCCCGGAGACGGAGGCTCGCCGACTCCGCTCGCGCCGGGCGTCTACGCCTACATCGAGCGCGACCACGCCCTGGCCCTGGTGGGACCGCCACCCGGCGCCTCCAGGGTCCCCGACGGCGCGGTGCGACTCGTCTTGACCGGCAACATGGACAAGCTCGCCAAGAAGTACATGTCCTTCGGCCTGCGGCTCGCGATCCAGGACTGCGGGTGCTCCCTGGAGGTCATCCGGCTCGTCGCCCGCTGCCTGGACCTGCCCCTGCGCGCTCGGGCCCTCTGGGACGAGCGGGAGCTGGCGGCCGCCATCGGCGCCGATCCGCGGCGCGAGCCGGTCGTGGCCGTCATCGACCTGGGAATCGCCGACCAGGGGGCCTCGGGAGGTCGTCATGCGCACTGACTACAAGATCCTGCGCGAGATCATCGACGGCTTCTCCGATCCCGACGCCGCGCCCACCTCCGACGGCCTGGCCGCGCGACGCCCGCGCCGGCCACTGGGCGGCGAGGCCCTCGATGCCTCCGTCCTGGAGCAGGATGGCCCCTACCGCCACGATGTGCGGCGGACCTTCGAGCGGCGCTCGTCGACCACCGACTACGCGCCCGAGCCCCTGGACGCCGGACCGCTCCTGGCGAGTGTGCGGGCCGCCCTGGTCGAGGACGCCGAGACCTGGGGCCGGGACGCCGCCGCCGTCGCACTCGAGCCCTTCGTCCTGCTCCTGCGGCCGCGCGGCGCCAGACCAGGCGTCTACCGGGTGAGGCCCGACGGCGCCGACCTCGTGCGCGACCTGCCGGACCCGGAGGAGATCGAGGGCATGGCCGTGCAGAAGGAGTTCGCCCGCGCCGGAGCCATCGTCTCGGTGGCCGCCGACCTCGACCGGGCCGACGCGTGGGCCGGGGCCCACGGTTACCGCCACGCCATGGCCCGCGCCGCCGCCGTCATCTACTCGGTGCACCTGCGCAGCGCCGCCCGCGGTCTGACCGGCACGGTCTTCGCAGGGCTGTCACCCTCGGCCGTGCGCCACCTGCTCGACTCCGACGGGGTGAGCCGCCATCAGATGCTCGCCGTCACCGTGGCCGTCCCGGCTCGCGCCGCTCCATCGCCCTGAGCCGGGCGCGAGTCCCCGAAGACGCCCCGTTCCGCGGGGTGAGGGGCCCGGTCCCCGCAGACGGACCGGACCCCTCGACGAGGCCCAGCACGGGCCTCGCTCCTGACCAGTGACACGAACCAGAAAGGAGGTGAACAGCATATGGCCAGCACCATCGATCTGACACTGTCCGACAGCGACTTCGGCGTCGAGGAGCTCCCCGAGGGCAACGCCCTGGGATGCGCCTTCTGCGGTGCCTGCGCGTCGTGCCCGTCCTGCGCGTCGTGCCCGTCCTGCGCGGCGTGCGCTTCGTGCCCGTCCTGCAGCGCTTGCGCGTCGACGTCGTCCTGCTGAGACGGCATGGCGGCGGGTGGAGGCGCCGTTCCCTCCGCCCGCCGCCAACCACGCCACCGCGAACCGACCCGAGGGAGTCATGACCCGATGACCACGACGACGAGCACCGCAAGGGTGTCGAGCAGCGACATCCCGCGTCTGCGCCGAGGAGTGAAGATGATCGTCGGGATGGACGACCAGCCGATGCTGTTCGACAGCGCGTCGGGGGCGTACCACCGTCTCGGGAAGGCCGCGGCCTTCATCGTCGACCAGTTCGACGGGGCTCGCTCGCTGCCCACCATCATCGACCAGTTGCCCCAGGAGATCGACGCCGCCGGAAGGCAGCGCATCACTCGTCTCGTGGAGTACCTGCGCTCCAAGAGCCTGCTGGAGGGCGGCGAGCCTCCCCGAGTCGTCGTATCGCAGGACCGCGCCCGCAAGCGCGTCGATGGCCGCCACGTCGCACCGCCGCACGTCGGACGGCACGAGCGGATCCACCCGCCCCGGTGGAGTGGGAACTGGATGCTGCCGCGGTTCATGCTGATCCGCAGCTACCGGAGAGTGGTCGCACCCGTGGCGGCGGCGCTCCACCACCTGCCGGCGCGGACGCTCGGCTGGCTGTTCGTCCTCGCGGCGGCGGGGGGCTACGCGGCGGGGGTGGAGAGTCTGATCCACCTGTCCGGAGGCCCCCGTCCGCCCGCGTCCGTGTTCCTCATCGCCGTCGCCATTCAGCTGGTGAGCATCGTCGGGCACGAGTCCTGGCACGCGATCGTGGCCGGCTACCTGGGAACCCCCGTCCGCGGCCTGGGGGTGGCCTTCATGTTCTGGGTGATGCCGATCGCCTACGTGGATCGCACCGATTCCTATCAGGTGCGCTCGCGGCTCGGGCGCGCCATGCTCGCCTTCGCGGGCATCTGCTCCGACGGCGTGGTGTGCGGTGCGGAGGCGGCGGCGGCCCTGGCGCTCACGGGCACCGCGCGGCAGGTGGCCCTGACCCTGTGCGCCTTCCAGCTCACCATGCTCGTCACCAACCTCAACCCCCTGACCCAGTCCGACGGCGTGGCCACCATCGAGGCGCTGACCGGCTCGGTCAACCTGCGCGGCCGCTCCATGCTCATTCTGCGCAGCGTCGTCAGGCGTGCGCCGTTGCCCCCGGCGCTGGCGCGAATGGGGCTGGCCGTCCGCGGGGCCTACTTCTTCTACGGCCTGGCGTGCGTGCTGCTGAGCGTGGTCGGCACCGTGCTGGGCGTCGTGTGGCTGGGATTCGCCGCGGTGAGCGTTGTGAGAGGAGCGCTCGCATGATGCGCGCCGATTCGAGGGCCGGTGCGTCGGCCTCGCCGGTGTCGCCCGGCCGCGCGGCCGGTTCCGTCGGACCGGACCCGATGCCCGCCGGACCGGGCCCCGCGCCCGCGTCGGTTGAGCCGGCCGGGTCTGCAGCCGCTGCGCCCGCTGCGCTGGCCGGGCCCGCCGGACCGGGCCCCGCGCCCGCTCGCGCGACGTCGCTGCTGCCCACCCTCGTGCGCCTGGGCGGTCTCCCGTCGGCGGCCGTCCCCGGTCCTGAGAAGGCCCTGGTCCAGGCCCTTGAGCGGCTGCGCCGCCTCGACCGGGAGATGGAGTGGGCCGGTGAACGGCTGCTCGAACCCCTGTACCGGCTCGTCCCCGGCCTGGAGCGCGACGAGCGCCGGGCCGTCCTGCGTGCCAAGCGCAGGGTCTTCCAGGGGCGCGTCAGCGGTCTGACGGTCCATGTGCGGGATCGCCTGCCCGCCGACGTCGGCGCCATGCTCTCGGCCTGGGACGACCTGGTCTCCCAGCGGCACGCGGAGTACGCGAATGTGGAGGCGGCGGTCGCCTCGGATCTGGAGCGCAGTCGCGCCCTGCTGGCGGCCGGCCTCGACGACGTCGAGTACCTGCGCGCCGTGGCGGTGGCCGCCCCCGCGCTGGTGACGGCGCTGACCAGACGCGGGCGGCGACTCGACGACCCGCGCGTGCTGCGAACCCTCTACACGCTGGCCACCCGGGCGGCCCTGAAGGCCAGCCCCTTCTCCGGCCTGACCACGGTCTGCGAGGCCGGCCGGCCGGCTCGCGGTCGCCGGCGCACCATGGTGGCGCTTCATCTCGCCCACGGGATCCTCGCCGCGACGGCGCGCGATCTCGATCCGGCCGGCTTCCTGCGCTTGGAGGCCGCCCCCGTCAGGGACGACGTCGTGCCCGTCGGGGAAGTCCCCGGGGACGGGGGTGTCGATCGACCCGATCGCGCCGGCGGCGTCGGCGGTGCTGATGGATCGTCCCCGGGACCGGACGGAACCGGCTCGGCCGTCGGGGGCGGTGCCGGGGCGCCCGGGGGCGCGGGTGCGGCGGCTGATCCGACTGCGGCGCCGGACGCGGTCGGTACGGCCGACACCGCCGCGAGACCGGTCGGAGCGCTGTCCGCCGTCGCGCTGGGGCTGACCGTCGTCGCGGAGCACGACTACGCCAACGGCCTGGTCTTCCGGGGTGAGGAGGTGCAGCCGGCCCGCTGGCTCGTCGGCGCCCACGACCGCTTGACCGGCGCGCGGCCCGATGCGGCGCCGGTGACCGTGCGCGAGGCCACCCGACTCGTGGGCGGGCGGGATCCGCATCTGCGTCTGCGTCGTCTGCTCGCCTCGGGAGCCGTACGCCCCCACGCCCCCTGGCCGAGGGGCGCGGACCCCTTCCCGGCTCTGGCGGCCACGCTCTCGGACGGTCAGCGACGCCTCTGGGGCGAGGACCTCGACCGGCTTGAGAGGCTCGGGAGGGCCATCACGGTCGAGGACGGTCCGGGGCGGGCGGAGCTGCTCATGGATGTGCAGCGGTTGGCGCAGCGGATCTTCCCCGACGGCGAGCTGGGGGCCAGGCCCAGCGGCCTGCTCTACGAGGACTGCGAGTCGCGGGGGGACTGGGACGACCCGATGAGGCTGTCGCCGTTCCGCCAGGAGGTCGAGTCCCTGGCCGGGCTCGTGGACCCCTGGGTGACCCGCTCTCGCATCTACGACCTCATGGTGCGCCGGTACGTCGCCCGGTACGGGCGCGGCGGGGTGTGCGAGGACCCGCTCGCCTTCCTCATGAGCCTGGCGCACGCCCCCGACGGCGACCCGGAGATGCTGGGCGCGGCCGCGCGGGATCTCGCCGCCGGGCCGGATCCCGAGCGCGCGGCCATGTCCGGAGGCGCATCGGCCTCGCCGCGGCACATGGGCGCCTATCTTCAGCCGATCGGCGCCGATCGGGAGGCGCTGAGCGCGGGTCGGGGCCTGGTGGTGGTCAACGCCTTCACCAATGGCAACGGCGCCCTTCAGGCCCGCTTCCACCGATTGCTGGGCAGAGGGTACCGCGAGCGCCTGGCGCGGGGGATCCGCGCGGCCTGGGGCACTGAGCGCGTTCTGGAGATTCAGGTCTCCACCGACTGCAACACCGCTCAGGCCGCCTCCTGCGGCGTCCTTCCCCCGCTCGGACTGCCCGGCGAGCCCGCGGCGCCGGATGCGACGCCTCTGAGCGCGCTGAGGCTCGCCCACGATCCGCGCACCGACACGCTGTTCCTGACCGACGCTCACGGACCGGTGGGGCTGGCCTATCTCGGGCTCATCCCGCAGTACCGCCTCGGCGGATACCGCTCCTGGCTGGTTCTGCTGAGCGACCCGTGGGCCCGGATGTCCCCCCTGGCGGATCACTGGACCAGTCGTCGCCTGGAGATGACCGGTCCGATGCCGGACGAGGCGGTCCACGCCCCGCGCGCCACCCACGGGCGCCTGGTCACACGTCGGGAGTCCTGGACCTTCCCGGCCGCCCAGGTGGCCGGCCTCCTGGACCGCGATCCAGCGGCGACGCTCGTGAGAGTGACGGATCTGCGCGAGCGGTGGGGCATCCCCGCGGAGGTCTACGTCCATCAGCACCTGGGCGCCCAGGCGGAGCTCGGCACGACGTCGGACGAGCACAAGCCCCGGTACGTGGACCTGAGATCGCCGGTGTCGCTGCTGGCGCTGCGCGGCTGGGTCGATCCGGATGCCGAGCACCTCAGCCTGATCGAGGCCCTGCCGGCCAGGGAGCAGATGGCGGGCGCGACGTCCGCGGGCCGGGCGACGGTCCTGGAGTACCTGATCAACATGCAGTGGCCCAAGCGACCCGAGAATGGTGGGGATGACCGGTGAGAGGACTGTCGGACGACGTCGGTGCGCAAGCCGGGGCGGCCTTCGAGGACCGGGAGGGCCAGGAGGTCGATTGGCTGTACGCGCGCATCTACTGCGCCGGCGGGGACGACACCGATGCGCTGCTGCCCGCGATCGCGCGCTGGATTGGCGAGGTTCGCGCACGCTGGCCGATCCGCTCCGCCCACTTCCTGCGCTTCATCGATCTGCGTGGTCACCACGTGAGGCTGCGGCTGCAGGCCGATCC
Organism: Actinomyces gerencseriae DSM 6844; assembly: GCF_000429265.1. Classification (GTDB taxonomy): domain Bacteria; phylum Actinomycetota; class Actinomycetes; order Actinomycetales; family Actinomycetaceae; genus Actinomyces; species Actinomyces gerencseriae. The sequence continues at coordinate 289,851 of NZ_KE386872.1, forward strand.
GGATGCGCTGGACGAGGTCTTCGAGCATCTTGGCGTCGTGGCCGCTGCCGCCCGGCGGGCGCGCGTGCGCACGGTCGAGCGCCTCGTCCCCGACCCGCTGACCGCAGGCGGCGGGAGCGGACGAGCCGGCGTCGCGTGCTCGGTGTACGGGCCCGAGTACGACAAGTACGGCGGTCCGACGGGGGTGGAGGAGGCCGAGCGGCACTTCGACGTCTCCAGTCGCTGGTGCTGGGACAACCGGGTCTGGACAGTCCCCCGCCCGTTGCCCAGGGTCGCCCTGACCGCTCGTTTCCTGGCGAATGCGGCCGCCGTCGGACCACTACCGCCGGCCGAGCTGCTGGGTGCCCACCTGCGCATGTGGGGTTCCCGCCTCCCCGAGCGCCTGCGCGACGGCACCGCGCTCGGCTCCGTGGTGCAGCAGGTGCTCGCCTGCCGGTTGGGCGAGGTCCCGGGGTGGGGGCGCGCCGACGAGCTGACCGGGCAGTTGGCCACCGACGCCGCCCGCACCGTGCGCGAGATCGGTACGGGATCCGCCGGACGCCGTGCACTCGACCTGCTGCACATGGATGCCAACCGTTTCGGCGTCAACCCCGCCGAGGAGTGCGTCGCCGGGGTGTGCGCCCGCTATCTGCTCGGCGGCTCCGGGTCCTGAGTCGCCGTCGGGGCGACGGGGGTGTCGGGGGCGCACCCCGGCGATGCGCACCGGACGCCGAGATCGGTCCGGTTCCGGCTCGAGATCGGTTCAGTTCCGCGTCGAGATCGGTCCGGCGGGGCCACTGCCCGGTGGCCGGAACCACGAGGCTGGCATTTCGGCGCGAGTCCGACGACGGCGTCGTCCGGCTCGTGCAGGAATGCCCGCCTCGCGTAAGAATGCCCGCCTCGACGGACTACGCGACCCGTCGGGGCGCGATGGCGCGGTGGGCGCGTCAGTCGTCCAGGTAGGAGACGCAGTCGATAGGCGTGCCCATCAGGCTCGACGATACCTGGTGGTGATATCGCCCCGACCGCCATCCGTCAGAACGGCTCCCGCCTCCTTGAGACGTCTGAGCGCGTACATCACCTGGCGTGAGGACAGGTGCGTGGCCTCGACGATCTGCTGGCGCGTGCGCGGCCCGCCCTCAAGACAGGCCCAGACGGTGGGCGCATTGGTGGACAGGGCGGAGATCTCCGCGGGAACAGTGACGGCCTTGACGTCGGAAGCCGGCCGAGCGCCGTCGGAGGCCAAAACGTAGGAGGTGGAGCCGCGTTGTCCTCGGGCCTCGGCATAGCCCCGGTTCACCAGCTCCTGGAGCTGACGACGGGCCTGCTGGGAGTCGCAGCCGAAGCGACGGCGGTAGGAGGAGTTCGTCCATGAGGTTCCATGCCGCATCTCGACAAGCGCGTGGCGCTGCTCGACGCCGAGGCCGTGGGCCTCGAGGTCGGACAGCCAGGTGAGATCCTCGGGCGAGAGGAGGGCGCCTCGGGGGAGCAGGGCCGTGAAGCGCACACCGGTGTCCTGAAAGCGGACGGACTCCATGTCCGCGTCTCGCAGGGCGCGCCGGACCTCCCGAATCCCGGAGCCCAAGCCTTCGATCACGCGCCGTCCCTCGTAGTCCGTGGCGAAGGTGCAGATGGTGTAGAGGTGCTCGTTGACCGCAGACTTCCCGTCGCGTGTACCGAGCTGGTCCACACTCAGCCCCCAGAGACCACCTGGGCTGGAGATGATGAGACGGTCGTGCAGCAGACGGATCTCAACCCCTTTCGAGAGCGCGGGCTCGGAGAGGTCTCGATGGACGAGAGCGTTGGCGATGAGCTCGCGAACCGCGATGAGCGGGAACTCGTGGACATCGCGGCCGTGCCCGTCATCCCCGAACCGGATGCGTGTCTGCGTGGCGCGTGCGACCCAGTCGACGGCATCGGTGAGCATCTGCGGCAGGGGGCCCGCGACCGTGAGTCGATCCGTTGCCCTGACTCCGTCGTTGGCACCGGTGACGGCGGCCGTGATGGACAGGCCGGGGAACTGCCTCTGGGGATAACGGCCCAGTGCGTACAGTCCTGCCAGGGTCGCCTCTCCGTCCTCGGTGAGAACATTCAGATTGAGGAGGACCTCGGCGTCGGACTGGCCGGTCAGCGCGGTGGAGCCGGTACGAACCGCTCGGAGGAAGCGCTGGACCAGGTCGCCCTCGAGGTTGTCCACGGAGGTGCCGGGAACGGCAACGGAGTCCTGTCGGGGGCGCTGGTGCCGGAGAAGGAGCTGCTGCTGCTCCTGTTGAGACATGCGGTAGTCGCCGTCGTACTGACGAAGGTACGCCGATCCTGTCTCCCGCCACCGGCATGGCTTGCTGTTGATGGGGACTTCCTGCACATTGGCGGCGATGACGGTCTTGCCGTCAATGGCGATGGAACGCGGATCGACAGCGATCTCGGTGGAGAAGCCCTGACGGGCCTGCGAGACGAGGGCCTGCTGGAGCTCGTGCGGCTGCTGGACTCCGATGACGGAAACCGGGTCCTCGCCGATGCCCAGGAGGATGGTGCCGCCTCCAGGGAGGTTCGCGAAGGCCGACAGTGTGGGGCCGAGGGCCGCGCGGGAGTACTCGGAGAAGGTCTTCGCCTCGATCTCAAGGCAGTCGCCGCCCTCCAGCTCTAAACGAGCGAGGGCCTCCGTGAGGTCATCCAGATCGACAATCACATGGCGATTGTACATGGAGTGCACATGGAGGGTTCCGGAGTGTATATGAGGTGTTCATGAAGGGGCTGCCGTCAGGCTGAGCCCGGGCGTGCTCCACGAGGCTTGGGTCGTACTGGCTGGGAGGTGGGTGTACTCCACGGGGTTCGGGGTCTCGTGCAGTACGGACAACCCCTGGCCAGTAGCCCCCGAACCCCGTGCAGTGCGGGCGGTGCGCCTGGCCCGGCCGGCGATGCCCGGCCGGAGACTCGTGGCCCGCGGGCCTCAGTCGTCCAGGTGGGCGACGAGCTCGGCGGCCAGGCCCGTGTAGGTGGCGGGCGTCAGGGCGAGCAGTCGCGCCTCGACGTCGTCGGGCATGCCGAGTCCGGAGATGAACTCGCGCATGCTCTCGGGCGTGACCTTCTTGCCGCGGGTGAGCTCCTTGAGGCGCTCGTAGGGGTCGGCCATGCCGGTGGCCCCGGCGACGGCGGCCGCCCGCATGGCCTGCTGGACGGGCTCGCCGAGCACCTCCCAGGTGGCCTCCAGGTCCTCGGTCAGGCGGGCGCGGTCGACGTCGAGCCCGGCCAGGCCGCGGCGGATGTTGTCGACGGCCAGCAGCGAGTGCCCCAGGGCCACGCCCACGTTGCGCTGCGTGGTGGAGTCGGTGAGATCGCGCTGGAGGCGGGAGGTGACGAGCGTGGCGGCCAGCGTGTCCAGCAGCGAGCAGGAGATCTCCAGGTTGGCCTCGCCGTTCTCGAAGCGGATCGGGTTGACCTTGTGCGGCATGGTCGACGAGCCGGTGGAGCCCTGCGCGGCGAGGCGCTGGCGGAAGTATCCCAGCGAGATGTAGGTCCACACGTCGGTGGCCAGGTTGTGGGCGATGCGGTTGAAGCGGGCGACGTCGGAGTAGAGCTCGGCCTGCCAGTCGTGGGACTCGATCTGCGTGGTCAGCGGGTTCCAGGTCAGGCCCAGGTGCTCGACGAGGCCGCGGCCCACCGCCTGCCAGTCGGCGCCGGGCACGGCCACGACGTGCGCGCCGAAGGTGCCGGTGGCGCCGTTGATCTTGCCCAGGTACTCGGCGGACTCGACGCGGCGCACCTGGCGGCGCAGGCGGTGGGCCAGGACCGCCAGCTCCTTGCCGAGGGTGGTGGGGGTGGCCGGCTGGCCGTGCGTGCGCGCCAGCATGGCGGCGTCGGCGTACTCGCGGGCCATGGCGGCCAGGTCCTCGACCAGGCCGCGAGCGGCCGGCAGCCAGACCTGCTCGACGGCGGCGCGGATGGTCAGGGCGTAGGAGAGGTTGTTGATGTCCTCGCTGGTGCAGAAGATGTGGACGATCTCGCCGACCGTGGGCAGCACGGTGGGGCCGCCGTCGGCGCCGACGACGCCGGGGGACTGCGCGGCCACGGCCAGGCGCCGCTTGAGGAGGTATTCGACGGCCTTGACGTCATGGCGGGTGACGGCCTCGATGTCGGCCAGCTCGGCGATCGTCTCGGCCCCGAAGCCCTCGACGATTCCGCGCAGGTAGGTCTTCTCCGTCTCGCTCAGGCGAGGGGCACCGGGCAGGACGCCGTGGTCGGTCAGGTGGATGAGCCACTCGACCTCGACCTTGAGGCGGGCCCGGTTGAGGGCGGCCTCGGACAGGTGATTGACCAGTGGGGAGGCTATTGCGCGATAGCGGCCGTCCAGGGGGCCCAGGGCGATGGCGGGGGACACGGCGGAGAGGTCGACCATGGGGTCATTATGGGGCTCGTCATGGGGACGGCGCGGATCTCGGCTCGCCGACGGGGGCGATGCGGCTGGATGGGGTGCGGGAGGAGCCGGTTCGGCCCGAGGATGATGCCTGATGGCGTCCGTGTAGGAGATTTGGACAATCCGGTGCGACTGGTCGCCGGGGCCCTCTCGCCGCCGGTGCCGAGCCGGTTCGGGGCGCCGAGTCCTCACGGCGTGACGGGTCCCCACGGGGCGACGCGGCTGTGAGCGGGCCACCAGGCCGGCGGGCGACGACGCTCGCGGAGGCCTCTCTCGCACTGAGCAGGATGGCGTCGCTCCGGCTCGACGCTCCGCCCCGGCTCAGAGCATCGGGTCCCAGCTGGGCAGGATGACCGGGTCGGCCTCCAGCGCCGCCCGCACCTCCTCGGGCAGGCGACTGGCGCGCACGACCACCTGGAAGACGTACTCGTCGAACCACGAGTCGTTCATGGTGTGGAAGCCCTTCTCGCCGACCTTGTCGCCCCAGGAGTTCTCCACCCGCCAGCGCCGCGGCGCGCCGTCGAGGAGGTCCACGCCCGTCAGGCACATGGCATGGGTGAGCGCCGACTCGCGCGCCACCAGCCGCTCCGCCTTGGTCATGGACAGCTCGACGCCGTACAGGCCCTCGTAGTCGTGCAGGGCCGCGTCCCAGATCCCGGCGTCCTTGTCGCGCTGCTTGGCCACGTCGCAGGCGAACCACACCGGCTCGCCGTCGCGGATGGCCGCGATCGCGGCCGCCTTGAGCACGGACAGCTCGGCGGTGACGTGCTCCTGGGTGGGCTCGCCGATCATGATGTCGGTGCGGTCGATGCCGAACCTGGTGTTGAGGGGGATCTCGGGGCGCGGGTCGTGGGCGACCACGACGAACTCCTCCAGACCGGTCGCGTAGCGCTCGGCGAACTCGCGCGGGGTCATCGTCCCGACGCGGTGGAAGGCCTTGTCCTTGTCCCGGTACTGCCACACGAACTCGGACGGCGGGGTGCCCAGGTGGATGACGAGGACCCGGTGGACGTCCTCCATCGCCGCCGCGCGGATCGGCTCGGGGTCCCCGCCGTCGGCCACGGCCGCGCGCAGGCGCAGGGCGGCCCGGCGCAGCACCGTGGCGAGGTGGTCGTTCATGGCGGCGGAGTTCGTGGCCGAGTCCGTGTCCGGCATGGCGTCGTGCGGCGCCATCCCGTACTTGGCGACGATCCGGGCGAACTCCGGCCACCAGCCGCCGTCGCCGATCGGCTCGCGCAGGGCCGCGGTCACCTCCCGGTTGTCCAGCGGCCGCTCGGCGTCGGCGATGGCGCGGTCCAGGAAGGCGGCGGCCTTCTCCAGCTTGTCGTGGAAGTAGACGAAGCTCTGGCTCAGCTCCACCGACTCCACGTTCAGCTCCTTGATGAGGGAGGCGCGCAGGACGTTGAGGCCCGCGAAGGCCCAGCAGCGGCCCGAATGCCTTTGGTCGGTGATGGCGGCGTCGGGGATGAGGTCGGAGACCGAGGTGTCGATCGAGGTGACGACGGCGCGGTCCAGAGTGAGCTTCTCGACGTTCGTGGTGGCCGTGGCATTGCCGGCGACGCGGGCGGCGGGGTCGGCGAGGACGGCGGCGTTGCGGGAGGCGACCCAGGCGGGGTCGACGGCGTGGGGGTCGGTCATGGCGCGAGGGTAGCGCCGTCGCCCGTCATCTCGGGGCCCCGCCCCGCGGGCCGGCCCGCAACCGGTCGAGCGGCGCTGTGCGACCCTGGCCGTGGCCGGGCCGGCGGGGCCGGTTGACGACGGTGGATATGGCGGTCCAGCGCGGCCGTGGCCGGGCCGGCGGGGCCGGCCGTGTCGGGGCGGCCGCCGCGGGGAGTGGGCCGGTGCGGCGCCAACGGCGGCGCCCTTACGTCCTTCGCTCGCTCTGCTTCCGCTCGCCTCGCCGAGGTGGGCGAATGCGTCGTCTCTCACTGAGGAGGGACAGGCCCGCCAGGAGGATCAGCAGTGGCACGGTCGCCTTCGAGGGCAGTGAGGGCCAGTCGAGGAGGAGATCGCCGAGGCTCAGCACGATCAGCAGGACCGCCAGCGCCAGGATCGTTGCGCGCAGGATCATCCGTCGCCTCCCGGGACCGTCCGTCGTCTGCCCGCTGGGGGTCAGGGTTCGTGGACGGGCCTGCACTCTTCATCCTCGTCTTCGCCGTCTCGCGGGCTGGAGCAGTCGTAGATCGTGATGCCGGGGTCGGGTTCCAGGCGGATCAGGAATCCCGAGAGGGGGCCGCATCTTCCCAGCCAGCCCGGGGGGATGCCGATGCCTGCGAAGTCCCTGTAGAGGCGTTCTGACAGTGGTTCGGGCCAGACCTCTACCAGGGTGAGTGTTCCCAGGCCGCCGATGTGCTCCGACTCGCCCAACTTCAGTTCGACGTCGTTGTAGGCCGTGTCCGTCGCCTTCCGGCTCCATCTGAAGGTGGCGACCCAGGAGTGGTGCTCCTCACGCAGGTTGCCGCCGTCGGCGAGGAAGAGATCTGTATCGGTCCGCCATTGCCACTCGGTGTAGCAATAGTTGGCGCAGAAGTTGTAGATGTCTGGGTCGTGCAGGTTCACCGCGGTCGTCGTGCGTGTCGGTGGTCTGGTCCACCACAGGTCCAGTACCTCGACCGTTGCGATCGTCGTCGTCATGACGGCGATCACCAGGAGCGCCCGTGCGGTCAGACGCAGCGCGCGCAGCGCTATGCGCAGGGCGGGCGGCCGGTCGGCCCGGGCTCGCCGGGCCCTGGCCGCCCGGGCGGCCAGCCTGGCTGCGGCTCGCCTCCGCCAGCTGGTCGTCATCCGCCAGCGCATCATCACCCGTCAACCGCCGATCTCCGTCGATTCGAAGAACTTCTCGTAGTCCTCCCGACTGATCCGAATGACGCCCGTCCCCTCGACGCGGTCCCCATGGTTCTCGCCATCCGACTCTATGATGTGGCCGTCACCGTTCGCGTCATGACCGAAGCCGTCATCCCCCGCCTCCTTGCTGTTCGCCCACGGATTGCGCAGTGTCACGGTGTCCTCGTCCATCTCCACCACGCTGTAGCCGTGCCAGCTGTGGAATTCGAAGTCCCTGGTGCCGCCATTCTCGGCATCCACGTCGCTCTGGTCCACGTGCCCGTCGCCAGTGACGTCGGCGACGCCCGGCAGCATCCTGGATGACGAGGATCCCGATGACGCGACCACGGGCCTCTCCTCGTCGACCGCCTCCTCCATCTTCTCCCATTCATCGTCGTCGTAGGTGTCCCCTGGATAGGGGATGAATCCTAAAGCCTTGCCGTAGTTATCCACTTTCGAGGGCCTCTTCCCGGTGAGGGCGAGCAAGGCGTCCTGCGGCTGGCCGCCTTCCACGTAGTCGGTGCCGTAGAGCGTGGAGTAGGCTCTCTCGTAGATGTTGATCAAACTGGGGTTGAATGGTCCTGGGCTATACGCGCCATTGGTGTAGTAGTCGTGCACGAGGACGACGCGCTGCTCCCCGTTGGAGTCGTAGAGCTTGACCTCGTAAGCCTTCTCGTCCTCGTTCCAGGTGACGTTCTCGCGCAGGCGCTTCTCCTCCTCCGGGTCCTGAGTCACCGAATACAGAGCAGCGAGGAAGAAGCAGTCGCCGATTTCGCCCTGCTTGGTGGTGCTCCACGGAACCGGGTACTTGCCGGTGATCTGATCGTTGATCCACGGAAGCCCATGGGGGCCGAACGGGTCGCTTGAGATTGGTTTCTTAGCCTCCTTCTTCTTGTTTCCGATGCCGTTCGAGCCCCCGGCGTCCGCCTCGGATCCTCCCTGGAGCCGGGCCGCCGCGTCGAGCGCGGCGGCGTGAAGACGCGTCATCACATCGGCGCGGGCGCGCACTAGCGTCGCCATCTCCGGCAGGGCCCCGGCGCCCCCGACCGCATGCAGGCACCGGGCCTGAGCCCGCAGCGCCTCCACCTCCGCCTGCGCCAACTGGAGGAATGCGGCATAGCCGTTCAGCACGTCCGCACCGAACCGCATGCGCTCGGCCACCTGACCGAGGCCCGAGCCGACGGCGGTCGCATGCGCGGCGAAGGCCCGGGCTGACAGGCCCTCCCAGGAGGGCGTTGCCCGTGTCGCGGTCGCGGTGCTCTCCAGCGCCTCGCCGACCGTGTGCGATGTCTCCAGCCATGATGTGGCGACTTCCCGGACTCGTGCGGGATCTCCCGGAACGGCTTCGATGAGATCAGCACCCGCCGCTGCTGTCGTCACCATCAGCGCAGGCCTCCCATGCTCCTCGTTCCTCCTATGCCGAGCCCGGAGGCGGCGCCCCCGGCGCCGGGCGTCCGATGCCCGAGTGCCGTCGCGGCGTCCGCGGCCTCCTCATCGCTTCGTCGCAGACGATCGGCCGTGCTCAGCAGGGCGTCGACAACACCATCCGCCGCGCTCCTGCCCGCCATCGCCTCCTCGCGGCACGACAGCGCCCACGCCGAGGCCGCGGAGGCCAGCGCATCATCGCCGAATGCGTCCGCGCTCCCGTGCGCCGGGAACACCCGCGCCAAATCGTCGACGCACTGCTCCATGGCTCTCCGCGCCGCACGCAACTCGTCATAAACAACAGCCAGGGTCATGGTGAACTCTCTCCCTGGTTCAGGAATGCCGGGTTGAGTGACGTCGCTAACAGTAACACGTGTCACTGCCGGGCCACGAGATCGACTTTTGGATGAGGCCGCCGTCGCCGTCGGCCTCGCGCCGACCTGCTCGGTTCGACGCACGGACGCGGGTGGCGCGCGAGGATCCGGGCGGCACGCGGGTGAGACGGCGGCGGACTCCGGCTCCCGGGTGCGCCTCGCGGACCGGAGACGCTAGTCTCGCCCGCATGAGTGAGCGCCAGGAGCAGTGGGAAGCGCGTTATGCCGCCGTCGACCGGCTGTGGTCCGGGCACCCCAACGACTGGCTGCCCGAGTTCGCGGACCCCTGGAAGCCGGGGCGCGCCCTCGATCTGGGCTGCGGTGAGGGCGCCGACGCCGTCTGGCTCGCCGAGCGCGGCTGGGACGTCGTCGGCCTCGACCTGTCCGCCACCGCGATCGCGCGCATGGAGGCCGAGGCCCGTGGGCGCGGTCTGGAGCAGCGGGTTCGCGGCATCGTCCTCGATGTGACGCACGAGGATCTGCCCGCGGGGCCGTTCGACCTCGTCGTCGCCTTCTACCTTCATGGCGGCCCGGAGCCCGGGTCGCTCGACCTGATCGACCTCCTGGCCCGGGGCGCCGGGCTCGTGTCCCCCGGAGGCCGTCTGCTGACCGCCGTTCACTGCACCAACCCGCCGTGGCACGGCCATCATGGGCGCACCTACACCCCCGCCGAGCTCCTCGCGGGCCTGGCCGGGGCGACGGAGGGATGGCGGGTCGAGGCCGGGCGGGAGCGGTGGCGGGAGGTCGTCGGGCCCGACGGCGAGGCGGGTCGGCGCTCCGACGCCGTGGTCTGCGTGCGTCGACCCGCCTGAGCGGTCCGCGGTCTGGGAGTGTGCGCTTGGGCGGCGTGCGCGCCCGGGTGACGCAGAACGGTAGGTGGGCCTCGTCGAAGAAGAGCGCGCGACCGAGCGCCCGGGTGACGCGCGTGCCTGGGTGGTTCGCTCGTTCGAGGCGCGAGTAGTCGATGGAGTCGAGCGATGTGCGTGCCCGAGGCGTGCTTGTGCGGTCGTACGTGGGGGCGCGCGGTCGTACGTGGGGGCGCGCGGTCGTACCCGGGAGCGTGCGGTCGTACCTTAAATCCCTTCTAAGGTACGACCGCGTGGAGTTGCGTACGACCGCGTGCGGTAGGGATACGACCGCGCGGTTTTACATACGACCGGGTGAGATTGCGTACGACCGCGCGGGGCCGATGGCGCACGATGTCGAAGCGGTGTGCGCTCCCAGGCGCTGCGGGCTCCGCAGGCCAGCGGTGCACGGGCTGGCGGCGCGCAGCGGTGAGCATGCAGTGCTGGGCTGCGCAGCGGCGGGCTCCACCGGTACAGATCGGCGCAGGGCCGCGATGGCGCAGGCCGGCGCAGGGCCGCGTCGGCACAGACCAGCGCCGGGCTCCACAGGCCGACGTCGTGACACCTATATCCACAGGGTGGAACGCCGTCGTGACGCCTCCGCCCTCCTCGGAGGCACGCTCGCATCATGGAAACCTATCCCGAGCCGCCCCGGCTCCCGCCCGTCGTCACCTCACCCGGCCCGCCGACGTTCATGGCTCATCCGGTCAGGCTTCTGCGTGGACTCTACGCCGATCTCCACTCCTCCGGTGCGCCCCCGTGGGAAGTGGCGCACTCGCTCAGCCTGGCCCGTTGCGTCGCCGCCTGCCAGGTAGTCACCTCGGCGCGTTGTCTCAGTCATGAGTCGGCCGCCCTGGTTCATGGGCTATCAGTCCGCGGATGGGAGCCGGACGTCAGCGTCGTCGTCCCCTCGAAACCCCGACGCCCGGGAACTCGTGTTCCGTCGATGCGAGGAGGGAGGACGGACGTGCTTCTTCGCCGACGCAGTCTTCGCATGCCCGACGACGACATCACCACCGTCTCCGGGCTTCCCGTCACCACTGTGCTACGCACGGTTCTCGACTGCGCCTTCGACGTGCCGCCGAGCGAATCCATCTGCATCGCGGACTCGGCGCTGCGCGCTCTCGTCCGTCCCACGCGTGATCAGCGCACCGCTTCGGAGCATCGTGCGGCCACCATTCGGCGTCGGCTTCAGGATGAGCTGGAGGCCATGGCGGGCAGGTCGGGCGCCAGGCGCGCACGAGCGGTCATCGCAATCGCCTCCCCCTTCGCCGAGTCTCCCGGGGAGTCGATCATGCGGTGCTTCGTCACGGCTCTGGGTCTGCCTGCACCTGTTCCGCAGCCCGGCGTCGAGGACGGCATCGAGGTCGTGGTCTACTTCCCGGACCTGGCCTGGCCGGCGCTCAAGATCTATCTGGAGTTCGATGGTCGGTTGAAGTACGAGTCCGACGCCGATCTCTGGCGGGAGAAGAAGCGTCGGGACGCGCTGGCGCGCTTGGGGTGGCGCGGTGAGCACGTCACCTGGGACGACCTTCGCAATCCCGCCCGGTTGTGCGCCAAGATCCTTGCGCTCTTCCCGCCCGAGATCGTTCACCGGGCCCGACTGGTGCCCGAGTTGTGGGCCTGAGGCCGATGACGGTCTGCGCACCAGTGTCTTCCCGATCCGCTTCTTCGCGCGCGGTCGTACGTGGGGGTGCGTGGTCGTACCCGGGAGCGCGCGGTCGTACCCGGGAGCGCGCGGTCGTACCTTAGATCCCTTCTAAGGTACGACCGCGTGGAGTTAGGTACGACCGCGTGCGCCGGGGGTACGACCGCGTGGAGTTAGGTACGACCGCGTGCGCCGGGGGTACGACCACGCGGAGTTGCGTACGACCGCGCGCGCCGGGGGTACGACCACGCGGCTTTACGTACGACCGCGTGAGACCGCGTACGACCGCGCGTGCCCGGTGGCGCACGGCGACGAAGCGGCGCACGCTCCCGGGCGCTCCGGGCTCCACAGGCCGGCGCGCGCACCCCCTGCGAGGCGGCGTTCACAAGGGCTCAGCGGGGAGTGGGCCGACGGCCGTACCGTCGTGACGTGACCTCTTTGAACATCGCCTTAGCCAAGGAGGACGCCACCACCGGCGTCTCACTCGTCCCCGCCTCCGTCCCCGCCAGCTGGACGGGGCCCGCGTCGACCGCCTGTCAGACGCAGCTCGACACTCTTCGCACCCTGCTCGTCGGACTCGATCCGCTCCTGGAGACGGCCGCTAGCGCCATGACGGCGCTCGACGACGCGGGCTACCAGTGCGGAGTCGTCGGATGAGTGTCGCGACGGCCTCCCCGCCCTCCCAGCAGGAGGCCGGGGCCCCATCTCAGCAGGCGATGGACGGGAGGGACATCTGCGAGCCGGGGGAGGCCCTCCTCGCGGCCGACAGGTCCGTCCACAACACCAGGGACCCCTTCCCCGAGACGACCCTGGGCGACGCGATGCCGCGCTGCGCGAGCGGTCCGCCCTCGAAGGCCCACGGCGTCAGTCCTCCGACGGCGGGCGACGGCGACGGGTCGGCAACCCTGTCCTGGCCCGGGATGACCGCCGGAGTCACCGCCGTCGTGTCGGGCGGCACCTACGCGGTCGATACCGGCGCCCTGACCGGCTTCGCCACCACGCTCACCGATGCCGCCGGATACCTTGACGACGCCCGCGCGCACGTCCTCGATGCCGAGGCCGAGGCGCGGGCCGCCATCGCCCCGCCCGAGTCGGACGAGGAGTCGTCGGGCGCGCTCTCCCGGGGAGACGGCTCGGCCAGCACCGGCGCCACCTGGTCCGACCCCATGTGCTACTCGGGCTTCGGCGGCGCGGGGCTCCCCTCCTGCGGCGCCTCACGGGACCCGTGGCGGGAGCCGTCCGGCTTCGAGGCGCTGCGCACCAGCGCGATCGACGCCGCCACGGCGCTGACGACGGGCGTCGGCTCCCTCCAGGACGCGGCCGACTCCCTGCGCACTCTCGCCGCCGATGTCACGGCCTGCGTTCGCGTCTACGACGGAGCCGAGTCCGGCGCCTCCACCGCGACGCGGGCCGGCGGAGGCGCCGGACTCGGCTCTCTCGGCGCGGCCTCCTGGGGCGCGCTGGGCCTCCTCATGGGGACGACCTCGCCCGCGGGGCTCCTCCTCCTGCTCGGTGCCGGCAAGGCCGTGACGAACCCCGGTCTGACCGCGCACGCCGACGGCGACCTCGCCGACGTCCTGGACGATCTCGCCGTCGTCATGTCCGACGCCGACCTGTCCGAGTGGGTGAGGAAGGACCTGATGACGATCGCGGTCCTGGTGGACTACGCCCGGGCCGCGAGGACGGGTCGCGAGGGGGCTGCCGTCGAGACCTACCTGGCCGGCGTCGCGGAGCGGCTCGACCCGGAGATCAGCAGGAAGCTCCCCGCCGAGGTCATGACCGATGGGGGCCGGATGGTCCCCGCCTCGTCGCTGACCCCGATGGAGCGCGTCGCCTACTACATGTCCATACTCTCCGCGGGGGTCGCCGCCAAGCGCTATGGCGATCCGAGCGGTACCACCGTCACCGTGCGCGGTGGTCCCTCCGTCACCATTCCGCCGGCCGCCGAGGACCCGATGGCGTGGGGCGCCGCCGTGCCCGCTCTCACCGGGTCCGACGGCGCCGAGGCGCAGGGGGCGGCGAACGGGGCGGCGCTGAGCAGGCCGCTGGGCACGGCCGCGGACGTCATCCGCTACAGCGACTCGCTCAAGGCGGAGGACGACGACCCCTCCAGCGGCGTCATCGGAATCGTGCGCACCATGCACGCCGATGGCACGAGCTCGTGGGTCGTGGTCGTGCCGGGCACCACCGACTGGGGCCTGGGCGGCACCAACCCGCAGGATCTCCTGACCAATCTGCAGGCCGTGGCCGGGGCGCCGAACGACATGGAGAGCGCCGTGGTCACCGCCATGCGCCGGGCGGGGATCGGCCCGGACGATCCGGTGGGGCTCTACGGTCATTCGCAGGGGGCCATCGTGGCTGCGAACATCGCGGCGGACCCCGCCGTCAACGAGAGGTACAACGTCACGACCCTGCTGACGGCCGGTGGGCCCACGGCCGGGGCCGATCTGCCCGACAACGTCAACGCGCTGCACATCGAGAACAATGCCGACGCCGTTCCCGGCCTGGACGGCGCGCCCACCCCGCGCACGCCCACGCGCACCGTCGTGACCGTGGACACCACCGGCTCCGGCGCGCCTGGCTACCCGCACGGGGGCGGCGTCTACGCCGATGCCGTCGAGGGCATGCGCGGGGATCCGACGATCGACGCGTGGACCGAGCGGCTGGGAGCGCTCACCGGTACGGATGAGCAGGGGGCGACGACGAGCGCTTTCGTGTTCGACGTCACCCGTAGCACGACCGGTGCGTCCTCGCGGGCCGACCTCACCATGCTCGCTCTCGGGCGCGAGCCGCAGACGGAGCCGCAGGCCGGTGAGCCGTCGTGATGCGCGGGCGCGTCTCCCGGGCCGACGCCGTCGAGGGGCCGCGTGCGCCGCCGTCGAGGCGCGCGCTAGTCGTCGCGCGAACCGACGACGCCCACCACCAGGGCGGAGGCGATCGAGACCAGGATCGAGCCGAGGATCGCCGACCCGAAGGAGTCCACGTGCAGTCCCAGGGTGAGTCCCGCCTGCGCGCCGACGCCGACGAGCCTGTCCGTGATGGCGCTCGTCAGCAGCAGCATCGCCCCGTTGACGACGAGGGCGAACAGGCCGAAGGTCAGGACGTACAGCGGGAAGGCGAGGAACCGCGCCACGGGTTTGATCAGTGAGTTCACGAGAGCCAGGACGAGGCCGACCACGAGCAGGTTGGCGATCGTCATGAGCGTCGTCGGCGTACCCGGCACGTCCATTCCCCTGATGAAGGTGGTCGCCAGCCAGAGGCCGACGGCGTTGCCGATCGTGCGTACGAGGAACTCCATGAGGTTATTGTCCCACGCGCTCCTGAGACGCGGCTGTGCTCGGTGCCCGGCGGACCGGAGCGACGGGCGGCGCGCCCCGGCGCGCCCGGGCTGCCGGCCTCGGCGAGCCGGCTGATCACGGACGCGATGAGGCGCGCCCCGGCGCGCCCCGGCGCGCCCGCGCTGCCGCCCGGCGGACGGGCGGCAGCCGGGGGCGCTCCCGCTCGTCCGGGGACCGGGCCTCCTGACGGCCCGTCGATCGGCTCCGACCCGCCCCGCGCCCCGGTGAGAGGATGCGGCCATGAGCAGTGCCTCCACCCCCGTTCACATCCGCGACGCCGTCCGCTCCCTGCCCGGCTACGTGCCCGGGGCGCGCCCGAGCGGCGGCCGGGTCGCGAAGCTCTCCAGCAACGAGCTCCCCTACCCGCCGCAGCCGGGGGTGCTGTCGGCCCTCGCCGAGGCCGCGTCGGGCGCCAACCGCTACCCCGAGATGGCGGCGGACTCGCTCGTGGCGGTGCTCGCCGAGCGGCACGGGGTCGACGCCGAGCGGGTCGTCGTCGGCAACGGGTCGGTCGCCCTCATCCAGCACGTGCTGGACGCGGTGTGCGACGAGGGGGACGACGTCGTCGTGCCGTGGCGCTCCTTCGAGGCCTATCCGATCTGCATCGCCATCGCCGGGGCGCGGGCGACCAGGGTGCCGCTGACGGCCGACGGCCGCCACGACGTGGCCGCCATGGCCGCCGCCGTCACACCGCGTACCCGCGCCGTCATCGCCTGCACGCCCAACAACCCGACCGGGCCGGCGCTGAGCGGCGCCGAGCTGGTCGCACTGCTCGACGGCGTGCCCGAGCGGGCGCTCGTGCTCGTGGACGAGGCCTACCTCGACTTCGTCACCGACGACGCCGTCGGTGACGCGCTGACCCTGGTGGACCGCTACCCGAACCTGGTGGTGTCGCGGACGTTCTCCAAGGCGCACGCCCTGGCCGGGATGCGAGTCGGCTACCTCGTGGCGGCGCCCGCGATCGCCGCTGCGATCCGCAGCGTGGCGACGCCCTTCGGGGTGGGGCTGGTGGCGCAGGCCGCGGCCATCGCCGCCAGCCGGCCCGGGGCCCTGGCCACCACGGCGCAGCGTGCGGCCGCCGTGGCCCGGGAACGGGAGCGCGTGCTGGCGGCGCTGCGCGCGCAGGGGTGGGCGGTGCCCGATGCGCAGGGGAACTTCTACTGGCTCGGCGTGGGGGAGGCGACGGCGCGCCTGGCGGAGCACTTCGCCGGGGCCGGGGTGCTCGTGCGGCCCTTCGCCGGGGAGGGCGTGCGCGTCTCGGTGGGGACGCGAGAGGAGAACGACCGGGTGCTCGCGGCCGCCGCTGCGTGGGACGGTCCGCGCGGCTGACGGCTCATGCGAATGGCGCGGACCCCGGTTCGGTGGGAATCTGGGCGGTGCGAACCCTGCGGATCTTCAACGCGTGGATCAATGATCGGGACTCGATCCGCGGCTGCGACGTCGGGCCCGGAGCATCGGAGGCATCGTGAGACGATGAACGAGTATCCGACTGCGGTCATGACTCTTGGCGCCGGGCTGCTGGGCGGTTGCCGTCGTCGTGCCGGTGACGTCGGTGGCGCAACCGGTTCGATCCCGCGACCGTCGAGGTCACGTTCATCAGCGGACCCGCCGACTGCGAGGGCGTCTACGCTCAGGTGGTCGAGACGGATCAGGATGTGACGATCAACGTGAGTCCGGGTGGCCTTCCGAGCGCCGGACCATGTGAGGACATCGCCCTGGAGTCGGCTGTCAGGGTCGCTCTCGGCCAGGATCTGGGCGACCGCCGGGTTCGTCAGGACACCGCTGAGTCCACTGACGGATGATCGGCGCGGCCCGCCCCGGTCGTGCGCTCCCACTCGGGGCCATCGCCCGAGCGCTACGCCGTCGTGATCGACACCAGGAAGACCAGCTCGAGCACCACCTCGACCAGCCCCATCGTCCCGGGTCGCAGCGGCCGGTGCCGCTGCTCGACCAGCCTCCACTGCCAGCGCGGCATGACCAGGGACCGCACCGCCAGCACCACCCAGAGCGCCGCGTGCAGCCACGGCAGCCATCCCCCGGCGGCCAGCCACACGGCCCCCGCCGCCACGGCCGCGTGCGCCGCCACCGTCCAGGCCAGGAGCCGGTTGTTGAAGCGCTCCCGGATCATCGACTTGATGTACGGCACCGTCCCGCAGAAGTACGCCGCCGTCGACGCCGTCACCAACCACATCCACGGCCAGCCCGCCAGCTCGCCGTTGGGGCTCGCGCCGGGCAGCGCCGTGTTGTTCCCGCCGGTCCCGAGGAATCCGCCCGCCCCTCTGACGGCCAGGCTGTACGTCACCGCGGCGATGAGGCTCGCCGCCGCCGTCGTCGCCAGCCCGGAGGGCAGCGAGCGCTCGCGCCCGCGCCACACCTCCCACAGGGCGATGGCGAACAGCGGCAGCATCGGCACCGCCCACTGCAGCAGGTGCGGGGCGGCGACCAGGGTCAGCAGCATGAGCACGCCGGTCCACCCGGTGTACACCGCCAACGGCACGACCAGTAGCGCCCGCTTGCGCGCGGACCGCGTGCGCAGCCACTGCGACCAAGCCCAGTAGGTGAGGTAGGCGCCCCACCAGGACGGGATGAAGAGCAGGTTGACCCAGCTGAAGCCGCCCACGACCCAGCCGATGATCGCCGGCATGACGAGCATCGACCAGGCGCCGTGCTGATTGGGCACCCAGGCGCGCCGGCCCGGCTGCTGGCGGATCCTCTCCTGCCTGCGCCGCTCGGACTGGATGAAGGTCCCGCCCTCGCGGGTCCTCGCGGGACGGCGGGGCCTGCCGGTGGCGAGCAGGATGTCGTCGTCGGGGCCGGGCCGGGACTGCTGGTAGGGGATGCCGGAGCGCGGCTCCCGTCCCCCGGCGGGGGAGACGGCGTCCCGATCGGAGGGTGCCGAGGGCGCGGCGGAGGGGACCGCCTCGGACGGGGACGCCCCCGCGGTCGGGGCGCCGTCGTCCGGAGCCGGGTCGCCGGAGACGTACTCGACGTGGCGGTCGGAGGGGCCCGAGGGGCGTTGCTGACTCACGAAATCAGCCTAGATCAGCCTCGCGAGCGCGTGCCGGCTCGGCACCCGGGCGGATCGGGGCGGATCGACGTCGGGTCCCGCGTGCCGTCGGGGCCGGGGCGCCGGGAGACGCGTCATCCGCGGGGCGCCCGTCGACCGGTGAGCTCGGCGCGAGCGCCGGCGCTGACGCCGCCGTCCCGGGGCTCGACGGAGACGATCATTCCGTCCGCGCACAGCACCGAGTCGGCGTCCTTTCTCATCACCGATGGGATTGTGACAACGGCCCACGGCAGAATCGTGCCGTTCGCGAGTCTGACTTCCTGGAGGCGGCTGTCGGGGCTCCTCCCGTCCTCGTCGTTCAGCCCGACGACGAACTTGCCATTGTACCTGCCGCAGTCCTCCGTCTGGGTGGAGAACAGGGCGGAGTCCACGACGCCGACGCTCAGCGGGAAGGCCATGTCGTGCGCCGAGTGACGCGTTCCGCTCACCGAACGCCGATAGAGATCGGCCGTGTCGATGGGCATCTTCGTCCCCGTGCGCGTGTCGAGCACGGACATGGACAGCGGGTGGAGATCGGTCGTCTCGAGGTCCCCTTCCAGGGTCCTGTCGAAGGCCCAGACGACGATCGCCTGGGAGCTGGCCTCGACCCGGATGATCTCCCAGCCGTCGTCGTAGGAGATCTCCCGGCCGTTGTCGACGAACGCGTCGTCCAGGAATACGGTTCCACCGGTGTCGATCTCCTGGACGCTTCCGACGTCGATGGGGTTGACGATCCAGCCGCCCACGTTCATGGGACGCCCCTCGGCGCGCTGAATCCTGCCCAGCCTGCGGCCATCCCCCAGGTGCTTCCTGTCGTGCTGCGACATGCGGAAGTACTCCGCGGGCCGGCTGCTCACCGACAGCGACGAGGCCGACTGGTCCGTGTCGTCGTCCCCCTTGTCGTGCAGGAGCACATTGGTGTGCCCGCCGGGTCCCGGGATCGCCGCCGTACCGGCGTCCAGCGGCGTGAGCTCGTGGCCGTCGGCGAGGTCGTAGACCCGCTGGCCGACGACGGCCATGGAGTCGGTCAGCTGCACGGTCGGTGTCGCCCCGGCGATCTGCGTGTCGAGGGCGACGCGGCCGGTGCCGGTGCTCAGGACGACGACGCGGCTGAGCTCCTCGGAGGGGCTCGTGCTGGTGGTGGAGCCACCGGGGGTGATGTCGAATGCGTAGGCGAGCCACTCGCCGTCGGGCGAGGTGAACGCGGACCGGCCCGCGTAGATGTCGACGCCGAGCAGGGCGCCGTTGCCGTGGTCGTCATGGTTGGCATGGTCGTCATAGCCGTCGTCAGCGCTCGATTCCGGCCCGAGCCCGGTGGTCCCGAAGCACCACGTGACCCGTCCCGTCTCGGAGTCGAGCCCGTAGGCTCCTTCGCTGGTGACGAGGACGGCTCCGTGCGCTCCGGCGAGCAGGTGCCGCTCGTGCGAATCGACGGAGGTCGTCCAGTCGGGGTCCGCGATGGCCGGCTGGGACTGGGCGGAGGCGGCGGTCGCGATCTCCTCGACCGCCGGGAACGACTCGGGCGGCTCCTCGGAGGCCTCATCGACCGTGATCCGGATGAGCGGATCGAGGCGCTCGTTGATGACGGCCGGAGCGGCGCTGGCGAGGACCGTGACGGCGGCCGCGCCGACGGCGGCCGCGCGCAGGCGTGTCATCCGCTCGCCGCGGGGCGGCAGCGGCCCTGGCCCTACCCGCCCTACCGCCCCTGCGCGTCCTGTCGGGGCCGGCGCTGCGTCCGGGGAGGAGGCGTCGTCCAGGGCGCTGGCGGTCTCGGAGTCCCCCTCGGGATCGGGGGAGTCGTCTTCGAGCCGCGCCGCAGACCGTTCGGCGCGACGAGGCGCGCGTGCGGCGATATGGGTCAGGACGGCGATGGAGAGGCACGCCCATGCGGTGACCAACCAGCCGGTGACCGCGGGGACGGTGCGGGTCGTCCTGATGACCTCGCTGGTCTCGGTGCCGACGACGGCGCATCCGATGAGGGCGAGGAAGGCCAGGATTCCGGTCGCGCCCCAGACGTCGATGCGCATGAGTCGCACGGAGGGGCGCAGCGCCCGGGCGCCCACGAGCGCGACGGCGCCCGTTCCCACCACGTGGAGGAGTGGCGAGACCATGGTCATCGACAGCGGCGAGCGCGTCCACGTCACGAGGGTGCCGATCAGCAGGACGAGGGTCGCGATGGCCGCGGCGAGACCGGCGCCCATCAGGGCGCTGCGGAGCGGTCTCGGTCCTCGTGGGCCGGCGGTCCCCTGTGTTCGCGAGCGCGGGGAGGAGCCGGCGTCCGACTGCCCGTCACCGTTCTCATCGCCCTCGTCGCGGGGCTCGCCGTTGTTCACGCCGTCAGTGTCCGGCGCGGCCGTGCCGGTGGCGATGGGGAATGGATCCCGTGCCGCTCGGGCCTGGCGGTGCTCGTTCCGCTCAGCCCAGCAGCAGGCTGAGCAGCACGAGCAGGGAGACGATCATCTCGAGGCGTCCGACGAGCCTGACGCTGATGAGCGGCTGCCCGCTCCTCATGCGCCTGAGCTGGATCAGCGGCAGCACGGTGGCCCGCAGCGCCAGTAGGACCCACACCAGCGCATGCGCCCAGGACAGGAGCCCGTCCGCCGCGCAGCCGAGCGCCGCCGCCATCAGCGCGGCGTGGAGACCGACCGATCCGACGATCATCCCCCGGTCGCCGCGTTGGCGCACCATCGTCTTGACGTAGGGGACCGCGCCGACGAAGTAGGCCGCGAGGAAACCGGTGACCAGCCACATCCACGGCCACCCGGTCAGCGAGCCGTCCGGGCTCGCCCCCGCCAGTGCCGCGGCGTCCGGCCCCAGACCCAGCGGACCCCCGCGCCCCCCGGTGCCCAGGTCGTAGACGACGGGGGCCATGAGGGAGGCCGCCAGCGTCGTGGCGGCCCCCGAGAGCAGGGAGCGCTCCCTGCCGCGCCACGCCTGATGGATCGCGACCACGGCGAGCGGGACCAGAAGGAGCCCCCAGCGCACGAGATAGGGGGCGAGGAGCAGGGCGAGCACCGCCAGGACCGCCGTGGCCGCCGAGTAGGTGAGCAGCGGAGCCCGGAGGGCTGCCCGCTTGCGGGCCGTGCGGGTGCGCATCCACTGGGCCAGCACCCAGTAGCTGAAGTAGGCGAACCACCAGGCCGGCAGGGCGAGGGCGTCCACCCGGCTCCAGCCTCCGACGGCGATACCGACGATCGGCGGAAGGACGAGCATCCCCCATGCCCCGTGGTAGTTGGGCACCCAGCCGCGCCTGCCGCGCCGACGACCGGGCTTCTTCTGCGAGGAGGGTCTGGACGGCGCGGGCGGCTGGGACGGTTCGGGACGTGGCGACGGTGCCGACGGTTCGGGCTGCGCGGACGACGGCGGGGCCGGGGCCTCGCGCGGCCGGTCGGCGGCGGACGTCCTCTCCTCAGGGCGCTCGGTGCTGCGGCCACGGGGACCGGCGGGTGGTGACTGGCTCACACTCGCAAGCCTAGGAGGCCGGCAAGACGCCCGGCGAGCGTGATGACGCCCCGTTCGCTCCGGTTCCCGGGTCGGCGGGATTCACTCTGGGAACCGGGTCGGCCGGGCTCGACACGGCCGTCGCACCGTCGTCGGCCGGTTCCTCGCCATTCGTGTGTGAGGGCGTGGGTGGGGTGGGCGGGCGCCGGTGGTTCGGTGTCTCAGAGCGCGCGGTCGTACCCGGGGGCGCGTGGTCGTACCCGGGGGCGCGTGGTCGTACCCGGGGGCGCGTGGTCGTACCTTAGAGGGGCTCTAAGGTACGACCACGCGGAGTTGCGTACGACCGCGTGCGGGGGGGGTACGACCACGCGGCTTTACGTACGACCGCGCGGGGCCGATGGCGCACGAGGACGAAGCGGGGCACGCTCCCCGGCGCTCCGGGCTCCACAGGCCGGTGGCGTGCAGTGCCCAGGTCGGCGGAGCGCAACGGTGAGCATGCAGTGATGGGCTGTGCAGCGGCGAACTCCACCGGCACAGACCAGCGCAAGGCCGCATTGAGGGCAGCCTCGGCGCCGGGCTCCGCAGGCCAACAGCGCGCGGGCCAACAGCGCGCGGGCCAACAGCGCGCGGGCCAACAGCGCGCGGTGCGCAGACCAGCGGCTCGGGGCCGCGGGGCCGCGAAGTCCGTGGAACGCAGCAGGACCCGTACCGGTGCCGGTGCCGTGCGCCCGCAAGCAGCGCGCAACGAGCACTCAGGATCTCCGGGACTCATCCGAACATCCGAGCGCCGAGACGAACCCCTCCGGGGAACGGCGCGACGCGGACCAAAGCCCTCCGCGGAGACGACGGCGAGCGGTGCGCTACGCCGCCCCCGGGGCTCAGGGCGCCCGGCCCGGGGCTCCGGAGATGGGGATCAGTGAGACCCGGCAGCCGATGGCTCGAGCCGCCCGGCCCGGGGCACCCGCCGAATGATTGGTTCGAGATCGACCAACAGGGTGCTCGAGCCGCCCGGCCCGGAGTACCCGAGGTTCCGACGTCACTGCCCCAGCGCCGAGTCCACCACGCTCTTGGCCTCCTCCTGGACCACTGCCAGGTTCTCGGCCCCCTTGAAGGACTCGGCGTAGATCTTGTAGACGTCCTCCGTGCCCGACGGGCGTGCTGCGAACCAGGCGTCCTCGGTGGTCACCTTGAGGCCTCCGATGGGCGCGTCGTTGCCGGGCGCCCGCACGAGACGGCCGATGATCGGCTCGCCGGCGAGCTCGGTGGCCGTGACGTCCTCCGGCGCCAGGTCCGCGAGCCTGGCCTTCTGCTCCTTGGTGGCGGGCGCGTCGATGCGGGCGTAGGCGCTGGCGCCGAAGCGTTTCACCTGCTCCTCGTGCAGCTGCGAGGGCGTCTTGCCGGTGACGGCGATGATCTCGCTGGCGAGCAGGGCCAGGATGAGGCCGTCCTTGTCCGTGGTCCACACGGTGCCGTCCTTGCGCAGGAAGGAGGCTCCCGCGCTCTCCTCGCCCCCGAAGCCGACGGAGCCGTCGATGAGGCCGGGCACGAAGTGCTTGAAGCCCACCGGCACCTCCACGAGCGTGCGGCCCATGGCCGCCACCACCCGGTCGATGAGGCTGGAGGAGACCAGCGTCTTGCCCACCGCGCAGCCCTCGGGCCAGCCGGGGCGGTGGGTGAAGAGGTACTCGATGGCCACGGCCAGGAAGTGGTTGGGGTTCATCAGGCCGCCGTCGGGGGTGACGATGCCGTGGCGGTCGGAGTCGGCGTCGTTGCCGGTGGCGACGTCGTAGGGGGTCTTGCCGGCGGCGTCGGGCGTCATCTTGTCCCGCAGCGAGGCCATGGCGTTGGGGGAGGAGCAGTCCATGCGGATCTTGCCGTCCCAGTCCAGGGTCATGAAGTGCCAGGCCGGATCCACCTCGGGGTTGACCACGGTGAGGTCGAGCCCGTAGCGCTCGCCGATGGCGCCCCAGTAGTCGACGGAGGCGCCGCCCAGGGGGTCCGCGCCTATGCGCACGCCCGCCTCCCGGATGGCGTCCATGTCGATGACGTTCTCCAGATCGGCGACGTAGGTCTCCAGGTAGTCGTGCTTGACGACGTGGGGGCCGTCCAGGGCGTCGTTGATCGGAACGCGCGGCACCTCGCGCCAGCCGCCGGCCAGCAGCTCGTTGGCGCGGTTCGCGATCCAGCCGGTGGCGTCCGAGCCGGCGGGCCCGCCGTGCGGCGGGTTGTACTTGAAGCCGCCGTCGCGCGGCGGGTTGTGCGAGGGGGTGATGACGATGCCGTCGGCCAGGCCCGGGCCGGCGGTGCGCACGCCGGCCTCGGTGCCCGCGCCGTTGGCCCGCAGGATGGAGTGCGAGACGGCCGGGGTGGGCGTGTAGGACCCGCGGGCGTCGACGGCGGTGGTGACGCCCGCGCCCGTGAGCACCTCGATCGCGGTGCGCCAGGCGGGCTCGGACAGGCCGTGGGTGTCGCGGCCGAGGTAGAGGGTGCCGTCGGTGCCCTGGGAGCGCCGGTACTCCACGATCGCGGCGGTGATGGCCACGATGTGGGCCTCGTTGAAGGCGGTGTCCAGGGAGGAGCCGCGGTGGCCGGAGGTCCCGAAGACCACCTTCTGGGTCGGGACGGCGGGGTCGGGGACGAGGTCGTAGTAGGCGGAGAGGACCTCATCGATGTTGACGAGGTCGTCGGGCTGTGCTGGTTGTCCTGCGCGTGGGTGCATGGGGTCAGTGTGTCACCGATCACTGGACGTGTCCTGGGAATCCCGAAAGTCGGATGTGAGATCGTGCGAGGATGGCCTTCCCCGCGTTTCTCGTCCGGGCTTATCCGGTCTCATCCGCGCATGAGGCTCCCGTGCTCGCGGGGGAGGGCACTACGAGTGGTGGCCGGGGAAACTGCACAATCCAGCGGACCCCCGTGCTCGCGGGGGGGGCGGGCCCGACGACGCCGTGCGTCGTCACGGCCCGGGCTAGGCGGGAATCCAGTCCCACATGGTGACGTTGCGGCGGTCCGTCACCCACAGCTCGGCCCGTGTCACCCGGTTGCCCATGACGAGGAGGGAACCGCGCACCGGGTGCGGCACGTTCCGGAACAGCGTGTAGGCCCGGTCGCCCGTGTCGACTCCGATGCGGTCCTGGCCCAGGAGGTGCAGACGCGCCGTCGGGCGCGCCGGATCGGTCGTCAGCGCCCGCCACGCCTCGGGCGGTATCCCCCGCGGCAGGATGAGGGCCATGTCGGCGGCGTACTCGCCGGGGTCCCGACCGACCGGGGCGATGACGACATCGAGATGATGGTCCGTGATGAGCTGGAACGTCTCGTTCTGATCGGTGTCCACGCACAGGCGGGTCCATCCCATGGCCCCTTGGGCCCGCTCCCGCTCGGAGACGGTGACCTGGTGCAGCGAGCCTGTGGCCGAGCCGCTGTCCACGATTCCCCGGGTATCGCGCTTGATGAGTCGGGAGGAGGCGCTTCGCATGAGGGAGGGCAGGCGGCGTCCGTGAATGTGGATGAGCTCGTTGAGATCGAGCTCGGGCATGCCGGAGGCGCCGATGGTCTCGGGCGCGAACCCGTTGTTCCTGAGCCGCTTGCTCTCACGACCGCCGAGACGAAAACCGGTGCGGAACAGGTCGGAGCCCAGGAACGTGCTTCCAAGACTGCGTGCGTGCGGGCGCGAGGCGAAGGCGGTGGCGGTGGCTCGGGCGAAGGGCGTGCCGGTGAAGCGGGGGCGGGAGGGCTCGCCCATCGGCGTCGCGGGCGGAATCGGCGGCGTGCCGGTGAAGCGGGGGCGGGAGCCCCGCGCGCCTCCGGGTCCGGCCTCGACGGCGTCGGGGAATCCCTGGCGGCCCGTCTCCGCCGAGGTCCGAGACGTGGAGCCGGCCGCCTCGGCGGCGCTCGGGGCCGCTTGGCCGGTGAGGCTGCGAGCTCGGGCCGTCAGGTCGTCATGAGACGGGATGTTGGGTAGTTTCACGGTGGTCCTCGACGATGAGAAGAAGAGCGGGAAGGATGAGGGGTGAGTGCTGGGGCGATGCGAGCGGCTGCCGCCCAGTCTAGGAGGTCGGCGGGCGCCCGGGGCATGGGTAGTCTGACCCGGTTGCTCGCGTACCCATGCCGTTGCACCGGAAACGCACCCGTGTACCCAGGAGGGACCATGACCGTCAGTCGTATCGCCACCGCCGAGGCCCCCGCCGCCGTCGGCCCCTACTCCCAGGCCGTGTCCACCGGCGCCGCCGCCGGCAGCACCGTCTACATCTCCGGGCAGGTGCCGCTGGATCCGGCCACCGGTGCGCTCGTCGAGGGCGGCGTCGAGGCCCAGGCCGAGCAGGTTCTCAAGAATGTGGGGGCCATTCTGGTCGAGGCCGGCCTCGGGTACGCCGACGTCGTCAAGACCACCGTGCTGCTCGCCGACATCGCCGACTTCAAGGCCGTCAACGAGGTCTACGCCCGCTTCTTCACCGCTCCGGTGCTGCCCGCCCGTGCCGCCTTCGCCGTCGCCGCCCTCCCGCTGGGCGCCCGAGTCGAGATCGAGGCGGTCGCCGTCCGGCCCTGAGCGCGTCGGCCGCCCTCGGACGCGGGCCCGTCGCCGGGGGGGGGGAGGGGTCAGAGGCGAGCGCGACGGGATTGGCGAGGTCAGATCCGCTCCCCAAGGGTGAGGGCGGGGCAGCCCTCCCCGTGCGGGTCGCCCTCCACGGTGGCCAGCACGGCGATAACGCACGCCGGGGCAGCCCTCCCCGTGCGGGTCGCCCGCTTCCGCCGCGGAGGGCGGTCGTCGCTGACTACTGTGGGGCCCGTGAGCAACATACTGATCCGCTGGGGCGGTTCCCGCGCCGTGGCGTCATTGATCCTCAGGATTCTCGTTGTCATCCTGCTCGTCGTCGGGGTGCCGCTATTCGCCTACTGGCCCTTCGGCAAGGTGCACGCGCCCGCCGTGGAGGTCCACGACGAGGTCGGGATCCTCCAGGCCGACGCCACCGCCTCCTCCCTGGAGAACCTGCGCTTCCGCCAGGACGTGAAGCTCGCCGTCCTCACTCTCGACGCCAAGCCCAACGCCAACTTCAACAGCGAGGTCCTCGGCTACGCGCGCGAGAAGCACCCCGAGTGGATCAGCTCCTCCGACTCCAACTACTGGGCGGACGGCCTGGTCATCCTGGCGGTCTCGCCGTCGGGCCGCTGGACCGGCTGCTACTTCGGCGAGGACGTCAAGGTCGATACCGCCGTCCAGGGGGCGATTCAGGAAGCGGGCAAGAACTCCTTCCGAGAGCAGCGGTGGGCGCTGGGGATCGAGCAGATGGCCGGTTATGCCGCCGAGGTCATGGGCCGCCCGATCGTCTCGCCGTCGGGCGCGATCATCGTCGCCGGGCTCGGAGTGATCAGCGGCGGCGCCCTGGGGATCCTGATGCTCGTGAGTCGCAGCGGCGCCCGGCTGGCCTTCACCCGGGCCCGGCGCCACTACGCGCAGGTCACCGCCGACTACGAGGGCACGCAGATCAAGGCGGAGCTCATTCCCACCGACGACGCCCACGGCGCCCAGGTGCTGGCCCGCTTCGCCTGGTTCGAAGATCGCTACGCGGAGTTGACCCGCGCCTTCCGCGACTTCGGGGAGCCGCGCGGCGCCGAGTGGTTCTCCTGGAGGCGGCGGATGGACGCCAGGGGTCTCAACACCCGGGCCAGCGAGCTCGACTCCCTCGACGACGCCATCTCCCACGCCTCCGCCCTGCTGACCATGTCCGAGGGATGGCAGCAGGCCTGGGCCAACGAGCAGGGTCCCGTCCATGAGGACCTGGCCTCCTTCCAGAGCCTGTGCGCCTCGGTGGAGGCGAAGGGTCACCTCAGTACGGCGCAGGATCGCGACTGGCTGCGGCAGCGCTCGAACCGACTGGCCGCCATGACCAACGAGCTCTCCTCGGGGCGGCTGTCGCCCTCCGCGGCCCTCGACGAGTTGGACGTCATCTCCCGGGACGTGCGCGCCCGCGCCGATTCGCTGGCGCGCCGGGCGCTGGAGGCCGATACGTCCTCGTATCGCGATGGCCGCCTCAGCCGCTACGAGTCCGCGCAGAGCGGCTGGGGGTGGGGCAGGACCAACGGCTACGCGGGCTGGTGGGCCATGGGCGGGCACCAGTCCTCCTACGACCCGGCCTCGACGATCCGCATCAACCCCTCCTCCCCGGCCGCCGACGCCTCCGGTGTGCGGTGGGTCGGCGCCGGATCGGCCTCCCAGTTCTCGACGCCGATCTCCGAGCTCGTCACCGGTTACAGCTCGGCGGCCAGCTGGTCGCCGTCCTCCTCCGGTTCGGGCGGCGGCAGCGGTTTCTCGGGCGGCGGGTACTCCGGCGGGGGCTTCTCCGGAGCCGGGTCGAGCTCGCACTTCTGAGCGGGCCGGTGCGTGATCGTGAGGGTTATGGAGGTGCTCGGGGGCCGTCGGGCCCTTGGCGTGCTCGCCCTCAAGGTCGCGTTGGGCGTCGCCCTCATCGTGCTGCCGATCGTCGTCATCTGGATGTCGTCGAGCAGCACGCGTCCCCCTCGGGTCGAGGTCCACGACGAGGCCGGGATCCTTCAGGACGACGCCGTCCGGACCTCGCTCGAACAGGTCGACTTCCGAGAGGATGTCCACCTGGTGGTCCTCACGCTCGACGTCGACTACGACGCCGACTTCGATCGTGAGGTCCTCGACTACGCGCGCGCGGAGCACCCCGAGTGGCTCCTCTCCTCCGGCTCCAGCCAGTGGGACGATGACGTGATCGTCCTGGCGGCTTCGCCGTCCGGTCGCTGGGTCGGCTGCTACGTCGGCGAGGATGTCGAGGTCGACGCGGATGCGCAGGGGGATATCCGGTCCGCCGGCGAGAAAGCGTTCCGCTCGGGCGACTGGGCCGGCGGCTTCGAGGACATGGCGCGGGAGACCGCGAGCTCGATCGGGAGCCGGTTCCTGTCCTTCAAGGCGATCATGGTGGCGGCGGGAGTTGTTCTCCTGGGGGTCGTCGAGCTCTCGGCGCTCGTCCGGATCTCCATCAGCGGCAGGAGCGCCTTCGAGCGGGCGTGTCGTCACTGCGCCCGGGTCATCCGCGACTACGAGGTCATGCGGAGCAGGGCGGGGCTCATCCCCGCCGACGACGCCCACGGCGCCCAGGTCCTCGCCCGCTTTCGTCCGTGTGAGAGGGACTACGTCGAGCTTCCCCGGCGTCTCGGCGATTTCGGGCGACCGCGTGGGGCGCAGTGGGCGGTGCTCAAGGTGCGTTCGAGGGCGCAGGACCTGGAGCGCCGGGCGGCCGAGCTCGATTCGCTCAACGGTGTCATCGCCCATGCCTCGGCACTGTTCACGCGATCCGCCGGATGGCAGCAGGCCTGGGCCAATGAGCAGGGGCCGATCCGCGAGGACCTGACCGTTCTCGACAGCCTGTGCGATGGGGCGGGCACTCCCCGCATGCACAAGGCCAGGCGCCCCCTGAGCACGAACATCCACGTCGTGCGCATGTGGCTGCGCGAGCAGGCGCGTGCACTGGACCGGATGACCGTCGAGCTGGGCCGGGGCGGGCTGGGGCCCGCGGAGGCCCTGGACCGGCTCGACTCGATCTCCGGTCAGATCCGCTTCTGGGCCGAGCAGCTGGCCAGGAGCGCGATCGACGCCGACCGCTCCCACAGGCACGCCGAGCGCCTCCGGATGTTCGAGAAAGGGGTGGAGTCGTGGTCCGGCGACTTCTCCCGCCGGTACTCGGGCAGATGGAGTCTCAACGGGAGGAGCGGCTCATACGATCCGGCCTCGACCATTCGAGTCAACCCGTCCTCGCCGGAGGCCGGTCGCTCGGGCGCAGTCGGACGACGCGTGCCGATAACGGGCGACTCGTCGCAGTACTCACTGCCGATCTCGGGACTCGTCATCACGTACACGTCAGCGGCCATATGGTCGCCCTCCGTCTCGGGCTGGTCCGGCTGTGACGGGTCCGGCGGCGACTGGTCCGGCGGCGGGGGCTCCTCCGGGTCGAGCTCGCACTTCTGAGTGGGCCCGAGTGCCCCCGGGCGGAGCGGCCCGGCGGTCCGGGGGCGGAGCTGGACTCCGTGAGGGACACCCGCGCACCATCGGAAGCGGCGGCCCGTGGGCGGGAGCCACCGGGCCGGGAGACCCGCATCCGGGCGGCTGCCGGGGACCGCAGACGGTCACCGGTGGCGTCGTTGACGGCTCTGGCAGTACTGACAACCCGACTGACAACTACTGTTAATTCTTTTACAGTCGGTTCTGTGGACTGGATTGATCTCGACGTGCTGCTCGGACTCGATCCCGATGAGAGGGGGGCGAGACTCCTCTCGGCCCCGGAGTCGCAGTGGTTCGAGCGCAAGGCCTTCCGCGTTGACGCCAAGAAGTTGGCCGCCGCGGTCATCGGCATGGCGAACGCCGAGGGCGGGATCGTCGCCGTTGGACTGAGCGAGGGGAGGGTTGAGGGCGGTGACGCCGACCTCGGTCGCATCAATCGCCTGCGCCGCACTCCCGTGGAGCTCGTGGAGCCCCCATTGCTGCTTCGAACCGAGGAGGTCGAGGTCGTCGACGGCGAGGGGACTTCCGGCCGCGTCCTGCTCTTCGTCGTGGCGCCCAGCCGGCACGCCCACCAGCGTACGGACGGAGAGGCTTTCATCCGGGCGGGCGATTCGACCATCGCACTGAATCGAGCGGCGTGGCAGGAGCTCGTCTACGATCGGGAGGCGGACAGCTACGAGGCTCAACCGGCGCCGGTCGGGATGAGCGCGATCGATCCCGGGCACGTGGATCGACTCCGCCAGTGCATCGGTGCGCTCGGAGATGACCTGCACGTGCTTCGGGCCAGGAGCCTCGTCACAGCGGAGGACAGGCTGACCATCGCGGGCCTTCTTCTTCTCGGCGAGCGTCCCCAGCGGTATCTCCCGCAGTCTCTGGTGCGGGTCCTGCGCTACCAGGAGGATGAAGCCGGCGCTGGCTCGCGGCAGACCATGATCGCCGACGGCGACCGGCGTCTGGAGGGCGCGATCCCGGATGTCATCGACGCCGCCCGGATGCTCGTCGACGAGTGGGCGCCACGTCGTCGGGCCCTGAGGGCGGACGGGCGTTTCGGACCCGTCGATGTGATCCCGCGGGAGGCCTGGATGGAGGCGGTGGTCAACGCCGTCATCCATCGCTCCTACTCGATGGCCGGAGACCACATCAGGATCTCGATCTTCCCGCACCGCATCGAGGTCTCGTCGCCCGGGCGCTTCCCCGGCTTCATCGATCCCTCTCGCCCTCTGGAGATCGCGCGCTACGCCCGGAATCCGCGTATCGCCCGGGCGTGCTCCGATCTCGGCTATGCTCAGGAGCTCGGAGAGGGGATCCGACGCATGGTGGGGGAGATGCGGCAGTCGGGTCTGGGGGACCCGGTCTACCGGCAGACCTCCACGAGCGTCATCGTGCGGCTCGACGCATCCTCGCGGATCTCCGAGCCGGTCGCGCAGCGGGTCGGCGATGCTGCGCTTGACATCGTGCCCCTGCTCCGGTCGACCGGGCCGCTCGGGACCGCCGACGTGGCGTTGGCAATGGGAGTGACGCGGCAGACCGCGCTCAAGAGACTCAAAGCCCTGCGCGATGAGGGGCTGGTCGAGCGCGATGGCCGCTCCCCGCGTGACCCCCGGGCGACGTGGAGGGTTCCCGGGGCGTGAGCGCACCGGAGGCCGCGCCGGGGATGCGCAGGATCCGCCCGGAGGGGTCCCAGGGCGTGACCGCACCTTTGCGGTTCTTCGTGTTGTGGGGGCGTGGTGGGTGGGGTTGTTCGGGTCTTCTCTCGTCGGGGTCTCGGGGTGCCGGTTGATGGTTCCGGGGCGGGTGCGGGTGTGGCGGGGACCTGATCTCCCCGCCCCGGGAAGGGTCGGATGGTTCCGGGGCGGGTGCGGGTGTGGCCCGGTCCCCGGTGGGGGAGCGGGCACGAGGATGAAAAGGTCATCAGGCATGTGACGTCTCCCGGTCCCCGGTGCGGGGGGGCATGGTTCCGGGGCGAGTGCTGGCGCGCGTCCCGGGCCTGCGTCGTCCTGCCGGCGGGGCCCGCTCGTCGTCGTCTCCGCGGAGGACGTCGGCCCGCGCCGCACTATCCGCCGGCGGGGTTCGTTCGGCGCTAAGAGCGTTCCGGGCGCGCCCCTGCGCGAATGAGTCTCGGAGGTCCCGGGTGCTCGTCGCGCGTTGTTTGCGGGTGCGCGCATTGGCGTCGGCATGGGTTCTGCTGCGTTCCGCGGGTCCCGCAGTCCTGCGCTGCTGGTCCGCGCGCCGTGCGCCGTCGGCCTGTGGAGCCCGGGGCGCCGGGGAGCGTATGCCGCTTCGTCGCCGTGCGTCATCGGTCCCGCGCGGTCGTACGTAAAGCCGCGTGGTCGTACCCCCGGCGCGCGCGGTCGTACGCAACTTCGCGCGGTCGTACCTTAGAGGGTCTTTAAGGTACGACCGCGCGCTTCCGGGTACGAC